>NZ_JBQUYZ010000002.1:0-1086898 GCF_056314105.1 Xanthobacter sp. DMC12 | reverse complement strand
CGGCGGATCCTGAGGTCAACGTTCTTGACCGCAGCGAACCCCTTGAATTCCTTCGTAAGACCTGAAGCTTCAACGATAAGGCCAGCCGCCTCGTTCCTCACTTGTCTCCCCTCCAATTTTTCATGTCCAGGTTTCATCCGGACTTATTTTATTCGCCACTGGGAACGACCGCAGATCGTCCAATCGGAAGATCGTTGGCATGCGCCAGCTCCAACTGCCAGAACACTCTGTTTTGGATGAATTAGATTCCCTGTCATTAGAATTATTTCCCTGGACCGGACTGAACAGATTGCAAAAAATGCGGCCCAGCACAACTCTGCCAAGAGGAGGGCCGCATAACTAAAAATCATGCAGGCAAGACCTATTGTCATTCACGAGCAAAATAAAATTTCTCTTATTAAGCCAAAACTGGACAACTATGGATTTTTGATTTAATTTATTCTTTCAATCAGCCGAATAAACTGATATGTTTTGAATTAGAATAATATCATTACTATGCGTAAAGCTTGTTCTTCTGACTGCGACTTAACTGCTTGAGCGGTCGAGCAATGGGACCGGTGATCCGCCCGGAGCTTCAGGAATATTCCGGCCCCGGCCCGCAGTATCGAGTGGAAGGCCGAAGCATCCGGCCATGACGTTCCTGCTCGACGATATGCGCTGCCCATCCGGCAGACCTGGCGGCCGCGAAGAAAGAGGTGAACGCCGTGCGGGGCAGGCCGACGGCGTCCAGCAAGACGGCGGCATAGAATTCGACATTGGGGCGCAAGGGGCGCTTTGGGCGCTGCAACATGAACAACACCTCGGCTTCGACTTCCAACTGCTCGGCGATGAGGAGCCGGCCGCGGCATTCCACCGGCAGGGCCTCGACCGCCGCCTTGAAGATGGAGGCTCTCGGATCGCGACCTTCATAGGCGCGAGATCCGAACCCCATCAGACGCTCCCCGCGATCCAGCGCGGCGGCAAGCCAGGCTTGCGGATCACCCGCCGCAGTGTCGAACATATCCAGCACAAGGCCAGGTGCTCCGCCGTGAAGCGTGCCTTCCAGAGCGCACAGGCCGGCAATGGCGGAGGCGGTGCTGCCGGCCCCCGTTGAAGCCGTTACCCGCGCGGCGAAAGTCGAGGCATTGATGCCGTGGTCGATCATGATGCCGAGATAGGTGTTGAGCGCACGCTCCTCCGCGCTAGAGGCCTCCCGCCCGCGTGCGGTCCGCAGAAGGTCAGCGGCATGCGAGGCACCGGGGTCAGGTGGGAGGGGTTCCAGGCCGGATGCGAGGCGGGTTGCGGCGGCCGCGGCAACGCCCACGGTCGCCACCAGCATCAGCGGTGACATGTCTGCCCGGGGAATGCCGGACAGCAGCAACCGTTGCCGCTCGATGAGAGACAGGTTCTGGCTCGCGGCGGCCGGAAACAGCTGTGCGAAGCGGGAAAAAGCTGCAACCCGTGCTGCTCCGAGCGCCGCCGGCGTCATCTCGTTCGGCAGAATCTCCCGCCAGAGTAGCGCCGCGACCGCATCATAAGGCAGGCGCTGCGCAGCTTCGAACAGATCGTGGCCGGCGATGATGATGCGGCCTTCCGGCTCGACGGCATGACTGAGGCGGGTCTCAATCATGATTTCCGCGCCCGTCGCCGTCACATACATTCCCGGTCGCGGTCCTGCCGCCATGGTCACACCCGCTCGATAAGCAGGGCAATGCCCTGTCCGTCGCCGCTGCACATGGTACACAGAGCGTAACGGGTGCCGCGACCATGGAGTTCAAGCGTTGCCGTTGTCACGAGCCGGGCGCCGGACATGCGGAGCGGATGGCCGAGGGCAATCGCGCCAGCGTTCGCGTTCATGTGGGGCACGGGTCCTCGAGCTTGGCGTTGCACGCGAACGCCCCTTCTGCCGTGCCCATCACGAACGGAGCCCGCGCCCTGTTCTCGACGCCGCGCGATGGCGAGATGAATCTCGCCGCCGTCGCGACCGATAGGCGTGCGGACAGCATCGTAGATAGCAGCCTCGGTCAAAGGGCGTCCTTTCCCACGTCTTCGAGAAGGAGGCTGAGGTTGCCGAGACGGGCTCCGGGGCCTGCGTCTTCCACCATGTCCGCGCAATCGTGCGCCAGAGCCCCCTGTGCCTGTGATCGTGCCCAGTGGACAGGACCGCCGATCCAGCGCGGAAAGCCGTAGCCATTCACCAGCACCACATCGATATCCGACGCCCTCTCAGCAGCGCCATCTTCAAGGGCGAGAGCCGCTTCGTTCACCAGTGCCAGCAGGGCCCGGCGCTGAATTTCCGCCTCGGACAAGCTGCGCCGAGGCCGGCCGGCGGCGTGCGACGCTGCAACGATCACCGCCTCGACCGCTGGATCCGGCATGCCCTTGGACCGGCCATCGGCGTAGCGATAATAGCCCGCGCCGGTCTTGCGACCCAGCCGCCCCGCCTCGCACAGTCGATCGGGGATAGAGACGTAACGCGCCGCCGGGTCGCGCGTCGCGGCCAGTTGCTGGCGCATGCGCCAGGCGATATCGAGGCCCGACAGGTCCGCCACGGCGAACGGCCCCATGGCAAAGCCGAAGGCTTCCAGGGCGGCATCTACCTGCTGCGGCAGAGCCCCGTCCTCCAGCATGAATTCGCATTGCTGGCGGTAGGCGGAATACAGGCGGTTGCCGATGAAGCCGAAACGGTTCCCGGCCAGCACGGCCTGCTTGCCGATGCGCCGAGCTACTGCGAGCCCCGTCGCCACCGCGTCCGGAGCACTGGCGACGCCACGCACCACCTCCAGCAGCCGCATCACATGCGCCGGGCTGAAGAAATGCAGCCCGATCACGTCCTGAGGCCGGCTCGTGGCCTGCGCGATCGCATCGAGATCGAGATACGAGGTGTTGCTGGCGAGTATCGCGCCATGGCGCGCGACAGCATCGAGCGCCCGGAAAACCTCCCGCTTCACCTCGATATCCTCAACCACGGCCTCCACGATCACATCGCAGTCCGCGACCGCGTCCAGATCCAGGCTCGTGGCGAACCGTGCAAGCAGATCGGCCTCTGCCCCGTGCGAAAGCCGGCCGGCAGCGGTCTGTCGCGCCACATGGGCCCTTATGGTTCCCCAGCCCCGCTCGAGGGCTTCTTTATCCCGCTCCACCATCACCACCGGCAGGCCGGCCTGAAGCCCCGCCAAGGCAATGCCGGAACCCATGGTTCCGGCCCCGACCACGCCGAGGCGCCGGAACGGGCGTGCCGAGCCCCCGAGCAGCCCCACGCCGCGCGTCGCCTCGCGTTCGGCGAAGAAGAGATGCCGCAGTGCCTTGGCATCAGGCGCAACGCGCAGGCGCTGAAATTCGGCCCGCTCGTCAATAAGGGCCTGGGCGGCGGGAACATGGCGTGCGGCCTGCACATGGCGGATCGCCGCCGCGATGTGAGGCCGCCCACGACCCGCCTTCAGCGCGGCGGCGACCGCGCTTTCCTCGTCAGACAGATCATCCGGGATCGCGCACGCAATCACCCGATGTTTGGCGCCAACGAGCGTCTGCGCATGGGCGATCGCCGCACCCCGAAGCGGTCCGTTGGCGATCCTATCGATCATGCCCAGACGGAGCGCTTCATCGGCGCCGACACGCCGGCCAGAGCACACCAGCTCGATGGCCCGCGAAATACCCACCAAACGCGGAAGCCGCTGCGTCCCGCCAGCGCCGGGAATGATGCCAAGCGTGGTTTCCGGCAGCCCCATGAGTGTGCCCGGCACCGCAATCCGGGCGTCGCAACCGAGCGCCAGTTCGAAGCCCCCGCCGAGGGCTGCTCCGTGCAGTGCTGCGACGATGGGCTTCGGACAGTCCTCAATGGCTCGGATGACCTCCGGCAGATGAGGCTCCGCCAGCGGCAGCTCGAACTCCCTCAGGTCCGAACCGGCGATGAACGAGCCGCCATCGCCCATGATGACGGCTGCACCAACGGAGGCGTCCGCGGCGATGGCGGCGACGGCGGCGAGTAGCCCGGCACGCACCGCCTGAGAGCCGGCGTTCACCGGCGGGTTGTCGATGAGTATAACGGCCACCGCGCCGTCCCGCTCAACGCGCACCACGGGATGCGGGTTGGAGGCGACCGGTATCGCCAGAGAAGGCGCGCTCACCGCGCCGGCTCCGCCTGGCGAACCAAGGCGTCAACAGCCAGCACGCCGCCGCCATCGGCAAGGATCAGCACCGGATTGATCTCGGCTTCGATGACTGCCGGCTCATGGATCAGCGCAAGCCGTGAGACGGCGACGATGGCGTCCGCCAGAGCATCGAGATCTCCCTTAGGCTTGCCGCGATAGCCGCCCAAAACCTGCATCGCTTTCACCTCCGCGATCATCTCCAGGGCGCCGTCGCGGTTCACGGGGGCGAGGCGCAGGCTGCGGTCGCGATAAAGCTCGGTGAAGACGCCGCCGGCCGCCAGCATTACGACCGGTCCCACCTGCGGATCGCGCCGCAGCCCGATAAGCGCCTCCCCCAACCCACGCGCCATCGGCTGAACCAGAATGCGCGAGACGATGGTGCCGGGGCGCCGCTCTTCGACAGTGTCCTTGATACGGGCCATCGCTGACGTGAGCTCCGCTCTGTCGGAGATGCCTAGCGCCACGCCGCCCACATCAGTTTTGTGGGCGATGTCGGAGTGCAACACCTTGGCCACCACAGGATAGGCGAAAGGCAGATCCGGCACCGCGGCGCCGGCATCGAGCACGGCGACGGGCGCGTGGGGAATACCTACGGCAGCGAACAGCGCATAGGCTTCAGCTTCGTCCAGCATGCGACTTCCCGCATCAGCCGGATTGGACGCGGTGGCCCAGGGAAGGTCCGGGCGCGGCGCGCGGCGGGCAAAAGCGGCGGCGATAACGTCGCCGCAGGTCTCCGGCGTGCGGAAGCTGGGAATTCCCGCCTCGGCCATCCGGACGAGGGCCTCCGGCGCATCAGGCACAATGAAGGCGGCGAGCGGCCGCGCGTGCTCGCCGGCGGCGTCAGCCACCGGCTTCACCGCCAGCTCCGGCTGAAACCGAGCCGAGGAACCAACGGTGGCGAGGATGAGGTCGAATTCGGGGGCGGTCAGCATCACGTCGAGCGTCGATTTCATCACGTCGTAGCGTGTGCCGGCGAGGGTCAGATCGACGATGCGGCCGTGGCCGCCGTTCACGCCCGCCGCGGCGAGGCGCGCGCGGGTGGCGTCCGATGGCGGGACAACAGTGACGCCGCGCATGGCGATCTGATCCACGGCCATGGCCGCGCCGCCACCCGTGGTGGTCACGACGCCGACGGTTGGCGTTCTGCGCTCAGTCCTCGTCTGAAGCTTCTGCAGCAGGGGAAGGATTTCGAGCAACCCCTCGAACGACTCCACACGGGCGATGCCGCATTCACGCAGGAAGGTGTCGGCTACATCGTCAACGCCGGCGAGGGCTCCGGTGTGGGACACCGCGAGCTCGGCGGCTTCCGGCGAGCGCCCGAGCTTATACGCAGCCACGGGTTTGCCGCGTTTCGCGGCCTCCAGCGCGAAAGCCTGCAGCGCGTCTGCGTGCCGCATGGTCTCCAAGAAGAGCAGATACCCCGTGGTCTTCGGATCGTCGAGGGTCGCGGCGCAGATCTCGCCCATGCTGAGGTCACTTTCGCCGCCCACCGAGACGAGCCCGGAGAAGCCGACGCCACGCGCCTTGCCGCGGGAGACCAGCGCACCGATCAGGCTGCCGCTGTGAGAACCGACAAAGATGCCGCCCACGGGCAAATCGGGTTCGGCGAAGGCGGCATTGGCCGTCAGCACCAGCCGTTCATAAAGGTTGACGATGCCAATGCTGGACGGTCCCAGTACACGAACACCATAGCGCCGTGTCAGATCCTTGAGTCTACGCTCATTATTCTCGCCTTCGGCTCCCGATTCCGCGAAGCCGCCGGCGAGAACCGTCGCAACGGGAATGCAGAGTTGGCCGCACTGCTCGATGGTGGCGAGCGCGGCTTCCGTGCCTGCGAGAATGAAGGCGTGGTCCGGCCGCTCCGGTAGCGCGCTCAACGAGGGAAAGGATGTCTCCCCCTGCACCGTCGCGCGGGTCGGGTTGACCGGATAGACGCGCCGGGCATAGCCGGCGCGGCGCAGAAAGTGCAACGGTCGCGCGGCGGTCTTGGCCAGGTCATCCGAAATGCCGACCAGAGCGACCGAGCGCGGCTCCAGGAGCGCTTGAGCCCAGTCCGGGGCGGAGGATTTCACTTGAGGCGCGATCATGAGGCACGCTGACTGAAGCGCCGGTCGAAAACATGTTCGGCGACGCGGTTTTTGAGAACTTCGATGGAGCCGCCGGCGATCATCCACCCACGGGTTCGCTTGACGCAATATTCCACTAGCGCCTCAGTGCTATAGCCATAGGCGCCCATCACCTGCAGTGCCTCGTTCGCGACCTCGAAGCCGGCCTGATTGCATGCCAGCTTGGCGATGGCCGTTTCGTAAGGTGAGGGCAGGCCGTTGTCGGCATTGGCCGCTGCCCGATAGAGCAGCAACTGGGCGCTTTCCAGCTTCAGCGCCATATCAGCGAATTTCCATTGGAGACCCTGGAACTCGCACAACGCCCGGCCGAACTGGTGCCGCGTCAATGCGTGCTCGCGCGCGACTTCATAGGCGTGGCGTCCGAGAGCCAGGGAGCGGGACGCATTGCCGATGCGCTCCACGTTGAAGCCCGCGATCTGCTTCTTGAACCCGCCAGGCCCGAGCAGAACGTTCTCGTTGGGAATATAGCAGTCTTCGAGATAGAGCTGGGACCATTCTTCGCCGCTCATGAAGGCTGACGGCTGGCCGACGGCAAAGCCCGGCGTGCCGCGTTCCACCAGCACTGAGCCGATGCCCCCGACGCCCGGTCCGAACCGGACGTAAATGAGGAAGAGCTTCGCCTCGGGGCTATGGGTAGAAAACACCTTGGAGCCGGTGATGCGGAAGCCATTCCCGTCCGGCCGGGCGGAGGTCTTCAGCTCGGTAACGGCCGAGCCCGCGTCCGGTTCGCTCATGCCGAGAGCGATGAGACTGCGTCCCGCCAGCAGATCCGGCAGGAAGCGTTCCTTTTGCTGAGCGCTCGCATATTCGGCGAAGGTGCGCAGGGGTCCGAAATTGCCGGCTTGGACCACATCCGCGCTCTTGGGGCAGACCAGGGCAAGCTCCTGGATGGCCGTTACCGCATCCATCAGCGTGCCGCCAATGCCGCCGTCTGCCTCACCTATGGTAATGCCGAGAAGGCCCATTTCCGCGAGCCGCTGAGCCACGGTCCATGGAAAGCTGGGCACATGGGCGCGCTCCAGCGCCCCCGCGGCGAGTTCCGCGCGGGCGAAACGGCGAACCGTATCAGCGAAGGAAGTTTGTTCTGGTGTAAGGGCGAAGTGCATGGCGTCATCGCATTGAAATCGGTGTGCCCTTGTCCCTGCAATTGCGCCTGAGGGGCAACTTCGTAGTTGTCGGCCCGTCATGAGTTTTGGTAATGCAATTCCATGAGCCTTCGATTGCCCCCCTTGAACCCGCTGCACGTCTTCGTGTGCGCTGCGCAGCATTGCAGCTTCACCAAAGCGGCGGAGGAACTGCGGGTCAGCCAATCGGCGGTCAGTCGTCAGGTCGCCGTGCTGGAACATTTCCTCGGCGTTCGGCTTTTTCTGCGCGAGCGGCCGGGACTACGCCTCACCCCTGACGGCGCGCAGTATCTGGCCGACGTCGCGCCCGCATTTCAAGCCATCTTCGACGCGACGGGTCGTATCTCCGAAGGGTCCGATCGCGGGCCCTTGCGCCTTCAAGTCTATCCAACCTTCATGGCCAAGTGGCTGATGCGCCGCCTGCCGGAGTTTCAGGCCAAGCATCCCGACATCCAGGTGCGGGCGACGTCCAGTGTGGCCCCGGTGGACTTCAGCCGCCATCGAGTCGATGCCGCAATCCAGCTCGGCGATGGCGTCTGGCCCGGCACCGAGGTGATGCTGCTGTTCAAGGATTCATTCGAGCCGGTGTGCAGTCCTCAGCTGGTGAAAAACGGCCCTACGGTGAAGAAGGCCGAAGATCTGCTGCGCTATCCGCTGCTGCACTCCCATTATCGGCGTCGCGACTGGGCCGACTGGTTCGAATCGGTCGGCGTGAATCCGCCAACGGAGGTGGAACCGACGGTCTTCGCCAGTTCCCTGCTCACCTATCAGGCTGCGCTCGATGGGCTGGGCATCGCGATGGGTCAGACCAAGATGTTGCGCAATGAGCTGGAAAGCGGTGCTCTCATCCGTCCCTTTCCGCACGTCTTCGAGCGCGATCTCGGCTATTATTTCGTAGCTCCGGAAGCGATGGGAAACCGTCGACGCCTGCGCGTGTTCCGCAACTGGCTCGCCGAAGCCGCCAGCCGGGACTCCTCGAATTCTTGGCGTGCATAACAAAAACTCATCCGCCGATGAGGTCTGCGAAGTGTAAAGCCGCACCCTTTCTGGGCAAGTTTCCCGCACACGAATAAGCTCCCGGCGCGCGGCTTTCCGGTCGTTCCGGCGCACGGAAGCAGTGGGAGGGAACGCCGCATGAACTCCAGTCGTCGTGCCTGTCTTCTGGAGTTGTCGCTGGCTGCGCTCGTTCCGCTGACCCGGAAGGCCGCCGCCGAAGCGGCTCATCCGATAGGGCCGCTCTTCTCATCGTCCCCTCTCCGCCGTCTGAACCCGCGGACATGACAGCCCTCGCGCTCACGGAGGGTATCGCACGCCTGCGCTCGGCGGCGTTTGGCGCGCACCCTGGAGGCGGCTCGCCGCAGAAACCCGACGCCTCCATCGAGGCGGAGCAAAGCAAATGGCGCGAGGTGGTCGAAGCCGCCGGCGCACGCGTGGACTGAAGGACCGCGAGCCGAACATGCAATTCAGCTTCACCGAAGAACAGAAACTCTTCGCCGACAGCGTCCGTCGCTTCGCCGAGACGCGCCTCCAGCCACGGGCGTTGGAGCGCGCCCACGATCCGTGCTTTCCGCGCGATGTCGCCCAAGAAATGGCGGAGCAGGGGCTGCTTGGCATTGCCATGCCCGTGGAGGATGGCGGTCAGGGCGGAAGCCTGATCGATGCGGTCATCGCCATCGAGCAGGTTGCTGCGGCCTGCCCGCGCAGCGCTGATGTCCTGCAGGCTGGAAACTTCGGCCCCATCCGGACTTTTGCCGAATATGCGAGCCCCGATCAAAAGCAGCGCTTTCTGCGCGACCTGCTTGCCGGACGGAAGGTCATCAGTCTGGCCATGAGCGAGCCGGAGGCCGGCTCCGCCGTGACCGAGCTGAAGACATCCGCCCGCAAGGATGCCCATGGGTATGTCATTAATGGCAGCAAGGTCTTCTCCACCCACAGTCCGGATGCAGACCTGTTTCTCGTCTACGTTCGCTTCGGGCCGGGCGTTAAGGGGATCGGGTCGGTGCTGGTGGAGCGCGATACGCCCGGTCTTTCCATCGGCCAACCATCCCCCTTCATGAGCGGCGAGGAATGGTGCCAGCTCTACTTTCAGGACTGCCACATCCCGGCCGAGAACGTGCTGCTGGGGCCGGGCGGTTTTCAAAAGCAGATCTCGGGCTTCAACGTGGAGCGGATCGGCAACGCATCGCGGGCTCTCGCGCTCGGTCGTTACGCCTTCAACCTCGCCCGGGAGCATGTCTCCACGCGCCGACAGTTCGGACGACTTCTTTGCGAATTCCAGGGATTGCAGTGGAAATTCGCGGATATGGCGCTGAAGCTGGAAGGCGCACAGCTTTTGCTCTACCGCGCTGCCGTGAACGCCGGGGAGACGGGTCTGCCGAACCCGTATGAGACGGCCATCGCCAAGGCAGCCTGCAACCTCGCCGGCTTCGAGGTCGCCAATGAGGCCGTCCAGGCGATGGGAGGCCTCGGCTACAGCCAGGAGGCCCTGGCAGAATATTGCATGCGGCGCACGCGAGGCTGGATGATCGCGGGTGGCTCAGTGGAAATCCTGAAGAACCGCATCGCCGAGCACATCTTCGAACGACGCTTCGACCAGAGGGGCCAGCGCGCCGCGGCAGAGTAAGACCCGCAGGACACGCGCGCAGAGATTTGGAACGATGAGAATACCGATGATGATCGAACGATTGCCGGAGCTTGTGGATGCCGACCCGAGCCTCGTGCGCCGTGGGCGCTTTGTCGACACCACCTTCCTCCTTGAGATCGGCGACGCCTCCTATCTGATCAAGGTGGCCGAAGGCCGGATCGACAGCGTGCGCAGCGGCCCGGTCGTGATGCCCAGCTGGACATTCGCTCTTCGCGCGCCCCGTGATGCCTGGGCCGCCTTCTTTCAGCCCGTCCCGCCACCGGGATCCAACGATCTCTTCGCAATGCTCAAGAAGCGCGTCCTGAAGATCGAGGGAAACCTCCATCCCTTCATGGCCAACCTGCTTTACTTCAAGGGCGTCCTCGCCACCCTGCGGAGCCTGGAGGCCACGCGATGACCGTCCGTTTCGAGCCCATCGTCGGGCGCTACCTGAACATTGATCTGCTGGGACGCGCCCACCGCCTGTATATCGAGGAAGCCGGCGAGGGAGTGCCGCTCCTCTGCCTCCACACGGCCGGCTCCGACACCCGCCAGTGGCGCGGCGTGATGAATGATGCGCGCATTCTCAGGAATTATCGGGTTATCGCCTTCGACCTGCCGCTGCACGGAAAATCATCGCCGCCAGAGGGCTGGGAAAGGGAAGAATACAAGCTCACCTCCCAAGACTATACGGACATCATCCTGGCCGTCGTCTCCGCGTTGGAGCTGGATGCGCCCGTGGTGATGGGCTGCTCCATCGGCGGGCGCATCATCCTGCATCTGGCCCTGCATCATCCCGAACTATTCCGCGCCATCATCGGTCTGCAGTCGGGCGCGCATGTGGACCCCTATTACGACCTCACCTGGCTGCACCATCCCATGGTGCACGGAGGCGAAGTATGTGCCGGCGTGGTCTCCGGGCTTGTCGGCCCGGGGGCGCCGGAGAAAGAGCGCTGGGAGACGCTGTGGCACTACATGCAAAGTGGTCCCGGCGTGTTCAAGGGTGACCTGCACTTCTACAAGCTCGACGGCGATATCCGCGACGCGGTGGCTCGCATCGATACGACGCGCTGTCCGCTTTTTCTGCTCTCGGGCGAATACGACTATTCGGCCACGCCGGAGGACACGCGGGATCTGGAGCGTCGCATCAAGGGCGCCGAGGCGACCATCATGGAGGGCCTGGGCCACTTCCCCATGAGCGAGGATCCCGAACGGTTCATCGCGTACCTGCTCCCGGTCCTTCAGCGGATTTCGGCTCTCCAGGACACCAGCAACGCCGCGTGAGCCGAAGGGCTCGCGCTCAATCAAAACACCGCTGAGAACAGCGAACAGGGAGGCAAACATGAAACGGATCGGCATGGTGGCGCTGGCGATGGCTCTGGCCGTCGGCTCAGCGACTGCGCAGGAAAAAAAGCCCATCAGGATCGCGGTCATCAACGACCAGAATGGCATGTTCTCGGAAACCGGGGGCCTCGGCTCCGTCGTGGGCGCCCGTCTCGCCATCGAGGATTTCGGCGGGGAGATCGATGGCAGGAAGATCGAGCTCATCGTCCAGGACCACCAGAACAAGCCCGACATCGCCGCGTCCATCGCCCGCAAGGGGATTGAGGTGGATGGCTACGACCTGATCGCGGATGGCGCCTCCTCCGCGGCAGGCCTCGCCATCAATGAGGTTGCGAAGGCGAAGGGAACGATCTTTGTGGTCTCCGGTCCCGCGGCTCCGGACTTCTCGGGAAAAGGCTGCAGCCCCACCACGTTCCACTTCACCTATGACACTTATGCGCTCGCCAACGGCACAGCCAAGGCCATTGTGAAGCAGGGCGGCAACACCTGGTACTTCATCACGGCCGACTATGCCTTCGGTCATTCCATCCAGCGCGACGTCACCAAGTTCGTCGAGGAAGCCGGCGGCAAGGTTCTGGGGTCCGTCAAATATCCGACAGGCAGCCAGGATCTGAGCTCTTACCTGCTGCAGGCGCAGGCCTCCAAAGCCAAGATCATCGGCCTTGCCAATGCTGGTACCGACACCATCAACTCGCTGAAGCAGGGCAAGGAATTCGGCATCGTTCAGGGTGGCCAGAACTTCGCCGGCCTGCTCGTTTTCATCTCGGACGTTCACGCCATGGGCCTGGAGGTCGCCCAGGGCCTGATCCTCACCACGTCCTTCTACTGGGACCTGAACGACAGCACCCGCAAGCTCTCCGCGCGCTTCTCCAAGCAGATGAACGGACGTGAGCCCACCATGGTGCATGCCGGCGTCTATAGCGGTGTGCGCCACTATCTCTCGGCCGTGAAGGCCACGGGCACGACGGACTCCGCGGTGGTCGCCAAGAAGATGCACGAATTGCCGGTCAACGACGCCTACAACACGGACGTGGCTATTCGGGCCGATGGGCGGGTCCTTCACGACATGTACTTGATGAAGGTGAAGTCGCCGGCCGAATCCAAGGGCCCATACGACTACTACACCCTGCTCGCGACGACGCCCGGCAAGGACGCCTTCCGACCACTGTCCCAGAGCGAATGCCCACTCGTGCAGAAGTCCAATTGAGACAAGCGCGTCGCGAGCGCGCCTCCAGCTGGCGGCAACCGGGCCGCCGGCCTCAATCAGGTAAGGAAGCTGGCCGTGAAAACCATAGAAGCCCTCGGCTTCATCGGGCTGGGCGTGATGGGCGAGGCCATGTGCGCCAACCTTGTCCGCAAAGCGGGCTTGCCCGTCAGTGGAACCGACATGAACCCCGATCCGGTGGAGCGGCTCTCCGCTCTTGGCCTCCACCCCGCGCGCAGCATCGCCGATGTCGCGCGTGCGAGCGACGTGATCTTCCTTTCGCTGCCGAGCGGCGTCCAAGTGGAGGACGTCTGCTTCGGATCCAGCGGCATTGTCGAGGCCGGCGGGCGGGTGCACACCGTGGTGGACATGAGCACCAGCCCCGTGAAGCTCACCCGCGAACTCGCCGCGCGCATGGCGGAGCATGGCATCACCTTCATGGACGCTCCTGTGGCGCGCATGCGTCAGGCGGCGAAGGACGGCACACTCTCCATCATGGTCGGCGGGACGCGGGAAGGCTTTGCAGCCATACGGCCGTTCCTTTCCACCATGGGCACCGACGTCACCCATTGCGGCGGCGTCGGCACCGGGCAAGTGGTGAAGATCCTCAACAACATGGTGGTCTTCATGACTGTTCACGCCTTGGCCGAGGCGCTTGCCATCGGTCGCAAGGCCGGGGTGGACGGTGGCCTGCTGTTCGACGTGATGTCGATGGGCTCCGCCGACAGCTTCGCCCTTCGCACGCCCGGCCAGAAAGCCCTGGTGCCGAACACATTCCCGGAGCAGACCTTCCCCACCGACTACGCCATCAAGGACATCAAGCTGGCACTGGAACTCGCCGAGCAGGCAGGCATCGACGCGCAGGCCGCCAAGCTGACGTGGTCCTTGCTCGAGGAGACCAGCAAGGCAGGATTCGGTCGCGCCTATTATCCCGCAATGATCCGGCTCATTGAGGTCGCAGCGGCTTGAAAGGCCAACGATGTCGCCTTTGCACGCCCCGCTTCCTCCCACGTCCTTCGGCACTGGCGAAACGCGCGCGCTGATCACCCTGATCCGCGACATACGCTGGGACGCGGTCGACGACGATGTCCGCCACGCGGCGCGACGCCATCTGCTCGATACGATGGGTGTGATGATCTCCGGCTGCGCCGGCGACGTGGCGGGAAAGCTGGAGCATGTTCTGGCCGCGGTGCGTCCGGCGGGCGATGTGCCCGTGCCGGGGCGGGCGCGGCGGGCGGATCGCCTCGATGCGGCCTATATCGGAGGCACGGGAGCCCACGGCATTGAGCTGGACGACGGCTATCGGCAAGGCTCTGTCCATCCGGGCGTCGCCGTGGTGCCCGCCCTTCTGGCCTCTGCCTACGGGCGGCACGTGAGCGGGGTGCGGCTGCTGGAAGCGATGGTTGCCGGATATGAGACGGTGACGTCCGTTGCGCGGACGTGCCACCCGGCCCTGCGCCAGCGGGGATTTCACCCCACCGGCACGGTGGGGGTGCTCGGTGCCGCTATGGCAGCCGGACGCCTCGTGGGTCTCGATGCTGGCCGCCTTGCCCAAGCGCTGGGGCTCGCCGCCAGCGGAGCGGCCGGCCTCTTCGCTTTCCTCGGGGGAGGCGGTGACGTCAAACGCCTCCACGCCGGGCACGCCGCTCGCGAGGGTCTTATGGCGGCGCTCCTTTCCGCCGAAGGTGTCGCGGCGCCGAACGAGGTGCTTGAGACGAGCGACGGATTTTTCCAGGCGTTAGCCTTCGGCAAATCGGAACGCCCGCTCCGGCTGACCCTGCCGCCCGATGTCCCTTTCGGCATCGTCGACTGTTATATCAAACCCTATGCCTGCTGCCGCCATCTTCAGCCGGCGGTGGAAGCGCTCATCGCGCTCGCATGCGAGCACGCTCTGACCCCTGACACGGTCCATTCGATCGAGGTCGCCACTTACGAGATCGCGGCCGCCCATGCCGAAACACGATGGGCGGATTTCGCCAGTGCCCAACTCTCGTTCCCATTCATCCTCGCGCTGGGTCTTCGCTACGGGGAGATCGATCTCGCCCATTTCGCGCCCGAAATCCTGACTGATCCGGGGCTTGCGGCAATCTGCGCACGTGTGAGCGTGACGACCGATCCCGAACTGGACCGGCTTTATCCCAATCTGCGGCCGGCCCGCGTGACGGTGACAAGTTCATCGGGCACGTTCACCCGGTCAGCTGAGGAGGCCCTGGGATCGCGTCTCCTGCCGCTGGATGATGCGGGGCTCGGGCGCAAATTCCTCCGCCTCGCGTCGCCGGTCCTCGGCTCTGATGCGGCGGAACGGCTCTTGGATCGCCTGTGGCAGATCGATACCTTCGCGGACGTCACCCCCCTCATTGAAGCAGCCGCACGCCCGGCAGGAACCGCACAATGATCGTCTGCGCGCCGGCCTACGAAATCTTTGCGCTCCGCTATGCAACGGTCGAGCGACGGGCATCGAACACCTACCTTGTCTGGCAGGGGGCAGACCACCCGGTGCCTCTCGATTTCTTCTTCTGGGCCGTCCGCGGCGCCGGCCGGACAATTGTGGTCGATACCGGCTTCAGCGCGTACTCGGCCCAAAAACGCAAGCGCCCGCAGCGCCACGCGCCGGTGGACCTGCTTCGGCAGATCGGCATCGCGCCTGAGACGGTGAGCGACGTCATTCTCACTCACCTGCATTTTGACCATGCGGGCAACACCGACGTATTCCCGATGGCCACGTTCCATCTTCAAACGCGGGAGATGGCGTTCGTCACCGGCGCGGCCATGTCGCACCATTTGCTGCGCGAGCACTACGAGGTTGAAGACCTCGCAGCCGTGCTGCGGCTCGTACACGCCGGTCGCGTCCGTTTCCATGATGGAGAGGGCGAGATCGCGCCCGGGGTTGACGTTCACCTTGCGGAGGGTCACACGGCGGGGATGCAAGCCGTCCGGGTCTCCACGCAGCGTGGACCTGTCGTCCTCTGCTCGGACGCAGTTCATTATTATGCGAACATCGAGCGGGAAAACCCGTTCCCAGCCGTAGCCGACGTGGTGGCGGAATTGAACAGCTATCGCCGTCTCATGGCGCTCGCCGGGGATCTCGATCACCTGATCCCGAGCCACGACCCTGAGGTGCTCAAGCGGTTCAGTCCTCATCCAGACGGACAGGGAGATGTGGTCTGCCTGCATGTACCGCCACACGCATTCCCCTGATCAGCGGGCTTTGGTGCCCCCGGCGTGGAGCAAGGAAGCGGTGATGGTGCCTGGACGCGGACGCGACCGCCTGATGTCATGGCAGGGCTCGACGCCAGGGAGAGACCCCGTTGGAAAAGCACTATAGAAGCTTGCCGCTGAACCCGCTGCGCGCCTTCGCCATCGCATCGCGCCATCGCTCGTTCACAGCGGCCGCCCGGCACATGGGCGTCAGCCAGGTCGCCATCAGCCGCCAGATCAGCATCCTGGAGGCCTATCTCGGCGTGAAGCTGTTCGAGCGCTCCTCCCACGCGGTGAAGCTCACCGACGTCGGCCGCAGTTTCGGGCACGAGATCGCGGGGCTGTTCGACGGTATTGAGCGCGCCACCAGCCAGATTCTCGCGGATGAGAGTGATGCCACCATCAGCGTGCGCGTCTATCCGAGCTTTCTCAACCACTGGCTCATGCCGCGTCTCGCGGCCTTTACCGCGCTTCACCCGCAATACCGCGTCAGGTTCGACACCACGGTGGAGCCGCTCGACTTCCGTAGCACTTATCTCGATCTTGCCATTCAGCTCGGCCAGGGCGGGTGGCGCGAGGCGCGATCGCAATTGCTGTTCGAGGAACGTGTCGATGTCGTGTGCAGCCCGGCCTATGCGGAGCGGATCACGGAGCAGGTTGCGGAGCGACGCATCGACGAGACAGACATTCTCCAGTCCAAGTATCGGCGGGAGGAGTGGGGCATCTGGGCTACCGGCGCCGGCGTCTCGCTGGGGGCCTGCAACAGCACCGAGTTCGACTCATCCCTTCTGACCTATAGCGCCGCCAAGCAGGGCTTCGGCCTTGCCATCGGCCAACTCGCTCTGCTCAAGCCGGAACTCACTATCGGGGCGCTGGTGCGGCCGTTCGGCTGCGAGGTGGCGACGGGCGCCGCCTTCTATGCCGTGTGGCCGACGACAAAGTCCGTCGGCCTCAAGACCCGCCGCTTCATCGATTGGCTCGTTTCAATCGCCGCCGACGATGCAACGCCCGACAGCGGGAAAGTCACCCAGTTGCGGGCCAAGGCCGTGAAGCGGAGCGCGGGCCCCAGTGAGGGGGCCGCCCGTTACGCCATGTAGGCGTATTTCACGTTCTGGAATGCCTGCAGCCCTTCCATTCCGCCCTCGGAGAACAGACCGCTGTCCTTGTGTCCGCCGAACGGTGTCTCCGGCAGGGAGACACGCCATCCGTTGCAGATGACGCTTCCGGCTTCCACGTCGTCGATGGCGCGATTGATGATGTGAACATTGCTCGACTGCACATAGGCCGCCAGGGCGAAAGGCAGGCGGTTGGCGAGGGAGATTGCCTCCTCATAGGTGTCGAAGGCGGCCGTTGCCGCAATGGGGCCGAAGGGCTCCACGTTGGAAACCATCGCGTCGGGGGTGATGTCCGCGATCACGGTGGGGGCGTAGAACGAGCCCTCCCTCTCGATCGCGTCGCCGCCGGCCATGATCCGAAGTTTCCTTGCCCGAGCATCGGCGACGAAGCTTGCGATCGCACCGACCCGGCGGGGGCGCACCAGCGGGCCCATGGTGGTGCGATCCTCGAACCCGCAGCCAAGCACGAGCGCATTCGCGGCCTCGGCCAGAGCTGCGTTGAAGGCGTCATACACCTTGCGCTGCACGAAGAAGCGGGTGGGCGCGATGCAGATCTGGCCGGAATTGCGGAACTTCGCTGCGGCTGCGGCGCGGGCGGTGGCGGCGATATCCACGTCATCGAAAATCAGCACCGGTGCGTGGCCGCCGAGTTCCATGATGGGGCGCTTCATCTGCGCGACTGCGCGCGCGGCGAGCTGCTTGCCGATTTGCGTGGAGCCGGTGAACGTCACGCCCCGCACGGCGGGCGCATCGATCAACCGCTCCGAAATGAGCACCGCGTCACCGACCAGGATGGAAAGAGCCCCTTCGGGGAGGCCGCATTCGTACGCGATCCGGCCGATCGCCATGGCGCATGCCGGCACCTCTTCCGCCGCTTTCATGATGATCGCGCAACCGGCGCCGAGGGCTCCCGCCATTTTTCGCGACGGGGTGATCAGTGGCGCATTCCAGGAGCCGAAGGCGGCGACAATACCGATCGGCTCCGGAGCTACGATCTGGCGAGCGTGAGGCTCGCGGGCGGGAATGATCCGGCCATAGGCTCGGCGACCCTCTTCGGCGTACCATTCCCACATGCCCGCAGCCTGCTCCACCTCAGCGACCGCCTCCTTCCAGGGCTTGCCGAGTTCGAGCGTGACGAGGCGCGCCAGTTCGTTGACGCGTTCGCGCATGGTGTCTGCCACCTTGCGGAGGACCTTGGCGCGGTCGAATGCGGACATTCTGCGCCACACGGAGAAGCCGCGCTCCGCGGCGGTGAGCGCGCGCGCGATGTCCGATTCCGTGGCTTCGCAGAACTGCCCCAACACCTGTCCGGTGGTGGGATCGACGACGTCGCGCATCACCCGGCCGCCGGCGACCTCATACGAGCCCCCGATGAGTTGGCCGATCTCGGGATAATGGGTCTTCGCCTCGGATCTTGTCTGCATTTTCCTGCCCTTGCCGCGTTTCGCTCGCTGCTTTCGCGCCCGTAACGGGTTCTCGATCAGGATGATCAGAGCATGAGCGGGCGGCAGGCGACAGTCGGCGCCTCTTTAGACCAGCTTAACCTCCGGTTATGGCTTTGCCGGGTTAAGCCCGAGTGAGACGAACTTCCGATCTGGGTGGCATGACCATCCCTTAGCGGACAGGTCGCGGCCAAGGACGTTAATCTTGGCGAAAGAGCGGGGCGATGCAGGACGTGTCCCGTGGAGAAGCGGGGAGGACGTCATGACCATCACGTGCAAGGGCGCAGTACTGCGCACGCTGGGGCTGCCGCAGCCCTATGCGGAGAGTCGCCCGCTCTCCATCGAGAACATCACGCTCGATCCACCCGGCCCCATGGAGGTTGTGGTGAAGGTGATGGGGGCCGGCCTCTGTCATTCCGACCTTTCGGTCATCGACGGCTCGCGCGGTCGCGGTGTGCCCATGGTCATGGGCCATGAAGGGGCCGGAGAAGTGGTGGAGGTGGGTTCAGCTGTCACCGACGTCAAGCTGGGCGACCATGTGGTGTTTCAATTCTCCGTCTCCTGCGGTCGTTGCCGGGCTTGCCTCGCCGGCCGCCCGAATATCTGCGAGGCGGCACCGGCGGCGCGCAGCAAGGGAGAACTCCTGTCCGGCGGCTCCCGCATCCGCGATGCCGATGGGCGCCCCCTTCGGCATCAGGCGGGGGTCTCCTGCTTTGCCGAATACAGCGTCGTAGACCGAGGCTCCGTGGTGGTGATCACAAAGGATCTGCCATTGATCGAGGCCGCCGTATTTGGATGCGCAGTGATGACCGGCGTCGGAGCCGTGGTGAACAGCGCCCGCGTGGGGCCAGGCGAGCGGGTGGCTGTCTTCGGGGTCGGCGGTGTCGGCATGTGCGGCGTCATGGGCGCGCGCGTCGCCGGAGCGGACGTCATCGTTGCCGTCGATCTTGACGATGCCAAGCTCGCCAAGGCGGCGAGCCTTGGTGCCACCCACGTCTTCAATGGCAGCGATCCGGATCTCGACGCCAAGATCCGTGAGGCCACGGACGGCGGCGTCGATCATGCGCTCGATTTCGTGGGGGCCCCCGCGGTGATTCAATCCGCCTATGGGGTCACGATCCGCGGCGGACGCGTGACCACCTCAGGCCTGGCGCCGTTGCGCGCCCTCATGTGCGTGGAACAGGGCGATCTCGTCTCGAACGAGAAGTCCATCTGCGGCTGCTACATGGGGTCCTGCGTGCCGGTGCGCGACATCCCCCGTTTCGTAAACCTCTATCGCAAGGGACACCTGCCGGTGAACGCCTTGCTGGATGGGGTGATCGGATTTGACGAATTGAACATCGGCTTTGATCGCCTCGCGACCGGCGGCGCGCTGCGCCAGATCCTCGCGCCGCACGGCGTGTAAGTTCAGCGCGCGGGAAAACCGGCTGGTTTGTAACGCTTAATAACCAAACGCGCGCCGAAGCCACGGCACGCAAATCCAGGGAGTGCAATCCAAGATGTCTGCTGTGACACCGCTACTCTTCCAGCCGCTCACGGTCCGCGGTGTGACGTTGCGCAACCGGATCGCCGTTTCGCCCATGGCCATGTACTGCGCTCGAAATGGCTACCCGACTCTGTTTCATCATGTGCACTACGGCAAGTTCGCCATGGGCGGCGCTGGCCTCGTCTACATCGAGCAGGCGGCGGTCACCCGCACCGGCCGCATCACCAATGGGTGCATCGGCCTGTGGGAGGATGCGCAAGCCGATGCCCTTGCGCTCATCGCCGCCTTCCTGACCGAGCAGGGGGCCGTGCCGGCCATCCAGATCAACCATTCCGGCCGCAAGGGCAGTGCCCAACGGGCGTGGGAAGGCAATGGCGTACTCACCCCGGCGAACCTCGCGAACGGCGATGAGAGTTGGCAGCCCGTGGGCGCCTCGGACAATGCCTTCGCCGAGGGCTGGCCGGTGCCGATCCCCCTTGACCGCGCCGGCATGGACGACATCCGCGATGCCTTCGTGGCCGCCGCCAAGCGCGCGCTTCGCGCCGGCTTCAAGGTGATCGAGCTGCATATGGCTCATGGCTATCTGTTGCAGAGCTTCCTCTCGCCCGTCGCCAATCGGCGTACCGACGCTTATGGCGGCAGCCGCGAGAACCGCATGCGTTTTCCCCTCGAGATCGCACGCGCGGTGCGTGCCGCCATTCCGGACGAGACCCCTCTTTTCAGCCGAATCTCGGCCGTGGATTGGATCGATGGCGGCTGGGACATGGATGACAGCGTCGCGCTCGCCAGGGAATTGCGTATCGCAGGTGTGGATCTCGTGGACTGCTCCTCGGGTGGCAATCTGCTGCGTGGCGCCACCAACTCCAACCTCACCCGCCATGCCGGCTACCAGGCTCCTTTCGCACGGCGGGTGAGAGAGGAGGCGGGCATCATGAGCCAGGCGGTGGGCCTCATCCGCACGCCGGATTTCGCTGAAAGCCTGTTGCAGGACGGCGCCGCGGACATCATCGCCATTGGCCGGCAGATGCTTTTCGATCCCTTCTGGGCCCATCATGCCGCGGAGGCCTTGGGCGTGACGGGTGCCTTCGAGGCTTGGCCTCAACCTTATGCGTGGTGGCTGGACAAGTGGTCGAGCGGTCTGCGCGTCAACGGGGAGCGACCGGCCGCATGACCTGCGCACTGCGGCACGGTGGCCTGACCATCCACCTGCTTCCCGAGATCGAGCATCGCATGATGCCGGTCTCGTTCCTGTTCAATGACCTGACGCGAGCCCAGATGGAGGCGAATGCGTCTTGGCTCGACACCCGCTATCTCGATCCCTGCGCGATGACGCTGGGCATAGCCTTTCAGGCCTATGTGGTGCGCACCGGGGGACTGACGATCCTGGTCGATTCCTGCAACGGCAACCACAAGCAGCGGCCCACCGCGCCCTGGCAGCATGACCTGCGATCGAACGCCTTCCTCCAAAATCTCGCTGGCCTCGGTCTGCGCTGCGAAGACGTGGACATCGTGGTGTGCACCCATCTCCACTGCGATCACGTGGGCTGGCACACGCGACTGGACCATGGGCGGTGGGTGCCGACCTTTCCCAATGCCCGCCACCTCTTCGGGCGCAAAGAGTATGAGCATGCCCTCGCTCGCTTTCAGCAGGAAGGCGCCGCCGCCGTTAATCACGGGGCATTCGCGGACAGCGTCTTGCCGGTGGTGGAGGCGGGCCTGGCGCACTTCGTCGACGAGACCCACCTCGTCGTTTCCGATGTCGGCGGCGAGGTCTCCCTGATGCCGGCCCCAGGGCATTCGTTCGGACATTGCTGCGTGCGCACGCGCGGCGGTGGGGAGGAGGCACTGATTTGCGGAGATGCCCTGCACCACCCCATTCAGCTGGACCTCCCCCAGTTGCACATGCGTGCTGACCTCGATCCCAATCTGGCTGCAACGACACGCCGGAACTTGCTTGCCCACTGTGCCGACACTGGCACCTGGCTGCTTGCGGGCCACATTCCCTTCCGGTCTATGGCGCAGGTCCGCCGCTTCGAGGATCGCTTCCGCTTCGTGTGACCCCCGCTCTGCTAGACGTCCAACGACAAGAGCCGGGCGATACACCCGGCTCTTTCCTGTACGCGGCGTTCGTTCGTCAGTTGTTCGCCACCAAGGGGCAAGGTGATCCGGCCAGCGGCCGAAACGCTTCGCCACCGGGGATTGTCGCGATTTTCTTGTAATAGTCCCATGGCACCTTGCTTTCGGCAGGCGATTTGACTTCGAACAGATACATATCGCGGATCACGCGGCCATCGATCCGCAGCGTCCCGTTCTTGGTCATGAAGTCGTTTATGGGAATGTCGCGCATCTTCGCCATGACGGGGAGAGCGCTGTCCGTGCCTGCGGCCTTCACCGCCTTGAGATAATGGGCCACGGCGCTGTAGACCCCCGCCTGGTAGAGTGAGGGCATCGCCTTGTGACGCGCGAAGAACCGCTTCGCGAAGGCCCGCGTCTCTTCATCGAGATCCCAATAGAAGGGGCTCGCAAGCATGATGCCGCTGGTTGCTTTCAGACCGAGGGCGTTGACCTCGTTGATGGCCAGCAGAAGGGTGGCGAGCTTTTGGCCCGATTGCACGATACCGAACTCGGCCGCCTGCTTGATGGCGTTTTGCGTATCGGCGCCGGCGGTGGCCAGCGCGATCACCTGCGCCTTCGACGCCTGCGCCTGCAGCAGGAAGGACGAATAGTCCTGCGTGTTCGCCGGGGCGCGGATGTTACCGACGACCTTGCCGCCTGCAGACTTCACCACCGTCGAGGTGTCGGTCTCCAGGGCATGGCCGAAGGCATAGTCGGCGGTCAGGAAAAACCAGTCCTTGTAACCGTTAGCGACCACCGCCCGCCCTACGACCTGGGCCAGCGCGTGGGTGTCATAGGTCCAATGTGCGCCCACCGGGGAGCAGGCCTTTCCGGTCAGCTCGGATGTCCCGGGGCTGGAGAAGATGACGATGCGGTTCTTCTCACGCGCAATCGCTTGAACGGCCAGCGCCACCGCCGAGTTCGGAACGTCGACGATGACATCCACCTGCTCAGTGTCGTACCACCGCCGGGCGATCGCCGCGCCCACGTCCGCTTTGTTCTGGTGGTCCGCTGAAATCAGCTCCACGGGTGTCTCGCCGACCTTGCCACCCGCGTCCTCGACCGCCATCTGCGCGGCCAGAACCGATCCCAGTCCCGTATTGTCGGTGTAGAGCCCAGACAGGTCAGTCAGAACGCCGATCTTGATTTTGCCGCCGCTGACCTCCGCTTGCACCGGAGCGGCGAGGAATAACGCCGCGAACGCTATAGCGATGGAAAACTTAGCCCTCATCGAAGACCCTCCCCAGAGCCTCTAGGCGCGGCTGCCCATGAATATTGTTGCCGCGTGCGTCAGCCGCGCATGGAGCCACGGACGCCTCGAAGGCTTCACACCAATGGACAAGGGCAACAACTTCCTAAACCGAAGCCCGACCCAACTTTTGGGAATGATGGGCCGTTCGCGCCAAGTGACGTGCCTCTTCGGCGAGATGAACGCCAAGAAGCGAGCGAACTCAATGCTTCGGTGGCTGAACTTGATCGGGTCTGATCGTCGGTGGGCATCGATATGGCTGACGAGGCAGGGTGCGGCGAACCAGTCTCCGGCGGAAATTCCCTGCTCTGCGGGAATTTGAGGGAATTTCCGCCGCGCACGGGCCCGCCAGAGCGGCTCCGCGATTGAAAAGGCACGATTTATCAGGCCTTTATGCCGACAATTCCCTACCCCGCTCTGAACCGCGCCGATTTTTCTAGACGCCTTCGGGGGTCGCATTGTGCTGCCGTTCGAACTAGATGGGCGACAGCATCCCGTTGCGTGCGTGTTTGCGGGTGGGGTTGTAGAACATCTCGATGTAATCGAACACATGCGCGCGGTAAATATCCCGCACAAGGCGCCTTGTTGCGATTTTCGCGAGTGACCCTTTCGCGCGTCTTTTTCGTGATCCAGTTGCAACGCCACCCATCACCCTGTGCCGCTATTTTCAGCTTGAGTATGTTCACTTTTTGTTCTCACTCTCGCCTATGGTCGAGAACCCGACCATTCACACTCTAATAGTGTTGAATGTACCGCTATGCGTGGCGTGCGAGGACTGCGGCCATCGCACGCTCATTTCCGGCCACCAGCTTGCCAGCCGACGCCTCCTGCGCGGCGCTATGTCAGCCATTAGCTCCCTGCGCTTACGCCGCGGCGAATGCGGGAGCCGGCGTGTTCAGAAGGTGATTCCCCACGACATGACCGAGGCCGGGCGATTCGCCGCTGGCGAGTGAGCGCGTTCTCCCAACGTTCTCCGACTGTGGATGACGGTGATGGCGAAGACGTCAAAATCGTAGAAGTTGATAGTCGTCACGCTGGGGTGAAAACCAAGCTGGCGTAAGGCCCATTAGGAATTTGATAACCTGCGGGCGGGCACCATATGTAGTAGGAAGTGGGGTTCAAATGCCCCAAAAGGTGACAAACGGGGGTTTGACCCCTCTCCCGGACTCGCACTAGCGTGTTTTTTGCACGGGCAAGCGTGGTTTCCCGGCCACTGCCGGAGAGAGGAGGTGAGGTTATTGCGCTGCACGTACCCTAAGTCCGTCGCCGTCCGCAACTACACGCGGTTCCGGTTCGGGAACTGGGAACATGTGTGTGCTCACTGTCGCGGGCTGCCTAGCCGCTAGCGACCAAGCAGCCCACTCAGTGCGACAGGAAAGGCCCGGTCTCGACAACTAGCCTTATGCCTGCCCCGGACGGCGCCGACGCAAGTTGGCGCCGTTTTCATATGGTGGCTTCCAGCGATCTTGCCACCGAAGTCGTTAATTAACCGTAGCGCACCCCACCCGAGTCCCCAAGCGAGGAGAGACTCGTTGTGCATCACAATTTTCAACACCTCACAGAAAATATGGCGCGGCGTGCTACGGAGGATAGCGCCGCCAGACTGTTACGAGCTGCTACACCCGCAAAAGTTTAAGTCATTGATTTTATTGCAAAATTGGCCATTGGCTGGGGGACCTGGATTCGAACCAGGATTAACGGAGTCAGAGTCCGCGGTTCTACCGTTGAACTATCCCCCAACACCCGGACGGCCGCTGGCGCGGGGCGGGTGGGTCTGCCGAGGCAGGTGGGCTCTATACGCAATTCGATCGCCGGGTTCAACTCCCGATTCAGCATCATTCACACCCCCCTGTTCGAGGGGGTAGCACCAGGGGTATCGGCGGGGTTCGGCACGAGTCAGCCCCGACATCCGCTTGGTATACGACATACGCAATGGTGCCATGCACAATCCGCTATATTGCATCGCACGCGGATGGCCTATCTTCCCTTCATCAAATGGAGGCGAAAATGGTCACGATCACTGCACATGCTCCCCGCGAAACCGGCTTCTTCGGTCGCATCGGCAATGCGGTGTGCGACTTCCTCGACGCCGTCGCCGAAGCCCGCGCCATGTCGGAGCGCTATGAGTACCTCTCGCGCCGCTCCAACAGCGAGCTTGCCGAGATGGGCCTCGACCGTCAGCGCATCACCCAGGCCGTTGCCCGCGGCTTCTGAGAATTCCTGAAAGCCCGGCCGCGCGGTTTCGCGGCGGCCGGTCTTAAGTCCCTGTCTTCCGCGTTTCCTCCCAGTGCCCTCCACCCGCTGTCGCAAGGCAGCGGGTTTTCTTTTGTCTCTACTCCACCTTCACCGTCACGCTGTCGCTGCGGCCGTCCGCGTCGATGACGGTGAGGCGGGCGAAGCCGCGGCCGGGCGGGGTCCAGAACAAAGTGCGGCGGTCCTCTACCCGCGCCACGGGACGGCCGTCCATGAGCAGGGTGAGGGGGAAAGTCCCGCCGTCCACCTTGAGCGCCAGCGTCTCCGCCCCCTCGGCCGCGACGCGCGCGCCGTCGGGGGGATAGACCACCTCCAGCGCCTGCTCCTGCCGCGCCCGGCCGAAATGCCGCTGGGGCGGGGGCAGCCTTGCGTTGCCGGCCATCACCGCCCCGCGCGGGGCGGCGGCGAGGCTGGCGGGGGTGCGAACGATGCGGGCGAAGGCGTCGAACAGGAGGGGCGCAGCCGCCGCGCGGCCGGTGAGGTCCGGCACCGCCTGCCCGTCCGGCCGGCCGACCCAGACGCCCACCGTGCGCCGGCCGTCGAAGCCCACCGCCCAGCTGTCGCGATAGCCGTAGGAGGTGCCGGTCTTGAAGGCGATCCGCCCGCCCAAGGCATTCTCCGGCGCCGGGGTCCCGAGCAGGCACTGGCCCACATACCAGGCGGCCACCTCGTCCACGAGGCGGGCCTTGCGCGGCGCCGCCACTGCCCCGTCGCCCCGGCGGAAGACCGGGGCATGGGCCTCCCCGCCCCGCGCCAGCGCGGCATAGAGGGTGCTGAGGTCGATGAGGCGGATGCCCACGCCGCCCAATCCCATGGGCAGGGCCGGCGCGGCGCCGGGGGGCAGCTCCAGCCGCCCGCCCGCCTGCTGCATGCGGCTCGCGAGGCGCTGCGGTCCCACCGCCTCCAGCAGGCGCACGGCCGGCACGTTGAGCGACATCTGCAGCGCCTTGCGCACGGAGAGGGTGCCCTGGAAGGTGCGGTCGAAATTCTCCGGCCGCCACGCGCCGAAGCGGGCGGGCCGGTCCTCGATCAGCGTTTCGGGATGGGCGATGCCGTCCTCGAAGGCCAGCGCATAGATGAAGGGCTTGAGCGTGGAGCCCGGCGAGCGGACGGCGCGGGCGAGGTCCACGGCGCCGGCCCGATCCTTGTCGAAATAGTCGGCGGCGGCCACGTAGGCGCGCACCTCCGCGCTTTCATTGTCCAGCACCACGATGGCGGCGGAGAGCCCCCGCCCCAGCGTGCGGGTGCGCTCGCGCACCAGCTCTTCCAGCCGCTCCTGCAAGGGGGCATCGAGGGTGGAGAGGTGGCGGGACAGGTCCGGCCGCTCCGCTGCCATCTCCTCGGAGAGGTGCGGCGCGATCTGCGGCAAGGGCCGGCGCGCCGTTGGCACGGCCTCGGCCTTGGCGACGCGCACCTCGTCCGGCGCGATGATCCCCTGCGCGGCGAGGCGGTCCAGCACGCGGTCGCGCGCCGCCTTGGCGCGGGCGGGATAGCGGTCCGGCCGGCGCGTCTCGGGCGATTGCGGCAGAGCCACCAGCAGCGCCGCCTCGCCCAGCGTCAACCGGCGCGGCTCCTTGCCAAGATAGGTGAGCGAGGCCGCGCGCACCCCCTCGATGTTGCCGCCATAGGGGGCAAGCGTCAGGTAGAGGGAGAGGATCTCGTCCTTGGAGAGCCGCGCCTCCAGCTCCAGCGCACGGCGCATCTGGGCGAGCTTGGCGTCGAGCGTGCGTGCACGCGGCGGCAAGGTGAGGCGCGCCACCTGCATGGTCAGGGTCGAGCCGCCGGAGACGACGCGCAGCGACCCCGCCGCCTGCCCCGCCGCGCGCAGCAGCGCGAGGGCATCGACGCCCATATGCTCGCGGAAGCGCCGGTCCTCATAGGCGAGGATCATGGCGACGAGACGCGGGTCGACGTCGCCCGCTGAGGCGGCGAGCCGCCAGCGCCCGTCCGGCAAGGCGAAGGGGCGCAGCAGGCGGCCCTCCTTGTCCACCACCTCGGCCGAGACCTTGGGCTCGGGCGGCGGCGGGGCATTGGCGCGAAGGACGGCGAGGCCGGCCGCACCCGCCCCCGCCGCCAGCACCAGCCCGAGCGCCGCCGCGCCCGCCAGCCAGCGCCAGCGGCGCCGGCGGGCGGGAGAGGGAGTGGGCGCGGGCAGCTCGCTCATCGCGCGGGCGCGACCTCCATGCTGCCGGCCGCCGTGCGGGCGAAGCGGTCGGGGCGGTACATGTCCTCCACCATGGCCGGCGGATGGGCATAGCGGCCGGGCGAGACGGCCCGCACCGTGTAGGCGACGACGAAGGGGCCATCGCCCTCCTCCCGCGTCACCGAGGCCACGAAGCGGTCGTCGCGGAACTCCACATGGCCGGCCTCGCTGGTCTCGTCGAGCCAGGTGAAGCCGCCGTCGCCGCCCTTGATGAGGTTGGGATTCTCGATCTCGAAGCCCGCCGGCAGGTAGTCCACCAGCAGCACGTCGGCGAGCGCGCTCTTCTCCTCGGAGAAGGTGAGCACCACCGCGAAGCGCTGGTTCTGCACCGCCTTCGTCGGGTCCGCCGGCTTGCCGTCCAGGGTGAAATACTTGCGATCCAGCGAGAAGCCCTTGGCGATGGCCGGCTCGGGCGCCACGGGGGCTCCGTTGACGCCCAGCACCACCTTCACCCCCTCGGTGCCCACGTTGCGCACCGTGAGCGGGCCGCGCTCCAGATCGGCGCGCGAGAGCTTGCTGCCGAACGGTCCGCGCACGAGGCCGCCGTCCACCTCCAGCGTCATGTTGGCGGCGCTGGCGACGAGCGTGCGGGCGGCGAGCAGCAGCCACGCATTCTCCTGCGTGGAGGTGCGCTCCGTGCGCACCCGCGCCGCATCCACGCGGGCGAGCGCCACGGCGGCCACCTTGTCCAACCCCGCCTCGCGGGCGAGCACGGTCAAGGCGGCGGCATCGCGCAGCACCGAGCCGAAGTCGGCGCGGCCGATCTCCGGCGCGGTGGCGCTGGCGGGGATGCCTTCCAGCGCCACGTTGAACGCCCGTTCCGCGCGGGTGCGGTCACCGAGCAGTGCGAGGGCCGCGCCCACCTGCCCGCGGGCGAGGGGCGAGGCGAGGTCCTTCAGCCGCGTGTCGGCGAGGTAGCGCAGATCACCCAGCGGCGCGCGGCCATTGCGGGCCAGCACATAGAGGGCATAGGCGAGCCCTTCGCTGGCGGAGCGCATGTCGGCGCCCGCGAGGTTCACCGTGTTGCGCAGCCGGTCGAGGGCCAAGGAGAAGGCCTGATCGGGGACCGCGAAGCCCTTCTCCTTCGCCCGGGTGAGGAAATCCACCACGTAAGCGTCGAGCCACGTATCGCTGCCGCCTGCGGCCCACAGGCCGAAGGAGCCGTCCGAGCCCTGCCGCGAGAACACGCGGACGATGGCGTCGCGGATGCGCTGGTCGGCCTCCGGGTCTGCCGCCCGGCCCACGAGGACGGAGAGGTCGTTGTAGGAGAGCAGCGGCAGGGCGCGGCTCGTCACCTGCTCGGTGCAGCCGTAGGGATAGCGGTCGAGCGCCGCCAGCAGCGCCGGCACGTCGATGGCGCTGGAGGGCGACACGCTCACCGCCACGCTGCCGGTGCCCGGCAGGAGGTCGGCGAGGAGATCGCGCGACACGCTGATGCTCTCGCCGGGGGCGAGATTGCGCACCGTGCGCCGCTCGATGTCGGGATAGGCCGGGCGCACCTGCATCTGGAAGCTGCGGGTGATGTCGATGCCCTGCCCCGTCAGCCGCGCCGTGAGGGTGGCGGGGCCGACGCCCCGGCCCTCCAGCGCCAGCCGGACGGACTGGCGCTGCTTCTGGGCGAGGGTGAGGGCCGGCACGGTGCCGGTGACGGCGGCGGCGCCGGTGGCGGTCACCTCCAGCCGGTAGTCGCCCGCCGGGCCTTCCACGTTTGTCAGGTCCAGATTGAAGCTGGAGCGGTCGCCGGAGGCGAGGAAGCGCGGCAGGGTGGCGAGCATCACCACCTTGTCGCGCACCACCACGTCCGCCGCGGCATGGCCGAGGCGGTTCTGGCTCCAGGCGATGGCCATCACCCGAAGCGTGCCGTCGAAGGCGGGCACCGGGAAGGAGACGGTGGCGGTGCCGTCCGCCCCCACCTCCACGAGGCCGGAGAACAGCGCCACGGGCGGGCCCTGCGGCGGGCTCGCCATCATGGCCGTCTCATTGCCGTCGCCGCCGGAGCGCAGCCGGCCGGCGGCGCCCTGCATGCCGTCGATAAGCGCGCCGTAGAAATCGCGGATATCGGCGGCGAGGCGGCGCTGGCCGAACACCACATTGTCCGGCGCGGGCGGCTTGTAGCCGGTGAGGTTGAGGATGCCCACATCCACCGCCGCCACCGTCACATAGGCCTTCTCGCCGGCCGGCAGGTTCGACACCTTCACCGGAATGGCGAGGGTGGTGTTCGGGCGCATGTCGGCGGGCGGGGACAGCTCCACCTTCAGGGTGCGCGCCTCCTTGTCCACCGAGAACCACGAGAGCCCCACGGCGCGGCCGGGCATGCGGCTCGCCTGGACATCCAGCGGGCGGTGGAGGAAGGCGACCACATAGGCCCCCGGCCCCCAGCTTCCGTCCACCTTGAAGCTGACCTTCGCCGCGCCCGGCTGCACCTGCACCACCTGCTGGGCGCGCACGCCGTCATTCACCACCATCACCGTGGCGGTGCCGGCGGTGCGGGCGGTGAGCGTGGCTTCCAGCATGTCGCCGGCGGCGTAGGCGGGCTTGTCCAGCGTGAGTTCGAGACGGTCCGGCGTGTCCGCATTGCCGTCGCCGCCGAAGCCGGCCTCGAAGGTGAGGGAGGTGAGCGGGAGGCCGTCGCCGGTGAGGTCGAGGCGGTAGCGGCCGTACTGGGTGGGCACGGAGAGGCGCGCCGGCCCGTCGGCGGTGGTGGCGATGGTGCCCTCGCCGACGCGGGTCACGGTCTTCACCGGCTCATAATCCCACGAGCCGCTCACGCGGTACCACTGGTAGCGCGTCTCGATGCGCGAGAGCTTCCACGAAAGGCCCGGCGAGGCGAGGAGCTTGTCGTCCACGCCGGCCACCACCACGTCGAAATTCGCCGTCTCGCCCTCGCGCACGCGATCGGCGAAGAGCGGCTTCACGCCGATCTGGCTGCCGGCCGGGGCGAGCGGCAGCACGATGGTGCGCTGGACGGCGCGGCCGCCCGCCTCCACGAGGCGCACGAAGGCCTCCATCTCCAGCGGACGGGCGGTCTTGGGCAGTTCGCCCGCCAGCAGGCGGAGGGTGGCGCGGCCCCGCGCGTCGGTGACGGGGGCGTCGGCGGTGGGCTGGCGCTCGGCCAGCACCTCGTCCTGCGCATTGCCGAAGGCGTAGCCGGCGAAGCCCGGCCGATTGGCGGCGGCGCGCAGTTCGGTCTCCGCCTCCACGTCGAGGCCGGAGGCGGGTGCGCCGAACAGGAAGCGGCCGTCCACCAGCACCTCCACCGCCTTGTCACGCGGCAGGCGCGGCGCGCGGGCGGTGAGGTCGAACTCCACCCGGTCGGGGACGTAATCCTCCACGAGGAACGTCACCTCGCCGATGGCCGGTGCTTTCAGATCGGTCAGCGCCTTGGCCCGCCAGGTGCCGGTCATGGCGCCCTTGAGGATGGGCAGGTCCAGCGTGCGCCCGCCCGCGCCCTGGTCCTGCACCACCACGCGCCGGTCGGCGACGCCATCGGGCCGCACCAGTTGCACGGTGAGCGGCACGTTGGGCGCGGCATTGCCCGCCGCATCGCGCAAAAGGACGGTGAGATGCACCGTCTCGCCGGAGCGGTAGACGCCGCGCTCGGTGGCGAGGAAGGCATCGAGCGCCCCCGGCGCCTCGCGGCCGGAGACGCCCCGGTCCGTGAGGTCGAAGGCGTTCTCCTTCATGGAGAGGAAGGCGTAGTCGCCATTGGCGGCGCGCGCCGTCACCACCTCCGGCCCCATGCCGGCTGGGCCGCGCGAGAGGCCGGCATCGAAGCGGGCGTAGCCGCTGGCGTCGGTCTTCGCGGTGCCCAGCACCTCGTTGGAGCGGGCCACCAGCGTCACGTCCGCCCCGGCCACCGGCTCGGCGCTGCCGAGCGAGCGCACCAGCACGTGGACACCATCTGGCCCGGCGAGGGCGGTCATGCCGAGGTCGGAGACGATGAACCACTGGGTGGCGAGGCTGCCGTAATCGTCGTCGCCCGAGGTTTCCCGCGGCTCGGCGGTCATGGCGTAGACGCCCGCCTCCAGCTTGCCCACCGCCTCGTTGACGGGAATGGCGGTGACGACGTCGGCATTCAGCGCGCCGTCCACCTCCAGCGTGCCGGAGAACACCTCGATGGCGGCGCCCTCGGCGAGGCGCTGGCGCACGTAGCCGTCGAGCCCCTGGCGGAACTCGCCCTGGATGGCGGTGGGTACGAGCCCCCGGTCGCCGATGCGCAACACCTTGATCTTCAGTTCTCGCGTGTTCACCGAGGTGACGGGAATGCCCTTCTGCCCGGTGCGCGGCAGCACATAATTGCGGCCGGAGAAATGGGCCGAGGGCTGGCGGTCGCGCACATAGATGGAAAGCTCGGTCGCCTTCTTCAGCTTCTCGCCATTGGCCGAGGGCACGCCCGGCCGCACGGCGATGGTGTAGCGGGAGCCGTGCTTCAGGCCTTCCACGCAGATCTGCCGCGCCTCGCCGGTGATGGCCGGCTTGTCCATGCCGCCCACCTGCACGAAGGCAGCGAAGTCGGTGCCGGGCGCGATGTCCTCGGAGAATTGCACGCAGGCGCGGGGCGTCACCGCGTCGGACTCGACGGAATAGTCCACCAGCCGGAAGCCGTGCTCCTCCTTCAGCTTGTCGTAGAAGCTGCGGTCGGCGGGGGTGTCGCGCAGGTCGAGGGCCAGCTTCATGGTGTCGATGGCCGGCTGCCACAGGCGCCGGTCGGCATAGACATGGCCGATGAAGGAGAGCGCCTCCCCCTCCTCCGCCCGCGTGGTGGCGCGGCGGTAGGCGATGAAGGCGGCGGCCAGCGCATTGTCGATGAAGGTGGAGGCGTCCTCGTCGTCGGTGGGCTTGATGGCCGCGAGCGAGCGGGCGAGGCGCATCCAGATGCCGGAATCCTGCGCCTGCACCAGCGCGAGGCCGGCATAAAGCTCGGCGGCGGCGCGGGCATCGTTGCGCTGGAAGGCCTGCGCGGCGTCGCGACGGGCCTTGTCGAGGGGGCCGGTGGGGGCGGTGGCCTCGCGGCGCAGCAGGCGCTCGTAGCGCCGGGCACCGGCGACGAGATCCTGCCGCTGGAACGTCTTCTGGCTGGCCGCGCGGGGCGGCAGCGGGGGCGCCGGCTGGGCCGGCGCGGGCTGGGCCGCGGGCGCTTGCGGCCGGGCCTGCTGGGCAAAGGCGGGCGTGAGGGCCAACACGGGCGCGAGGGCCACGCCGGCCGTCAGGGCGACGGCAAGGCCAAGGCGCGCGCCCATGGGGGGGAAGCTGAGGAGACGACGGCGAAGGTCCATGGACCGCTCCCTCGGTGCGCGGCACCGTTGCGGGAGGCGAGGCGTGCGATGCGGCCGCGGAAGCTCCGAAGAGGCTCCAGCCCGCAGATCGTTCGACCGGCCCCCTGGATCGCGTCCCCGCACGTCGGAGCGAGGGGCGATCCATCTCTTGGCGTGGACGCGTTCCCGCCCGCAACGGACGAAAACGCTCTGACGAGAAATGACCGACCGGCGCCCGTCATCCCGTGTCCCGGAACGACGCAGCCCGACCCCGCATCGTCATCTATGCGCAAGGAGGGCCGCTCGCCAAGAGGGAGTTTGCGGAACGTCAGCGATTCCCGCTGCGCCGTCGCGCCGCGGCGATCCGGTCCCCGAAGGAGCGGACGGCGCGGACGGCGCGGGCGGCAGGCATGTTTCCAGCATCCCCCGGCGCGTCCGGGGGATGACCATTCACCGGAAGGGCGAGCGGCCGTCAGTGGCCGCCGCCGGCTCCCGCCTCCGGCGCGGGGGGCGCTGAGACCTTCGGCCGGGCGCCGGGACGCAGGCGCTCGCGCAGGCCCTGGAACATCACGTAGAGCGGCGGGATGACGAAGATGCCGAGGAATGAGGCGGCGATCATGCCGCCGAACACCGGCGTGCCCACGTTCTGCCGCGCCATCTGCGCCGCGCCGGTGGCGACCACCAGCGGGAACAGGCCGAGGATGAAGGCGAGCGAGGTCATCATCACCGGACGGAACCTCAGGCGCGAGCCCTCGGTGGCGGCGGCGAGCAGGTCCTCGCCATGCTCGCGCCGCTCCTTGGCGAACTCGACGATGAGGATGCCGTTCTTCGCCGCAAGGCCGATGAGCACGATCATGCCGATCTGGCCATAGAGGTCGAGGGTGAGCTGCCCGATGACGATGGCCGCATAGGCGCCGAGCATGCCCACCGTGACGGAGAGCAGCACCGGCACCGGGATGGACCAGCTTTCATAGAGCGCCACCAGGAACAGGAAGGCGAACAGCACGGCGAAGGCGAGGATGATGCCTGTCTTGCCCTCCGCCTTCTTCTCCTGGAACGAGGTGTCCGTCCACGCGCCGGAGAAGCCCTGCGGCAGGGTCTTGGCCGCCACCGCGTCCATGGCGGCGAGGGCCTGGCCGGAGGAGACGCCGGGTGCCGGATTGCCCTGCACCGTCACCGCGCGCTTGTTGTTGTAGCGGATGAGCGCCGGCGGGCCGACCTCCACCCGCACCTCCACGATGGAGCGGAGCGGGATCATCTCGCCTTTGTTGTTGCGCACATGGATGCGGTAGATGTCCTCCACATCCTTGCGGTCCTCGCCCTCCGCCTGCACCTGCACCTGCCAGGTGCGGCCGTAGAGATTCATGTCGTTCACGTACATGCCGCCCAGCGAGGTCTGCAGCGCGGTGAACACGCTGTCGAGCGGCACGCCCAGCACCTGCGCCTTGTCGCGGTCGATGTCGAGCTGGAGCGAGGGATTGGTGGCGGAATAGGTGGAGAACACGCGGGTGAGCTGCGGGTCCTGGTTGGCGGCGATGAGGAGGCCGCGCAGCACCTGCGCCAGCACCTTCGGGTCGCCCGCGCGCAGGTCCTGCAGGACGAAGGAGAAGCCGCCGCCGGAGCCGAGGCCGACGATGGGTGGCGGGCCGAGGGGCACCACCGTGCCGCCGGGGATCATCCGCATCTTCTCGCCGAGGCGGGCGATCACCGCGTTGGCGCTCTCGTCCTTGCCCTTGCGCTCCTCGAACGGCTTCATGGTGACGACGATGAAGGCCGCGTTGGGCTGGGAGTAGCTGTCGATGAAGTTGAGGCCGATGACGGAGGTGTAGTCCTCCACCGTGTGCTCTTCCTTGAGCAGGGCCTCGGCCTTGCGGATCACCTCCGTGGTGCGGCCCACCGAGGCGCCGCCGGGCAGTTGCACGATGACGAAGAAGGCGCCCTGGTCGTCCTCGGGGAGGAAGCCCGTGGGCGTCAGCTTCGCCAGGGCGAAGATGCCGCCCGAAGCAACGAACACGCAGACGAGGCCGATGAGCGAGAAGCGCACGAGGCGTGCCACCACCGATCCGTAGGCGTCGCGCACCTTGTCGATGGCCCGCATGACATAGCCGATTGGCCCCTTCTTCGGCCCGTGCGAGGGCTTCAGGAGGATGCCGCACAGGGCCGGCGAGAGGGTCAGCGCGTTGATGGCCGAGAGGAACATGGCCACCGCCACCGTGATGGCGAACTGGCGGAACAGTTCGCCCGAGATGCCGGGGATGAAGGCCACCGGCACGAACACGGAGAGCAGCACCAGGGTGATGGCGATGATGGGGGCGGTGATCTCCGCCATGGCCTTCTTGGTGGCGTCGGCGGGGGAGAGCTCCGGATGCTCCTCCATCACGCGCTCGACGTTCTCCACCACGACGATGGCGTCGTCCACCACGATGCCGATGGCGAGCACGATGGCGAGCAGCGAGACGGTGTTGGCCGAATAGCCGATGGCGTTCAGCACGATGAAGGTGCCGATGAGGCTCACCGGCACCGCAAGCGTCGGGATGAGGGTGGCGCGGAAGGAGCCGAGGAAGAGATAGACCACCAGCACCACGAGGATGAACGCCTCGATCAGCGTCTTCTCCACCTCGTGCATGGTGTCGGTGACGAACACGGTGGGGTCGTAGGTGACCTTCCAGGCGAGGTCTTCGGGGAAGGCCTTCGCCAGCTCGTCCATGCGCTTGCGCACGGCGTCGATGGTGGTGATGGCGTTGGCGCCGGGCGACTGGTAGAGCGCCAGCACCGCCGAGGGGCCGCCGTTGAACAGGGTCTCGCGGTCGAGGTTCGCCGCCCCCATCTCGAGGCGCGCCACGTCGCCGAGCCGCAGCACCGAGCCGTCGTCGTTGGTGCGCAGCACGATGTTCTCGAACTCCGCGACGCTGGAGAGCCGGCCCTTGGTGCGCAGGTTCAGCTGCAATTGCTGGTCGTCCGCCACCGGACGCGCGCCGAGGCGGCCCACCGCGGCCTGGATGTTCTGCGAGCCGATGGCCTTCACCACGTCCTCGGCGGTGAGGCCGAGGCCGGTGAGGCGGTCGGTCTTCACCCAGGCGCGCATGGCATAGTCCTGCGGACCCCACAGGGCCGCGTCGCCGACGCCGGGAATGCTCTTCAATTCGTCCAGGATGTTGATGGTGACGTAATTGGAGATGTAGAGCGGGTCCCAGGTCTTCTTGGGCGAATAGATCGCCAGCACGCCGAGCAGCGCGGACGACTTCTTCTTCACCGTCACGCCCTGGCGCTTCACGTCCTCCGGCAGCTTGGAGAGCGCGACCTGCACCCGGTTGTTCATGTTGACGGTGTTGATATCAGGGTCGGTGCCCAGATCGAACGAGCCGGTGAGGGTGTACGACCCGTCGTCACCGGACACGCTCTTCATGTAGATGAGCTTGTCCACGCCCACCACCTGCGCCTCGATGGGCTGGGCGACGGTGGAATCCACCACCTCGGCGGAGGCGCCGGGGTAGAAGGTGGTCACCGACACCTGCGGCGGGATGATGTCGGGATATTGCGACACCGGGATCGCGAGGAGCGAGAGCAGGCCCGCGATCACCGTGACGATGGCGATGACGATGGCGAGCCGCGGGCGGTCGACGAAGACGGAGGAGAGCATCGGCTCAGCCCTTCAGACCGACGACGGGAGTCGCGCGCACGGGGGCGCCGGGGCGCAGCGCCTCGAAGCCGTCCACCACCACCGGCTCGCCGGCCTTGATGCCGTCCACGATGATGTTGCTGCCGACGTTGCCGCCCGGCTTCACCCGCCGCACCACCGCCTTGCCGTCCTCCACCACGAAAACATAGACGCCGGCCTGGTCGGCGATGAGCGCCGCCTGCGGGATGACGATGCGTTCCTCCGGCTTGCCGGCCTTCAGCTCCACCCGCACCAATTGGCCGTCCACCAGCTGTCCCTTGGGGTTGGGCACGTCGGCGCGCATCACCACGGTGTCCGTGGTGCGGCTTACCGAGACGTCGATGAAGTTGATGCGGCCAACCTCGCCGTAGAAGCCGCCATCGGGAAACTTGATGCGGACCTCCACGTTGGAGAGGTCCACCTTGCCCTCTTCCTTCTGCGCTTCCTGGTAGTCGCGCTGGCTCACCGGGAAGGTGACATACATGGGGTCCTGGCTCACCACCGTGGCCAGCGGGCCGCTCTCCGGGCCGATGATGTGGCCGCGGGTGAAGGCGGTGCGGCCGATGCGGCCGGTGATGGGGGAGACGATGTCGGTGTAGCCGAGATTGATCTTCGCCGTGTTCAGCGCCGCCTCGGCGGTGAGGAGCGCGCCCTTGGAAGAATCCTCGTTGGCGATCGCCTGGTCGCGCGCCACTGCCGTGCCGGCATTCTTGGCGAGCAGTTCCTCGGCGCGCTCGCGCTGGATCTTGGCGAGGGTGAGCGCGGCCTTGGCCCGTTCCACGTCGCCGGCGGCCTGCTGCACGTCGGCCTCGAACGGCGGCTTCTCGATGCGGTAGAGGGGCTGGCCCTCCTTCACGCTCTCGCCGTCCTTGAAGAGCACCGCCTCCAGCATGGCCTTCACGCGGGCGCGGATGTCCACCCGCTCGGGCGCCTCCACGCGGCCGACGAATTCCATGGAATCGGCGATGGGCTTGAGCTGCGCCGCGACAACCCCGACGGGGATCGGACCCTGCTGGGCGCTCGCCGGTGCCGCGCAAAGCAGCAGCGCGGTGGTCCACAGGACAGGACCAACGGAATTGAAACGCGCCGGCTTCCGACGAGCGACGATGCTCATGGCTGTTCCCCCTGATCGGCTCGTCGATGCCGCCCGGCGGCCTCGCCCGATGCCCCGCAACTTTGTCGCGCAACGCTGATCTGAGCCCCGCAGCGGCGCGTTCGCGCACACTAACACCCCAGCCGCGTCCAGCAACGCCCCGATGGCGCCCGCTGCGCTTGGCATAGAGGACGCCATCGGCCAATTACCTTTTGGCGCCAGCCGGCCGACGGCTGTGCCGAAGTTTCAGGCGACGCTGAGCGGGAACGGCACCACCTGGGCGCCCACACCCTGCACGGCACCTTGCGGCACCGCTCCGTCCGCCGCCAGCACCTGGCGCACCTCGTCCACCACCGAGGCAGCCTCGGGGGCGATGTCCATGTTGGCGAGCAGTCGGTCGAGCAGGGCCAGCAGGCGCGAGCGCTCCTGCGGCGTCTTCAGGAGCGCGGGCAGCGTCGCGATGGCTGCCGCCTCGTCGCGGTCCACGATGATGGACTGCCGACGGATGATGGCCTGGGCGACGTCGGACGGCAGGGACATGAGCCCCAGCTCATAGCCCACCAGCTCGCGGATCTGCTTCAGGGTGGAGAGCCGGCGCTCGTTGCCGCCGCGCTTGAAGCCGATCAGCGCCACGCGCACGCCGGCGTCGGTGAAGCCGCCTTCGCGGATGCCGGCGAGCGCGGCCGCCACTTCGGCCGGCGGCTGCTCCACCAGCGCTGCGGCGGTGGCCGGCGCGGTGAGGTCCGGGTCCAGCATGGCGGCGGTGCCGTAGAGGCGGAAGAACTCCGTCTCCACCGTCGCGTCACGCAGGCGCCGGTAGAGATCCCAGCCGGCGGTGATGGCAGTGGCGGCGAAATGCTCGCCGGCCACGTGCACCCCCTTCTCGTCCCGCGGGGTGCGCTGGCTGCGGGCGAAATCGGCGAGCGGCGCCATGGCCTTGAGCCACGGGTTGAGATCCGAGAGGCCCCAGCGCACCGCACGCAGCGGATGCACCGCGCGCACGAGGCGGCCCATCTCCGGCGTCACCACGGCGGCGAGCGCGGGATGAACGAAGGTCTCGTACAGCCGCGAATTGGTCTGCGAAACGTTGGCCACCACCTCGAACGGGATCTCGTCGGCGCGGTCGTATTTCTGCAGGGCGGCGATATCCTCCACCCGGCGCTCGGTGAGGGTCACGTCGTACTTCACCTCGGGGCCCGAATGGTCCTCCTCGATGGTCATGCCATAGAGGCCGGGGGGCAGCGCCTCCACATAGTCGAGCAGGTCGACGATCTGCGCATGCTCGCGCCGGGCGATGGCGCCCGAGACGAAGATGCCGAGATGGCCCACGCTCTCGTGCATGAGGCCGACGATGACCTGGCCCGCATCCTTCAGCGCCTGCGTGGTGGGGTAGATGTCCGCCACCCAGTTGATGGCCTGCTGGGGCGGGGTGATGTTGTCGCCCAGCGAGGCGAAGACGATGATGGGCGAGCGCACCGCCTTGAGGTCGAAGGCCTTGCCCGGCGCCCATTCCGCCTTGCCCGCGGCGAGCCGGTTGCCGACGAACAGATTCTCGACGATCCACTTGATCTCTTCCCGGTTCATCAGGAAGTAGCCGCCCCACCAGCGCTCGAATTCCAGGAAGCGCGGCGGCTCGGTGTCGATCTTGGAATAGAGCGAATAGTATTTGGTGAAATAGGTGTTGGCCGGGTTCAGATACTCGAAATTGTCCACCAGATAGGCGCCGTCGAAGGTGCCGCCGCCGAGGTCGGACGCGAGCGAGGCGGTCCACGCCCCGCCCAATACGCCGCCGGCATAGCGCATGGGGTTCTCGGCATCGTTGCCGGCCCAGTAGGACATGGGCGCGCCGTTCACCACGATGGGCCCCACATTGTCCGGGTCCAGCGCCGCGACCAGCATGGCCGCCCAGCCGCCCTGGCAATTGCCCATCACCACCGGCCGCTCGCGGGTGGGGTGGCGCTCGCGCACGAGGCGGACGAATTCGGATTCCGCCAGCGACACGTCCGCCAGCGTCTGCCCCGGCACCGGCTCGGGGAAGAAGATGACCATGTAGACCGCATGGCCCGCCTTCAGCGCGAAGCCGACCTCCGACTCCTTCTTGAAGCCGCCGATGCCCGGCCCGTGGCCGGCGCGCGGATCGATGATGAGGAAGGCGCGCTTTTCCGGGTCCAGCGTCACGCCGTCCGGCGGCAGGATGCGCACGAGGGCGTAGTTGCAGGGCCGCGCGAAGGTGCGGGCGTCGGCCACCATCTCGTAGTCGAAGGCGAGCAGCGGCGGCTTTCCGGCCTTCTCGTGCTCGATCCAGGTGTTGCCGCGCTGGCGCAGCGTGTCCCAGAAGATCAGCGAGCGCTGGGCCGCGTCGAAGGCGTAGGAGACGCTGTCGCGCCACGCCTCGGCAGGGGTCTGCGGGCGGCCCGCCCCGGCGAAGGCGGAGGCCGCCTCGCGCATGGCCGCGCCATAGGCCGAGACCGCCTCGCCGACGCGCAGGCGGTAGATTTCCGCCACCCGGCCGTAAACCTTCATCATGTCCATGGGGTGCATGGCAGCCTCCTCAGGCTACGGCCGTATGGGACAGGACCTGGCGCATCTCGCGCACGATGGTCCATTCCTCGTCGGTGGGGATCACATAGGCCTGCGGGCCACTGCCACGGGTGATGCGGGTGGCGCCGGCGCGGTTCGCCTCGGCGTCCAGCTCGAAGCCTGCCCAGGCGGCGGCGCGGAGCACCTCGGCGCGGGTCTCGGCATCGTTCTCGCCGATGCCGGCGGTGAAGACGAGGGCATCGATGCCGCCCAGCGCCGCCACCAGCGAGCCGAACTCGCGGTTGATGCGGTAGATGAACAGGTCGATGGCCCGCCGCGCCCCGGCATCCGTCTCGCACCGCTCGCGCAGCACGCGCATGTCGTTGGAGAGGCCGGAGACGCCGACGAGCCCGCACTTCGTATAGAGGAAGTGCTCCGCCTCCTCGGCACTCATGCCCATCTCGCGCTGGAGATAGAAGACGACGCCGGGATCGATGGAGCCGCTGCGCGTGCCCATTACCAGCCCGTCGAGGGCGGAGAAGCCCATGGTGGTGGCGATGGAGCGCGACGCCTCATAGGCGCACAGGCTCGCCCCGTTGCCGAGATGGGCTGCCACCACCCGCCCCTTGGTGAGGCGCGGGTCCACCTTCGGAAACTGGGTGGCGAGATAGGCATAGGACAGGCCGTGGAAGCCGTAGCGCTTCACCCCCGCGTCGGTCATCGACTGGGGAATGGCGAACATCTGCGCCAGTTCCGGCTGGGTGCGGTGGAAGGCGGTGTCGAAGGCTGCCACCTGCGGCAGGCCCGGCACGCGGCGGGCGATGATGCGGATGGGCTCCAGGCTCTTCGGCTGGTGCAGGGGCGCCAGCGGGGAGAGCGTGTCCAGCTCGTTGATGATGGCGGGCGTCAGCTCCACCGCATGGGTGTAGTGCGGGCCGCCATGCACCACGCGGTGGCCGACCGCCGCCAGTTGGTGGCCGCCCCGGTGGGCGCCGAGCCAGTCCGAGAGATAGGCCAGCGCCTCCTCGAAGCCGAAGGCCGCGTGGCCGTCCCAGCGCTGATCGCCGACGGTGACGCCCTCATGGTCCTTCACCTTGAAGTGGGGGTCCGTGCCCAGCCCCTCGAACAGGCCGCGATAGATGCGGTTGGGCACGTCTGCGCCATCGTCCAGGAACACCTGGAACTTGAGGCTGGAGGAGCCGGCATTCAGGACAAGCTGCACCTTCGCCATGTTCAGCCCTCCAGCGCCTTGGCCGCCGCCCGCGCGGAAGCCTGTTGGGCGGCGGCGAGCAGGGCCGCCACGGCGCAGGAGGCGAGGCGCGTCGGCGCGGAATCCGCCCGGCTGGTGAGGATGATCGGCACCCGCGCGCCCACCACGATGCCGGCCGCATCGGCGCCGGCGAGGAAGGAGAGGCTTTTGGCCAGCATATTGCCGGCTTCGAGGTCCGGCACGACAAGCACATTGGCCCGCCCCGCCACGGGGGAAGAGATGTGCTTGATGGCCGCCGAGCCGAGGTCGATGGCATTGTCCAGCGCCAGCGGCCCGTCCACGATGGCGCCGGTGATCTGGCCACGATCGGCCATCTTGCACAGGGCCGCCGCCTCGATGGTGGAGGGCACGGCGGGGTTCACCGTCTCCATGGCCGAGAGAATGGCCACCCGCACCTCGGGGAAGGACAGCGCCTGCGCCAGCTCGATGGCGTTCTGCACGATGTGCGCCTTGTCCTCCAGCGAGGGGGCGATGTTGATGGCGGCGTCCGTGATGATGAGGGCGTCCGGATGGCTCGGCACGTCCATGACGAAGCAGTGGCTGATGCGCCGCGCGGTGCGCAGGCCGGTGTCACGGGCGACCACCGCGCTCATCAGCTCGTCGGTGTGGAGGCTGCCCTTCATCAAGGCGTTGGCCTCGCCGGCGCGGACCAGGGCCACGGCCTTCGCCGCCGCCTCGTGGCTGTGCGCCGCCGCCACCTGCCGCACGCCGGAAATGTCGAGCTGGCCGGCCGCCGCCGCCGCCGCGATCTTGGCCGGAGGGCCGACGAGGATGGGCTCGATCAGCCCGAGGTCCGCCGCCTCCAGCGCCGCGCGCAGGGAAACGTCGTCGCAGGGGTGGGCCACCGCCACCTTCAGCTTCGGCAGCGCCTGGGCCGCCGCGATCAGGCGATCGTACTTGGCATGTCGGGTGTGCTGGGCGTCCTGAGCCGCGGCTGCGGCCAAATGAGCGGTCATGTGCGCTCTCCCTCGTGCCGGCGCCCGGGCCGGCCGAGGGGCAGGGCCTCCGGGCGGATGCTCGCCCCAAGCTGTCGGCCCGCAGCCTCCCGCCTTCCATGATGCAGATCAAGGGGCGTGTGCGTGCGCTGCAAGATGGTGCCCAGGTGTGGGGCGAACGAAAAAAACCGGCCGGGCGCCTGCGGGGAAGCGGCGGCCCGGCCGGCGCTTCCCGGGAGGTCTCGGTTCAGCGCGCCGCCATGGTCCACCGCCGGCGGGCGCGCCGCATCCCCAAAACGGAGGAGACCGTTACGTCGCCTCACGGCTCGAAGGCGAACACCTTCTTCCAGTCGTCCTTCATGCTGATGACCGACCAGCCGCGCGCCTTCGCCTCGTCATAGAGCTTCTGGGTGAAGGTGCCCACGTCCGACGCCGGCAGGCCCTGCGCCGGGCCATAGGCGAATTCGCGCTTGCCATCATCGTGCAGTACCAAAGCGGCGAAGCGCAGGCCCTTGCCGGCCTTGGCATATTCCAGCATCTGCCGGTCGCCGGTGGAATTGCCGAAGGCGGCCGTGGGCCGCTTGCCGATGACGAGGTGGATGCCCTCCGGCTTGCCGCCGAACAGATCCTCGAACAGCACGCCGGGCTCCATGCGCAGCACCGGGCGGCCCGAGGCGTCGTAGCCGAAGCGCACCGCGTCCGGCGTACCCACCACCTGCTCGGGCGGGATGCCATAGAGCCGGTCCGAATAGGTGCGGACCATCTCCTGCCCGCCGCCGGTGACGATATAGGTGCGGAAGCCGTTGGCGCGCAGCAGCTCCAGAACCTCCTTCATGGGCTGGTAGGTGAGATCGCTGCGCAGCCGGTTCAGCACCGGATTGCGGGCGGTCGCCATCCACGCCTCGGCGGCGGCGCGGAACTCCTCCACGGTGAGGCCCTCCAGCGCCACCATGAGAATCTTCTTCAGGTCCGGGAAGGAGAGCCTGCCCATCGCGGCCTCGTCGCCGGAGACGGCGGTGCGGAACGGCTCCTCGGTCTTCAGCGCCGGATTGCTCTCGGCCAGCGCCTTGATGCGCGAGGCGGCGAAGGCGACCTCCGTATAGACCGGCTGCTCCACCCAGAGCGTGCCGTCCTGGTCGAAGGTGGCGATGCGGTCGGCGGGGGCCACGAAGTCCGGTCCGCCGGGGGTGGTGGTCGCCTTGACGAAATCGAGGATGGCGCTCCGCGTCGCCCCCGCGTTCCAAGAGGGGAGCGGATCGGCCGCCTGCGCAAAGGCGGGGCCGGCAAGGCTCGCGCAGAACAGGCCGGCGGCAAGGAAGGTGGCCAGAAAGGCGGAGCGGACGGTGGAACTGGCGAGCGGCCTGAGCCCGGCGGAAAATCTCATCGGCACCATGAATCGAGTCCCCGGCGCCCCGACGCGCCACCCGCATGTTGCCAGATTCTCCGCGGCGCGTGCGACGGCCATTCTTGATTCGTCAGGTGGGCGAACCCATACTGGCGGCATTGTCATCGCCAGTGGATTTTTTGCCATGCCTTTGAAGGAAGAGGATATTCAGCCCGGCAAGTGCTACAAGACGAAGGGCCTCGACAATTACAAGGTCATCTCCATGACCCGCGGCATCGTCACCTACGTCACCTGGACGTCGCCGCTGCGCATCAATGTGGGCGTGAAGCAGTTCGCGGATGCGGTCTACAAGGTCGTGCCCTGCCCGAAATAGGGGGCAGCGACCCGCCTGCCCCATCCCCGGCTACCGGCGCAAGGAATGTTGCACTGCCGCATCGACGCCGCGCGCAGGTAGCGGTATAGCTGGGAACGTCCCTGTGAGAACGTTTCCCGTGCTGTCCGCCGTCATCGCAACGCACAATTCCGAGCGCCGGCTCGTGCCGGTACTGTCCGCGCTCGTCCAGGGCGTGACGGCGGGCGTGCTGAGCGACGTAACGCTGGCGGATTCCGGCTCCACCGACGGCACCGCCACCATTGCGGACGCGGCCGGCTGCAATTTCCTCAAGGGCGCGCAGGATCTCGGCCTCCGGCTGAAGCAGGGCGCGGCGCAGGGCCGGGGCTCCTGGCTTCTCTTCCTCACCGACGGCTCCATGCTGGAGGAAGGCTGGCCACGCGAGGTGCTGGCCTTCATCGAGACCGCCCAAAGGCGCGGACAGGCGGACCGGCTCGCCGCCACCTTCCGCCTCGCCGTGGACGGCTACGGCCTGCGTCCGCGCCTCGGCGAGGCCATGGCCGCGGCGCGCCTCGCCGTCATCGGCCTGCCGGTGCCGGGACAGGGCCTGCTGATCTCCCGCCGGTATTACGAGCGGCTCGGCGGCCATCCGCAGGGCCCCAAGGCCGAGCGCCGCCTTGTCGCCCGCATCGGCCGGCGCCACATCCACGTGCTGCGCCCCCGCGTGCTGCTGCCCGAGACGGGCAAGGCGCCCGAGATCACTCCAGAAAGCTGAAACCCATGGTGCGGGCGTGGTAGTGCAGCCCGCCATCCTGCACGATGAGGAACAGGGCGCGTTCGTTGCCCGCATTGTGGTGCGAGTGCGGGGCGCCGGGCGGCGTCACCAGCGTCGCCCACTGGCGCCAGGGGCAGCGGACGCCATCCACCATGGAATGGCAGTCCTCGCCCTGGAGCACGAGGGTGATGGCCGCCGAATTGTGCCGGTGCGCCCGCTGGTGCTCGCCGGGCGGCAGCGTGTTCAAAGAGAGCGTCAGGCTCGGCAGGATGTTGCGCGCGGCCGCCTGCGGCTCCGACGAGAAGATGAGGGCTATGCCCGAGGTCTCGGCGTTCTGCGCATGGTCGTAAATGATGTCCACCTGCCGGGCGATCTCGGCGGCCGGATAATGCACCACAGCCACCGGCCGGCGCGCCTCGTCCGGCGGCAGATCGCCGTTTAGGGCGAGCTGCGGCTCGTTGGACACCACCCACAGCACCAGCTTTTCCGCCCCGGCGATGATGCGCACGGGGGAGCCCGGCAGCAGGAACACGTCGCCCGGCGCCACCCCCAGGCTCTCGCCAAGGCAGTCCACCCGACCCTCCCCCGCGATCACGTACCAGATGGAGCCGGTGGCCCTGAGGTCCACGGTGAAGCACGCGTCCGCCGCCACCACCGCATAGCGCGCCAGCATGAGCGGCGTGGTGGCGGGGAAGCCGCAGGTGAGCGCGTCCGACTGGTCGCAGGGGATGAAGCCGGTGCCCGTCCCCTCCGCCAGCGCGCGGGCCGGCTCGTCCGTGAACAGACGGCTCGGCACCGGCGGCAATTTGATGTTGAAGGCGTTGCCGGAGTTGAAATAGCGCGCCCGCGCCTCGGCCGGGCTGTTCGGCGCGGCGGGATGCTGGGCCGGCAGGTCGGCCATATCGGGTTTCTGAAGCACGGCGGCGGGCTGGCTCATGATGCAGTCTCCTCGGCAACCAGTTCCCCCAGCACGTCGGCCAGCACCTGCGTGCCGGCGGCGATGTGGGCGGGCTCGGCGAATTCATGCTCGGCGTGGGACACGCCATCGCGGCAGGGAATGAAGATCATGGCGCTGGGGCACACCTTGGCGAGGTGGCGCGCATCGTGTCCCGCGGCCGACAGGATGGGCATGGCCGGGATGGCGTGACGCTCCGCCGCCGCGGTGATCTTCGCCATCAGGCCGGGATCGAAGCCGTTGGGTGGCGCATCCACGAGGCGGGTCAGGGCGAGGCCACAGGGCGCCGCCTCCTCTGCGCAGACGGCCTCGAAGCGCGCGCCGAGCAAGTCCAGCGCCGCGCCGTCGGGATGGCGCAGGTCCACCCGGAAGGTGACGCGGGCGGGCACCACGGAGGGGGCGTTGGGCTCCATCACCAGCCGGCCGATGGTGAACATCACCTGGTCGTCGTGGCCCCCGACCTCGGGATAGAGCCGATGCGCCATGCGGGCGAAGGCGGCAAGCGCGTCGCGCCGCTCGGCCATGGCCAAAGTGCCCGCATGGCCGGGGGCGCCTTCGATAACGGCTTCCCACGTCTTCTTGCCCTGGATGCCGGTGACGACGCCCACCACCTTGCTCTCAGCCTCCAGCACCGGCCCCTGCTCGATGTGCAGTTCCAGATAGGCGGCGACGGGAAACCCGAGCGGCCGGCGCGGCAGGTCGGGGAAAGCCGCGTGGAGCGCATCCAGCGCGGTTGCGACGCTCACGCCCTCCGCATCGGTCACGGCGCGGATATCGGCAAGGCTACGCACGCCGGCGAAGGCTTCCGAGCCCATCATGCCGGGGGCGAAGCGGGAGCCTTCCTCGTTCATCCAGGCGACGACTGTCAGATCGCGGCGGGGCGTCACGCCCGCGCGCTTCAGCGTCACCACCGCCTCCAGTGCCGCCATCACCCCGGCCGCGCCGTCATATTTGCCGCCAGTGGGCTGGGTGTCGATATGGCTGCCGGCGAGGATGGAGGCCAATGCCCGGTCGGTGCCGGGCAGAGTGAGGTAGAGACTGCCGGCATCGTCGCACGCCGCCTCCAGCCCCTCCTCCCCGGCCCATGTCAGGATGAGCCGCCACGCTTCGATCTCGCCATCGGTCAGCGCCTGCCGGTCCACCCCGCCCTTGGGCAGCGCGCCGATCTCGGCGAGCCGCATCAGGCGGGCCATGAGGCGGTCGGGGGAGATGATCGGTGTCGTCGTCATGCGGAGCCTCGCGTCCCGGCCGACTGGAGCGCAGCGCAAGGAGAGCCGGGACCCAGCGCAAGGACATGCCGAAGGCGCGACACCCCTGCCGCCGCAGGGGTCTTGCCCGCTGCGCGGACTTTTCCCCTGGGTCCCGGCTCAGCGCTCCGGCGTTGCCGTCGCTTGTCCGGGACACGAGTGGGTGCGCCGTCCATCATCGCCTCAGGCCGTGCGCATGATCTGGCCGGGGATGGCGCGCGGATCGCGCGGCAGCCATTTGCCGGCTTCCACCTGCGCGATGAACTCGGCGAGCTGGGCGTTGAACAGCGCCGGCTCCTCCAAATTCAGCGTATGGCCGGCCTTGGGGAAGACGCTGAGGCCGCAGGCGGGGATCATCTTCTTGAGATAGATGCCCGGCTGGAGGCAGTGATCGTCCTCATCGCCCACCATCACGAGGGTAGGGACCATCATCTTTTTCAGGCCCTCTTCCAGATCCCAGAAGGAGGGGCGGCGCGCCTGCACGCCGCGCATGGTGAGCGCCGCGCCGATGTCCGAATGGGTGGCGAGGCGGTCGGCGAACTCGCGCCAGCCGCGCGGGTCTTTCACCTCGAACTGCACGCGGCTCGCGCCCAGCGCGTAGATCTTGGAGAATTCTTTCGCGCCCAACTTCTCGAAGTTTTCCGCCACGGCGAGGGAGACGCCGCGGAAATACTCCTCATGCTCCTTCTCGCAGCCATATCCGGCGCCGGCAACCGTGAGGGAGAGCGCGCGCTCGGGCGTGCGCAGGCCGAAATGGACGGTGCAGAAGCCGCCCATGGAAAGGCCGACGATGTGCGCCTTCTCGATGCCCAGCGCATCCAGCACAGCCACCGCGTCATCCGCCGCGATGGCCTGCGAATAGGCCTCCACGTCGGTCGGGATGTCGGAGGGGGCATAGCCGCGCGCGGCGTAGGTGATGCAGCGATGGCGGCGGGCGAAGAACCGCATCTGCGGCTCCCAGCTCATGTGATTGCCGCCGAATTCGTGGATGAACAGGATGGGCGTGCCCTGCCCCGCCTCCTCCACGTGAAGCTTCACGCCGTCCTTGGCGGGGATTTTGTGGGTGGCGGTGAGGTCTGCGTAGGTCATGGCATGGGTCCCTTTTGGGGGGAATGGTCTCAAACCCTTGATGCCGTCATGCCCCGGCTTGTCCGGGGCATCCACTCCGCCGCTGGTGCGCTGTCCGCGAATCCAAACAAGCCATTCCGTGGATCCCCCGGACAAGCCGGGGGATGACGGTCCTGATAACGCGACCTCAGAACTGCGCCGGCACGTCATTGAGCGTGCGGGCCTCGGCGACCAGCGACGGCAGCAGCTCCACGAAGCGGTCGGCCCACTCCTCCGGCACCGAGGTGGAGACCTTGATGAAGCGGTCGCCGAAGCGGGCGGTGTGGTAGGTGCCCTGGCGGATCATCAGGTCCTTGCGGCGGGCCGCCTCCACCAGCGCCTCGGGGCGGATGCCGGCGGCCTCAGTCTCGATCACCAGGAAGTTGCCGTGGGAGGGATAGACCGGGATGCTCAGGCCCTCGATGGCGAGGGCAGCATCGTGGATCTTCGCCTTGTTGGCGCGGTCGATGCGGCGCACCGTCTGCATCCACTCCGGCTTCACCTTGAGACCGGCCTCCGCCGCGCGCTGGGCGAGCACGCTCGCCCCGAGCACGGAGGTGGTGCGGGCCGAGCAGGCGTCGAGCAGGTCCGGTGCGCCCACCAGCGCGCCGATGCGCATGCCGGCGAGGCCCAGCCACTTGGAGAAGGAGAGCGAGACCAGCGCGCGATCCGGCGCCGCCAGCAGCGCGGGATAATGGCCGTCGGCGAAGTCGCGATAGGTGCAGTCGTGCACCAGAAGCGCGCCGCAGTCCTTGGCGATCTCGCAGAACGCCTCGATCTCCTCGCGGGTGTAGCGGATGCCGAGGGGATTGTTGGGGTCCACCAGGTAGATGATGGCGGTGCGCTCATCCACGTTGGCGCGCAGCGCCTCGGGGGTCAGCTTGTAGTCCACGGCCGGATCGTAGATCGGGATTTCGATCACCTCGGCGCCCATCTGGGCGGCGAACAGGCAGGGCCACTTCCAGGTGGGATCGGTGGTGACGAAGGTGGTGCCCGGCCGGCAGTGGGCGCGGCACACGAGGGCCAGCGCATTCACCCCGCCCTCGGTGATGAGCGCTTCCGCGCCCGGCGTGCCGAGGTCGTCCACGATGGCGGCACGCAGCGCCTCGAAGCCCAGCGGGGGCGCGTAGGCATTGTATTCCTGCGCGCGGATGGAGGCGATCATGGCCTCCTCGACCGCGGGATGGGCGGCGATGTGGTTGGTGTTCTGGCCCATCCACATGAGGCCGGGGGTGGAGAACAAGGTGTCGAAATAGCGGTTGCGCAGCCGGGCGGAGGACATGAAGGCGGTTTCCTCGAAGGGGAGGCCGGCGCGCCCTTGCGGCGGCGCCGGCGAACGGGTGCGTCAGATGACCGAGCCGCGGGCCGAGATGCCGCCGTCGATGGTCACGTTGGTGCCGGTGATGTAGCCGGCGCGCGGCGAGGCGAGGAAGGCGACGAGATCGGCCACCTCTTCCGCCGTGGCGGGGCGCTTGCCGGGATACTTGTCGAACAGCTCCTCCCAGCGCTCCTCGGCGCCGAGCATGTCGATGGCCTTGCGCTTCATGATCTTGAGCATGCGGTCGGTGGCGACGGGGCCGGGGTTCACGCCCACCACGCGCACGCCGTCATTCAGGCTCGCGCCGCCGAGCGCCTTGGTGAAGCTCATGAGCGCGGCATTGCCGGTGGAGCCGGCGATGTAGCTCGCATCCCAGTTCTCGCCGGAATTGCCGATGACGTTGACGATGACGCCATCCTTGCCGCGCATGCGGGAATAATAGGCGCGCGAGAGGGTGATGTAGCCGAAGACCTTGAGGTCGAAGCCGCGCCGCCAGGCGGCGTCGTCCACCACGTCCAGCGAGCCGGCCGGGATGTCGCCGGCATTGTTGACGAGGATGTCCACGTCGCCCACGTCGGCCGCCAGCTTCTCCATGGCGTCCGTGGAGCCGAGGTCCACCGGATAGATCGAGACCTTCACGCCGTGGGCGGCCTCGATCTCGGCCTTGGCCTCGGCCAGCGCCTCGCCGTTGCGCGCGGCGAGATGGAGATGGCAGCCCTCGCCTGCGAACACGCGGGCCGTCGCAAGGCCGATGCCCTTGGAGGCGCCGGTGATGAGGGCGGTCTTGTCGGTGAGGTCGAGCTTCAAGTTTGCATCTCCGCTGGGCAGATGGCGCCGATGAGGTCGCCAAATTGGATATACAAACTCTAGCAATTTGCATACCACGAAAATGCAGCACCCTCACCCGTAGGCGGCGAGGAAGTCCAGGAGATCGTCGCCGAGCAGGTTCACATGGTCACGCATGGCGCGCTGGGCGGCCTCGTCATCGTGCGCGCGGATGGCGGCGATGACCTCGCCATGTTCTTTCAATGTCTTGGGAATCCGGCTCGGGCGGTGGGTAACCCGGCGGCGATAGGCGGCCACCTGATTGCGCAGGCGGCGGGTCTGGTCAGCAAGGAAGCCGTTGGCGGAGGCCTCGTAGACAGCCTCGTGGAACTCCTGGTTCACATCATAGAAGAGGTCGATGTCGCCGGACGCGCTAACCTCTTCCAGCCGCTTGTGAATCGCATCGATACGCCCGAGCTGCGCCGGGCTTGCCCGGCGTGCGGCAAGCCGGGCGCACAGGCCTTCCAGCTCCGCCATCACCTGAAACATCTCCAGCAGGATCTGCGCCGAAATGGTGCGCACCACGGCGCCCTGCCGGCCACGCAATTCCACCAGATGGCTCGCCGCCAGAAGGCGGAACGCCTCCCGCACGGGGGTGCGGGACACGCGGAACTGCTCGGCAAGTTCCTGTTCGTCCAGCTTGGAGCCGGGCTCCAGCCGGCCGGAGGAAATATCCGCCTCCAGCGCCCGGCGAATGCGATCGGCCAGGGTCTCGCCCGGCACGCTGGAGCGCCCATTCTGGTCAAGGGGCAGGCAGCTGCTGCCTTCTTGTGCACTCATGATAGCCATTTGCATTCTCAAAATTGCAGTTCAGTATACACCAACGCGTCCGCGGCATCCATTCTGAGGGCTCCGGAAGGCGCTACGTTCCGTTACCTTCACTGGTTGACGCCCGGCGCGCCGTCCATAGAGTGTCCTTGCAAGAAGTGTGGCATGTCGATTGCTAGCAGGGAAGGCATGACCACCGTTCTTTCGCATGCGCCGATGGGCGCTCATTATACAAAGAAGAAAGAGGCAGGCTTGCCGGCTTCCACACACAGGCCCGGCGAGGCTGTCCTCGCCGCCGACGCGGCGGGTGCTTCCGACGCCGCGCAGATTCTCTCCCTCACCGGCGTCACCAAGACGTTCGGGGCCACCCGTGCCCTCGACGGATTTTCGGCGACCATCGAGAAGGGCGAGTTCGTCACCGTGGTCGGCCCCTCCGGCTGCGGGAAGAGCACGCTCTTCAACATCGTCGCCGGGCTGGAGGAGCCGGACCCCGGCTGCGCGCTGCGCTTCGAGGGCAAGAGCGTGATCGCCTCCGACCTCCTCGGCCGCGTCTCCTTCATGCCCCAGCGCGACCTGCTGCTGCCGTGGCGCACGGTGATCGACAACGCCATCCTCGCGCTGGAGGTGGAAGGCGCCCCCCGCAAGGAGGCCCGCGCGCTCGCCGAGAGGATGCTGCCCGAGTTCGGCCTCGCCGGCTTCGGCCAGCAGTATCCGCACCAGCTTTCCGGCGGCATGCGCCAGCGCGTGGCGCTGATGCGCACCTTCCTGTTCAAGCGCGACCTGATGCTGCTGGACGAGCCGTTCGGCGCGCTGGACGCCCTCACCCGCACCATGATGCAGCGCTGGCTGCTGGACGTGTGGCAGAAGCACCAGCGGACCATCCTGTTCATCACCCACGACGTGGACGAGGCCCTGTTCCTCGGCGACCGCGTGCTGGTGATGAGCGCGCGGCCCGGCAAGGTGAAGCTCACGCAGAAGGTGGACCTGCCGCGCCCCCGCCCGGCCGAGATCGTCATCTCCCCCGAATTCATCCGCCTCAAGCGCACGCTGCTGGAGGCGATCGAGGAGGAAGCCATGAAGTCCTTCACCGCGGAGGGCAAATGATGGCTTCTCTTGCTGAAAAGCCGGCCGCCATGGACGCCTCCGAGTGGGAGGCCCGCGTCGCCCTTGCCGCCTGCTACCGCATGGTGGCGAAGCTCGGCATGGACGATCTCATCTACAACCACATCTCCCTGCGCGTGCCGGGGCACGAGGAACAGTTTCTCCTCAATCCCTATGGCCTCCTCTTCGACGAGATCACCGCATCGAGCCTGGTGAAGATCGACATCGACGGCCGCAAGATCGACAACACCCCCTACGAGATCAATCTCGCCGCCTTCGTCATCCATGCCGCCATCCACAAGACCGGCTCGGACGCCGCCTGCGTGCTGCACACCCATTCGGACGCGAGCGTCGCCGTCTCGGGGCAGGAGGAGGGGCTGCTGCCGCTCTCCCAGTTCGCCATGCGCTTCTACAACCGGCAGGCCTTCCACGATTACGAGGGCGTCGCCATCGACATGGACGAGCAGGCGCGCCTCGTGGCGGACCTCGGCCCCCACAAGGTGATGCTGATGCGCAACCACGGCATCCTCACCGTGGGCCGCACGCCCGGCGAAGCCTTCATGCTGCTCTATTATTTCGAGCGCGCCGCGCGCATCCAGCTCGCCATGCAGGCGGCCTGCGCCTCCGGCGTGAAGCTGGTGATGCCGCCCCCCGAGGTGTGCGAGAAGGCCGCCCGCCAGTTCTGGGAGATGCAGGGCGACATCCTTGTTCCCGGCGAGCGCGAATGGCCCGCCCTCATGCGCCAGCTCGACCGCGCCGATCCGAGCTACCGGAGCTGAGCGGGATGGTGCGGCTCATTTCCCACTGCAAAGTCATCGCCCGCCCTGTGCGGGGGATCCACCCCGTCGCGTGTCCGGTGCTGGAAGCCCTGACCCCAGCCCGGCCGCACCGTGGATCCCCCGCACAAGGCGGGGGATGACGAGCGGATAGAACCGTCCCCTTTCCCCCGACACAACACCAAGAACACCCCCTTCCAGCGGAGACCACCTGATGATCCCTCGCCGAACTTTCCTCTCCACCCTCGCGGCCGGCGCCGCGCTTCTCTCCACCGCCATGGGCGCCACGTTCCTCTCGGCGCTCCCCGCGCGCGCGGCCGATCCGGTGCCCGTCACCCTGCGCCTCAAGTGGCTGCCGCAGGCCCAGTTCGCCGGCTTCTACGTCGCGGTGGCCAAGGGCTATTACAAGGCCGAGGGCCTCGACCTCACCATCAATCCGGGCGGCCCGAACATCCTGGCGGAAAACCTCGTCGCCACCGGCGCCGACACCTTCGGCCTCTCGGGCGGCCTCGACAGCGTGTTCGCCGCCCGCGACAAGGGCCTGCCGGTGGTGTGCGTCGGCATCTCCCACCAGATGACGCCCTTCGTCTTCGTGGCGCGCGCGGACGGCCCCATCAAGACGCTCCAGGACTTCAAGGGCAAGAAGGTCACCACCTGGTTCACCGGCGCCAACCATGTGCTGAAGGCGATGCTGACCAAGAACGGCATCGACCCCGCGCTGGTGGACATCCAGCCCCAGCAGGTGAGCGTGACGCCCTTCGTGGACGGGCAGGTCGATGTCATCACCGCCACGCGCTACAACGAATACTACACGATCAAGACCCGCATGGGCGAAGAGAAGCTCCGCACCTTCGTGGCGGAAGATTCCGGCATCACCTTCCCGCGTGACACGCTGATCATCTCGGAGACCACCGCCAAGGAGAAGCCGGAGCTGGTGAAGGCCTTCCTGCGCGCCTCCATCAAGGGCTGGAAGGATGCCTTCTCCGATCCCAAGGGCGCCGTGGACACCATCATGAAGGCCGCCCCCACGCTGGACCGCGCCCATCAGGAATTCCAGCTCACCGAGGCCGCCAAGCTGATGACGGCCGGCACGGTGAAGGAAAACGGCCTGTTCTGGATCGACATGGACGCGGTGAAGATCACCCAGCAGCTCTTCCTCGACGCCAAGGTCATCTCCAAGCCCGTCGACCTCGACGCCACCTTCAACCGCTCCTTCCTCGAAGCCATCCCGGTGGCGGACCGCCGTCCGTGAGCGCGGCAACCCTTCAGTCCCCGGCCGCACGGCCGGGGACCTCCCCGCTCCTCACGGCGCTGTTTCGCGCCGTGCGCGGGCTCGCCATCCTCCTCGCCGTGCTGGCGGCGGTGGAAGGGCTCGTCATCGTCCTCAACGTGAAGCCCTGGTACGTGCCGCGGCCGACGCTGGTGCTGAATGCCATCCTCGCGACGCCCGAGCCCTACATTCAGGGCTTCCTGCGCACCCTCACCGAGACGCTGATGGGATTTACGTCCGGTGCGATCTTCGGCGTGGGCATCGCCATCGTCTTCTTCCGCGCGCGGGTACTGCGCGAACTCATCTTCCCGGTGTTCGTGGTCTCGCAGACCATCCCGGTCATCGCCTTTGGCGCGCTGGTGGTGCTGTGGTTCGGCAACACGCTCATCGCCAAGGCCGCCATCTCCTTCTACCTCACCTTCTTCCCGGTGACGGTGAACGCTTTGCTGGGCCTCGAGAGCGTGGACCCGCGCCAGGAAGCGCTGATGCGCTCCTTCGGCGCCAGCCGCTTCCAGCTCCTCACGCGGCTGCAACTGCCGGCGGCGCTGCCGCAGATCTTCGTGGCGCTGCGCCTCGCCTCGGCCCTCTCGCTGGTGGGCGCCATCGTCGGCGAATGGTTCGGCGACACGGTGGGCCTCGGCGTGCTGCTGCTGCAGGGCATGTACAACGAGAACGTCGTCGCCATCTGGGCCGCCATCGCCATGTGCGCGCTGCTGGGCACCGGCTTCTATGCCGTGGTCGCGGCGGCCGAGCGCGCCCTCGTGTTCTGGGGGGCCGAGCAATGAGCGCGACCCAATCCTCCCGCGCGATCCAGCGCGGCGCCCTCGGCATGGTGCTGCTGGTCGTCGCCTGGGAAGGCATCGCCCGCGGCTTCAACCTGCCGGCCTATACGCTGCCCTCGGTCAGCGCGATCCTCGGCAGCATCTTCGATCACCGCGCGACGCTGTTCCTCGCCGGCGCCTACACCCTCGTCGAGGCGTTTTCCGGCTATGTCATCGGCGCGCTCATCGGCATCGCGCTGGCGGTGGTCATCACCCTCATCCCGATGACGCGCAACGCCATCGTGCCGGTGGCCACCTCCATCAATTCGGTGCCGGTGGTGGCGTGGTCTCCGCTGATCCTGTTGTGGTTCGGCATCGGCATGCCCTCGAAGGTGGTGATGGTGGCGCTCGCCGTCTCCTTCACCGTCTTCCTCTCGGCGCTGGCCGGCCTCGACCGGGTGGACCGCCGCTCGGTGGATCTCATGCGCTCGTTCGGGGCGGGACGGCTTTCCATCCTGTTCCGCCTGCGCTTGCCCACCGCGCTTCCGCTGATCGCGGCGGGCCTGCGCGTCTCCACCGTGCGCGCAGTCATCGTCGCCATCGTCACCGAGATGCTGGGCGCCTACGACGGCCTCGGCTGGGTGATTTACCAGGCGGTGCTGCAGGTGGATTTCGTGAAGGTGTGGTCGGCCATCTTCATCGCCTCGGCCGCAAGCCTCGCCTTCTTCGGCCTCGTCGGCCTCGCCGAACGGCGGCTGGTGTTCTGGAAGTAGAGAAAATGACCCGCAAGATGCATTTCGGCCTGTTCCTGCTCGGAACGGGGAGCCACATCGCCGGCTGGCGCGTGCCCGGTGCCGTCGACACCTTCGAGGACATCGAGGCGGTGCGGCGCATCGCGGCCACCGCCGAGCGCGGGCTGTTCGACCTCATCTTCATGGGCGACAACCTCAACGCCGACCCGGCCGCCCACCCCTCCTACACCGCCCGCCTCGAACCGCTGACGCTGCTTTCCGCCGTCGCTGGCGCGACCAAGCACATCGGCCTCGGCGGCACGGTCTCCACCACCTATTCCGACCCCTACACGGTCGCCCGCGCCTTCGCCTCGCTGGACCACATCTCCGGCGGGCGCGCGGTGTGGAACGCGGTGACCACCGCCGCCCCGGCCGCCGCCGCGAACTTCGGCACGATCCACCCCGACCATTCCAGGCGCTACGAGATCGCCGGCGAGTTCCTCGATGTGGTGAAGGGCCTGTGGGACTGCTGGGCGGACGACGCCATCGTCGCCAACCGGGAGACCGGCCTCTATATCGACCCCACCAGAGTGAAGGCGCTCGATCAAGAGGGCGAATTCTTCAAGGTGAAGGGGCCGCTCAACATCTCCCGCGCGCCGCAGGGGCACCCGATCATCTCCCAGGCCGGCGGCTCCGAGCCCGGCCAGCAGCTCGCCGCACGCACGGCGGACATCGTGTTCGCCGTGGTGCAGGACATGGCGGAGGCGCAGGCGGGATACAAATCGCTGAAGGACCGCCTCCCCGCCCTCGGCCGCAAGCCCGAGGACGTCTGCGTGCTGCCCGGCGTGATGCCGGTGGTGGGCCGCACGGCGCAGGAGGCGCGCGAGAAGCTGGCCGAGCTGATGCGCTTCGTGGACGCCAAGAACGCGCTGGGCATGCTCTCCGAGCGCTTCGGCACGGACATGAGCGCCTACGACCTCGACGGCCCCATCCCCGACCTGCCCGAGGCCGACACCTACAAGTCGTTCACCGGCGTCATGCTGGCCAAGGCCAAGCGCGAGGGCGGGACGCTCCGCGACGTCTACAACATGGTCGCCGCCGCCCGCGGCCACTGGGTGCTGGTGGGCTCGGCGGAGGAAGTCGCCGACACGCTCCAGCTCTGGTTCGAGAGCGGCGCGGCGGACGGCTTCAACGTGATGCCGCCCTATTTCCCCGGCGCGTTCGACGATTTCGTCGATCTGGTCATCCCCATCCTCCAGGAGCGCGGCCTGTTCCGCACGGCCTACGAGGGGCCGACGCTGCGGCACCTGCTGGGGCTGGAGCGGCCGGCCAATCCGAACTTCTGAGTTCGACGCGGATCGGGTCTTCCTTTCGCCGCGGGGATGGGCCAAACAGGTCCGTCGCCGCGCCGCAGGGGTCGCCCATGTCCTCCGCTTTTCCCCGCACGCTTCTGCACTGGCTCCAGCCGGGCGGACCGGTGCTGAAAGTGCTGGCCGCCACCTGCTGCATCGTCATCACCGTGCTGTCGCTGCTGCCGGGGACCGAGCGGCCGCACACCGGCTATTCCGGCAACATCGAGCACGTCGCCGCCTATATCGGCACGGCCGGCTTTGTCGCGCTGGCGCTGCTGCGATGGCGCGTGGCGACGATCGTCCTCGCCTTCTCGGCCGCGTCCGCCTTCTTCGAGATCTGCCAGATCTGGATTCCCGGCCGGACGTCATTGGTCGAGAACTGGGTCGCGAGCACGCTGGGCGCGCTCATCGGCGCCCTCGCCGCGCACTACATCGTGCTTCCGCTGATGCAGGGGTGGTTCGCCCGCCGCTGAGAGCGGGCGCCCCGCTCACTGGCCCAGCGGGTGGTGCATCTTGTCGATGGCGGTCGCGCCGATGGCCTCGACCTTGTACTGGATCTTGACCTTGCCGGCCTTCTCGAAGGTGAGCGTGGCGTCCAGCATCTCACCCTCCTTGAGCTGCTCCTTCAGGTCGATGAAGACGAGGTGGTGGCCGCTCGGCTCCAGCACGAGGGTGCCGCCGGCCGGGATCTCCAGCCCGCCCTTGATGGGCATCATGCGCATCAGCCCGTCCTTCATCGTCATCTCCTGAAGCTCCACACGCCGGGTGAAGGGCGCCGCGGCGGAGAGCAGGCGATCGGCCGTGTCACCCGAATTGTGGATGGCGAGGAAGCCCGCCCCCATGTCCGAGCCGAGCGGCGTGGCCCGCGTCCAGGGATGGTCGATGAGCAGGCCGCCGACCTTGTATTCGTGGGCCAGCAGATGCTGCGCCGAGACGATGAGAAGGCACAGGGCGAACAGCGTCGCGGCGAGGATTTCCTCGCCATGGACACGGGCAAGAAGGCGGCGGCGCCGCGGCTGCGGACGTTGGGTCATGTCTGCTCCCTGAGGTTATGTCCCCTTCGAGGTTGAAGGGGGTGCCGGGTCGGCGGCCGAGGCGTGGATGCCTCCGGCCACGGAAGCCTCAGGCCGGCGGCGCGCGGGCGGGCGGCAGCGGGCGCCCCGGTGCCAGCCGGATGGCGACCCCATCGGCGCTTCGCCGCGCGGGCGCCCAGCGACGTTCAGGAAGGTGGGGGACAGGCGGAACGGGGCCTTCCAGCGCATCAAGGATGACGCAGGCGCCGACGCAGCAATCCTCGCCGGAAACGGCGTGGCCCGAGGCCCCGCCAGGGTCCGCCTGCGCGGCGACAGCGCACAGTCCGCCATCGACGGCGGCAAAGGCCCCGCCCGCCAGCCCCGCCAGCAGAAGCTGAAGGACCAGCACATAGGCGCTCAGGATCGCGATCGTCACGCGCGCGGCGGGACGCGGGACAGCCATGTGGAGGCCTCAGGCGGCGCAAATCGCGCGCGTTACATCACGCGCCACAGAGCTTGCCACCCTCGGCACCGAACGAAAAGCACCGTCGTTACGGCACCTTGCTGCGCGCCTTGACGCACGCCGCAATGGACGCATGGGCCGGCTCCCCCCAATTCGGGAACGCGCCGGCCTGAACAAAAAAGGGAGGGGCCTGAGACCCCTCCCTGCGGCTCACCTCATGGAGGACGGGAGAGGCCTGAGACCCCTCCGTTGGCCTCACTTCATGGTGGGCATCACGAACTCGGCGCCGGCGCGGATGCCGGTGGGCCAGCGGGTGGTGATGGTCTTGAGGCGCGTGTAGAAGCGCACGCCCTCCGGCCCGTGCATGTGGTGGTCGCCGAACAGCGAGGCCTTCCAGCCGCCGAAGGAATGGAACGCCATGGGCACCGGGATCGGCACGTTGATGCCGATCATGCCCACCTTGATGCGGTGCGCGAACTCGCGGGCGGCATCGCCGTCGCGGGTGAAGATGGCGGTGCCGTTGCCGAATTCATGCTTGTTGATGAGGTCGGCGGCGGTGTCGTAGCTGTCGGCGCGCACCACGGAGAGCACGGGTCCGAAGATCTCCTCCTTGTAGATACGCATGTCCGGCGTCACGTGATCGAACAGGGTGCCGCCGATGTAATAGCCGTCCTCATAGCCCTGGAGCTTGAGGCCACGGCCGTCCACCACCAGCTTGGCGCCTTCCGCGACGCCCTGGTCCACATAGCCGGACACCTTGTCGAGGTGCTGCTTGGTGACCAGCGGCCCCATCTCGGACTCGGGGTCCGTGCCGGGGCCGACCTTGAGCGCGCGCACCCGCGGCTCCAGCTTCGCCATCAGCGCCTCGGCGGTGGCCTCACCCACCGGCACGGCCACCGAGATGGCCATGCAGCGCTCGCCGGCCGAGCCGTAGGCGGCGCCCATCAGGGCGTCCACGGCCTGGTCCATGTCCGCGTCGGGCATGACGATCATGTGGTTCTTGGCGCCGCCGAGGGCCTGGCAGCGCTTTCCGGTGCGCGCGGCGGTCTCGTAGATGTAGCGGGCGATGGGGGTGGAGCCCACGAAGCTGATGGCCTGGATGTCCGGATCGTCGAGCAGCGCATCGACGGCGGTCTTGTCACCGTGGATGACGGTGAACACGCCGTCCGGCAGGCCGGCTTCCTTCAGCCACTGCGCGAGCAGCAGGGAGGCGGAGGGATCGCGCTCGGAGGGCTTGAGGACGAAGCAGTTGCCGCAGGCCAGCGCCACCGGGAACATCCACATGGGCACCATGGCCGGGAAGTTGAACGGCGTGATGCCGGCGACCACGCCGAGGGGCTGACGGACCGCGTGGCTGTCGATGCGGGTGCCCACATCCTCGGTGATCTCGCCCTTCAGCAGCTGCGGGGCGGCGGTGGCGAACTCCACCACCTCCATGCCACGCTGCACCTCGCCCTTGGCGTCGGAGAACACCTTGCCGTGCTCGGCGCTCACCACCTCGGCGATCTGGTCCACCCGCTCTTCCAGGATGCGCAGGAAGGCGTTGAGGATGCGCGCGCGGCGCAGCGGCGTGGTGGCGGCCCAGCCGGGCGCGGCCTTGTTGGCGATCTCCACCGCCGCGCGCACTTCGGCGGCGGATGCGAGCGGAACCTCGCCGGTCTGCGCGCCGGTGGCGGGATTGTAGACCGGCGCCGTGCGGCCGCTAGTGCCGGCGACGAGCTTGCCGCCGATGAAGTGGGAAATCTGCGTGGGCATGATGCGCCTCCGGGCTGGGTATGGCCCCGTGATGGCGCTTCAAACGACGCGCAGCAACGCCATTGTCCGAGCATCTGTTGTGCGGATATTGTAGCCCATGGACCTCACCCTCGACTGGGACCACCTGCGCGTCTTCCTCGCCGTCGCCCGGCGCGGGCAATTGCTCGCCGCCGCCAAACAACTCGCGCTGAACCACGCCACCATCGCCCGGCGGCTCGATGCGCTGGAGGCGGCGCTGGGCAGCCCCCTGTTCGACCGCCGCCCCACCGGCTGCGTGCTCACCCAGGCGGGCGAGCGGCTGCTTCCGGCGGCGGAGCGCGTGGAGGCGGAGATGCTGGGCATCGCCGAGCGCTTCCGGGCGGAAGAGGCGGACGTTTCCGGCACCGTGCGCATCGGCGCGCCGGACGGGCTGGGCAATTATTTCCTCGCCGCCGAGCTGGGGCGGCTCGCCCTGCTTCACCCCCATCTGGTGGTGGAGCTAGTGCCGCTGCCACGCACCTTCTCCCTCTCCCGGCGCGAGGCGGATCTCGCCATCGTGCTCGACCGGCCCACCGAGGGCCGCCTCACCGTCTCGCGCCTCACCGACTACACGCTCGGCGCCTATGCCGCGCGCAGCTACATCGCGGCTTTCGGCGCGCCGGAGAGCGAGGCGGATCTGGCCGGCCGACGGGTGGTGACGGGGGTGGAAGACCTCGCCTATGCCTCGGCGCTGGATTATTCCGGCGTGCTGGAGAAGCACGGCGGCCAGCCCTTCCGCTGCGCCAGCGTCACCGGCCAGATGGAGGCGGTGCGCTCCGGCGCCGGCATCGGCGTGCTGCACGATTTCGCCGCCGCCTATTATGGCGACGCGCTGGTGCGCATCCTGCCGCGCATCGCCTTCCGCCGCAGCTACTTCCTGCTCGCCCATCCCGACACGGTGGAGGTGCGCCGCATCGCCACCGTGCGCGCCTTCCTCGCCCGCCGCTTCCGCGAGGAGCGCGCCCGTTTCATCTGCGAATGAACTGCGCCCGGTCTGCCCGCACGGCAGCGGTGATGGCATCGAGCACCGCGCGCACGCGGGCGAGGTGGCTGAGATCGTCGTGCACGGAGAGCCAGTAGCTGCGGGTGAGCCGCACCTCGTCCTCCAGCAGTGGCACGAGCGCCGGATGGGGCGCGGCGAGGAAGGCCGGCAGCACCCCGATGGCTGCGCCGGAGAGCACCGCATTCACCTGCGCGATGACGCTGGTGGAGCGGATGACCGGCTTCAGCTCCACCCCCGGGCCGAGCTGCGAGAAATCGAGGGCGCGGGTGAAGAGCAGTTCCGGGATATAGCCCGCGAGCACATGGTCCTTGAGATCATCTGCCGCCGCCGGCCGCCCGCGCCGGTCGAGATAGGCGGGCGTGCCATAGAGCCCGAGCGTGTAGTCCGTGAGCTTGCGCACCTTCACCTGCCCGGCGATGGGCCGGTCCAGCGTGATGGCGATGTCCACCTCCCGGCTCGCCAGCGAATAGGAGCGCGGCAGGGCCACCAGCTCCGTCTCCAGCCGGGGATTGTCGGCGGAGAGTGCGGCGAGCCGCGCCGCCAGATAGCCGACGCCGAGCCCCTCCGGCGCGCCGACACGCACCCGCCCGGTGGGCTGGCGCTCACCCTCGCCGAGACCGGTGATCTTGCGCAGCACGAGGGATTCCATCTCCTCCGCCGCCTGCGCCAGCTTCTGCCCCTCCTCGGTGATGAGCGTGCGCCGCCCGGCCCGGGCGACGAGCGGCGCGCCCACCTCCCGTTCCAGCCGCGCGACGCGCCGGCCCACCGTGGTATCGTCCAGCCCCAGCGCCCGCCCGGCGCCGGCCATGCGCCCGGTGCGGACGAGCTGGAGGAAGATGCGCAGGTCGTCCCAATCCATGATGCGGTGAAGTCCCTGCGACGGTTGATGCTGTTCCTGCAAAATTGCAGGATGGATCGGAAGCTATCGTTCTTGCGTGCAGAAATCCAAGCTGGGATCACCAGCGGAGAGAAACAAGCGGGAGGCGCCGGTGGAACGGCTCGAAGGGGATTACGACTACATCGTCGTCGGCGCCGGCACGGCCGGCTGCATCGTCGCCAACCGCCTCTCGGCCGATCCGCGCACCCGCGTGCTGCTGCTGGAAGCCGGCGGGCGGGACAACTGGATCTGGTTTCACATCCCCGTCGGCTATCTCTTCGCCATCGGCAATCCCCGCGCCGACTGGATGTTCAAGACCGACGCCGAGCCGGGGCTGAACGGGCGCGCGCTCAACTATCCGCGCGGCAAGGTCATCGGCGGCTGCTCGGCCATCAACGCCATGATCTCCATGCGCGGCCAGGCGGCGGATTATGACCACTGGCGCCAGCTCGGCCTCTCCGGCTGGGGCTGGCCGGACGTGCTGACCGCCTTCAAGTCGCTGGAGGACCACTTCCTCGGCGCCAGCGACATGCACGGGGTCGGCGGCGGCTGGCGCATCGAGCCGCCGCGCATCGAATGGCCGGTGCTGAACGCGGTGGCCAATGCCGCCACGGAGCTGGGCATCCGCAAGGTTCCGGATTTCAACACCGGCGACAACGAGGGCGTCGGCTATTTCCATGTGAACCAGAAGTACGGCCGCCGCTGGTCCTCCGCGCGCGGCTTCCTCAAGCCCGCCCTCGGCCGTCCGAACCTCCGGCTGGAAACCGAGGTGCTGGCCGACCGCCTCATCATCGAGAACGGCCGCGCGGTGGGCGTGCGCTATCGCCAGAACGGGCGCTGGATCGAGGCGCGCACGCGCGGCGAGGTCATCCTCACCGCAGGTTCGATCGGCTCGGTGCAGATCCTCCAGCGCTCCGGCGTCGGCCCCGGCGAGTGGCTTGCCGAGCGCGGCGTTGCGACGGTGCTGGACCGGCAGGGCGTAGGGCGAAACCTGCAGGATCATCTCCAGCAACGCGCCATCTACAAGGTCACCGGCATCCGCACCCTGAACGAGACCTATTATTCTTTGCCCCGCCGCGCCCTGATGGGCGTGGACTATGCCCTGCGGCGGCGTGGGCCGCTCACCATGGCGCCCTCGCAGCTCGGCATATTCACCAAGTCCGATCCGCATCAGGAGCGGGCGAACATCCAGTTCCATGTCCAGCCGCTCTCGCTGGACAAATTCGGCGAGCCGCTGCACCGCTTCCCGGCCATCACGGTGGCTGCGTGCAACCTGCGCCCCACCTCGCGCGGCATCGTGCGCATTCCCAATGCCGATCCCGAGGCGAAGCCGCAGATCGCCCCCCACTATCTCACCACCGAGGAAGACCGGCAGGTGGCCGCCGACGCCATCCGCGTCACCCGCCGCCTCATGCGCCAGCAGGCCCTCGCGCCCTACCGGCCGGAGGAGTATCTCCCCGGCCCCTCGGTGGGCGACGACGATGCGTCGCTCGCCAAGGCAGCGGGCGACATCGGCACCACCATCTTCCATCCCGTGGGCACGGCGAAGATGGGCCGGGTGGATGACCCCATGGCGGTTGTGGACGAGCGCCTGCGCTTCATCGGGCTGGGGGGCTTGCGGGTGATCGACGCCTCGATCATGCCCACCATCACCTCCGGCAACACCAACACGCCCACGGCGATGATCGCCGAGAAGGGCGCGCGGCTGGCGCTGGAAGACGCCCGCGCAGGGGCGACCTCGGCGGCGGCATAGCCGGCGTCTCCCCCCGGAGTGGCCGGGCCGTGGGCGGCCCGGCGATGACGCGGTGAAGGGCCCTACTCTTCCAGCCGAGCCTCCAGCGTGATCTTCGCGCGGATGACCTTGGAAAGGGGGCAGTTGGCCTTGGCCTTCTCGGCAAGGCTCGTGAACTGCTCGGCGCTCGCGCCCGGCACGGTGCCGACGAGGGCGAGATTGACCTCGGTGATGGCATAGCCGGCATCCTGCTTCTCCAGCGACACCTTCGCCGTGGTCTCCATCCGCGTGGCGGTAAGGCCGGCCTCGCCGAGGATGAGGGAGAGCGCCATGGTGAAGCAGGCGGCATGCGCGGCGCCGAGCAGCTCCTCGGGATTGCTGCCGCGCTGGCCCTCGAAGCGGCTGGCGAAGCCGTAGGGGAAGCCGGCCAGCGCCCCGCTCTCGGTGGAGATCTTGCCCCGCCCGTCCTTGATGCCGCCGCTCCACTCCGCCGAACCGCTGCGGATGATCGCCATGGTGGTCTCCTCGGTCTGATGGCCCGCGCAATGGCGCTTGGGCTTTGCAGTGCATGCGAGGACAGGAACGTCCGAAAGGGCAAAAACGTTCATTTCCGATGCACGCAACCCGGAAACACTTGTTAACGCCCGTGACACCAAAAGACGCAGCACGGTCCAATTTGCGACATGCGGAGAGGGAAGATTGCCAACGTCCCCGGCGCGCTGCGGCAGGGCACGGGGCAAAGGAGCGTTCCAAAGAGGGACCTTGGTTCGGACCACAGCGAGGGGCGGCACCCGGCGCTGCGACCGGGCACCGAAAGGTGTTCCGGGCGTTGCCTTCCAGATGAAAGGTGAAGCCCCATGAGCTTTTATCCCGGCCGGCCCGACGCCGGCACCGGCAGCCTGCCCGCCCTCCGACGGCTGGTGCCGGCGCTCTCGCAGCGCCAGTGGGCGCGCCTCAAGCCCTGGCTCGTGACCCTCGCGGTGGCGGGTGGCGCGGCCGCTCTGGTGGCGCTGGCCATCAACCAGATTCCCCTGCGCGCCCGCATCGCCCTGGAGGCCGATCTGCGCGCCCGCTTCAGCAATGCCCCGGTGCTCGCCATCGGCGACAGCATCACCTATCAGGCCGCCCCGCGCAGCCTGTGCGGGGAAGAGGTGTTGAACGCCGCGGTGCCGGGCGACAAGATCGACGATCTCGTCTCCCGCGCCGGCTCCCTCGAAAGCCACCTCCAGCCCGCCCGCGTGGTGATCGCCATCGGCGCCAACGATGCGGTGAAGCCGAAGCATTCCATCGCCGAGTGGCGCACGCTCTATCGCGAGATCATCTCCCGCTTTCCCGGCAGCCAGTTGGTGCTGGTGGAGGTGAACCCGGTGGAGCACGGCCGCTCGCCCTATGCGGACATGCTGGACCAGACCTACGTCGCGCAGCAGAACGCCGCCATCCGCGCCATCGGAGCCGAGACCGGCGCCGTGGTGGTGCCGGCGCCGCAATCGGTCTCCACCACGGACGGCATCCACCCGAGCCGCGCCGGCGCCCTGCTGTGGCGCGCCCGCCTCTTCTCGGCCGCGTGTCGCTAGGCGCGCGCTCAGGCGTCCAGGGAGAAGCGGCGGGGCGCGATCGCGTAGCGCGCCCGCAGGGCTTCGAGATCCTCCGCCGCCACGGCGAAGAAGTCCCAGCCCGGCGCGAACAGGTCCGTGTTCATGCCCGCCCCGCGCTGCCACGCCTCGAAGAAGGCACCGGGCTTGAGCGCGCCGGTGGCCGAGGCGGCGACGTCATTCAGCTTGATGCCGAGGTGCCAGCTCACGATCACCGGCAGCACATGGGCCGCCATGGAATTCTTCGGGTGCATGGCAGCGGTGAAGGTGGAGACGAGGATTTCGCCGGGCGGTGTGGTGTCGTAGCCGGCGAGGACGTGGCAGGAATCGTGCGGCACGCTGAACACGGCGGAAAGGCCGTTGGGCTCGCCGGGAAACGCGTACCCGTTGTCGCGGAAGTGGTGAAAGAAGTGGTTGCCGAAGCTCTCCGGCGGCAATTGCTCCAGCGCGTGGAAGCGGGCGGCGAGCGCAGGGTCCGGCTTTTCGTTGTAGGGCAGAAGATAGGCGGCGACGTCGCTCGTGACGTTGCCGTTCCAGGGACGGCCGGTGACGCTCTCCATGTTCGCCCGGATCATGCACCCGAGCGCAGCGTGAAGATGACCATGGGCGGCCTCGGCGAGATCGCGCACATATTCGGCGCCGCCCAGCCCGGTGGCCTGCGCGCAGGCGACGAGCCGGTCGATGCGCGCGGCATCGATGCTGCCGTCCACCAGCGCCACCACGGTGATGAGCCGCATGGCCTCAGCCGCGGCCGGGGCGGAGAGGCGCGCCGCGAGGCCGGCAGGCTCGACGGGACCTGGCAACGGACCGCCGGACGATCGGCCGAACACCACTTCCGCGGCGGCGGCGATGGTGTGACGGTCGGCCTCGGTCACGGCCCCGGAGCCCTTCGCCTGCGCCACCCAGAGCATGGCGCCGAGCGCTGCGTCCTGCTGATCCGCATCAAGGTTGATGCGCACGATGCTCCCTCCCCTGCGCCTTTCGATGGCGATGGGGAAGGTGGCACAAGCGCAAGCGCGGCGGAAGCGCTTGCGGAGCGGGGCTAGCCCGCGACGCCGCGCACCGCGAGCACCGCCTTCATGCGGGTCACCGCGAGGTCGGGATCGGTGAGCAGCCCGGCCGCGTCGGCGAGGCGGAACAGCTCGGCGAGGTGGAGCGTGGAGCGGGTACTCTCCTGACCGCCCACCATGGTGAAATGGTCCTGATGGCCGTTGAGATAGGCCATGAAGACCACGCCCGTCTTGTAGAAGCGCGTCGGCGCCTTGAAGATGTGCCGCGACAGCGGCACGGTCGGCCCGAGGATGTCGTGGAAGCGCGCCGTGTCTCCCGCCGCCAGCGCGGTGAGCGCGGCGGAGGCGGCCGGGGCGATGGCGTCGAAGATGCCGAGCAGCGCGTGCGAATGGCCCTGCGCGTCCCCCGCGATCAGCTCCGCATAGTTGAAATCGTCGCCCGTATACATGCGCACGGCCGGGTCCAGCCGGCGGCGCATGGCGATCTCCTTGTCCTTGTCGAGGAGGGAAATCTTCACCCCGTCGATCTTCGCCGTGTTGGCGTTGATGACGGCCACCGCCGTGTCCATGGCGGCGTCGAGGTCGCGCGTGCCCCAGTAGCCGGCAAGCGCGGGATCGAACATGTCGCCGAGCCAGTGGATGATGACCGGCGCCGACACCTGCGAGAGAACGCGGGCATAGACGTGCTCATAGTCCTCCGGCGATTTCGCCACGCGGGCCAGCGCACGAGACGCCATGAGAATGATGCGCCCGCCCACCTTCTCCACCGCCGCGATCTGCTCCTCATAGGCGCGGATCACGTCGTCCAGCGAGGTCGCCACCTCGGGCGCGAGATGGTCGGTGCCGGCGCCGGAGAAGACCAGCGCCTCCGGCCCGTGCGCCTTCGCGGCCTCGACAGAGCGGCGGATCAGCTCCAGCGAGGTCGGCCAGTCGAGCCCCATGCCGCGCTGCGCCGTGTCCATGGCCTCCGCGACGCCGAGGCCGAGGTCCCACAGGCGGGCGCGGTAGGCGATGGTCCTGTCCCAGTCGATGGCCGCATCGAGCCACGGGTCGCAGTCCCTAAGCGGGTCCGCCACCACATGGGCAGCGGAGAAGGCGATGCGGTTCATGGGGCCGGACGCGCGGGCGGGATAATCGCGCGGGGCGGAGAGGCGGAAGGTCTCCAGCCCCCCGCCGCTGACCGGCAGGCGCAGGGACAAAGCGGTGGTGCGGGCGTGCTCGTTCATGGGGCGATCCTGAAAAGGCGGCGCGGGCGCTCAGGCGAGCGTCCCGTGCGGGATGGGTTCGGGCACCGCGGCCGGCGCGATGGGGGTGAGGCTCGCCCAGTCGGGCTCCGCCGCGCGGGCAAAGCCCGGCGCCTCCAGCAGGCTACGGGTGGGCAGGAGGCCGCGCGAGACGTCGAGGCCGAGGCGGCCGTTGCGCTGGGTGTAGAGGTCCGGATGGGCGTCGAAGAAGGCGCGGGCCTCCCCCTCCGGCGCGGGGCCGAAGCCGTCCACATAATGGTGGCCGTTGCGCTCGCCATGGGCGAGGCCCAAAGCAGCGACGAGGGCCGTGTCCTGCTCGATGCCGAGGCCCGGCTGGCAGGTGAGGTCTTCCGCCGAGATGAGGAAGGGCGCGCGCGCCCCGCCGGCATTCCACGCCTTCACCCGCGCCGCGTTGAGGATGGCCTTGTAGAGCCCCTTGCAGCTCTTCGACGACACGCCGCGATAGCCCAGCGCCGCCGCGCGGGGGAAAGCATCCGGCGCGTCGTCCGCCTCGTCGATGATGACGGGCAGGCCATCCAGCGGCGGCAGGGGCGCGGCGAAGGTCTCGGCGCGGTCGAAGGGTTGCTCGATGTAGAGAAGCCGGGCGCGGAAGGCGGCGAGGCGCGGGCCGTTCAGGGCTTCGGCGAGGGCCATGAGGCGGTCGGGATCGTACTGCTCGTTGGCGTCGAGCGTCGCCACATAGCCGGGGGCCGATGAGGCGAGGATGGCGGCGATCTCCTCCAGCCGGGCGATGTCGGCGGCAAGGTCGCCGCCGATCTTGATCTTGAAGAAGGCGAGCCGCGCGGCGGCGATCTCGGCGGCGAGGCCGTGCGGGCCGTCGAGGGGGTCCATGAGCCCCACCGTGTGGCGCAGCGCCACCGCCGGGGCGGGCACCAGCGCCGAGAGGAAGGCGCCGATCTGGCCGGCGGTGAGGTCCGGCGAGAGACGCGCATCGAGGCCCATCACGTTGGCCTTGAGGCCGGCGACGAGGCCGAGCCTCATGGCGCGCAGCAGCGCGTCCAGCACCGCCTTGTCGAGGAGCGCCGGGCCGAAGCCGGCGGCGAGCGGCGGCACGCCCTCGCGCTTGCCCCACATGAGCTGCGGCGCCCGCGCCGCTACCGACAGGCCGAAGGCGCTGGCCGGGAGCGCATTGGCATAGATGCGTGCCGCCTGGGCGAGGCCCCGGCGCAGGTCGTCCACCGTGTGGAGCGGGCTCTTCGCCGGCGCCTTGTCGAACCAGCGCGGCATCATCATCTCGGCGGCCATGCCGGTCGCAGGGCCGAAGCCCTCCACCTCCGCCGCCACCTTCACGAAGGCCTGCGGCGCCGTCTCCACCACCGAGGGGCCGAAGCGGAACGGGCGGACGAAGGGCATCAGCCGCTCGCCGATCTCCACCTCGCGGATGGTGACGCGCGGAAAGGGCATGTTCGTCCTCTCAATCCTCTGAAGCCTGAGACTTCAGTCCAGATGGCCCTGGGCGTAGAAATGGCCGCGGATGGTCTTGGCGAGTTCGGCGAACACCGGGCTCGCCATCATGTCGAGCGAGCGCGGGCGGGGCAGCGGCACGTCGTAGATGGCGGCCACCGAGCCGGGACGATCGGTCATCACCACCACCCGGTCGGCGAGGAAGATCGCCTCGGGTATGGAGTGGGTGATGAGCAGGATGGTCTTGCCCGTCTCGTACTGGATGCGCTGGAGCTCCAGGTTCATCTTCTCGCGCGTCATGGCGTCGAGCGCGCCGAACGGCTCGTCCATGAGCACGATCTTCGGGTCGTGCACCAGCGCCCGGCAGATGGCGGCGCGCTGCTGCATGCCGCCGGAGAGCTGCCAGGGATACTTGTTCTCGAAGCCGTTGAGCCCCGCCGTCTTGAGCAGCTGGCGGGCGCGTTCCAGATGGCTCGCGCGATCGAGCCGGCGCACCTCCACCGGCAGCATCACGTTGCGCAGCACATTGCGCCAGGCGAGCAGGACGGGGCTCTGGAACACGATTCCCACGTCGTCCGGCGGCTCGGTCACGGCCTTGCCGTCGATGAGGATTTCCCCCGCCGTCGCCGGGATGAGGCCTGCCACCAGCTTCAGCAAAGTGGACTTGCCGCAGCCCGAGGGGCCGACCACGCAGATGAACTCGCCCTCGGTGATGTCGAGGTCCATGGGCTTCAGCGAGGGCACTTCGCCGTCGCGGGTGCGGTAGGTCTTGGCGAGGCCGCGGATGTCGATGAGCCGGCGGCGGGTCGCGGGGCCTTCGTTGCGGGAAATCACGCGCAGGGTGTTGGGTCTGGCCATGGCGCCCTCCTCAAACGGTGACGAAGGCATCATGGCGCTGGCTCGCATGCCACGGGACCACCAGGCGCTCCACGAGGTCGATCACCCAGAACAGCACCACGCCGATGAGCGCGAGCACGATGAGGGCGGCGAACATGGTGGGCAGCTCGAAATTGCCGATGGAGCGCTGGAGCACGAAGCCGAGGCCGGAATTCGAGCCCACGAACTCGCCCACCACCGCGCCCACCACAGCGAGAGTCACCGACACCTTCAGGCCGGCGAAGATGGCCGGCATGGCGTGGGGCAGGCTCACCATGGCGAAGGTCTGCAGCCGCGAGGCCTTCATGGAGCGGGCGAGGTCGCGCATGTCCGCCTCCACCGACTTGAAGCCCTGCACGCCTGCCACCACCACCGGGAACACGCCCAGCAGGAAGGCGGAAATCACCTTCGGCACGATGCCGAACCCGAACCACACCACGAACAGCGGCGCGATGGCGACCTTGGGGATGGACTGGGAGAAGACCAGCAGCGGGTAGAGATAGGCCTCGATGGTGCGCGAGCCGGCGATCAGCATGGCGAGCGGAATGCCGATGGCCGCCGAAAGCGCGAAGCCGGCCAGCGTCGCGATGGTGGTGGGCACCGCCTCGCGCGCCAGCATGGCGCCATCGTTGCGGAAGGCGATCATCACGTCCCACGGGGTGGGGATGAGATAGGCCGGGATCTGGAAGAGGCGGACCGAAAGGTCCCAGATCACGATGAGGATCACCAGCAGCCCGACCGGCCGCGCCCACGGGGCGTCGATGACGGCGAGCACGGGATTCCTGTGGCGTGGCGACGCCATGCGGCTTCCTCCCTTTTGCGTTTGTCCCGGCCGGGACTCTGCGGTCCCGTTTTAACTAACTAGTGAATTACATTTCCCGCGCGGTCCGTTGTCAAGCCCATGCCGGTGCACCGAAGCGGCACCGAGGTAGCGCGGGCGCCGCTTTTCCGCGCCTTTTCTTGCCGCACTGCAGCGCAAGCCTTGAGCCGCCGCCCCTTTCCCGCTTATCTCGGTACGGGAGGCTTCCACGATGCCGCGTCGCTGTCCAGACACACGGGCGAGACCGCCCCTTGGCCGGAAGGGCTGAGCGGTGCGCCTCGTCTGCCTGCCCCATGCCGGCGGCTCCGCCGTGCTCTACCGCTCCTGGAAGGCCGCGCTCATTGGGCTCGCCACCGTGGACAGCCCCGAGCTGCCCGGACGCGGCAGCCGCCACGGCGCGCCGGTGCCGGCGAGCCTTGCGGCGCTCGCCGAGGACATCGCCGCCCCCCTCGCCCACCGCCATGTGCCGGTGATGCTCTACGGCCATTCCATGGGTGCGCTGCTGGCCTTCGAGACGGCGCGGGCGCTGGCCCGCCACGGCGTCGGCGTGGCCGGGCTCGTGCTCTCCGGCCGGGCGGCGCCGCACCTGCCGTTTCCCCGGCAGGACCGCCACCTGATGAGCGATGCCGCGCTCATCGAGGAGCTGAAGCGCTTCGGCGGCACGCCCGAGGTGCTGTTTCGCCGCCCCGACATCCTCGCCATGACGCTGCCGGCGCTGAAGGCGGACTTCCGCATGGTGGACACCTACGACTTCGCCCCCGGCCCGGCACTGGCCTGCCCGGCGGTGATCCTCGGCGGCGCGGACGATCCCGCCACCCCGGAGCCGAGCCTTCATGCGTGGCGCGAGGTGATCTCCGGCCCCGTGGCGGTGGAGGTGTGGCCCGGCGGGCATTTCTTCGTGCGCGAGGACGAGCAGCGCCTTCTGACCCTGCTCAAGCGCACCCTCTCCGCCTGGCGCGCCGCCCGTGCCTGATGCGTGCCCGCCCCTGGAGGCCGCGCGGCTGGAGCCGGGCGCGAGCCTCGTCGCCATCGCGCGGGTCTTCGATGCCCTCGTCAATCCCGACCTCTCCATCACTTTGCCGCCTGACGAGGCCGCCCGCATCGCCCGCCATGTGAAGGCCGACGACCGCGCCGCCCGCACTGCCGCCTGGAGCCTCGCGCGCACCCTGCTCGGTGCCGCGCTCGGCCGCGCACCGGCGGATGTGCCGGTGGCACGCGGGACGAACGGGCGGCCTGAACTGTCGGAGCCCTCCGACCTCGACTTCAACCTCACCCATTCGGGCGGCTGGGTGGCGGTGGGGCTGGCGCGCGGCGGCACCATCGGCGTCGATGTGGAAAAGGCGCGCGGTGTCGATCTGTGGACCCGCCTCGCCCCCGATTTCATGCACGAGGACGACCGCGCCCGCTGGTCGGCCCTCCCCGAGCCCGGTCGCGCCGCGTCCGCCCTGCGCCAGTGGTGCGGCAAGGAGGCGGTGCTGAAGGCGACGGGCGAAGGCCTTGCCGGCGACGCCCGCGGCGTGCGCCTGCCCGAGGGCGGCGGCCTCGTGGTGCGCACCGGCCGTGCCTTTCTCACCGGCAGCGGCGCCCTGCCCGCCGCCGCCTATGCCTTCGCCGTGGACGTGGAGGCGCCCACGCTCTTCCTCTCCGCCGGGTCGGGGTGGGAGCGCCTCGCCGGCTGACGGCCACGCGCCGTCCGGACCGCCGTCGTCCTCCGACTTGATCGGAGGACCTATCCCTCCGCCGGAGCAATCGTCGACATGGGCCCTCCGGTCCAGCCGAAGGGCGACGCGGGTGAAGCGAGGCGAAACGGCCGTTGTCGACCCATCGCACGAATGCGCTAGCATGGCCGTGAGCGACCCGGCGTCACCGGGATCATGGCGCGGAGGGGGACCATGCCAAGCGACACACAGACGGCCGGGGCGCGCGGCGGGAGCCTTGCCGACCGGCTGGCGGACCTGTGGGATCATCTGGAGCTGGAGGCCGCCCATGTGGCGACGCAGATGCCGGGCAGCCTCGCCGGCTTCGCGGCGGCCCATCCGACGCGCATCGCCGGCCTGCTGTTCCACGAGCCGATAGGCTGCGAGCCCGCCGCCTTCACGGCCGTGGCCGACCGCCTGACGGTGCTCGCCGGGGATGGCGGCACCTCCGCCCAGATCGCCGGAGTGATCGCGGCCGCCCTGCCCGAGAGCAGCCGCCGCGTCCTCGAAAACTATGCGCAGCCGGGATGGGCGGATCATGTGCGCGACCGCACGGACGAGGTGATCGCCGCGCTGAAGGGCCTGCCGGGAGCGGCCAGCACGCGCGCCCGCGCCCCCGCAAGCGGCGCCCATGCCGGCATCAGCTACGAAATCCGGGGTGCGGGGCCGGCCCTCGTGCTGTTCCCCCTCTTCCTCGCCCCCACCCAGTGGGACGCCGCGCTGCCCCATCTCGCCGACCACTTCACCGTGATTCGGCTGGGCGGCGCGCATCTCGGCGGCGTCTCGCTGCTGGAGGACCGCGCATCGAGCCCGAGCTATCGCGGCATGTTCTCAACGCTGCTCGACATCATCGATCCCGGCCCGGGGGATCACGTGCTCGACGTGGGCGCGGGCTCCGGCGCGCTGGCGCGCATGGCGGCGAGGCGGGCGGGCCACGTCACCGCCTGCGATATCAACGCCTACATGGTGCGGGAGGGCGCGGACCTCGCCGCGCAGGCGGGCCTCGCGGACGCCATCACCTTCCGCGAGGCGGATGCCGAGCATTTGCCGTTCGCCGATGCCAGCTTCGACCACGCCTACAGCGTCACCGTCCTGGAGGAGTGCGACGCCGACCGCGCCCTTGCCGAGCTTTTCCGCGTGGTGAAGCCCGGCGGGCGGGTGGGCGTCATCGTGCGCGCCATCGACGGCTGCCACATCTTCAGCGCCGATCTGCCCGATGCGATCGGCGCCAAGGTGGAGGTGGTGCCGCCCATGGTGTCGCCCGGCGGCGTCGCCGACGCGAGCCTCTACCGGCGGATGCGGGCGGCGGGGCTTGAGGGTTTCGTGCCCTGCCCGGCCATGCCGGCCTTCGAGAATGGCAGCGGCTTCTGGCGCTTCATCGTCGGGCGGCTGGAGCCGCGCCTCTCGGCCGAGGAGCTTGGCGAATTCCGTGGGGCGCTCGCGAAGGAGGAGGCCGAGGGCAAGCTGTTCGTTACCTTCCCCCATCACGGCGTGGTGGGCACGAAGCCGGCCTAAAGCTGCCGGTTCAGGTTTTCGGCGAAAGAAAGGATGTGGGCGCGGGTGGCCTGCTCGGCGGCATCCGCGTCGCGGGCGGCCAGCGTGTCGACGATGGCGGCATGCTCGTCCACCACGCGGCGGTGGTGGGCGACATCGCGCAGGGAAACGAACCACACCCGCTGCGCCCGCTCATGCAGGTTCCGCAGGATCTCGCCCAGCACCGGATTGCGCGCGCCGCCGGAAATGGTGAGGTGGAATTCGCGATCGAGGGCCATCAGCTCGGCGATGTCGCCGTCCCCGGCGGCGGCGGTGCCCCGGCGCACGTTTTCCTTCAGCGCGGCGATGACGGCGGCGTCCGCCCGCTCGGCGGCGAGGCGCGCGCAGAAGCTCTCGTTGAGCAGGCGCACCTCCACCATGTCGCGCACCTCGTCCTGCGAGATGGGGCGCACGATGATGCCCTTGCGGGGCAGAACCTCCACGAGGCCGTCGCGCATGAGCCGGTCGAAGGCCTGACGCACCGGCGTGCGGCCAAGACCGAGGGAAGCCGCCACCTGCGCCTCGCTCAGCGCCTCCCCGGGACGGAACACGCACATGATGATGCGCTGCTTGATGGCCTCGTAAGCGGTGTCACGCAGGGAGCGCACCTGTGCCGGCCCGGCCTCGGCCGGCACCTCCTGATCCATGTCGCGCGCATCGAGCTGCATGGCGCCCCCTCCCCGTTTGCCTTGCGTTGTCCCCGCGCTCAGCCGGCGATGGGCAGCACGGTCACGTCATAGCCGTGGCGGATGATCCGGCCCAGCACCGGGTCCTCGATCTCGAACTCGAACCGCGCGGCGGGGCGGATGCCGCCGATGGCCGCCAGCGTGCCGCAGAACATGGCGGTGCCGTCGGTGAAGCCCGGTTCGTAGCCGGCGATGATCTCCTCCGGCGGCAGCATGGCCGCCACCGAGCCCTCCTGGTAGAGCACGCGCTCGCCGTCGATGACCGCATAGGAGCGGATGAGCAGGCTGTCCCAGTGCGGAAGCACCTCGTCCAGCGCCCAGAGGTCGGCGGCGATGGGCTTGTCGCACATCTGCTTGGACACGGTGATGCCGTAGGTCTCGACCTTGCGGTCGGTGTGGTCGGAGCCGACGCCGAGCCAGCGGCGCCCGTTCGCCTGAAGGATCATGAACTCCACCTCGCCGGACGATTCCGGGCCGGTGGATTCGATCTCGCCGGCCGTGGTGAAGCGGGCGGCGGCGACGCGGTAATAGATGGGCGTCGAGGCCGGGCGGGCGACGCCCAGCTCCTCCAGTTCCACGATGTGCTTCTCCAGCGCGACCTTGTCGCGGCCGGTCCAGCCCGCGATCACCGCATGGCGGATGTCTAGCGTCTCCGTGCGGCTCTCGCCGTCGGCGTGGAGGGTGAAGGTGAGCTTCGTGCCCATCGGTTTCTCTCGTTCAGAAGACTGGGAAAGAGACCGGCGCCTCCGAAAGGGGGAGGGAAAGGAGGCGCCGGCCGTACACACACCAACCGAGGTCAGTTCGGCGTGCGCGTGTCGAGCAGGGTCCACTTTCCGCCCTTCACCTCGAGGATGTAGACGGGCTTCACGGCGTCGCCATCGGTGAAGGAGATGGCACCTTCCAGCGCCTGATAATCCTTCAGCTTGGCGAGCTGGTCGCGGATGGCGGCGCGCTCCTCGGCGAGCTTCGCCTTGTCGCCGGTGACGCCCGCGCGCTTCATCGCCTCCGAATAGAGATAGACGATGTCGTAGACCGAGGCGTCCATCTGGTTCGGGTCGGTGCGGGTCATGCCCGCGGCCTTGGTGCGCTTGCCGAACTCGGCGGTGAAGGCCTTGGTGGTCGCATTCACCTCGGGGAAGAAGGTGGTGCCGATGGTGAGATTGTCGCCGGCGCCATCCATGCGCTTGGGCAGCTCGGGATCGGCGATGGTGGTGCCGCCGACGATGCGGGTGGAGACGCCCTGGCGCTTCAGCTCCTTGGCGAGGTTCACCGCGCCCTCGGGGGGCGAACCGAGGCCCACGATATCCGGCGCCATCTGCTTCAGCTGCGCCACCTGGGGCGACAGGTCGAAGGCGGCGAGCTGGAAGTCCACCGAGCCCTTGGAGGGGATCGCATACTTCTCGAACATCTTCGGCACCACCACCGTGCCGATGGACTTGGACACCACGTCATCCGTGGCATAGGCCGCCGCGCCCGAGGCCATGGGCAGCTTCTTGTCCTTGATGGAGGCGAGCACCTGGTCGATGACCTTGCCTTCGTCCGTGGTGTTGCGGAAGCCGTAGGTGAAGCCCTTGGTGAGGCCGGGGGCCGAGGAGGCCATGGACATCTGCGAGATGCCCTCGCGCTCGCCCACCGGGAAGGTGGTGCGCACTTCGGACGACGAGAACGGGCCGATGACGGCGAGCGCATTGGCATCCTGCGCGAAGGAGCGCAGGGCGGTGGTCGCCTGCTTGGGATCGCCGGCGGTGTCGAACTTCACCACCTTGATCTTCTTGCCGTTGATGCCGCCCTTGGCGTTGATCTCCTCCACCGCCATGTCGACGGCCACCTCATTGGTGTTGGCGAGGCTCACATAGGGGCCGCTCTTGGCCATCATGTAGCCGAGGACCAGTTCGCCCTCCGCCCGCGCGGCACCGGAGGCGACCAGCGCCGCCAGAAGGCCGGCACCGAACAGCACGCTCTTCTTCATGTCCCGTTCTCCTCTTGGCTTTGCTTCCCGGCCCCGGTTTTCGACCGGCTCCGGATGCCCACGCTCAATCGCCGCGCGGGCTTGATCCAAGGGCCCATGGGCCCCTGGAGGTGTCTCAATGGGCGGCCGACCCGCCGCCCAGATACGCGTCCTGCAAACGGGGATCGGCGGCGAGCACGTCCGGCGCCCCGGCCATGGCCACGCGGCCGAGTTCCAGCACCGTGGCGGAATGGGCCGCCTTCAGCGCCTTGCCGGTGTTCTGCTCCACCAGCAGCACGGAGAGCCCGTCCGTGTTCAATTCGCGGATGAGATCGAACAGCTTGGAGACGAACAGCGGCGAGAGGCCGAGGGAGGGTTCGTCCAGCATCATCAGGCGCGGCTTCGCCATCATGGCGCGGCCGATCGCCAGCATCTGCTGCTCGCCGCCGGAGAGGCAGGAAGCGGCCATGTGGCGGCGCTCGGCGAGGTTGGGGAAGCGGTCGTAGATGGCTGTCATCTCCCGCTCCACCGCCGCCGTGTCGCGCCGCATGTGGGCGCCGAGCCGCAGATTCTCTTCCACGGTGAGGGTGATGAGGATGCGCCGGCCTTCCGGCACCAGCACCACGCCGGCCGCCATGCGCCGATGCGGCGGCAGACGGGTGATGTCGGCGTCCGCGAAGGTGATGCCGCCCGCCTTGGCCGGCACCGCGCCGAGGATGGCCTTGAGCAAGGTGGACTTGCCCGCGCCATTGGCGCCGAGCACGGTGACCACCTCGCCCTCGTTCACGGTCAGCGACACGTCCGAGAGCGCCGCGACGCGGCCGTAGGAGACGGAGAGGCCGGAGACTTCGAGCAGCGCCATGGCTCAGGCCTCCTCGTCCGTGCCGATATAGGCCTCGCGCACCAGCTTCTCCTGCCGCACGCGGGAGAGCGGGCCCTCGGCGATCTTCTCGCCGAAGTTCAGCACCACCACGTTCTCGCAGATCGAATCCACGAAGTGCATGTCGTGCTCCACCACGAGAAGGGTGACGCCCTTCGCCATCAGCGCCCTGAGATGATCGCGCAGGGCATTGGTCTCGCTGGGATTGAGGCCGGCGGCGGGTTCGTCGAGCATCAGGAGGCTCGCACCGGCGAGCGTCGCGCGCACGAGGTCGATGCGCTTCCTGACGCCATAGGGCAGCGCGGAGACCATCTCGTCCGCCCAGCGGCCGAGGCCGCTCTCCTCCAGCGCCGCGCGCGCCTCGCGCTTCCAGCGATGGTTGGGGAAGAGGCGATAGGGGGTGAGCAGCGCGCCGAGGGAAGAGGCGCGCACATGCTGGCCCACCAGCAGGTTTTCGAGAACCGAGAGGTGCGGCATCAGCCGGATGTTCTGGAACGAGCGGGCGACGCCGGTGGAGATGCGCTTGCGCGACGGCATGTGCGTCACGTCCTGCCCGTTCACCTCGATGCGCCCGGCATCGACGCCATAGACGCCGCTGACCAAGTTGAACACCGTGGTCTTGCCCGCCCCGTTGGGGCCGATGAGGGCGGTGGTGACGCCCTTCGGCACGGTGAAGGACAGGTCGCGGATGGCGCGCACGCCGGCGAAGGATTTGGAGAGGCCGGTTATAGCGAGAGCAGCGGACATCACGCGGCCTCCGCCTTGCGCCGGAACAGGCGGAACAAAGAGGACGTCACCAGTCCCTGCGGCCGCACGGCCATGAACAGGATGATGAAGACGGCGAACAGGGCGTAGCGCCACTGGTCGGAGGCGCGCAGCAGCTCCGGCACCAGCGTGAAGAAGGCAGCGCCCACCAGCGGCCCCCACACCGTCTGCGTGCCGCCGAACAGCACGTAGAGCACGGTGAAGACCGACAGCAGCACGTTGAAGTGCTGGGCCTCGACGAAGCTGTAATGGTGCGCGTAGAGCCCGCCGCCGAAGCCGGCCACCGCCGCCCCCAGCGCGAAGGCCGCGACCTTCATGCCGCGCACCGAGACGCCGAGCAGGTCCGCCACCGTCGCATCGCTCTTCACCGCCGTGAGGCAGAGCGCGAAGCGGGTGCGCGAGACGAGCAGCATCAGCACCACCACGCCCGCCGCCGCCGCATAGACCACGTAAGGCCCGGCATAATCGGTGACGGGATAGCCGGCGGCGCCGCCCACCACTTCCAGATTGAGGAAGATCGCGGAGATCACCTGGCCCAGGGCGAAGGTGGCCATGGCGAGATAGATGCCGTGGGTGCGCAGCACCGGCACGCCGATGAGGAGGCCCACCAGCCCCGCGAGCCCCGCGCCGAGGGGGATCGCCGCCCACATGGGCCACATATATTCATTCGTGAGGAAGGCCGAGGCATAGGCGCCGATGGCCATGAAGCCGGCGATACCGAGGTTCAGCTGCCCCGCCGCCAGCGGCAGATAGACCGCATAGGCGGCGATGACGTTGAAGGCGAGGACGACGAGGACGCCCGTCAGATAGCCGCTCATCACAGCTTCTCCCGGCTGGCGGCGCGGCCCATGAGGCCCTGCGGACGCACGATGAGGATGAGGAGCAGGAGGCCGTAGACGGAGATGTTCACCACGTCCGCGCCGATGAAGGAGATGGACAGCACCTCTGCGAGGCCGATGACCAGCCCGCCCAGCACCGCGCCCCAGATGGAGCCCATGCCGCCGACGATCATGGCCGCGACGCCCTTGAAGCCGACGCCCTCGCCCATGAAGGGCGACACCTGCTGGTAGTTCACCGCGAAGAGAATTCCCGCCAGCGCCGCCAGCAGCGCCGAGGCGATGAAGAGCTGCGGCACGAGGCGGGAGATGTCGATGCCCATGAGGAGCGCCGTCTCCCGGTTCTCCGCCACGGTGCGGATGCGCCGGCCGCCGGCGGTGGAGGACAGATACCAGGACAGGAACGTCACGAGGCCGAGGGACAGCGCCAGCGAGATGAGCTGCGCGATGCCGATGACGAGGCCGCCGAGGCGGATGTTGAGGTCCGGCAGCAGGGCCGGGAACGCCTGCTGGTCCGAGCCGTACTGGATCAGCATCAGGTTTTCGAGCAGCACCAGGAAGCCGAGGGAGGAGACCAGCGGCACTTCCGGATCGCCCCCCTGCATGGGCCGGTAGGCGAAGCGCTCCACAAGGAGCGACACGAACGCCGCCGCCGCCAGCGCGCCCGCCGCGGCAATGAGGAAGGGCCAGCCCGCCTTCATCAGCCCGAAGGCGAGCATTCCACCCACCATGAACAGGCCGGGGAGCGAGAAGTTCAGGAAGTTCAGCACGCCGATGGCAAGGGTGAAGGCCACCGCCACCAGCATGTAGATGGCCCCGAGCATGAGGCCGTTGACGATCTGCTGCGCGAGCATGGGCCGGGGCAACCTTCCTCTCGTACGCGGGACGCGGGCGCCGCCCCTCCCCCTCAGCCTGAGGCCGTCGCCCGCCGAGGACGGCGGACGCTACGGAAGCGGGGCAGCGATTAGGTTTGATACAAAGCTATTTTGAGCGTGGCTTCAAGCTGAAATTTCAGGCGGATTTCACTGCATTGCAGCATGCTCCCCGACTGCGTGCGAGCTGCATCGCCAAAGGCTTGCGTCGATTCCACAAGAGCGTGCGGGCATCGCCTGCCCTCGACGCAGGCGCCTTTCTGCCCACGCCTGCGGCAGAGCGCCCTTATCCCGGTGCCCCACCCGCGGCGCCGGAGCGCCGCCGCCGCGTGGCTGCGGCCCCGATCTTGCTCACGGCCCTTCATCCCCGTTCACGATGCCAGGGCGTGTCACAGGTCGGCCAAATTGTCGAAGCCCCGACATCGTTCGAGACATGAGGCTGCCCCATGAAACTCATCGTCGAACGCCTGGTGGTCGAAAGCCTGGTGGACGCCTTCCCGGACCAGGCGCACCTCCTCGCCCAGCCGCGTCTCTCGAGCCGCATGGAGCTGGGCCTCGATGCGCTGAAGCCCGACGAGCTGGCCCATCTGCACGAACTCGTGCTGCGGACCGGCGGCACCACCATTCGCGGGCAGGAGGAGCAGCTCGCCAATCTCGTCGGCGTTTTCCGCGATGAGGGCCAGCGGTTCGGGCCGGACGAGCTGGAGGATCTGGCGGGGGCCATCGCGCTCTATTTCGTCAAGCGCTGCATCCGGGGCTGGCTGTTCCGCATGAACCCCTCGGGCAAGCCCGAGCCCTATCTCATCACCCGCCTTGACTACACGCCCCCCGGCGAGGAGGAGGCGGGCCGGCTGATCGTGGAATTGAAGGCCAACAACCGCGGCAAGACCCATGTGGAAAATCTGCTGATCCGCTCCAAGGATCTGCGCGGCCTCACCATCCCCGGCACCCTCGCCGCCAAGGGCTGGCTGATGGAGGACGAGGGGCTGCTGTCCTCCTTCGACGACCAGATGGTGCGCTATTTCGAGTGGCGCGGCCGCTATGGCCAGCAGTTCTCCGGCCGTGGCACCGGCCTTTTCGCCGAAGACCCCACCGCCAACCGGCGCGACACAGACTGGGCGCGCAAGGCGACCGTGGTGCTCTCCTCCTCCGGCAGCGAGGCGCGCCTCGTCAATGACGAGGAACTGCTCGGCGAGCGCACTTTGGGCACCGAGACGTCCGGCTTCTTCCTCGACAAGATCGTGAAGAAGGCGGACAAGCAGAACCTGTTCCACATGGCGGTGGACGAAGCGCTGCGCGCGGCGAAGGAGAGCATCCCCAAGGGCGCCTTCACCGACATGCCGGTGCATCCCCTGATCCTGATGTTCCACCTGGAGCTGCACCACCATGTGTGGGTGCATGTGGACGACATCAAACCTTACGAATACCACCCGGAACTGAAGCAGAAGCTGGTTCTGCCGCCCGAGCAGACCGACCTCATCGACATCCTCACCGCCGAAATGAACACGCTGATGGATGACGTGGTGGCCGGCAAGTCGGGCGGCACCACCGTGCTCTGCGCCGGCCCGCCCGGTGTCGGCAAGACGCTCACCGCCGAGGTCTATTCCGAGATCATCCAGCGCCCGCTCTACCGCGTGCATTCCGGCCAGCTCGGCCTCGACGTCGCGCACATGGAACAGGCGCTGAAAGATGCGCTGACGCGCGCCCAGCGCTGGGGCGCGGTGATGCTGATCGACGAGGCGGACGTCTACATCAAGCGCAGGCAGGACAACCTCACCATGAATGCCGTGGTGGGCGTGTTCCTGCGCGTGCTCGAATACTTCAACGGCCTGTTGTTCCTCACCACCAACCGGGTGGACGACATCGACGAGGCCATCGTCTCGCGCTGCATCGCCCTCATCAAGTATCACTCGCCGGGCCCGGATGATCGCCGCAAGATCTGGCGGGTGATGTGCGACCAGTTCGGCCTCATCCTCTCCGCCGAACTGATCGACACACTGGTGGAGATGTTCCCCGAGACATCGGGCCGCGACATCAAGGGCCTCGCCAAGCTGGTCGCGAAATACTGCTCGCAGAAGGGCGAGCCGCCCTCCATCGACGCCTTCCGCCGCTGCGCCATCTTCCGCGCGCTGGACGTGCCGCCGCTCGCCTGAGCGGCGCCTTGATAGGGCACCCCCATTGCCCTCACTGGCCCGCCCGGTCCCTCGGGCGGGTCTTTTTTGTCTACTGAATGGCAAAAGGGCGTCACGCCCCGTTGAAATGAACCGTCCCGAAGCCGGAGACGTCATAGCCGCCCAGTTCCGCCGCCCGCGCGTGGAAGGCGGGCTCGCGGCAGAAGGCGACGAGCTTCTGGAACGACGGCTCGAAATAGGCGCGGCGCCAGACCATGAGGTCGAAGCGCTCCTCCACCAGCGGCACGAAATCGAGGTTGTGCAGGCGCGCGGCGGCGGCGATGCCGAGACCAACGTCCGCCCGCCCGGCGGCAACGGCGAGGGCGAGGTCGGTCTCGGAGCGCTCCACCGTGGCGGCGCAGGTGAGGGCGGCGCGGTCAAGGCCCTCGGCGGCGAGCAGACGGTCGAGCACCAGTTCGCTCGCTGCCTCCTTCTGGCGCATCTGGAACTTGAGGCCCCGCGTCTCGGCAAGGCACGAGGGTGCGCGGGGAAGGTTCGGCCGGCAGATGAGCCCGCGCACCCGTCGCGCCCATTCCACCAGCACCCATGGCCCACCGCCGAAGCGCTCTTCCACCACGGCCGCGTTCCAGCCGTCGCCCTCGGGTACATGCAGGCCCACGGCGATGCATTCGCCCCGGCCGGCCCGGTCGAGCCCGTCGAGCGCGCCGTCCATGAGGCAGGCGATGCCGGAGCGCGATTCCCGCAGGGCCCATTCAAGCAGCGGATCATGGCCCCCGGTCATCACCGGCGGCGGGGCATGATGGTCCGCCGCGACAGCATGGGGAGCAGCCGGCGCGGCGGCGTGGGCCGGGGCGGGATCGGCTGAGCCGGCGATCCAGTTCTGGATTTCCTGCCGGGGAAACAGCAGCTTGCCCGTCACCCGCCGCACCGGCAGGCTGCCTGTGGCCACGAGGTCGTAGACCTTGCGCTCGCGCACCCTCAGCAGCGCCGCAAGCTCGCGGGTGGTGAGATATTCCGACATCCGGCCCGGCCCGATTGGCCCCGGCGAGGCGGCGCGCCGGAGGAAACGACACTTTCTTCTTATGTTCACATGAATACGGCATAGACGTCGGGTCGCAAGCCCAAATTGTCACCCTGCGACGGGGCACCGCTGGTGCGGCGCTTGCTTTAGGATGCCGGGCACGCCAGCACAGGCGGAACGCTTTCCAGCCGGATTTGCCACATGACCCCCGCCCGCATCGGCATCGTCACCATCTCCGACCGCGCCAGTTCCGGCACCTATGAGGATCTCAGCGGCCCGGCCATCGAGGCCTGGCTGCGCCGCGCCATTACCAGCCCCTGGGTCGCCGACTACCGGGTGATCCCGGACGGATTCGAGAGCGTGCGCGACACCCTCATCGCCCTCGCCGACGACGAGCACATGGACCTCATCTGCACCACGGGCGGCACCGGCCCCTCCCCGCGCGACCTGACGCCCGAGGCCATGGCGGCGGTGATCGAGAAGCCGCTGGCCGGATTCGGCGAGCAGATGCGGCGCATCAGCCTCAACGAGGTGCCCACCGCCATTCTGTCGCGGCAGGAGGCCGGCGTGCGGGGCAAGACGCTGATCGTGAACCTGCCGGGCAAGCCCGCCTCCATCGCGGTGTGCCTGTCGGCGGTGTTCCCGGCCATCCCCTATTGCCTGGACCTGATCGGCGCCGGACGCATCGAGACCAATCCCGAAGTGTGCGCCGCCTTCCGCCCGAAAGGGGCCTGAGGCCGGCTCAGACCACCACCACGCCGCGGTGCTTGGCCTCGCCCTCGGGCTCCACATGGATGGTGATGATCGCATCGTCCATGTCGCGCTCGAAGGCGTTCTCGATGCGGTCGCAGATGTCGTGGGCGGCGGCCACCGTCATGTCGCCGGGCACCACCAGATGGAATTCCACGAAAGTGATGCGCCCGGCATGACGGGTGCGCAGATCGTGCGCCTCGATGGCGCCGGCGGCGTGCAGCGAGACCAGCTCGCGGATGCGCGCCACCACGTCCGGGGGCGGGGCGGCGTCCATCAGCCCGCCCACGGAATCCTTCATCAGGCTCCAGCCGGTCCACAGCACGTTCAGCGCGACAAGCCCGGCGATCAGCGGATCGAGCACCGGCCAGCCGGTGACGGGCACCAGCACGAAGCCGATCAGCACGCCGCCGGAGGTGACGACATCGGTCAGCACATGCCGGCCGTCGGCGACCAGGGCCGGCGAGCGCATGGCCTTGCCCACCCGCAGCAGCACCATGCACCAGATGGCGTTGATGACCGTCGCCGCGCCGTTGATGAGCATGCCGGTGAAGGGCTGGTCGGGCAGATGCGGGTCGAGGAAGCCGTAATAGGCCTCGCGCATGATGGTGATGGCGGCCACCACCACGAGCACGCCTTCCAGAACGGCGGAAATGTATTCCGCCTTGTGATGGCCGAACTGGTGGTTGTCGTCGGCGGGGCGCGCGGACACCGTGATGGCGAACAGGGCGGCGGCCGATGCGGCGACGTTGATGATGCTTTCCAGCGCATCGGACAGCAGGGCCACCGAGCCGGTGATCCACCACGCCAGCGTCTTCAGGCCGAGGACGATCGCGCCGACCAGCACGCTCGCCGCCGCAATCCAGAGCACCTTGCGGCTCATGTCGGCCTCCATTCTGCGCGCCGTCGGGGGCGGCGCCGCGGGTCCGTCCCGCGATGCAGCACGTACAAAACCCCGCGCCCGGGCGCAACCGCGCGAGGGTCGCAGTCCCGGCCGAGCTGCCGGTTACACCCGCTCTACACCGCCGCTCAGGGCAGCTTCATGTGGGCGAGCGAGCGCTGCATGGCTTCGGGCCCCACCATGATGACACCGTCGAACGGCGAACTCATCTCCAGGATCAGGAAGATGGCGCCCGCCAGCGACAACGCGCACAGGGGAAAGACGATGAGCGAGACCAGATTCACCGGCGAGAACAGGCCGAAGCTGGCGAAGATCAGCGTCAGCCAGACGATCAGCACGACGATGAACACCGGGGGGATATCCGTGACGCTCTCGGCGATGATCGTCCAGCGCAGGGCGTTGAGCGACTTGAACCGGTCGAGCGCCTCCGCCTTGAGGTCGGTCTGCTCGGGCCCGGACGGGGTGAGGATGCGGATCTCATGGCCCACTCGCTCCAGCTTCTGCTCGGAATCAAGGCTGGCCACCCGCATGGTCTGGTCGGCGGCGTCTGGCCAGGTCTCGGCGATGGCGTGGACCGTGTAGACCTTGAGCGCATCGCGCGCGGGCTTCGCATCGGGCCCGTAGTGCTGGAGCGTGGCGTCGAGAATGGTGAGGAAGGTCGCGTATTGCTGCACGTCCTTGCCGGTGGTGTCGAAATTGCCCTTCACCGAGGCGGTCATCAGACCCAGGATCAGCGACGCCATGGCGGCGACCATGCCGACGCCCAGCTTCACCGCCTCCTGCGTCTCCTTGGAGAGGTGATGCGCCTTCAGCCAGCGCTGGGCGCCCATGCCGAACAGCGCTCCGCCCTCGAGCGCGAGAAAGACCAGTATCGCGACCTGCCACGCCTGCATGGCTTCCCCCTGGCCTGCACTGCCGTCTGACTTGTGCTGGATTATCGGCGCAGGCGGCCGAAGGTTCGCCCGATACGACGCCGGCCCCGAAGCGTAAAGGGAGAAATTTGCGGACCGGCGCCATACCGTAACGGGAACTGCCTTTGCAGGAACCGCGCTGCGAGAGCCGTGCGGCGATCAGCGCGCGGCGGCGGCGATCAGCGCCCGCTTGCGGGCAAGGTCGGCATAGCCGGTCACCACGTCCGTCCCGATGACATAGGCGGGGGGATCGAGCACCCGGAGGGCGGCAGCGAGCGCCACGCCCTGGGTGAGGATGTCGGTGATGTCCGGCTGGTTGGCGGCGCGGAACACCTTGTAGTGGTCGAGCCCCTCGGCGCGCACCACGTTGATCGCCTTCACCCCGTCGATGTCGCCGGTGGTGGCGGCGAGCGCGAGGTAGAAGTCGCCGAACTTCCCGGGGTGGAGGGAAAGCACTGCCAGCGCGACCCGCGCCGCCTCGATGGAGCCCACGTCCACCCGCGGCGTCTGCACGATGGCATAGGCGAGCTTCGCGTCACCGGCGAGAAGCTCGCGCATGTCGAAGGCGGAGCGGCGCCAGTCCGGGGCGTTGAAATCCACCAGCTCGGTGACGAGGGGCTTGGTCTTCTCCGCCCCCAGCACCGCCTTGCCGGGCATGCCGTCCAGCAGCTTGCGCGCCTCCGGGGAGAGCGGATCGGCGAACGCGGGCGCGGCGATCGCCATGGCGGCGAGACCGGCACCAGCGGCGAGCAGGCCCCGGCGGGTGAGCGGGCGAGAGGGGACGCCCATGCCCCGGCCCTATTCGGCGGCCTTGGTGGGCACGTCTGCCGCTGCCTGGGCCTCGGCATCCTCCTGCGCCTTCAGCACGTCGGGGTGCGGCATGGAGATGATGTTGTAGCCGGAATCGACGAAATGCACCTCGCCGGTCACGCCCGCGGAGAGGTCGGAGAGGAGATAGAGGGCCGAGCCGCCCACCTCCTCGATGCTGACCGTGCGGCGCAGGGGCGCGTGGCGCTTCTGGTAGTTGAACATCACCCGCGCATCGGCGATGCCGGCGCCCGCAAGGGTGCGCACCGGGCCGGCGGAGATGGCGTTGACGCGGATGCCCACCGGGCCGAAGTCCGCCGCCAGATACCGCACGGAGGCTTCCAGCGCCGCCTTGGCCACGCCCATCACGTTGTAATTGGGCATGACGCGGGTGGAGCCGCCATAGGTGAGGGTAATCAGCGAACCGCCCTCGGTCATCAGCGCGGCCGCGCGCTTGGCGATCTCGGTGAAGGAGAAGCAGGAGATCACCATGGTGCGGGAGAAGTTCTCCCGGCTGGTGTCGGCGTAGCGGCCCTTCAGCTCGGACTTGTCGGAGAAGGCGACGGCGTGGACCAGGAAGTCGATGCTGCCCCAGGCCTCCTTCAGCGCGGCGAACACCGCGTCCACGCTGGCGAGGTCTTCCACGTCGCACGGCAGCATGAGGGAGGAGCCGACGCTCTGGGCCAGCGGCTTCACGCGCTTGGCCACCTGCTCGCCCTGGTAGGTGAAGGCGAGTTCCGCGCCCTGACCCGCCAGCGCCTTGGCGATGCCCCAGGCGATGGAATGATCGTTGGCGACACCCATCACCAGGCCGCGCTTGCCCTTCATCAGGTCCTGCATAACCCACCCTCTTGCGCCTGAGACGCCGATAGCAGACGGCGCCCGGCCACGCCATCGCGTTTCGGCCGGCGCCGGCTCACCATTGATGACCAATCCTGAACGCCGCCTTCAGGCGGGACGGTCAGGCGTCCAGCACCCTCAGGCGTCGACGTGCTTGATGACGAGGCTGGCGTTGGTGCCGCCGAAGCCGAAGCCGTTGGACAGCACATGCCCGAGCGTCACGTTGTCCACCCGCTGGCGCACGATGGGCATGTCGGCGAACGCCGGGTCGATCTCCTCGATGTTGGCGCTCTCGGCGATGAAGCCGTTCTGCATCATGAGGATGGAATAGATCGCCTCGTGCACGCCGGTGGCGCCCTGCGAGTGGCCGGTGAGCGACTTGGTGGCCGAGATGGGCGGGCACTTGTCGCCGAACACGGCGCGGATCGCCTCGATCTCCTTGAGATCGCCGATGGGCGTCGAGGTGGCGTGCGGGTTGATGTAGTCGATGGGCGCCTTGATGCCCGCGATGGCGAGCTTCATGGCGCGCTCGGCGCCCTCGCCCGAGGGGGCCACCATGTCCACGCCGTCGGAAGTGGCGCCATAGCCGGCGATTTCGCCGTAGATGCGCGCGCCGCGGGCCTTGGCGTGCTCCAGCTCTTCCAGCACGAGGACACCGGCGCCGCCGGAAATCACGAAGCCGTCGCGGTTCTTGTCATAGGCGCGGGAGGCCACCGCCGGGCGGTCGTTGAAGTTGGACGACATGGCGCCCATGCCGTCGAACAGCACGGAGAGAGTCCAGTGCAGGTCCTCGCAGCCGCCGGCGAAGATGATGTCCTGCTTGCCGTACTGGATCAGCTCGTAGGCGTTGCCGATGCAGATGTTGGTCGTCGCGCAGGCGGCCGAGATGGAATAGCTCAGGCCCTTGATCTTGAACCAGGTGGAGAGGGTCGCCGAGGCGGTGGAGCCCATGGCCTTGGGCACCGCGAACGGGCCGACGCGCTTCGGGCCCTTCTCGCGGGTGATGTCGGCCGAATCCACGATGGTCTTGGTGGAGGAGCCGCCCGAACCCATCACCAGGCCGGTGCGGATGTTCGAAACCTCGTTCGGCTCAAGGCCCGAATCGCGGATGGCCTGCTCCATGGCCACGTGGTTCCACGCGGTGCCGCCGCCGTGGAAGCGCATGGCGCGGCGGTCAACGACCTCTTCCGCATTCAGGGTCGGCGCACCGTGCACCTGGGAGCGGAATCCGAGCCGGGAATAGTCCTCGGCGAAGGAAATACCGCTCTTGGCTTCGCGCAGGCTGGCGAGAACCTCCTGCGTGTTGTTGCCGATGGACGAGACGATGCCCATCCCGGTGACGACGACGCGCCGCATGTCAAATCCCCATTGGAGTGCACCCAGTGTCGCCGCAGATCGTGGCGAGGCCTTGTCAGGCGCTCGCGGCGCCTGCGGGCTGGGGTGCCGTCTCGGCCTGGAACAGGCCCACCTTCAGATCCTTGGCGCGGTAGATCACCTCGCCGTCCGCCGCCAGCCAGCCGTCGGCGATCCCGAGCACCAGCTTGGAGCGCATGACGCGCTTGAACTCGATGCCGTAGACCACCTTCTTCACGCCCGGGAGAACCTGGCCGGAGAATTTCAGTTCGCCGAGGCCCAGCGCCCGGCCGCGGCCGGACGAGCCGAGCCAGCCGAGGTGGAAGCCCACCAGCTGCCACAGGGCATCAAGGCCGAGGCAGCCGGGCATGACGGGATCGCCCTTGAAGTGGCAGGCGAAGAACCAGAGGTCCGGATTCACGTCCAGCTCGGCGCGCACCATGCCCTTGCCGAATTCGCCGCCGGTCTCCGAGATTTCGGTGATCCGGTCGAACATCAGCATGGGCGGCAGCGGCAATTGCGCGTTCCCGGCCCCGAACAGCTCGCCACGTCCGCACGCGAGGAGATCCTCATACTCGAAGCTGGTCTGCCGGTCCGCCATTCTCGCCAGTGTCGCCATTTTAGTCCTCTGCACCGCCCGCAGGGCAGCCGAGGGTTGCTGTTGATGAGCCTCTAGGCCCGCCCCCGTCATCGGCGGCGGGCACTCCCTAACATAGGGACGGGCGCGCTCAAAGTCATGAAAGCGTCACGTGTGGCACGAGGCGCGCGATATCCGGCCGCGCCGGGCGAACCGGATCGGCAGCTCGGGCGTTGCCCTTGGGGAGCGCTCGGGCGCTGCCCCCGGGGCGATGGGATATCCTGTCGCGCAGGGGCAAGGTGCCCCGGCGCCCCGGGCGCGACACCGGGCAGGAGAACGCAATGCCGATTCTGAAGGAGTTCAAGGAGTTCGCGGTCCGCGGCAATGTGGTGGACCTTGCGGTCGGCGTCATCATCGGTGCCGCGTTCGGCAATATCGTCACCTCGCTGGTGGGCGACGTGTTCATGCCGGTCATCGGTGCCGTCACCGGCGGGCTCGACTTCTCGAACTACTTCGTGCCGCTGTCCAAGTCCGTCACCGCCGCGAACCTCGCCGACGCCAAGAAACAGGGCGCGGTATTAGCGTATGGATCATTCATCACCATCGCCATCAATTTCATCATCGTGGCGGGTGTGCTCTTCCTCGTGGTGCGCGGCATCAACGCCTTGCGCCGGGCGGAGGCGGGCAAGCCGCCGGCAGCGCCGACCAAGTCCGAGGCGCTGCTGATGGAGATTCGCGACATCCTCGCCTCCGAACGCCCCGCCGCCCGCCCGGCGGTGACGCCCGCGCCCCCGACCCCGCCGACCATGTGAAGCCGGAATGGTGGCTCAGGGCTTCGCGCCCTGCGCCGCCAGTTCGTCCTGCCGCCGCAGGAAACCTCGCACCACCGCCACCGACTCGTCGGGACGGTCGTTGAAGATGCCGTGGGCGGCGCCGGGGATCACCGCAAACTCTGCGCCGCCAGGAACCTGCTCGGCGAAGGCCGCGACCGTGGAGATGCGCGTCTCGTCATACTGGCCCACGACGAACAAGGTGCGCGCCCCGTCGAGCCGCGCCAGCAGCGGCTCCCCATCGTAATCCTTCAGCGTGCCGGTCTGGGTGAACTCGCCGGCCCCGTTCATAGCCACATACAATTTCTCGTTGAGCTTGAGGTTCTGCGCCGCCTCATAGGTCTTGCGCATGGCGGGCAGCGGCTCGCGCCGGTTGAAGGCGGCATAGAAGGCGCCCGACGCCGCATCGCAGGTGGCCGGATGCGGTGGGGCGGAGCCTTCACAGGCGTCGATCACCTTCTGCACGTCTGCCGGGAGCGCCGCGCGGCGGGCGGCGACGTCCGCGATCCAGCTTTTGCCGGAGATGAAGGGGCTCGCCAGCACCAGTCCCGCGCGTGTCGCGGGGTTGCGCGCCGCCCATTCGAGGGCGATCGTCGCGCCCCAGCTGTGCCCCAGCACGTGAAAGCGCGGCAGCCCCAGCGCCGTGCCCACGGCGTCGATCTCGTCGGCGAAGCGTGCGACCGTCCAGTTAGCAGGATCGTCGGGATGGTCGGAGCGGCCGCTGTCGAGCTGGTCGTAGAGCACCACCATGCGCTCGTCGGCCAGTTCCAGCGGGTCGTGGAAGGTGGAATGCATTCCGCCAGGCCCGCCGTGAAGCAGCAGCACCGGCAGGCGTCCGCCCGTGCTCGTCCCGTTGGTGCGCACGTAAATGCGCCCGCCCTTGACGGGAACCATCAGTTCCCGGTCTGCCGGGGGGAACACGGCCGGACGGGCCAGCGCGGGACGGAAGGGAGGGACCAGCGCCTCCGCGCCCAAAAGCGTCCCGCCAAGGAACGAGAGTAAGGCGCGTCGATCCAGCCCGGCCATGATGCCCCACCGTCAGGAGGAAGGAGCATCACGGGTAACAGAGTAGCCGCCGCGGTCAAGGGCGGCGTGCTGCCGCCCAACGGTCAGCGGAAATCGGCGCCCACCGCGTCCGCCACATGGGCAAAGCCATCGGCCTTGAGGCGGGCGGCAAGGTCGGTCTTGATGCGGCCGACGAGGCCGGGGCCGTGGAACACCAGCGCCGAATAGAGCTGCACGAGGCTCGCCCCGGCCCGGATCTTGGCATAGGCGTCCGCGCCCGAGCTGATGCCGCCGGAGCCGACCAGCGGCAGGCGGCCGCCCACGAGGCGATAAAGCGCCCCGAGCCGCTCGGTGGAGAGCGTCATCAGCGGCTTGCCGGAGAGGCCGCCGGCCTCACCCTTGTGCGCGCTGTGCAGGCTCGGCGGGCGCGACAAAGTGGTGTTGCCCATGATGATTCCGTCGATCCCGGTCTCCAGCGCCACCTCGGCGACGTCGGCGAGGCCGGCGTCGTCGAGGTCGGGCGCCACCTTCACCAGCAGCGGCGGACGTTCCGCAAGGTCAGGGACCGAGGCGTTGCGCACGTCCACGAGATGGGCGAGCAGCGCCTCCATCTCCGCCCGGGCCTGCAGGGCGCGCAGGCCCGGCGTGTTGGGGGAGGAGATGTTGCACACGATATAATCGGCGAGACGGCAGGTGGCGGACACGCCGGCGGCGTAATCCTCCAGCGTGTCCTCGCTCTCCTTGTTCTTCCCCACATTGGCGCCGAGGATGCTCTTGCCGCCCGCCGCCCGGCGCTTGGCCAGCCGGTAGACGAAGGGGGCGAGGCCCTCGCTGTTGAAGCCGAAGCGGTTGATGACCGCCTCATCTTCCTCCAGCCGGAACAGGCGCGGCTGCGGATTGCCGGGCTGCGGGCGCGGCGTGACCGTGCCCATCTCGGCGAAGCCGAAGCCCATCTTCAGCAGGCCGTCGGCAACCTCGCAGTGCTTGTCGAAGCCGGCGGCGAGGCCCACGGGATTGGGGAAGTCGAGGCCCCACACGCGAGTGGCGAGCACCGGGTCGTCATGGCCGGAGAGGTCCGGCATCAGGCCCCGCGCCATGGCGCGGACGGCATAGCCGTGCGCCCGCTCAGGGGTCACCAGCCCGAGGAAGGGCCGAACAAGGGCGTAGAGATCCATTTAGGGCGTCACTCGCCGGTGGTGGCGGTGCCGCCGTGGGCCTTGGACCAGGCGTGCGGCTCGTGCAGGAACGATTCGATCTCGGCGACCTGCGCGGATTCGAAGCGGTTCATCTTCTTCACCTGCGCCAGCACGTCCCACCAGGTGGCGAGGCGGTGCAGGCTGAGGCCAGCGCCGTCCAGGATGCCCGCGGCCTCGGAGAAGATGTCGTAATAGAAGAACACGAAGCAGTGTTGGCACTCCGCGCCGGCATCACGCAAGGCATTGACGAAATTGACCTTGCTCTTGCCGTCGGTGGTCAGGTCCTCGACCAGGAGCACGCGCTCGCCGGGGGCGAGGTGGCCCTCGATCTGGGCGTTGCGGCCGAAGCCCTTGGGCTTCTTGCGCACATACTGCATGGGCAGCATCATCCGGTCCGCGACCCAGGCGGCAAAGGGAATGCCCGCCGTCTCGCCGCCCGCCACCGTGTCGAACTGCTCGTAGCCGATGTCGCGGTAGATGGTGGAGATGCCGAAATCCACCAGCGTCTGGCGCACGCGCGGGAAGGAGATGAGGCGGCGGCAGTCGATATAGACCGGGCTCGCCCAGCCCGAGGTGAAGATGAAGGGCTCGCCGGAGGAAAAGCGCACCGCCTCGACCTCGAGCAGCATCCGCGCCGTCTGCTCGGCGATGGTAGCCTTGTCCGGGAAAGCAGTGACATTCGCCATGGGTGAAGCCTTCGTCGCGGTTTCGTCGCTTGTGTGTGACGCGCATATATCAGAGCCGGGCGGCATTGCGACAGGCCCGGTGACGCGGCGCAGGAAAAAGCGCTGCGCATGACCGGAATGCGTCCTGCCACGGCCGGCTCAACCGGAGAACGACCTCTCCTGCGCCAGCAGGGCGTCCACATAGGCCTCGGCGCTGGTGGCCTGCGCAAACCGGTCGGCGAGCTGCGCGGCTCGCGCATGACTGTCCTTAAGCCGGCCGGCCAACCGCAGGATGGCGGCGGCGAAAGCTTTGGCGTCGTAGGGGGCGAACACCTCTCCCTCCGCCTCCCCTCCTGCGACGGACGCCCCAGCGAACGTCCCGGCGGAAGCCACGACAGGCCGTCCGGCGGCGGCGGACTGGGTGAAGATGCCCGAGCCACGCATGCCAAACACCTTAGGATCATAGGGCAGCAGCATGGCGTCCACGCTACGGGTTGCCGTGGCGAACGCCTCCTCCGTCAGAACCTGATCGATGAGGCGCACATCCGGCAGCGCGCGCAGCGCCATCTCGGCCGCCGCCGTCTCCGCCTCGTTCCCACTTCGCTGCACCTGAACCACGAAATCCGCGGCGAGGCCCTGTGCGCGGCACAGCCGGATGGCCTCCGGCAGGAGATGAAACCCCTTGTCGTTCTTGGAAACGCCCAGAAATCCAAACATCGGCCGTTCCGGCACCGGCCGTGCGCGCGCCACGTTGCCGAACGGCACCGGCAGGCGGATGGGATCGATGCCATAGCCCTCCCGGTACAGATTGGCGATGGCGTCATTTTCAGTGCCGAAGACCAAGCCGTCGTCCATCAGCGGGCGCGCGATCGCGAATGCCTCCTTGTAGATGCCGGGCCCCAGCTCGCCGGATCGACGCCAGGGAATCCAGTCGGGAGCGAACATCAGCTGGCACACCACGCGCGGCCGCGCGCCCTGTGGCAGGGCTGCCAGCGCCTGGACGAGGCCGAGGATCTGGTTCTGCATCACATTGGGCAGAACCACGACATTTCCCCGCGCCAGCACGCCGGCGGGCAGAGCCATGAGATCGGCGCGGAACAAGGCGTTGAGACGCTCCGCGCTGATCCGCTCCCGCAGGAGATGCGAGCGGGCGCGCCGCAGGCGCAGGGCGCCGCCTATACGGTGTTTTAGAACCTCCGACAGTGACGGATCAACGCTTTCATAGAGCGATGCGCTGAAATGGGGGACGGCACCGAGGTCGTCTGCGACCTCCCGGTCCATGGTCCGCGTACCGAAGACCCGCACGCCGTGGCCGCGTGCCGCGACCGCTTCCCCCACCTTCCTTACCAAGCTGTAGCTGTGCCCACCACGGTGAGCCAGAGAACCATCCAGAAGGAATACGTCCATCGCCACCCCTGACGCTACGCGCATGCACCGATGGACGAACATGCACCACACAATCAACCCAAGGCGGCAAAAACCGCGACCTGCCTTTGGTCCGCCGCGCCGGCGCTCGCGGGCCGGAGGTGGCGCGTCACGATCTTCAGGACTTCCGCGAAAGGCTGCGCGCGTGCTCCAGCGCCATTTCCAGCCGGTCGTTGCCCCAGAACAGCTCGCCATCGGCGGTGAAGAAGGTGGGCGCGCCGAACACGCCGCGCGCCTGCGCCTCCTCGGTCTGGGCGCGCAGGCGCGCCTTGTTCACCTCGGATTCGGCGGCGGCGATCTCCTCGTCCCAGAAATGGCCGAGACCGGCGAGCACCTGCCGGACGGTCTCCCGGTCCGAAATGTCGCGGCCCTGCGCGAATTCCGCGGAGAACAGGGCGCGGGTGAAGGACGGCCGGCAGGCATCGTTGAGGTGCATGGCCACCCGTGCCGCCAGAAGGCCGTTGGCCGGAAAGGTCGCGGGCTTGGTGATGGGCGGCAGGCGCTGGGCGCTCGCGAGGCGGTCGAGATCCCGCCACATATGCGCACCCTTCAGGGGATAGACGTTGAAGGGCGAGCTTGTGTAGCCCTGCGCGGCGAAGATGGGGCCGAGCAGGAACGGCTTCCAGTTCACCCGCACGTCCGCAAGCTCGGCCAGAGCGGCGATGCGGCAGGCGGCGAGGTAGGAATAAGGCGAGGCGAACTCGTAATAGAAATCGAGGGTGCCGCTGGCCATGGGCTCCTCCGGCCTGTACATCGCGGCGGAAGAGTGCGGCGGGGAAAGCCCCGCGTGCAAGGGTCTGGATCAACAGGCTGGATCAATCCCGGATCGGAGCAGGCGACGCGGTGAAGTGGGTGCTGTTCTTCGCGCTGGTGATCGGGGCCGCGGTGGCGATCCTGTTCACCGTGTTCCCCGAGTGGGACATGGCCATCTCCAGCCTGTTCTGGAATGCCACGCGCCGCAATTTCGGCGTCGCGGGTCTGGGATGGGCGGCCAACATCCGCACCCTCGCCAACTGGCTGCCGTGGGTCTTCGCCGGCCCGGCCTTCGCCGCCATCCTCCTCAAGTTCATTTTTCCCCGGGGTAAAATGTTCATGCCGTCGCGGGCGGCGGTGCTGCTCGCCGTCACCATGGCGCTGGGGCCGGGGCTCCTGGTCAACGGCATCCTGAAGGAGCATTGGGGCCGGCCGCGCCCGGTGCATGTGGACACCTTCGGTGGCAAGGACACCTTCCGCCCCTGGTATGCCACCGACGGCACCTGCCCCACCAATTGCTCCTTCGTCTCCGGCGAAGGGTCCCTCGGCTTCTGGCTGGTGGCCCCGGCAAGCCTCGTGCCCGGCCCGGCGGGGGCGGTGGCGATGGTGGCGGCGGTCTCCTTCGGCGCGCTGGCGGGGGGCCTGCGCATCGCCTTCGGCGGGCATTTCTTCACCGATGTGGTGTTTTCCGGCGTGCTGGTCATCCTGCTCATCGTCGGCATGCGGCTCTGGCTGTACGACCGCAAGCGTAGCCCCACCGATGCCTCCCTCGAAGACGCCATCGGCAACGCCGGCCTCGCCTTCCAGGCGGGCGTGCGCCGGCTTCTCGGCCGGGCCTGAGCGGCCACCCGACCCCATCCTTGACCGAGACGGCTTGCCAGAGCGCCGCGCGCGCCTATAGTCCGCGCCGATTTTCCCCGAACATCCGAGAGACGTGATGGCGCGTGACGTGAAGAAGGTGGTGCTGGCCTATTCCGGCGGGCTCGACACCTCGGTCATCCTGAAGTGGCTCCAGACCACCTACAATTGCGAGGTGATCACCTTCACCGCCGACCTCGGCCAGGGCGAGGAGCTGGAGCCGGCGCGCAAGAAGGCAGAGCTGCTCGGCATCAAGCCCGAGAACATCTTCATCGAGGACGTGCGCGAGGAATTCGTGCGGGACTACGTGTTCCCCATGTTCCGCGCCAACGCGCTCTATGAGGGGCTGTACCTGCTCGGCACCTCCATCGCCCGCCCGCTGATCGCCAAGAAGCAGATCGAGATCGCCCGGAAGATGGGCGCCGACGCGGTCGCCCACGGCGCCACCGGCAAGGGTAACGACCAGGTGCGCTTCGAGCTCGGCTACTACGCCCTTGAGCCTGATATCACCGTCATCGCCCCCTGGCGCGAGTGGGACCTGACCTCCCGCACCCGCCTGCTGGAATTCGCCGAGGCGCACCAGATCCCCATCGCCAAGGACAAGCGCGGCGAGGCGCCCTTCTCGGTGGACGCGAACCTGCTGCACTCCTCCTCCGAGGGCAAGGTGCTGGAAGACCCGGCCGACGACGCGCCGGAATACGTCTACCAGCGCACCATTTCCCCGGAAGAGGCGCCCGACGAGGCCACCCTCATCACCATCGCCTTCGACAAGGGCGACGCGGTGGCCATCAACGGCGAGGCGCTGTCCCCCGCGACCCTGCTCACCAAGCTCAACGAGCTGGGCAAGGCGAACGGCATCGGCCGCCTCGACCTCGTGGAGAACCGCTTCGTCGGCATGAAGAGCCGCGGCATCTACGAGACCCCCGGCGGCACCATCCTGCTGGCGGCCCATCGCGGCATCGAGAGCATCACGCTCGACCGCGGCGCGGCGCACCTCAAGGACGAGCTGATGCCCCGCTATGCGGAGCTGATCTACAACGGCTTCTGGTTCTCGCCCGAGCGGGAGATGCTGCAGGCCGCCATCGACCATTCGCAGGCCTATGTGACCGGCGAGGTGACGGTGAAGCTCTACAAGGGCAACGCCACCGTGGTCGGCCGCAAGAGCCCCTACTCGCTCTACAATCAGGAGTTGGTCACGTTCGAGGAAGGCGCCGTCGCCTACGACCACCGCGACGCCGCCGGCTTCATCAAGCTCAACGCGCTGCGCCTGCGCACGTTGGGCAGCCGCGCCCGCAAGATCTCCGAGTAAGATCGCGGTCGCCGGGGGCAGGCGCTTTTTGCGCTTGCCCCCGGCATCGGCTCGGACACACTCCGTCCCGGATACGGGGGGCGGAATCATGGATCGTCGTGAGCTTCTGAAAGGCGCCGCGGGCTCGACACTGCTCGCGGCCACGGCAGCCATGCCGGCGCAGGCGGACGCGGCCATGCCCATCCTGCGCATCCACCCCACCATCGGCATTGCCCGCGTCGGCAACAGCCCGGACTATTACCTCGCCCCCGAGACCGCGGCCGGCGACCTGCCCGCCTCCGGCGAAGGCCTGTGGGGCGGCCTGCCCCTCGATGCCACCACTGGCCAGCCCCTCACCGCAGACGGCTTTCGCGATGGACAGGGCCGGCTGAAGCGGCAGGCCGTGCGCTTTCGCATCTATGCCTACACCGGCACCGGCTGGCCCACCGGCGAGAGCACCGAGATCACGCTCGGCGCGGTCATCGGCGGCAAGCGGGTGGTGGACATCGTGTGGCAGGCGCACCTCGCCAACAAGAAGCTCAACTGCTTCTCCATGGAGGATGCGCCCGGCCACTTCCCCGCTCTCGCCGGCTTCGCCGACGGCCGGCTCATGCCCATCCGCCGCCCGCAGGACGGCCCCCTCGACAGCCCGGATCGCCTCAGGCGCCTCATCATCGATCCCGGCCCACGCGCCCTCTCGGCCCGCGCCGATCAGGGCCGCGTCGCCGCCTTCGCCCACGGCACGCCCGCGAGTTGCCTCGGCGACGGCGGGGCCGTGCGGGCGCTGCCGGACTATCCGGAGAGCTTCCCGCAGGACCATTTCTCCCTGCACGTCCCGGCCGATCCGCTGACCAGCCTCGGTGACATGCGGGTGGAGGCCGGCACGGGCCGCCTCATCCTCGCCGGCGGCTTCGGCGCGACGGTGGGCATCATGTCGCCCGAGGGCAAGCCGAACGTGAACGAGCGCAGCGGGGCGGAGAACACCAACTGGTTCGACGACATCGGCGACGGCCCGGTCTCCGCCCGGATTTTGTTCGAGGACGGCTCGACGCTCACGGCTGCGCCGGCCTGGGCGATGTGCGGCGATCCCGGCTTCGCGCCCCAGACGCGCAACGTCGTCACCGCATGGGATGAGGTCTACGACACCTTCGTCCGTCAATTGGCGCTGGAGCCGGCGCTCTACGCGGGCGGCGCCTTCAGCCCCGGCTTCACCGCCTCCTTCGCGGACGATGCCCGCCCGCTGTTCCATGCCGTGATGCTCCAGCGCTGGAACACCAATCTGCCGGCGCCGGCCATCGCCGCCCACAACCGCATCGGCGCCATCGCCCCGGCCGACCGGCCCACCGACAAGATCCCGGACTTCGACGCGCTCATCCGCAACCCGGACAACCCGAAGAGCCTCCTCCAGGGCACACCCATGATGCCGCTGGCGCTGGGCGATACGGACCGGCCGTTCCTCACCCTCACGCCCACGCAATATTACCTGCTGCGGCAGTGGCATAAGGGCGCCTTCACGCCCGAGCGCCGCCTGAAGCTGGGCGCGGGCGAGGAGATGGACCGGGTGGCGCTGGCCAATTGCCTCGGCGGGCGCTTCAGCCCCGGCATCGAGGTGTCCTATCCCGTGCGCGACCCGAACCTCTTCGTGCAGGACTGGGCGCGCACGCCAGGCGGACCATTCCGCATCAACGCCGCGCCGCTCGATTATTCCAAGGCGCGCGCGGACCGGGCCTTCCTCACGGTGGGCTACATCCCCCTGCGCAACTTCCCTCTGGAGCCGGGCGACTTCTCCAAATTCATGGCCGCGCCCTGGCACACGGACTACAACCACTGCGCCTCCCACCCGCCGGAGAGCCCGTCCAACACCGACCAGACGCTCTACTGGTCCTGGCCCGCCGAGCGGCCGGTGGTGGTCTATCCGCAGGCGCTGGCGCGCTTCGATCCCGCCACCGGCTGGACGCCGGGACGCCAGCTGTTCGCCGTGCGCGGCGGGGGAACGACCACGATCTACCCGGCCAATGCGGGGCGCTTCCAGCGGGCCGCGGACTTCCTCCTCAACTGGCACAAGGTCGGCTTCGTTGTGCAGGCGAGCCGGATCAATCCGGAGGCCCGACCCGCCACGGCGGACGACCCGTTCCTCGAAGTCGCCTGCTTCTTCGAGAACGACACGAGCCAGATGGTCGCCCCTTGGCCCACCTTCAACACGCCGCCCGCCCCGTGAACGCTGCGCCGGAGCGGGTGGGCATCGCCATCATCGGCGCCGGTCCCGCCGGCTGCGCCACAGCCATCGCGCTGGCGCGGCACGGCATCGGCGATGTGGCGCTGTTCGAGGCTGGCGCAGGCAATGGCCCCCGCATCGGCGAGACCATCCCCGGCGCCGCGCTGCCGCTGCTCTCCCGCCTCGGTGTCGTGGAGCGCTTCACGGCGCGCGGGCATCTGCCGTCGCTGGGCTCGACCGCCGTGTGGGGCAAGGCCGAGCCTCACCACAATGACGGCTTCGCCAACCCCTTCGGCGGCGGCTGGCATCTCGACCGCGCCGGCTTCGATGCCGATTTGAGGGCCGAGGCGCAGGCTTTGGGCGTGGCCCTCCACGCGGGCCGGCTGCGGGGGATGACGCCGGAGGGGGCGGGCCACCGCCTCCGCTTCGAGGGCGCGGACGGGCCGTTCGAGGTCACCGCCGACCTCGTGGTGGATGCGAGCGGCGTGCGCGGGGCGGCGCTGCGCAGCCTGAAGGTGGCGCGCAATTCCGTCGATGCCATCGCCTTTCACTGGAGCCTCCTCACCCTCGCGGAGCCGGAGGCGATGCCCGCCCGCACCTTCCTCGAAGCCGCCCCCGACGGCTGGTGGTATGCGAGCCGTATCCCCGGTGGGCAGGTGGTGGTGGGCGTCGCCACCGATGTGGGCGCGCGCTTCCCCGATGGCGCCGCCTTCCGCGATGCCCTCGCCGAAACCCGCCTGATCGGCCTTGAGATCGCGCGCGGCCACCCGCTGGATGGGGGCGCCCCACGCATCGCCATCGCCCCCACCGCCATATTGAGCGCCGTCGCCGCCCCCGGATGGCTCGCCGTGGGCGATGCCGCCGCCTGCCTCGATCCTTTGCTCTCGCAGGGCCTCACCCGCGCGCTGGAGGACGGCCTCGCCGCCGCCGACGCCATCGCTGGAACGCAGGCGGGGGACGCCGGCGCGTTCAGGGCCTATCAGGACCGCCTGTTCGCCCGCTTCACCGCCGGCATGCGGCTGCGCGCGGCCTTTTATGCCGGCGAGACCCGCTGGCCCGACGCGCCGTTCTGGCGCCGCCGGCAGACCCAGGCGGCCGCCTAGGACTCAGCGCCCTCCCCGGGCCCGGGAATGAGCACCCGCAAGGCGTTGAGGATGACCACCACGTCGATGGCCTCCTGCAGGAGCGCGCCCTGCACCGGCTGGAGATAGCCCAAGGCAGCCACGACCATTCCCGCCAGCGACAGGCCGATGCCCCAGCGCACGCTCTGCCGCGCGATGGCGAGGGAGCGGCGGGCGATGGCCATGGCCTCGGCGAGGCGGTCGAGCCGGTCCACCAGCAGCACCGCATCGGCCACCTCGGCGGAAGCCGCCGCGCCCCGCGCGCCGAGCGCGACGCCGATGTCCGCGGCGGCGAGCGCGGGGGCATCATTCACGCCGTCGCCCACCATCATCACCGCGCCGCCATTGGCGGTCTCCCGCGACAGCGCGATGTGCGCGATCTTGCCTTCGGGCTTCAGTTCACCGGTCCAGGCATCAAGGCCGAGGTCGCGGCCTACCGCATCCACCGCCTCGGCCCGGTCGCCGGAGGCCAGCGCCACGTGCAGCACGCCACTGCGGCGCAGCGCGGCGATCATGTCGGCGGCATCGTCCCGCACCGGATCGGCAAACAGCAGCAGCCCCGCCGGCCGCCCATCCACGGCCACCGCCACCACCGCACTCGCGGGGGGAAGCTGCGCGCGCAGTTCGCTCCAGTCGCCGCTGGCGCGGGCGGCGACATAGGCCGTGCCTCCCACCGCGACGGTGCGGCCATCCACCCAACCTTCCAGTCCCGCGCCACCGTCTTCCTTCACCGCGCGGGGTGGCGAAAGGGAGAGGCCCCGCTCCTGCGCGGCGTGGACCAGTGCGCGCGCCACCACATGACTCGACGCCTGATCGAGGGAGGCGGCGAGGCGCAGCACCTCCTCGGGCTCGAAGTCCGGCGCGGTGCGCACCTCCTCCAGCTCGGCACGGCCGTGGGTGAGGGTGCCGGTCTTGTCCACCACCAAGGCGCGGACGCGGGCGAGCTTCTCCAGCGCGCCGCCGCTCTTCACCAGCACGCCGCGCTTCGCCGCCCGCGAGAGCCCGGCCATGAGCGCCACCGGCACGGCGAGGATGAGCGGACAGGGCGTCGCCACCACCAGCACCGCCAGCGCCCGGCGCGGATCATGCGCGAGGATCGCCGCGCCGATGGCGAGGGCGAGGGAAACGAGGAGGAAGGCCAAAGCATAGCGGTCGGCGAGGCGCACCATGGGCGCCCGGCTCGATGCCGCCTCCTCCACGAGGCGAACGATGCCCGCATAGGTGCTGTCCGCCGCCGGCCGCAGGATTGCGAGATCGAAGGCATCACCGGCATTGACCGCGCCGGAGGGTGCCTCCTCGCCGTCCTCAAGCCGAGACGGGCGCGTCTCTCCGGTCAGGGAGGACAGGTCCAGCACCGCCGGCCCGCCGATCACCGCGCCGTCGGCAGGCACCGTGTCGCCGGAGCGCACCAGCACGCGGTCGCCGGCCACGAGGTCCACCGCCGGCACCACCACCAGCCCGCCGTCCCGGTGCACCACCGCGTCACGCGGAGCGCGGGCCACAAGCGCGGTCATCTCCCGCCGCGCCCGGCCCTCCGCGAATCGTTCCAGCTGCTGGCCGCCCGCATACATGAGCGCGACCACGTTGCCGGCCAGCGGCTCGCCGAAGGCCAAAGCCGTCGCCATGGAGAGCGCGGCCAGAACGTCGAGCCCGAACCGGCCCGCGCGCAGGGAGCGGGCGATATCGACGAGCAGCACAGCCAGCACCGGTACCGTGCCGACCGCGAAGGCGGTCGAGGCGGCTGCCTTCATCCCCGCGAGCTGCAGCAGCAGCCCCACCGCCAGCGGCACCACGGCGGCGGCGAGCAGGAGGGTGCGGCTGCGCCCGGTGGCAGCCTCGCTCTGGATATGGCCCGGCTCCGGCATCTTTCCCCCGTGCGGCGATTTGGTCGCACTGACGTCGCTGTTGTCGCGCGCAGATCAGATTGTTAGAAGAGTTCTAAACAGGAGTCACCCGGCATGTTGTCGTTCCTCTCCGGCCGCCGCCGGTTCGCAGACCTTTCGGAGCGGGAAATCCTCGCCCTCGCCATCTCCTCCGAGGAGGACGACGCGCGCATCTATATGGAATACGCCGAGGCGCTGCGCGGCGAGTATCCCGACACGGCCAAGGTGTTCGAGAGCATGGCGGCGCAGGAGCGCGGCCACCAGACGAGCCTCACCCGTGAATACGAGCGGCGCTACGGCGGCACCGTGCCGCTGATCCGCCGCGAGAGCATCGCCGGCTATTATGGCCGCCGGCCGGTCTGGGCCGTGGTCAATCTCGGCATCGACCGCATCCGCTCCGAGGTGGGGCGGATGGAGGACGAGGCCGCCACCTTCTATCTGAAGGCGCAGAAGAAGACGTCCGATCCCGACACCCGCAAGCTGCTGGAGAGCCTCTACCAGACCGAACTCCAGCACGAGGAGATCGCCGGCAACCTCGCCGACCGCTATCTGCCGGCCGACAAGAAGAAGGAAGAGGACGAGAAGGCCCGCCGGCAGTTCCTTCTCACCTTCGTGCAGCCGGGCCTTGCCGGCCTGATGGATGGCTCGGTCTCCACCCTCGCCCCCATCTTCGCCACCGCCTTCGCCACGCAGGATTCCCACACCACCCTGCTCGTCGGCCTCGCGGCGGCGGTGGGCGCGGGCATCTCCATGGGCTTCACCGAGGCCCTGCACGACGACGGCGTCATCTCCGGCCGCGGCTCGCCGGTGAAGCGCGGTCTTGCCTCCGGCATCATGACGGCGGTCGGCGGCCTCGGCCATGCCCTGCCCTACATCATCCCGGAATTCTGGACCGCGACGGCCATCGCCATCATCGTCGTGTTCGTGGAATTGTGGGCCATCGCCTTCATCCAGAACCGCTACATGGAAACGCCGTTCTGGCGCTCGGTCTTCCAGGTGGTGCTGGGCGGCGCGCTGGTGCTGGCGGCGGGCATCTTCATCGGCGGCAGCTAGTCGAAGACGCGCTTGACTTAGAGCGCACTCTAACCCGTAGCTTCCTGTGCGTCGTGACGAAACAGGTGCTCATGAAGATCGGTGAACTGGCCAAACGCTCGGGACTTTCGGCCCATACGATCCGGTATTACGAACGGATCGGGCTGCTTCCCTATGCCGACCGGGATCGATCGAGCCAACGGGACTATGACGCATCCATCCTGACCTGGATCGAGTTTCTCGGGCGTTTGAAAACGACCGGGATGCCGATCCGTGACATGTTGCGCTATGCGGCCTTGCGGGAGCGCGGCCCCGGCACGGAAGCCGAACGCCGCGACCTGCTGAAACAGCATCGTGAGCGGGTTCGTGCCCATGTGGCCGAACTCGAAGCCTGTCTTCTCGTCCTCGACACCAAGATCGCCGGATACGCCGGCGAACAACAGAGGACGGCGGACTATGACGCAACACTTCCAGAGCGCCGGCGAAAGCCGGTTGGAACGCGGACAGCGCGCGCTCGCTGAAATCGACGGAGAGGCCGGGGCCAAGGTCATTGCTGCGCTGGCCGACGTTGCTCCCGACTTCGCCACCTACATCCTCGAATTTTCCTTCGGTGACATCTACAGCCGTCCGGGTCTCGACCTTAAGGCGCGGGAAATTGCTGCTATTGCGGCGATGACGGCGCTGGGCAACTGCGCACCGCAACTGAAGGTCCATATCGAGGCCGGTTTGAATGTCGGTCTTTCCCGCGAGGAAATCACCGAAGTCATCATGCAGATGGCTGTTTATGCGGGCTTTCCGGCAGCGCTTAACGGCCTGTTCGCGGCCAAGGAGATTTTCTCGCACCGGACAGATCAAGACATGGCGGGATGAGGCCATCGTTTCCAGAAGAGAGGAAGAAGCCTTTTGATGAATGGCACCGTCGTGATTTCCGGCTGTTCGCGTTGCGGGAAATCATGGCCCGCCGTGGCCCGGCGTGAGAGGCTGCCTCGTCCTGGGAGGCCCTCATGCGCGCCATGGTGCTGAAACAGATCGGCGGTCCCCTGCTCGCCGAGGAGCGGCCCGATCCCGTGCCGGGGCCGGGGGAGGTGCTCATCGCGGTCGGCGCCTGCGGCGTCTGCCGTACTGATCTGCATGTGGTGGACGGCGAGCTGCCACAGACGCTGCTGCCCATTATCCCCGGCCATGAGATCGTCGGGCACGTCGCGGCGCTGGGTGCCGGGGTGTCCCATCTCACAATCAGCGAGCGGGTGGGCGTCGGCTGGCTCGGCCGCGCCTGCGGCTGCTGCTCCTATTGCGAGGAGGGCGCGGAAAATCTCTGCGACACGCCGGTCTTTACCGGCTGCACCCGCGACGGCGGCTTCGCCAGCCATACGGTGGCTGATGCCCGCTTCGTCTACCCCCTCGGCGAGGACGGCGAGGACATCGCGCTGGCCCCTTTGCTCTGCGCCGGGCTGATCGGCTGGCGCACGCTGAAGATGGCGGGTGAGGGCAAGCGCATCGGCCTCTACGGCTTCGGCGCGGCCGCCCACATCATCGCCCAGGTCGCGCGCTGGCAGGGGCGCGAGATCTATGCCTTCACCCGGCCCGGCGACACGCGGGCACAGGATTTTGCCCGCACGCTCGGGGCCGTCTATGCCGGCGGCTCGGACGCCCCGGCGCCGGAGCCACTGGATGCTGCCCTCATCTTCGCCCCGGCGGGCGAACTGGTACCGCAGGCGCTGAAAGCGGTGCGCAAGGGCGGGCGGGTGGTGTGCGGCGGCATCCACATGAGCGACATCCCCGCCTTTCCCTATCGCTGGCTGTGGGAGGAGCGGAAAATCCTCTCCGTCGCCAACCTCACCCGCGCCGACGCCCACGAATTCCTCGCGCTGGCGCCCAAGGCCGGCGTTTCCACCCACGTCACGCCCTATCCCCTCGCCGACGCCAACCGCGCGCTCGACGACCTGCGCGGCGGCCGGCTGGAAGGGGCCGCCGTGCTGGTGCCGTGAGAAAGCATTTTCACGCGAAGGGGAAACCGGTTCGCATGAAGAAAATGCGGCTCGTGAAATTCCTTAGCGCTGCATCACATAGGTCCCCGGCGCCGGAGAGAGCACCGGATAGCCGGGCGCGCCCAGAGGCGGCAGGCCGCGGCCCGGAGCAGAGCGGGCGGAGAGCCACGCCTCCCACGCCGGCCACCACGAGCCCTCCTCCACCGGCGTCGCCTCCACCCACTGGTCGGGGCCGAGATGGTGATCGCCGTGGCGGGTCTCGTGCAGGCGGAAATGCCGGTGCTTGTGGCCCGGCTCGCTGACGATGCCGGCATTGTGCCCGCCCGAGGTCAGCACGAAGGTCACATCCGTGTCGGTCAATTGATGGATCTTGTAGACCGAGCGCCACGGCGCCACGTGGTCGCGTTCCGTGCCCACCACGAACAGAGGCACGCCGATGTCCTGCAAGGAAACCGGGCGGCCGTCCACCTTGTAGCGGCCGGCCGCTAGGTCGTTGTCGAGGAAGAGCTGGCGCAGATACTGGGAGTGCATGCGGTAGGGCATGCGGGTTGCGTCGGCGTTCCAGGCCATCAGGTCGCTCATGGGCGCGCGCTCGCCCATCAGGTATTCGTGGACGAGGCGCGACCAGACAAGATCGTTGGACCGCAGCATCTCGAACGCCCCGGCCATCTGCCCGGAGGAGAGGACGCCCTGGTCCCACATCATGCTTTCGAGCGTGTAAAGCTCGCCGGGATCGACGAACAACTGCAGCTCGCCGGCCTCGGAGAAGTCCGTCTGCGCCGCAAAAAGCGTCACGGAGGCGAGGCGGTCGTCGTCGGCGCGCGCCATGGCGGCGGCGGTGATGGAGAGCAGCGTGCCGCCGAGGCAATAGCCCACGGCGTGGACCTTCTCGCCCGGCACCACCGCATTGATGGCATCGAGCGCGGCCATCACGCCCTCGCGGCGATAGTCGTCGAAGCCAAGGTCGCGGTCCTCCGCCGTCACGTTGCGCCAGGAGAGGCAGAACACCGTGTGGCCCTTGGACACGAGATAGCGGATCAGCGAATTCTCGGGCGAAAGGTCGAGGATGTAATACTTCATGATCCACGCCGGCACGATCAGCACCGGCTCGGCGGCGACCGTCGCCGTGGTCGCACGATACTGGATCAGCTCCACGAGATGGTTGCGGAAGATCACCTCGCCGGGCGTCACCGCCACATTGCGGCCGGCCTCGAACGCCTCGGCGCCCACCGGCGGCTGGCCGGAGGCCTTGCGCGCCGCATCCTCCATGAAATTCCGCGCGCCCTGCACGAAATTGAGCCCGCCCGTCTCCCGCGCCCGGCGCAGCACCTCGGGATTGGTGAAAGGCGAATTGGAGGGCGAGAACACGTCCAACAATTGGCGGGCGGCGAAGGCCACCACCGCCTCGTTGTGGGGCGCGACGCCGGGCACGCCGTGGGTGGCGTTGTGCCACCACTGCTGGTTCAGCAAAAACGCCTGGTACCAGAAGCGGAACGGCCAGTCCTGCCACGCCGGGGCACTGAACCGCTCGTCCCCCGGCAGGGGCTGGATGCAGTTGGGAAAGCTGCGGTCGAAGCTGGAGGCCACCGTGTAGGCGCCGAGCCGCGCGGACTTGCGCCACGACTTCAGCGCAAGCTCCGCCTGCTTGCCGGGAGCGGCGGCGAGATGCATCCACCAGTCCATCAGGGACAGGGTCAGCGCGGTAGGCGACAGGCCCGAGGTGACGCGGGCGGAGAGCGCGGCGGCGGCGCGGTCCACCGCGCGCAGGGCTTCCGGCCCCGGCCCGTGCTCGAAATCCTCCTCGTCGTGGAAGGCCATCCGGGCCCACGCCTGTGCGAAGAGGCGCCCGGCCTCCGGCAGCTTGGAGAAGTCCATGGCGGCGCGCGCCAGATCGGCGGCAGAGGCCGGCGCACCCTGCGCGGGCACGGCGGGCGCGGGGGCAGGTGCGGCGACGGGCGCGCCACCCACGGTCTGGGGCTGGATACGGGGCGAATTGGCGGGCACGTTGACCATCGGCCGATCTCTTCAGGGCGCGGAGGCGCCCGGGATTGGAACACACGGCTGACGCGGGGCCGGAACGGGCCCAGCGTCGAGCCTTATGCTCAAGCTCTTGCTGCCTCAGCTTTTACCGCTTCTCGCGGCGCTTTGATGACGATCAGGCCGCGCCGAGGCCGGGCCGGCAATGATGCGCGTCAATCGGGCGCCGCGCCAACCTGCTCCCGGCAGGTGGCGCGGAAGGCCTTGGCGTTGTGTCGAAACAACGCCGCGTGCTGCCGCAACGCCCGCTTGCGCAGCCGCTTCTGCGCCCGGTCCATGGCGAGAGCGAGCCGCTCCCGCGTGCCGTCCTCCAGGGCCGCGCCTGACGCTTCCAGCATGGGCCGCAGGGTCTCTATGTCCTGATAGGCGCCGAGCAGGTCGCGCAGCCGCTGCGCCGCGCGGGCACGCTTCGCACCATGGCCGAAGGCTTCGGCGAGGAAACTCATCTGGTAGCGGTGGGTCACCACGCGCTTGCGCGCCTCGTGCATGGCCTCCGGCGTGTCGAAGGGCGCGCGGCGGGCCTGTTTGTAGGCTTTCACGAGCCCCTTGGGCACATCCGCCTCCCGCGCCTGTGCCACCAGCGTGTCGGCGAGGAGCGCTCGGGCGGAAACGAGGAAGCCGCCCAGCGTCGCGCGATGCTCGCCGCCATCCTCGGCTGCGTCCTCGCCCAGCGCCGCCTCGGCGTCGGTCTGGTCGCAGGGCAGGAGGAAGCCGCCCTTTGCCATCACCTCCAGCGCATCGCGGGCCGCCACCTGGTCGCGGGCGCCGGAGAGCGCGCGCGCCACCTCCGCCGTGCGCCGGCGCTCGGCCTTCGCATCGTCGCCCGGAATGAGGCGGAGCAGGGCGCGATACTGCTTCATGGCCTTGCGGGCGTCGTGGACCATCTCCTCGGGGTCGGGATCGGCCACCGCCGCGGCCACGGTCTCAAGGGTCGCTGCCAAGGCGTCCGCCAACGCGTCTCCCGGGGTGCGGGGCGGGGGCAGGCGTTCGGCATGGGGAATCGCGACATCCAGCATGGGCAAGTTTGCTCCGGAACCCGGGCTCAACGGTCGCACGCCGGGCCGGTTCCGTCCCGGTCCAGCATCAGGGCGGTGGCGATTCCCCCGGCGCCGGCGATGGCGCACAGCGCGCGGCCTGTCTCCATCGCTCTCAGCCGATGATAGCCCCGTACCGCCAGGATTGCACCCGAGGCGCCGATGGGATGGCCCCGCGCCAATGCGCCGCCCCCCGCATTGACCCGCGCCGGGTCGAGGCCGAGCCGCCGCATGGCCACGAGGGCCTGCGCCGCATAGGCCTCCATCAGCTCCACATGTTCGACATCGGAGGCGGCGATGCCCAGGCGGGCAAACAGGGCCTCCACCGCCGCGATGGGGGCAAGCGCGGGCACCAGCGGGTCGCCGCCGCGCGCCAGGCCCCCGGCAATCGTCACGTCCCCCGCCCGCGCCGGGCCGAGCAAGACGAGGCCGGCCGCATCCGCCTCCACCGCGATGGTGGCGGCGGTGATGCCATGGGCCGCATCGCCCGCGAGCACGGGCAAGCGGACCATGAGCGCCGGCGAGAGGCGCCGCGCGAAGGCATCTTTGGCAAGCCCGGCCACCGGCACGATCTCGCCCTCCGCCGCCGGCACCGCCAGCGCGCGGCGGTGGCTCTCGGCGGCGAAGGCCTCCTGCTCGGCGCGCGTGATGCCCTCCGCTAACGCCATGCCGGCGGCGGAAGCGTCGAGGGCAATCTCGCGTTCCGGCCAAGGGGTAAAGGCTGGCTGGCGATAGAAATCCGGCGCGCCGCCCGTCTCGCTCGGCCGGTGGGCACGCAGCGGCGCGGTGCTGAAACTCTCGGCGCCGCCCGCGAGCACATAGCGCGCCTCGCCCGCCGCGATGCGCGCCGCGCCGAGGCGGATGGCATCGAGGCCGGAGCAGCATTGGGTGTCGAGGGTGAGGGCGGGCACAGCCTCCGGCAGTCCCGCCGCCAACGCAGCGACGCGGGCCATGTTGCCGCCGCCGGAGAGGGCATTGCCGAGGATCACCTCGTCCACCGCCTCCGGCTTCACCCCCGCCGCCGCCAGCACCGGGCCGATCAGCGCCGCCGCCAGCGCAGGGGCCGGCAGGTCGCGAAAGGCGCCGCCGCGCGGGGCGACCGCCGTGCGCTTCGCGGCGAGGAGCGCGACTTTCATGACAGAAGCTCGCAATGCTCGGGCCACAGGCGGGCGACGGCGGGGAAGTCGGTCTTCCCCGTGGGTGTCATCGGCCAGTCGGTAACCCGCGCATAGAGGCGCGGCACCTTGAACAAGGGCAGGCGAGATTTGAGAAAAGCGATGAGGTCCGCGCGGGTGGGCGCCGCCCCTTCGGCGAGCGCGAGGAAGGCCACCAGCCGCTCGCCCCGCTTGCCGTCCGCCACCCCCAGCACGGCGGCGGCGGCGATGGCGGGGTGGGTCTCCAGCACCCGCTCCACCTCCTCGGGGAAGAGGTTCTTGCCCGAGGTGACGATCATCCGCCGCGACCGGCCCACGAGATGCAGGAAGCCCGCATCGTCGAGAAAGCCCATGTCGCCCACGCTCACCTCGTCGCCGCTCACATAAAGGTCCGGGCTGTCGCCGGTGGCATAGTCCATGAACAGGAAGGGGCTCGCCACGAACACCCGCCCCGTCCGCCCCGTCGGCAAGCGCCGCCCCGCCGCATCGCGGATGGCGAGGCGCACGCCGGCAAAGGCTCGGCCCACCGAGCCGGGCGGCACGTTTTCCGCCTCCTTCGCCACGGTGACGAAGGAGAGTTCGGAGGCGCCGTAGAATTCGGCAAAGGCGGCATTGGGCAGGAGGTGCGCGAGCATCTGCCGCCGCCCCGGCGGCCATTTGGCACCCGAGCAGAGCACGAGGCGCAGCCCCGGCAGGGTCTCGCCCTCGGCGGCGAGATGGTCCAGCAGCAGAGCGATCTGCGTCGGCACGCCGTAGAGCACAGTCGCGCCATGGGTCCGGGCCAGCTCGGCGGCGATGCGCGGGCGGAAGTGAGGGGCGAGGAGCACATGCGCCCCGGCATCGATGCCCCGCGCGAGCGCGTACAGGAACAGGGAATGGGTGAGCGCGCCGGGGGCGAGAAGCACGTCAGCGGCGCCGATGCCGAATTCCACGGTGTCCGCATCGAAGCTCGCGGTCCAGGAGCGGTGCGCGCGGCGATAGCCCTTGGGCAGGCCCGTGGAGCCGGAGGTGAAGCCCACATAAAAAGGCAGATCGGGATCGGGCTCGGAGATCGCCCCCGCCGGCCCCGCGCCGATCGCCTCGGCGAGCCCCGCCGCCCCCTGCCCCGGCGCGAGGCGGATGTCGCCCGCCTTGGCGCTCACGATCAGGCCGGGGCGGACCCGCTCCAGCACCTGACGCCGCTGGGCCTCCGGCCAGCCGGGATCGAGGATCTGCGCCTCCCGCCCAGCGCGGGCAGCGGCGAGGAACAGGATGGCAAGGGCCGCCCCGTTGGGCAGATCGAGCCCGATGCCGCCGGCCGATGCGGCCGCGAACCGCGTCGCGCAGCGCGCCACCAGCGCGTCGAGGGCGGCGTAGGTCAGCGTCTCGCCGGCGCAGGTGAGGGCCGGCGCCTCCGGCCGCTCCAGAGCGTGACGGGCGAGGTGGCGCGTGATGCTCACGGCCGGTGCGGCGCCGCGATCGACCAGTTGCGCAGGACCGTGGTGGCGAGCACGGCCGCGCCCACCGCCTTGATGAGGTCGCCCGGCACGAAGACGGACGCGCCGATGAGCGCCTTCAGAGGGCTGATATTGGCCATCACAGCCACTCCCGGAATGCCGAACGCATAGACCGTGAGGATGCCGCCGGTGACGGCGGCGATCAGCGCCGTCGCCAGCGCCGGCAGGTTGCGGGCGGCGAGGCGCTCGGCGACGAGGCCGGTGACGAAGCCGCCCGCGACATAGCCGATGAGGAAGCCTGCCGTTGGGCTCGCCAGCACGCCGAGGCCGCCGCGCCCGCCTGCCAGCAGCGGCGCGCCGAGCAGCACCACGAACACGAACAGCCCCACCGCCGCCGCCCCGGCGCGAGCACCGAGCAGCAGGCCGGCCAGCATCACGCCGAGGCTCTGGGCGGTGATGGGCACGCCGGCCGCGATTGGCAGGTAGATGGGCGGCACGAAGCCGAGCGCGGCAATGAGGGCGGCGACGAGGGCTATGCGCACCAGCGTGCGCGTCTCGAAGATCTGAGTGTCCATGGGTCTGTCCCCTTTTAGAATCTGGGCTTGCGCACCCGCCGGGGCCGGCGTGGCGCGCCGAAGCCGCGGGCGTCGAGGGCTTCCGCCACCTGATCGGACATGACGAGCGCGCCGGAAAAAAAGGCGCCGATGAGCGCCAGCCCCGGCCGGCGCGGACTGCGCGCCCGCCAGGCTTCCTCGCGGCCCCGCCAAGTGTCGAGCAGCACCGGCACGAAGCGCAAAACCAGCGCCACTGCCAGCGCGAGGCGTTCTGGATCGAGCCCGAAGCGCCTGAGCGGGCGCATGGGCAGCGCCAGCGCGTCCATCATGTCCTGCATGCGGGTGGAGAGGGTGACGAGATCGGCGAGCAGCACCATCACCGCGATGCGCAGCACACTCGCCATCGCCACCTCGACGGACGCTGCCCAGACCTGCAGCGCGAAGATGATGACGAGCAGCGGCAGGAGGCTCCGCCACTGGGCGAGCCGGCGTAGCCCCGGCCGGCCGAAGCTGGAAAAGACAATGAGAACGGCGGCCAGCGCCATGGCCAGCAGCACCGGGCTGTCCAGCGGCACGATCAGCACGGAGAGCACCGCGAGCGCGATGAGCTTCACCCCGGCGGGCAGGCGATGCAGCAGGCTGCGGCCGGAGAGATAGCCGGCGATCACGGCAGCGCCCTCCCGGCCTGTCGCGCCACGGCGATCTCGGCGCGGGCCCGCGCATCGGCCTCGTAGAGCGGGATCACGTCGGCCGGCGCACCATCCGCCGCCACCTCGCCGCCCTTCAGCCAGATGACGCGATCAAAGCCCGCGAACAAATCCACGTCGTGGCTCGCCATGACCAGGGTCACGTCGAGGGCGCCGAGGCGCGCGGCGAGGGTGAGGCGGGTGGTGAGGTCGAGGCTGGAAAAGGGCTCGTCCAGCAGCAGCACCGAGGGGCCGGCGGCCAGCGCCGAGAGGATGCAGACGAGCTGCTTCTGCCCCTCGGAGAGGTCCGACACCGCCCGCTCGCCCCAGCCGGCGCAGCCGTGGCGGGCGAGCAGCCGGTCGGCGGCCGCATTGGCCTCGGCCTTGGGCGTGCCCTGCTGGATGGGGCCGAAGGCGATCTCCTCCCGCACCGAGGGGAAGATGATCTGGTGGTCCACGTTCTGGAACACGAAGCCCACCGTCGCCGGCAGCTTGCGGCGGTCGCGGCGGGTATCGAGCCCCTCCACCGTTACCGTGCCGGCGTCGGGCAGGATCAGCCCGTTGAGCAGGCGCAGAAAAGTGGACTTGCCCGAGCCGTTGTCCCCGATGAGGCCGATGCGCCGCTCGGTGAGCGCGAGGTTGAGATTGGAGAAGACCGTGCGCGCGCCGCGCGTCACCTCGACCCCGGCAAGCCGCGCGAAGGGCGCGGCGACGGGGCGTGTGTCGACGGCGGCGGGCATCTCGCTCATGACCTCTCCTCGATAGCGTTCCTCCGATAAACGGTTCGCGCGGCGAGGCAAGAGCACCATAGGCATAGGCTGGCTCCCAAGGGTGCATTGCACACTGCGCGCCCGGCATTCCCGGATTGATTTCCGCGCCGGCCGGGCGCATAAATCCCGCCGATCAAATCGATTAAAATCCGGCGCACCCGAACGCCGGAACAGCGGAGAAAGCCATGTCCGGTCCTGCCGACCAGGGGAAAAACGGAACGATCGAGCGCAAGGGCGACCAGCCCGAGAAGCACGGCCTGAAGCTCCGGTCGCAGCTGTGGTTCGACAATCCGGACAATCCCGGCATGACCGCGCTCTATCTCGAGCGCTACCTGAATTTCGGCCTCACCCGCGAGGAATTGCAGTCCGGCAAGCCCATCATCGGCATCGCCCAGACCGGCTCGGACCTCTCTCCCTGCAACCGCCACCATCTGGACCTCGCCCACCGCGTCCGCGCGGGCATCGAGGCCATGGGCGGCGTGCCGTTCGAGTTTCCGGTGCATCCCATCCAGGAGACCGGCAAGCGGCCCACCGCCGCGCTGGACCGCAACCTTGCCTATCTCGGGCTCGTGGAAATCCTCTATGGCTACCCGCTCGACGGCGTGGTGCTGACCACCGGCTGCGACAAGACGACTCCGGCCTGCATCATGGCCGCCGCCACCGTGAACATCCCGGCCATCGTGCTTTCGGGCGGGCCGATGCTGAACGGCTGGTGGAAGGGCGAGCGCACGGGCTCCGGCACCGTGGTGTGGAAGAACCGCGAGCGCTTCGCCGCCGGCGAGATCGACTATGACGAGTTCATGGATGTGGTGGCTTCCTCCGCCCCGTCGGTGGGCCATTGCAACACCATGGGCACCGCCTCCACCATGAACGCGCTGGCGGAAGCCCTCGGCATGTCCCTGCCCGGCTGCGCGGCCATCCCGGCGCCCTATCGCGAGCGCGGGCAGATCGCCTACGACACCGGCAAGCGCATCGTGGACATGGTGTGGGAGGACCTGAAGCCCTCGCAGATCCTCACCCGCGAGGCGTTCGAGAATGCCATCCGCGTGAACAGCGCCATCGGCGGCTCCACCAACGCCCCCATCCACCTCAACGCCATCGCCCGCCATGTGGGCGTGCCGCTGAGCGTGGACGACTGGCAGAGCGTCGGCCACAAGATCCCGCTTCTGGTGAACCTGCAGCCGGCCGGCGAATATCTGGGCGAGGAATTCCACCGCGCCGGCGGCGTGCCGGCGGTGGTGGCGGAACTGATCGAGCAGGGCAAGATCCACGAGGGCGCGCTCACCGTGAACGGGCGCACCATGGGCGAGAACTGCAAGGGCAAGCTTTCCTGGGACCGCGAGGTCATCAAGGCCTATGACGCGCCGCTGAAGGAGGATGCCGGCTTCATCGTGCTGCACGGCAATCTGTTCGACAATGCGGTGATGAAGACCTCGGTGATCTCCGAGGAGTTCCGCGCGCGCTTCCTCTCCAACCCGAACGACCCGGACGCCTTCGAGGGCCGCGCCGTGGTATTCGACGGGCCGGAGGACTACCACCACCGCATCGACGATCCCTCGCTCGGGATCGACGAATACACCCTGCTCTTCATCCGCGGCACCGGCCCGCTGGGCTATCCCGGCGGCGCCGAGGTGGTGAACATGCAGCCGCCGGCCGCCCTGCTGAAGAAGGGCATCCATGCCTTGCCCTGCATCGGCGACGGCCGGCAGTCGGGCACCTCGGGCTCACCCTCCATCCTCAACGCCTCGCCGGAAGCGGCGGCGGGCGGCGGGCTGGCGCTGCTCAAGACCGGCGACCGGGTGCGCATCGACCTCAACACCTGCACCGCCGACATCCTGATCTCGCCGGAGGAGCTGGCCCAGCGCCGCGCCGACCTGCAGGGCCACGGAGGCTACAAGGCGCCGGAGAGCCAGACCCCCTGGCAGGAAATCCAGCGCTCCATGGTCGCCCAGTTCGACGAGGGCATGGTGCTGAAGCCGGCCGTCAAATACCAGCACATCGCCCAGACCATGGGCGTGCCGCGCGACAACCACTGATCGCCTTGCCGCCGGGCGGACTCTTTCCCGTCCGCCCGCGCCGGCCCTAATCTCTCCCCGCCGCCACGCCCCGGCGGCGAACGGGATTGCCCTCATGACCTCGCCCACAGACAAGCGCCGCGCCTTCCGCACGCTCCACGAGAGCGGCTGCTTCGTGCTGCCGAACCCGTGGGACGTGGGCACCACGCGCTATCTGGAGGCCGCCGGCTTCAAGGCGCTCGCCACCACCAGCGCGGGCTACGCCTTCTCCACCGGACGGCCGGACGGCGCGGTGGGACGGGACGAGATGCTCGCTCACATCGCCGATCTCGTCGCGGCCACCGCTTTGCCCATGAATGCGGATTTCGAGGCGGGCTATGCGCATGACCCCGCCGGTGTCGCCGAGAGCGTCACTTTGTGCGCCGAAACCGGCGTTGCCGGCCTCTCCATCGAGGATGCGACAGGGGATGCGGCGCATCCGCTCTATGATCTGGACGACGCGGTGGCGCGGGTGCGCGCGGCGCGCAAGGCCTTCGACGCGTCAGGCGCGGACGTGATCCTCACCGCCCGCGCGGAATGCTTCCTGGTGGGCCGGCCGGACCTCGGCGAGGTCATCACCCGCCTGAAGGCCTATGCGGCGGCGGGGGCGGACTGCCTCTATGCGCCGGGCATCAGGACGCGGGAGGACATCTCCGCCGTGGTGGAGGCGGTGGCGCCGCTGCCGGTGAACGTGCTGATGCCGGGTTCGACCGGGCTCGGTGTCGCCGATCTCGCCGGGCTCGGCGTGCGGCGCATCAGCGTGGGCAGCACCCTGAGCCGGGTCGCCTGGGGCGCCTTCATCGCCTCGGTGGAGGAGATCCGCGACGCGGGCACCTTCCAGAAATTCGCGGGCGCCGTGCCCTTCGCCGAGATCAACGGTTTCTTCCGCGCCGGGGGCGAAAAGTGATGTCCGGCGATCCGTCCATCCCCCTCGGCGCGCCCGTGGACACCGCCCCCGCCTGCCGGCCGGAGCCGACGACACTGGCGGGCCGCCACGTCCGCCTCGTGCCGTTCGACGCGGCGCGGCATGCGGCATCGCTCTTCACGCTCTCCCACGGGCCGGAGAAGGAGGTGCTCTGGGCCTATCTCTCCCCTGCCCCCTTTCCCGACGAAGCTGCCTTCACCGCCTTCTACGGTGAGGCCGCGAAGAAGGCGGACCCGCTGCTCTTCGCCATCGAGGAAGCGGACAGCGGCCGGGCAGTGGGCCATGCCACCTATATGCGCATCGAGCCGGCGCAGCGGGTGATCGAGGTCGGCAACATCCTCTACACCCCGGCACTCCAGCGCACGCGGGGCGCGACGGAGGCCATGTATCTCATGGCCCGCCACGCCTTCGAGACGCTCGGCTATCGCCGCTACGAATGGAAGTGCAACGCGCTCAACGCCCCCTCACGGCAGGCGGCGGTGCGCCTCGGCTTCACCTTCGAGGGGCTTTTTCGCCAGCACATGATCGTCAAGGGCCGAAACCGGGACACCGCCTGGTTCTCCCTGCTCGACCATGAATGGCCGCGCGCCAGAGCGGCCTTCGAGGCGTGGCTGGCGCCGGCAAATTTCGATGAAAACGGCCGCCAGCTCCGGCGGCTGGAGGACATTCGCGCCGGGCTGTAACCCCGCGCGACAATGAAAGAGGACAGACCATGGGTGGACGACTTCAGGGCAAGACCGCGCTGGTGACGGCGGCGGGACAGGGCATCGGCCGCGCCATTGCGGAAACCTTCGTGCGCGAGGGCGCGAGCGTCATCGCGACCGATCTCGACACCGGCAAGCTGGCCGGCCTCGAGGGGGCGCAGACGCGGTCGCTGGACGTGCTCTCCACCGATGCCGTGACGGCGCTTGCCAAGGAGATCGGCCCGATCAACGTGCTGGTGAATGCCGCCGGCTATGTCCATCAGGGCACCATTTTCGAGACCAGCGAGAAGGACTGGGACTTCTCCTTCGACCTCAATGTGAAGTCCATGCACCGCACCATCTCGGCCTTCCTGCCGGGGATGCTGGAGACGGGCGCGGGCTCCATCGTCAACATCGCCTCGGCCGCCTCCTCCATCCGCGGCGTGCCGAACCGCTATGCCTACGGCACCACCAAGGCAGCGGTGATCGGCCTGACCAAGGCGGTGGCGGCGGACTTCATCCTGAAGGGCGTGCGCGCCAACGCCATCTGCCCCGGCACCATCCAGTCGCCCTCGCTGGACGAGCGCATCGCCGCGGTCTCGGCCCAGACCGGCCGCTCGCTGGAGCAGGTGCGCGCCGATTTCGTCGGCCGCCAGCCCATGGGGCGCCTCGGCACGCCGGAGGAAATCGCCGCGCTCGCCCTCTATCTCGCGTCGGATGAGAGCGCCTTCACCACGGGCCAGATCCACATCATCGACGGCGGCTGGGCACTCTGAGCGCGAGGGGATCTTCCAAGATGCACATTCTGGTCATCGGCGGCGCCGGCATGGTCGGCCGCAAGCTCATCGAGCGCCTCGCCCGCGACGGCCGCCTCGGCGGCAAACCCATCACCCGCATCACCGCCCATGACGTGGTGACGCCGAAGCCCCCCGAGGCGCCGTTCCCCATCGACACCCGCGTCTCCGACCTCTCCGTGCCCGGCGAGGCGGCGGCGCTGGTGGCGGACCGTCCGGACGTGATCCTGCACCTCGCGGCCATCGTCTCCGGCGAGGCGGAAGCGGATTTCGAGAAGGGCTACCGCATCAATCTCGACGGCACGCGCCACCTGTTCGACGCAGTGCGGCTGATCGAGGGCTACACGCCCCGCCTCGTCTTCACCTCGTCCATCGCGGTGTTCGGCGCGCCCTTCCCGGAGGCGATCCCGGACGAGTATTTCCACACGCCGCTCACCTCCTACGGCACGCAGAAGGCCATGGGCGAGCTGCTGCTGGCGGACTACACGCGGCGCGGCTTTTTCGACGGCATCGGCATCCGCCTGCCCACCATCTGCGTGCGGCCGGGCCTGCCCAACAAGGCGGCCTCCGGCTTCTTCTCCGGCATCATCCGCGAGCCGCTTGCGGGACAGGAGGCGGTGCTTCCGGTTTCCGAGGACGTGATGCACTGGCACGCCTCGCCGCGCTCGGCGGTGGGCTTCCTCATCCATGCCGCGACCATCGACGGGGCGAAGGTGGGCACCCGCCGCAACCTCACCATGCCCGGCCTCGCCGTGACCGTGGGCGAGCAGATCGAGGCGCTGCGGAAGGTGGCCGGCGATAAGGCCGTGGCGCGCATCAAGAAGGTGCCGGACCCGGTGATCGAGACCATCGTCTCGGGCTGGCCCCGCAAGTTCGACGCCGTCCGCGCGACCGAGCTGGGCTTCAAGGCGGAAAGCTCCTTCGAGGAGATCATCCGCATCCACATCGAGGACGAGCTCGGCGGCAAGATCGCCGACTGAGGCCGGCGTTGCGCGCGGGCCGTCCAAGCCCGCGCGGCGCTTGAGCGAGGCAACGCCAAAAGCCCGCGCGGCGCCTGAGCGAAGGCAACGCGAAAAGCCCGCGCGGCGTTTGAGCGAAAACAACGCAAATAACGCGCAAAACCTTACGCGGCGACCCCGGAGAGGCGGAGCGCGATGCGCTCCTCCAGCCGTGCGATGGCGGCGCCGATGTCCGGCAGCAGGCGGCGATAGGCGGAGCGGCGGGCCGGCGCCGGCAGGCTGCGGACGACCTCCGCGAGACCCCACGTCTCCAGTCGCAACAGTCCGAGGAAGGGCTGGCGGCGGATGGCCCGCCGGCTCGCTTCGCCCAGCGCCACCACCACGTCCAGGCGCGGCGCGCCGGAGAGCAGGAACACCCCGGCCGGCTTGGCGGACAGGCCATCGGCGGGGATGCCTTCCGCCTCCAGCGCGGCCACGACGGCGGCATCGACCGGACCCGGCACCGCGGCGGCGGCGCTGAACGGGCGCAGGTCGGGATGACGATGGAGCGCCACCGCTTCCGCCATCAGGCTGAGGGCCCCGTTGTCGGGGCACAGGAAGAGCACGGTCGGACGGCCGGGCATGCGAACCCCTTCATTTATAATCGGAATTTGCGAGCATCGCGCCCCGCGCCCGCTTTTTGATTCGGCACCCTAGATGGAGGGTGGGACGAGGGTGTGACACCTTCGCGGGATACGCCGGAGGCCGCGCGCGGCGGCACGGGAACGTCCTGATAAGACTGGCGTTAACCATTCCGAAAATTTTCCGGGGGATGGATCACATGCTGGCGAACGTCGTGATTCGACACGGAATTCGCGCCGGCGCGTAGAATTTCGGAGAAGAGTCATGGCCAAGAAGCCGGAAGTCACCAGTGACGCAGTGAGCAGCCTCGCCGCGAAGGCCCTTCGCGATCCGGGCAGCCTCACCCACGCGGAGATCAAGTCGCTCGCGGCTTCGGCTCTGACCCAGTCCCCCGACAAGCCCAAGCCTGCGGCGAAGACGGCTGCCAAGCCTGCAGCGAAGGCCGCCCCGAAGACCACTGCCGCGAAGCCTGCGGCTGCGAAGGCTGCCCCGGCCAAGGCCAAGGCCGCGCCTAAGGCCCCCGCCAAGGCCGCGGCCCCGAAGGCTGCTGCCGTGAAGGCCGCGGCTCCCGCCAAGGCGGCGCCCAAGGCTGCCGCTTCCAAGGCTGCTGCGCCCAAGGCCGCCGCTCCCAAGTCTGCCGTTCCCAAGTCTGCCGCTCCCAAGACGGCTGCGAAGTCCGAGGCGCCCAAGGCCGAGGCGAAGCCGGCCGAGGCGAAGGCTGCGGCTCCGAAGACCGCCGCCAAGGCTCCCAAGACCGCCACTGCTAAGACCGCCGCTGCCAAGGCCACTGCGCCCAAGGCCGCTGCGCCGAAGGCTCCGAAGGCTGCCCCTGCGCCCAAGACCCCCGCCCCGAAGGCCGCCCGCGCCAAGTCGGCGGCCGTGAAGACGGCTCCCGCTCCGGCCGCCAAGGCGCCGGCCAAGGCCGCGCCGAAGGCGGCCGCCAAGCCGGCCCGCGCCAAGAAGGCGTGAGACGAGAAGGCTTGAGACGAGAAGGCCTGACCGGTCTGCTGAAATAAGAAAGCCGCCGTCGGGGATGCCCGGCGGCGGCGTTCTTTCGTTCAGGATACGGAAGGGATCAGGGCGCGAGGACGCCCGTGCTGCCCAGGTTGAAGATCTGGACGCGCCGGTTGATGGCGGCGTGCGGATTCTTCACGTCCTGCAGGTTTTCCTCGCCGAGGCCCACGGCCTGAAGCCGGCGCGGGTCGACGCGGAAGGTGGTGGCGAGGGCCTGCATCACCGCGTCGGCGCGTTCCTGGCTCAGCTTGAGATTGTGCTCGCGCGTGCCGGTGGTGTCCGTATTGCCCACCACAAGGAACTTGTAGCCCAGCAGGATCGGGTTGTGCATGGCATCGGCGATGGACCCGAGCGTCCGGTAGGACGACGGCTTGATCATCGCGGAATTGAGATCGAACTCGATCTCCACGTTGATCTGCGCGAGCTGATCGAGCTGGATGGCCAGCGGCGGGCGGCTCTCGGGCGGGCCGGTGTACTTCATGTGCGCCACGGCGAGACCGCGCAGGGCCTCGGCGGACACGGTCGGCACATCGGCCACACTGGCCTGCAGACCCTGGACGATCTGGGCATTGGAGGTGGCGACCTGCGCCGAGGCCGGGCCGGCGAGCACCGGCACGAGAAGAGCTGCCGACAGCAGCAGGGTGGAGCGCATCTGGATCTTCATATGTCCCTCCCCTCTCACTGCTGATTGTAGCCGGCGTTGATGAGGGCGCTCGTGCAGGCGCGGCTCACCACCTTGGAGGCCTCGAGCAGGCACGAAACGATGTTGCCATCGCCGGGCACCATGCCGGGGCAATACTGAGCGCGGTCGCGGTCGCAGACCTTGTAGACCTCCTGCTGCGCAGCAGCGCGCGCCTCGGTCATCTGGCGGATGCCCTCGTGGTTGGCGGCGCAGGCGGGAGAGAGGCGTCCCACATTCTGGCTGAGGCAGGTGTAGATGCCGCCATTGCCGAGGTTCTGGCCCCGGCAGAGCTTCATGATGTCTTCGCCGCAATGCTGCGCGAGAAGGCCGGCGGCCTGCGCGTAGCTCATGGTCTGCGCCTGCGCCCCGGCGCTGTGGCCGACCGTTCCTGCCCCGAGCGCGATCAGCGCTGCGAGGGCCAGTCCCCGAAGTCTCATGTGTCCCCCCATCGCCCGGAATCGCGGGCCGGAGGGAATTGACCATTCAAGCTCCCGCTTGGTCAACCAGCGGGGGCGCGGCCGTGGCGCGATCAGGACGCCCGGCGGTGGTAGGTTCCGGCTTCGATCTCGTCTCCCGCGGCGCCCACGAGCCCGAGGGGATCGGCGGCGAGTTCCAGATCGGGCGCAAGGTCCGAGGCCTGCGGCTCGGCCTCCACCGGCGCGGCCACGGGCGACCGGCGTGGAGCGAGGGCGAGGTGGAAGGCGAGCGCGGCCACGGCCATGGCCGGCACCAGCATCGTCATGGCCATCAGCGGCGAGGGCAGCAGCGCCGAGATGGAGGTGCCGAGAAAGCCGCTGCCGATCTGCAGGAAGCCGGTGAGCGCGGAGGCAGCGCCGGCAATGGAGCCGAAACCGGCCAGCGCGCTGGTGGTGCAGCCGGGCAGCAGCAGGGCGCAGCCGCAGGCCCAGAAGGAGATGGGCAGCATCACGCTGAGCGTCGAGAGCGCCATCACATGCGGCCCCACCGCCATGGCCACCGCGCCGGTGAGCACCAGCAGCAGGCCGGGCAGGATGAGCTGCTGCGCCTTGAAGCGGTTGAGCAGCGGGCGGGCGATGAGGGTGCCCAGCATGAAGGCGCCGGTCTGCATCATCATGGCGAGGCCGAAACGGGTGGGCGAGAGCCCCACCCGGTCGATGAGCACGAAGGGCAGCGCCGCCGCCAGCGTATAGATACCGCCCAGCGCGGAACCGGCGGTGAGTGCGGCGCGCATGAAGCCGCGGTCGGTCAGGAGGCGGCGATAGCTCACCGCGACCGCCCGGGGCGCGGCGAGGCGCGGGTCCGGCGCGCGGTTGGTCTCCGGCACGCGCAGCAGCAGCACCGACATGAGGGTGAGGCCGAAGCCCGTCATGGCCACGAACACCGAATGCCAGCCGAAGGCGCCCAGCAGAAAACCGCCAATGGTGGGCGAGATGGCCGGACCGATGGCGAGGATGGTCCCGATGAGGTTCATCACCCGCGCCGAGGCCTGCCCCATATATTGGTCGCGCACCAGCGCACGGGACAGGGCGATGCCCGCCGCCGCGCCGATGCCCTGCAGGATGCGCCCGGCCACCAGCCAGCCGATGGTCGGTGCCAGCATGGCGACCACCGCGCCCGACAGATAAATCCCGAAGAAGCCAAGCGCCACCGGCCGCCGGCCGTAGGCGTCGGACAGCGGGCCGCAGATGAGCTGCGAGACGGCGAAGCCGAAGAAGAAGACGGTGAGGGTGAGCTTCACCGTGGCAATCGAGGTGCCGAACACCTCCACCAACGTCGGCAAGGCCGGCGTGTAGAGGGAGAGGCTGACCGGGCCGAGCATGACCATCATGCCGCCGATGATCGACACCTCGCGCTCGGTCATGAGCGGCTGGGGCGGTGCGGCGGGCTCCGCCGGATGGGACGCGCTCACCGCCGCGCCTCCCTGGTCCGGGTCTCGCGCGGGGCGGCCTCGCGGGTGGCGCAGTCGCGGGCGAGATTGCCGCGGATGCGGTCGAGGAATTCGCGCAGCTGCGCGCGCTCCTGATCCGAGAAGCCGCGCGTCGCCTCCTCGCGCGCCCGCGCCGCCGCCTGCTCGATGCCGTCCAGATAGGGCCGCGCCGCATCCGTGAGCACGACGATCTTGGCGCGCCGGTCGGTGGGGTCGGTCTCGCGCACCACCAGCCCCAGGCCTTCGAGGCGATCGAGGAAGCCCACCAGCGTCATCGGCTCCACGCTCATCTTCTCGGCGAGCGCCGACTGGCGCAGGCCCGGGTTGATGTTGATGTGGGCCAGCGCCCGCGCCTCGCCGATGGTCAGGCCGAGGCCGGCGCCGTCGAAGGCTCGGTCGATGCGGGCGCGATAGAGGCGCGCGGAGTCCACGAGCAGGAAGCCGAGCGGGGGCGTGGCGGGAGACGGGGGCGATCTCATAAGGCCAATATATAATAAGCCTTCCTTACTAACAAGCCTTGCCCGGCCTGACACATGTCATTGCGCGCCCAGTCCGACGCGCTATGTGTGGGGCGACATCCCTCAGGGAGACTTGCGATGCCTTGGTCCGTGACCATCGGCCGCCTCGGCGAGACCGCCATCCGCATCCACGTGACCTTCCTCCTGTTCCTCGTGTGGATCTGGGCGGCCTATTACCGGTCCGGCGGATCGCAGGCGGCGTGGGAGGGCGTGCTGTTCGTGGCGCTCTTGTTCTTCTGCGTGCTGCTGCACGAGCTGGGGCACGTGGTCGCCGCACGCCGCTACGGGGTGAAGACGCCGGACATCACGCTCTGGCCGTTCGGCGGCATCGCAAATCTGGAGCGCATCCCGGAAAAACCCTCGCAGGAGCTGGTGGTGGCCATCGCCGGGCCGGCGGTCAACGTGGTGATCGCCCTCGTGCTGCTGGCGGTGCTGAGCTTCACCTTGGCCGGCGGCGACCTCAAGGCGGAGGATCTGGCGAAGATCGAGGATCCCGGCACCTCCATGCTGGTCAAGCTCGCCGGCGCCAACATCTTCCTGGTGCTGTTCAACCTGATTCCCGCCTTCCCCATGGACGGGGGGCGGGTGCTGCGCGCGCTGCTCGCCATGAAGATGGGCTTTGCCCGGGCCACGGCGCTCGCCGCCTCCATCGGCCAGGGCCTCGCCATCGGCCTCGGGCTGCTCGGCATCTTCACCAACCCGATGCTGATGATCATCGGCGTTTTCGTCTTCCTCGCCGCCTCCGGCGAGGCCGGTCAGGTGCAGCTCAAGGAAGCCTCGCGCGGACATATCGTGGCGGACGCCATGATTACCCATTTCGAGACGCTGGGGCCGCAGTCCACCGTGGACGACGCCGCGGAGGCGCTCATCCGCTCCACCCAGAAGGAATTCCCGGTGGTGGACGGCGCCGGCCATCTGCGCGGCGTGCTCACCCGCGACGCCATGATCCGGGCGCTGAAGGAACAGGGGCCGTCCACCCCCGTCATCGAGGTGATGCAGCACGACATCCCGACCGTGGAGGCCCGCTCCCGCCTCGATGCGGCGCTGAAGCTCATCACCAGCGCACAGGCCCCCGCCGTCGGCGTCCTCGACACCGCCGGCGGCCGCCTCGTGGGCCTGCTCACGCCGGAGAATGTGGGCGAGCTGATGATGATACATGTAGCCCGCGACGCCAGAGCGGACAGAGAGAAGGGTATATCTAGCTGATTTTTATTTATTTTTTGCACCTTCCGAGGAAGCCAAGCCAGGCCACCGCAAAGCCCGGTCATCACCCGGTCATCACCGGAACGAATTTCGCGGCAAAATGCCCCCTAGGCTGATCGAGGCCGATAACAGCCCTTAGGCCATGCTCGCGCCCAGGCTCCCGGTTCCGACAACAAGAGGCCGCCCGGGCCACCGAGGCACGCGAGCAGGCCGGCAAATCCGCCAGGGCCGACCGCCCACCGCGCCGCCGCCCCACTCCCTCCATTGGAGGAATTTAAAGCCACACGGCCAGAAGCCCGAAGGTGCGGAACGTTTCCGCACCCTACAACGCTCATCACCGCCCCATCAGCGGCTGAAATCAAGCGGCACAGGCTCACCCCTCCCGCCCAGGCACCACACGCAGCTCAGGCCGAGCCAAGTCTGGAGCCCGAGGCGTCACCAGATCCGGGAGATAGACGCCGCACGTTGGCGACAGCTTGCGTTGCGCTCGCCGCGTCGGATCAGGCAGGGGATAAGGGCAGGGATAGCGCAGCCGGTCCAGCACCGCCCCGATATCCGCATCCGCGCCGTAGCGTTCGGCCAGCCGAGCAAGCCGGAGCCGCCCGCGCCTCTGGCAGAGGACACAGGCCACGCGAACGACAATATGAGGATACTCGACAAGGCGCATAGGCGGGACACTCCCCCGCCCATCGATTCCATGAGAACAAAAATAGAACAAGGTACGAGATATAGGGGCTCAGCCGGCGCGGTGGCTGTAGCAACTGCCGTGAGCGGCCCCCGAGCTCTCGCAGTTGCCGCCTTGCCTGGGCGCTGTGGTAGAAGTGCCACCCCCTCCCAGGGGCGCTAAGGCAGACCACCAGGGGACTATGCCATGCAAGGAGGTTGTTTGTGCGGCTCCTTCCGGTACCACCTGAAAGGCAAACCAGCTATCTCGGTTAACTGCCACTGCGGAATGTGTCGTCGCCATAGCGGCGCTTCTTTTCTAACCTACGTCGCCGTTGACCAAACGTCGTTCCATGTCGAGACTGGGAACTTGGTCCAATATCGGTCGTCTGAGCAAGCAGTACGCACGCATTGCGGCACCTGTGGCAGCCCATTGACTTTCACATTCGATTCGGACCCCGGAACCATCTGGGTCACAGCAGGATCTCTGGACAACCCTAACGCCTGCCCGCCATCGGAGAACTGGTTCATCCACGACAAGCTGTCGTGGACCAAGCTGGACGACCAAATCAAGGCCTGGGCAGGGGCACCGCATGAGGGCTGACCCGCGTCGTCTGTCCTAATAGCTTGCGCGCCCGGCGCTGTGCCGTAGCCTCGGCCCATGTGCAACCTCTACAGCCACACCTCGAACGTCCAGGCGATCATCGATCTGGTGCGCGCGACGCGGAACCTCGGGGGCAACCTGCCGCCGCAGCCGGGGATATTCCCAGACCATGAGGCGCCGATCGTTCGCACCGGCGCCGACGGTGTACGCGAGATTGCCATGGCCCGATGGGGCATGCCGTCGTCGCAGCTGGCGCTCATGGAAGCTGCAAAGAAGCGCGCGGCGAAGCTGGAGGCCAAGGGCCAGGCGGTCGATTTCAAGGAGCTCCTGCGCCTGGAGCCGGATGCTGGCACGACCAACGTCCGCAACACAGCGAGCAAGCACTGGCAGCGCTGGCTGGGGCCCGAGAACCGCTGCGTCGTGCCCTTCACGAGCTTCAGCGAGTTCAACAAAGCCGCAGGCGGGGACGTGTGGTTCGCCTTCTCGGAGGCACGCCCACTGGCCGTGTTCGCGGGAATCTGGACGGCTGGATGGACCTGCGTCCGCAAGATGAAGACAGGCCTGGAGACGCTCGACCTATTCGGGTTTCTGACGACCGAGCCAAGCGAGCCGGTCGCCAGCATCCACCCGAAGGCGATGCCGGTCATCCTCACGGAGCCGGAAGAGATTGACGCCTGGATGGGCGCTCCATGGGAGGAAGCGAAGGCGCTCCAGCGCCCGCTCCCGGCCAGCGCGCTCCAGATTGTGGCGCGGGGTGTCAAGAAGGATGGCGCCTAAGCCGCCACCCCCTCCCCCTATGGACCTCGCCAACATGAGGCAGAACGGAGTTCGTCACGTTATCGCCTTCTGCATCGCCTGCCACCATTCGGCTGACGTATTGGCAGACCGCTGGAGTGGCGAGGAGACGATACCAGGGTTAGCACGGCACTTCAGGTGCTCGGCATGTGGCAGCCGCAAGGTTCAAGTTCGGCCGGCGTGGCATCGCCGGGGGATGTCTTCCTAGAGAATACGCCAGGCCGACGTGCCGGGTGTGCCCCGCATGGGGCGGGTTTTGCCAAGCTTTGAGAGCTAGGCCAAACAGTATCGGCCCATGCAGCCGAAGAGGTGAACTAAGTGGCCGCAAGTACGCGTCCGATTGGACCGACGGTGAAAGAAGTAAGGCTGCGAGAATTACCAGCGCAACTGCTATATAAAAAACGATCTACATATCCATAGCCTACAGGATAATAACCAAGCTTGGCGACCGCAAATCATTCAAATGGCTGCGCAATCACAGGTACGAACTAATAGTTTTCTTCTTCCGGCGCCTCGCTGCCTTCGAGGACAATCTCCATCTGGGCGGGCAACCCGTACCCTGCCAAGTCAAACGCCAGCTTTGCACCGACACTCACTGTCACGACGAAGAGGGCCACCATCATTGCCATGAGCACAAGCTCAGCTCGGCGCAGGCGAACGCTTGCGTAGCTGCTGGATCCCGCAAAGCTGGCTGATATCATCTCGGGCATCGGTTCTCGCCGCTCATGCCCTAAGGCAAATCAATTAAACCGTTTCAGTAGTGACGCAAGCCGGCTCCCACCAGTCCAATTCGATCCAAATCGGAACGATATGCGCGCGGTCGGGACACCCGCTGCTGCGTTATTGTCGCCCATCCGAGGAAAGGAAGATGCCTCCAGCCTCGATGATGTTGCGGAGAGCAAGGCGCGCCGTTTCGGCCTGGGCTTTGTCTGGCATGACAACTGTGACGACAGGCGTCCGGGCTGGACCGCGCACGATGATGAATCCGGGCCCAGAAATTTCGCCGTTGTCCACTTCGCCAATTTCGCTCACTTCAAATCGATGCATGGCGTCCTCAAGGCGCCGTTAGAGCTTGCATACATGTACCACAAAGGGCTTCGCCCCGCGAGGCGTGGCTAACCTGGCCCTTCGGTCCGAGCGGGTACCGAGATGCCCATTCTTAGTGGAAAGGGAAATTGTCTGCCCCAACCTTCATTCGGCCGGATAGCGAGCCGAGCGTCATTCCCATATGTGCGCCGGGCTGCTGCTGCTCTGTTTTAGGTTATCGGGCGGCACCCGTCCAAAGCCGCGCGTGGCCATCAGATCGTCCAGGACATGGAAGAAGCCCGGACCGTGGCAATTGACGAGATCGGCGTCGACATCGAAAGCCTAACGTGGCCGCCACAGCAGCGCGAGCAGTCCCGCCGCCGTGAGCCACAGGGCAATCAAAGCCGAGAGCGCTGCGCCGGCGCCCCAGGCCGCCAGCAGCGCGATGACGAGCGGCTGGGCGATGATCGCCTCGCCCTAGAAACCGAAGAGCAGCACCAGAGTCGCCAGCAGCGCCACGAGGGACAGCGGCCCGAGACGCGCGAGCAGGCCGTCCAGCGCCGCCTGCCCGCCCTGGGCCAGCAGCCGGCGGCGCAGCAGTTGGGCGACGATGACCGCGCGAAGGTGCTTCGAGCCGAAGGACTCGGGGAGACAGGAAGAGGAGGTGTGCTCAGCCTTGGCGTTCGGGCACCCGGAGTTGGGATTCCCGTGCGACCCGCTCGAACGGCTCGCGCTCACCCTTCACCTTATATGCGGGCTCGCCGCCGTCGGGCGGCAATTTACGAAGGATGCGGAAAGGGCCCGCCGGAGATAGGAAATCCCCGGAGAACTCGACGACCTGATCTGGCACGAACTTTCCCGGCACATGAGCCTCCTGCGGCCAGCATGTAGAAGGCTGCAAGGCCATTGCCTGAATATGAACCCCGTGGCGCTATACCTCAGCGCTGGTCGGTGCTTGCCTGTTCAGGATCTCGTTCCGACCCAGAATGAGGCGGCGGCACAAAAAATCGCGAAGACGACTACGCCGAGTACCAGGAGCGAGCCGAATTCCATGCTTACTCCCCTCTAAACTGCACTGCTTCAGCTAAATAGCAGCACTTATCAACGTCCTCACTTTAGTGTGGCGCCATAGTCCAGATGTTACAAGCAACAACTATGTGCGCATGCCAGAGAAGCGTTGCGGCAGCCGCTAGCCTGTGACCACAGACAACGTCCTTGAAAGCACTACCATCTTGAAGGGTAAGCTAAATCGACAGCCATATGACAAGCGCAAGGCACACTACAGTCACGCCAACCACGGCAGCCGCAGCACGGGAAGCATCCATCGGAGCCTGCGGCTCTGGCTTGCGGTTACAAAATACCGCGACCAAGGAACAAACGTCATCGGTTACGGATGGTTCCCAAGGGAGCCAGGTGAACTGTGGGCCGCCTGGGCTAAGGCGTCCGGTCATGAGGTGACGTGGACCTCAACCGTCATGCCGCCGAAGGCGCTGCTGTCTCCAATGAAGCTCCCCTGCACGGGGATCGCCTGACGAATGTCGCGCACCACCGCGACCGGGATGAGATTGAACCCGCCCATGCTGCGGTTGGTGGGGTCGAATGGGATCCAGCCGGCGCCGGGCACAAACACCTCCGCCCACGCATGGGTGGAGCCCATGCCCTGAGTGCCCACGACAGTTCCGGTCGGGTTATAGAGATAGCCCGATACGATACGCGCGCCGAAGCCTAGGCTGCGGACCGTCTCGACGAACAGCACCGCAAAATCGCGGCATGAGCCCCAACCACGATCAAGCGTCTGGGTTGGCGACTGTGTCCCCTCCTCGTCGCGGCTCTGGTAGGAGATCTGCCGGGAGACGCCGGCGCTCAGATCCTTGAGCAGCGAGAGAGTGTCAGTGGAATTTCCCCGGACGAAGCCCATCGCCCAGCTCCGCAGCCGGCCGCTGGCATCGGGGAACTGGGGCGTCCCCAGAGCGCCGAGATCGGTCCACTCGTCGGCGGAATAGTTGAAGGGAAAAGACGTGGCGGAGCCCTCGATGGCGAACACCGGCCATGGCACGGCATCAAGCTGGAGCTCGGTCGTGCTCTTAATGACCAGTTGATCGCCGGACGTCGCGAAAGTCGCCGTGGCGACCGCGTTGCCGAAGACATCCTGGGCCCAGTCCACCGTTGCCGCCGGGGTCAGCGCCAGTTCGTTCGACATCAGTCGCAGGTCGCGGCTTTCACGGGGGCGCAGCATCAGTCTGTGCGGCCCGAATGTCACGGGTCGATGGAAGTGATAGGTGGTGGTGTGACGAATCTGGAGAGGGATCAAGGACGCTCCGTGGGGTCTGCCGCGCTCGAAGGTCTGGACAGGCTGCGCAAACAAGAGCGTACCTGGCTCGCCTGGGTTCAGGTCAGCTCCAAGGGGGCGGGGACATCAGCTTAGCACATTGCCGTTCGGCTCCCTCGTTGAATTGATTGACAGATAAATAATGTTGCACACTCGCGAATATCGGCGCATAGTGGTCTGGTCGATACAAAGCCTGATCAATTGGTTTTGCGCAGATTTTTATTTTGCGCCCATCCAGAAATTCTCGCCAGAAAATGCGATGTCGACGACTGGCCATGGGCCGGTGAGCTAATTATCGAAATTGAGAGGGTTTCCGATGACTGAGGGAACCGTGAAGTGGTTCAACGCCCAGAAGGGCTTTGGATTCATCGCCCCTGATGCAGGCGGCAATGACGCGTTCGTCCATATCAGCGCTGTCGAGCGCTCCGGCCTCGGCGAGCTGCGCGAAGGCCAGAAGGTGGGTTTTGTGCTTGTCGCCGATCGCAAGAGCGGGAAGATGTCCGCGGACATGCTCAGGGATCTGAGCTGACCTGATGGCCGGCAGCCTGAGTCTTTCAGGAGCGCCGGACTGATCATTGTTGCCGAAAGCTGACCGCGGATGTACCGGCAGCTCCGGTGGTGATGTGCCATCCCTTTGCCTAGCAGAGCGCCCGACGCCCTGTGGCCCTTGACGGTCGCAGGGCGTTTTTCGTTTCGCCGGCAGGATCGACCCACGTGCCCGAGAGGAAACGGCCATGGCCAAAGGACAGCTGCGCGGCAATCGCGAGGCAAAGAAGCCAAAGAAGATCAAGGTGCCGGACGCGCCAGCTTCTTTCGTGAAGGGGTCCCCGGTATCGTTGAGCCCGCCCAAGAAGAAGGGTTGAGGTGCCGTCTTGAACGTATGAAACCGTGAAATCACGGTCACGTTCGATCACGCCATTCGCCTCAGCGAGGCGGATGGCGACCTTCCGCCGGGAACCTACCGTTTCGTCATCGACGAGGAGCAGCTTCTCGGCGTCTCGGCCGAGCCTACCGAGTCAACCACGCGACCAAAAGAATGCAGATGAGGCTGACGACGATTAGCAGGATAATAATACCCGTAGACATCGCCGTCTCCTGCTGACGAGAAATAGAACTCGGCCGGAGACAAAATTGTTCCGCTCAAGCTTGGCGTGGCTTTCTAATTGATTTGCCAATCCATGCACGCCGGCGCATAGTAAAATCTTGGAGTTCGAAAAATCCGCCATCTCGTTCTCGTGTCGCACTGGGGGATGGTACGGGATTTTTCCGGGGACTTTGGGGCGTTCTCCTTTAAGCATCGAATGCAAATGGCTGAATGACGACCCTGACAAAGGGATACCTCATGCCCCGCAGCTTCGACGAATTCGTCCATCTAAGAAACATCAAAAACTTTGAGAAAAAGATCGAGAACGAAACGGACCCGGCTGTTCGCCGAATGCTCGTTCGTCTACTTGCGGAAGAAAAGGCGTCCAAGCCCCTCGCCGCGACCCCTAAGGGATAATCAGAACTGGAGTCGCCCGATCTCTCGGACAGCAATTGTCTGCGCATAAAAAGCCGTCTGTCTGCCCGGCAGAAAGATAAATCATGAAAAAATCGGCAGCGATGGCGCGGGCAATGAATCTGTTTATGTCGATCGAGAGATCGGTAACATCATGCGAGCGTGTTCTGATTTTGTCTCTTCTTGAGGATATTATCTCCGACTCGGACTCACTCCGATCGAGAGAAGGGCTTTTTCCGCGTCCCGTGACGCTCCAGACAGCCGGCCTCTCGTTGGCGGACGGGCAAACTGAAGCTGATTAAGTCGGCATCTGCCTCCAGCTCAGATGGGGGGGCCGATGGGGGGCCGAGCGGTTAACCCGCAGTTCCGCTCGGCTTGCCCCTTAATGCACGGCCTCGCCCTCGCCAATCGTAAGGCCCAGGGCGGCAGCGAACTGGCGAATGCGGCGGTCCAGTTCCTCGAACGGCGCCCTGGCTGCGTTCGTCGGCAAAGCCTCGTACCTGAGGCGGCTTCGAAATCGGGTCCGCGTGGGCGCCGCGTTTGCGGTGATCGAACGCCAGAGGTCAGCATCCTGTCTTCGCGCTAAGCCCCAACCGGTGCCTCGGCCGCAGCGCCGACAGCCGGCCCGTCGTGATGATAAACCACGACCCGGTTTCTACCCGCGCCTTTGGCCTCGTATAACGCGCGATCCGCCTGCGTCACGAGATCGGTGCCTGAAGACGGCGGCGTCATTGCCGCCGCAACGCCGATGCTCACCGTTACCTTGCCCAGAGCCGGCTCATTCGGACAGGGGTCCATCGAAGCAATCGCCGTGCGTATGCGCTCCGCAATGAAGCTGGCTCCGCCGGCCTCCGTCGCAGGAAGGAGCGCGACGAACTCTTCGCCGCCATATCGTGCGGCGAAGTCGCCGGGCCGGCGGATGGAGCGCGAGATTTCCTTGGCGATCCGGGCCAGCACCACGTCGCCCACTGCGTGTCCAAAGCGGTCGTTGACGCGCTTGAAGTGGTCGACATCGACCATCAGCACCGCAAGGGACGCGTGGTGTCGGGCGGCGCGGCGCACCTCTGAAGCGAGCGCCAGATCAAACGCACGGCGATTGGGCAGGCCTGTGAGCTCGTCCGTGACAGCCAGAATTTCCAACTGCTCCTCGACTTCCTGGCTGCGTATCAGCGCGAGGCGAAGCGTGCGGATCAGAACGATGAGCAGCACGCACATGCCGGCCGTCAGCGCCGAGGAGATCAGTGCGCCTTCCGTCCATTCAGCCATGGCCGCCGTTGGCGATATGCCCACGGAAAGAAGGAGCGGGAAGTCCCCGATGATGGTGTCGAGATAATAGCGGTCGACACCATCTAGCTGCGACCGTTCACTGAACTGGTCTCCGGGCTTCGCCATCATCCGTTGAAATACGGGCGAGCCCGAGACGTTGAGGCCCGTATTCCCTTTCCCGTCAGTCGATGGCGACCGAAGGATCACCGTGCCATCGGTGCGCGTAATGGCGATGACGCTTTCGGGACCGAGATTGACGGTGTCGAGAAGAGACTGAAAAAACGCGATGCGAAGAGCCGCAGCCACGACTCCCTCGAAACTGCCGTCCGGTCCTGAGATGCGCCGGCTCAAGGCTATGCTCGGGTCATTGTCACGCAACCGGCTCCTGAAGGGGGCGCTCACATGGGTGCCGGCGTCCTCTTTCAGTTGGGCCTTGAAATAATCGCGGTCGGAAAAATTCATTTGTCGCGGCTGCGGCGATCCCGATTCCTCAATGAGGTCTCCACTGCGATCAATGATCACGAGCGCTCCAAGGAACCGCGCGCTGGCGGCACGGTCGAAAAGCACCATCCGCCGGAGCTCAGGCGTCAAATCTCCCACCCCATCCGCCGCGAAGGCCTCCTCAGCGCCGCGCAGGGTCAGATCGATGACGGTCAGATTTCGCTCGATGTTGGCAGCCACTGTGTTCAGGACATTCTGTGCGGAATGGACTGCGAGCAACCACGTGGCCTGGTATGACCGCCAGAGCGTAAGCCCTTGCGCGAGAAGGATCATCGCAATCAGAGCTGCCACAATCAGCGGCACATAAGCCCCGGCAACCAGACGCCGCATCTTAGACCTGCCCGGAGCAACCAGAACGACACCCTGACTGCCCGAAACATGCACATTGGCCTGTGAAATGACAACCGTACTGAGAAACGGAGGCAGGAGAAGCGAGCGGCATTCTGGCGCGGCGTGGACTCGCTCGACGGTATGATCTAGCGCCGACCCCCAAGGCGCAATACATGATGCCCTAGCGGTAGCTGGCACTCAGCCCAGCCTATCGCTCCCGGCATCCCCCATGCCCGGGATCCGGCCTAACCCCCAAGGGCCGGAGGACGCGGAGCCGGGATGAGTGCCCCCGCCAACTCCCGGCTCCGCTCCGATCACTGAAGAAAAATTCCCGCCGTTGAACAAAGTCACGATTGCTTGCACTTTGACGGCGAGCTGAGGTGTTGCGTGTATATTCTGATGGCCCGCCTCTAGCCCTGACCGAGGCGGGCGGAAGCCGGGTGGTCTGCCCCCCGTAGGTCGCCCGGCTTACCATTCCTCTTTGAATTTTCCGCCGCGGCTTTGATCAATAGTCCGCCTGACGTAGCTGCGGGCGCGTGGTGACACGAGCGGAGATTAACCGTCCGGTGGCAAAAAGCGGTAACGGCGTGCACCTTCAGCTGAACGTGCGTATCGCAGGGTCGGAAAGGAGTGCTAAGAAGGCTTCCGGATCGGAGGCCATGTACCAAGAATCCTTCCTACAGGAACTTGTTGACGGCATCCTGCGAGGCCTGTTCGCAGCCTTGGTGCTTATCGTAGCCGTGCGGCTGGCCAAGCCGCGGCTGGAGCGGTTGGATCCCAAATACGTTGAATTTGGTTGCGGCCTGCTGTTCGGCCTTCTCTCCCTCGCCGCCATCGGGTTGCCGCTCCCCATTTCCTCCACACAATCGACCGACCTTCGGGTCATTCCCTTGATCCTGGCAGCGCCTGTCGCGGGTCTTTGGGCCGGGGCGGTTGCCTTTGTGATCGCCACGGTCGGTCAACTGACGATTGCCGGCCCGCCGCATGCTCCGGGTCTGGCTTCGGTGGTGGCGGCTGCCGCCTGTGGTTTCGCGGTTGCATGGTGGATGGGCTGGCAGGTCGCGGCGTCCGAGCAGGACCCGCATCCATTACGACCGCGCCATCTCCTCGCGCTGGCCGCAGGCGCGGCTCTCGCTGCCTTGCCTGCCGGGCTTCTCCACGTCAGTGGCACCTCCGGCGCGACCGACGACGGAACGCTGACGTGGATCCTTCATGGCCTGCTGGTCCCGGGAGCGACCTTCGTGGCCGGGGCGCTGGTGATGGACGCGAAGCGCCGGCGCGCGGTCGACCGAAGGCTGCTCGCCGGGGAGGTGCGAACGGCGACGCTCGCTGCGAATATTCCTGGTGTCCTCTACCAGAGAAGCACCGACGCAGAGGGCAGGACGGTTTTTCGCTACATGAGCCCCCGCGCGCTGCGTCTGTTCGGTCTTGAGGCCCAAGCAATCGTAGCAGATGCGGATTTGTTCTTTTCGCACGTCCACCCCGACGACCGCGAGGCTCTTAAGCAGACGCTTCTCAAGGCGCAGACCCACCCCGAAGAGCCCATCGTCTTCGAATGTCGCTTCATTCGGCCGGATGGCCGGATGATCTGGGTTCAATCCCGGTCGCAGGTGAACCTGGAGGCTTCCAACCAACTAGGCCGGGCCGTTGCCGAAGGCGTGGCCATCGATATTACCGACCGCAAGCTTGCCGAGGCCGAGGCGGAAGAAGCGCGACGCCTCGCGCTGCATGCGGCTGAGCACGACCCACTGACTGGACTTCCGAACCGCCAGGGGCTTCGCCACCTCGTTGCAGACGATGACCTCACCAGCGGCCATTCCGGACTGCTGATGGTCATGGATCTGCGCAGCAGCAAGCTCGTCAATGACCTGTTTGGCAGCAGCGGCGGCGATGAGCGTCTCTTGGAGGCCGCCCGCCGTTTGCGGGAGGCGACGCCAGCCGAAGGCATCGTGGCGCGAACCGGGGACGACGAATTCACCATCTATCTCGATGACACCGCCTTGGCTGTGCCTCCTGACGTTCTCGTGGCCGACTTGATTGCGGCGGTCGCGCAACCCTTTCGCTTGTCCGGACAGCTCGTGCCCATGCGGGCTGACGCGGGATATGTGGTACGTGACAGCGACCTCACCGATTGGGAGAGCGTCGTGCGTGCGGCCTCGGCTGCGCTCGAGGAGGCCCGAGGCGGCAAGGAGGCCGCCGTTGTCTGCTTCAACCTCAAGCTGAAGGTCCAGCGGGGCGAGCGACGGGCTTTCGACCTCAGGCTTGCCCATGCCATCGACAGTCACGAACTGGCAGTGTTCTGGCAGCCGATTTGCGCCGCCTCGAATGGAGAACTGCTGGGGCGCGAGGCACTCGTCCGGTGGGTTCAGCCCGACGGTAGCCTGATCATGCCAAACAGCTTCATCCCGAGGGCCGAAGCGACGGGCCTCTGGCCGACGCTCGACGCCCACATGCTGCGGCGGGCATGCACTGAGGCGGCTCAATGGAAAAATGACGTCTGGATCTCCGTGAACATGTCTCCAGGCTGGCTGATGGTGGGCAACCTCGTGGACGAGGTGCGCGCGGCACTGGAGCAAACCGGTCTTCCTGCTGAACGCCTGTGCATCGAGGTTACCGAACGGGCGCTGGTGGAAGACCACGCTTTGGCGGCCAAGCAGATCGGGCGCTTGCGGGCCATGGGCGTGTCGGTCGCGATCGACGATTTTGGAACGGGCTATTCCTCTCTCAGCTACCTGAACCGTCTACCCATCAGCAAGCTCAAGATCGACAAGTCGTTCGTTGACGAGATCGAGACCAGCACCCGGGCCCGCGATGTGGTTGAGACCATCATCGACCTGTGCGCCAAACTCTCGATCTTGAGCGTCGCCGAGGGTGTTGAAACCGACAACCAGTGGTCATGGCTGAAGGTCCACGGCTGCACCGCCATCCAAGGCTATATCGTGGGCAAGCCCGCGCCGGTGAAGGCGCCGCTCAACGAAATGCCGGAAAGCTCGTTGATCCGGGACTGAGCGTGCCTGGATCTGGTGGGTTGGTCCCACGCTCAAGGCAAAGCTTCTCAAGGCACTTTGCAAAGCTCGAACGTGCAGTTCATCCGCTACGTAATTCGCTGGCTTATCCTGTGCGCGGGAGCAATGCCGTGCCGGGTTGCGCTGAATGACTGTATTCGGCACGTGTTTTGCTTGAGCCCAGGCGGCCGCTGCAAACGAGGAAAGCCCCCACTCTCCATCGCGGCGACAGGGCTGGACCACCATGGGAAATAACTTCGATCCGGACTATCTCGCCGGCAAAGACGGCGCCACCCACTACGTGCCGGTCGACCGTACGGAATATGACCGCGGGGTTGCCGAACGCGAGGGGCGCGCCGGACGCAGTGTCAATTGGGGCAACGGCGGGGCCGGGTTTCCGGTTTTCTTCCTTGCCTTCATTCCCATCCTGCTCGCTGCCGGCTACGTCGTCGCGGTGCCACTCTATCCGGTCGCGGGCATCATCACCTTGGTTCTCGCCTATGTGTTCTCGCTGGTCGTGGGTATCGATCTCTACTCCGACCAGGGAATCGCGAACCTTGTGGAGACCGTTCTGATCTGCATTCCGATCTATCTGATTGCGCTGTTCCCGGAGCACCGGGCGGCCCGCAATCCGCGATATCGGACGATACGGCACTGGGTCCGCGTGGTCGGGCTAGGCTTTGCCCTCAACGAGGTGATCCTGCCGACGCTGGCGATGTGGGTGAAGGGCGGCGATTCCCGCGAATATGTCGCCTGGGGCTTGTTGGCGGGCGGCATCACTCTGGGCAAGCTGATGTGGCTCATCGCGTCGATGGCGCTGGTGCATGTCTTCTTCCGCTGGTGGGAAACACGCGGAATTGTCATGAGTATGGGCCGACGTTATGGACTGCGGACCCCGATGTGAAATAGCGCCGATCGAAGCCGGGCCCTCGCGAGAAACCAACTGATCATGGCCGGACCCGGATCGGCCGAAATCGATAGGAAGCTCGACGCCCCGCAACAGATCGTGTGGCGCCGAGATGGGTCCTTTGCCGAGATGTCGCCTCATGAAGGCAGGCTCAATCTCGATGTTCTTGCCACCTAGCTTAAGTTTTCACTATCTTTCGGCGCCTGCCACGGCCCAAGTTTCACACGGGGTAGGCGGCCGGACGGTGGACCGCAATCGCCGTCCGGCCCTCCCTCAGCAGCTTCGCCGTCGCGGAATGTGAGAGGCCTGCGCTAATGGCTCGGGCCGACGGTGTCGGCCATCTCTGCGTCGCGAGCACCCAAGGGAAGCGGTGCACCAGTCGTGGTGTCGCGGGCCGTTTGGTGCTCAATTTCGGCGTTCAGCTCCGCGCCAAACAGGATGACGCTAAACGATAGCCACAGCCACGTCATGAACCCGATGACCGCGCCGAGCGAGCCATAGGTCTCGTTGTAGCTGCCGAAGCGGCTCACATACCAGGAGAAGCCGGCGGACATGGCGAGCCACAGGACTGATGCCGCCAGACTGCCCAAGCTGAGCCACTTCCACCGCGCCGGCGCCCGGCAAGGGCCGTAGCGATATATAACGGCGATGAGCGCAGCCACGATCAGCGCGAGGATGGGCCAGCGCAACAGCGAAATGAACCATCCCGCCGCAGCATCGAGATAGAGTGCCTTTAGCAGCAGCGGCAGCGCCACCACAGCCGCGAGCGCAATGCAGGCGAACACCACAGCCGCGAGCGTAAAGCCGAGCGTCAGCAGCGTGAGCCCGACCAGGGAGCGGGTCTCCTTTTCTTCATAGGCGATATTGAGCGCCTCGATCATCGCTTTGGTGCCCGCGTTGGCGCTCCACAGGGCCACCCCGAAGCTCAGAGCGAAACCGAAGCCTAGGGTCGCCGAGCCTTGCGACATGACGCGCAGCGCCTGATCCTTCATGACGTCGATTGCTCCCGACGGAAGGAACCACGATGCCGCCTCCAACTGGTCACGCAGCCCACCCGGATCGAGGAACAGGCCATAGAGCGAGACGAGGGCGCTGATGGCCGGAAAGATGGCGAGCAGCGCATAGAAGGCCACGCCCGCCGACAGGCTGAGGATCCGGTCGTCGAAGAATTCGTGGAAGACCCGTATTAGGATGTCGCGCCAGCCCCGGCGCGGGATTTGAAGTGGGCTGCCGGCCTCCCGGCCGCGGTCATGCCCCCATTGATCCGTATGGGTGTCCACCGCAGCGCCCTCCAGATCTGCCGCTCCACGGTCCAGACGGGAACGTGCCCTCACTGCTTCCTGAGCTAACAACGGGCGAGCAGAGCGAGAGTTTCAGGTCTCCCGCGCATTCGCCAACAAGCTCCCTGAACTCTACTGCTCCATGAGAGTTTGGCGCGTTTGCTCCAAGCCCTGACCGGGGCGGGCGGAAGCCGGGCGGCCTATGGGGGCAGACCGCCCGGCTCACCTCAATGCACCGCCTCGCAGCGCGCCCCTAAGTACGTTGCAAACCGTCAAGCCCGACAAAAACGCCAGGATAGGCCAGCGCAGCTATCAAGGCCCCATCAAGCCAGGGACTGGCAACGATTGCCCCCCAAGACCACCGCACGCGCGCAAATGGGGGGCAAAATTTGCGGCCCCTTTTTCCAGATACGGAAAACTTGCCTCCCCGCGTGCGCGCGCGTGTGCGCGTAATGGTGTCGAAATTGCAAACGCACCCAACAAGCGATCAAACCCAGCCTGCATTAACGCAATGCTCGTGCGCGGGCGCATGCGCGTTCTGGTGGCGAAAATTGCCCCCAAAAAGGGAAGGAAAGCTCCCCTCCCGGTGAAGGCATTACAATGGACGTGACACCTTCCGGGAAATGTGCGCCAACAGCTGGCGTTCCTCTGGAGTGAGCCAGCCCAGATCAGGCTCAGGTGCCGCAAGACGGGTCAGGACTTCCGGCCGATACTTCCGCGCATTCCGTTTCGCAGCCCGCCACCGGTATTGCTGGATCATGGAATGCACCTCCCGTTCCGTGCCACGGTCACCGACGCCTAACGCCATGTCCGACATTATGTCCCGGTCAAAGGTTTCGGCCATTTGGCGCGTCTGGACGTAGCGTTCCCGGAAGTCCTCGCGTTGGGCGATCCAGCGAAACACCGTCGAGTGCCCCGGCATCCCAGGCGAGCGGCAAATTGCGGCGAGGCTTTCACCTTCAACCAGCCGGTCGCAAATTTCGGACGCCACCGCTTCCGAATAGATCGACGGTCGCCCCATGGCATCCCCCATCTAGCCGGTGCGGCCTCACTGCGGGGTGAAGCTGCCAGGCATATAGAATGACTTCGGCTTTCCGTTCTCGTACAGCGTCAAAGGTTGCCGTGCGGATGCCATTTGCTTACGCCACATCGCAACAGCTTCGTGCATGGCGAAGAACTGCGTTAGATCATCGGGCAGCGTCGCCCACTGGTAGAGCGTCAGGCCGGCAAACGTGTGCGTCAGCGCCTCATGCGTGGACGGGACGGCATCGAGGGCTAGGATCTTCGCTCGCGCCTCCTGATCCTCTTTCGTGACGTGAAGCACCGCAGCAAGGCACTGGTAGCGCTCCACCCAATAAGCGGCGATGGCGTCCGCCTGCTCCGCGCGCTCGATGGCGCTGGCCAGATCCTTTTGAAGATTCGCACAGGTGGACGCATAGGCGTTGGAAACCGCCGCCCACGCATCTGCCATCGCCGCCCGCTCCTGTAGCCGCCTGCGCCAGCGGCGCCGCTTCTCGCTTCTGGCATTCATTCGCCGGTCCCCTTCGCCCAAACCTTCCGATGATTGCTGACATTTTGCCGAGACACGCCGCAGCGCCGAGCAATCTCGCCGTCGCTCAGGTCGGGATGCGTCGCGAGCATGTCGAGGACAGCCGCCCGCTTCTCGGCATTGGTGCGCCGCGCAGGCGAAGCCTCAGAACCGGGCCGGCAAACTTTGCCACCGTCAGTCGCTGCGGCCGAGCAATCCGCCTTGAGCATGAACACATCCGAGAGGAGAGCTAGCAGCGCTTCCCGCGTGCCGTAGCCGCGCCCCTCTTTCTCCCAATAATTCAGCCAGGAGATGCGCGCGATCAGCCCGGCAAAGGTCGGGTCCGACCAGTTATCTAGCATCCACTCTAGGCGATCCTGCCGAGCACAAATGCCGGCGGGTGTGTGGTATTGCGGTTCAAAGAGCGACCGAAGGCGCCACAAGTCGCGCCATTCCCGCCACTCGGCAAAAGCGCCGGGCAAGTTATCCGGCATGGGATAAGCCCCCATCGCCGCGTCCCGGACCTCCTTTGGCGCCTCTTCGCCCCCGACATCCCAATCCATGCCGGCCACGGCTTCCCGCAACAGCCGTTCGCGCTCAGTCTCGGCAAAAATGGCCGCCTTCGACCCGTACTTCCGCAGAGCCTCCTCGCGCCGAGGGGCGTTTTCCGCCCAGCGCTGGCGCATGATGCCGCCGAAGAAGTCCGACCAGCCGTCCGCCTGTTGCTCCGACCTGGAGGACGTGGCCGACGCCATGGCCTGCAATCGGGCATCGTCATAGGAGAGCCCGGCCGCACCCGCCATCGCCTCGGCTCGCGAACGTGCCGCAGCGCGCTCGCCGTCAGTCGCCCCACCCTCCACAAGGCCGAGCACCTTCCCGAATTTGTCGAGATCCAGAGTCACCGTGTCACCCCCCATTCACCCGGGCGCCCGACCCCGCCGAAGACTTCCAGCCGCGCCCGGTCCTCCGCTCGCGCCCGAGGCAAGCCCGCGTCGTATTCCAGAACCGCCGCCCGCTCCTCGTAGCGGTCCAATCGCGCCAGAGCGTCACCAGCGGCCGAATTTGCCGCGGAAATCCCCGAGGGAGCCGATGCGCCCGATTTTTCCGCCAGCGACTCCCGCATCGCTTCCGGGGAGGCATCGGAGCGGTTCGGACCGGCCATTTCCGCAGTCATCAGGCGTTCTCCCGCGCTTCGCCACCAGCAGGCAGGCCGAACTCAGCGAGGATTTCAGGAGGAGCCCGACAACCGGATTGGCTCGGCGACGGACCGATGCGGAACGGCCAATTCCCGTTGCTCGTGAAGCTCCGCACGACCCCGCGCCAATCGATTTCCACCGGCGCCCCCGACGAAGTGGCTTCAGCGGGCGGCCCGGCGTATTCCTCCCATAGCCGGCCGTTCAGCCAGGAGCGGGCCTGCTTCACAAACCGGGTTCCCTCAATGCCTTGGCGCCGACATTCGGCCAGATACCGCTTCCCCCCGCCGATGATGGCATCCGCGCTCACCCCAGCCTTTACGGCCTTGGCGAACACGTCTTTCGCCCGTGCCCAATCTTGCGAACCCTCCCGGCTAGGGTAAGCGCGCCGGAATTGGTCCCATGCCTCGGTCAGATCCGCCTTTGCAGGAGCATCCAGACGGATCGCTTCGGCAGCACGTATATTTTCTTTTTCTTCTAAGCCTTTGGCTTCTGGAATATGGGGAGAAGACCCCCTTGCAGCCCCCCTTAAAGGGGTGGAATTTCCTCCTTCTTTTTCAGATACTTGCGATAGGCCGAAATTCTTCCATTTGCGCCCTTCTTTCGAGCGCTTGTCATCCTTGACCATCCGCCGGGAATAGATGGTGCCGGTACGGTTGCGGGAGAACACGCCGTTGCGGTCTAGCTCCTCCATCAGGTTCTCCGCCTCGGTTTCGGTCACACCGGCCAAGCGGGCGATGTCCATAACAGCGAGGGGATGGCCATTGATGGCGAGATAGCCTTTGGGTTCGTGTCTCGCGCAGACGCAGAGCATCCGCATCCACAGACCTTGCGCTGCCAACGAGCAGAGGCGCAGGCCGTGGTCAGCTTCCCAGTCAGACCAGAAGAATTTCGACCACGGCTCCTTCATCGGCCGTAGCCCCCGGCGCCCAAATCCCGCACCGCGCTGGCGGCTGGATGGCAGAAGACCTCCGTCACGCCTACGGCACCCATCCGGCATTTCGCAATGATGATTTCCAGAGCGAATTCGCAGGCCAGAAGGCGAGCCATGGACTCTGGGTCCGTCCTATCTTTGAGATAGTAGCTTTCCCGGAAGAGCAGCAACACAACGTCGGCGTCCGCCTCGATGTCCCCGCTCTCCCGGAGGTCGGAAAGTTCGGGTCGCTTGTCGGCGCGCTGCTCCACCGCCCGGTTGAGCTGGGCGAGCAGTACGACACAGACGCCGAGGTCCTTGGCGAGCGCCTTGAGGCCGGCGGTAATCTCGCCCACCTCATAGACGCGCTGGCCGCGATACCGGTCGGAAGCGCGAACGAATTTCAGATAATCGATCACGACGACCCGAAGCGGGACACCTCTGGCCTTCATCTCATCGGCCGCCGAGCGCGTGCGGGCGAGGATTTCGCCCACGGAGAGCGCGGCCGAGGCATCGACGTGCAGGGGAAGCAGCGCCAGGTGCTCAGCGGCCACTTCAATCTCCCGCAACTGGCGGGCGTCGAGATGGGCCTCGAAGATTGCCTTCGACGAGATGGGGGTATCCGGTCGGAAGGCGTGGTCGGAAAGGAGACGGGCGCCGATTTCCTCCTTAGGCATTTCCAGCGAGAATAGCAGGCAGCCATTGCCTGCCGCCGCGGTGGCGCGCGCCAGGTTTGCCCCTACGATGGTCTTTCCTGTTCCGGGCCTTCCGGCCACAATGATAAGGCGGCCGGGCTGAAGGCCACCGATCATGCGGTCCAGATCGGCAAGGCCTGTCGTGGCCCCCGGCTCCAGCCGGCCCTCCTTGATGGCGTCCACCCGGAGGAGGACATCCGACAGGCAGTCGGCGATGGGCTGGCGGCCGCCCCCCTTATCGTCCAGATCGGCGCGAACGCGGTCCAGATCGGAAAGGGCAGCGGCAATGCTGGCCTTCACATTTGCGTCGGGCTGGGCAACCTCCTCACCCACGGCCTGCGTGATTTCGACCACCTGCCGCGCCGCCCACAGCTCGCGAACGGTCTTGGCGTAGTCCGAGACAGACACCATTGGCGCCGCCTCCGTCATGAGGCGGGCCAGATATTGAAGCGCGGTCAGGCCCGCAACGTCCAAATCCGCTGGCAATCGGCCCTTAAGGCCGGGCGCCGTGGGCGTGCGCCCATCCAGAAATTCCGCCGCGCATAGCTCGAAAATCCGCGCATGGATCGGCTCAAAAAAATGCTCAGGGCCGACGATGCCAGAAGCCGCGGAGAATGCTTGCCGCCCATAGACGAGGAGCGAACCGAGCAGGGCCTGTTCGACTTCCACATTTGCCAACGGAGGCGGAGAAATCGGAGCGTGCATGTTCATGGCCGCCCCCCGATGTTGTGGACAGAGACAGCGCCGTCCGCCGGGATGAACGCGGCCAGGAAGTCCCGCCACGCCTCGCCAGCCGCCTTACCGTCGCGAATGTCAAAGGTGGATTGCGCCCGCTTGGCCGCCGCGACATAGGCGGCGAACCGCGCCGCCGCATCGGGCAGATCACCACCGGGAGAAGAAGAGCGGCGCCGGCTCATGCGGCCACCTCATCGCCCGCGAACTTGCGCTCCATCACCTTGACGGCCGAACGGAGAACGTAGCGGGCATGGGTGCCGCTATATGGGCCGCCGTGGCTTTCATCCACGGTTTCGACCGAGACGCCACCGCGCCGGAGGAGAAACACATAGTGCGACCATCGGGGCGCCGGACGCTCAATAGGCGTCACGCCACGTTCGCCCGCCTCCATAAGCTGGGCAAGCGCCCAGGCCGCTCGCCCCTTGAAGGTAACGACGCTTCCAGCTTCCGACGCCGCCCCCGTAGAAGCACCGGCCACGGGAAGCGGCAACTCGGAATGGTCATCGGACGGCAGCGGCAGCGGAGCGGCCACCCAAGCCTTGATCGAGATGATGGAGGGCTCAGCCATTGGCGCCCCCCACGGTCGAGGGCGAGGCCCACCGGATAGCCGCAGAGCGAGCCGCAAGGGGATCGTGCCCGCGCCAGACGGTCGCGGCCCCGGCGCTGCCGTGGACGACAACCGCGAGCCCTTCGGGCTCAGCCTCAATTGCGATGCGGGGAGAGGATGCAGATCGGCGAGCGGCACAGACGGCCGGGCCGAGAATGGGACACGATTTCATTTTTTCGCTCCATGACTAGTTTCTGCCACCTGCTTATTTCAGATCTGCTGATTAGATTTGTGGACGTTTAGGCGTGTGAGGGGCTCTCCCCTTCCCTGTCACATGCCCGGCGAAGTAGTGGACGAACGCACCGTCTGATCGATGAAGTTGAGGATATCCCGGCCCCGATACCGGACGCTCCGGCCGATTTTACAATACGGCAGCACAGGGTTATTGGGCAGCGGCGAGATACGATGCTTCGCCAGCTTCGCCACGGAGCACCGCAGCCACTCAGCCGCCTCAAAATCGCGATACAAGGCATCCGGGTTGATGCTTCCAATACCCGCAGGCCCACCGCTCAAGGATTTCTCCATTTCTAGCTCCAATTTGTGCGGCATTATGCCGACCATGTAGCATTCAATATTTTCGATGACGGGGGCGCCGTCCAGCTTTTCGGGCGAAGTAAATATTCTTTCTCACTCGACATTATTTCACTCCATTATTTCACTTCGCCTTTTCCCTCTTCACCCGGTCATCCCAAAGCTGCCTCATCCGCCGATCCGTAGGAAGCACGACAGGGGGCAAGCCGTTGTCGGCCCGGCCCCGGTTTTCCTCCTCCTGCGCCCGCCTCAATACTTCCTTGAATGTCGCCCCGACAGGCTGCGAGGAACTGCAATAACTGCTCCACATCCGATCAATGATGGCGGGCAGATCCGGGAATTTCACGGGGCGTCCAACCGCGCGTCGTGACGGCTCTTCAGCAGAGGGACTTTCAGCCTTCAGGAACCGATCGAAAGAAGCCTTTGATAGGTAGAAATCACCTTGCAACTCTGTGGCTCGCACTAGCGCCGTGTCCGGCCGCAGCTCGCGAAGCATGACAAGGCCATGGCCACCGCTCCACTCAACAGGGCGGATATCGACGAACTGGCCACCGACCAGCGCCCACGCCTGCAAGTCGCCCCGCTCCAGCCCATCGAGCATCACGCGCGCGACATCCCAAACCGTAGGCGCCCAATGCCCGCTTTCGGGGTAAAACCCGGCATAGGTCGTCAGATCCAAGTTGCATTCGCGGGCGGCATCGTGCGCGGCTCGGTCCTGACGGTCGAGCGCGGGAAACCCGACGCCGGGCCAGTCGTCGCCCGTCCGCGCCCGGCCGAGTAAATCCAACGCCCTCGGCAGGTAAACCTTTCCTGCGTGGTCCAAAGGCCAAAGCCACCGCCGCGCCCACCAATCAGAGGGGGTCACGTCGCGCGTTCCTGTCGCTCGGCTTCCTCCAGCGCTTCAAGCGCCAAGTTGCGGATGGGGAAGCCTTCAATGTCCCACCGGGCCAGATCAGCCAGCGCATCTTGATACTCGCGCCCGCGCCAGACCAGCAGATCGGCGTTATCGAGGCGCACCGTCACCGTGAACCCGACCACGCCGAAAACATCCACGGCCACGTCAAGAAAGGCGCAGTCCTCCGGCAATGACGGCAACGTCAATTGCTCCCCGAGCGGCGCCAAGAACGAATCAAACTTGCATTCTGCGGGCTTTTTCGCGTAGGGTTTCCCGGTCACAGCAATCTCCGTTGTATGACACAGCAGCCGGGCAAGACTGCACACGACAGCTCCGCGCCGACCCCCATCGGCCGGGGCTGTTTTGTTTTCCATCTACACGCACGCCGCCCCACACCGCCTCGCCAAAACTCAGGCCATCCGGCATTCTTCCTTGAAGGCGATCAGATCGGCCCCCTGATAGGTGATCGAGCCGCCCAGGCGGAACGCCTTCGGACCGTAGCCGTCGCGGCGCCACCTCCTCAGAGTGTGGATGGACCTCCCGTAGTAACTGGCCGCCTCGTCGGGCGAATACAAACCATCTGGAAGGACTTCCATAACCGGCCGCGCGGGGCCGGATGCCTTATCAATCATCGCTGCTCCACTATTTCCGCAGTGACGGCCACACGGGCGCCAAATGCTGATTTGATGCGTCAACACCCGCTCCCAAATCAGTCAAAAACGATCATGACCGATAACAGGGGGGGATGAAAGGGCACGGCGGCCCGACATCCACACGCGGCCCATTGGTTTCAGGACGGGTTGTCTCGCCGATGGGGGGAAGATTTGTTGCGATAGGGAATTTCCCGTTCTCTGGCAAAGGATTAATGCAGCTTGCACGCGGCGCAACAGCCGGCGCCGGTCAACTAAATCGAAATAACCCCTTGATCCGCCATGCCCGTCATCCCCAGGTTGCCCACATTCTGGCCGCCGGGAATTGTGGCGAATACTTCCTATGGCACCTCTATGCCTTCCGCACATGTCGCCATGCGCAAAACGCGGACCCGCAGGCCCGCGCTTATCTATTCGCTGGCTGGAAACCCTCACGCACGCGAGTGCACGCGCACGCGCACGCGCGAGAGCGCAGGATCTAGAGCCGCACCGGCTCCCGCCCACGCGCCGCAAACCCAATGCAGCGATGCAGCGCAAGGATATCCTCGCACGGGACAAACACCGCCCGGTCAGGCTCATCGGACAGGAGGAGCACCCCCGGAGCGATATTGTCGGAAGGCCCAGGCCGATGCGGCAGACGAACATGGACCGGGACGCCGACAAGAACACGACGAATCGCGCGCCACGGACGCCCACGGGCCACCGCTTCCGGCCGGAAATAGATCAAGCCCAGATCTCCGTCAGTCGCGACGGCACCAGCGTCGAAGTAGGCCACGCAGCTGGGAGACAGCGGCGGCAGCGGATGCCGCCCCACGACCTGCATCCCGTAATGAGCGGGAAGCGACGCGGGATCGAGAAAGACGTTGGCAAGGGAAACAGAAGCCGCGTCACCCATGTGCGCCCCCTGCTCCCAAGATGCCGCAGGCATCGCGAAAGGCGCTGTAGACGAGCCGTTCGTCTATGGAGAACCCGCGCCCATAGGGCGGGGCGTTGTTGATGGTTTCCACAATCCATTCGGAGCCATCGCCGGGCTCGCCCCGGTGGCAATGGGCCAGCGCTTGGAGCTTTACCCGGACGCCGGCCGGTGTCGTGGCCGGCGTGACCGCGATGCGCTCGCACAGGGCGTAAGCGGCTTTAGCGGCCCGCTCCATTTCCTGCATCGCGGCAGCGTAGCCGTTCGCTTCACCGGCTGCCCGCAGCCCATCTTCCCAGGTCTTGAGATCCGCCATCAGGGACACCTCCGGCCAACGGTCGGCAACGGCGCCCAAGGAGTTGCACAGTCGGCACCGCTCCAGCAGGTGGCCATACGGCGCCGTGTTCAGCGTGAAGCCGTCGCCCAACGGGCGGAACAGCGGTTCGCCCTGATATGCATAGGCCAGGAGGGCAGCAGAAGGAGCCGGACAACTGCGCTTAGCCTCCTCATGGAGACGATCCGAAGCGACATCCGCAGCGTCTTCCTGCGCTTCCAGCGCCGACAGCTCGCGCCCCATGGCGAGCAATTCCGCGTCGGCCTGATCGGCAGCGGCAACCGTGGCAAAATTTGCCACCACCATGCCGGCAACGGCGCCTTTGATGACACGGCGCCGAGAGGGAGAATGAGAGTGGTCAACCACGGGAACCTCCCACGCCGAGAATTGCGATGGCATCGCGGAGAGCGCTGAATGCCGCCCGCTCGGCCGTCGAAAAGCCGGGACTGGTGACGGCAGCACCGATCCAATCATCATCGGGACCATCACCGCGACAGATGGCGAGCGCCCGAAGCTTGACCGCGATGCCGGCTACCGTGCCCGCGCGCATCTCGACAATGCGGGCGCACAAGGTGGCGCGCATTTCCGAAAGGCGCTCGGCCTCTTCATCGGCCGCTTGCAATCCGCTGGCTTTCCACGCCTTGTCCCGCCCCGCATGCCACGTCGCGAGGTGGGGGAGCATCTCCGCCTCCGGGCACGGCCCTTCGCGGAAGCCGCAAACCCGCCAAACCCGCTCCAGATCCTTCACATGGGCGAGCACAGCAGGATTGATGCGATAGGCGCCAGCCTCGAAACGAAAGAGCGGAACCCCGTCGCGATGATAGGCCAGCAGAACCTCGGCTGGCGCCTCTCTGATGCGCTCCGCGACGTTGGCCAGCCGATCCGCCTCCTCGACGGCCGCCTGCTCCTTTGACCAAGCGGCCTCCATTTCACGGCCCAGCGAAAGCAAGTCCGCGTCCGCAGGCCCGGCCACGAGAGCGCCGGCAAAATTTGCCACCAGCGCAGAGGCAACGGCACCCTTGGGGATGCTGCGCCGAGAAGGGGAAGAGCGACGCTCACGCATTCGCGCCTCCCCACTGAAGGGTGCGCAGGGCGCTGGCCATGTTGGCAATGATCTGCTCCGGACCATCCCGGCCCGCGAGCCACCACAGGTCGGGATACGCGGCTGCGTGTATGGCATAGGCCGTGAGGCCGCCGGGCGTGATTGGGCGGCAGGCGCAGAAAGCATCCCACAAGTCGCCTTCCTTATCGAGGGCGGCATCCCAGCCGGCATCCGTGCTGTCCAAGTCGGTCACGCGAGCCAGGGCGGCGGCGTGGGCCGCGATGGCGGCGAAGACGGGATCGGGTTCCGCAGCTTCCGCCTTCGGAAGGACGACCACCGGAACGGCCAGCGCCGCTACGGTTCCGAGGGCTGCGCCGGCCTTGAGGAAGGCGCGACGGGAGGATGCAGGCATAGGGGCGGCGTTTGCCGCCGCGATGGGCTTCGGCATGGGTAGGCTCCGACTGATTTGACAGGTGGCAAGAGGGAGGCGGCGGGCCGCCTCGGATTAGGCGATGCGGGCGAGGCGCAGGGCTTCGTCGGCCGCCCGGACCTTGGCGAGGGCAGCGGGGACACCGCCCCACGGCACGACGGCGGTGCGCACCTTCTCGGCGAGGGCTGGGTCGTTGCTGGTGAAGGCGAGCCGGTCGGCGGCGCCGATCAGCCGGCCGAACTCGACGCCGTTGCGCTTCAGGACGAAGGCGGGGCCCTCCCGCTTCGCGGTGTAGCTGGCAGCGAGGCCGAGCGCGGCCTTCTCGGTGCGCAGGATGGCTTCGACGTTGGCGACGCGCATCAAGTCGTTGGAGCGGTGCTTGCCCGCCGTCCACGAGGTGGGCGCGCCGGCCCGGCTGTATTTGGCCGACCGAGAACGGGCCTCCGCCAAGGCGTTCTCCAGCTTGCCAATGACCTCGGCCCGGTGGGCGCCGCGCGACACGACAATGTAGCGCTGAAGCACCGCCCAGTCGGTCACCGGGGCGTTGCGGGCCTCGTGCCACGCCTGCCGCAGATGGGCGGCGAAGGCGGGCCGGCTGTAGGGATGCATGGACTGGCGCAGGAGCGACCAGGCGCGGCGCATGATGTGAGAGAGGTTGGGCATATGCGGCGGCTCGGATTGAGCGGTTACGTCTGAAGTGATATATATCGCTCAACATGCACGATATCAATAGGAATCAATCACAGTGAGCGAAAAATATCATCCGACGGGCCGTCAGATTGCAGCGGCCCGGACGCTCGCTGGAATTTCGCAGGCGGACCTAGCTGCCTCGGCGCAAATCTCGATCCCGACCTTGAGAAGGATGGAAGCCAGCGAGGGGCAAGCCTCAGGTATGGCGAACAACGTCGTTGCTGTCGTGCGCGCCCTCGAAGCCGCAGGCGTAATTTTCGTCGCAGAGAACGGCGAGGGGCCGGGAGTGAGGCTTAGGAAGAAACAATAGCCACTGAATTACCAGCCCCTACCGGGCCAGCCAATTGGGGTTACCCTCTGCCGTGCGGGCCTGTAAGAAATGCAGCCACGTACATCGCCAGATGACCCTCGATGAAGCGAACATCCTTGATGATACCCCGAAAATCGGCTTCGCTTATTGAGAGCGAACGACGGCTCTCGTGCGCGTGACGAAAGCGCCTTCTATTGAAGGTTATGGTCGCCGGGTTATCGGATACAGAGCCCAAATATCCATGAACCAGCGTGTCCCTCGCCTCTTTTATCTCCAAGACTCTCGGAATCTGTTTTTCCACCCATTTGACCGCACCTTTAGTCTGTTCGCTCTCTGCTAAAATTTCGGGAAGAACCTTCAGTTTCCCGCTAAAATCTCCCGGAGCCTTTCCTTCGAATCCGTTCCGACGGCGCCATTGAAAACCATAAAAAATTATGAGGTCGATAGCCCGCTCCAGCCGACCCCACTCGATCATTAGACCGCCGACATAGGATGCGAAGTGCCAGAACAACTCAGCATTAATGTCGCCAAGGTGGGGTATTACAGCTTGTGGATCTTGTTCTTCCACAACTCTCTCCCTTGTATTGTCGACATTCGCGCTCACTCGCATCAATTTGGGAGATTCTTGTTCTATAGCTCAAACTTAATTATCGGTGGCTACTGCGTCACCCCACATTCCCCAAAAACTATCCGCACTTTCCCGATATATATCTATTTGGTGATCGATTGGCACTAAAATGGTTCCCGCCCCAAAAGATAATCTTTCCCATATTTTTGTCGTTATTTTTGTGAAATCAAATAGCTCATCGTAGGTCAATTTCCGTAGAGTAGGATCCGGCCTGGCAACGTGTGCCATCAATTTATTCCTAATATGCCGAAGTCGCGCCAATCTATTATCCGTTTTTGATTGATTGAACAATAGAATTGCCGATTGGAGATCTGATCGTCTTTGGCTGTCGCGCTCGTCCCTGAGATTAATCTCGACGAATTTAATGGCAGCGCAAAGATTCTGATCGTCCGGCCTTTTTGAATCGTCATAGGCCCGCACCGTATACATATGCAACCGGAATAAGGTTGACTGGATAAGTAAGGCAGCCGCATAGGCAGCTCCGCGCAAATTAATGGATGCTATCACCGCATCAATGTTTGACCGTTGAATGCATTCGATGCTGGCCAGGCAGATTATACCGTCATCGTAACCATGCAGGGCCACCTCACGCAGGTGATTCCAGTCGCGGATTGCCAACTTTGTCTCCAGATGCCAATGGCCCCGAGCAGTGCCGCCCGCCCCCCTCAAGATGCTGGGCTCAAGCGGCGTCAAAAGCAATAATGGCTTTGAAGTCATGGAGAACCTCCGAAGGGCTCACAAGCGGTCTCGGTGCGGGGGCGCATCCGGGCTCAGCAACGCATCGCATGCGATGTCCACAACCGTTAACTCAGGAAGCAGGCCGCCCGGGTCAATGCGTCCCTTGATCGAGCCGCTCCTACATGCTTGAGTTGCACCGCGACGCTTGCTTGGGGCTGGGAAAGGCCATGCATGTCCACGTCTTTGCGGTTCTTCGCGTTCCCCGATGATCTAGAGATCAAGCTGTTCCCGAAAGCGCTTCTGGAAGATTGCGTATTTGGCGAGCGCACCGTCCCCGAGTTCGCTGGCAAGCGCGTTCGCTTCGCCGAGTGTGTGGTGGAGATGGACGGTCGCACGCCCCTGCGCCTCCTCGATGTTCGAGGCTCTTGGTGGAGCTTCAACGAGAATGGCGTCCACGAGCGCGACCCGGACGCCTACAGGTACTTCTTCTCTCAGCTGCCCACGCCCAATCGAGATGGCCCTATCGTGGACATCAGCCCCGTCATCGAGCGGCGGCAGTGGCAGGAGCGCCATCGCTGGACTCCGACCGTGGATCAGTTGGAGCTGATAGCTCGCGCGATATGGCCGACGCGGGGGGAGGATGAACGGATTGCGAGCGTTCAAGGTGGCGGACCAAAGTCGCATCCGGTGAGTTCTGATGCCCGCCGAGCGGTTCAGACCATCCATGAGGCGATCTACAAAATCGAGAGCGCTATAGAGGACCTGTCTGAGCACGCATTGAAAGGCGTCCTGTCTGAGCTTCGCAGGCAGGCCCGACACTTCAAAACCGAGCGGGCCATATCGGAAGGGGTTGCCAATCGCGTCGAGGAGATCCGCGAAATCCAGCGTCGGCGTAAGAGCGGCAAAGGCACATGGTATGCCATCGTCGAGGTGTTTCGGTGGGACGAGCGCGGAAAATCCGGAGAAAGTATCCAGACATTCTCCGAGGCCTGCGACGGCAAGGCGAAAGCGATAGATAGGGCCCGAGAGATGCTGGCGGAGCACTCTCATTTGTTCGGGGATGGGGTTACCGTCGATGCATCAATCAGCACAGATTTGGAGTGGCAGGAGCAGGGCGACGAGTAGGAGCTTATCGCCGCCCTCGATGCCGTCGGCGTCATCTTGGTGTGCGGGGCCGGGCGTGAGGTTGAGGAAGGCCAAGCCCATAGGGTGAGCCATATGGCGCGAGATTATGAACGGCCTCAGAGGGGCAACCCGCATGTCTTAACCATCAGGCAGCACGTTCTGCCTCGGGCCAGTCTTGAGCGATTCTGTGATCCGCAGGGGCGACTGGATCTTTTCGACAAGGTGTCAGGCAAGCAGCGGCCGGCGCGAACTGACGACAGCCTTTTTATAGCAATGAGAAAGTGGGACCAGCGCGCAGAGACTGGTTTCATGCGAGGGATCGAGGATGACTTTCAAGGGCTTTCCGCATGTATCATCCGGGGAGAAGTGAAGACGCTGGACGATGCTGCCCGTGATATCGTCCAGCGCTTCTCCTCTCTTTGGGGCTTTCGATGTCATTTCAGAGAAGAGCCATCCCGTACCTTGCGACTCAATGGTGTTAGTGCGCCAAGTCACGCATTCTCGGACGACGAACTTGAGTTCATCGAAAAACTGGGTTCGAGCGCGGTTCAGCCAGACGGGACCATTGCTGAACGGCACCTGACAGGCCTAAACATTCAAATGAACATTGACCGTCTAGCCGAAGAGATGAGCCATATTCCGTGGGGCATAGCGAAGTCGGAGGATGGCCAGTTTCTTGTGCCCGATCGGCCATTTGCAATGATGGTACCCGTAGCTCCCACGATTATGCTCTTTGGCAATAATCCTGACGGCATTGTCGAGTTGGAGAGTCTCCGCGGGTTCAACCGGAGTGTGATGGAAAAATCGATCCGTTTCTATTTCGCGCAGGAAATTGCTGCGACTCCGATCTGACAAGATACGCTGCCAGAGCTACCCTCGAAGAAAAACGCGAACCCACTGCGGATCATTCTCTATCCGAAGGGGAAGCCCGCCGACGCAGCGCCGAACATCGTCTGGCCGCAGTGCACGCCCCGATGGCCAGGCCGGGCGAGCCCGCCGCCCAGCCGGCGACCTGACCGGCCGAGGGGTCACTGCCCGACGGCATCCTTCACGCACTTGGTGGTGAAGCTGGTCTGCGCAGCGCCGTGAAGCTTTTTGTCGGCCGCCTGGGTGCTGCAGGCCGCCGTCGCGTCCTTCTGGCATTTGGTGAGGAAGCTGGTGCGCGCCGCACCGGCGAGCTTCTTCGCGTCAGCATTGGCAACGCAGGTGTCAGCCGAGGCGGCGGCGGCAGAAAGCGACAGCAGGGCGAACGCGATTGCGAGCGTCTTCATGATTCCCTCCCACAGATGGTGACGGGAGGCTATCACCGGCCGAGACGACGTACGACGGTGCCGGAACGTCACCGCCGCATGACGTCCTCAAGCCAGTGCCAAGCCCATGCGAGCGGCCGAAAGAACTCCACGATGAGAATTGCCCCGCTAGCAGCGATTAGCGCGGCCTCGGCGATCCGTCGCTTCCAGCGCGGGGCGTCGGACGACGTCCACGGCTGGTCATCACGTGCCATCAATGGCGCCGGCTTTTCGAGGTGATCGGGTGCACGTAGCGCCCGCTGGGATGCTTTGACCGGCAGCTCGACGTTTTGCACGTCCCCGTCGCAAAACCGTGCGCCTTTCGGTAAGTGCCTGCGGTGCCGGCCGCCGAAGTCGCCAACAGCAGGGCAGCGGCGAGCGCGAGAGCGCGCATGGTCCTTCCTCCTCTGATTTATCTAGCGCCCTTGCGCCAGTCCCATGGCGTGACGAATTCGGTGGCCCACATGCCCGCACCGGCGGCGCGAGCCTCTTCCTCCTGCGGCAGGTATTCCCTGCTGTAGCGGACGAATGCGAGCGCCCAGCCGGCGCGAACCATGGCGGCGCCCACATCCTGCCCATTCACCTCGCAATGGGCGAGGGTGCGTCCATAGCGGTCTTTGCCGTCCTCGGTGCAAGCGACGGTGTGTTCGGCCAGCAGGTCGGCAAGGAAGAAGGCCGCCTTCTGGCCGCAGCGGATCGCCTCACCGCTGGCCTTGTCGGCGCAGGTCTGGCGGCTTTCGGGCGCATCGATCCCCTCTAGGCGGATGCGGGTGCCGTGGATCTCGATGGTGTCGCCATCGATCACCGAGGCCCGGCCGGCGAGCGGACTTGGGTTCGGGACGCTCCCTGCAGGCTCGCTTGGCGCGGTGTCCGCGGCGGCGGGAGCGCTGAGCAGGCGAGGGGCGGTCAAGGGAGGTTCATCACCTGCCGGTGTCTCGCCTGCCCGTCCGCCGGAGCCTGACGACGGGGAGGCGGGAGCCGCAACGTTGTGGATCCCTCTCTCATAGGTTCGGCAGTCCTTTTGCGACCCGCTCGTGCTGCCGTCCTCACAAACGAAAAGGTTCCCTCGGCAATGGGCGATCCCACCCTTAGATCCCGAGCAGGGCGTGTTGGTAGCAAAAGCAGGGCTGGCTGCGCTGATGGCCGATGTCAGCATGGCCGCGACGATTACCCTGACCACCTGCGCCCCCAAATTGCAGAGGCGCCGAAGCTCGCGCGAAATTTGGCGCGCGTCTACCCTTACGTTCGCCCAGCCGGAACGCACCAGCTCGCCTTGCGAATGGCGCATGAACGCTCGCACCTCGTCCTCGTTCCCGAAGCATACGGTGACACGGTGCTCCGGTGGGAGTGCGCGAGGGCTCGAAGCGCCCCCCGGAGCTCGGCCGGCGTCGTTGCCACCAACGGGTGCGACAGGAAAGGGCGCCGGAAGCGGGCGTGCTCCTAGCTCCAGGGGACCAGGCGTTGGCCTGATGGCATACCACCTATCGCTGCGGTGGGCCTAGCGTCATTCCGGGTCCGCCAGCCGACTTTCGCGCAATTCGCCGGAGCGAGCGAGAACCGGATAGGCCGCGGCTGCCACCACGTGGGAGTTCACCAATTTCAGGTCCCGCACGATGTCGGCGCTCAGGCCGCTTGCCTCGGCTTGCGCTGCAAGGCCGTGACGCAGCCGGTCGAAATGTAGGCGTGCCGCTGCAGTCTCGCTCTCTCGAAAAGCGGCCTTCTCCATGGCAAGCAGGCGCGCCGCCCGCGGATCGGCCGTCATGAAGAGGGAAGCCGCGAGGCGCACGTTGGCCTTCAGCCGTTCTATGAGCGCGGAAATCTCCCGTTCCTCCGGTGTCGAGAAGGCGATGCCGCGCTTCAGCCGTTTGCCGGCGTCGGCCATCAGGCGGCCGCAGACCACGTCCGCCGCCTGCTCCAGATTGGCGGAAAAGGTGAGGATCTCCTCCACCCGCCGCCGGTCGGATGCCGAGAGGTCGTCGGGATCCAGAGAGGCGAGATAGGACCGAATTTCCCTGTTGAGCCGGTCGAGCACATCGTCGCCGTGGCGGGTCTCCGCGATGTGCCGTCGCGCGCCGTCGAGAAGGGCGCGCGACGCGGTGTCGAGCATCTCCTCGAGCGCATCGGCGAGGCGCAAGGCCTCGCGGGTCGCGGCGCCGAGCGCCACCACCGGCGTTTCGGACACCGCCGAGGCGAGGTAGCGCGGCCGGGTGGGGTCGTCAGCGAGTTCGCGGTCGGGATAGAGGCGTTCGAGCAGGCGCGCGAACGGCCCGAGCAGGGGCAGGAAGACCAGCGCGGTGACAATATTGAAGAGGGTGTGGAAGTCGACAGCCACCCGCGCAAGGTCGGGCTGCCAGAGCACCATCTGCCGGCCGATGGGCTCGATCAGCGCCACGCCCGCTGCGACGCCGATGGCGCGGTTGATGAAATTGCCCATGGGCAAGCGCATGGCAGCGGGGTCGTCCTTGCCCATGGCTTCAACGACAGGCGCGATGGCGCTGCCGAGATTTGCACCCAGCACGAGGGCGATGGCGGCATTGGGCGGAACCACACCCTGCGCTGCCAGGGAGGCAGTGATGAGCACCACGGCGACCGAGGAATGCACCGCCCATGTCAGGATCGCTGCCAGCATCACGTCAAGCAGCGGCACGGTCGCAATGGCGCCTAGCAGCATGCGGATACTCGGCGCATCCTCTAACGGCCGGAGCAGGTCCACGAGGGCGTGCAGCGCAAGGACGATCAGGCCGAGGCCGATCAGCACGCGGCCGAAGTCACGCATGCTGGTGCCGGCACCGCGGCGGAACAGGATGAGACCACCAAGGAAAGCCGCCGGGGCAAGGGCTGCCACATTGAAGGACAGGGCCTGCACGATCAGGCTCGTGCCGATGTTGGCCCCCAGCATTGCGGCCAGCGCCGGCACGAGCGCCACGAGCCCCGCCGCCGTGAAGCTGGAGACCATGAGGGCGGTGGCGGTCGAACTCTGCAGCAGAGTGGTGACGACGGCGCCGGCGCAGAAGCCTCTCAGCGGCCCCGCCAGCGCGTGGCCGAGCACCATCTTCAGCCGCGGCCCGAGCGCGCGCATCACGCCGCTCTGGACCATATGGATGCCCCACAGCAGCAGGGCCGCGAAACCGGCGAGATCGAGCAGGGTGACGGAGAAGCTCATGCCATGCAGCTCCGTGGGTGATCGGCGAAAATGGTGGCCGGCTAAGTATTGGGCTAGGAGGGGCCAGCAGGCAAGATGAATGGTAAATCTGACAGCGGCAGGGACTGGTGCCGGGCCCGATCCCAGGCACGAACCGATGGGACCGAAAGGCGCTGGACGCCGCCCTCGACAAGGCGAGCGGGCTGCGCGAGGCTTCTGCGGAGCCGGAAAACCCGTGGGACGCATGGAGGCGCGAGAAGGATGCGGCAAAAACTGCCGGGGCTCGCTAGGCGGCGTCAACATCATGACCGCGACAGAGTGAGAAGGGGCAGCTTGTCCCGAAATGCGTCTCAGGTAGGCGTTGAACCGACGGCCAAGGTGGTGTTAGCGTTCCGCTCAACCTTGGGGGGATAAAATGCCGTTGGTCGAACGTGGTACTGCGTCAACTCTACCGCCGCCAGAGGCGGTCCCGCGTCTGATCCCAACCATCTATGCGGATGGGATTATGAACATCGCGAACGGGCCAAACGTCATTAAGTTCTATCTGTATAGGGTCGACCCGACCGTAGATGGAGAGATGGCCCAGCAGGTCACGCCTTGCGCGCAGATCATAATGCCTGTGGATGGGTTCCTCACTACCTTCGCGTTTATGGAGCACGCAATTACCGATTTGATCCAAAAGGGGGAGCTTCCCAAAGACCTGCTCGCAGCTCGCCGCGCGGCCATTTCCGAGACCGACGATGACGCAGATACAGCTTCCTGAGCACTTGCTTGCCGGCGCTAAGCCGGTGAACATAGAGATGATGCCTCGGCTTCTCCCCCGTGATAACATCTCGGCGTTCAGCGCCTCGATCACGCTTGGGGCTCGACCGAAATCGTCCTATGCGGCGATTTACTGGCGGCTCCTCCTCGGCAATAAGCTGGCGGTCTATAAAATGGCACAAGAGACGGCAAAGATAGATGAAAGCGTAAACAAGCTCTCGTCATTAATCACCGACGTCAAGGCCGATATCGCGACGCTTAAGACTGACACTGCTGTGCTGAAAACTGATGTCGGGTCCATGAAGCCCGATGTGAGCACTCTAAAATCAGATGTTTCCACCATCCGGGAGAACATTTCATTCTTTAAGGGCGCCGTATGGTTCGGCGGCGTAGCGCTCACTGCAATATTGGTGCTGTGCGGTGTAATTTACAATAGTTCAATGGGGCAATTTATTGATTTTAAAAAAGAAATGATTGAAAACTATAAAGAATATAAAAAGTCGTCCGATGCAAAATTCCAGACAATAGATGGTCGCATGCAGGCTCTTGACGTCAATAGTGCAAGGACGAATACTATTCTTGAGCGCATCGAGGTCCAACTGAAACAGCCTAAATGACACCATTTCTCTATCGAGTCTGGCGCGATTTCGCCGCATGAGCGCCCGACTCTTGCTGCTATGCTTTAGGTTGGGCTGGCGTGCTGCGCCTACCACGGCCCGAGTTTCACACGGGGTAGGCAGCCGGACGGTGGACCGCAATCGCCGTCCGGCTCAAAATGCGCCGCCTCTCCCTCGCCGAAGGTGAGGTCGAGCAGCGCAGCGAGTTGGGGAATGCGCCGGCCCAGCACCGGAGCTTGTAGCGACCGATCATTTTCTTTCAGCAACAGAAAGCAGGGTGTCCACAACGAATGCGCTAGCTCCGTCTTTCAGCGGGTCCCTCTCATTCAAGTGCTGCTCCACCCAATCGCACCATTCTACGAGGGATCGCCCTTCAATAGGGCTGGCCTTGGCTGGCGCGATCCTGCGAATCTCGTTCAGGAAGCTTCGCGCCTGACTTATTCGGTGCCAACGCTCTCCGGCATCCACGAAGGCTTTAAACCGGGCACGGTCCAGCGCTACGAGCCTTGCCTGTTCCTCCTGAAGCCGACGCTCTTGTGCAGCCCGTTCGCGGGCTTCTGCTTCACACTTCCGCCGAGCCTTATTGTCCTCTTCATCATCAATTTGCACATCTCTGGCAACGAGCAGCATCGCAACGACCTCGGAGAGTCGCTCGTCTAATTCCCCCGGCCGGGTCTCTCGGACAAACCGCGTACCGGCACCCGCGTCATAGGAAGAGATTTCAAAAAACAGTAGTCCGGTCAGGTGGTAAATCTGATGCCGCTCCCTTCCTAAAAGCCTAGCCAGCGGATCCTTCGAATAATCTGTTTTTACAAATTCGATTTTCAAAATTTCTTGCAGTTTAAAATATATCCTCCCAACTTCATGAGAGGCTACAAACTCTCTATGCCTTGCTAATTCTAGGGAAAATCCGCATTCTTCAAGTTTCCGGAACAAGGAGCTGACCAGCATGAGCCGGCGCTTCCCCGTGCTTGACTGCTCCGAGCGCCTTACCGCCTCTGCCAACGTACCGTTCGCAATCATGCCTCGATGTTCGCGACGCGCTTCCCCGTCTGTCGCCAATGGTGCGATGATCGGGTGAAGAGTTTTTGTCAGGCGCACTTTGCCGATTTTTGCCGCGTAATCAGCAACGAGAGCACGCCTGCCACGCCAAGATCGATCGCCGCTGGCCATGATGGTGACGTTGCCCAGCGAACCATCTGCTGGGGGAAGCGCCGGCATAGCCTCGACCGCCTTCCCGGCCGCCACCTTATTCCAATGCCCCTGGCGCGGAACGGGGATATCCAGAGATACACAAATGCTCTTCAGGTAGGTTGCCGAGATGCCGAATTCCGCCGCGAGTGTCCGCATCGGCTTCTGCCACACCTGCTCAAGAAGCTCCTGGCGCGATACGGTTTTAGAATCCATTTCACCGGCCTTCCGCGATTGCATTTGCCCTAGTGAGCATAGTCGCAGTGATGACGCGCATGGAAAGCTGAGGCCCGAGTGGCGCAAACGACCTAGGAGCAGATCCTGGTACGCGACACAATGGAGTGACCGCTAGGGCATCGACCCACAAACACAAAAAGCCGCCGACGCACAAGCGTGGAGGCTAACCATTCCCAGCTTTGGCATTGCTCTTGGCCCGGCAGCGTGCGGAAGCCTCTGCAACATGCGACCAGATCACCAGCGCGGCGGGGCGGTTGTCGGGACGCGCCCGGCAGATCCTCAGCGCGAGGAGATGCCTTGAAAGCAATATGCCAGAATTGCCCTGGAAGGTCTAGCGCAGCGGCCGATTAAAGCCGGCCGCTGCGCAAGCCTCTACTTGTCCAACAGCGTCCCGAGCGTGGGCAGAACAGAACTACGGACGTAGCGTTGACCGAGTGTCATTTCGGCCCCAGGCGAAACCCGCACCGGAACCTTTGCGAGGAGAGCCCGAGCCCGCTCAGGGTTTAGGAGGGCATCCCGGATAATGTCCTCTACGCTGGAGAGCCCGGCCGCCCGCATCCCCTCCGCAGCCCGGCCGACACGGGACGCCAGGGCACTACCCACCGCAGCACCCAGCCCACCGGCAACCATGCTTCCGGCCGCAGCGCCCGCCCCGCTGGCGACCTCGGGCGATAGAAGCCGCCCAAGCCAGGACTGCCCCCCGGCATTCTTGGCCGCCGCGATCAACTCCGGCGCCGTGTTCGACATGCCCGGAAGCTTGTTCGAGGCAACCGAGCGGTTCGCCCGGTGAAGATCCGCAGCGATGGCCTGCATGGATGCGACCTCCTCAGGCGAGAAGACTTGCCGCAACGCGGGTGTCGCCTGTGCCATCATCTTCTGAAACTCTGCGGCCTTGAGGAGGTTTTCCCCACTCGTGCCGGCCTCGGTAAAGGAGGAAACCCGTTGCGTAAGATAGTCGGCCACCGCCTTGCGAAGCCCTTCGCGCGCCTGCGGATTGTTCGCCGTCTCGCGCACCAGCCGCCCCATTTCCTTGACCTGATCTTGACGGGAGAAGATGCCCCCCACGATCCGCGTCACGTCCGCCGGGTCATCGACCCCGAGCAGGCGCCCGATAGAACCGCGCTGGAAATCGTCTAGCGCGGCCTTACGCAGCACTGCGACCTCGGCAATGGCCTGCGACGCCTTGAGAGGGTCCGCCAGCCGCTGGGCAACATCCGGGAGCGCCCGAAGGGCGTCAGCATGTTGCCGACCCCAGGTCGCCACCTTCGCCGCGTCTAGCGTCCCGTCCCCCCGCATGGCCCCGGAATCCCGCAGGGAGCGGATGGCGTAATCGGTTAGCAGCTCGCGTGCCCGTTCATCGCCCACCGCGTTGATAAAGCGGTTCACCGACTCATAGCCGCCCGGCCCGGTGCGGAAAACCCGGCGCCCGACATCACCGTCTAGAAGGCCGTTCGGGATGATCTGCGCAGCATCGAGGAGACGCGAAGCATTTTCGGCCGTGCCCACGCGGGAGAGGAGCCCAGGCAGCGCCCGCAGCGCGTCACTGTACTTGTTCCGCCACCGCGCGAAGCCGGCAGGATCAAGGGTGCCGTCCGGCCTCACCCCACCCTCGCGCCGGAGGCTGGAAATCGCGTAGTCCCGCAAAAGCGCCGTGGCCGCCTCATCACCCACCGCTCGCCGGTAGGCTTGGACGTTGCTAAAACCGATGGCCCCCGGCTGGAAGATTCGCCCCGGAACGGAGGCGCTATCCATGGCGAACTGCTCAGCGAATCCCCGACTGCGGAGGATATCGCTGATCGGCTTGACCCCGAATTTCTCGGCACGGGTTTTCGTGGCCTCGCGCGCCGCCTGAAGGCGCCCTAAGGCTTCCTCATCAAAGTTAGAACCTCCCAGCCCTTGCGGCGGAACGCCCGAACCTCGCGCAGAATATTCAGGTCGCCGCGCACCCGAGCCCGCTTCTCCAGAAAATCCAGAAAACCCGCTCTCCGAGCCTCCGGGATATCCAGAAGCTCCAGCGCCAGAGCCGCGCCCCATATCCGCCCCTGCGGAGGAGGCTCCCGCTCCATATTCGCGACCCTCGCCGGCAATGGCGGCCCGCAGATCATCAGACGGGCCGAGGCCGTATAGCTCGGCATCACGGCGCAGCAAGTCAAGAGCCGCCTTTCGCGACCGAAGGGGAATGCCCTCCTCGGCAGCGATCCGCGTCAGGTGCTCGGCAAGGCGCGCGGCGGATTCCCGATCCGGGTTGACGTGGATATCCTTCCACCAATCCGGCTCCCGCCCGTTGGCCGCATCGGCGATCCAGTCGAGAATTTCATTCTGTTCCGGCCGATCCTGCCAGCCCGCCCGCTCGGCAATGGCCGTACCCCAATCATCGACGCTCCGGCCGGAGGTATTGAGCAGGTTCCCGTGGCGCTTGTCCGCAGCATCGAGCACCGACGCCACATCATCGTCATACCGAATTCCACCGTTGCGCTCGATCCATTTAAGGAAGGACGGGGGCCGATAGGGCACCTTGCGGCCGAGAGCGATATCGGCCGCCTCATTCATCATGGCATCGGCAGCACCAGAGGCGGGAGCGCGGGGAACTTCAGCAGCGGCCCCTCGCGGCCCCATGGTCGCCCCAGGTACCGGGCCGGGCCATTCGTCGGCACCGCCCACCACCGCGCGGCCCTGATCGCCGAACGTCTCTTCAAGCGGAACCCCGGCCGCCCGCTCGCCAGCGGCAGCGCCGGTTTCCATGGTGGCAATATCCATGTCGCGAGCCACCGCAGCCCGAAGCTGCGTCAGCCGGTAGAGCGTGGGCGTTTCGCCGTTGGTGCGCCGCTCCTCCTTCATTGCCGCGTTCAAGCGCTTCGCGAAGGCGTCCAGATCCCGGAACGGAACCGCCCCGTCACCGAGCCCCGAGGCGATGCCGAACAACTGCGCTTCCTCGCCTGCCAGGGGCTTTGCCGTCGCCGGCATATCGGACGCGATCCGGCGCGCGGTGGATGCCATTTCGCTGGCCGGCAGGTAGAGGGACCGATCAGGGTCCACCGCATCCCATGCCGCCCGCTCCCCCGCCTTCTCGGCACCCTTAGCCGTCGAAAGCCGATCACGGAGCCCAGCCCCGTAGACTTCGGGCGTATCGAGGCCACCAAGCCCCTGCATGGCCTCCAGCGCGGCGGAACGTGCATTCTCAACCCGAGGCGCTTCAAGCCCCCGCAGTTGGGCGCCGTAAACGTCCTGCGGCAGCTCCCCGCCAATTTTGCCAGCGAGCCCGGCCGCCCGTTCCGTTGCGGCATCTACCGCGCGAGCCGAAGACGCATCCAGGCGCCCGAGCCCCGCCCGCAATTCGTTGCTGACAGCCTCCGGCGCGCCCACCGGCTGGATATCTTCCAGAGCCGCCCGACGCGCCGCGTTCTGTTCCGCTCGCCGCTGGAGAAAGGGAGTCCGATCCGCCGAAGCCGAAACGGCTTCAAGGGCGCCAATCCCCATGTCGCCCGTCGCCTGAAACGTGGTCGGACGAGAGCCAGGCACCAGCTCGAATTTTTCCGGCTCCGAAAGGGCATCCGCAAGCGTCCTTTCAGGCCGCCCAGCCTCCGACGCCGCCCGCAGGCGCCGCGCCGCTTCCGCCTCTTGAGCCTCAGAAGAAGACAGGCGGAAATCGCGCACCGCCCCAGGCACCTTTGCAGCCGCGCCCAGCCCCGCCAAGCCAAGGGCACCCAGACCACCGCCCAAGAGGCCGCCCACCGCTTCCCCAAGGGGCCGATATCGATCCGGGAGAGCCCCGCCCGCGAACTCGGCACCCGCGCCGCTCAGGCCGCCGAGAGCGGTATTTGCAGCCAGATCAGAAAGCGAGGTGGAGCGCCCAACATAGGGAGCCATCGCATTAACGACGCCTTCGCCAAGCACGCCAGCACGCCCGAGGCCCGCCAGCGCAGCCTCAGGGACGATTGTCATTCCGACGCCGGAGCCGATGGCGCGGGCCATGCGCTCCCCGAAGGTGTTGGCCGCCACGTCCTCCGGCTTGTTGACCCCGACCTGATTGAATTGGCGCGCCCACCAGTCCGAGCCGAAAAGCGGACTTGCCGGATATTGGGTAGGGGCAACGCCGGTCTTGCGGCTGGCATCTGCATTCACATTGCGCAATGCCGCGTTGGCCGCTTCCGCCGGAGCCCCCAGCGCCGAGTAAATCGACTGGTTCAAGGCCCCGGTTAGATTATTCCAGATGCCGCCCTTTGCGTTCGGATTCGCCGCCGGAGGAGCCTCCGGCATGGGATTGCCCATGACATCCCATTGCGCCCCCGGAGTTGCCCGGCCGACCGCATAGGGCCGGAGAGCATTGCGAAGGGGATCAGCCTGCGGCGCGGCCTCTGGAAAGGCATCCCAGCCCCCGGAAGACGCCCCCGAGGCCGGCGCGGACTGGCTCACCACTGGGAAGGCATCCCAGCCCCCAGCGGCCCCACCGCCCCCGGCATCGACCAGCGGGAAGGCATCCCAATCCGAACCCACCGCACCGCCGGTAGCATACGCCTTGCGCACCATCGGCGCCGTAGTGTCACCCCGCTTGAGCCAGCCTTTCAGCTCCGGCAGTGTGAGCGTTGCGACAGACCCGACCCGGTGCGCGCCGCGCCCATCAGAAAAGGCACGGCAGAATGAGGCAATGGCGTCCTTCGCATCGCGATAGCCGAGCATCACCTTATGTTCGTCAAAGTCCCCCGTGGCAGGGTCCACCTGATCGATTACGAAGGCCCGTTGATCCTGCCCCGCCCGATAAGGGCCGAGGTAGAAATCAACCTGATCGCCGTCCGCGCCATTGGTGCGCTTGATATAGCCATAGGTCGCCGGCATCGTGACCGCCCAGCGCTTCCCGGACCTGTCCCGCCCGGAGCGTTGGGCACCCTTCACCGTTTCAACGGTCAGATCCAGGCCATGAAACCGAATGTGGCCCTTGCGATAGTTGCCCGCGACCTTCTGCCCCTCCGAGGGAGAGGAGGCGGGGCGAGAAGTGCTAGCGATGGTCATTGGAGAGGTTCCCGCGCTCAGGGCCGACGATCAGGGACGCGGCGAGTGCGCCCCTCGCTATCGAGGAAGACGGTTCCAGGCGGCAACTTCATTGCCTCCGCAGGACTGTTCACCCGAGGCGGCCCACTGGAGCCCGAGCCCTGCGAGCCGAGAGACTGCCCCACCACGTCGCCGAGAGAGGAGCCGGAGCGCGCCGGCCCCGCCGAAGAGCCCGAGGGAGCCCCAAACCCCAACTGCGTTTCCAGATCACCAAAGAGGCGTTCGTTGCGGTGCTGGCGCCGGTAATCCCGCTCAAAGGCAGAGAAGGAAGGAACCTCACCCTTAGCCTTGGCGGCGTCCTGATAATCCGACCAAGCGTCGGAATAATCGAGCTTCTTTTCTTGGATCTTCCGAAGGACACCAAGCGCCAAATCGTTTGCTTCAGGGCGGTTGCTGATCTTGGGGAAAATATCCGAAATAAACTTCCGATCCGCATCCGAGAAGTTGTTCGCCGGGAAGCCGCCGGGGCCGATCATGCCCACGGTCAGCTCATTGATAATCTTTTGGGCGACCTGTTGCGTCATGGGCGCCTTCGGATCAAGGCCAGACCTCGCGGGGTCAATCCCGAAAGCCTGCATCCAATCCGCGGCCGTTGCCTCAGCAGGGAATAGGGCGCCCGTCTTTACACTGCGGAGAAGGCCGCCCAAGAGATCCAACTTTGCAATGGTGTCCGTAGCCTGCCGCCCGGCAGCTTCCACGCCGGCCGCCGCCTTGCCCCGCTCCTCGCCAAGCGCCTTGACCTCGGCACCCTCGCCAGCCGCAGAGCCCGCTTTTCTCATGGCCTCCTGATACTGAGCAAAGGTGCGCGTATCGCCGCCCGCCACCGCAATCTGCCAATTGTCAAAGTCAGACGTAGGCTTGACGCCAGGAGGAAGGCCCGGCACCCGAGGAGCAGCCGCCGCCGGCAGCGGGGTAAACTGTCCGGTGCGCTTATTGAACGACCCGATCGAGTTCCCGGCCACATCCTTCACAATCTCAAGGTCCGCCGTCTGGCCTTCATCGATAAGCTGCCGCGCGCCCGTCACCTTATCCAGGAGATAGGAGCGTCCCGTGTTGGGGTTGGTGACAACCTGCATGCGTTCGGCGCGGGTCTTGTCCACGTCCGCGCGCATCTTGTCGGCCTGCGACTGGTACATTTCGCGCTGAAGCGCCTGCGTCCTCTCATTCGGCGAGAGAAGGCCGCGCAACCGATACTGCATATCGTTGTAAGTCTGCGTCCCGGCCTGAATAGCGGTGCCGATATTGCCGGTTGTCAGAAGGCCATAGAGCCCCGCCTGCATGGCGGCACCGAACGCTTTCCCATCATCCACCGGCTCGCCCTGCGGAGGCATCCCCAGGCCAGCAACCGGAGGCGGATTCTTGCCGGCCGTGGGCTGGGCATAGGCCGGGATTTCCGGCTCATCCTCACCGGAACCGAGGCCGGCGCGAGGCTGGGCAGCGCCCGGCTGGATACGCCCGTTAGCATCGGTCACGGCAAGAGGGTTTCCCGATGTGGGAAATTCCCGCCCCGCCTCATAGAACGCCATGGCCTGCGCAAGGCCCGCGCGCTGCTGCGGATTAAGGGGGGCATTCGGATCTACGCCGAGCCGCTTTGCCACGTACCCGATATACCCGGACGTGTCGTTGTTATCGACGGCAGAGGGAGCCCAGCGGCCGACCGTGCCCGCCACGGTGTTAATCCCGTGCTTGGACTGGTAGGCGCTTAGAAGCTTGTTCATGGCGCCGAACCCGGACTCCGGGCTATCAAACACCGCGTACCGCCCATCAGAGCCCACATAGCCGGACTGGGAGCGGGCGAACGGGCCGTCTTCAATGGCGCCGGGATTGTTGGTGCGGATCGTACGCGGGACATTGCCGCCCGTAGGAGCCGCCTGCGAAGCACCAAGGCCAGCCTGCGGCATCGCGGCAGCATACGCCCCAGCCGCGCCAAGCCCAGCGACGGGAGCCGAAACCGAGCCGGGACCATATCCAGCGGCAGGAGGCGCCACGAAATCGCCCGAGGTGTCGTTGCCCTCATACCGGGAGATGTAGATGGGCAGCGAACCACCTTGTTCGGTTTGATCGCGCTGTTCTTTCTGCGCTCGCCAATAGGGGTGCGCATTCTCGATATTGCCGCGCGGCGCATCGCCAACCAGACCGTCCGCCTCTGGATTGTGAGGAGGCCCAGGCGGTTCAGCGCCAGGACGGGACGGGAGCGGATCGGTTCGCCCATAAGCGAGAGCGCCAAGCGTGTTCGGATCATAGGTCGAGGGATAAGCCCCAAGCCCCGCAATCGGCTGGGGGCCGAAGATCAGGGGCACGCCCTCATCATCGACATCATCACCACCCACCGCGCCGCCGGCAGCGTAGTTCATGCCCAGCCCGAAGGCGGGGAGGGTAGACGACAAGCCCGAGGCTTTCGCCAGCCCGAGCGCGTTGTTGACGGTTCCAGCGTCGGACGTGGGAACAGACCCAAGCGTCAGGAGACGGGGAGGCGAATAGGACGGAGCCGCGCCACCCTGAGCGGGAGGCACGGCCGAGGGTGCCGCATTCTCCGAAGCTGCTTCAGGAGGCGGGGCAATGCTGTCCTTGATCCGGTCTAGCCCCTGCTGGAGATCCGGCGCACCACCGCTTGCCCCAACGGACGGAACGGGAGGAGCGCGGCCAGGATCAGGAATGCCACCGCGCGGCGGCCCAGACCCACGAGCCGGCGCCTGGATCGGCAGGGACAGACCCGTTGGCCTCCCGTGCGCCTGTGAAGCATACGGCATCACGTCGCCGCCAGAGGCGAACCCGCGCAGCACATCGGAAAGCGTATAGACCCCTACCCCGTCCGGCTCCATATCGAGCACCCGACCGCCGTCAGCCTTACTCGTGACGCCAGCGCCGAAGCTGCTTCCCGAGGTGGACGAGTTGCCGATTGTGGTTCCGCCGGCATTCGAGCCAACCCCCGTCGCGATGCCCGTGAGCCAGGAGAGCGTTTCAAACGGGTACTGCTGCTGATTTAGGAACTGCTGGTACTGCGCATCAAGCCCGGCCTGATTGGTCGCCTGCTGCGTCGTGCCGGCCCCCATGAGCGCCTGATTGAGGTTGATCGCGTTCGTAGACGCTCCAGTGCCCAGCCCCTGATACAGCCCGGCCGCAGCCAGCGCGTTCGCGTTGTTCTGCTGCTGCGCCGTCATCTGGGCGTTGTTCGCGGTGTTGAACTGCGATTCCGCGTTGTTGAAGGAGTCGGAATAGAGCTTCGCGAGCGTCGATGCCGCCGTGTTCGCCTGATTGTTCGCGAGGTTCGATTTGACGATGCCGGCCCGGTCGCCGCCCCATGCGCCCGAGGAAATCGCGTTGCCAGTCACCTGCGTTTGCTGCTGGCCGAATAACCGCGTTAAATCGCCAAGCGTGGAATTGACCACATCCTGAATGTAAGGATTCTGGTACTGCGCGAGGTTTTGCGCGTTAAATTCCATGGGCGTGACGGCAGTCGTGGACTGCTGCCCATATTGAGCCGCTTGATCGTAATAAGGCTGATATGCGTGTTGAGCATTCCCGAGCCCGGCAATCGCGATGTTCTGCGCATCCGTCAGGCCGGCCGTAAGCTGTCCCGTATAGGGCGTATAGGGCGTAGCGGCGGCCGCCTGAGCCTGCGGGATGATGGCCTTATAGGCGTTTGAAATGTACTTCGGCGGGGCTGTGATCGAATACCCCGAAGTATTAGACGAGCTACCGCCGACACCAAGTGAAACGCCCATGTCCACGATTCCGAATGCTGCAATGGATGAAAAGGCAAAGCGCTCGCCTATTCCTTCATCATTACCACATTTCGAATATAAAATCCACAATTCACACGAACTGTTTCCGCAGAAACATATCTTAATACAAGAACTTAAGAAGAAATATTTAGATATATAGACGCTTAATTGGTGTCCAGGCGCTAATTTTTCGAAACCTACTTGCTTTTTCCCGGCTTCCAGTTTAGAAACGGCTGTCCATGACAAGTCTGCACTGCTGAAAAAGGCTTCGGCCCGGTCCCCTCACTCCCCGAGGGCCGGGCCGAACGCCTTTAGGGGCTGCACACTCCGCAGCTACGCCTTGCCGCCCTTGATGGACATCACTTCCGCCCCACCATCCGCAGCCGGCTCCGAAAGCCCAAGCGCCGCGCCCACGCGCCCGCCGATAAGCTCGCTGGCCACCCGCAGCGGGTCGTCGTGGATGTGAGCGTAGCGCTGCGTCGTGGAGGCCTGAGTGTGACCGAGCAGCTTGCCGATGATCTGCAAGCCGATGCCCCCACCAGCGCCGACCGAGGCGAAGCTATGGCGCAAATCATGAATGCGGAGCCCATCGAGCCCCGCAGCATCACGGATCACGTCCCAAGCCTTATGCGGTGCCGTCATCGGCCGCCCCGCTTTCTGCCCCACGATGACGAAGGGATTGCCCTCCTCGCGTGGCAGTTCGGCAAGCACCTTCATGGCCGGCGCATTCAGGGGAATGACCTTTGCCCCCGTCTTGCTGTCCGGGAGCCGCAGGCAACGCCGCTCAAGGTCCACGTATTCCCACCGCAGCAACGTGATTTCGCGCAGGCGAGCTCCGGTGAGAAGGAGAAGGCGGATTGCAGCGGCGGCATAGGGTGAAATCCGCCGCACCACCGGCTTACCGCGCTCCACATATGGCACCCCATCGCTTTCGGCCTTCAACAGAACCGCGCCCAGCCGCTCAAATTCACCCATGGTCAAGAAGCGGTCCCGCTTATTCTCCTTGTACAGCTCCACCTTTCGGGCTGGGTTCACCCCCTCTGGCACCAGCCCCGAGCGCTCCGCGAACGTGTAGATGGCACCGACTACACCGACCATCCGATTCGCCTGATAGGGAATTGCCTTCATGCGTCTGTGCAGGCCGGCGATATCGGCCCGCGTCACATCCGCCGCTTTAAGCGTCCCCAAAGCGGGGATAAGGTGATTGTCTAGAGTCAGCCGGTAGCTGCGGAACGTGTTCGGCTTCCGCTTGACCGCCACGTGATCCGTCATGAACAACGCGGCCAACTGACGCAATGTCAGCGCCGCCCGGGAACCCGCGCGCTCCCGGCCGGGGTCTTGCCCAGCGGCCACCTGTGCCAGCAGTTCCTTTGCCTTCGCTCGCGCCTGATCGACCGTCAGGACGCCATAGGCGCCAAGCTTCAGTTGCCGGAGGGGAGCGCCGCGACCCGTGCCCGCCCGGTAGCGAACAAGGAACGACTTCGCGCCGGATGGCTCGACGCGGAGGCCGAACCCCTTCACCTCTGCATCCCACAGGACGAACCGAGCGCCCTCCGACGCGGTGGCGTCAATTACCCTCTTCGTGAGCTTGGCAACCCGCTCCGCAGCCATGACGCTCTCCCGCCCCCCGCTTTCGGTCATCACCCGGTCATCACGGAGGAGCCATTTCGGGCAACCTCACTCCAACTTGGGCCATTTGATTTTGTGATGACCGTAGGAATTGCGCAAGTTTGATATTGCACAGTAGCGCTTCGTCAAAAACGGGCCATGGAATGATGATCCACGTCGCGCGCGATGCGCGGGCCGAGAGGACCAAGGGATCGATTGGGTGATTTGCCGGGATCATGCGGGATGAGGCGGGAAAGCGAGCCGATATTCCGACACGCCCCTTGATCGCATGTTCCGCAACGGCGATAACGCTATGGTTGCATGGGCAAGGTTGGGGGCGAGAATGGGCCGGATAGGGCGGATCGTGATCGTGGTCGCAATGCTGGCCGCTGTCGGTGGGTGCCAGCTCTCCAACCCCCACATGATCGTGACGCCCCATGACCGGCCGTCGGGACCATTCCCACAACCGTAAACCGAGTTTGAGTGCATTCCTGCGAGGATGATGCTCGCGCGACTTCCGCCTGCGGCACGAAGATGGCCACGATGCGTGGATACTTGCCGCAATGGGAAGAGGCATGACGATGCTCCACCGCTCGGCGCTTTCTCTCGCCCTCGCCGGTGCCATTCTTCCTGCTCTCATGGCAGTAGCCAACGCCGATCAACTGCCGCCCTCTCAGTCAGGCGGTGTGGAAACGCGGCGCCTGGGCGACAAGACCGTGCAGGTGGATAATTCAGGCAAAGGCGCGGTCCTGTGTATCTGGAGCATCTACGATGCCGTCCGGCTGGTTGGGCGAGAATGCCATGCCGGGCAGGACGCTTTGTTTCAGGCCGAGTTGGAGCAATCGATCGCGCGCATCGACGATTTCATTATCGCGAACAGCACGCCTCCTGTTTCAAAGGAGCAGCTTGACGCCCGGCGCGCACAAGGGCTGCGCGGATTGCAGATGCATGGGAGCATTTGTGCGGGAAGTGCGGAGCAGCTTTACCAGATGCTCCGCCGCGGTGGCCCCGATGCGCTTCGGGCACAGACTGCCGACCTCTTGTCGATCCCGCGCGAGCCGGTGATGAACCCCTGTTTGTAGCCGATGATCCTGCCTATCCGGTTTTCCGGCTCACCGCTTCCCAAGCCGGGTCAGCCCCGGCGCTGACAAGCGGCACCGGGGCGCATCCATCACCAAGCAGAAGGGCGCCCCGCTCACACCGAGCGCATCAGCCCGCCGTCCACCTTCAAATTCTGCCCGGTGATGTAGCCCGCGCCCTCGGAGGCGAGGAACGCCACGGTGGCGGCGATCTCGGCGCTGGTGCCGTACCGGCCCATGGGCACGCCGGCGCGGCGCTCGTCGGTCTGCGGCAGGCTGTCGATCCAGCCCGGCAGCACGTTGTTCATGCGCACATTGTCGGCGGCGTAGGTGTCGGCGAAGATCTTGGTGTAGGCGGCGAGCCCCGCGCGGAACACGGCGGAGGTGGGGAACATGGCCGCCGGCTCGAACGCCCAGGCGGTGGAGATATTGACGATCGCCCCGCCCTTCTGCGCCACCATGACGGGGGTGACGAGCCGCACCGAGCGGATCACGTTCATGAGATAAACGTCGAGGCCCTGGTGCCACTGCTCGTCGGTGATGGCAGTGATGGTGTCGCGCGGACCGTGGCCCGCGCTGTTCACCAGAACGTCGATGCGGCCCCATCGCGCCATCACCTGATCCACGAACCGCGCGATGTCCTCGGCCTTCTGGTTGGAGCCGGTCACGCCGAGGCCGCCGAGCTCCGCCGCCAGCGCCTCGCCCTTGCCGGACGAGGAGAGGATGGCCACCGCATAGCCATCCGCCGCAAGGCGCCGCGCGCACGCCGCACCCATGCCCGAACCGCCCGCGGTGACGACGGCGACCTTGACCTCTGCCATGTTCATATTCTCCTTTTGGCGCATATCGCACCGTTCGATCACGGGAATGGCAGAAACGGCCACGTATAGGAAGGCGCTTTGAGTTAACTCGCTGGTCTAATGCTCAAGTCTCCTCTATAGCCACGCTAGTTGCACTGCGAAGAGGAGCTGCTCGTGCGCGACCATCGGGTATATCGCGGGCAGGATGCTGGCGTGCTCAAAGGTAAGCACATGCTGCTGGGCGTGCTCGGTGCGTGCTTCTTCCTTTCCGCCTGCGGCGAGGCGCAGAAGCCTCAGGCGCAGGAGCCGCGGCCGGTGCGCACCGTGGTCGCCACCAACCGCGCGGCAAGCGACACGTTGAGCCTCACCGGCGTGGTGGAGGCGCAGAACGAGGCCACTTACGGCTTCCGCATCTCCGGCCGCATCATCGACCGCCTCGTGAACGTGGGTGACCGCGTCGCCCCGGGACAGGTGCTCGCCCGCCTCGATCCGCAGGACGAGCAGAATGCCGTGCGCTCGGCGCAGGCTGCGCTCGGCGCGGCCAATGCCAACCTCACCCAGACCCGCAACCAGTATGAGCGCCAGCGCCAGCTCCTCGCCCGCGGCTTCACCCCCCGCGCCCAGTATGAGCAGGCCGAGCAGGCCTTCCTGAACGCCCGCGCGCAGGTGGACGACGCGGAAGCCCGCCTGCAGATGGCCGAGGACCGCCTCGGCTTCACCGAACTGAAGGCCGACTCCGCCGGCGTCGTCACCCAGCGCCGGGCGGAGCCGGGCGAGGTGGTGCAGGCCGGCCAGCCGGTGATCGAGGTGGCGCGCCAGGACGGCCGCGATGCGGTGTTCGACGTGCCCGCCGCGCTGCTCTCCGGCCTGCCCGGAGATCCCGAGGTGACGGTGGCCCTGGCCACCGATCCCGCCGTGACCGCCACCGGCCGGGTGCGCGAGGTGGCGCCGCAGGCCGATCCGGTGACCCGCACGTTCCGGGTGCGGGTGGGCCTCAACAATCCGCCGGAGGCGCTGCGCCTCGGCACGACCGTCGTCGGCCGGGTGATGGTGGATCGCGGGCCGGTGGTGGAAATCCCGGCGAGCGCCCTCACCCGCCTCAACGACAAGCCCGCCGTGTGGGTGGTCGATCCCAAGAGCCAGACCGTGGCGCTGCGCACCATCGAGGTGCTGCGCTTCGGGCCGGCGTCCGTCAGCGTCGGCGAGGGGCTGAAGCCCTCCGAGATCGTGGTGACGGCGGGCGTGCAGGCGCTGCATCCGGGCCAGAAGGTGCGCCTCCTCGCGGCGCCGGCGGGAGCCAGCCTGTGAGCGGCGGCTTCAACCTTTCCGCCTGGGCGCTGAAACACCGCTCCGTCATCCTCTACCTCATGGCCATCTCGGTGGTGGCCGGCCTGATGGCCTTCAAGAATCTCGGCCGGGCGGAAGACCCGACCTTCGTCATCAAGACCATGGTGGTGCAGGCCAACTGGCCCGGCGCCACCTTGGAAGAGACTTTCCGGCAGGTGACCGAACGCCTGGAGCGCAAGCTCCAGGAAGTGCCGAAGCTCGACTACCTCGAGAGCTACACCAAGCCCGGCGTCACCACCGTGTTCGTCCACCTGAAGGGCTCCGCCACCGGGGCCGAGGTGCCGGACATCTGGTATCACGTGCGCAAAAGCATCGCCGACATCCGCCACACCCTGCCGCAAGGCATCGTGGGGCCGTTCTTCAACGACGAGTTCGGCGACACCTTCGGCATCATCTACGGCTTCACGGCGGACGGCTTCTCCCATCGCGAGTTGCGCGACTATGTGGAGGAGGCCCGCTCCGAACTGCTGCACGTGCCGGACGTGTCGAAGATCGAGATCCTCGGCGCGCAGGACGAGCGCATCTTCATCGAATTCTCCATGCAGGAGCTGGCCAGCCTCGGCATCGACCGGCAGGCGGTGCTTCAGGCGCTGGCCGCACAGAACATCGTGCGGCCCTCCGGCGAGATCCAGACGGGCAAGGAGAACATCTCCGTCCGCGTCTCCGGCGCCTTCGCCTCGGAGCAAGACATCGCCAACGTGAACCTCGCGGTGAACGGCCGGCTGATCCGCCTCGCCGACATCGCCACCATCCGGCGCGGCTTCGCCGATCCGCCCCAGCCCATGTTCCGCGTGAACGGCAAGGACGCCATCGGCCTCGCCATCGCCATGCGCGACGGCGGCGACATCCTCGCCATGGGCGCCAACATCGACCGCGCCATGACGCGCATCCTCGCCGACATGCCGGTGGGCATCGACGCCACCTTGGTGGCCGACCAGGCGGTGACGGTGAAGAGCGCCATCTCCGAATTCATGGAGAGCCTGTGGCAGGCGGTGGGCATCATCCTCGTGGTGTCGTTCATCGCGCTCGGGGTCAGGGCCGGGGCCATCGTGGCGCTCGCCATCCCGCTGACGCTGGCCATCGTCTTCGCGCTTATGCAGCTCGCGCATATCGACATGCAGCGCATCTCGCTCGGTGCCCTCATCATCGCGCTGGCGCTGATGGTGGACGATGCCATGACCACGACGGACGCGACGCTGACCCGCCTCGCGGCCGGCGACGATCCGCCCACCGCCGCCTCCTACGCCTTCAAGGCCTATGCGGCGGCGATGCTGGCGGGCACGCTGGTCACGGTGGCGGGCTTCGTGCCGGTGGGATTTGCCGCCTCCTCGGCGGGCGAATACACCTTCACCCTGTTCGCGGTGGTGGGCATCGCCCTCCTCGTCTCGTGGATCGTGGCGGTCCTGTTCGCCCCGCTCCTCCAGGTGCTCATCCTGCGCCCGCCGGCGAAGGACAAGATCCCGGATCCCGACGCCCCGCCGAAGGGCGTGATGGGGATGTACCGTTCCTTCCTCATCCTCTGCCTGCGTCTGCGCTGGGTGACGCTGGCCGTCACCGCCGGCCTGTTCGTGCTCTCCGTGCTGGCGCTGCCGCTGATCCCCCGGCAGTTCTTCCCCTCCTCCGACCGGCCCGAGCTGCTGGTGGACCTCGCCTCGCCGCAGAACGCCTCCATCTACGCCTCGCAGAGCGTGGCCGAGGCGTTCGACAAGGTGCTGGCGAACGATCCGGACGTGGCCCGCTGGTCCACCTACGTGGGCCGTGGCGCCATCCGCTTCTACCTGCCCCTGGACGTGCAATTGCCCAACGACTTCTTCGCCCAGAGCGTGATCGTGGCCAAGGACGTGCCGGCGCGCGAGCGGCTGCGGGTGAAGTTGGAGAAGGTGCTCGCCACCGATTTCCCGCAGCTCGTGGCGCGCATCTCGCCGCTGGAGCTGGGGCCGCCCGTGGGCTGGCCGGTGCAGTATCGCGTCTCCGGCCCGGAGATCGAGAAGGTGCGCGCCATCGCGTTCGACCTCGCCAAGGTGATGGCCGAGAACCCCGAGGTGGAGACGGTCAATTACAACTGGATCGAGCCCGCCCGGCAGGTGTCGATCCGCGTGGACCAGGACGAGGCGCGGCTGCTGGGCCTCTCCACCGCCCAATTGGCCGGCGTGCTCAACACCGTGCTGTCCGGCCAACCGGTGACGCAGGTGCGCGACGACATCTATCTCGTCAACGTGGTGGCCCGCGCCACCGACGAGGAGCGCGTGTCGCTGGCCTCCCTCGCCACCCTGCAGGTGCCGCTGCCCAACGGGCGCACCGTGCCGCTCTCGCAGATCGCCACCTTCGAGTACGGGCAGGACTATCCCGCCATCTGGCGGCGCGACCGGGTGCCCACCCTCACCGTCCAGTCGGACGTGAAGAGCGGCGTGCTGCCCGAGAGCGTGGTGGAGAAGCTCGATCCGCGGATCGAGGCCCTGCGCCGCACCCTTCCCGCCGGCTACGCCATCACCACCGGCGGCACGGTGGAGGAGAGCGCTTCATCCCTCGCCTCGGTGGTCGCCGTGGTGCCGGTGATGCTGCTGCTCATGTTCACCGTGCTGATGTTCGAATTGAAAAGCTTCCAGCGGCTGGTCATCGTGCTGTCGGTGGCGCCGCTGGGCCTCATCGGCGTGGTGGCGGCGCTGCTCGCCTCCGGGCGGCCGCTGGGCTTCGTCGCCATCCTCGGCGTGCTGGCGCTCATCGGCATGATCACCAAGAATGCGGTCATCCTCATCGGCCAGATCGAAGCGGACCGCGCGGCGGGCAAGAACGTGTGGGATGCGGTGGTCTCCGCCTCCTCCATGCGCTTTCGGCCCATCATGCTCACGGCGGTCTCGACGGTGCTGGGCATGATCCCCATCGCGCCCACCGTGTTCTGGGGGCCCATGGCCTTCGCCATCATGGGCGGGCTTCTGGTGGGCACGCTTCTGACGCTCATCTTCCTGCCGGCGCTCTATGTGGCATGGTTCGGCCCCGACACCGGGCCGGAGCGCGTCGCGCAGCCGGTCAAGACGCAGCCGGCGTGACCGGCGCGCGGACGGCGGACCTGACCCGCCGCCGCCAACGAGAACAGACGGCCCGAGGAAAAGCCCGCCACGCCAACGGCAACCGGCCCGCACCCGATGCGGCCCGTGTGTGAATGAGGTCCAAGATGGAACGGGAACCGGTACTCGTCGATCTCGCCCTGCAGGGCGGCGGCTCCCACGGGGCCTTCACCTGGGGCGTGCTCGACCGGCTGCTCGACGAACGCTGGCTCGAGATCGAGGGCGTCTCCGGCACCTCGGCCGGTGCCATGAATTCCGCCGTGCTGGCGGACGGCTACGCCGCCGGCGGCCGCGAGGGCGCGAAGCTGGCGCTGGAGAGCTACTGGACCCACGTCTCCGAGGCCGCGCGCTTCAGCCCGTTCAAACGCTCGCCCTTCGACAAGATGCTCGGCCGCTGGTCCATGGACACCGCGCCGGGCTTCCTGATGATGGACTTCATGACGCGCATGTTCTCGCCCTACCAGTACAATCCCCTGGGCGGGAACGCGCTGGCGCCGATCCTCGAAAAACAGATCGATTTTGACCGCCTTCGCTCCTCCCCCATCAAGGTGTTCATCACCGCCACCAACGTGCGCACCGGCCGGCCGCGCGTGTTCCGCAACGCCGAGATCACGCCCGACGTGCTGATGGCCTCCGCCTGCCTGCCCACATTGTTCCAGGCCGTGGAGATCGACGGCGAGGCCTATTGGGACGGCGGCTATTCCGGCAACCCGACGCTGGCACCGCTGGTCAGCGAATTGAAATCCGACGACACCATCCTCGTGCCCATCAACCCGCTGGAGCGGCCGGGCACACCCAAGACGCCGGGCGAGATCCTCAACCGCCTCAACGAGGTCTCGTTCAATTCCGTGGCGGTGAAGGAGCTCTACATGATGGCGCTGCTCCAGCGCCACGTGCATGAACTCTCCGGCGATACGGAAGCCTGCAACTGGGCGCGGATGCGCGTGCATGTGGTGCGCAATCCCATCATGAACGAACTCGGCTTCTCCTCGAAGCTGAATGCGGAATGGGACTTCCTCACCTGGCTGAGGGACGAGGGCCGCAAGGCCGCCGAGGTGTTCCTCGCCGAGCACGGGCACGACATCGGCAAGGCCTCCACCGTCAATTTCGACCAGCTGATGGCGGAGCTCTGATCCATGGGTCTCATCGGCATTCTGGTCGGCCTCGCCGTCCTCATCTTCCTCGCCTTCCGCGGCTCGTCCATCCTCATCCTCGCGCCCATCGCGGGCCTGATCGCGGCCGCCTTCTCCGGCGAGCCGCTGCTGGCGAGCTGGACGCAGACCTTCATGCGCAACGCGGCGGATTTCGTCGCGCAATTCTTCCCGCTGTTCCTGCTCGGCGCGGTGTTCGGCAAGCTGATGGAGGATTCCGGCTCCGTCACCTCCATCGCCAACACCATGACGGAGAAGCTCGGCCCCAGCCGCGCCATCCTCGCGGTGGTGCTGGCCGGCGCCATCGTCACCTATGGCGGCGTGTCGCTGTTCGTCGCCTTCTTCGTGCTGGCGCCCATGGGCGTCGCTTTGTTCCGCGCGGCCGGCGTGCCGCGCCGGCTGATGCCGGCGGCCATCGCGCTCGGCACCTCCACCTTCACCATGTCGGCCATGCCGGGCACGCCCTCCATCCAGAACGCCATCCCCATGCCCTTCTTCGGCACCACGCCGTTCGCGGCGCCGGGGCTCGGCATCATCGCCTCCCTCATCATGCTGGGCTTCGGCATGTGGTGGCTGAAGCGGCGGGAGAACGCGGCGCGTGCCGCCGGCGAGGGCTTCGGCTCGCTCATCGCCGCGCCGGACGAGAGCGCGGACCTTGCGGCGGACGACCCGATCGTGCGCGAGCGCGCCTCCACGGCCGGCCCGTTCGACCCCTCCGAGATCCATTCCAGCGATGAATCCCCTCGCACGCCGCCGATCCTGCTGGCGGCGCTGCCCATCGTGGTGGTGATCGTGGTGAACCTGCTCATGTCCTTCGTGGTGCTGCCGCGCATGGATGTGAGCTTCCTCGCCGATCCGCAGTGGGGCGGCGTCACCCTCTCGGCCGTGGGTGGCGTGTGGTCGGTGATCGTGGCGCTGGCCGCCGCCATCGTCACCTGCATCATCATCAACTTCCGCAGTGTGCCCGAGCTGCGCGCCACCATGACGGCGGGCGCCAACGCCTCGGTGCTGCCCATCCTCGCGGTGGCGAGCCTCGTGGGCTTCGGCGCCATCGTCGCGGCGCTGCCGGCCTTCGCGGACGTGCGCAACTGGGTGCTCGGCATCGGCGGCGGGCCTTTGGTGTCGCTGGCGGTGGCCACCAACATCCTCGCCGCGCTCACCGGCTCGGCCTCCGGCGGCCTCACCATCGCCCTGGACGCGCTGGGGCCGACCTACATGAAGATCGCCGCACAGATCGGTATGGACCCGTCCCTCATGCACCGCGTCGCCGTCATCGGCTCCGGCACGCTGGACAGCCTGCCTCACAACGGCGCGGTGGTGACGCTGCTGTCCGTGTGCGGCGTGACCCACAAGGAAGGCTACCTCGACATCGTGATGGCCGCCGTGGTGGGCGCCCTCATCGCGCTCGCCGTGGTGATCGGCCTCGGCACCGTTCTGGGCAGCTTCTGAGGGGATCGGCGATGCGCAAAGCGATCGTGCGGCTGGTGACGCTGAGCCGCTGGGCCATGGTGCCGCTGTTCGCCGGCCTCGCGGTGGGCCTCGCGCTGCTCGTCGTCGCGTTCCTGATGGAACTGGTGCGCTTCGCCATCGCCCTGCCGGGGATGAACGAGACGCACGTCATCATGGGCATCCTCACCCTCATCGACCTTGCCTTGGTGGGCGGGCTGCTGGTGGTGGTGATCGCCTCGGGCTACGAGAACTTCGTCGAGAAGATCGACCGCGCCGATACCCCGGCCTCTCCCGCCTGGATGACGCGGATTTCCTTCTCGGGCCTCAAGCTGAAGCTGTTCGCCTCGCTCATGGCCATCACTGGCATCACGCTGCTGAAGGCCCTGATGCGGCTGGAGACGGACGTGAGCGAGACGCAGGTGCGATGGCTGGTGGTCGCCAACATCATCTTCGTCGCCGCCTACGCGGTGCTGGCGCTCACCGACCGCTTCCACCCCAGCACCCGGGACGATTGAGAGGCGATCCCGGCGGCAAGGCCCTCGCCCCCGAGCGACACTACCCCCTGAGCGCGCGGCGCATCACCTTGCCGGAGCCGGTGCGGGGCAGTTCCTCGATGAAGACGTAGGCGCGCGGGCGCTTGTATTCGGCGAGGTGCTCCGCGGCGTAGGCCTCGAGCGCCGCGGCGTCCGCCTGAGCCCCCGCCTGCAGCACGACAAAGGCAGTGACGAGGGAGACCTCGCCCGATTGCGCCTCCGCCACCGCCACCTCCGCCACATCGGGATGCGCGGCGAGCGCGCGCTCCACCTCTTCCGGCGCCACGCGATAGCCGAAGGCGTTCATCTGGTCGTCGGCCCGGCCCTCGTACCAGAGGTAGCCGTCCGCATCGAAGCGGGCGAGATCGCCGGTGAGGAACCATTCGCCGCGGAGGACAGCCGCGGTCTCTTCCGGCAGGCCCCAATAGCCGAGCATCAGGCCGGGGTCGGAGCGATGGACGGCGAGGACGCCGGTGTCGCCGGCCGGAAGGGGATGCAGCGCGTCCGGCGCCTCGCCCTCGGGCGGCAGCACGGCGACCCGCCGCCCCGCCTGCGGCTTGCCGGGGCTGCCCGGCCGGGTCGGCACCGCGGGTCCGGAGGAGACGTAGGTGGAGATCTCGCTCATCCCCAGCGCTTCATAGAGCGGGCGCCCCGTCGCCTCCACCCATTCGCCGTGCAGCGCCGCCTTCAGCGCCTCGCCGGCGGTGAGGCCGTGGCGCAGGGCGGGAAAGCGCCCGGGAGTGATCTGCGCATATTTCAGGATGCGCCGGTAGAGACCGGGCACGGCGGCGAACATCGTCGCGCCGGTCTCCTCCAGCAGGTCGGGCCAGGCGCCGGGCGGCCGATCGCCGAGATGGACGATGCTGGTCGCCCCCACCGCCCAGGGGTCCATCAGACCGACGCCCAGCGTATAGGTCCAGTTGAACGCGCCAGCGTGAAACAGCAGGTCGTCGCCCTTCAGGTCATGCCAGCCGGCACGCATGGGCACGCGCCCGAGCCCCACCCTCTGGGCGTGGGCGACGCCCTTGGGCCGGCCGCTGGTGCCCGAGGTAAAGACCAGGAAGGCGAGATCGTCCGCATCCGTGGCGACGAAATCGATGGCCGTTGCGGCGCCGAGCCGCGCCATGCCGGCGGCATCGATCACATGCACCCCCGCGCGCGGCGCCGGCATCACGCCCGATCCGTCGCCCACCACCAGGACCGCGCCGGAATCGTCGAGGATCATCTCCACCTCGTGCCCCGTGAGCTGGGTGGAAGTGGGGATGGGCGCCAGCCCCGCGGCAATGGCGCCGAAGAACATGATCGGAAACTCGGAGGTGTTCCCCACCCGGAGCAGCACCCGCGATCCGCGCGGCAGGCCGTATTCCGCGAAGCCGCCGGCCACGCGCAGCACTGCGGCGGTGAGATCGCCGTAGCTCCACCGCTCGATGATGCGCCCCTTCGGCCCCTCGGCCACCAGCAAGGCGGGCTTAGCCGCGTCAGCACCGGCGGACGCGAGGCAGAAGCGGGCAAGGTTGAAGGGGCGGGAGGAAGCCTGATTCACCGTCTCGATCATGCCCCGATCATGGCTGCCGCGCACCGCCCGCGCCAGCTCTATTGCAAAGGCTGCGCTGGGGCGCTTCAGGCGACCGCCTGAAGCTGGCCGCACAGGGCCGCCACATCCACCGCATCGTTCTGGTCGGCGCGCAGGAAGCGGCCGGCATAGGTCTCCCACAGCCGGGACCTGAGGAAATAGGCCACCACCTCCGGATCGAGATGTCCCTCCCTGCCCATGGAGACGAGGATTCGCATGGCTTCCGACAGGCTCTTCGCCGGCTTGTAGGGGCGATCCGAGGCGGTGAGCGCCTCGAACACGTCGGCCACCGCCATCACCCGTTCGGGCAGCGTGAGGCCGTCGGCGGCGATGCGGCGGGGATAGCCCTTGCCGTCCATGCGCTCGTGATGGGTGGCGGCGAGTTCGGGTACCCGCTCCAGCCCTTCGGGCCAGGGCAGCGCCTTGAGCATGATGTAGGTCTGCACCACGTGGTCGTTGACCTTGAACCGCTCCTCGTCGTTCAGCGTGCCGCGGCGGATGGAGAGGTTGTAGAGTTCGCCGAGGTTCTGGGCGGCCGGCGGCAGGCGCATGTCGAAGCCGTAGCGATTGGCCGGATCGCCCTTCTCGACCGGAGGCCGGAGGGCGCCCCAGGGGTGGATGTGCTCGGGCTTGTCGGCGAGAAGATGCTCCTCGGCCGGCAGCGCGGGGGCCGGATGGCCGGCGAGATGGGCCTCCTCTTCCCGCGAGAGGCCGAGCCGGTCGTCGAAATGCCGGGTCCAGGTGCGCTTCGCGATCTCGGCGAGGCGGGCGAGGGCCTCGTCGGTCATGAACTCCCCACCCACATTGGATCGGGCGACGAAGGCGAAGTCGTCGGCAAGGCGCGCCTCCTCCTCGGCCAGCATCTGCGCCGAGGCGGACGCATCCGCGCCGGCTGCGAGGCGCGTGAGATGGGCGATGCGGGCATCGCGCAGCAGCACCTCAAACCGGGTGCGCACCTCGTGGATGCGGTTGTGGACCGCCTCGAGCTTGGTCGCCTTGTCGATGATGTGCTCGGGACTCGTCACCTTGCCGCAATCGTGCAGCCAGGAGCCCACCCGGAAGGCGCGGCGATCTCCCTCGCTGAGGGTGAAGTCGCGATAGGGGCCGTCCGCGTCGGCGGCCATGCGCGAGACGATCATGTCGGCCAGCTCCGGCACGCGGCGGCAGTGGGCGCCGGTATAGGGGCTCTTGGCGTCGATGGCGTCGGCCACGAGAAGGATCAACCCTTCCAGCAGCCGCCCCTGTTCCTCCATCAGCCGCCGCGTCTCGATGGAGATGGCAAGCGTGCCGGAAAGCTGGCGCGCGAAGGCGATGAAGGCGCCGCTATGGTGAACGGCATCGGCGCCATGGACCAGCACCAGGAGGCCGATGGGGCGCCCTTTGCGGTCGCGCAGCGGCAGCGCAAGCCGCTCCGCGCCGCCGGCGTCGACCGGCGCGACCGTCTCCGGCGCATCGAGCACGGACAGGGGCAGCACCGCCGGCATGTCGGCGGAGGCGTCGGCCTCCTCGCGGACATCGGCGGCGACCTGCAGGTCGCGGGACGCTCCATCCACCAGGTAGACCACCCCGCGCGTGCAGGACGTACCCTTCACGGTGGCGGCAAGCACCTGCTCCAGCATCCGGTCCAGCTGCGGCTCGCAGGCGATAATCTCGCTGGTGGCGAGGAAGTCGCGGATGGTCTCGCCCACCGTGTCGAGCACCCTGTGGAAGTCGGCGATCTCGCGGATGAAGCTGCCCACCCTGGCCGGGCGGCCGAAGTCGAACCGGGTCAGGCGCTGGGCCTGCTCGGCCAGTTCGTTCAGCCCATGCCCGAGGCGCTGGCCGGCGAACCAGCCGATGACGATGAAGCCGAGCGCGATGCCGCCGCTGACCCACATCTGGCGTTCCAGGCGGGCCCGCAGCGGGGCGAGGACCTCATTGCGCGGCACCGCCATGACCAGCGTGTTGCGCCGATCGGCGCGGGCATTGAGCAGCGTCTTGACGCCCAGCCAGTCCTGTCCGTCGGCGCGGAAGCGCGCCGGCCCGCGCGTGGGCATGGCGAGACCGTCCAGTTCGGCGAGCGGACCCGACTTAAGGTCGCGCAGGGGCACGATCTTATCCGGCATGGCGGAGACGGTGCCAGCATAGGCGATGACCCAGCCTGCCTGATCGACGATCGCCACCTCGGTCCCGGGCGTAGGCCGCAAGCCGTCCAACTCGCGGGCGATGTCGGTCAGCGAGAGATCGAGGCCGATCACCGCATCGACCCCCGCCACCTTGCGGCTGGCCGTGACGCCGACCTCGCCGGTCGACGGGAACACATAGGGCGCGGTCACATGCTGGCCCGGCTGTGCCATGGCGCCGAGATACCATTCGCGCTGGCGAGGATCGCGCGGGAGCGACGTCGCGGCGGGACGCTCCGCAATCGTGCGCATGTCCTCGTCGTAGAAGCGCCAGACGCCGGCGGGCTGGCCAGCCGAGCCGGCGGCCTGCTCCGCCGTGATGATATGGGCGAGGAAGCGCGTGCCCCCCGGCGCTGACTGGCGGGCCGCGTCGGGCGGATCGAGCGCCAGCAGCCGCACGAAATTCCCGTCGCCATAGGCGAAGGTGATGGAGCTGAGGAAGGGCATGCTGGCGAACACCGGTCGCAGCGCCCCGAGGTGATCGAGCAGCGTGTCCGGCCCGCCGGTCACCGCGCTGCCGTCGCTGGCGAGGATCTCCAACGCCACCGTGCCGGGCAGGGCGCGGTTCTCCACCTTCTCCGTGATGAGCTGGCCCAGCAGAGCCGCGCGTTCCAGTGTCGCGTTCAGCAACGCATCCCGCCCATTGGTCCAGGCCTGCCAGAGCAGGACGCCGGAGAGCAGGACCATGGCCGTCACCACGGCGAGGGCGAACAGCAGCCGCAAAGGCAGGGTCCATCCGGCCCGGCCCTTAGGCCACGCGGATGCAGACGACGATTCCATGGACGCTCCCCAACATGCACGGATGCTTGCCGCACAAATTTGGGCGAAACGCTAAAACTTAAATTATATCAATTCATTAATCAGCCATTGGTTACCGCCCGGAGGTCTCCTGACATCCCGTCAGCAACAGCGCGCGGTGGGGCTGCTCCAGGCGGATGCCACCCGCCTCCGCAACGCCCCAGCGGGCCAGAAGGGTCTCGACAGTGCCACGATGCCGTTCCGCCGCTGCGGCGCGCGCGGGATCGACGGCAACCGCCCGCGCGAGGAAGCTATCCACCCCGGCGACACGACGCACGTCGTCGTAATCGAGCCGACGCACCGCCTGTGCCGCTCCGCGTGCAATGCAGTCCGAGAGGGCGTCCTGCGCCAGGCCGCGGATAGCTCTCTCATCCTCCACCGGCCGCAACACCTCGAAATAGCTGCCTTCGGCCAACGGCTCCACCACCAGCACCGGCCCACGGCTGACCCTGAGCGCCTCGCCAAGCGCCGCCGCCATCAGGTCTGCCGGGACATGGTGAAGGCTGTTGAGGAAGACCACGGCGTCGAAGCTTCCGTCCGCGAAAGGCAACGCCTCGGCACCGGCCGCGGTGAACGTCGCATCCGGCACCGCCGCCCGCGCCGCCGCGATGGCCTCCGGCCCCGGATCGATGCCGTGGACGCAAGCGCCCCGCGCTGTCAGCGCCCGCGCCAGCGCGCCATGGCCGCAGCCGATATCGAGGAGGGAGCGCCCGTTGAGCGGCCCGAGCCAGTCCTCGATCACTGCCAGCGCCGTGCCCTCCGGCCGCCGCACCGTCTCCGATGGATGTCCGCTCATCACGTTCTGTCCCTAAAGCGCGCCGCGCAGCCGGTGGATGCCGGCCTCGATCTGCTCCTCGGCGAGGGAGGCATAGCCGAGGAGGAGCCAGTCGTTGCTCACGTCGGCAGTGCCGTATTCGTGCCCGCCGCCGTTCTGGATGGTGTAGAGGCCGACGTTGCGGCTCTTGGCCAGCGCTGCCATCTGGTGCGCGCGGGGCAGGCCGGGCGGCAGCTTCCAGGCGAGGTGGGTGCCCGCCTCCGTGCCGCGCAGTTCCACCCGCCCGAAGGCATCGCGCAAGGCGGAGACCAGCACGTTGCGGCGCTGCTGGTAGCGCAGCCTCACCCGTCGCAGATGGCGCACGAAGCCGCCCGTATGCAGGAATTCGGCGAGCGCCGCCTGCTCCAGCCACACATGGCCGTTGTCGAGCAGCGCCTTCGCCGCGCCCGCAGCCGGGGCGAGATGATCGGGGAAAATGGCGAAGCCGGTCCTTAGCCCGGCGCCAAGCGATTTGGAGAAGGTGCCGAGATAGATCACGTTTTCCGGGCTCATGGCTTTGAGCGCCGGCAGCAGCATCCCGCCATAATGGAACTCGCTGTCGTAATCGTCCTCGATCAGATAGGCCCCGGTGCGGTCGGCCCAGGAGAGCAGTTGCTGGCGCCGCTCCAGCGAGAGCACACCGCCCATGGGATATTGGTGCGAGGGCATCACATAGGCGAGTTGCGCCGCCACCCCGGCGAGGCGGGACGTGTCGATGCCCTGCTCGTCCACCGGCAGAGGGTGGAGGCGCATGTTGACGCTCTCGAACAGGTAGGCGGCGCCCTGGCTGCAGGGGTTTTCCACCACCACCGCGTCGCCCTCCCGGGCCAGCACCCGGAGCGCGAGGTTGAGGGCGAGCTGCGCGCCGGCGACGATCACCACCTGCTCAGGCCGCACATGGATGTCGCGCATCACCGCCACATGGTCGGCGATGGCGGTGCGCAGGGCCATCAGCCCACACGGCTCGCCATATTCGGTGAGATTGTGCCCCGCCACGGCGAGGGCATGCAGCACGAGGCGCCGCCACGTCTTCAGCGGGAAGGCGCGCGGATCGGTGCGCTGGGGCCAGAAATCGATGGGGATGCGGCTGGTGTTGAGGATGGAGTGGGGCCGGCCGGTGAAGGCGGCGGGGGCGAGCTTCTCCGGCGCGCGCCGCTCGGCCAGGGCCGGGGCCTCCGCGCGCCGGGCGGCGACCGAGGCAGATGCGCCAACCGACGCGCTGACGGACGCGCTCATGGCCGCCTCGGGCACCACGGCAGCCACATAGGTGCCCACCATGGGGCGGGTGATGAGATAGCCCTCGTTGATGAGCCGCTCGTAGGCGAACGTCACCGAATTGCGCGAGACGCCGAGCTGCTGGGCCAGATGGCGGGAGGACGGCACCGCCGCCTCGGCCTTCAGCCGCCCGTCGAGGATCTGCTGGCGGATCTGCTCGAAGAGCTGTTCCTGGAGGCTCAGGGTCGAGGCGCGGTCGAGGGAGATCAGCACGGCGTCGCAACCCCATTGGTCCGGCAGGCAGTGCATGTTGGCACCGGATGGGGCCAGTTGCGAGAGGGCCAGTCGCTGTCGGCGTTTTGGGGCCACCCCGGCCGCTTGCTTGACTTGACCGAGGGGGGCCAACCATTTTCACCGTCAATGCGCGTGCTTTGATGAATTGGCGGCCGCGCCCGCATCTGAGGCGACACTTATGCCCGAGACCGCTCTGCTCCAGGCGGACGAAACGTTATTTCCCGCCCCCCTCCTCACCCTCGCCGCCGACGTGCTCGCGGCCGCCCGCGCGCGGAACATCCGCCTTGCCGCGGCCGAGACGGTGACGTCGGGCCTGGTCGCCGCCTGCCTCACTTCAGTGTCCGGCGCCTCGGAAATCTTCGAGCGGGGCTATGTGCTCTATCACTCGTCCGCCAAGGCCACCGGCCTCGACGTGCCGGCCGCCGTCTCCGCCGCCCATGGCGCGGTGAGCGCGGAGGTCACTCGCGGCCTCGCCCAGGGCCTGCTCGGCCATTCCGAGGCGGGTGCCACTGTCGCCATCACCGGCTATGCCGGGCCGGGCGGCGGCAATGCAGTGAACCCCGTGGGCACCATCTTCGTCGCGGTGGCCACCCGCGACGGGGGGCTCGCGGAAGAGCGACACGTCTTCCCCGGCAGCCGCGACAACGTGCGCCTGTGCGCCGTGCGGGCGGCCCTCGCTCTGCTCAAATCCCAGCTCGGCTGACGCCCCGCGCATGAGCGACATCCCGGTCGTCCTCGTCACCGGCTTTCTCGGCGCGGGCAAGACGACCCTGCTCAACGATCTGCTGAAGCGCCCGGCGTTCCGCGACACCGCCGTCATCATCAACGAGGCGGGCGACGCCGGCATCGACCACGCGCTCATCGAGACGGGCAGCGACGAGGTGATGCTGCTGGAGGGCGGCTGCATCTGCTGCCGCATGAAGGGCTCGCTGAACGCCACGCTCAACGGCCTCCTGCGCCGCCGCGCCATGGACGGGCTCTCCTTCCGCCGGGTGGTGGTGGAGACGAGCGGCCTCGCCGACCCCGCGCCAGTGCTCCATGCGCTGATCGCCGATCCCGTGTTCAACCGGCATTTCTCCATCGCCGGCGTGACGACCGTGGTGGATGCGGCGAACTTCGCCGCCACCCTCGCTCACCATCCCGAGGGGATGACGCAGGTCGCCCTCGCCGACCGCATCCTCATCAGCAAGGCGGACCTTGCGACGGCGGACCAGCTCGCCGCCGCCGAGCGCGAGGTGGCCATGCTCAATCCGCTGGCGGAATGCCACGTGCTGCCGGCGACGGCGCGCGACGGGACGCTGCTCTGGATCGACCCGCGCGAGACGCCGCGCCCGCTCAGCCGGCGCTTCTCGGCCACCGGCGTCGGCCATGCCGTGACCACCGCCTCCCTCGCCTTCCCCGGCCGCCTGACACAGGATGAGGTGGATGCCTGGCTTGACCGTGTGAGCGACCTGTTCGGCGCCGCCTTGCTGCGCCTCAAGGGCATCCTGCATCTGGAAGAGGTGCCCCAGCCGGTGGTGCTGCACGGGGTGCAGGGGCTGGTCTATTCCCCCGGCCTTCTCGCCCACGCGGCGGACGGCGAGAACCGCATGGTCCTCATCGCCCGCGGCATCGAGGAGCAGGACCTCGCCGACGCGCTGACCTTGCTCGCCGGCATGGCCCGTCCGTGACGGGTTTCACCCGCCGTTGGCCTGGACGCACTGGTTGACGCGGGCCCACGCCTCCTTGGCGCGCTTGCCGAGATTGACCGTGCCCACATCCTCGGAATCCGGCAGCGAGAACTGGTAGGCGCCGGCGGCCGCGATATGGTCGATGGCGACGAAGGGCATGATGAACCACATGCGCGTGCCATCGGCGCCGCCCGGCACCGTCCATTCCAGCATGCCGCGTGGCTTGCCGGGAACGTTGACGATGGTGCCCTTGAAGTCTCCCTTGCGGCCCTCGGCCTTCACGCTCATGTAAACTTGGCCGTCGGTGCGTCGGGCGATGATGTCGTCACGGTTGCCGACCTTGCGCGTGGCGCGGCAGTTGATGATGCCGGACTTCTCCGTGGTGGCGGTGAAGTTCCAGCCATCGAAGCCCGCCCCATATGGCTTGACCTGGGCCTGCGCGCCCCCGGCGGTGGCGAGGGTGGCGGCGACGGCGAGCGCGGCGAGAATACCCGTCTTCATGTGCGGCCTTCTGGGTCGGAGATGAGGAGGTGATTGATCAGGCATCGCGCCCCGCCGGCTTGTCCCCCCGGTCAAGCTCCAGCAGGGCCATGTGTATGAAATATCGGGTGAATGCAAGCTGAACGCAGCATGGCCGAATGCCGGCGCGCGCCGGGCTGAATGCGGGCGGCCGCGTTGATCGCACCGACTGGCCCCATGATCGAGACTGGCCCCATGAGCCCGCCACGAGCCGGCGCTACCGTGGACCCCTGCCCCGCCCTAGCGTTCAGGCACAGGATGGAAGCGAGCGAGACCGCAATGGCCAGCACTTTTTCGGCGAAGACCTTTTCCGGCACCGTGGGCATCGTTCCCGCGCTCGACATCGAGACGCAGGAGAAGTTCGATGCGGTGGTGAAGGCGACGAGCGGCGTCCCCGGCGTCGCCGGGTACAAGCTCGGCCTCACCAGCGTGCTGCGCCATGGCCTGAAGGAGTCCATGCGGCGCGTGCGCGACCTCACCGACCTGCCGATCCTCTACGACCACCAGAAGGCCGGTCCGGACATGCCGGACATGGCGAAGAAGTTCACCGCCCTGTGCGCCGAGGCCGAGGTGGACGGGCTCATCCTCTTCCCCGTCGCCGGCCCCACGGCCGTGGACGGCTTCGTCGGCGAGGCGCTCAAGGCCGGGATCGCGCCGGTGGTGGGCGGTGAGATTCCGGTGGCCGATTACGGCGTCTCCGGTGGCGGCTATCTGCTCGACAATGCGCTGGACCTCATCCTCGCCCGCGCGGCCGAGGGTGGCGCCGATCATTTCGTGCTGCCCGCCCACGATGCCGCCAAGGTCACCCGCTGGTCCGGCTGGATCGCCGCGAACGTGAAAAATCCGCTGGTGTTCCTCACCGGTTTCGGTTCGCTGGGCGGCACCATCGAGGGGGCGTTCGCCGCCGCAGCGGCCTGCCCCCGCCGCTTCGCCATCGTCGGCCGCCTCATCACCGACGCGAAGGACCCGGCCGCCGCCGCCGCCGCCCTCTATGAGAAGATGCAGGCGCTGGAGGCCGCGGCCTCATGACCGTGATGCTGCCCTCCCTCCATCGCGAACCGTTTGTCGGCGGGCGCTTCGTGCCTGCCATGGGCGGTGACGTGGAGAAGTTGGTCGATCCCTGGACCGGAGCGCCCCTCGCGGAAATCGCGCTCGCCGGGCCGGTGGAGGTGGAGGCGGCGATCCGCTCGGCGCGCCACGCCTTCGATGCCAGCGACTGGCCCCATCTGCCGCCGGTGGAGCGCGGCGCGGTGCTCCACCGCATCGCCGCCGGGATCAAGACCCGGCAGGACCAGTTCGCGCAGATCGAGGCGGTGAACGCCGGCAAGCCCATCTCCGGCGCCCTGCGAGAGGTGGAGGGCGCGATCCGCGTCTTCACTTATTATGCCGGGGCCATGGACAAGGTGTTCGGCGACACCATCCCTCTCGGCAAGGACCTTCTGGATTTCACCCTGCGCGAGCCGTTGGGCGTGGTGGCGCAGATCGTGCCGTGGAACTTCCCGCTGCTCGGCGCCTCGTGGAAGCTCGCCCCGGCGCTGGCCGCCGGCTGCGCCGCCATCCTCAAGCCCGCGCCCCTGACACCGCTGAGCGCTTTGCTGCTCGCCGATGTGTGCCGCGAGGCGGGCGTGCCGGACGGCTTCCTCTCCGTGCTGCCCGGCGGCGCGGATGTGGGGCGGCGGCTGGCAGAAGACCCGCGTATCGACGGCATCTCCTTCACCGGCTCCACCGCCGTGGGGTCGGAGGTGATGCGGCTCGCCTCCGGCTCCATCAAGCGCGTGGCGCTGGAACTGGGCGGCAAGAACGCCGCTTTGATCTTTGCCGATGCCGACATGGAGAAGGCGGCGGCGAGCGCGGTCGCCTCCGGCTTCGGCAATGCCGGCCAGTCCTGCTCGGCCCGCTCGCGCCTGCTGGTGGAGCGCAGCGCGCTGGAGCCCTTCGCCCGCGCCTTCGCGCTGGCGGCCGCACGGCTGAAGAACGGTTCTGCGCTGGACCCAGCGACCAATCTCGGCCCGCTCATCTCGTCTTCGCATCGGGATGCCGTGGACCGCACCGTGGCGCAGGCGCGCGAGGCGGGGGCGACGCTGGTGAGCGGCGGGGCCATGCCCGAGGGCGACGGCTTCTTCTATCCCGCCACCATCCTCTCGGGCGTGGGGCCGGACAATCCGGCCTTCAACCGGGAGATCTTCGGCCCGGTCTGCTCCCTGACACCGTTCGACAGCGAGGCCGAGGCCATCGCGCTGGCCAATGACAGCGAGTATGGTCTCAATGGCTCCGTCTGGTGCCGCGACATCGGCCGCGCGCTGCGGGTGGCACGGGCCATGCGCACCGGCATGGTAGCGGTGAACGGCCTGCCCAGCGCCTCGAAGACCAGCGTGTTCGCGCCGTTCGGCGGCTACAAGCGCTCCGGCATAGGCCGCGAGCTTGGCCTTCAGGCGCTGGATTTCTACTGCGAGATCAAGAACGTGGTGGTGGACCTCACGTAGCGGAAGACAAAAGGAGCCACCGGCGGCGGGCTGGACCCATCGTTGTGTCGGCGGCTGGCTCTCAATGCCCGGCAAATGGCGTTGCTAACTTTTTGAACAGAGCGAAAGGCAAGGCGCGGATGGCCATCGCAATCGTCGGCGGAACCATGATCGACGGCACCGGGGTGGACCCGGTGCCGAACGCGGTCGTGGTGATCGAGGAAGGGCGCATCGTTGCCGCCGGTCCCGAGAGTCAGGTTAGCGTGCCGGCGGGCGCCCAGAAGCTCGACGCGGCGGGGCGCACCGTACTGCCCGGCTTCATCGACACCCATGTCCACGGCACCTACCGCGCCCGCGACATGCGCCAGCATCTGCTCAACACGCCCACCTACAACGTGTTGAAATCCATCGAGGTGTTCCGCGAGACCATCGCCTGCGGCATCACCACCGCGCGCGACATGGGCGGCGCCGACGCCGGCTTCCGGCAGGCCATCGAGGAAGGCATCATCGACGGGCCGCGCCTGTTCATCTCGCTGGGCATGGTCTCGCAGACCGGTGGCCACGGCGACTACTGGCTCCCGGCCGGCATGCGCATCCAGAAGCGGGCCTGGCTCCCCCACACGGTGGCGGACGGGGTGGAGGAAATCCGCCGGCTGGTGCGCGAGCTGCTCATGCGCGGCGCCGACTTCATCAAGATCTGCGCCACCGGCGGCATCACCTCGGTCACCGACAGCTGGGACGAGCCGCAATTCACCATCGAGGAAATCTCCACCGCCGTCTCCGAGGCCGCCGCCAAGGGCAAGCGCGTGGCTGTCCATGCCGAGGGGCTGGCCGGCATCAAGAACGCGGTCCGGTCCGGCATCCACTCGCTGGAGCACGGCTGGTTCATGGACGAGGAGAGCGTGGACCGCATGATCGCGGGCGGCATCTGGTGGGTGCCGACGCTGGCGCTGGTGCCGCTCTCCATCGAGCACCGCCGCAAGAACACCGCCTGGGCCAGCCACCAGTTGGGCCAGGAGGACGTGAAGGACGCTCAGATCTATTCCCTCATGCAGACGCAGATCCCCCTCTGGAAGGAGGCGGTGAAGCGCGGCGTGAAGGTGGCCATGGGCACCGACCAGTCGCACCGCCTGCTGGTGGGCGAGAACATGGCCGAACTGGCCTTCATGGTGGACTGGCTCGGCATGTCGCCCATGGAGGTCATCGTCGCCTCCACCACCAAGGCGGCGGAGTGCATCGAACAGCCGAACCTCGGCGCGCTTAGGGCCGGCTGCATGGCCGACGTGCTGGTTCTGGACGGCGACCCGCTCGCCGACATCCGCATCCTGGAGCAGCGCGACCGCCTGCATCTGGTGATGAAGGGCGGGAAGGCCTTCACCAACCGGCTGGACGGCTGAGCGCTGTCGATAAGTGATTTTGTCAATTGATATAGTAGAAAACAGCTGCTAGGCAGTATCACAGAGCCGGGCGGGGAACGCCCCAGGAGCCGCGTAATGAAGTTGAACCGCTTTATGATCCGGCCCCTCGTGGAGCTGGGCCTGCGCGAGGAGTTAAGCTCCGGCGATACAACCGGAGGCTTTCTCGTCGGCGACGATCCGGTTCAGACCGCCAACATCTACGCCAAGGCGAAGGGGATCGTCTGCGGGATGCTGTTCGCCGACGAGACCATCCGCTCCATCGAGCCCGAGGCGCGCATCGAATGGCTGGTGGAGGACGGCGCCGCGGTGGAGCCCGGCACCGTGCTGATGCGGGTCCAGGCGCGCGCCTCGACCTTCTTCGTCATCGAGCGCTCGGCGCTCGACTGGCTGCAGCAGATGAGCGGCATCGCCACCAAGACCCGCCGCTACGCCGAGCTGGTGAAGCACACCGGCGTGCGCATCACCGACACCCGCAAGGGCTGGCCGGGCCTGCGTATGGTGCAGAAGTATGCCGTGCGCGTGGGCGGCGCCCACAACCACATCTTCAACCTCGCCAATTGCGTGCTCGTGAAGGACAATCACATCAAGATCGCCGGCTCCATCACCGAGGCGGTGAAGATCCTGCGGGCGAGCGCGCAGCACACCTTCAAGTTCGAGGTGGAGTGCGAAAGCCTGGAGATGGTGCAGGAGGCGCTGGACGCCGGCGTCGAGATCATCATGTTCGACAACATGGACCTCGACGAGATGCGCGAGGGCCTGAAGCTCACCAAGGGTCGCGCCATGACCGAGGCGTCCGGCGGCATCAACGAGACCACCATCGTCCCCATCGCGGAACTGGGGGTGGACGTGATCTCCATCGGCGACCTCACCCACACGGTGAAGGCCCTCGACATCAGCCTCGATGTCCGCGACATCAAGCCGAGCGCGCAGCGGACCATCGACCGCCTGAAGCAGTTGTCAAACTGAGCGCGGGGGGATGATGCGCGGGGAGATGCCGTTTCGTCTGAGGCCGGGTACGGAGACCTTCGTCTTCGACCTCGACGATACGCTGTACCCCCGCTCCGCCGGCCTGCACGGCCAGATGCTCGCCCGTGTCTGGCTATTCATCCAGGAACTCACCGGCTCCACGCCAGAAGAGGCTGCGGCGCTGCACGCGCATTATTACGAGACCTACGGCACCTCCCTCGTCGGCCTCCAGCGCCACCATGCGGTGAAGCCTCAGGATTTCCTCGCCTTCGTGCATGAGATCGACCTGACGGTGCTGGCGGAGAACGCCGAGCTGCGTCTCGCGCTGGGGGCCCTGCCCGGACGCCGCCTCGTCTTCACCAACGGCTCCCGAGCCCATGCCGAGCGGGTGCTGGCGCGGCTCGGCATCGCCGACCTGTTCGAGGGCGTGTGCGACATCGCCGCCTGCGATTACATCGGCAAGCCGGAACGCGCCGCCTACGATACCATGCTCGCCCGCCACGGCGTCGCGCCGGAGCGCGCCATCATGTTCGACGACCGGGCGGTGAACCTCGCCGTGCCCCACGCGCTCGGCATGCAGACGGTGCTGATCGGCGATCACGGCCTGCCCGAAACGCCGGACGCCGCGCACGTGCATTTCCATTCCCTGGCGCTCGCGCCCGTGCTCGCCCAGATCGAGCCGCGCACGCCCCCGATACCGACGCCAAAGGCCGCACAAAGCCTTCATAAGGGCCCGCAAAATAAGGGCTCATCAACGATCGACCTTCCTCAGGAGCCATGACGATGCACGCCCGTCTCACGCGCCTATTCATCGCCGCCACCGCCGTCTCGCTCGCCGCCATGCCCGCCTTCGCGGCGGACGTGAAGCTCGGCATCGTGCAGTCCACGTCGGGCGGCTCGGCGGCCCTCTACGGCACCATGCAGAAGAACGGCGCGGAACTCGCCGCCTCCGAGATCAATGCCTCCGGCAAGCTCGGCGACCTCAAGCTCGTGCCTGTCCACCAGGACGATGCCGGCGATCGCGGCCAGACCGTGAACATCTTCCAGCGGCTCATCAACCAGGACAAGGTGACGGTCATCTTCGGACCGACGCTGACCACCTCGGCCTTCGCCGCCGACCCCATCGCCAACGCCGCCAAGGTGCCGGTGATCGCCTCCTCCAACACCGCCCCCGGCGTGCCGGCCATCGGCGAATACATCTTCCGCACCAGCGCCCCCGAGGCGGCGGTGTTCCCGGGCGTGCTCGCCTATGCCGTGAAGCGCTACCAGCCGAAGACGGCAGCGCAGATCTACGGTATCGACGACGTGCTGATGAAGGCGGCCTACGGCGTGCACAAGGCCGCCCTCGACAAGGCCGGCATCAAGGTGGTGGCCACCGAGACCTTCCAGAAGGGCGACGTCGACTATTCCGCCCAGCTCACCAAGATCAAGGCGGCCAACCCCGACATCATCGTCGTCGGCGGCCTCGCGGAGGAGACCGCGAACATCGTGCGGCAGGCGCGCCAGCTCGGCATCCCGCAGTCCACCGTTTTCCTCGGCGCCAACGCCGCCATCTCCACCAAGCTGAACGATCTCGCCGGCCCCGCCGCGCAGGGCTTCCTCGTGGGCTCGGGCTGGTTCATCGATTTCGACACGCCGGCCAACAAGGCCTTCGTGGAGGCCTACAAGGCCAAGTACGGCAACGCCCCCGACACCTTCGCCGCCCAGGCCCACGCTGCCGTCACCATCTTCGCCGATGCCGTGAAGCGTGCGGGCGGCGTCTCCGATCCGGCGAAGCTGCGCGCGGCCATCGCCGACACCAAGGACCTCGAGACGGTTCTCGGCCCCTTCTCCTTCGACAAGGACCGCGAGCCGGTGCTGGTCGCCAAGGTGCTGGAGCTGAAGGACGGCAAGTTCCAGCTCGCCCAGTGATCCCCGCCGGCCCCGGTGACAGGCCGGGGCCGATGGACTGGCGCTCAGGCGCCCCGCGGACGTGACCAAAGGCGATGGGTGCAAACCCGTCGGCTGATGGCATGATCCGCCAGCACGCCCCGGGGATCATCGGATGACCACCTTCCTGCAGCAGGTCGTGAACGGGCTGTCGCTCGGCTCGATCTATGCCGTCTTCGCCATCGGCTGCACGCTGATCTTCGGCGTGCTGAACATCGTGAACCTGGCGCAGGGCGCCTTCTTCATGGTGGGCGCCTATCTCGGGCTGGAGATCGCCCTCCTCGGCCTGCCGCTGCCGCTGGCGCTCGTCGTGGCGCTGGTGGGCGGCGGCGTGCTCGGCATGGCCTCCGAGCTTCTGGTCTTCCGCGTGCTGCGGCTGCGCGGCGGGCACAAATGGATGGGCCTCGTCGCCAGCCTCGCCCTCGCCCGCCTTCTGGTGGGCATCGCGCAGGAGGTGTTCGGCACCGCCGTCCACGGCTATCCGCCGAACCCCTTCACCGGCATCGTGTGGGAGATCGGCGGCGTGCGCGTGCAACTGCTGCAGGTCATCGTGGTGGTCACCGCCGTGATCCTGATGGGCATCCTCGGCTTCACCCTGCAGAAGACCTCGGTGGGCCGGGCCATCCGCACGGTGGCCTTCTCCGAGGACGTGGCGCGCATCGTGGGCGTGGAGGTGGGCCGCACCATTCTCATCACTTTCTTCATCGCCGGGGCGCTGGCGGGAGCGGCCGGCGTGCTGCTCGGCCTGCTGTTCAACGTGGTGTCCCCCTTCATGGGCGAGCACATGCTGGTGAAGGGCCTCACCGTGATGATCCTCGGCGGGCTCGGCAACATCCCCGGCGCGGTGGCGGGCGGCTTCCTGCTGGGGCTGGTGGAGGTGTTCTCCGTCGCCTATGTCTCCTCCGCCTTCCGGGACGCCATCGGCTTCGGCCTCATCTTCCTCATCCTCCTGGTGAAGCCCACCGGGCTCTTCTCCGGGTTCGAGGAGCGGCGCGCATGATGGCCACCCTCGATACCTTTCTCGCCAGCTACGGCAACCTCGTGAACCTGTGCCTGCTCAACACCCTCCTCGCCTACGGGGTGTGGCTGGCGCTGGCGGCCAACATGTTCACGCTGGGCACCGGCGGCTTCATGGCGGTGGGCGCCTATTGCAGCGTCTATCTCACCATGCAGCTCGGCGCCCCCTTCGCCGTGGCGGTGGTGGCGGGCGGGCTCCTGGCGGCGGCGGTGGCGCTCGTCATCGGCGCGCCGGTGCTGCGGCTGCGGGGCGACTATTTCATGCTCGCCACCTTCGCCTTCACCGAGGTGGTGCGCGTGATCGCGCTGAACTGGGAGGCCGTCACCGGCGGCGCCATCGGCATCTACGGCATCCCGCGCTACACCGAGACGTGGCAACTGGTGCTGCTGGTGCTCATCGCCCTCTATTTCGTCTTCGCCCTGCGCCGCTCCTATTTCGGCCGCTCCATCCTCGCCATCCGGCAGGACGACGTGATGAGCGAGGCCATGGGCGTCAACGTGTTCGGCCAGCGCCTCTCGCTGTTCGTCGCCTCCGGCTTCGTCAGCGGTGGCGTGGGAGGGCTCGCGGCGCATCTCAATTTCTTCGTCGGCCCCTCGGACTTCGGCCTGCTCAGGAGCGTGGATGCCCTCGCCTATCCCATCCTCGGCGGGGTAAACGCGCTGCTGGGGCCGCTGGTGGGTGCCATCTTCACCACCCTGCTGCCGGAGCTGCTGCGCTTCTCCAGCCAGTGGCGCGAGATTTTGATGGGCCTCCTCATCCTCGCGGTGGTGCTGTTCCTGCCCGGTGGGGCCATGTCGCTCCTGCGCTGGCCGCCGCGCAAGGCCGCGGGCGCCCGGCGGGCGGCCACGGAAGGAGGGAAGTGATGGCGGCAGCCCAGCTCGAACTCTGGCAGGTGGCCAAGCGCTTCCAGGGCGTGGTGGCGGTGGACAGCGTGTCGCTGACCGCCACCGCCGGACAGGTGACGGCCCTCATCGGCCCGAACGGCTCCGGCAAGACCACCACCATGAACATGATCACCGGCCTCTACCCCACCGACGCCGGCCACATCCGCCTCGACGGCGTGGACATCGCCCGCCTCGCCCCGCACAAGGTGACGGCGCTGGGCGTCGCCCGCACCTTCCAGAACATCCGCCTGCTGGCCAGCGAGACCACGCTGGCCAACGTGCTGCTCGGCGCGCACCGCCACCAGTCGGCGAGCGTCATCGACGTGCTCCTCGGCCTGCCGGCGGTGAAGCGCAGCGAGCGCCGGGAAACGGCGCGCTGCGAGGCGCTGCTCGATCTCGTGGGCATTGCCCCTCTGCGCGACGTGGCCGTGGGCGGCCTCTCCTACGGCGACCGGCGGCGCGTGGAGATCGCGCGGGCGCTGGCCACCCAGCCGCGCCTGCTGCTGCTGGACGAGCCGGCGGCGGGCATGAACTTCGCCGAGAAGCGCGCGCTGGCCGACCTCGTGCTCGCCATCCGCGACATGGGCATCACCGTGCTCCTCATCGAGCACGACATCGAGTTCGTGGCGCGGGTGAGCGACCATATCGTGGTGCTCAACTTCGGCCGCGAGATCGCCGCCGGCACGCCGGAGGAGGTGCGCCGCATGCCCAGCGTGATCGAAGCCTATCTGGGGACCGAGGATGCTTGAGCTCGTCAAGGTCACCTCCGGCTACGGCTCCGTCGCGGCCGTCGAGGACATCGACATCACAGTCCCGGCCGGCGCCTGCGTCTGCCTCATCGGCGCCAATGGCGCGGGCAAGACGACGACGCTCCTCACCATCTGCGGCCTCGTGCGCGCCTTCTCCGGCACGGTGCGCATCGAGGGGCGGGACATGACCGCCCGCCCCGCCGACAAGATCGTCCGCGCCGGCGTCTCGCTGGTGCCGGAAGGCCGCCGGGTGGTGGCCTCCATGTCCGTGGAGGACAATCTGAAGGTCGGCGCCTATGTGCGCGGCTCAGACCCCGCCATCGCCGACGACATGGAGCTGATCTATACCCGCTTCCCGCGCCTTAAGGAGCGGCGCTTCCAGTATGCCGGCTCCCTCTCCGGCGGCGAGCAGCAGATGCTGGCCATGGGCCGGGCGCTGATGGCGCGGCCCAAGCTGCTGCTGCTGGACGAGCCCTCCATGGGCCTTGCGCCGCATGTGGTGAACGACATCTTCGCCACCATCGCCGACATCAACGCCAAGGGCACCACCGTTCTCCTCGTGGAGCAGAACGCCCGCAAGGCGCTCTCGGTGGCGAGCTACGGCTATGTGATGGAGCACGGCCGCATCCTCTTCGCCGACACCGCCGAGGCCTTGGCCCGCGACCCGCGCGTGATCGCCGCCTATCTCGGCATGCGCGCGGCGGAGAGTGTCACGGCTTAATCGCTGCTCGCGCCCTCCCCGCTCGCCTCGAAGGCGCGATAGGCGTCGTCGAGGTCGTCGAAGATCATATCCGGGCCGATGGCATCGAGGAGCCCCGCGCGGTCGAGCAGGGTGCGCACCTCATCGTGCATCTCGGCGATGCCGAACTTGAGGCCCCGGCGCTCAAGCTCCGCGCGCACCTCCTCCAGCGCTGCAGCGGCGGTGGAGTCCACCTGCGTGATGGCGCTCGCATCCAGCACCAGCCAGCGGGTGCCGGCGACCAGCGTGTCGGCGATGGCGTCGATGCGGCCCTGCATGCGGTCGGCGTTGAAGAACAGCAGGTCGCCCTGGATGAGCACGATGGCAAGCCCCGGCACCTGCCGCGCATCGGCCCGCCGGTGCAGCTTGTAAAAGCCCTCATGGCCGGGCACCCGCCCGAGGAGGGCGTCGCGCGGATACATCATCTTGTGCAGCAGGTAGGCGAAGGTCGCGCCGATGGCGACCAGCACGCCGTTGAGCACGCCGAGGCTGATGGGCGCGAACAGCGCGATCATGGCGAAGGCGAATTCCATGCGGCTGATGCGCCAGAGTTCACGCAGCGCGGGGATGTCCACGAGACTCAGGGCGGCCGAGATCAGGATCGCCCCCAGCGCCGGTATGGGCAGGATGGCGAGCGCCGGTTGGAGGAATAGCACGATGGCGAGCAGCGCCAGCGCCGCCACCACGCTGGCGAGCTGCGAGCGCCCGCCCACGCTGGCATTCACCGCCGTGCGCGAATCCGAGGCGGTGATGGGAAAGGCGGCGAACAGGCCGGCCGCGACGTTGGCGGCGCCGAAACCCACCATCTCGCGGTTGGCATCCACTGGATAGCCACCCCGCTCGCCGAAGCTGCGCGCCGTGACGATGCCCGCCGCGAAGCTGACGAGGAAGATCGCCGCCGCGCCGATGAGCAACTGGTCGATCGCCGCGCCGCCCCCGGCCGGCAGGGCGAGCGCGGGAAGGCTGGAAGGGATCGCGCCCACCACGGCGATGCCGCGCCCCTCGAAATCGAACAGCGCGGAGAGCAGCACCGAGAGCACCACGACCACCACCTGCCCCGGCACCGGCAGGCGCACGCGGCGGACGAGATGGAGCACGGCGAACATGCCGAGCGCCAGCAGCAGCGAGGGCCAGTGCACCTCGTGCGCCTTGCGCACCAGCTCGATCACCGGCGCGAGGAGGCCGTCCCCGACGATGGGAATGCCGGTGACGCGCTTGAGTTGGCCGACGAGGATGGACAGCGAAATACCCGCGAAGAAGCCCACCAGGATCGGCCGCGACAGGAAGGTGGAGAGCACCCCCAGCCCCACCAGCCGCGCGGCGAAATAATAGCCGCCCACCACGAGGGCGATGAGGGCGGCGACCCCCGGCTTGTCCACGGCCGCGAGGTCCGGCAGGCCGGCAAGCACGGCCGCGAGCACGGTGATGGTCGCCGCATCCGGCCCCACCACCAATTGGCGGGAGGGGCCGAACACCGCATAGGCGATGAGCGGCGCGATGGAGGCATAAAGCCCGGTCTGCGGCGGCAGGCCGGCGATGGCGGGATAGGCGATGGCGCTCGGCAGCCCTACGGCCGCGATGGCGAGCCCGGCGGCGACATCCGTTTTGATCCAGCCCGGCCGATATCCGGCGAAGCTCGCCAGCACCGTCCACGAGGTCTTTTGAGTGGACGTGCCGTCCGCTGCCACGAGTTCGTCTCCATCGGCCGGCGCACCCGGCCCGTCACGCCCGGACCATGCCACCGGCCGACGGCCCGGAACAGTCCGGAACATCCCGTCCTGCGGAGGGCGGAACTACGGCGCCTGCGCGAGGGCCAGCGCCTCCCGCGACACCAGCGCGAGGGCGGGCCCCAGCGGATCGACCACGTCGAAATGATCCAGCCCCTCCGGCTCCAGGAGCCGGACCGTGTCGCCAGCCCGCCTTGCGGCCTCCGCATAGGCGCGGGTCATCTCCCGGCGCCAGCCGTCTTCCAGCGTCCCCAGGACGAGCACCTGCGGCATGCCGAACGGCAGGAGCCGCGCAGGCGAGGTGTGGTCGAAGAGCGGGGCGGCCTCGGTGGCGGAGGTCACCCCCAGCAGGGTGAGAATGTCGGTGCGGCCGCCAAGCTCCAGGGAGCGTTCGAGGTCGTTGACCCCCGCGAGCGAGATGACGCCCCTCAGCGGTAGCGGATCGGGCGCGAAAAGCGGGCTGCCGGCTTCCAGGCTGGCGCGTCCCGCCAGCCAGAGCGCGAGGTGGCCGCCGCTCGAATGGCCGATGGCTATGGCCAGGCGGAGGTCCAGCGGATGGGACCGTGCAACCTCACGCAGGTGATCGGCGGCCATCGCGACGTCACGGAAGGTCTCGGGATAGCCGCCGTTGCGGCTACCCATGCGGCGGAACTCGATGTCCCAGGTGGCAAGCCCAGCGTCGGTCAGCGCCTCGACGAAGGGCGCGGAATAGTCCTTCGTCCAGTCCGCGAGCCAGCCGCCGCCATGCACGAAGATCGCGACCGGAAAGCCGGCGGGCGGCGGCTCACAAGGCGGCAAGCGGAGGTCGGCGAACTGCACGGGGCTGGCATCGCCATAGCGGATGCGGGCATCCGGAAGCCGCCTCGGGAGCGTCGCGGCGAGGGCATGGGCGGAGAGATGGCGGGCTTCCGGAGCGGTGGGCATGCGTCACGATAGGGCGGAGCCCCGGGGGGTGCAAAGATCGCGTTCGCCCGGCGGGCGCCGATCCGAGCGATTGTGGGTGCGCGTCCACGACCGACCGATCTAGTATCGGCTGGCGCCCCATTCACTTGGCGATCCATCGGCGGGAGCGAGGCATGGTTCTGATCCGGCTCTGCAAGACCGCGCTGGTGGCGACCATCGCCGTCTTCTTCACCCTGGTGGCCTTCGGAAACATCACGGACTACGGGACGAACTGGGCGTTCGTCCACCACGTGCTGGCGATGGATACGATCTTCCCGGATTCCACGGTGCGGTGGCGGGCGATCACCGACGAACGGCTCCAGACCGCCGCATATGTCGCGATCATCGCCACCGAGGCCGCCGCCGCCCTCGTGCTGTGGGTCGGCGTCGCGCGGATGCTCGGTTCCCTGCGTGGCCCCGCCTTCGCCCGCGCCAAGGTGACCGCCGTGCTCGGGCTCACTCTCGGCATCCTGCTCTACGGCGGCGGCTTCGTCGTCATCGGCGGCGAATGGTTCGCCATGTGGCAGTCGAAGACCTGGAACGGGCAATCCACAGCCTTCGCCTTCATCGGCTGGATCTCCGCGGTGCTCATCATCCTCCTCCTGCCGGAGCAGGAGGAGGAGCGCTGACGCGCCCTGCCCGCGGCCTCGGCCTTCGGCCGCTTCTCGCGGGCCTCGCTCAGGCGCCGCGCGGGCTTGGTCTTACTTCACAAGCGGACAATTGCCGGCCGCGAGGGGGCGAAACGCCTTGTCGGCGGGGACGGTGGCGATGAGCTTGTAGAAGTCGTAGGGCCCCTTGGACTCCGCCGGGCTCTTCACCTCGAACAGGTGCATGTCGTGGATGGCGCGTCCATCCGCACGCACCGCGCCCTTGCCGAACAGCGGATCGTCGGTGGGAATGGCCTTCATGGCCTCCACCACCTTCGCACCGTCCTTGGCGCTACCCACCTTCTCCACCGCCTTCAGATAGTGCAGCAGCCCGGCATAGACGCCGGCATGGACCATGTTGGGATAGCGCCCGCCATTGGCCTCTGCGAAGCGCTTGGCGAAGGCGCGGGTCTGGTCGTTCAGGTCCCAGTAGAAGGCCTCCGACAGGAACAGGCCCTGCGCCGTCTCCAGCCCCAGCGCGCTGATGTCGTTGAGCACCATGAGCATCGCCACGAGCTTCTGCCCGCCCTTGACGATGCCGAATTCGGACGCCTGCTTCACCGCATTGATGGTGTCCGCCCCGGCGCTGCCGAGGCCGATCACCTTGGCGCCGGAGGCCTGACCCTGGAGCAGGAAGGAGGAAAGGTCGGAGGTGCCGAGAGGATGTCTCACGGTGCCGAGGATCTTGCCGCCGGCCGCCTTGATGGCCTCGCCGGCGTCGCGCTCCAGCGCATGGCCGAAGGCATAGTCCACCGAGATGAAGTACCAGGTGTTGCCGCCCGCCTTGGTCACGGCCGTGCCGACCGTGTTGGCCTGCGCCCAGGTGTCGTAGGTCCAGTGGACGGTGTTGGGCGTGCAATCCTTTCCGGTTAGGTCGGACGTGCCGCCGCCGGAGATGATCGCCACCTTGTTCTTCTGCTTGGCGATGCCGCTGACGCCCAGCGCGACGGCGGAATTCGGAACGTCCAGCACCGCGTCCACGCCGTCCGTGTCGAACCACTGGCGGGTGACGTTCACGCCGATGTCGGCCTTGTTCTGGTGGTCGGCGGCGACCAGCTCGATGGGCATGCCGGCGACCTTTCCGCCGAAATCGGCGATCGCCATCTTCGCGGCCACCACCGAGCCCGCGCCGGCGAAATCCGCCTGCACGCCGGCCTGGTCGTTGAGCACGCCCACCTTCACGCTCTCGGCGCGCGCGCCACCGGCGAAAGCGGCGCAGACGAGGGCGGCAAGCGCGGTCGAGGCCAGAGCGGTCTTCAGCGTTCCGGACCTTGTCGTCTTCCCGGACCTTTCAGTCTTCTTGGGCATTTCAAACCTCCCGATCCTGTCTATTCGTTTTTTGTTTGTCGAAGGCGTTCAGGGCCGCCTTTGGTGTCGTCGGCCCTCAGGGCCGCATGGGCTTCAGAACGGCGCCCTTGGAGAGCGGCTGCACCATGGCGGCGTACTGGCCGAGCCAGCCGCGGATATGGCTGTGGTCCGGCGCGCGCCACACCGCGCGGCGGGTGGCGAGTTCGGCTTCGGAGACGTCGAGATCGACCCGGCGGGCGCCGATGTCGATGGAGATGACATCGCCCTCCGCGACCAAGCCCAAAGGCCCGCCTTCCGCCGCCTCGGGCATCACCTGTCCGATGGTGATGCCGCTGTTGAGGCCGGAGAGTTCACCATCGGTCACCACCGCGACGCCGGCGCCCAGACCCGCGCCGATGAGCGCCGCCATGAAGCTCGCGGCGAACACCGTGCCCGGCCCACCCTTCGGCCCGAGGCCGCGCAGCACCACCACGTCGCCGGGGGCGATGGAGTGGGTTTCCAGCGCCTTGATGGCGAGGGCTTCATCCTCGAACACCCGCGCCTTGCCGGAAAAGGTGCGCACCTCGGCCGGCACGGCGGAGACCTTCACCACCGCACCGTCGGGCGCGAGGCTGCCGCGCAGGATGGTAAGGCCCGGCTCGTGCCGGAAGGGATCGGCCAGCGGGCGGATGAAGGCGCGGTCGGGCTCGGGAACCTCGGCAAGGTTCTCGCCCAGCGTCTTGCCGGTCACGGTCATCACCGAGAGGTCGAGCACGTCGGAAAGTTCCCGCATCACACCCCGGCAGCCGCCGGCCTTGTCGAGGTCCTCGATGCGGTGGGGGCCGTTGGGACGCACCGTGGTGATCTGGGGCGTGTCGTTCAGCGCCTCCAGCTCGGCCACGATATCGATGTCCATTTCGGCTTCCGAGGCGGTGGCCGCGAGGTGGCGCACACAGTTCACCGAGCATCCCGTCGCCACCGCCACACGCAGCGCATTACGGAAGGCGGCGGGGGTGAGAATCTGCCGCGGGCGGATGTCCTTCATGATGAGGTCGACGATGGCGGCACCCGCGCGCGCGGCATTCTCCATCAGCACCGGCGAGCCGGCGCGGATGGGCGCGCTGCGCGGCAGGGCCATGCCGAGGGCTTCGGAGAGCACATGCATGGTGTTGGCGGTGGCGAGCCCCGCGCACACGCCCGGCCCGGTAATGGCGCTGCAAGTCATCGCCTTGAGGTCGGCGAGGGAGATGGACCCCGCCTTCAGCGAGCCGACGCTCTTGTAGACCTCCTCGATGTCCACTTCCTTGCCCGCGCAATGGCCGCCGAGCTGGTAGCCGCAGGGAAGCACCACGGACGGCACGTTCAGCCGCGCGGCGGCCATGAGCTGGCCGGGGGTGGTCTTGTCGCAGGAGGCGAGCAGCACCATGCCGTCCAGCTCCGCGCCCTCCACCTGCACCTCGATGTCGTTCACCAGCAGGTCGCGGCTCGGCATCAGGTAGCGCGCCTGCCGGCCCGCGCTGGTGACGAAATCGGACGGCGCCACGGTGCGTATCTCGAACGGAAGACCGCCGGCATCGCGGATGGCCTGCTCCACCACGCGGCACACGTCGTCGAGGTGCGCATAGCAGACCGACAGCTTGCTGGAGCTGTTGACGATGGCGATCTTCGGCTTCAGCAGGTCTTCCTCGCTGTAGCCCATGGCGAGCCACTGGGCGCGGCGCACCGCCCAGCGGGTGGTGCCGGGCTCGAAATTGCTGCGCAGCGTCGGCATTTTCTGGTCGGCGTCGGACATGAAACGTCCCTGTCTCGTCAGTTGAGCTGGGCGCCGAGCGCATTGAGCGCGGCGCGGACATCGGAGCCGGACGGCAGGGCCGCCGGATCGTCGCAGAGCTGGTCGGCGACGAGGCCCATGGCCTGCCCGTAGCCGAAGCACTGGGCGGTGACGCGGGCCGAGGCCATGGCCTCGTGCTCGGCCGAGAGGCAGCGCCCCGCCATCACCAAGCCGGTGCCGGTGGCGGGCAGGAAGCAGCCGAGGGGGATCTCGTAATAGTCGTCGAGGATCCAGTGCAGCTTCGGCTTCTCGCCGGAATGCAATTCGATGGGCCAGGGCGAGCGGCAGATGCCGTCGGCGCGCTTGCGGGCGGAGGTGACGTCATCGTTCTTCAAGAGATCGCGGCCCACGATCTGCCACGTCTGGCGCACGCCCACCTGCACGCCGGTGTCGTTGACGAAGGAGGCCTCGCAGCCGGCGATATGGTCGCGGATGAAGCGGGCGTATTCGCGCACCTGCTTGCGCCCCTCGATCTCCGCCTCGCTGAGGTCGGCGGCGCGGGTGGCGTCCAGCTCACGCCCATCCGCGCCCATGATGCGCGTGGCGTTGCAGATCAGCTCGCCGGGACGGGGCGTCGGGAAGAGGAAGATCTTGGCGCGCGGCAGGCGGTAGTCGCCCGAGGCGTTCAGCGCCTGGATGAGCTTCATCACCCGCTCGTCGAGGATGGAATCCGGCCCGTTGGCGGCGAGGAAGCGCGCCATGTCCACGCCGAGGATGCGGAAGATCATGGTGGGGTTCTGGATGGCGCCGTCGCGCCCCTTGGTGAGCGCGCGGCCGGCCATGGCCGCCACGTCTGCATCGCCCGAGGCGTCCACGGTGATCTTCGCGCGCACCTCCAGCGGCCCCTGCTTGGTGAAGGCGGTGACACCGCGCACATGGTCGCCCTCCGCGAGAACGCCGGTGACAGTGACGTGGTAGAGCACCCGGATGTTGCCCTCGGCACCGAGAAGCGCATCTCCCGCCTCGCGCCAGACGAGGGGATCATGGACGCGCACAAAGGTCTTGCCATACTGCACCGGGCCGGTAAGGCCGCCGCGGGCCTCCATGGCGGCGATGAACTCATCCACGAAGCCGTGCACCACCTGCTCCGGCTCGGCGTTGCGACGGTCGGATGCGGCATAGAGGCCGCAGATGGTGCCGGAAAGGCCGGCCACCGCCGCGCCACCACTGAAGCCATAGCGCTCCAGCAGGATGACGCGCCGGCCGCGCCGCGCGGCTGCCACAGCGCAGGACAGCCCAGCAGCACCGCCGCCGACCACCAGCACATCCGTTTCCAGAACCTCCGCGGGCCTCGCGTCGCGCATTTCTACCCATCCCGGTTTTTAATTGTTAGCGCTATCATTTGTTAGCGCTAACCCGATCCGCTTGTCAAGCGACCGGCAGGCCATATGTTGGCTAGGGATGTGGGGGCGGAATCGGCGATGCGGCAGAAGCGGGGGGGACGGGCGGCAGGCGTCACCATGGAGGATGTGGCCCGCGTGGCGGGCGTATCCGCCATGACGGTTTCGCGCGTGCTGCGCCAGCCGGCCCTCGTGAATGCCGATCTCAGGGCCCGCGTCGAAGCGGCGATCCGCGAGACCGGCTACATCTACAATCTCGTCGCCTCCTCCCTCGCCTCCCAGCGCAGTGGCATCATCGCGCTGATCCTGCCGACGGTGGCGTCATCCATCTTCAGCGACAGCGTGAAGGGCGTTTCCGACGTCGCCCGCACCCATGGGGTGCAGATGATCATGGCGGAGACCAACTATTCCCCGGCCGAGGAGGAAAAGGTCATCGAGGCGCTGCTGCGGCGCCGGCCGGACGGCTTCGTCATCGTCGGCGTCTCCCATACGCGCACCACGCGGGCACTACTGGAGAAATCGGGCGTACCCGTAGTGGAGACGTGGGACAGCACGCCGACGCCCATAGACAGCCTCGTCGGGCTCTCCAATTTCGACGCCATGAAGGCCATGACCGAAGCACTGGTGGCGCAGGGCTTCCGCCGCATCGCCTTTGTCGGCGCCGCGACGCGCGACCGCCGCGCCCAGATGCGCGCCAAGGGCTATGAGGCCGCGATCGCCGAGGCCGGGCTCGGCGCGCCGCTGACCCTCAATGCGGACGATCTCACCAGCATGGAGTCCGGCCGCGTGATTGCCGAGCGTGTGGCCGCCATGCAGCCGCGCCCCGATGCGCTGCTCTGCCTCAACGACGTGCTCGCTGCGGGCGCGCTGCTGGCGTTCCAGCGCATGGGCCTCGCCGTGCCCGGCGACATCGCGGTCGCCGGCTTCGGGGGGCTGGATTTCTCCAGCCACCTCAACCCCTCCCTCTCCACCGTGGACATCCCGCGCTACGAGATGGGGCACAGGGCGGCCGAGATGCTGATCGGCCGCATCGCCGGCACCGCCGCGCGCGGCGGCACCTGCGAGGTGGGCTACCGGATCGTGCTGCGCGAGAGCACCGGGGAGAGCCGCCCAGCGGAGGCCACAGCGTCCTGACCGGACTTCATCGCTGCGGATCGACCCCGATCCAGTGGCGCACCACCGGCGGCGCATCGCCTTGATGGAACGAGAGCACCTCCGCCTGCACGTCGGCATCCGCGTGGGACACCCGGCGGTGCTGGCGCCGATGCTCGGCCCATGATTCCACCATGAACCACTCCAGCATTTCCTCGGGATTGGCCGAGTCCTCGCTGATGCCCCAGGCATAGGCGCCATCCCGGCGCCGGGCGGCGGACAGACGCTCCAGCGCCTTCAGGAAGGCCTCACGGTCCGCCCGCGCCACCCGGTACTCGATCAGGATCAGCACCGGCCCTCGGTCGTTGGGGATAGGCTCCGCCATCGCCGGCTCCGGCCAGTGCATGGAGGGCGTCAGATCGGCCTCGCCCGCGGGCAGCGGCACCCGGTGCATGATGAGCCCTACCACCGCGAGACCCGCCGCCGCCGCCACCAGCGCCACCTGCACACCCACCGCCTGCGCCACGAGACCCCAGGCGATGCTGCCGCCCGCCATCGCGCCGTTGAAGACAGTGAGATAGACCGCCAGCGCCCGGCCCCGTACCCAATTGGGCAGGATGGCCTGGGCGGTGGCATTCAGCGTCGTCAGCGCGGTGATCCAGGCCGCACCCATGGCGAGCAGGATGGGCACCGCCAGCCAGCGCGGCGGCGCGAGCGCCAGGGCGACCGTCGCGACGGCGGTGACGAGCGAAGCCACGAGGATGAGACCGTCCGCCGAGAGGCGCCCCCGCATCCGCGGCATCAGCAACGCCCCGCCGATGGCGCCGACGCCCACCGACCCGAGCAGCAAGCCATAATAGGCCGCATCGCCCTTCAGCAGCCCGCGCGCCACCAGCGGCAGCAGCGCCCAGACCGCGCTGGCAAAGGCGAAGAAGAAGGCCGAGCGCAGCAGGACGACGTGCATCTCCTTGCTCGATCGCGCATAGCGCAGCCCCGCCCGGAAGGCGCCGGGAAAGCGCTCGCCCAACTCGTCCTGCGGGGTGGCGGGACGGCGCCACCAGACGAGCGCGGCGATGACGAAGACATAGCTTGCCACGTCCGCCCCGTAGGTCACCGCCGCGCCGAAGGCGGCGAGCAGCACGCCGCCCAGCGCCGGGCCGATGGAGCGGGAAATGTTGATGCCCAGCGAGTTGAGCGCCACGGCGCTCTTCAGGTCCGAGCGGGGCACCAGTTCCGGCACGATGGACTGCCAGGTGGGTGCCATCAGCGCCGCGCCGATGCCACCGAGGAAGGTGAGCGCGATGAGCGATGACACCGTCATCAGGCCGGTGAGCGACAGCAGCATCAGCGCGGCGCTGACCGCCGCCAGCCCGATCTGGATGGCGATGAGGAACCGCCGCCGGTCGAGGATGTCGGAGAGCACGCCGGCTGGCATGGCCAGCAGGAACACCGGCAGCATGGCCGCCGCCTGGATGGTCGCGACGGCGGCGGGTGAGGCGGAAAGATCGGTGACGATCCAGGCGCTCGCCACGTCGCGCATGAAGCTGCCCGTATTGCCGAGTACGGTCGCCACCCACAGCACGGCGAAGACCGGCCGCTTGAGCGGCGCGAAGGCACCGGGGGCGGCCGGGGGCGCGGACGGCGGGGCTTGGGGATTTTCGCTCATGCTCGTTGTCCCTCCGTCTTGCCCGCCAGATCGTACCACGCCACCAGCACGAACGCCCCGGCGAGGCCCATATGCTCGAAGAAGGCGTTGGCGGCGGCGAAGCGCTCCGCCCCCGCCATGCCCCAGAAGCGGTTGGCGAGGAGGCTCGCCGCCACTGTGAAGGCGGCCAGCGCCAGCGCGCCGGCCCAGCGCAGGACGCCGGAGAGGATCATCAGCGGGGCGATGATCTCCAGTGCGATCACGGCCACGGCGAGCGGGGCCGCCGGGGCGAGGCCGAAATGGGTCATCTCGGCAATGGCACTTGGGAAATCCAGCGCCTTGGTGAGGCCGCCCTGCAGATAGGCCGAGGTCAGCGCGAGCAGCGCGAACGCCCGCACCGGCCGCGGCGACAGAAGCAGCCGGGCGGCGCGCCCGAGGCGTTGGGACAGATCCATCCCCATGCCTCAGAAAGCCCAGCAGGCGCAGCCGAGCGCGCCGAAGAAGCCACGCGGATCGCCCACCGGCACGCTCGCGCCCCATGCGCCGGCATGGGCATGGCCATGGACGCCGCAGGCCTTGGCGCAGCCGCAGGCGGCGGCGAAGGCATACTTCTGCGCGCCGTCCGGCTTGCGCGGCTGGTAGCCGCCGAAGGTCCGCACCGGCGACCAGTCGGGCATGGCCGGCGGCAGCGGCGGAGCGAGGTCGCGGAACGCGCCATCCCCATGCACCGGCTTGCCGCCGAGCAGGGTGAGGACGGAGGTGATGTCCTGGATGCGGTCCTCGGAGACCGAGAAATAATCATCCGACAGCACCACCAGATCGGCGAGCTGACCGTCCTTGATCTGGCCCTTCTTGCCGGGCTCGCTGGAGAACCAGGTGTTGGCCTCGGTCCACAGGCGCAGCGCATCCTCCCGATCCAGCCGGTTCGCCGGCGGGTAGAGGGCGAGCCCGCCCAGCGTACGGCCCGTCACCAGCCAGGAGAGCGAGACCCACGGATTGTAGGAGGCGACGCGGGTGGCATCCGTGCCCGCCCCCACCGGAATGCCGGCCTCCAGCATCCGGCGGATGGGGGGCGTGCGTTCGGCCGCCTTGGCGCCGTAGCGATCGACGAAATATTCGCCCTGATAGGCCATGCGGTGCTGCACGGCGATGCCACCGCCCAGCGCCGCGATGCGGTCGATATTGCGGTCGGTGATCGTCTCGGCGTGGTCGAAAAACCAGTTGAGGCCCTTCAGCGGCACGTCGGAATCCACCTTCTCGAACACGTCGAGGGCGCGCGAGATGGTCTCGTCGTAGGTGGCGTGCAGGCGGAACGGCCAGCGGTTTTCGGCCAGCAGCCGCACCACCGGCTCAAGGTCGCCCTCCATGGCGCCCGGCAGGTCCGGCCGCGCCACCTGGAAGTCCTCGAAGTCGGCGGCGGAATAGACCAGCATCTCGCCCGCGCCATTGTGGCGATAGAGGTCGTCGCCCTGCCCCGGCGTGACGGACTTGGACCAGCCCGCGAAATCGGCCAGCTCCGCCTTCGGCTTCTGGGTGAAGAGGTTGTAGGCGATGCGCACGGTGAGGTTTCCCTCCCGGTGCAGATCCTCGATGACCGAATAGTCTTCCGGATAGTTCTGGAAGCCACCGCCCGCATCGATCACCGAGGTGACGCCGAGGCGGTTCACCTCGCGCATGAAGTGGCGGGTGGAGTTCTTCTGGTATTCGGGCGGCAGCTTCGGCCCCTTGGCCAGCGTCGCATAGAGGATGGTGGCGTTGGGCTTGGCCACCAGCAGGCCGGTGGGATTGCCATTGGCATCGCGGATGATCTCGCCGGCGGGCGGATCGGGCGTGTCCTTGGTGTAGCCCACCACCCGCAAGGCGGCGGCATTGAGCAAGGCGCGGTCGTAGAGGTGCAGGATGAACACCGGCGTGTCCGGGGAGACGGCATTGATCTCCTCCAGCGTCGGCAGACGCTTCTCGGCGAACTGGTGCTCGGTGAAGCCGCCCACCACGCGCACCCATTGGGGCGCTGGCGTGACGGCGACCTGCCGCTTCAGCATGTCCATGGCGTCGGCCAGCGAGCGCACGCCATCCCAGCGCAGCTCCATATTGTAGTTCAGGCCGCCACGGATGATGTGCATGTGGCTGTCGATGAGGCCGGGGATGACCCGCCGGCCGCCCACGTCGATGATCTTCGTCGTCGTGCCAGCCAGCCGCATGGCGTCGTTGGTGGGGCCGGCGAACACGATCACGCCGTCGCGCACTGCCACCGCCTCCGCCGTGGGATTGGTGCGGTCGAGGGTGGTCATCTTGCCGTTGAACAGGATGAGGTCGGCGATCTCGCTCATGGTGCGCGCCTTCTGCATTGGGCGACGGGAATGAAAGCTCAGGATTTGGGAGGGGGCGTGTCGCCCGGGGCGGGCGCGTCAGCCGTATCGTGGCGGCCCGGCAGCTGGCCGAGCACATGGTCCTTGCAGTCGGCAAGGCCGATGGCGCGTGCGAGGCCGTCTCCGTTCATCAGGTGGCGGGCGACCGGGATGATCTGCTCGCCCACGAGAATGCCGAGCAGCCCCAGCAGCGCCACCACCGGCGGGGCCGGGGAGCGCACATTGATGAGGCTGTAGACGATGCCGACCAGCAGGCCGGCGCCGAGCGAGGCGAGATAGAGCTTCATGCGCCCTCCGCAAATGCAGGAGCCGGCGCCGGCCGGGGGAGGCCGGCGCCGGATGGGATCACGCCTTGATGAAGGCGAGGAGGTCGGCGTTGATGACGTCCGCGTGGGTGGTGCACATGCCATGCGGATAGCCGGGATAGACCTTCAGCGTGCCGTGCTTCAGGAGCTTCGCCGAGAGGAGCGCGCTGTCGGCGATGGGGACGATCTGGTCGTCATCGCCGTGCATCACGAGGGTGGGCACCTCGCAGGCCTTGAGATCGGCGGTGAAGTCGGTCTCGGAGAAGGCCTTGACGCCGTCGTAGTGGGCCTTGGCGCCGCCCGTCATGCCCTGCCGCCACCAGTTCCAGATGGCACCCTGGGAGACCTGCGCGCCCGGACGGTTGAAGCCGTAGAACGGGCCCGTCGGGACGTCGAGGAAGAACTGGGCGCGGTTGGCGGCCAGCGCCTTGCGGAAGCCGTCGAAGACCTCCATGGGCAGGCCGCCGGGGTTGGACTCGGTCTTGAGCATGATGGGCGGAACGGCGCCGATGAGCACCAGCTTGGCCACGCGCGCCTTGCCGTGCTTCACGGTGTAGTGCAGCGCCTCGCCGCCGCCGGTGGAATGGCCGATGTGCACGGCGTTCTTCAGGTCGAGATGGTCCATCACGGCCGCGGCGTCGGCGGCGTAATGGTCCATGTCGTGGCCGTCGCTCACCTGGGTGGAGCGGCCGTGGCCGCGGCGATCGTGGGCGACTACGCGATAGCCGTTGTTCACGAAGAACAGGAGCTGCGCGTCCCAGTCATCCGAGGACAGGGGCCAGCCATGGTGGAAGACGATGGGCTGGGCGGTCTTCGGACCCCAGTCCTTGTAGAAGATCTCGACGCCGTCCTTGGTGGTCACGCTGGGCATGGGTTGAACTCCATGAGGGTTGGAAGCTGCGGGGGTGGAGGCTGCGAAGGCCGCGGCGGGGATGTCGAGGCCGAGTGCGGCGGCGAGCGCCGCGGTGGCGCCGGCACCGAGCACGGTCCGGCGCGAGAAGAGCGAAGAGACAAGGGGGTCCTGTTCCGGGAGGCGCTCGCCGCCCGGCGCGTCATGCTCGGTCATGGTCTTGGACCTCAGTGGGCTTCGGAAGCGCCGAACATGGTCTTGGCGTAGATGATGCCGAGGCCGTAGGCGCCGCCGTAGGTCTTGGCGATGCCGGTGGTCATGTCGTAGGTCGCGGTGCGGGCCCAGTCGCGCTGAAGCTCCAGCAGATACTGCAGCGAGGTCATCGGCCGAGCGCCGGCCTGGATCATCCGCTGCATGGCGCGTTCGTGCGCCTCGTCGGAGACATCGCCGCAGGCGTCGGCGATCACGTAGACCTCAAAGCCCTGCTCGATGGCCGACAGGGCGGGGCCGACGATGCACACGCCGGTCCACAGGCCGGAGAGCACGATGCGTCCCTTGCCGATCTCATTCACCCGGGCGATGACGGCCTCGTCCTCCCAGGTGTTCATGGAGGTGCGGTCGAGCAGCTTCTCGCCCGGAAACGCCTCGGTGATCTCGGAGAACATGGGGCCGGAGAAGCTCTTTTCCGCCACCGTGGTGAGGATGGTGGACACCCCGAAGCCGGCAGCGGCGCGGGCGACCAGCGCTGCGTTGTTGCGCAGGTTCACGGCGTCGATGGACTTGGTCGCGAACGACATTTGCGACTGAAAGTCGATCATGATGAGCGTATGGTCCTTCGGGGAAAGGAGCATACCGCCGGGGGCGGCGACTGCGTTGGGCACGGTTGAATCTCCTGTGTGAAAGCCGGCGCGAAGCTAGCGCCCGTTACGTGCTGAGACCATTAGTTACTGGCGGGATACCGGACACCTTCATGAATTCCCAAGACAAGATCGAACCGCAGGCAGACAAGGCGTGCATGGCCGAGCCTCTCCTGAAGTTTTTTGCTCAGGAGTGGATGGCTCATGTCGTCGCGGCACTGTCGCGACACGGCACGTTACGGTTCGGACAGCTCCGGCGAAGCTTGCCGGGGCCGATTTCGGCACGCGTCCTCTCTGCCCGGCTCAAGGCACTCGAGGCCGGGGGATATGTGACGCGGCGGGAGATTGAGGGCCGGGTTCGTCAGGTGGAATACAGGCTGACAGACTCGGGTCGCGCCATCGATCTCCTTCTGGGGCAGGCGGAAGCGGCGCTGTACCTTGAAGGCACGCTGGGCGCACCGACTAGCGAGCGCTGACGGCGCCCACCTCTGGCGGTGGACCGCAGCGTGTGGAGAACTTGAGCGGGGCAGTGCTCATCGGTTCGATCCCTTGCCGAAAGGCCCGAAGCGGGTCTGACAGGGCGGACTATGGCGTTGCAATTACAACCCGTCTTGCCGAAAAGCCCGTATCCTTGAACGATGGGATTTTCCGATGGCGACGCGGCGCGCTCAGTGCCCGCGCCGCCACAGCCCGGGCGCCGATCCGGTGAGGCGCGTGAAGGTGCGCGTCATGTGGCTCTGGTCGGAAAATCCGCACGTGATGGCGATGTCCGCCAGCGGCAGGCGGGAGCCGACGATGAGGTCGCGCGCACGCTCCACCTTCAGGTGGAGCAGCCACTGATAGGGCGTGAGCCCGGTTTCGTCCCTGAAGCACTTGATGAAATGGCCGCGTGAGACGCCGCAGGCAGCCGCGATGTCGGCGATCAGCACGTTGCCGTCGAGACCCGCGGCGAGCCGCTCCTTGGCGATGGCGAACTGGCGCGGCGAGAGGCCGCCGGGAATGCGGACGGCCGCGCCGTGATAGCGCGTGGCGAGATGGGTCTGGATGGCGGAGACCACCTGGTCCAGGAACAGCGGCACCTGCCGCTCCGGCGTATCCAGCATGGGCAGTAGAGCGCGCGAGAGGCTGGCCAGCACCGGGTCGCGGGTGCCGGGGGTGCAGGAGACGCACTCCGCCAGCGGCAGCCCCATCTCGCTGAACGTCTGATGCAGCGCCGCGTGGGAGACCTCCAGCAGGAAGAAGTCGAACCCGGTCTCGATGTCCGCGCGATAGGTATCGGAGAAGGAGCGGACGTAGCAGCTGTCCGGCTCGAAATCATAGGCCGCCGCCGTGCCATCGGTGAAGATGCGGCGGCGGTGTCCGCTCGAGAGCGCGACGCCCAACAGAAGGCCCCGTCCGCTCGGCGGGGTCTCGACACGGCTCATGGCCGAGCCTTCGTGCTGCTTGCGGTAAACGACGAAGCCGGTGCCGACCAGTTCCCTCTGGTCTTCCAGCGCCGCGACGGAACAGCCGAGGCTGTCGCGCCGCGTGATTCCGCCGGGTCCCGCCGTGTCGAGTCGGGCCGTCATCTGAAGCCTCGGGGCTGGCTTTCTGGTGCGCGAACCTACACCAGAAGCGGGACGGGTAAAATGAAGCGTTGCTGACCTAAGCGATAGACAAAGGTCTGAAGCCGGCACCCGCCACGGGCGCCGGCCTCCCGACCGTTCAGCCCGGGATCAGCTGCGTCACCACCGCCGACAGGCCGATGCCGAAAGCGGCGGCGCCGGCAAGGCGCGGGGCCAGGGAGGCGGGGGTCCAGGCGCGGCCCGACGCGACGAGGGCGACACCCGCGCCGATCACCGACTGCACCACCGCGAGGCCGGCAAGATAGGCGACGAGCTGGGTCGGCTCGGCGCCGACGATGGATTCACCATAAGCGTAGCCATGGAACAGGCCGGCGATGGCGAACAGGCCGATCCACACCCCGCGCACGGGCTTTTCCCGCCCGGCGGCGAGCATGCCGCCGATGGCCACCACGCTCAGCGCGATCACCGTCTCGGCGAACGGCAGGTTCACGAGCTGCACGTGCAGCATGACCCCGGCGATGGAGGCCACCACGAAGGCCACCGGCACGAACGCCCCGAGCCCCATCACCCCGGCGATGAGGCCGGCGGCGACGATGAAGCCGAGATGATCGAGCCCGATCACCGGATGGGCGAGGCCGGAGATGAAGCCTTCGCCGAACGTCGCCGGCAGCCGCCCGCCCATGGCGTGGTGGGCCTCGGCATTGGTGGCGGCGAGGAGGGGAACGAGGGACAGGAGCGCGATCCTGCTGACGAAACGGGACATGATGTTCTTCCTTGCTCTGGATTGGTTGGAAAGGGAACGGGTCTCAGACGGGGCTGCGCTCCGGCTGGGCAAGAGCCTGCTGGATACGCGCCGCACACAAGGCGGAGGCGTAGGCGAAGCAGGCGCCGAGGATCATGGAGAAGGGCACCAGCAGAATCGCATTGCGGCCCGAGAGGGACAGCATCGCGGCCGGCGTAAAGGCATCCGCGTTCTGGGTGAGGAACGCGAAGGTGGCGGCATAGCCGTAGGTCACGGCCGGGATCGAGGAGAAGGCCGGGATGTAGGCGGCGAGGATGTAGAGGGCGATGGACAGCCCGACGATGACCGCGCCCACCACCGGGCCGGGCGCGAGGGTGGCGAGGACCAGACCCGTCGCCCACGCCACCGCGACGCCGAACACGTTGGAGACGATGGTCGTCCGGAATGCAGCGGCGTCGCCGCCCGAGTGGAAGAAGCACGCCCAGGCGATGAACGCCGCCCAGATGAGGAACGCCTGCGTGGACAGGAACAGCCAGGTACACAGGCCTCCCAGCACGCCGACGCTCAGGGCCAGGGAAATGATCATTGGAAGCCTCCGCTGAGGCGGTGAGACAAGCCTCTCCCGTTCCGGCGCGCGGGTGGCGCGCCGGGGGCAAGAGACGGCGGTGGTTTTTTTGACGGCGATGGATTGCTGTCGTGGCGGCGGGTCTCGATGCGGCCCGCCGCCCGGCTCAGATCACCTCTTCGCGGGTCCGGTGGAGGAATTCCTCCGTCCTGCGATCGAGTTCCTCGGCACTGACGAGGCCGCGCGCCAGAGCGAGCTTCTCGAACGCCGCCAGCCACTGCTGATAGTAGTTCCAGGTCTCGTCATCGGGCGCGTGGGACTTGTCCCAGGTGCCGATGGTGCCGATCAGGCTCTGGCGGAAGTCTTCCCACTGGTAGGCCTTGGCCTCGGCCAGGGCGAGAGCCATGCCGAAAGCGCGGCCCTGCCAGGGCTCCTCGAACTGGAGGCTCTCACAATTGCGCGGGATGGCGCCGCGCCCGTCGAGCGATTCCACATAGATGTCCATGGCGGCGATCCCTTCAGGCGGCGACGAGGCCAAGGCCCTGCATGGCCTCTGTGGAGACGAGGGCGGCGAGCTTCTCCTCGGGCCAGCCCTCGGTGCCGGCGGGCCGTTCGGGGATCACGAAGTAGCGCACCTGCGCGCTCGAATCCCAGATGTCGATCCGCTTGTCCTCGGGCAGGCTCACGCCAAAATCGGCGAGGACGCCGCGCGGCTCGCGCACGATGCGGGCGCGGAAGACGGGATCCTTGAACCAGTAAGGCGGCAGGCCGAGCAGGGGCCAGGGCCAGCAGGAGCACAGGGTGCAGCAGACCACGTTGTGCGCGTCCGCGGTGTTCTCCACGACACGCAGGTTCTCGCCCTCGATTCCGTCCTTGAGACCGAGTTCGGCGATGGCCTTGTTGGCGTCGGCCAGGAGGCGTGCCTTGAAGGCCGGATCGGTCCAGGCCTTGGCCACCACCTTGGCGCCGTTGAACGGTCCCATCTCGTGCTCGAAGAAACGGATGACACGATCGACCGTGTCGATGCCGATCATGCCCTTCTCGCGGAACAGGGATTCGAGGGCCTTGGTGCGGGCGGCGTAATAGCTCTCGCTCTCCCGCAGGTGGTGATGATGTTCGTGGTCGTGATCGTGATCGTGATCGTCGCTCATGGTTTTCCGCTCTGGCTATTGGGCGCGAGGCCGGTTGTTGTGATGAGGATGAAGATCAGGCGGCTTCGAGATAGACTTCGAAGCAGTCGTTGTAGAGAACGTCGCCCTTGTCCGGGATGTCCGACCACAGGTCGCGCGTCTTGAACTTGACGAGATAAACCGGCTGGGTCGTGGAGATGCCGTCGGTGGGCACGTTGTCAGCGTAGAGATAGGCGCCCTTGTAGACGGTATCGATCACGCCGACCTTGTTGCGCAGATAGCCCGGCAGACGGGTGTGGACCGCGGGCGGCATGTCCTTCACGCGCACCTTGTCGCCGACCTTGAACAGCGGGTCCACCGCTACGTCCCGGTAGGGATTGGCGCCGGTGTAGAAATACTCGATCACCCGCTCGGTGACGGCGTTGTCCCCGGAATTGGGGAGCGGCGCATCGGGATACTCAAGAAAGTGCTTGGTGCGTTCTTCAAGCTCTTTTTCGGAAATATAGTTTTTCGCCACGAGGAAATGGCACATGCCGCCGAGCCATTTGATGTAGTAGCGATATTTGAAGTAATCGAGCGGGCTCATGCCTTCGGCGAGCACCCGCAGATCCGGCCAGGCCCAGATGCCTGTGCCCATCATGGTGGTGTGGACTGCGAAGAGCTGGGCCTCCCACGGCTCCACGAACACACGCTTCTCGACGGCCACGGGGCCGAGGTTTTCGATGCCCCCGAGGAAATGTTGAACTTTCATGCCGACGCCTCTCTCTGCCATGCCTGCGATCCCAGGCGGATCGCGAGCCTCGGTTGATCCGCCCCTGCCGCCGCGACGGGCGGCCCGCGGAGCGGCGGAACACGAGGAGCCAGGCTTTCAAGGTCGACGAAGATGATCGCCAACGCAAAAAAGCCCGTCAGCACCTCGCTGCGGGCGGCTTTGCCACTGATCCATAAATCATGCTGGCGGCGTCTTGATGAGCGTCCTTGCTCGACGACCGTGAAAACAGTGCGACGCAGCAAAAGAACTGTCAAGCGAGAATTTTCATGTCCCGGTTTTAGCGTGGAAGACACGATTTCAACGGGAGATGCAGGCACCAGTGCACCCCGGCCCGGAGCTCGCGCGATTTGATCCCCGCTTTGGTTCTGGTCAGGCGCATTTGCGCTTGACACAGCGCCGGCGCACAGTCAGGCTAATTCGTAGGCGATAGGCAAGGCTGCCTATTAAGTCGCCATTTGCGAACACACATTCGGGACAGACCCCGTGGCGATGCAGCCCTCAGGCCGAACGGCCCGAGGGCGTTTTTGTTTGTGGCAAGATTACTTGCGGCGGACGGACATCGAGCGGGAAACCGGCAACGGACACCTGCGGTGAGGGAAATGGCGAGACCCAGCTATCGGATCGGCCTGATGTTCTCCACCACCGGGCCTTACAGCACGGTCGCCGGCGCCATGCTAAACGGCGCGCAGCTCGCGGTGTCGGAAATCGGCGAAGCGGGGCCGCTTGAGCTGGTGCCCGTGGTCGTCGATCCGGGCGGCGACCTCTCGCGCTACACGGCGCTGAGCGGCCAGCTCCTCGCCGAAGGCGTGCGCCATGTGGTGGGGTGCTACACCTCGTCGAGCCGCAAGGAAGTCATCCCCTGCTTTGAAAAGCATGACGGGATGCTCTGGTATCCCTCCCATTACGAGGGCTTCGAGAGCGCCGACAATGTGGTCTACACCGGCGCGGCGCCGAACCAGCATATCCTGCCCCTGATCGACTACCTCATGTCCTCCTTCGGCGACCGCGCCTTCTGCGTCGGCTCCAACTACATCTGGGCCTGGGAAAACAGCCGCATCCTGCGCGAGACGGTGACGGCGCGCGGCGGCACGGTGGTGGCGGAGCGCTATCTCCCGGTGGGCGAGACGGACCTGCGCAAGCTCGTGGATGCGGTGATCGAGGCGCGGCCCAGCTTCGTCTTTTCGTCGCTCATCGGGGTCAGCGGCCTCGCCTTTCTCAGCGTGCTGCGCCACGCCTGCCTCGCACGGGGCATCGACCAGCCGGACACCATGCCGGTGGCGAGCTGCAACCTCTCCGAGCCCGATCTTGACGAGCTGGAGCCGGAGGCCCGCGACGGCCACATCTCCTCCAGCGTCTATTTCTCGGCCCTGCGCAATCCGGTGAACGACGCCTTCGTCTCCCGCCACGCAGCGGCCTACCCCTCCGCGCCGCTGACCTCGGCGGATGCGGAAGCCTCCTACATCGCGGTGAAGCTGCTGGCCGGCGCGCTGGCCGAGGCGGGCACCGATGAAATCCTCGCGGTGAAGGCGGCGGTGGCGCGCCAGCGGCTCGCCGCGCCCCAGGGCGATGTGTGGGTGGATGCGGAGACCATGCATCTCCATCTCACGCCGCGCATCGGCCGCTCGCGCGGGACGGCGTTCGACATCATCCGCGAGGAGCCGGCGCCCATCCGGCCCGATCCTTATCTGGTGCGCTCCGCGCCCACCGACAGCTGGTTCGCATCCGCGCCGCGGCTGCGGGTCGCCAAGTAAGGAGCGGGCGAGCCATGTCCCGCAACCTCCTCCAGAACTTCCGCGGCGCCCGCGCGCTCATCGTCGCCTCCGGCGAAGGCGGCATCGACACGCTGGAGAACGTGCTCGGCAAGCTCGGCCTCTTGGTCGCCCGCGCGGAGGCGCCGGAGGCGGGCCGCCATCTCGACCTCGCCTCGGTGGAGGAGCGCGCGGACCTGCTCTTCATCGACGGCGATCTCGACAGCGTGCTGCCCTGCGACCTCGGCGCGGCCCGCACGCCGCCGGTGCCGGTGATCGGGCTGGTCGGCATCGAGGCGCCCGGCCGGCTGAAGGCGCTGATGAACCAGGGCGCTACGGCCTTCCTGCGCAAGCCGGTCTATGCCGGCGCCGTCTACACCACGCTGTTCCTGGGCGTGAACCAGTATCTGCTGCGCAAGGAGATGGCGAGTGAGCTGAACGCCCAGCAGGATCGCCGCCGCCGCCGCAAGGCGGTCATCAAGACCATCCTGCTGCTGATGGAAGAACATCAGGTGGACGACGACGAGGCCTATGTGATGCTCCGCCGCGACAGCATGCGCCGGCGCCAGAGCCTCGAGGATTATTGCGAGGACTATATCTCCGGCCGGTCGAAGCTGACCGTGTCCTCGCCCGAAGCCGAGCCGCGCACCGCGGCCCGGCGCTGATCTCACCACACCCACATCCCGACGGAGCCGCCCGGCTCCGCGCACGTGGCAGCTGCCAGCGACGCCAGCCCGCCCGCAAGGAGAAGGCATATGTCCCGGCATCTGACACCGCCCCCCTATTCCCCTCCCGATCCGGCCTGGCTCGAAGGCTCCATCATGGCCGCCCGCGGCGAAGCCAAGGGGCGCGCCGGCGAACGCTATGAGATCACCGAGGCGAGCCAGGGCAAGTATCACTACGTCTACGGCCCCTATGCCACGCCCGTACTGCGCGTGGATCCGGGCGCGGTGGTGAGCGCCGAGACCCACGACGCCATGGAAGGGCAGATCAAAAACGAGAGCGACAAGCCGTCCGAAATTCTCAACTTCCCCTTCCTAAACCCGCAGAACGGTCCGATCTTCGTCAACGGCGCGGAGAAGGGCGACTGCCTCGCCGTCTACATCCACGACATCGCGCCGCGCGGGCCGCAGCCCATCGGCACCACCTGCATCATGCCGGAGTTCGGCGGCCTCGTCGGAACGGGCGACACCGCGATCCTCAACGCGCCTCTGCCGGAGATCGTCAAGAAGCTGCACGTGGACCGGGCGACCGGTGTGCGCTGGAACGAGCGAATCAGCCTGCCTTACCAGCCCTTCATCGGCACCATCGGCACCGCGCCGGAGATCGAGGCCATCTCCTCTCTCGTCCCGGACTATTACGGCGGCAACATGGACCTGCCGGACGTCGCCCCGGGCGCCGTCATTTACTTGCCGGTGCATGCGCCGGGCGCGCTGCTCTATCTGGGTGATTGCCATGCGACGCAGGGTGACGGGGAATTGTGCGGCTTCGCCATCGAGCATCCCACCGTCACCACCGTGCAGATCGACCTCATCAAGGGGTGGAACTTCCGCTGGCCGCGGCTGGAGACCCAAGATCGCATCATGACCATCGGCTCCGGCCGCCCCATGGAGGACGCGGCGCGCATCGCCTATCGCGAGCTGGTGCGCTGGATGGCCGCCGATTACGGCTATGACGAGCTGGAGGCCTACATGCTGCTGACGCAGGCGGGGCACCTGCGCGTCGGCAACATGGTGGACCCGAAGTACACGCTCGGCGCCTCCGTGGACAAGACGCTGCTCGGCGCGGCCTGAACCACTGGCACCTGGCAATAGCTCCGGCGGTCGACCGATCGCCGGAGCCTTTCGTCGTGCCCTTACGCCCGCAAATCCTGCCACTCCGGATGACGGCGGAATTGCGCCGCGACATAGGAGCAGAGCGGGGTGATCTTGAACCCCTGTGCGCGCGCATCGGCAATGAGCGCGTCCACCAGCTGCGCGGCGATGCCCTGTCCCTCGAAGGCCGGCGGCACGCCCGTGTGGGTGACGACCAGGGGCCCGTCGCCCCGGCGCTGGTAGCTGAGCTCGGCTTCCGCACCGCCGCCGAGGCGGATCACGTACCGGCCCCCGCCTGGGCCATCCTCACGCTGAACCACGTGGTGGGCATCTCGGCTGGCGTCGCTCATGGGGTCTCCTCGGTGGTGCTGCCGCGACCACAACGGCAAGACTACCCCATCGGTTCATTCCGTGCGCCAGCCCGCGAGCGTGCGGAACGCATCCGCGAGAACCTCCTTGGAGAGCGGCTGCACGAAATTGCGCAGATAGGGCGCGGTCTCCCAGGACACGGAGACGATGCCGTCCACCACCGCGCCAGTCTCCACCCCGAAATCCTCCAGCGCGCGCGGCAGGCCGAGGCGGGTGTAGAAGGCCAGCATATCGGACATGAAGTCGGCGTCGCGCCCCTCCGCCAGCAACTGCACCAGAAGCCCGAGGGCCACCTGCTCACCATGCAGCGCCCGCGCCACCTCCGGCACGGTCGAGAAGCCGCGGGTGAGCGAATGGGCGATGGAGAGGCCCCCACTCTCGAAGGCGAGGCCAGAGAGGAGGATGGTCGCCTCCACGACGCGCTCCACCGCCTCGTCTGCGGTCTTGCGGGTCACGGCGGTCACCGCCGCCTCCCCGTCGGCGCGGATGGCGCGGTAGCACGCATCGGCGATGGTGACCGCGAGCGTGGTGGGGCGGCCCTTGAAGAAATTCAGCCCGCCGGCGGCGGCGCACTGCTCCACCTCGAACTTCTTGGACAGGGCATCGCCGATGCCCGCCACGAAGAAGCGCGCGGGCGCCCGGACGATGACGGACGTATCCACCAGCACCACGTCGGGATTGGCATCCATCAGCCGTACTTCGCTCAGCACGTGGTCGGCCGTGTAGACCACCACGAGGCGCGAGGTGGGGCTGTCGTTGGAGGCGATGGTGGGCACGATGACGAGCGGCGCCTTGAGAGCGATGCGCACGCCCTTGGCGGTGTCGATGGCCTTTCCGCCGCCGACGCCGATCACCACGTCAGCGCCCGCCGTCCGCGCGGCCGCGGCGAGCGTGTCGATCTCCGCCGCTGTGCATTCCCCGCCGAAAGTGGCGAAGGTGACGGCCTCGGCCTCCGCCAGTTCGGCCTTCAGGCGCGGGCCGAGGAGGTCCATGACGATGGCATCGGCCACCACGAAGGGGCGTTCCCCATGGAGGCGCACCAGCGCACCCAATTCGCCAAGCGCCTCCGGGCCCTGGATGTAGCGGGCCGGAGACCCGAACGCGCGCACGCTCATGCGTCACCCCAGTGGAAATCGCGCTTGCCGCCATCCATGCAGATCAAGGCGCCGTTGATGAAGGCCGCCTGCGTGGAGCACAGGAAGGCGACAAGCGCGCCAACCTCCTCCGGCTGGCAGAAGCGGCCGACGGGATTCTGTCCGGTGATCACCGCCCGCTTCTCCGGCGAGAAGGTGGCGATGAAATCGGTGGCCACATAGCCGGGGGCGATGGCGTTCACCGTGATGCCGTCCGCCCCAACTTCCTTCGCCACCGTGCGGGTGAAGCCGAGAACGCCGGCCTTGGCCGCCGAGTAGTTGGCGACGCCCGGCCGCCCGCCGCCGGTGACGTTCATGGACGAGGTATTGACGATACGCCCGAAGCCATGGGCCCGCATCAGCGGAATGGCGTGCTTGCTGCACAGGAACGTGCTGCGCAGGTGGCTGGAGACGATGATGTCGAAATCCTCGATCTCCATCTCCGCGACCCGCCGCCCGAGATGACGCCCGCCGGCGCCCGCATTGTTCACGAGAATGTCGAGCCGCCCGAAGGCGTCCGCCGCCGCAGCCACCACCCCGGCCGCGCCCGCCTCGTCGGCCACATCCCCCGGCGCTGCCGCGGCCTCGTGCCCGGCCTGCCGCAAGTCCTCGGCGCAGTGGGCGGCGGCCTCCGCATCGATGTCGTTGATAACGATGCGCGCGCCCTCGGCGGCGAGCCCCAGCGCTTCCGCCCGGCCGATGCCGCGTGCCGCGCCGGTGACAAGGGCGACCCGCCCCTTCAATCCCAGATCCATCTTGGTCTCCGATCAGCCCTTCACCGCGCCCGCGCCGAGGCCCTGAATGAAGTATTGGCTCAGCAGGGCAAAGGCGCCGAACAGCGGCAGGGCGATGAGGGTGGAGCCGGCCATGATCTCGCCCCAGCGCAGGTCGAACGAGCCGACCATGGAGGCGAGCCCCACCGGCACGGTCTTGTTGGCATCGGAGCCGATCATGATGAGCGCGTAGGTGTAGTCCGTCCACGACAGGAGGAAGGAGAAGATGGCGACCGTGATGAGCCCCGGCAGCGACAGCGGCAGCACCACGCGCAGGAAGGCGCCGAGCCGCGTGCAGCCATCCACCATGGCCGCCTCCTCCAGCTCGAACGGCATGCTCTTGAAGAAGCCCCACAGGAACCACACGCCGAGCGGCAACGTGAGGGTGAGGTGGGAAACGATGACGCTCGTCAGCGTGTCGCCGAGCCCGAGCTTGGCGAAGATGGAGAACATGGGAATGGCGATGAGCAGCGGCGGGAACATGTAGGCGTAGAGCATCGCCCCCACGATGATCCCCTTGCCCCGGATGCGGTGGCGCGTGACCGCATAGGCGATCATGATGGAGAACACCATGGTCACCGCCACCGTAACGGCGGCGACGATGAGCGAGTTCAGGAACTGCGAGGGATAATCCGTCAGCTCCAGAAGGTTTGTGTAGTATTCCCAGGTGAACGGGCCCGGCAGCAGGGACGTGGAATTGATGAGCGCCTGCGGCGCGCGGGTGGAGGACACCACCATCCAGTAGATGGGGAATGCGGAATAGACCGCGATCAGAATGGCGGCGCCATAGAGCGCCACGCGGCCGGCGAGGGAGCGGGGGGAGCGAGACATCGCGGCATCACTCCGTGTCGAGCGGGAACAGGCGGAAATAGATGAACACCACCAGCGAGAGGATGGCGAAGGAAATGGTCGCCACCGCCGCGCCGCCGCCGATGTCGAACTGCCCGAAGGCCTGGCGATAGGAGAGGATGGCGAGATGCTCCGTGGCGCCCACCGGGCCGCCCTGGGTGAGCAGCCAGATGACGTCGAACTTGTTGAACATCCACACGGCGCGCAAGAGCACGATCACGGTGAGGATGGGCTTCAGCATGGGCAGAGTGATGTGGAAGAAGCGCTGCACGGCATTCGTGCCGTCCACCTTCGCCGCCTCGTAGAGGGACGACGGCACGGTCTGCAGCGCGGCGAGGAAGGTGGTGGTGACGAAAGGTGTCCACATCCACACGCTCACCAGGATCACCGAAGCCATGGCCGCGCCCGGGCTCTCGAACCACTGCACCTGCGGCAGGCCGAGAGCGGACATCATGGTGGTGAGCACGCCGATGGAGCCGTCCACCATCCACTTGAAGGTCAGCACCACCACCACGGTCGGCAGCAGGTAGGGCAGGATGGAGAGGCCGCGCACGATGTTGCGGCCCGGAAACACTTGGTTCAGCACCAACGCGAAGCCGATCCCCAGCACCACCTGAAAGACGATGGTGCCGAGCGAATAGATGAAGCCGTTGATGAGCGCGCGCCAGAACACCCATTGCGAGAGCATGCGCGTGTAGTTGTCGAGCCCTGCCCACTTCGGAGCGCCGACGAAGGAATCCATCTGGTAGAAGCTCAGCGACACCGCATAGACCACCGGCGCCACGATGAGCAGCGCGGTCACGGCGAGGCCCAGGATGAGGAAGGAATAGATGGTCGCTTTGGAACTCACCTGCGGCGCCTCGCTGAGCGGCTTGTGACCCTTCAGGGTCGAGACGGAAACGCCCGGCCCCAGGGCCGGAGCGGGGGAATGGCCGGCAGGCCACGATCAGGGCAACGCCTGCCGGCCTTGCGTCTTCGGACGAAATCCTCAGGACGCAATCGTGTGGCGATGACCGCTCACGAAGCGATGACCTGCCGCATGCGGTCGGCAGCCGTCTTCACGCACTCGGCCGAGGACATGCCCTTCAGCACCTTGTTCTGCAGCATCTCCGGGAACACGAAGGCCTCGAAGATCTTGCCCGGCTTCAGGCTCGGCGAGGGCCCCTGCGTGTCGATGGAGGTGAGGATCATGTTCTTGTCGGTGAGGAACGACTTCATCATCTCCACCGCCGCATTGTGCTTCTCGATGAGCGGATGGGCCCGCCAGCGCGCATCGTCATAGACATCGAGGCGCGGCGGCTGGAAGTGCAGCGGGGCGGTGTGAAGGAAGTTGATATACTGATTCTCCGTGAACCATTTCATGAACTTCATGGCCTCGTCGGACTGGGGCGTCTTCAGCACCACCCATCCGTCATAGCCATGGTTCACCGCCTGATGCTTCCCGGCCGAATCCATGTACGGCATGATCCCGTACTTGTCGGCGAGGGCGGGATTGTTGCGCTCCAGCACCTCGATGATGCGGCCCGCATAGGCGGTGTGCGCCACCTTGCCCGAAGTGAAATTCGACAGCACCTCGCCAAAGCTCGCCTGGCTGGTGCCGGACGGCATGGTCTTGTAAAGCTCGCCGAAGAAATCGAGATAGCGGCTCGCGCGCGGCGCCATGTCCGCATTGTCGAAGATGATGTTCCACTTGTCGTCGAACAGCTGCACGCCTTCCGCCCACATGAAGCCGGGGGAGAGCCAGTTGGTGGCGCCGTTCGAGCCGATGGGGAACAGGGAGCCGGCCGTGCCGTCGCCATTCAGCGCCTGGCTGTTTTTCAGAAAGCCGTCCCAGGTCTTCGGCACCTCAAGCTTGTTCTTCTCGTAGAGATCCTTGCGATAATAGATCCAGGCGAGGTTGTAGTCGTATGGATACCAATAAACCTTCCCGTCCACCGGAAACAGGATGTTCGGCCCCCACTTGTACTTGTCCGTCAGCTCGTTGAGCGGCATCAGCTGCCCCTCGGAGGCGAGGATCAGCACATGGCCGATGAAGGCGAAGGTGGCAATGTCGTAGGGCGTGCCGCCGCGCAGCGAGGTGGTCACCTTGGTGAAGATGCCGTCCAGCGGCACGGAATCCACCACCACCTTGGTGCCGAACTGCTTCTCATATTCCGCCGCCGCCACCTTCAGCGCGCGGATGCTGTCGATGGAGGTCTCGGCGTTGAGGAAGCGGATGGTCTTGGTGCCCTGCGCGCGCACCACGGCGGGGGCCGCGAGGCCACCGGCGGCGATGCCGGCGCTCAAGGCTCCGGCGCCCTTCAAAAGGGTCCGGCGTGACAGCCCATCCTTCTTGATCTCGTCCATGGCGTTCTCCCGATCGTCTTGTTCTGCGTTCTTGTTTTCACTCGGCAAATTCAGGCGGCGGGGCGCCGCCCCACATCCGTGTCGGCGCGGTTGATCCGCGCTCCGGTTTCCTTGGAGAAGACATGCAGCCGGCCGGGCCGGAACTGGATGGGAAGGGTGGTGCCGCTGCGCACGGCGTCCGTGCGGTCCAGCATTACCCGCAGGCGCACACCCGCGACCTCGCCGATGCACAAAGTCTGCGCACCGAGCTGCTCGATCACCGCCACCTGAAAAGCGTGCGCGCCCGGCGCCTCGCCGACGCCGATATGCTCGGGCCGCACGCCCAGCACCAACGGCGTCCCCTCCGCCGCGGCGACGCCCGGCGGCAGCTCGATGGAGAGGCCGCCGGCCTTGAGCGCGCCGCGCTCCAGATGGCCCTCGATGAGGTTCATCTCGGGCGAGCCGATGAAGCCCGCTACGAACAGATTGGCCGGCCGGTCGTACACCTCCAGCGGCGCGCCCACCTGCTGCACATGGCCATCGCGCATGATGAGAATGCGGTTGGCGAGCGTCATCGCCTCCACCTGATCGTGGGTGACGTAGACCATGGAGGTTCCGACCTCCTGGTGCAGGCGGGCGATCTCCTCGCGCATGCGCACGCGCAGCTTGGCGTCGAGGTTGGAGAGCGGTTCGTCCAGCAGGAACACGTCCGGGTCGCGCACCAGAGCGCGGCCCAGCGCCACGCGCTGCATCTGGCCGCCGGAGAGCTGCTTGGGCTTGCGCTCCAGATAGGGGTCGAGGCCCAGCATGGCGGAGGCGGATTTCACCCGGCGGTCGATCTCCGCCCGGTCCATCTTGCGCATGCGCAGGCCGAAGGCGAGGTTCTCGTAGATGGTCTTGTGCGGGTAGAGCGCGTAGTTCTGGAACACCATGGCGATGTTCCGGTCCTTGGGTTCGAGGCGCGTCACGTCGCGCCCGCCGATCTCGATGGTGCCGGTGGTGATCTCTTCCAGCCCCGCGATCATGCGGAGCGTCGTGGACTTGCCGCAGCCGGATGGGCCGAGGAAGACCACGAACTCGCCGTCGCGGATGGCGAGGTCCACCCCGTGCACGGCCACCTGCGCACCGTAGGCCTTGCGGACCTGATTGAGCCTGACTTCAGCCATGGGTGACCTCATCCCGACGCGCCGTGGCGCCGGATGCCGCGTCCGCGACGAAGGCGTGGATGCGATGGTTGATGGGGGCGAGCGCCGCCTGTATCTCGCCATAGAGCCCGTGGCCCCGCGCATAGAGCGCGGCCCGTTCGGGATCTGGCGTGGCGGTGGAAACGATGGCGACGCGGCGCGCCGCATCCGCTTCGTCGCGATAGGCCCCGACGCCGACGCCGGCCAGCAGCGCCGCGCCGAAGGAGGCTTCCGCCACCGCCGGCAGTTCCACCTTCACATCCAGCACATCGGCCACGATCTGCCGCCACAGCGCGCTCTTCGCCCCGCCGCCGGTGAGGCGGGCGGTGGAGAAGTCCAGCCCCTTGGCGCGCAGGGCGACGAGGCAATCCTTCAGCGAATAGGCGATGCCCTCATAGAGCGCCCGCACGAAATGGCCCGGCCCGTGGTTGAAGCCGATGCCCACGAAATCGGCGCGCAGCAGCGGATCCCAATGGGGGCTGCGCTCGCCGTTGAGATAGGGATGGAAGAACAGGCCTTCCGCCCCCGGACGCACGGCGGTGGCAAGGCGATCCATCTCGCTGAACACGGCGCCCCCTTCTTCGCCCGCACGCTTGAAGAAGGTATCGCGCAGCCATTTGTGGGCCGAGGCGCAGGAATTGGTGGCCGCGATCACATACCAGTGGTCGGGCATGATGTGGGGATAATTGATGACCGTGAAATCCGGCCGGGGATGGCGGGAGAGCACGCTCACCGTCGCGGCGGTGGCGAGCTTCACCACGCCGAGCCCCTCCCCTGTCATGCCAGCGCCATAGGTCTCGGCCGCCGTGTCGGACGTGCCGCACACCACCGGCGTGCCCTCGGCGAGCCCCGTCTGCCGCGCAGCCTCGGCCGTCACGGTGCCCACCACCGTCTTCGGCGCAACGATGGGCGGCAGCGTCTCCAGCGGCCAGCCGATCATGGCGCACAATTCGGGCGACCAGCCGCCGGTGGAGGCATCGGCCATCAGGGTGCCGACGGCATCGATGGTGTCGGTCTCCCAGGTGCCGGTGAGGCGGGAGCGCAGCCAGTCCTTGGCCACGTAGAGCCGGCGCACGCGGGCGAAGGCTTGCGGCTCGTGCCGGCGCAGCCACAGCATCTGCGGCAGGGTCCAGGTGGGATTGGCACGGTTGGCGCCAATCTCCAGGATGCGCGCGTCCCACTGCCGGCGCAGGTCCGCCGTCTCGGGGCCGGAGCGCTGGTCGTTCCAGAGGATGGCGGGGCGGATCACCGCGCCGTCCTTGTCCTCCAGCACCTGCGTATGGGCACCGGCGGAGAAGGAAACGGCGAGCACATCGCCCGGCGACGCGCCGGCGGCGGCGAGGGCGCGGGGCACGGTCTCGCACACCGCACGCCACCAGTCATGCGGGCCCTGCTCGCTCCAACCGGGATAGGGGGCCGAGGTGGCGATGGGCGCGGACGCCTCGCCAGCCAGCGTGCCGTCGAGGCGGATCACGCTGGTCTTCAGCGCCCCCGCGCCGAGATCGATACCGATGAGGAGATCAGCCGCCACGGCGCACGTCCACCGCTCCGGCGGCCGGGCGCAGGCCCAGCTTGCCGGGATTCATGAGGTTGCCCGGATCCAGCGTGTCCTTGATGGCCTGCAGGATATCGAGGCCGACGCCCAGTTCCCGCGCCAGCCACGGGTTGCGGAACACGCCGACGCCGTGATGGTGGGCGATGGAGCCGCCGTGGTCCAGCGTCAGCGACTGGATGGCTTCCCACAGCCGCGCATGGAGCGGCAGCGCCTCTTGCTCCGGCATGGGCGGCAGGCGGATGGTCATGTACTGGCAGGCGCCCTCTGGATAGATGTGCGACCAGTGCGCGCCGAAATGGATGTCCGGATAGATGGCCCGCACGGCAGCTTCCATCGCGGCATACATGCCGGGGATCGCCGACCAGTTGCCGGTCACCTCGATGGTGTCGTTGTAATAGCCTGCCGCCTGCCATTTCTGCGAATAGGCGACGTAGCGGTTTTCCTTCCAGTGGTGGTACGGCCCCTCGGGCGCCACCACCGCGCCCTGCGCCTTGGCGATGGCGAGGCTCATCTCCTCCTCGGTGCTCACCATCGGCTCGGAGCCGGAGAAGACGAAGATGCCGAGAATGGGGTTGGCCGCGAACGCTTCCAGCCCCTGCGTGCGCTCCGCGCTTTCCGCCGCATCGTAGAGGCGGGCAATGGTCGGACGCAGCTCGGCCTGCATGATCTGGCGGGCGGTCTCCCACGCGGCTTCGAGCGAGGGGAAGGCCAGCACCACGCCGCGCTCCACCTCGGGCTTCTTCCAGATGCGCAGCGTGATCTCGGTGATGATGCCGAAGCCACCTTCGCCGCCCACCATCAGGTCGCGGATGGAGGGCCCGACCGAGCGACGGGCGAGCGGGCGCACCTCCAGCAGGCGGCCATCCGGCAGCACCGCCTTGAGGCCGAGCACGATGTCCTCGATTTTCCCGTAACGGCTGGAGGCCTGCCCGCCGCCCCGGCAGGCGACCCAGCCGCCCACGGTGGAAATCTCGATGGATTGCGGAAGGTGGCCGCAGGTGAAGCCCTCGGCATTGAGCGCCGCCTCGAACTCGGCGCCGTTCATGCCGGCTTCGACCGTCACCATGGCGTTCTGCGGATCGACCGAGACGATCTTGTCCAGCCGGCGCAGGTCCACCATCACCTCATGGGCGAGCGGAATGGCGCCGCCGAGCACGCCGGAGCCGTTGCCGAAGGGGATGAGCTGGATGCCGTTCTGCCGGGCGTGGCGGACGATGGCGGCCACCTCATTCGCCGAGCCGGGCCGCACCGCGAGGCGCGGCATCACGCCGGCGAGCTTGCCGGTGCGGGCGCGGAAATTCGCGAAGGGCAGGCGGTCATGAGCATAGGCGCGCCGGTCTTCGTCGCCGGTCAGCACGTTGTCGCGGCCGACCAGCGCGGCGAGGGCCTCCACCAGCCCCGAATCGGCGCCCGGCGCGTGGGAACCTTCAGCTTCGGCGATATTGGATTGGGCGGCAGCTGGACCGGTCATGGGCACCTCTTTGGACGAGAGGCACGGCGATGCGATCCCTTGCGGGCTCCCATGCTGGCGTCCTCCCATCGTCGTTTTCGATCTTGAACAATCGTTTGTTCAAAGCTGTCAGACAAAGCCGGGGGCGTCAAGCGGTGATATTCAGTGAGGCGCCGGGCCGGTGGAGCCGCGCACCACGAGGGCGCCGGGCGGCAGCGGCGCCACCGGCGCCGGGTCTTCCCCGCCGAGGGCGCGGATGAGGAGGCCGGCGGCGACGCGGCCCATCTCCTCCGTCGGCATGGCGACACTGGTCAGGGCGGGATAGAGCATGGCCGCGAACGGCGCGTCGTGCAGGCCGATGACCGAGATGTCCTCGGGGATGCGCAAGCCCGCCTCGTGGAGCGTCGCCATGGCGCCGGCGGCCGAGACGAGGGTGGCCGCCAGCACCGCGGTGGGGTGTTGCGGCAGCAGCGCCCGCATGGCCTGAGTGCCGCCTTCGGCGGTGTAGCCCGCCACGCCCACCAGCGCTTCATCGAAGGCGAGGCCGGCCGCCGCCAGCCCATCGCGATAGCCCTGCAGGCGCTCGCGGGCATTGAAGCCGCCTTCACGGCCGGCGAGGTGGGCGATGCGCCGATGACCGAGGGCGGTGAGATGCTCCACGCCCTTGCGGGCCGCGGCGCGGCTGTCCAGCACCACGGACAGCGGCGCGCCGGGCAGGACGCGGTTCATGAGCACGAAGGGCACGCGCGCGGCGGCGAGATCCGTGCGCAGCACCTCGTCGTCGTCGAGGCTGGCGACGAGCAGGCCGTCCACCCGGTTGGTGCGGGAAATCTTGGCGATGGTGGTCGCCGTCTCGCCGGGCTCGCGGTGGGAGATGAGCAGCGAGTAGCCGCGCTCGGCCGCCGCCAGCTCCGCCCCGCGGATGGCGGAGGCGAAGACCGGGTTGTCGAGCTGGGGCACCACGATTCCGAGCGTGTCGGTGCGCTGGGTGCGAAGCCCGCGGGCCAGCGGATTGGCGAGGTACTGCATCTCCTCGGCGATCTTCAGGATGCGGACGCGCGTTTCTTCCCGCACCCGCTGGCTCGCCTCGCCCCTGAGCACGCGGGAGGCCGTCGACATGTCGACGCCGGCCGCCCGCGCCACATCCGCCAATGTCACCCGCGCCATTCCGCCGGAGCCCCCCCGCCAGATCTCCCGTGTCCACCATCCTCCAGGCACGGGCGTCTTTGCAAGGCGGACAGGCGGCGTCAGTGGCCCAGCGACCAGCGCCGCTCGATGGGCGTGGGCTGCTTCTTGCGGGTGGCGCACAGCGAGCACCCGCAGCCGGCGAGGTGCTCGCGCTTGACGACCTTGGGCTCGGCGGAGGTCTTCTCCGAGCGGTCGATGGCCCGCCGCAGCTTGCCGTTCATGGTGCTGAGGCGGGGCATCGCCATCTCGCGCGGGGCCTCGCCGCTGCAATTGGGGCAGCAGGCCGGCTGTTCCGCCGCGCTCATGGAACCCCAGTCGTCAAAGGGGCCGCAGGCCTCGCAGGCATAGGTGTAGAGGGGCATCGTGGTCTCCCGGGGAGAAACGGGCGGCCCGCGGGCCGCCCGGATGAAAGGTCAGGGGTTGAGCCAGCCCTGCAGCAGCGAAAGGCCGGGCACCCAGCCGGTGAGAATGCCGATGAGCACGGTGAAGGCGCCGGTGAACTTCAGGATCGGCTGCTTCATCGTCAGCAGCACGAAGTAGCAGAACCAGAGCAGGCCCCAGCCCACCCAGTTCCATCCCATCCAGAGGCCGATGGGGCTATCCGCCCCCCGCAGCGACTGGATCGCCACCGGCGCCACGGTGATGGCCACGAACAGGCTGAACCAGCCCAGCCCCCGTCCATCCACCTTCGTCACCCGGTTGTACGCCACCCAGAAATAGGTGGCGGTGAACAGGAGCGTCAGCGCGGCGCCCTTGATGGAGGCCGCATCCGCTGCCGGGTTGAAGGCCCAGAACAGCGAGATGGCGAGCGTCACCACGCCCGACACCACGTTCACGACGATGATCTCGCGGTCCTCGATCTTGCCCAGAAGCCAGAGGCCATTGAGCACCAGCACCGCGCCCACATAGAGCAGGCCAAGTCCAAGCAGCATGATGGATCTCCTCAGCCCCGGCCGGTCGCTCGGCCGGGGCGCCAGGGGTTACGGAGATGGTGCCTGGACCTCAGCTCGCGCGGGCCACATCGACGCCCGAGACCTGCCGGGTGGGGCCAGTGGAGTTCGGGTTGATGTCGAATTCGAAGATCTTGGTGGGGATGGCCACCGTCGCGCACACGTTGGGAATGTCCACGATGCCGGCGATGCGTCCCTCCACCGGCGCGGTGCCGAGGATGGTGTAGGCCTGCTCGCCCGAGTAGCCGAACTTCTTCAGATATTCGATGGCGTTGAGGCAGGCGCGGCGATAGGCGACGTGGGCGTCGAGATAGTATTGCTCGCCGGTGTGCTCATCCACCGAGATGCCCTCGAAGATGAGGTAGTCGTCGAAGTGCGGGTCGATGGGGCTCGGCTTGAAGATGGGGTTGATGACCCCGTACTTCGCCATGCCGCCCTTGATGAGGCCGACGCCGATGTCGATCCACCCGGCCATCTCGATGGCGCCGCAGAAGGTGATCTCGCCGTCGCCCTGGGAGAAGTGGATGTCGCCCATGGAGAGGCCGCCGCCCTTCACATAGACCGGGAAATAGCAGCGCGAGCCGCGCGACAGGTTCTTGATGTCGCAATTGCCGCCGTGCTCGCGGGGCGGCACCGTCCGCCAGCCTTCCGCCGCCGCCTTGTCGCGGGCGGCGCCGGTCATCTGCCCCATCAGGGCCGTGTCGGCATAGGGCAGCGCGGCAAGCGGCGGCACGCGCTGCGGGTTGGTGGCGACGAGGGCGGCCTCGCGGCGGTTCGCCTCGGCCATCAGCTTGTGGTCGGGCAGGCAGCCGATCAGGCCGGGGTGGATGAGGCCGGGATAGCGCACCCTCGGCACGTGGCGGGAGGTGGTGTAGATGCCGTGGAAGTCCCAGCAGGACTTCACCGCCTCGGGATAGTGCTCGGTGAGGAAGCCGCCGCCGTTCTGCTTGTCGAACAGGCCGTTGAAGCCCCACTCGGAGCCCTCGATGGGGCCGATGTCGAGGATGTCCACCACCATCAGGTCGCCCGGCTCGGCGCCTTCAACGCCGAACGGTCCGCTGAGATAATGGACCTTGGTCAGGTCCACGTCGCGCACGTCGTTGGCGCTGTCGTTGTTGCCGATCTGCCCGCCGGTCCAGTCGTAGCACTCGACCCGGAACTCGTCGCCGGGCTTGAACATCTCGACCATGGGCAGGTCCGGATGCCAGCGATTGTGCGTCTTGATGGTCTGCTGCTCGGGCTTCTTGCTGAGATCGATCTTGAAGACGGTCTTTGCCATGGCTTCCTCCTTGGAGGGTGCCGCGGCCTTCGCGCCGCTCTGCGGGCAGCCTTGAAGCCGCCACGCCCGCACCCTGCCCGGAGGCTAGGAAGCCCATGTAAGCGGCTTTCGGCGTTTGCCGGGCGCCCCATGTAAATTTTTGTAAGCGGCGGCGGCTCTTCCGCCCATCGCGCGCAAGCCGCGTTATGATCCGGAGGCGAAGCAGAAGCTCAGCGCGAGGGTGCACGGCGGGATGATGAACGAGGCTGCGCGCAGTCCGAGAATCCTGATGGTGGACGACGACCGCCGGATGTGCGGCTTCGTCACCAAATTCCTGGCGCGGGAGGGCTTCTGCGCCGATTTCGCGCTGGACGGCAGCGCCATGCGCGACGCGCTCGCGGCGACGCGCTTTGATCTCATCATCCTCGACCTCACCTTTCCCCGCGGCGAGGACGGACTCTCCCTCGCCCGCGCCGTACGCGCCGGCTGGGACATGCCGCTGCTCGTGCTCTCGGCCAAGTGCGAGACAGTGGACAAGATCGTGTGCCTGGAACTCGGGGCCGACGATTACGTCACCAAGCCTTTCGAGCCGCGCGAATTGCTCGCCCGCGTGCGGGCGCTGCTGCGGCGCGCCAACGGCACCATCCGCGCCACCCCCGCATCGGTCACCCCCTCCCCTGCCCCGGCCTCGCCGGCGGGCCATCACCTGGTGTTCGGCGTCTTCCGGCTGGACCTCGACCGCCGCGAGCTGACGCGGCTGGACGGCACCCGCGTGGCGCTGACCAGCCACGAATTCCGCCTGCTGGCCGCCCTTGCCGAGCGGCCCGGCCGCGTGCTCACTCGCGATCAGATGCTGGACCTCGTGGCCAATCGGCAATGGGCACCGTTCGACCGCAGCATCGACGTGCTGGTCGGCAAGCTCCGGCGCAAGCTGGAGGACGGCGGTGGCGGGCAGATCATCAAGACCGTACGCGGGGAAGGCTATGTCTTCACCCCGCCCGCGCCGCACTGAAGGTTCTCAAGCGCCGCGCGTGGCCGCCGGCAGCAGCAGCGTGACGCGGGTGCCGGCACCAGGTTCGCTCTCGATGATCAGGTTCCCGCCGGACTGCCGCGCGAAGCCGTAGACCGTCGCGAGGCCGAGGCCGCTGCCGCTCTCCGTCGGCTTGGTGGAGAAGAAGGGATGGAACGCCCGCTCCACCACGTCCGGCGCCATGCCGCAGCCGTCATCCTCCACCACCAGCGCCACATAGGCACCGGCCGGCATGTCCTCCAAAAGCTCGGGCGCGCCCGGGGCGAGTTCGCGCAGTTCGGCACCGAGGTGGATGACGCCTTGCCCTTCGAGGGCGTCGCGGGCGTTGAGCAGGAGGTTGAGGAGGCTCGCCTCCAACTGGCGCACATCGACGACGGCGGCGCACGGCTGCGGCGCGGCCTCCCGATGAAGCGCGATGCCGGAGCCAACCACCGCCCTCGCCTGGTGGACCACCAGATCGAGCACAGGGGCGATGTCCACGAGGCGCGGCAGCAGCGGCTGCGCCCGCCCCACAGCGAGCAACTGGCGGCTGGCGGCGATGCCTTCCTCCACCGCGCCGAGCGCATCCGCCACGAGTTCCCGCATCACCGCGCGATCGCCCGGCGGCTCGCGCAGCACCTCCTCCTGCAGCAGCTTGAGATTGCCGCCGACCACGGCGAGAAGGTTGTTGAAGTCGTGCGCAATGCCCGCCGAAAGCCGCCCGATGGCCTCCAGCCTCCGGCTGCGGCGCAGCAATTCCTCCGCCTGCGCCCGCTCGTGGGCTAGCGCATGGCGATCGAAACAGCGGCCGAGGGTGGCGAGAAGATCATCGGGATCGAACGGCTTGCAGACATAGTCATAGGCCCCCGCCTGCAACGCCCGGATCGCGGTGGGGACGGAGGCATAGGCGGTCACCATCACCACCAGCAGGTCCGGCCGGATGCGGCCGAGTTCCGTGGCGAGGGCCACGCCATCCTCGCGGCCGAGGCGGATGTCCACAAGGGCGACGCCCGGCGCCTCCGTCGCCATGGCCTCCACCCGCGCCTTCGCGCCGGCGCCGTCATGGGCGACGGCGATCACATATCCCTCCATCTCCAGCAGCGCGGCGAGGCTGCCGGCGAAGTCCTGGTCGTCGTCCACGATCAGGACGCGTCGCTCCGCCCTACGAGGCATCCGCATGCTCCCGTGCGGCGGGAAGAGTGATGTCCACGCGCGTGCCCGCGCCCGGCTGCGAGGCGATGGAAACGCTGCCGCCGTGGCGCTCGGTGATGCGCTTGACCAGCGCGAGGCCCAGGCCGAGGCCGAACGGCTTGGTGCTGAACAGCGGCTCGAACAGGCGCCGGCGCACCTCCTCGCTCATGCCCACGCCATTGTCGGTGACGGTGAGGCGCACCTGCTCGCCCTCCGCCGCCGTGGCGATGGCGACGCGGCCGGGCGGTGCCCCGGCGGGCCGTTCCAGCACGGCCTGCATGGCGTTCTGCACCAGATTGGCGAGCACCTGCCGCAGCCGCTCGCCATCGGCCTCGATGATGCGATCGCAATCAAGGTCCAGCACCAGTTCCACGCCGGACAGGGCGCGCAGGTCAGATGCCTGCTCGGCAATCCAGGCATCGAGCGCCAGCGGCACCATGCTGACGTCGGGCCGGCGGGAGAATTCGAGCAGGTCCTCGATGATGCGCACGCAGCGCCGCACGTTGCGCTGGATGCGGTCCAGCTCTGCCCGCTCCCGCTCGCCGGAGAGGGTGCCCGCCCGCTGCAGCACCGCGACGGAGGTCGTGAGCGTTCCCAGGGGATTGCGCAGTTCGTGGCTCACCGTTGCCGTCAATTGGCCGATGGCGGCGAGGCGCTCGCTGCGCGTCAGCTCCTCCCGCGTCTCGTTCAGCTTCTCCAGCGAGCCGACGAGATTGCGCTCGGCGAGTTCCCGGCTCTCGTTGGACAGGACGATCCACCACGCGCTGATGGCGAGCAGCGGCAGCATGGCGAGGAACACCCGCAGCAGCAGCCCGCCATTGTCCAGATGGGGCGTCTCCGCCCCCGGATCGATCAGCCGGTAGGTGAGCAGGAACAGCGCCGCGGTCACCACAGTGAGGGCGACGAGGACGCCGCCGACCTTGAGGAGGCGCTGGGGCATGTGCGGCGCGATGCGGCGTCGGAACCCCTCGCCGAAATAGCGTGACCTAGAGCTTTCGAGGTCCTGGTGGGATTTCTTGCAGGCGTCGTGGCAGTGGGCGTCGAGGCTGCAGCAGAGCGAGCAGATGGGCCGCTCGTAGAAGCTGCAATAGGCCATGTCGTCCCGCTCGTAGCCGTGATCGCAGATCTCGCAGCGCAGGACCGGACCGGTCCCCTGCGCTAGCGAGCCATCGACGGGCGGACGGGCGAGATAATAGCGCCCGCGCGTTCCGAAGCCGATGGCGACGGCGGCGAGGAAGGCGATGAGGAAGGAGAGCGGCGCCGCATAGGCCTGAACGGCCGGGCCGAAGACCCCGGTGAAGGCGAGGAGGGAGACGAGCGAGCCCGCCGCCATGCCGCCGCAGCCGACGGGATTGAAATCGTGCAGGTGCGCGCGCTTGAACTCGATGAAGCCGGGGCTCACCTTGAGCGGCTTCAGTATCAGGAGGTCGGCGATGATGGCGCCGACCCACGCCATGGCGATGTTGGAATAGACCGCCAGCACCACGTCCAACGTCTCGAAGATGCCGAGCAGCATCAACAGCAGCGAGATGAGGATGTTGAACACCAGCCACACCACCCGGCCGGGATGATAGTGGGTGACGCGGGAGAAGAAGTTCGACCACGCCAACGAGCCGGCATAGGCGTTGGTCACGTTGATCTTCACCTGCGACACCAGCACGAACAGCGTGGCGCAGAACAGGGCCAGCGCCGGATTGTCGAAGACGTGCTGGTAGGCGACGAGATACATGTAGATGGGTTCAAGCGCCGCCGGACGGGGCAGCCCGGCGCCGAGCACCAGCACCGCGAGAAGCCCGCCGGCGAGGATTTTCAACCCGCCGATGACGATCCAGCCCGGCCCCGCCATCACCACCGCACCCCACCAGGCGAGGCGGTTCGCGGCCTTCTTCTCGGGCAGGAAGCGCAGATAGTCCGCCTGCTCGCCGATCTGCACCACCAGCGAGCACATGACGCTGACCGCCGCGCCAAAGGCCAGCGCATCGAACCCGGCCGAGCCGGTGTCGCGGCCGGCAAAGCGGGACCACGTGGCGATCTCGTCCGGCGCCTTCAGCCAGATCATGACGAAGGGCAGCACCATCATCGCGAGCCAGAGCGGCTGCGTCACCATCTGCAGCCGCGAGATCATGGTGATGCCCATGAGCGTGACGGGGATGATGACGAGGGACGACAGGATGTAGCCGAGCACGAGCGGCAGATCGAAGTAGAGCTTCAGCGCCTGGGCCATGATGGCGCCTTCCAGGGCGAAGAAAATGAAGGTGAAGCTCGCATAGATCAGCGACGTGATCGTCGAGCCGATATAGCCGAACCCCGCCCCGCGGGTGAGCAGATCGAGATCGATTCCGTATTTGCTGGAGTAATAGGCGATGGGCAGGCTGGTGACGAAGATGAACACCGACACCACGAGGATCGCGAGGCCTGCGTTGGTAAAACCGTAGTTCAGGGTGATCGAGCCGCCGATGGTCTCCAGCGCCAGGAAGGAGATGCCGCCGAGCGCCGTGTTGGCAATGACGAAGGGCGACCAGCGCCGGAAGGACCGCGCCGTGTAGCGCAGCGAATAGTCCTCCAGCGTCTCGTTGGCGATCCAGGAATGATAGGACCGCAAAGCGGGCAGTTCGGGCGTTTTCAACGCGTTTTCACCTTGTTATTGCCCCCAAGGCTAGAGGTTCGCTACCGGGGAGGCCAGCCCGCCGCGGCGAAATTCCGCCCGGCCGCGCCGGGCACCGGCCTCGCCATCCCCCGCGGTATCGGTTATGGCGTTGGAACGCGGGGGCGACCGGCATGGGCCTCATCCCGAATTGCGCCCGAATCCGCCCGTAGGGCCGGCCGCCCGGAATCTGGTGCGCCCAGAATCGGGTCCGCCGAAACCTGAGCCGCCCGCGCGGGACCGCAAGCGGAACTCAACCGTTCGATCGATGGCCGGAAGAGGCGCCCTGGAATGCTGTTTGGTCAACTGAACGCGGATATCTTCACCATCTTCTCGGGCTCGAACCGCGCCATCTACGAGATCATGGTCGATCGCATCTATCGCGCGTTCTTCCGGTCCGATCTCAATTTTCCGGCCCAGTCGGACATCCTCGCCCTCATCTACGAGCAGCTCCGCGAGAACCCCGCCCTCTGGCGCGACGACGAGGAGCCGGTGGTGCTCGACCAGGTGGTCGGCCGCCGCGGCCGCCTGCGCCGGCGCGGGCTGGATGCGGCCCATGCCGAGGCCACCAGCGACGCCATGGGGCGGGCGCGCCACATCTACCACCGGCTGATCGCCACCGGCTGGCTGGAGGAGACGCGTTACGGCCTCAAGGTCACGCTGGACATGCCGGCGGCGGCCCTGCGGCTCGCGGAGTTCCTCTGTACGCTGCGCGAAGGCGTGTCCGACCAGCTCGGCGGCCTCGTGGTGCAGGTCAAGAACGGGCTCGACGCCCTGGAGGCCGACGCCCGCGAGAATGCCCTCGGGCTCCACAAGGCCGCGCGCGATTCCGCATCGTTCGGCCGCTACCTGCGCTCCGTGCTTTCCGCGCTGCGCGAGATCGACCGGCAGATCCTGACAAGCGACAGCGTGGGGGAACGCCTGCGCTTCTATTTCGAGGATTTCGTCGAGCGGATCCTCCTGCAGGACTATACCGCCATCAACACCACTGCCCACCCCTACCGCTACCGCCACCGGATTCTGGCGCGGCTGGACGCGGTGGAGGAATCGGCGGGCGACGTCGGCGTCGTCGCACAGGCCTATCTCGATGCCCACCTTGCCGCCGATCAAGCCGGCGCGCGCGACATGGTGTTCGACGATCTCGCCACCATCCGCCGGGTGTTCGAGCGCATCGACGATGTGTTCGACCGCATCCAGCAGCATCGCGGGCGGCTGGAGACGCGCCTGCGCAACACGGTGCGCTACGCCGGGCGCCGCACGGGCGGGTTTCTCGCCCGCAGTGAGGCCCTTTTGCTGCGGCTCGACGCGTTGCGCGCGCGGGAGCCGGAGGCCCTCACCGTGGCCGGACCGCTGGAGCCCATGTCGCGGCCGCTCTCCCCGCTCCTGCTCGCCCGGCCCCGGGCGGCCCGCGCGCCGGTGGTCGGCGGCGCCATCGCGCTGCCGCCGCCCGACCCGCTGCGCGAATTGAGGAAGAGGCTCGAGCGGGACTATCTCGACCGGCTGACGGTCTTGCCGGAAGAGGTCAGCCGCTTCCTGGAGCGCCGCGTGCCGCCCTTCGGCGAGGCGGCGGCGGACGGGTTCCCGATCGAGACCGTGGACGACTTCCTCGCCTTCGAGGCGCTGCGCCTGCTGGTCCTCGCCGCCGAGGCCCCGGCCGGCACGGCGCTCGGCGCGCATCTCGCGCGCAGCTTCAGCTTCCGGCCGCTGGAGGGGCTGCGGGTGGACAATGCGTGGCTGGAATGCTCCGGATTCCTCGCCGTCCGCACCGACGATGCCATCACCCTGGAGGCGGACCGTGCTCGCTGAATTCTCGGCCCTGGAAAGCCGCGACCCGCGCCTTCTCGAACGCGCGCAGCGGGTGATCCGCCATCTGTTGCGCCAGCAATTCCTCCACCTGGAGGACCGCGGCGGCGCCGCGCTCATGGAAAGCCTGCTGCGGCCCGATCTGGAAAAGCTGGTGGCGGACTATTTCGAGGTCGCAGGCTATCGCCTCGTCGTGCGGGAATCGGAAGGCTGGGCCGGCATCCTGCCGGACATCGAGCAGGCCGGGCAGCCCCGGCTCCGGATCGACGACACGCTGGTCCTGCTCATCCTGCGCCGGCTGTGGGAGGAAGGCATCCAGGAGGGGGATATCGAGCGGCACGGCAGCGTGCTGGCGACGCTCAACGAGGCCTATGACGCCTACCAGGACACGTTGGCGCGTGCCCGCCGGCCCGCTTTGTCGGCCGGCGACTTCAAGGCCATCCTGGAGGGTCTCGCGCGCAAGGCCGTCGTCCGGTTCGACGAATATGACGACGAATTGCAGGACTATCGCCTCACCATCCGCGCCCTCATCGCCACCGTTGCGGGCGACGATGTGGTGGAGCGGCTGGAACAGCTCGTGGCGCGGCCGGAATTTGCCGAGGCCGAACCCGAGGACGAGGACGACGAACAGCAGGGCGAGACCTCCGAATGATGCAGCTCAGCCGAATCTCGCTGGTGCAGTGGCACCTGTTCGGGCGGGAAGACCTCGACCTGTCCGGCGACACGGCCGTGCTCGGCAAGAACCGCTCCGGCAAATCCACCCTCATCGATCTCATCCAGACGGTCATGACGGGCGGTTCGGCCCGCTATTACAGGTTCAACCGCTCCGCCGGCGAGAGCGGCAGCCGCGGTTCGGAGCGCACCTTGCGCGGCTATTGCCTGGGCCAGCTCGGCGATGGTGAAACGCTGCGCGACGCCGCGGTGACGCACGTCGCGCTGCTGTTCGAGGACCCCGACGGCGTGCGGCCGCCGGTCAGCATCGGCCTGTGCGTGGAGGCCTCCTCGCAGGAGGAGGCGCAGGTGATCGGGCGCTACGTGGCGCCGGGTGTGCGTATCCATACCGACATGCTGGTGGAGCCGCTGGACGACGGGCCGGCGGGCGCGGCCGGACAGATCCGTGCAGCCTCATGGACCACCACGCGCCGCCGCCTCGAAGAGGCCTGCAGCGCCGCCGGCAGCGAGCTTGCGCGGCCCGACACCGCGCGCCACTTCATCCGCGACTACATGCGGCACCTGTTCACCGGGCGGCGTCACACCGACCCGGAGCGCTTCGTGCGCGCCTTCGTCATGGCGCTCTCGTTCGAGGACATGCGGTCCGTCGGCCAGTTCGTCCACCAGTTCCTGCTGGAGAAGAAGGACATCGACATCGGCGAGCTGCGCGACTCCATCGGCCGCTACCAGGACATCCGGAAGGACATCCGCGACCTGGAGCGCCGGCTGGAGGCGCTCAACGAGATCAAGCTGCTGGTGGACCGCTTCGAAGAGCTTCTGGAGCGCGAGGACGTGGCCCGTGGCACCGCCCTCCTCGCCTCCGCCGTCGAGGCCGGCGCCGGCCTGCTGGCCGGGCTGCGCCGCCAGCGGAAGATCGCGCACGCCCGCGCCGACGCCGACCGCGAGATCGCGCGCCACGATGAGGAAATCGCCGCGCTGGAAGCGGACATCGAGAGCCTCCAGTCCCAGCTCGCGGCCCAGGATGCGGCGAGCCAGCGCTCGGTGGTCCACAGCGAGCTGAAGGTTCTCGAACAGGAGCGCACGCTCGTTCTCGGCCGCCTGCGGGCGCGCTTCCTCACCACGGCGCGGGGCGTGAGCCTCATCGACCACGCCGAGCGGCTGGCATCCCTCAAGCTGGGGGAGTTGATGCGCACGCTGGAGGCGATGGCCGCCCAGAGCGCGGGGCTGGAGCCGCCGGCCTGGCCGCGCGACCCCTCGGCCATGGACGCATTGATCGACGCCGCCCGCCCGCAGGCCGCCGCCGCGCTGGCCAAGGTCATCGAGCGCCGGGACGCGGCCATCGGCGAGCGCCGCAAGCTCGAGGCGGAGGCGCAGGAGCAGGCGCGCAGGCTGGAGCACGCCCGCACCGGCCGTGTCCGCCTGGAGGAGCCGACCGCCCATCTCATGGCCGCGCTGGAACGGGAGGGCATGCGCCCGCGCGCCCTGTGCCAGGTCGCCGAGGTGCTGGACGAGGGCTGGCGCGAGGCCGCCGAAGCCTTCTTCGGGCGCGACCGCGAAACCATCATCGTCGATGCCGGGCACGCCGCGCGGGCGGTGGAGATCCTGCGCGCCGGGCGGGACCTGTACCGCGGCTGCCGCGTTGCCAACACGCGCCGGCTCGCCACGCTTTCGCGCGAGGCAGCCCCCGGCACCCTCGCCGGCGTGCTCGCCAGCGACGACCCGCTGGCCATGGCCTTCATCGTCTTCCGCGCCGGGCAGGTGGAACTGGCGGAGAGCCAGCCCGCCCTCCTCGCCGGCGGCCGCGCCATCATGCGCGACGGCGCCTACAACAACGGCATCGTCGTCGAGGTGCTGCGCACGCGCGACATGAAGATCGGCCGGGCGGCGGTGCCGCTGATGGAGCAGGGCCTGCGCCGCCAGATCGACGAGCTGAACGCCCTCGTCGCCACCCACCGCGGCATCGAGCGCTTCCACGAGGACATCGCCAAGCGCCTTGAAGGGCTGGCTCAGCCGGTGGATGCCGCCGATCGGCTTGATCGCCTCGCCATCGACATCGCCGAGCGGGACGATCGACGCGCGCAGCTCCAGCTTCGGCTGGATCGCATCTCCGCCATGATCGATCCGGCGCTGCTGTCGGCGCTCGAAGGCCTCAAGGCGCGGCGGCAGGCCCTGGCCCGCGACAAGCAGGAACTGGTGGAGCGGCGCGGCGGGCTGGCGCGCGATGCGGCCGAGGCCCTGCGTACCCTCGGCGGCGGACACGAACTGGTCGGCTCCCGCGCCTGCCTACGGCATCGCTGGACCGCGTTCCGCGGCCGGGTGCGCAATCGCGCCCAGCTCGCCTTGCTGCGACCGACCTATGCCGCGCGCGGGTCCATGCCGCTTGCCGCCTTCGTGCGAGAGCTGGAGCAGCGTGCCAACCAGGCGCGGGAGGACTACCGCGCCTGCGAGAGCGACATCCGCCAGGCCCACGGCCGCTATCGCCTGCTCGACGAGGGCGCGCCCGTGGTGCAGCCGAGCCAGGTCATCACTGTCATCAAGCCGTGGGTGACCTCGGGCATCGAGGCGCTGGAGAACAACGAGCTGATCCAGTATCGCCGGCAGGCGGAGGAGGCCGCGCGGCAGGTGGTGCGCATCTTCCGCACCGCCTTCGTCCACGAGCTGAACGCGCGCTTCAACACGCTGCGGACCGAGGTGGACCTGCTGAACCGCGCGCTGCGCACGCGCCCGCTGCACAACGAGATCTATTCGCTGCACTTCCGCCCGAAGGAGGCGTTCGACGCCCTCTATCGCCTCGCCCGCGAGAGCGAGGAGAACGAAACGCTGCTCGATCTGCTGTTCGATCCCTCATCGGGCGGCGGCGCGCATGCCGATGCCCTCGCCGAGGTGGAGCGGCTGCTCGGCGACCCCTCGCTCGATTTTTCCGCCTATCAGGACTACCGCACCTATTTCGACTTCGACCTGAGGATGCAGGACATCACCAGCGGCCGGCAGACCAGCTACGATCGCCGGCGCGGTGTCGCCAGCGGGGCCGAGCGGCAGGTGCCTTACTACGTCATCATCGGCGCGGCACTGGCGAGCATCTACCACGGCACCCGCCAGCAGTATGACCGGCCCGACCTCGGCCTCGGCCTCGCCGTGTTCGACGAGGCCTTCAGCAAGATGGACGGGCCGAACCAGCGCACGCTGCTGGATTTCTACGCCCATATCGGATTGCAGGTGGTGATCGCGGCGCCGTCCGAAAAGCGGTCCATCGTCTACGAGAATCTGGACAGCATCGTCGACGTGTTCCGCCACGCCAACACGGTCACGGCTGAGACGGCGCGCATCAAGCCCCATGCCCGCGCGAAGATGCGCGCCGCCAACCCGCAGCACCTGAGCGATGCGGACCTGCAGGAGGCGGCGCTGGGCGACCTTCTGGAGCGCGATAGGCGCCCTTCCGCCTAGATCCGCCGGGCGAGGCCGTAGCGGCGCATGCGGCGGTGGATCGTGGTGCGGTCCACCCCGAGGTCGCGGGCGACGGCGGAGATGTTCCAGCTCCGCGCATGCAAAGCTGCGAGGAGCCGGTCACGCGCGGAATCCGCCTCCCCAGACAAGAGGGGCGGCGAACTGGCCGCCGCATCGGGCAGGCCTTCGGCCTCCCGCAGCCGCTCGGGCAAATCTTCCCATTGGATCGTCCCGCCGACGGCGAGGGCGCAGGCGAAATCGAGCGTGTTCATCAGCTCGCGGATGTTGCCGGGCCAACGATGGGCGCGCAGCAGGCCGAGCGCGTCCGGCGACAGGCTGAAGCGCGTCTTCGCCGCCTTGCCCCGCGCCTCCAGCAGACGCTCCACCAGCCAGTGGAAATCGGCGCGGCGGCGCAGCGGCGGCAGGGTGAGGACGGCGCCGCTGAGGCGGAAATAAAGGTCTTCGCGGAAGCGCCCGGCATTCACCTCCGCAAGCAGATCGCGGTGGGTCGCGGCGATGACGCGGATGTTCACCGGCACCGGACGCGTGCGGCCGAGCGGCGTCACCTCCCGCTCCGCCAGCACGCGCAGGAGCCGGGTCTGGAGCGTCAGCGGCATGTCGCCGATCTCGTCGAGGAAGAGCGTGCCGCCGTCCGCCTCCAGCACCAGCCCCTTGCGGCCCCGCGCCACCGCGCCGGTAAAGGCGCCGGCCTCGTAGCCGAACAGCTCACCCTCGATCAGCGTCTCGGGAAGCGCCGCGCAATTCACCGCCACAAAGGGCCGCGCGGAGCGCGCGCCGGCGGCATGAATGGCCTTGGCGAGGAATTCCTTGCCGGTGCCCGTCTCGCCGCAGACGATGAGGTTCATCTGCGTGTTCACCAGCCGCGCCGCGCGGGCCGCCACCGCCGCCATGGCCGGATCGCCGCCATGAAGGCCGGCGAGCGGCGCGGGCAGGCTGGGCGCCGCGGCGGCCTCGGACCGCGGGGAGACGCGGGCCGGCAGCTGGCAATGGGCGAACATGGGCGTGCCCGTGCCGGCGAGGCGCACCATGCGTTGCGCCACCGGGCTCGCCGGGCCGAGGCGCGGCAGGTCGTCGAGGATGATCTCGATGAAGTCGCCGAGGCGGCGCCCCACCAGCGGCCGCGCGGCATCGACGGGCGGACGGGCCTCCAGCTCACGCCGCAGCAGCGCGCGGGCCTTGCTGTTGAAGCCGACGATCCGCCCGGAGCTGTCCACCGCCATCACATAGGGCGGGTCCACGTCGGCGAACTCCGGAGAGGGCGCGAGGCGCAGGATGAACTCGCCCCGGAAGCGGTTGAGGAGGTTCGCCGTCTCGATCTTGTGGGCGACCGACTTCACCAGCTGGAGCGCGAGCAGCTGGCTCTCCTTCGGCTGGGGCGAGCGCAGGGCCGAGATGTCGAGCACCGCGGCGAGCGCCCCGGAGGGATCGAACACCGGCGCCGCCGTGCAGGTGAGCGGGATGTGCGTCGCGTCGAAATGATCGGTCTGGTGGACCGTCAGAGCCTCGCCGGTGGCGATGCAGGTGCCGACCGCGCAGGTGCCCGCGCTCGGCTCCTTCCAGTCGGCGCCGAGATAGAGGCCGGCGCGCATGAGGGTGGAATCGAAGGTGGGATCGCCGATGAAATCCACGGTGATGCCCTTGGCGTCTGTGAGCAGCAGCACGTAGCCGAGGCCCGCCACGTCGCGATACAGAGTCTCCACACCGAAGCGCGCGGTGTGGGTGAATTCATCCATGGCGTCCTGATGTTCGCGCAGCTGTGTCGACGGCAGGATCAACGGCTCGCGCAACACCACCGGATCAAGATTGTGCTCGCTGACGCAGCGCTGCCAGGACGTCATGATGACCGGATCGCGCGTGCCGCGTGACGGCACGGGCAAGCCGCTCGCCGCGCGCACAAGCTCGTCGATATGCGCGACCTGCTCCTGTCGCATGACGATCCTCCCAGATCGCTTTTTATTGAATGAGAGTGTTGCCCCGAAATGAAGCGCCGGCAAGCCTTTCCGAGGGGCAGGCCCGGTTCTCGATGGCCACGGCCAGGGCCACGCTGCAACAGGTGTGGCACGCGCGGCGCCACAGGTGTGGCGCCGCCGCCTCAGGTGCCCGCGCCCCACGCCGGGGTCTGCGCCTTGCCGCGCAACGCTTTGGCGCGAGGGGCGCAATTGGCCCGCCCCTTGCTGATGTCCTCTCCATCAAGCCGACGCGAAGCCGGCACTGAAGAACACGGCTAGGGAAGGAAACGTGGCCCGCTCCGCCAGCGCGGGCCGTGAACGGGCGCGCCTGCGTCTGTGCCCTTCCTCCCTGCCGGTCCGGTCGATCCGAAGGAGGAGGAAAAGCCCATGTCCGTTCAGACGTCCATCACGTCGCCCATCCACGCGCCCATGCAGATCGCCGACGGCGCCCTGTCCAACAATCCCATTCCGCTGGAGAAGGACGCGCTTCTCGCGGCCTACCGCACCATGCGGACCATCCGCGATTTCGAGGAACGGCTGCACGTGGAGTTCGCCAAGGGCGACATCCCCGGCTTCGTCCACCTTTATGCCGGCGAGGAGGCCTGTGCCACCGGCATCATGATGCACCTCACCGACAGCGACCGCATCGCCTCCACCCATCGCGGCCACGGGCACTGCATCGCCAAGGGCGTGGACGTGGCGGAGATGATGGCCGAGATCTACGGCAAGTCCTCCGGCTCCTGCCGCGGCAAGGGCGGCTCCATGCACATCGCCGACCTCTCCAAGGGGATGATGGGCGCCAACGGCATCCTCGGCGCGGGTGCGCCGCTCATCTGCGGCGCGGCGCTCGCCGCCAAGTGCCGCGGCGACGGCGGCGTGGGCATCACCTTCTTCGGCGATGGTGCGGCGAACCAGGGCACTGTTCTGGAAAGCATGAACCTCGCCGCCGTGTGGAACCTGCCGGTGATCTTCGTGCTGGAGAACAACGGATACGCGGAAGCGACTTCGGTGACCTACGCCACCGGCGTGGACAGCTTCCTCGACCGCGCCCATGGCTTCGGCCTGCCGGGCGTCAGCGTGGACGGCACGGACTTCTTCGCCGTCCACAAGGCGGCGGGCGAACTGATCGCCAAGGCCCGCGCGGGCGGCGGGCCGGCGCTGCTCGAATGCAAGATGGTGCGCTTCTACGGCCACTTCGAGGGTGACAGCCAGACCTACAAGGCCAAGGGCGAGAACGACTTCAACCGCCTCAACCGCGACTGCCTGAAGATCTTCGCCGATCGCGTGACGGCGGCGGGCATCGTCTCCGACGCCGAGATCGCGCTCATGGACCGCGAGGTCGCGAACCTGATCGACGACGCCGTGTCCTCCGCCAAGTCGGCGCCGCAGCCGACGCCGCAGGAGCTCACCAGCGACGTTTACGTCTCCTACTGAGCCACGACAGCGAACCCGCACGGCCCAACGATTTCCTGGAGGAAACCATGTCCCGCACCCTCAGCTTCAAGCTGGCGATCAACGAAGCCCTCGACCTTGAAATGCGCCGCGATCCCTCTGTCATCCTGCTCGGCGAGGATATCGTCGGCGGCTCCGGCTCGCCGGGAGAGATGGACGCCTGGGGCGGCGTGCTCGGCGTCACCAAGGGGCTCTACGGTAAGCACGGCAACCGTCTGATGGACACGCCTTTGTCCGAGAGCGCCTACATCGGCGCGGCCATCGGTGCCGCCGCCTGCGGCATGCGGCCGGTGGCGGAGCTGATGTTCCTCGATTTCATGGGCGTGTGCTTCGACCAGATCCTGAACCAGGCGGCGAAGTTCCGCTACATGTTCGGCGGCAAGGCGAAGACGCCGGTGGTGATCCGCGCCATGGTCGGCGCGGGCTTCCGCGCCGCCGCCCAGCATTCGCAGATGCTCACCCCCATGTTCACCCACGTGCCCGGGCTGAAGGTGGTGTGCCCCTCCAATGCCTATGACGCCAAGGGCCTGCTGATCCAGTCCATCCGCGACGACGATCCGGTGATCTTCTGCGAGCACAAGAACCTGTACGCCAGCGAGGCTGACGTGCCGGCCGAGCCCTATGCCATCCCCTTCGGCGAGGCGAACGTGGTGCGCGACGGGCGGGATGTGACCATCGTCAGCTACGGTCTCACCGTCCACCGCGCGCGGGAGGCGGCGGCGACGCTCTCCAAGCGCAGCGGCATCGAGGCGGAGGTGATCGACCTGCGCACCCTCTCGCCCATCGACTGGGACACGGTGATCGAGAGCGTGGAAAACACCGGCCGCCTGGTGGTGGTGGACGAGGCCAACCCGCGCTGCTCCATCGCCACGGACGTGGCGGCCTACGTGGCCCAACAGGCTTTCGGGGCACTGAAGGCGGCGCCCCAGATGGTGACCGCGCCGCACACGCCGGTGCCGTTCTCGCCCGCGCTGGAGGACCTCTACATCCCCTCCGCCGACGCCATCGCCGCCGCGGTGCTGAAGACCCACCCCCAGGCCCTCGCCGCCTGATCGCCGGAGCATCGGACAATGACGGATACGCGCATCAAGCCCATCGTCATGCCCAAGTGGGGGCTCTCCATGGCGGAGGGCAAGGTCACGGGCTGGCTGAAGCCGGAGGGCACCGAGATCGCCGTCGGCGACGAGATCGTCGAGGTGGAGACGGACAAGATCGCCGGCGTGGTGGAGGCGGGCGACGCCGGTGTGCTGCGCCGGACCCTCGGGACGCCCGGCACAATCTATCCGGTGAAGGCGCTCATCGGCGTGCTCGCCGATGCCGATGTGCCGGACGCCGAGATCGACGCCTTCGTCGCCGCCTTCGCGGTGCCGGAGGAGGCGGGCGCGGGGGAGGAAGCCGCGGGCCCGCGCTACGAGTTCGTGGATACGCCTGCCGGCCGCCTGCGCTACGCCCGCCGCGGCGAGGGCGAGAAATCAGTGGTGCTGGTCCACGGCTTCGGCGGCGATCTCGACAACTGGCTGTTCAACATCGACGCCTTGGCCGATGCCGCCACCGTCTATGCCCTCGACCTGCCGGGGCACGGACAATCGGACAAGGCCGTGGGCGAGGCGAACCTCGCCTTTCTCTCCGGTGCGCTCATCGCCTTCATGGATGCGCTCGCCATCCCGCGCGCGCATCTCGTGGGCCATTCCATGGGCGGGGCGGTGGCGAGCGCCACAGCGCTGGAGCATCCCGCCCGGGTGGCCTCCCTTGCGCTCATCGGCTCGGCGGGGCTCGGGCCGGAGATCAACTCCGGCTACACCGACGGCTTCGTCGCCGCCGGCTCGCGCCGCGACATGAAACCGGTGCTGGAACAGTTGTTCCACGATCCCGGAACGGTCACGCGCCAGTTGATCGAGGATATCCTCAAGTACAAGCGTCTCGATGGCGTGGACAACGCGCTCTCCGCCCTCTCCGCCAATCTCTTCCCAGCCGAGCGGCAGACCCATGTGCTGGCCGACAGGCTGAAGCAGACCGACGCGCCCATCCTCGTGGTGTGGGGCGAGACCGACCGCGTCATTCCCGCCGCCCATGCCGGCGCGCTGGAAGGCCGCGCCACGGTGGAGGTGCTCCCCGGCGCCGGCCACATGGTGCAGATGGAGAAATCCGGACGGGTGAACGAGCTGCTGCTCGACCACCTCAAGCGCTGACCGCCTGAAACCTCGCAACGACAAACGCCGGCGCGCCATCGCGACCGGCGAAGGAGGACGCATGTCTGACCTCAAGGACAAGAGCATCATCATCACCGGCGCGGCCGGCGGCATCGGCGCCGCCATCGCCAAGGCCCTCGCGGGGGACGGCGCGCGCATCGTCGTCGCCGATCTTTCCGCGTCCGCCGCGACGAAGGTGGCGGACGAGATCACGGCCAAGGGCGGCACCGCCATCGCCGTGCCGGTGGACGTGCGCGAGCGGGCGCAGGTGCGCACCCTCATCGACAAGGCGGTCGCGGCCTTCGGGCGGCTCGACGTGCTGTTCAACAATGCCGGCGTCGCGCAGACGCGTCCCTTCCTCGACATCACCGAGGAGGACTGGCGCTTCGTCACCGATGTGAACGCGCTCGGCGTGCTCATCGGCATGCAGGAAGCGGTGAAGACGTTCCGCAAGCAGGGCGGCGGCGGCAAGATCATCAACACCGCCTCCATCGCCGCCAAGCAGGGCTACGAGCCCCTCGCCCATTACTGCGCCAGCAAGTTCGCGGTGGTGGCCATGACCCAGGCCGCCGCCCGCGCCTTCGGCAAGGAGGGCATCACCGCCAACGCCTTTTGCCCCGGCGTGGTGGCCACGGACATGTGGAAGGTGATCGACAAGGGCTTCCGCGACAGCGGCCTGACCCACGGCGAGAACGAGGCCTTCGACACCTTCGCAGCCGGCGCCGTACTGGGCCGCGCCTCGCGTCCCGATGATCTCGTCGGCGTCGCCCGCTTTCTCGCCTCGTCCCAATCCGACTTCATGACCGGCCAGTCCCTGCTCGTGGACGGCGGCATGGTCTTCACCTGAGGAAATGCCATGACCACGTCCGTGCCCCAGCAACTAAAAGAGATGAACCAGCGTTTCGGCGCCCTCGCGAAAGCAGCGCCGCAGGTGATGACGGCGTTTCGCGGCCTCATGGGCGAGGCGTCGAAGTCCGGCGCCGTGCCCGCCAAGATGAAGGAGCTGGTGGCCCTCGCCATCGCGGTCCACCAGGGCTGCGCCGACTGCATCGTGTTCCACGCCGCCAACGCGCGGAGCCACGGCGCCACCCGCGCCGAACTCGCCGACATTCTCGGCGTCTGCATCGAGATGGGGGGCGGGCCCTCCGCCGTCTATGCGGGCAAGGCGCTGGAGGCGTTCGACGCCCTCGCCACCGAGCCGGCCTGACCTACCAAGAACAGAGAGAAGGGAGAACCACCCATGAAGGCCGCCCGCTTCCACGCCAAGCGCGACGTGCGCGTCGAGGACATTTCCGAGCCGCCTGCCCCCGGCCCACGCCAGGTCGTCATCCGCAACAGCTTCTGCGGCATCTGCGGCACCGATCTGCACGAATATGCCGCCGGCCCCATCTTCATCCCCACCGAGCCACATCCCTACACCGGCGCGAAGCTGCCGCAGGTGCTGGGCCACGAATTTGGCGGCACCGTCGTCGCCATCGGCGGCGAGGTCACGAACGTGAAAGTGGGCGACCGGGCTTCGGTGCAGCCCATGGTGTCGCCGCGCGATGATTATTTCGGCACGCGCGGCCTCTACCAGCTCTCGGAAAGCCTCGCCATCATCGGCCTCGGCTGGCAATGGGGCGGCATGGCGGAATACGCGCTGGTGAACGACTACAACGTCTTCGCCATGCCCGAATTCGTCAGCGACGAGCAGGCGGCATTGGTGGAGCCCACCGCCGTCACCGTCTATGCCGCCGAGCGCGGCGGGGTGAAGCCGGGATCGAGCGTGCTCGTCACCGGCGCCGGCCCCATCGGCCAGTTGCAGGTGCTAGCGGCACGGGCGGCGGGGGCGACGCAGATCTTCCTCTCCGACACCAACGACAACCGCCTCGCCATGGCGCGCCAGATCCTGCCGGATGTCATCACCGTCAACCCGAAGCGCGACGCCGTGGCCGACGCCATCCGCGACCAGACGGAAGGCCATGTGGGCGTGGACGTCGCTCTGGAATGCGTGGGCGCGGAGGCGGCCCTCGCCACCTGCATCGACGCCGTGCGCCGGCAGGGCGTGGTGGTGCAGGTGGGTCTGCATGTGGGCAAGCCCGCCGTGGACGGCTTCACCGTGACCTTCAAGGACATCGATGTGCGCGGCTCGTGGTGCTACTCGACGCTGATGTGGCCAAAGGTGGCGGCGCTCATCGGCAAGGGCCTGCTGCCGGCGGAGAAGGTGGTGACCCGCCGCATCCGCCTTTCCGAGGTGGTGGAGAACGGCTTCGAGGCCCTTCTCGACCCCGCCGGGCAGGAGCTGAAGATCCTCATCGACCTGCGCTGAGCCGCGGCTCTCCCTCTCGGCACGGCAGCGGGGGCGCATCCGCCGTGCCGAGGGGCCCAACATGTGCCTGCGATCGGGAGGGACCGGCGCGCACCGCCATCGGGGAAGCGCTAGCGCGTGGTGACAAGAGGGAAGCCCACATCGCCGTCTGCCTCTGACACGGCCTCTCTTCAGAGGAGGCTGATGGGGCGCGGGCGATCTGACGGAGAATTGGCAAGCTGCGGTCGGGGTATCGTTGCCGACAGGGCGTCGCCCAGGGCCCAACCGACCTTGGACAAACGGCCGCGTTCCGAACGGTAGGCTCTCCGTGCCTCGGATCGGCTGCCAAAGCCGTTGGAATACCGCGACGCGCGCCCGGCGCGGCGGCCGGCCCCCGACAGGACCAGAATGCCGGTCGAAACCTGCCCGCTCGATCCATCCACGTCGGCCATGTTTGCCCCCCGTACTTGCGCGCCTGATCCGAAATCCCTGCCCCGAGGCCGGTCGAGTTAAGCGCGGGGAGACGTGGTTTTAAGTTTACTTTATACCCTCACTTCGGGAAATAATCCACGGGCATGCCAACGGTCATGGGCCGGGGCGGTGGATCGAAGGGGGCATTCTTCTCCACGGTTCGGAGGGCCGCGGCGTCACAGGCGGCGTTGCCCGAAGAGCGGGACACCTTCAGCGTGCCGGGGCGGAGACTTCCGTCGGCTTCGACCGTGAAGGCCACATAGGTGGTGGTTTTCTCGCGCACCGCATTGCGGGCCGCGGGCGGGTAGACGAGGTTCTCGCGCATCTTCCTGCTGAGGCTGCGCACATAGGCCTTGAGAATCTCGGCCTCATCCGGGGCTTCAAGCCGCTGCGCCTGCTTCTGCTCCTGGGCGCCCTGGATATCGGCCGGGCCGGGGTTGCCCGACTGTGCTTCTGCCGGCTTCGCCGCCTCTTGCGGTGGAGCATCCTGCGCCTGCTGCTCGGGCGTCGGTGGGGGGGCGGTGGCGCGGGTGCCGCCGGGCGCGGTGTCCTCGTCGGGCCGGTCGGGCGCGGCGGTCTGCGCGGCTTGCGTCTTCTGCTCCTCCCGAGCGTCCTCCTGCCGCTTCTGTTCGGGAGCCCCCTTCGATTGCTGGAGCACCTGCTGCTCCGCCTGGGTGTCGGAGATCAGGCCCTGCAACTCGACCACGAGGAGCTGGTCGTCCCGGGGCTCGGGTGCATCGAAGACGTCCATGAAGGGCACGAGCAGCGCGCCATGCAGGGCGAGCGACATGGCGAGCCCGTGGCCGAGGGTGAAGGGCCCGAAGGGAAAGCTCATGGCTGCGTCCCCTGCGTCGCCGCTCCTCCCAGAGTGGCTCCCGCCGCCCCCGCCACGCCCTTGGTCTGCACCCCGACCTTCGTGAACGCGAGGGTCTTCAGCACGTCGGCGACATCCACGAAGCTCTGGAAGGCCACGGCCTTGTCGGCCCGGATCAGGATGGAGGTGTCCTTCGGCATCACGGCGAGCCGACCCTTCAGCTCGTCCACCGACAGCGCGATGCCGTCGAGGTGCAAGGTGCCGTCCGCCGTGATCTCGATCATGGTCTCCTTCTGCTGCTCCGCCTTCATGGGTGCGGCCTGAGGCAGGCTCACCGGAATCCGGCCCACCGCGATGAAGCTTGCCGTCGTGAGCACCATGGTCAGCAGCACCAGCATGATGTCCACGAACGGGATGACGTTCATGGTCTCGAACGGCTTCTCATCCATGGGCGGGGGCTCCCGCATCGCGGTCGCGGCTCTCGCGGGCGATCTCCCATCGGAGCATCAGAACCTTGGCCCGGCGCAGCAGCGCGTTGTAGGCGACCACCGCGACCAGCGCGACCACCAGGCCCGCCGCCGTCGCCTTCAGCGCGAGGGCGAGACCCACCATGATCTTGCCCGGGTCCGCACCGGCCGAGAGGTCCATGCTGGAAAAGGTGAGCATGATGCCGAGCACCGTGCCCAGCAGGCCAATATAGGGCGCGTTGGACGCCACGGAGGCCACCACCACCAGCCGCTTCGACAGGTCCAGCTCCAGCTGCTTCACGGAGGCATAGGCCTCCGGGCGCACGCGGATGAAGAAGGCGATGCGTTCCAGCACCACGGCCACCACGAGGATGCTCAACACCAGCAGGAGGCCGATGACGCCATAATCGATGGCCTCTTTCAGCCAGGTCATGTTGTCCATGCGCTGGCCCCTCAGAAGGTGATGCCGGCCTGGATCAGGCCCACGGTGTTGCCCCGGCTGTAGCCGGCCTGCGCCTCGTTGCCGCCCACGCTCCAGGCAAGATAGGCTTTCAGGAGCAGGTTGCGGCCGGGCAGGTATTCGTAATTGCCGTAATAGCCGATGCCGATATCGCCGAGTTGCACATAGTCCGGCTGGGTGATGGTGTAGCTGCCGTCTTCCAGCGCCACCCCGCCCACATCGGCGAAGGCGCTCACCGCATGGTGCCAGCCATAGATGTCCGGCAACGCGTATTTCAGCTCCGGCGTCACCAGCCAGCCGCTGTCGCCCGAAAGCCCCTCGTAATAGCTCCTCACCCCGAAGATGCCGGTGAGGCCGAACTGCTCGGAGCTGTCGAGGTTGCCGGTGAAGGATTTCTGGCCGCGCACGTTCACCGACAGCGACAGTTTCTCCATCAGCGCCACCGTCATCACGAAGGACGCCGTCAGCTTGGAGAAATCGCCCTGGGTGTCGGCGCCAAGGAAATTGGCCAGCGCCTGGTCCGGCAGGGGGAAATCCACGTTGCCGAAGGTGAATGCCACCGACGATGACGTGACCACCGGCATGTTCAGCCAGGGCAGCACGCCGGAGGTTTCCCGGTTCAGCCCCAGCGTGCCTTCGTTGATCTTGCGGTGTGCATAGGAGACACCCAGCGTCTCGTCATTGAGGTTCTTGTAGGTGTAGACGGCGCTGCCCCAGATCGAGTCCGCGCGGGAGCGCAGGAAGGGATAGAGAAGGCTGGCGGAGATGCCGTCCGCGACGCCGGTGGCATCGAGGTTGGCATAGGTGCCACCCAGCGCATAGGTGGTCTGGAAGGCGGCCACCTCCAACCTGAGCCCGTCATAGCCCAGCGGCAGGGCATAGGCGATGCGCCCGTTGAGCATGTCGGTGGAATTGGAGACGAGGCCATAGGCGGAGAGCCGGTCGCCGATGCCGAGCGGCGAATTGATGTTGAGCCCGCCGGAGGCGCGCCAGATGCCGGTATAGGGCGTGCCGAAATTGTCGCCCATGAGGAAGCCGTCCACCATGCGCTGCTCGGGCACGTCGAACAGGAAGTCGGACGTGCCCTGCGTGGCGCCCGCCCCGATCACCGCGCGAGGCATGCCGGCACCGGCCAGGTCGGAAATGAGCAGCATGGCCCGCTCCAGCCGCGCCTGCTCGATCAGCTCGCTGCTGGACACCTTATGGGCGTCGAGCGTGCCCTGGAGCATGAAGTCTTTCACCCGGCTCTCGTTCTTCACCGTGACCGTGCCGTAATGGCCGGGGACGAGCTTGAAGGTGAGGGTGCCGCCACGGGCATCCTGCTGGGGCACATAGACCTTGGCCACAAGATAGCCGGCATCGCGATAGAGCGCGGTCACACGGTCGGCCGCCTCGTAGATCTGCGCCAGGGTGAGCTTCCTGCCCTCATAGGGCGCGAGCACCGCGCGCAGCTTGTCGTCCTCCACTGTCAGCCCGGCGGTGCCGGTGACGGTGATGTGGCGCACATGGATCGTCTCCTTGCCGGGCAGCACCAGTTGAGGTTCGGCGAGCTTGGGCAGCACCAGCGGCGCGGCCTGCTGGGGCTGGGGGGCGGCCTGTTGGGACTGCTGCGCATCGCGCACCGCATCGCCGATGTTGAAGGGCAGGCCCTGCGCAAGGGCCGGTCCCGCCGCCAGCGAGAACCCCGCTGCCGCCATCAGCGCTTGCGCCCGACCAAGTCCGCCTCCGGGACTGACGGCGTGAGGGGCCGGGCTCCGGGCCGACTGCGTGGGACAAGAGTGGGTGCGGCTCGTGATGCAGCGTGCGGAGGGGCTCATGGCATACCTTGAAAATGCAAGGCGCGGCGAACGCGCGCGACGAATGGTGAAAGGCGAAAACCGAAGAGGCGCGTGGATCATCCCTGCCGCCGACGACAAACCCTCGCGGCGGCTCGGAAGCGGTGACGCCCGCTCGGGGATCCATCGCCGACGGCAGGGCACGGGCCGGCCGGGGGCAGTCCGCCCGGCCCGATCCGCAAGGCCCTATCGGGCAGGAACTGCCGGCTGGGCAGGAGGGGCCGGCGGTGCGACGGCGGGAGCGGTGTCCTTCTCCAGGTCGAAATGCTGGCCGTCCACGTCGATGGAGCGGATGGCCCCCCCGACCCCGCCCTTCGGCGCCGAAGCCGGATGCACCTGCTGCACAGCGCGCTTCTTCCGCCGCTCCTCCTGCTCCTGCAACTGGCGCCAGGATGTCGTCGGCGCCGGGGCGGCGCTGCTGTCGATCTGAGACGCCACCGAAGGTCCGGCAAGTGCTGCCGTTGACGCGCTGCCGGCCTTGGCATCGCGGGCGTTCGGGGGATTGTCGGCGGATTGCTGGGCGCCCGTGGTCGCGGCATAGGTCGCCGCCTGTACGGCGGAGCGGACAGCCTCCGTCGCATAGGCCGGAACTACAGGCGGGGTCACTCCCGTGACCGATGAGCCCACCCCGGCTCCATTGCCGACGCCGCCCGCCTGCCCAGTGGAAGTGGTGTTCCAACTGCTCGACGACACCTCGCCGAGGCCGATATTGGCACCCACAAGCCCACCCGCATTCGTCTCCCCGGAGACGGCGCCCGTCGCGGACGCGCTGGTGATCGACCCGAGGTTATTGCCCGCGATGCCGCCGACATTACTGGTGCCGGACGTCGTGCCGCTCGATGTGGCATTGGAAACGCTGCCGGTATTCGCGCCGACAACCCCGCCCACTGCCGTCGTCCCGCTGACGGTCCCGCTCGCGGTGACCCCGCTGATGGTGCCCCCGAGATTGAGGCCCACGATGCCGCCGACGGCGGCGGTGCCGTTTACCGTGCCCGTGACCTGCGCGTCGGTGACGGTGCCGCTGTTCCAGCCAACGATTCCCCCGGTGATCCAGGTGCCCGTCACGCTGCCGCTGAAGGAGGCATCGCTGATGGTCGTTCCATTCGACTGGCCCACCAAGCCGCCCGTGTAAGTGCCCGTATTCGTGATCGTTCCGGACGCGGATATGCTGGTGAACGTGCCACCCTCTGAGGTGCCGACCAATCCGCCCACGGCTTGCCCCGTGGCGGTCACGTTTCCGCTGGTCGAGGCATTTTTCAAGGTGAGAGCGTTGGCGTAGCCGATGAGCCCGCCGATCGTGTCGCCCCCCGTCACGTTCCCGCTTGCGGAGACATTGCTGTAGCTGCCGCTGGCGAGGCCGGCGAGGCCACCAACCTCGTTCTCCCCGGTGACATTGCCGGTGGCGTATGCGTCGCTCACAATGCCACCACCGCCGCCGATGAGCCCGCCGACCGCCGTCGTGCCCGATACATCCCCGGTCGCGTAGGATCTGGAAATCACGCCGTAGGTGAAGCCGACCAGGCCACCCACATAATTGCCGGAGCTCGCCACGGTCACATCCGCATGGGAGTCCTCGATGGTGCTGTAATTCTCTCCGATCAGGCCGCCGGTTCCAGCCCAGCCCGTGGACAGGCTTGTGACGTGCCCGGTCGCATAAGCGTTGATGACTGTACCGTTATTCTCGCCCGCCAAGGAGCCGACGGTAGAATTCCCCGTAATGTCCACGCTCGACAAACCGATGTCGCGGACGATGCTGCCGCTTCCGATGGAGCCGATCAGGCCCACATAGTTGCCGCCAGACGAGATGGTGAGATCGTTGACGGTATGGCCTAAGCCGGCAAGGTTGCCGCTGAGACGCGCGACCACTGAACCGTCATAGGTCGTGCCAGAGGCATCGATGTCGTTACCGATGGCGAAGTTTCCTGTCGCCGTGCCAGTCGCGTCGTCCAGGGCCTCCAACTCTGCCATTGTATGAATAAGGGTATAGGCCTGCCCGTTGATGGCGAGGCTCGCATCGGCGCCAGAAAGGGTGATCGCAGCGCCGCTGGCGGTGTCGATATGGTAGTCGCCGCCATATGTCATCGCGAGGGCAGCGTGGCCGCCGGAGAGGGTTACGCCATCATTGATGTAGATGTCCTTCCCCGCATTAAGGGCGAGACCAGCCTTGTCTCCCGAAGCGGTAATGGCGGCATTCACATTGATGTCGTTGGTCGCGTTCAGCGTCAGCGTGGTGCCGGCCGACCAGGACACGGCGGCGTTGACGTTGACGTCCCCGTCCTTGCCCTTCCCGTCGGTGGAGCTGATGTTCACATTGGTGGTCTCCAGCAGCTTCGACAGCTTGCTGGCGCTGATGTCGCCGCCGAGATTGAGGCCGGTGATCTGGTCTTGCGGGCCGAAGCGGAAGCCGAAGGTGCCAATGGTGAAGCCGTCGGGATCGATCAGCCACGTGCCGGTGGTGCCGAGGGCTGCGAGGGTGGTGAGGGTGGCGGTCTCGTCCACCTTCACCGTGTTCCCGGAGGTCTCGATGAAGCCGCCGTCGCCGCCGTTGGGGGCGGATGCGTCGAGGGTGCCGGACACTCTGGTGGTGCCGCCGTCCGCCTTCAGCTTGATGGAGCCCGTCTTGTAGGTGGCCTTGCCCCCGGTCAGAGAGGCCATGGTGCGGGCCTGGATGATGCCGGTGTTGTTCACCTGCGCCGAAAGCACGGCATCCGCCGCCTTGGCGGTCAGGATCACCTTGCCGCCATCGGCCTTGATGAGCTGCTTGTTCTCGACCAGCGCGTTCATGACGCCATCATCGATGGTCACGTCGAACAGCGAATTGCCGTCGAAATTGAGTGTGATCTTCGAGCCGGACGTGAGCGCCACCGTGCCGAGCGTCGCAGTGATCACGCCCTGGTTGGAGACCGTCTTGCCCATGAGCGAGACATAGCCGCCCGGCGCGGCAGTCAGCGAGCCCTTGTTGATGACGGAGTTGGTGGAGGAGCCGGAGAAGACGTAATTGCCGGACAGAAAGTCCTGGTTGGAGATGTCCAGCGTCGACGCCACGAGGCCGCCGACATTCACCTGGCTGGTGCCGGTAAAGAGGATGCCGGCGGAATTGACGATGAAGACCTGGCCGTTGGCATTGATCGCGCCGGCGATGATCGAGGTTTCATTGCCGGTAACGCGGTTCAGCGTGACGGATGAACTGGAGGGCTGGTTGAAATCCACCGTTTCCGTCTTGCTGACGGAGAAGGACTGCCAGTTGATGATGGCCTTGTTGGTGGACTGATTGACGGTGGTGGTCGACCCCGACTGCGAGATGGTTGCCGACCCCGCCACCACATTCCCGCCCTGCGGTGCCGCACCGGCGGGATGGGTGATGAAGAGGGGCGCAAGGGCCGTGGAGGCGGCCAAGAGGCGCGCCAGGCGCCCGAGCCCAGGCGCCGATCCTCCAATCCGGAATACGCCGATCCCTCCTGCATGCTCCTGACTTGGCAGATGGGCATAGGCGCGCACATTCCCGTGCCCGCACGCGCGGGTCTGGACAAGAGTCATCTGCAATCCTTCGAGCGAAATGAGGGGGTTATGAAAGCAGCATGTGGGACGCAATGAACGACGGGGCAGCCGAACGCTATATTCAATCGGATATAGGAATCAATCGCTCAATGCGGGCACGACCGTCGTCCGGAGGTTTCATGGTGGTGTGTTGCGATGGCGTCACACTTGGCCCTGACGTGGCACGAGCCGGCCTGCCAGCAAAAATCTGTTTTGTTCGAGCGCCGTAAGCGCCGCGCCTCAGGTGGCCACAACAGATTTCATGATTGTATCAAAATTCGCGATATTTGAGACGCGCGGCGGGGCGAGCAAAATCAATCGCTTACGTGTCTCGAATTATAGTCTCATAATGCGTTCATGATCATCGGCTATGCGCGCGTATCTACTGACGAACAGACGCTAGACAGCCAGATCGAACACCTCAGGACAGTAGGCTGCCAGAAAGTCTTTGCCGAGATGGCGAGCGGCGCCAAGACAGATCGGCGCGAGTTACGGCGCTGTATCGCTTCGCTCAAGGCCGGCGACATACTCATTGTTGTGCGGGCTCGACCGCCTGGCGCGCTCCACGCGCGATTTGCTCAACGTGTTGGCTGAAGTGAGCGAGAGGGGTGGCGCCTTCAGGTCCCTGTCCGATGCATGGGCCGACACCACCACGCCGCATGGTAGGCTCATGCTGGCGGTCCTCGGGGGCCTGGCGGAATTCGAGCGCGAACTGATCAAGACCCGCACAGGCGAAGGACGTGCCCGCGCCAAGGCCCGGGGCGTTAAGTTCGGCCGCAGGAGCGTGCTCAGTGCCGATCAGCGCGCTTAGCCCCGTCCGGTGATCTGAACGACCGCGTCGCGCTTGAAGTCCTCGGTGAAGTTCGTTTTGCCCATCGTGGCCTCCCCTCAAAATTAGGGAAGAAGGCGTCCAGGAATCTAGGGGCGGTTCACACGTCACCGCCACATTACGCTTCCCGCGTTAGCGTGGTGGTGCCCCGTTCGCCTTTTCGGCAGAGTCCGGACGCTGCATTGTGGCCAAATCGCCAAGGCCGACGACTCCGTGCGGCGTATCCGAATTCAGGGAGATCCGCACCAGATATACGATTCCGTCCGGCATGAGGTAGGATACGGTATCATCATCGAAGAACATGTTGCGTGCCTCCGCCTTGGAGAGCGGGGTCTTCGAAATCGAGCGTATGGTGCCGCCGAGCGGCTGGCTGAGCGGTGTCCGGGGATTGGCCGGGGTGAGCGAAACCGGCATTCCAACCTTCCATTTCGGCACTTCGGCAATATCAACGAAGGCGTAAGCCTGTAACGTGGGTTCGGCATTGGACAGAGTCAGGAGAATATCCTTGCTGTCCACAGACGTTCCCTTCCTCACGAAGATCGAATTGACGATTCCGTCCCGCGGCGCCCGAACGGACCGCAGTTGCTCGTATGTGCTTTCCAGATCGTGCATCGAAAGCCGGAGATCTTCGATCTGGCGCAGAAGGGGGGCGAGCTTCTCAAAGCGTGTCTGCTGCACCTGTGCGATACGGGAATCGACCTCCAGAAGCGCCAGTTTCTGCTTCATCAGCTCGTTTACGCTTTGATCGTACTGCACCTGAGCCTGAAAGTTGGATCCGCTCGTCACCAATCCTTTGCTGTGCAATTCAGATTTGCCGTCCAGAATTTTCCGATAGCCATCCCTCTGCTTTTCGTAGGTGGCGATGGCCTCCCGAATTTGCTGCCGCCGCTCGTTCTCCAGCTTCACCACAGCGCCTTCATACTGGTTCGCCAGGTCGGACAGTTGCTGAAGCACTTCCGTGCGCCGCTGGAGCGCCGCCCGCGTGCTGGCTATCTTCTCATCCAGCTGGGGAGACCGAAGCGTCAGCAGGACCTGATCCTTTGTCACCACCTCATCGGGACCGATCTTGATCTCGTCCACAATTGCCGGACCGGCAGGATAGATCGGGCGAACGACATCATAATTCGGGGCGTCCGGCAGGAAGATTGCGCGCGCGTTGATTTCGCTCGCGCCGGCAAGAGACTGCGCGCCCGGCGCCAGTTGGGCCAGTGCACAGGAGAGCGCGATCCCCATCACCCGCACCGTGGGACGAAGCCGCACCGGCGCCCGACCCGGCCGTGAAGTCTTGTTCGCCTGAAACATGCTTTACCCCCGATCACACAATGCGGTTACCGGACCTCAGCCACGGTGATCCGGCGTGTCCACGCCTGATGGAAGCCCGGCGGCCGTGAGGCCGCGCTCCATGAATATCCAGAATGGTACAAGCTGAGGTGGCGGCTCCGCGCCGTCATAGGGCCCGCAGATCACGAAGCCCGCGGCGCGGTAGATCTTCTGCGCCGATGTCATGAACACTGCCGTATCGAGCCGGATCATCTGGTAACCCAGTCGGCGGGCTTCGTTCATAACAAAATTCACGGACTGGGAGCCAAGACCACGGCCGCGAAAGTGCGGGCGCGTGAAGATGCGGACGATTTCCGCGGCCCCGTCCGGGAGGCGGCGAAGCCCGCAGATGGCCATGATCTGGCCGTCCGCGTCCCGGCGGGCGTAGACACCGCCCGCCTCAGGCTCGATCCGTGCGCCGATCTCAGCGGTATGACCGACATAGCTCTCAAGGCTCATGCCGACGATATCCGGGATCGAGAAGGCGCAATGCCGGATGATTTCGCCATTCATCCAGTCAAAATAGTCCTGCGTGATTCCGATGAATGCCTTGCGGTCTTCCGACGTCGCGAGGTCGAGACGCTCGAAGCCATTAGCATGTGGGCCAGGCGCTCCCTTGTCCTGTGCCTCGTATTCACTTCCCATCGAACCATTCCTTCCAGAGTGGCACTGCCGTGGCAAAGGTCCCGCGGTGGTCCGTTGGTCCCGTCGAAATCGCCTCCACCCGGCTATTGCCCGCGCCGATGCCCCGCTGGTACTCCATGACGAGTCTGCCAAGCCCGACGGAAACGATCTCGTCATTCTCACCGTAGAAATTGCGCATCGGCGTGTTGATGACCCAGCGGTAGGCTTGGGTGGCGAGCGCAAGTCGTCCATACGCGGATTGCGCAAAGAAATCCGGATCAAAATAGGCCGGTTGGATCAACACCTTCAGGTCCGTGGGGATTTCCTCCCGCTTGTAATCTTTTCGCTCATATACCCTTTTGGCCAGATCGTAGTATTCTGGAGCGATGATGGTCCGCGCTAGGCCGGGAATGCTGTAGTAATTTTCAAAAGAGAAGGCCGAGAGAATGTAGAGGACATTGGCCCAACTCGCGTCGTTCTTCCGCGGAAAGTTCAGGAAGCCGCTGAGCAGGGAGTAGATATCGGCCGGACCGCTGGCGGTTGCCGCACCGTCCACCTTCACGCCGGCACGCTCCAGCCGGTGGAGGAAAGCAAGCGCCACGAAGCCCCCTTCGGACCACCCGCTGACGAAGAGCTTGTCGGTTGATATCTTCAACTGCCGCAGAACCGCCTGGGACGCCTTGAGCATGTCAAAGCTGGCTTGCTGCTGGCTCCCCATCACGCCATAGCCTTCCGGCTCCGTGGAGGTGCCCATGCCGAAATAATCGGGCGCGACCAACACGTAGCCCTGACCGGCGAACTGCGCGACCATCAGCTTGGTTTCTTCGGATTGGTCGATAAAGGAGGGCACCTCGGTCTTCTTGTAAACGGTGCCGTGCTGATAGGAGACCAGCGGAAAAACACTCCCCCCTGTGTCCGGTATCGCGATGAGCCCCGTGGCGACGATGGGCCGGTTGTCCAGTTCGGGAATGACCGAGGAATAGGTGATCCGGTACAGATTGACCCCGTTCCGCGCCGGCTTGGCTGCGATGGGGGCTTTGAAGAAGGCCGGCGCGTCGACCGTGAGAATGGTATTGAGCTGGTCGACGTTCAAGCGACCGATCTGCTCATAACTCACCCCTGATGGAACGGCGAGCGTTACAGGTGGCGTTCCAGTTTCTCCCGCGCGCGCGGGAACCGCCAGCAGAGCGAGCGCGGCCACGAGCGTGGCGAAAAAACCGGAACGTCCCATCATCCCCCCCAAAAAAGCACCCGGACCAAGGTCAATACCGCTTCCGTCAGTTCAGGCGGCAACCGGTCGGGGTCATATAGTTCAGTTCCGACCGCTCGAAGCGTGGTGCGGTAAGAATCCAAAGGCTTCTTCCGCTGTCGGTGACCGCGGCCAACACCCCATGAAGCGGCAGATCCGCTGCGCCGCGCGGCATGATATTGCGGGCGATGGCCGGCACATCGACACCTTCAAAAGGATCGGCCCCCGCCGGGACAGCGATGAACCGGACATGAAAATCGTAAGGGCCGATGCGAACATGGGTCGCGTCGTGCGGCAGCGCGGCGAGGGCCGCGCGATAATCGGCCTTCAGCGTCCCGATATGGATGTGAAACTGGTGCTGGCCGCGCGTCGTCGCGGGCTGGATGGCGAAAGCGACATCATCTTTGGAGAAGGGCGGTTCGACCATGCGCTGCGAAGCGACATAAGCCGCGTGCCAGTAATTCCGCCCGGAATAGCCGGAGACATCCTCGATCCCGACCACCGGCTGGATGGCCCACAGGAGGACACGGCAGTTTTCCCCCTGGGCACGGTCGTACCGTTGCGGGTCACGATAGCGCGTATCGTACTGCAGAAAGAATGTGACTCCGCCAATTTCGCGGCGCACGAACTCACCCTGCGCATCACCGCAGTGGCCGCCGGAGCAAGCATCGGACGTAAGGAACCGGTAGATGGAGCAGGTGGCGGCCGCGGCGTTGGCCGGCTCCGCACAGGGAGCACAGGGCTGGGGTGCCTTGTCGTCTTTGTTCGCCTCGGCGGGGGAGGCCCAATGCAGGCGCGCCTCTCCCGCCGGCGTGGTGGCCGGCATCGGACAGGCCTGTATCAGCGGTTCGGCCGCGACTGCCGTTGCCAGCCCGGCCATCCAACCGATGATAAGGCCCACCAAGCCGTGCACCGCTCTGACGCGAAACGGGACAGTATGGAACGCGACGACCATGCCAGATGCCTGTCAATCCTCGTTCAGCGAGAAAACCAGAGCGGGAGACTCGCGCAGGAAACCCTTGAAGCGGTAGGAAACCTCGTGCGCATGGTCCGCCTCCGGCATGTCCGGGCTGCGCAGATGAAGATCGTCGCCAAAGACCCCAACGATATCGACATGGCAGTGGCGAGCGATTTCGACATAGCTTGGACCATCATCCGTCTCCAAGTCGAAGATGTCGCGATCGGAGACGTCGGTCATTGTCACATCGACCCTCAGGCTCCGCGCCACCTGCAGCGTGCTGCTGCTGAGATTGATGCCATCCTCTGCCGGTGCCACCACGCGAATGCGTTGCAGAGCGATGTGGGAATTGGTGAGATCAATCCCGTCATCACCGGAATGGAAGCTGCGAAGTTCGGTTACATCCCATTCCTGCGGCCCAACCCCCATGATGGAGAGGCCGTCACGGTCATCTTCCAGCGGGTCCTTGCTTGGCGAAACCGGATCCCCATGCCCGAGGTAATAGGCCGCGATCAGATCTGCCTTGAAAGTCGAGACCGCCCTGGGCCGATCAGCTGTGACGGAGAGCCCGTCCTTTTCGGCGCTGCGATAGCCGCCGAAAAACCAGAGGCCTCCATTGTCCGCCGTTCTCACAGCGCGGAAACGATCGTTGCAGGCCCGCACATACAGGCGCCCCGCGTACAGAGCCGAGCCCTGTTCGAAGATGAGGACTGCACGGCGAATGGTGCTGGAAGGCACCATCCCGTTGAGAATCAGGATGTTGACCCCATCCTCAGCGACCAGTCGCCCGCCATCCCGCACCCGAACCTCTGACGTCACCACATAGGTGGTGCCCGCCTTGAGGCGCAGCACGCCGGTCACGGTTCCCTGCAAGACCTTCGGAGCAGGTCTTGCCATCTCACTTCACTCCTTGACGCACAACGGGCTGCTGATGTTTCAGGCCATCATAGACTTCCTGTAGACTCTCGACAGATGTGGATGTGTCTCCGAGATAGGGAAGGTCGATGATGGCGATGGCGGCCAGCATGAGTGTGAGCATGACAAGTTGCACGACCAACGTCACCGCCCTCAGGGGAGTGGCCTCGATCAACCGCAGTCCGCAGATAATAATTACGCCGAAAATGCTGAGAAGGCTCACAGTGTAGAACATGATTGGCAGCGCGCTGGTGACGCTGAGGATCCGGCTGTTGCGGACTTGTGCCATCTGTTCGGCCGCATCGAGGATCTTGGAGAAAACGGCGACACTTTTATCGGACCGGGGATCGATGCTGTCGACCTGCAAGAACACATCTACAAGAGCCTTGGAGGTGACAGCGCTGGCGTGCCCCTGCTTGAGACCGGGCCACTCGTCGACGATGATGGAGTTCGTGTAGGTGAGCAGCGCGTCCCGGGCCTTCAGGGCCGGCTCCGTGCCATCGAGGATCAGCAGCCGATTGAGGCTCTTGATGGCCTGCGCTTCCTGCGAAACCTTGTCATCCAGGCCGGAAGCGGTGGTCATGACCAGCGCGAGGACGAAGCCGAGCACCACATAGGCACCGGACATGCTGTTCTGCGTGGCCGTGTCGACGATGTCGCTGTCGTAGTCGAACCAGCTCCATTTCCGGTTCATGTACCGCACGGCAAGCGCCACCCCCAGCAGGGTGAGGCAGGCCAGGGCGGGCAGCAGCACGAGCAATTGCGTGTCCGACACATATTGCAGAAAGGATAGGCTCATGGATTGCCAGCCCCCGCTTCGTCACGTGCTCTCTCGCCGAGACGTTTGATTTTCTTTTCTGAATCTTGCATCGCGCTTGCGATACACCGCCGAAGATTGAAGTAGTGGCGCATCTGGTCGTCCTGCACCCAGGATCGTGCGGTGGTGTCGTCCAGCTGCTTTAGCCGTTCGAGCACAGACATGGCCTCGGCCGAGGTGGTGGCGGCGACGAGCTCATCCTCCATATAGCGAAGCTCCCAGAAATGCAGCCAAAGCAGCTTCTGGGACGCGAAACCCCGATAGCCGATGACCTTGTTCAAGAGCGGCAAGCCAAGGAACAGGAGCGCGAGCAGAACGACCCACACATTTTCCAGCAGCGCCGCGAGCCAGAGCGGAAGATAGCTGAAGATGGACGGAACCCCGCCCGTATAGAAGCGAGTGGCGATTGGACTCAACGAAAAGCGGCGATCCTTGTATTGCGGCATCGTCGCCGCGAGCGGAAAGAAATTGGTCGATTTCAGTGAGAAATCGCGAGCTGCCATGAGGAATGCCCATTGCACCGCCGGATGCGTGTCCTTCTCGACCAGGAGATTCGCCGCGGATGCAAGAAGCGCCACCTCGCTCTCAGGCCGGATGCTGGCGATATCGATGGCGCCCCGCGGAACCGTCACCTTCTGCAGGAACGGCAGGCGCCGCACATAGCCATCGGCCAGCGGAAAGTTCATCAGCTTGATGCTCGGGTCCCGTAGCACTTGCTGGATGAGGGGGGAATTGAAGCCATCAACAATGAAGACAGCATCGACTTTGCCCGCCAGCAACTGGTCCACCGCTTCGGAATGCGGAAGCTTGAGGAAGTTCGGCCTATCGCCGGTGCCGGGATTGTTGAGCTCCATCAGGGTGTAGAACAGCTTTTGGCTGACGGTGCCCGGCGCACCGATCGCGATCTGCTTGTCCTGATAATACTGGAAGGGATCATCCACGCTGATCGTATCGCCGCGGTAGAACAACCAGGCTGGCGCGATAGCCACGGTGCCGAGGGAGACGAGGTTGGGATAGTCCGATGGCGAGCCCGCCCCCGAAATCACAAAGCTGGCGCTGATGTCCGAACCTGGATCCCGGATATTGTTTTCAACCGCATCGAGCCCTGTCTGGCTGCGAACCTCGAGCCTTAAACCCTGCCGGCGAAAATAGGCTTCGAATGCCTCGCCAAGCTCGTTGCTAAGCGTGCCCCGCTGACCAACGGCCAGAACCGTCGCCTGTCTCGGAAATGGCTCGATATAGACAAGGATCAAGAATGCGAGCGCCGCAACGATCAGTCCGGCCGGTACATAGAATGCCGCGACCCTGAGCCAGGTCAGAGCCTCGCGCCGCAGGTCGTATTTGATGTACCGTCGGATGAAAACTAAAATGTCACTGTCACGGCTACTCATGCTCGCTGCCGCCCCCCCGGGTCAGTCGAACTTCAGCCAGTTCCTATCTACCGCCGAGCCCGTGCTCAAACAACTGAATTTCCGCTCGAACTGCGGAAAGGAGTTGAGCAGCTATGAGTTGCATCTCGGCGGGGGCTAATGCAGCCGATGGAAGTCTTGGTCGGAGCTGAACCGCCCCGGGTTTGCGAGGCTCCAACTCCTGAGAAGGGGGAGTGGGGCGTTCCACGTAGGCTTCCAGCTAATCCTCTTCACATGCTGCTGCAGCTTCCGCAGGGCGTTCCAGTAAGCTTGCGCTGCGAGTTTGCCGCCATCGTCGAATTCCCGCATTTCGCCAAATCGCATGCTGATCCCCAACCGCGGCCGAGCGGCTGCCCCTGCATGCAACTAGGAACTGCAGAAGCTAAACCGTCACCACGGCGTCGCCCCTGTTCGATGGTCTGCGCTTCCGCGCAGCGAAACCAACGGTGGCGCGCAACGTGAGCGGCCTTTTCTGGCACGACTTGCGTCGCCGGTCTTCAGCGGCCTTCCGAGGCGACTTTTGGCCAGCGCCCGCCTTTTGTCTCAGCTGGCGATCTGCGACGTGCGGATCAGGAGGGGGCGGTTGTCCGAGGTGGTGGCTCCGGCGAAGCCCGTCTCGCCTTGTGCTGGCTACTGCTTCTCGGCACCCACTTGCCATTCCGCCGTACCAGCATCGCGCCGCAGAACTTGCCCCGAACGGGAAGCGAGCAGTACGGGCCCGTGCCATCGATCCCGACATAGAGGGTGACGATCAAGCCGCCGAACCGGTTCTGGCTGTCCGTGGCGATCAAAGGGGCGGGCGCGACGCTCTCCTCGAACACCAGCCGCCACTCCTGGGGACCGACCTGCTTCCAGATGATCAGCCTGCAGCCGCCGGTCGAGCAGTTCGCTCCTTTGGCCATGCCGTCGCAGCCGTGCTGAGCGGACAGGATGATGTCTGTTCCTCCGGTATAGTCCGAGTCGACGAAGGAGATGCCTGCTTCGTCCGAGGAGGCGTAGCCCCCTTGTTCGCAAGCTTGCCGGATCTGCCGCACGGTCGACGACATCGCTGGGAAGCGCGGAGAAGGGCATCGGAGACTGCTGGGCGACCGCCCCGATCGGCATCAGGGCGACCGAGAGCGAGGCCGCTGCAATTGCATACGGGCGGCGGGTCACTTTGTCGGCGCCTATGCTGCCCGTCATGACTGTCCCCCTTAGCTTTGCCGTCAGGCCGTTGCAGCGGCGGTCAGTTCGATCCCCCATCGGGAGGCGGCGAACTGGGCTTCGAGGCTGTCGGGCTTGGCGAAGACCCAGCCGTGGTCGAGCAGGTTCTTGCCCGTGTACTCGTTGCCCTTCAGGCCGAGCCAGACCACCAGTCCCGCCGCAAGGGACACGCTGATAGCCGACCCGAGCCTCATCTCACGGAGCTTGCCGGTGCCCGGCTGGGAAGGGTCCGCTTTCCACCTGAATAGGAACGCCCACCGCTTTGCCCCCGACGGCTCCACGATCAGATACAGCCCGCCCCATCGGCATGCCGACCGGGCTTGGAGATGTCGAGACCTGTCGAGCGTTGAGCCTGTTGAGCTTGAGGGCCATCGGAGTGCTCGCGTTGGGGGCGTGAAAGACGCCCCCGAAAGCTACCCCAACGCCACCCCAACGCAGAACCGCGACGCAGGGGTATGGAGTGAGACACAGAGGAACACCAAGGCCAGTGAAAGCCTTACGGGCGTTACATTCTGAGGCTTTTGGGCATGGTGTGAAACAGGGGTCTGGCGGAGAGAGAGTCCGCCATACCGATGCCCTCTGGCGCCCTTGGACGCCTTCATGGCTCCCCACAATGGACTATCATACAACGATTAGTTGCTCTTCAGCGTATTTCGTTGCATTTGGAGAACCGCCGCTTAGGGTGGGGTTGAAGGTGGGGTCGGGTGGGGTTGGATGCGGGTGGGGTTGATCATCTCCGCCACCCATCCAGCGGGTACGGGCTGGAAAGGCTATAGGTCAATATGAGCATTATAATACCTATATATAAGAACGTGTGTCTTATAGCCAGATAATCAGAAAATCCAGAAAATCGAATATCAAGCATTTCAACGTGTTGCTGGCGCATTTTCTGGATGCTGGATAGTCCAGAAATTCCAGAAATTGGTTTTCTGGATCGGCAGCCCGTGGCGGTGGAATTCGAACTCGCGATTGGAGACGCCGGCATGGCGAGGGAGATGAACCGGCTGACGGCGCGCACGGTGGCAAGCCTGAAAGAGCCCGGCCGCTATCCTGACGGTGGCAACCTGTACCTTCAGATCGGCCCAACGGGATCGAAGGCGTGGCTGTTCATGTTCAAGCGCGATGGGAAGCGCCGGGAGATGGGCCTGGGCTCCCTGAACGACGTGACGCTTGCTGCCGCCCGCCTGAAGGCTGATGAGGCTCGCCGCATCGTCGCCGATGGCGGCGATCCGTTCGCGGTGCGCGAGGCCGCATTGGCCGTTCGCAAGGAAGCTGAAGCGGCTCCGACGTTCGGCACCTTCGCTGACGACCTGATTACGAAGCTTGCTCACGGCTTCCGCAACGATAAGCACGTCGCCCAATGGGAGATGACCCTTGGCCCGACCTATTGCTCCGCCATCCGCGACATGAAGATCGCCGACATCACGGCGGTGGACATCCTCAAGGTGCTCGAACCCATCTGGCAGGAGAAGAACGAAACCGCCTCCCGGCTACGCGGCCGGATCGAACGGGTTCTCGACGCGGCCAAGGTGGAAGGCCTTCGCTCCGGAGAGAACCCCGCGCAGTGGAAGGGCAATCTTCAACATCGGCTGTCCAAGCGCCAGAAGCTCCAGCGCGGCCACCATGCCGCCCTCCCCTACTCTGAGGTGCCAGCCTTCATTGTTGCCCTAAGGGCGCGGCCGGCTATGGCGGCCCGCGCTTTGGAATTTGCGATCCTGACGGCCGCGAGGTCGGGCGAAGTGCTCAGCGCCACCTGGGCGGAGATCGACCTCAAGGCGGCAGTATGGACGGTGGCGGCGACACGGATGAAAGCCGGGCGAGAGCACCGCGTCCCCCTGTCGGACGCGGCAATAGCCGTCTTGAGGGAGGCCGAGCCCCATCGTCGGGGCGATGACCCGGAGAGGGCCTTCGTGTTTCCCGGTCTTCGCCCCATGCGCCCCCTCAGCGCCATGGCGATGGAAATGCTCCTGCGGAGGCAGAAGCAGGTGTTCACCGTACATGGCTTCCGCTCGTCATTCCGTGACTGGGCTGCGGAGGAGACGAGCTTCCCGCGCGAGATTGCCGAGGCCGCCCTTGCCCATGTGGTCGGCGACGCCACCGAACGCGCGTACCGTCGCGGGGATGCGCTGGAGAAACGTCGAGAACTGATGCAGGCCTGGGCCACCTTCTGCACGACAGAGCCTGCCGAACAGCGAGGCGAAGGCGCGGACGAAGCGAAAGCTGCCTGTGGATAACGAAAATCCAGATATCGCTCTCTGAGACACTTGGCGACTCATCTTTGTATTTCGTCGTATTTTCCTTCCGGCGTCTCATGATATCGGTCTGATTGACCTCTGCTCGCGACAGTATTCTGATCGGCGGGCCATGCTCATGACCAACCTATATCTGGGTGACAGCATCGTCGTCGGAGACGTGACGATCGTGCTCGTCGGCCGCACCTCGGGTGGGGCCGGGCAACATGCACGCATCGGCATCACCGCGCCCAAGGACATGAAGATCGAGCATCGCGCGGGTCGCGGCTCTGGCGCACGGGCCTCCTTTTCCCTTGCTGACGGAGCACAGGATGTGCCGCGACCCGTATTCCCCCGGAGCTGAGCGTGTCCGCTTCGATTGGCTGACGTTCGCCCGGCGCGCTCGTGCCTTTGAGCGGTTCTCGGACCCTGCCGGCGCGGCCAAGGAAGAGCGCGATCGCCGGCGCGCCTTCGAGCACGAGGACCGTTCCCTCGCCAAGGAGGACCGGGGACGGCGCATCCAGCTTCAGGATGAGGACCGGTCGTTCGTTCGAGAGCATCGCGCTCTCGCCAAGGAAGATCGACAGCGGCGTATCGCGGCCGAGGGCCAGAACCAAGCCTTCACCAACGAACAGCGGGATCGTCAGCGGCAGGACTGGCAGCGCAACGATGCCGTCAAGGGCGCCTACTCGCAGGCGGCGGATCAGGCGAGCGCCGCACGCAACGCGGACGTGGAAGGCGCGATCCAACCGATCGAGGCGCAGGGGCCGACGCCTGACGGCAAGGGCCTGCCTGCGTTCAAGGTCGGGGACGCCACCTTTACGGACAAGGGGCAGGCGCGCGCAGCGGGGGAGAAGGATGTGAAGCCCTTCATGGACTATTACACGGCCAAGAGCGCGCCGCTGGTAACCGAAGCCTACATGCGCGCCGGGCAGCCCGAGAAGGCTCAGGCCTATAACAACTGGCTCAAGACCGAGGGTGTGCAAAAGGGCATGGAGAGCTGGGCGAAGGCGCTTCAGGCCGCCTCCCGCGACGATCCTGACGGCTTCGCGAAGCACATGACCGCCGCCTACAATCAGCAGGGCTATTTCGAGGACGGGCGCACCACGACCGCGAAGCTCCGCAAGGACAAGGACGGCACGGCAACACCGTGGGAATGGACCTCGAATTTGAGGACAAGGCCACGGACAAGAAATGGACCGGTTCCATCGAGGGCCGCGAGGGCATCTACCGGATGGGCATCGAGCTGATGGCGCCGGAGCAGGTGTTCAAGTCCGGGATGCAGCAGGTGGGAGGCGGCCGACAAGGTGCGCTCCGCGATCGCGAAGGACAAGCGTACTGAGGCGCGCGAGACCGGCATGATGATGCTGGAAGCCGCGCTGAAGGAGGCGTAACTTCGTGGCCCGCAGGGCATTGTCGAGTTCCGCAAGCGGCTGGACAGCACCATGAAGTCGCTTTTGGCGAACGACTTCAGCTACGCCCGGCTCACGGACGACGAGAAGGTCGCGAAGGCGGTCGAGGTGCTTCGCGCGCAGGATCGTGGGGTCGCAGCTGCGGGGTATGGTGGCGGTGATGGCAGCAGTGCCGTTCCGCCGACGGTGGGGGGCGCGGCACGCAGCATTCCGATCTGGCGGCCGGCCACTGAAGATCGGGCCGCCACATCTGCGCCCCAGCCTAGGGAACAACCTGCTTCATCCACTTCGGCGCCGGAGCCGCCGCCCGCATCGGCCGATGATGAAGCAAGGCTTCCGGTCGGGGCGAGCCCAGCGAGCGCTCCTCCCGCGCGGGAGCCGACCGTCAGCCTCGGCAACATGTACGTTGGCTACGGCCGCAAGGCGCTTGGCGGCGTCGCCCAGGCCGGTGCCCGCGGTATCCGCGCCGTTGAGGATCTCCGGGGGCGGGATTTGCCGGCCGACGAGGCCATGGATCGCTTTGCTGATGACGCCATCCGCTCCGGCAACGAGATGCTGGAGCAGGAACGCCGGAACGCCGAGGAGGTACGCAAGGCCAATAGCGCCCGCATCAAGCTGCACACCGACATGATGGAGCGCCGCGATCGCCTCAGGCGGGAAGCTCAGGAGAGAAAGAGCCGCGAGCGCGACGAGGCCATCCGTGGCGTTCGTGAGAAGCAGCAAGAGGCCGAACGCCGCTACCGCGAAAGCCGAGGCCTCCCGGCTTACTCGAACTGACGCTCAGGGGAGAGACACCATGGATGATGGCGGAGACATGCCGCTCCCCAAGCCCGAAGATCGGGCAGGCGGCGAACAAGATCGCTTCCCTCGGCTCGAGCTACCTCGACTTCGCGAAGCAGTTCTATGCCGATGCCAAGGATCGGCAGGCGAACCTCGATAACGTGGCGGGGAAGGTCGTCGGTTCCCAGCTCGACGCTCAGGACACGCTGAACGGTTGGGCGGCGGCGGATCGTGATCGCCTGGAAAAGGTCTTCCAGCCGCTTCAGGACCAGTACATCGCGGACGCGCAGGCGTGGGATAGCCCTGAGCGACAGGCCGCCGTAGCCGCCGAAGCGCGAGGCGATGTCGTTAAGGCCGCTGCGAGCCAGGATGCGGCCCGCCGGCGCCAGCAGGCGTCGATGGGCGTGAATCCGAATTCCGGCCGCTGGGCAGGCGCCGACCGCGCGGCCGACACGGCGACCGCGCTTGGTGCGGCCGGGGCGGAAAACAGGGCCCGCAGCGATCTACGGCTTCAGGGGATGCGCCTGCGGGCGAGCGCCATCGGAATGGGGAACGGGCTTGCCGGTCAGGCGAGCGCGGCTCTCGCCACAGGCGCTCAGATCGGCAATTCGGCGACCGGCAATGTCGCGGCTGCGAACAGTGCCAACATCAAAACGGCCGGTATCATGCAGTCCGGCACCCAGACGGCGATCGACGGCTACACCAAGCAGGCCGGCGTGCTGACCAATCTGTACAATGGCCAGCTCTCCGCCTGGAATGCCCAGAACAACGCCGCGTCGCAGTCCAACAGTGACCTTATGGGCGCGATCGGCACGGGAGCGGGCCTTATCTTCTCCGACGAGAACGCGAAGGAGAACAAGGAGCCGGCCACCGGGACGCTGGAAGCCGTGCGCTCGATGCCGGTGCAGGAGTGGGACTACAAGCCCGGCATGGGTGACGGCGAGCGCCACATCGGCACCTATGCACAGCACTTCAAGGCCGCCACCGGCAAGGGTGACGGGCACTCCATCCCGGTCATTGACGCGGTCGGTGTGACCATGGGGGCGGTCAAAGAACTGGACGCGAAGGTGGAGAAGCTGGCGAAGGGGCTGCCGGCGTATGACCGCAAGGGAGGGGAGCCAATCGGACGCGGTGGTCGAGGTATCCGTCAGGGTGCGTCATAGGCCGCGATGCCGGACCGCCCTGGTCTACGGGCGGTAGCCGCAAGCCGATTGAAGACCAGCACGGGCGCTCACTCCCCCTCGATGGGGGAGGTCCGACAAGTCCCGTATCGGAGAGCAGGTGGTTAGCGGAACGTTCGCGCTATAGCCATCATCTCGCCGAGCCTGTCTTACGGCAGAAGAGCGCCTTGCTCCAATCTCGGCGAGGCCTTACCGTTTCTCCAGCCCTTCCGTAGGCTGGATCGATGCGTCGGCACTCAATGCCGGTGTAGTCCCCAGGTATCCCGGAGGGGTTTGGCGCCGGCTCTGGCCCATAACGGTGGTGTGACCGGTTCGGTCGTCCGAACCCTCCCCAGGTGACCAGCCAGGGTCGGCGTCTTCGAGGTCCCGTAGAAATCTCGGTATCGAGGCTCTCTAGCCTTCTCGCAGATAACCATCGGCCAACGTGCGCCAACAGCTAACACTGCGATGGACGACCACGCCGACACTCAGCCATCCGTCATCTAAAGCCGACGTGCGCGAAGTCTCCTCCGCGGCTCTACTCCGCGACCTTCAGCACGACCTTGCCGAACCCGCCGCCCACTTCCATGGCGCGATGCGCTTCAGCGGCCTGTGAGAGCGGATAGACCTTGCCGACAAGCGGCGTCAGCCGGCCGTCGGCGAACAAAGGCAGTGCGCCCTCCGCGAACCGCCGTACCATCGCGCGCTTCTCGTCCGCCGTCCGCGATTTCATCACCGTCCCGATGAGGCGAAGATGGTTGTGCAGCAGGAGAGCCAGCGGAATCGCAGCGCTATCCTGCCCGCCCAGCAGGCCGACCTGAACGAGACGGCCGCCTGGAGCGAGGCTCCGCAGATTGCGTGGGAGATAGTCACCGCCGACGAAGTCGACGACCACGTCGACCCCTGTCCCGCCGGTGGCGTCGCGCACGCCCTTTTCGTAGTCCTCGGATCGATAGTCGAACACCGTCTCCGCGCCGAGGGTGAGAACGTCGTCGCGTCGCTCGGCGTTGGAGGTCGCGAAGACGCGGGCGCCGAGGGCGTGGGCGATCTTCACCACGGCGGAGCCGACCCCGCCCGCCGCCGCATGGACGAGGATGGACGTGTTCTGCGCCGTCCCTGCCAGATGCACGGCCGCCTCCCAGGCGGTGACGAAGGATTCCATCACCGCCGCCGCGCCGAGATCATCGAGATCCGGCGGAATGCGCACCGCCATGCCCCGATCGACGCGGGCATACTCGGCATAGGCACCGCCGCCCACGATAGCCATCACGCGCTCACCGATGCGGACATCGGTCACGCCGCTTCCGACAGCGACAACCTCGCCGGCCACTTCCAGCCCGAGCAGATCGCTTTCGCCATAGCTTTGCCGGCCGTAATAGCCCTGACGCTGCAACAGATCGGCGCGGTTGACGCCAGCGGCGTGCACCTTGACCAGAAGATCGCCCGGGCGAACCTCCGGCATCGACACGTCGCCGAGATGGAGCACGTCGGGCCGGGCCGAATGCATCGAACACGATGGCTTTCATTTCGCCGCGGCCTTGGCGAGCGCACGGCGTCCGATGCTGCCGGCGAAGAGCGGCGTTTCTCGGCGGTTGTGATCGCCACCGGCTTCCTGCCGGGCGATGGCCGCCTGCTCGAAAGTCTGGCCGTGCGCGGCGAGGAAATCCATGAACACGTCGGTCGGGCGCGAGGTGACACGATTGGTGTAGCGGGTCCTTCCGCCCTCGATCTTCTCGGCCATCAGCTCCCAGAGCACATTGACCTGCGTGCGGCCGACGGGGGTGAACACGTCGGAGAGCGAGTTCATCCGGCAATAGTTCGCCGTCGCCTCCTCGGCGATGTAGTGCTGGATGACGAGGCCGGTGCCGATCATCTCCACATTGATCACCATACGGCGGCCATCGTCGGTGGTCGTGACGCCGGAGCCGATGTGGTCGGGCGGGCAGCAGCGCAGATATTCCGCTTCCGGCAGGCTGAACAGCCAATCGGCGATGTCGATCTTTTCAAAAGGAACGTCGATCTCCGCAGTATAGGCCGACTGCGAGAGGATCTTGTCGGTGAGAATTTTCATGGTCTTGCCTTCTCGATCAGCGTTTGAACGGGATGCCCCGCATGCGATGGGCCCCGCTACGTGGGGGAACGAAGCAGAAAGGGTCACGCGCGGCGTCAGGGCCGACGTATTTCAATATCTTTGTGACCCTGTGATATCTTGCGAGATGGAACGCCGCCGCGCTGCGGCTGCGATGAATCGGGCCGAATAGCGGGGCGCCGCCGCTGTGTTGACGCGGCGAATATGCGAGTGTCCGGCATCGGCGATAAGCCGGATCCTCCTGCAAATGGCTTTGCCCGGACCGCAAAGATGAGACCCCATTTCGCCGAATTCCTTGCCACCTTCGTGGATGTCATCCGGGCCGGGAGCTTCTCCGGGGCCGCGCGGCGACGCGCCGTGACGCCTTCGGCGATCGTTCGCCAGATCGATGCGCTGGAGGAGGATCTGGGCGTCGCGCTCTTCATCCGCTCGACGCGGGCGCTCACCCTCACCGATGCCGGCCAGCGCCTCCACGAGCGGGCGCAGCGGCACCTGGACGAGCTCGCCGATACCCATGCGGAGGTCGCCGCCTTCGATGGCTCCGTCTCGGGCACATTGCGGATTGCCTGCTTCCCCTCCTTCGGCAAGCGCTATGTGCTGCCGGTCGTCGCGGCCATGCAGGGCGAGCACCCCGCATTGCACGTCGAACTCGATCTGACGGAGCGGCTGGCCGATCCTGTCATCGAGCGCCTCGATGTCGTCATCCGCATGGGCGCGCTGACCGACAGCACGCTGATCGCAACAAAGGTGGCGCCCCTCGCGCGGCGGCTTGTGGCCAGCCCGGACTATCTGAAGCGGGCCGGCATGCCCGACAGCGCAGAAGACCTGTCATCGCATCGGCTGATCGACAAGCTGCATGGTGCCGATCTCCTGGGCTGGCGCGATGTTCTCGGCTGCCCGGCCGGCCATGCCGGAAATGGAACAGTGAGCTTTCGTTCGGATGATTTCGAAGCCCAACGCGCGGCGGCCGAGGCGGGTCTGGGCATCGCATTTCTGCCGAGCTGGGTCGTCGGCCCAGACGTGAGGGCCCGCAGGCTCGTGCGCCTGCCGCTCGGCCGCGAGCCCTGGAACGAAGAGCCCGCAGGCATCTACCTCCTGCGCGCCCTGCCGCAGCCAAGCGCGAAGGTGCGGGCCTTCACCGAGGCCTTGCGTACATTCATCGGCAATCCCCCCGTATGGGATTCATGATCCCTGCCCGATCGACGGGAGGCCGCCAGGAGCGGAACTTGCCAAGAGCGGGCCTGAACGTCCGGAATGGGGCCGATGGCAGACTGTCCGCTATTAGGGATTTCAAAGGAGAAGCGAACATACGCGCCGATGAATTGCCAAAGGGCGGAGCTGACCAAAAGGTACCTTCGAAACCTCCGCTTTGAAGTCCATATCAAATTGGTGGTGGCCTACTTCTAGCTGAGGATGCGATCCAACTCCGTTCGCAGGCCTCGGAATTACAAGACTGACTCGGCCGTGATCCCCGCTTCGATCCAGGCGCGCGTCTGCTCCAGGATCTCGTCCGAAAGAGCGGGGTCATCAATGGCGCGGGCGAGGATGACGGCGCCCACCATCGCCGCCCAGCTTCCAATCGCGGTGCGGCGCCGGTCTGCCGGCTGCGCCTGCGGGAGCGCCGTCTCGATACGGGCGATTTGCGAGCGAAGCCCTTCCGTCATCGCCGCGCGTGCCGCTGGGGTCTGGTGGCGTATGGCGGCGGCAAGGCCCGCCGTGGGGCAACCCCCGGCCGGATTGTCGCGATGGCGCGGCGACAGATAGGCGCTCAGATAATGGCTGAAATCGCCATTTCCGTCTGAGTCCGCCGCCAGGACATGGGCCAGCGTCTGCGCGACCAAATCATCCTTCGAACTGAAATGACCATAGAAACCGCCATGGGTGAGCCCGGCGGCCTTCATCACCTCGGCCACGCTGACCGCGTCGAATCCCCTGTCGCGAAACAGCGAACTGGCGGCGTCGAGGATACGGCGGCGGTTCTCGGCCATCTGCTCGCGGCTGACCTTCATTTCAGATTCCTCCAGCGCGTCATTGACAGTTACATGATGATCATCATATTTAGACTCAATCATGATGGCTATCATGTATATGGCTGCGTATTGAAGAGAGAGCAACCCATGGCCGCACACCCCTCCGTTCTTATCACCGGTGCCTCGACCGGCATTGGCGCAGCTTATGCCGAGCGGTTCGCCCGCCGAGGGCATGCTCTGGTGCTGGTCGCCCGCAACACGGCACGCATGGAGGGGCTGGCAGCTCGCCTGCGTGAGCAGACCGGAGTGGCGATCGACATCATCACGGCCGACCTGACACAGCTCGCCGACCTCGCGGCCGTGGAAGCCCGCCTACGCGACGACGCCCGCATCGGCATCCTCATCAACAATGCCGGAACGGCCATTGGCGGCAGCTTCATCGAGCAGAGCACCGATGATGTCGCGCGGCTGCTCGCCCTCAACACCACTGCGGTGCTGCGGCTGGCCAGTGCCATCGCCCCGCGCCTGGCTCAGGCCGGCGGGGGCGCGATCGTCAATATCGGCTCGGTGGTCGGGCTGGCGCCGGAATTCGCCATGACGGTCTATGGTGCCACCAAGGCTTTCGCACTGTTCCTGTCGCAGGGGCTCAGCCTCGAGCTCGGCCCGAAGGGCGTCTATGTCCAGGCGGTGCTTCCCGCCGCCACGCGCACCGAGATCTGGGAGCACGCCGGTGCCGATGTCAGCACCATGACCGGTGTGATGGACGTAAATGAGCTGGTCGATGCAGCCATGGTCGGCTTCGACCGCCGCGAGGCCGTCACGATCCCGCCGCTGCCGAATGTGGAGCAGTGGAACACCTTCCAGGCCGCGCGTCAGGCCATGCTGCCGAACACACGCCAGGAACACGCCGCCGCACGTTACCGGACGGCCGACTGAGCCTTTGTGCAGGAACCCAGAGAGCACACCATCATGAAGGCCTTCATCCTCGACAGATACAAGAAGAGCGGCATCCTTCGCTTTGGCGATAGGCCGGAGCCCTCTCTGGGTGAAGAGGACGTCCTGGTCGAGATTCACACCGCCGGGCTGAACCCTCTAGATTCGAAGATCCGGGATGGCGCTTTCAAGCCCCTTCTTCCGTATCGCCCGCCTTTCGTGCTGGGACACGACATGGCGGGACGGGTCGCGCGGGTTGGCGCGAAGGTCCGCCGCTTCAAGGCGGGGGACGAGGTCTATGCCCGTCCGCGGGATGGCCGGGTCGGAACCTTCGCGGAGCGGATTTCCATCCATGAGGACGATCTCGCGCTGAAGCCGAACAACCTGACCATGGAGGAAGCGGCGTCCATCCCTCTGGTCGGGCTGACGGCCTGGCAGGCCCTGATCGACCGCGCCGATTTGCGCAAGGGACAGAAGATCCTCATCCACGCGGGCTCGGGCGGCGTTGGGACATTCGCCATTCAACTGGCGAAGCATCTCGGCGCGACGGTCGCGACGACCACCAGCACCGCCAATGTCGAACTGGTCCGAAGCCTCGGCGCCGATGTCGTGATCGACTACAAGACGCAGAACTTCGAGAAAGTCCTGACGGGCTACGATGTCGTCCTGAACAGCCTGGACGGCGATACGCTCAAGAAGTCCCTGAGCGTGCTGAAGCCCGGCGGGAAGCTGATTTCGATCTCCGGCCCACCTGACGCCGATTTCGCGCGGCAGCAGGGGCTGAACTGGATGCTGAGTCAGCTCGTGCGCCTTCTGAGCTTCGGCATCCGCAAGAAGGCCAAAGCCCGGGGTGTCCATTACTCCTTCCTGTTCATGCGGGCGGATGGCGGGCAGTTGAGCCAGGTCACGACGCTGATCGAGGCTGGGGCCATTCGCCCGATCATGGACCGAGTCTTCCCGTTTGAAGCGACCAACGAAGCCTTGGCCTATCTCGACACCGGACGGTCCAAAGGCAAGGTCGTCGTCCGGCTGAAATGACGGCGGCTGCGGCCCCACCCGGACATATGGCCGGCCCTGCGGCGCTGTCTGGCATTAACTATTTGGGCCGCGATGGCGGACCTGTTCCCTCGTCCCTCAAACCGGATCAGCAGCTATGTCCTCACACTCTCCAAAAACCGCTCTTGTGACAGGGGCGTCGTCCGGCATCGGCCGGGCGAGTGCCGAAGCCCTAGCGCGGGCGAGAGGCCGCGAGGAATAGAGGCCTCGGCTGTAGCCCTAGAGCAGCAGCCCCACCATCATTCCGGGATGGTAGGGCGTGAAGCTCCGATCCTCGGTCTAGCCGGCGAGGATGGCCGAGAGATCGAGACCCTCCCGCACCGTGTCACGAACGAAATGCGCCACGCGATCCGGCGGCACAAAATCATGCACCGAAGCCGGCAGAAGCCAGCCTTGATCCACATCCCACAAGCGAAACGTCTTGGCCATGCGCAAGTGAATCACGTCACACCAGAGCCGTCGATACCGTTACACCGGACAGGCTCCTAGGGCTCCTCATCGAAGGCATCGTGCGCAGCCTCGATCGCGGCCATGCGGCGCCGGCCTTCACGGCCACTGAGTTCCAGGACGCGGGTGGCCAGAAAATGCGAAAGCCCGATCACCGCCACGTGGTTATCCAGCGGGCCGGCCGCCCGCGCCTGGCAGGTGATGAGCCATGTGGCCGGGCCCGGATTCTCCGTGGCCGAGTCCACCACGCACAGGACCTGCGCGCCGGCCTCGACTGCCCGCGTGATCAGGTGAGAGGAGGCAGGCGTCGAACGCCGCAGGGCGAAGACGATGAGGACGTCGCCCTTATTCAGGGTTACCGCATATTCGGCGATGGTCTCGCCCGCAACCGGCAGCAGGATGCTGGTCTCGATGACGCGGAAGACCTGCCAGCGCAGATAAGCCGCGAAGGACTGATTGTTGCGGAAGCCCACGAACCAGACGCGCTTTGCCGCGAGCATGGCCCGCGCGATTCGGTCGATCATCTCGTCGGACAATCCGCCGTAGGTCTCGGACAGGTTCTGGACACTGAGTTCGAGGTGGGCGCGCAACGTGTCGCTGGCATGGCTCTCGCCGCTCAGCAGCATCAGCGGAGAGCCGGCCTTCTGCTCCAGCCGCACCTGCCGCCGCGCGTCGTTATAGCTTTCATACCCGAGCCGATGAAAAAAGCGGGTCACCGCCGCATTGGAGACCCGTGCGGCATTGGCAAGCTCAGTTGCCGTATAAGCAGGCAGATTGCCCGGGAAATCGATCAAGAATTCGGCGAGCCGCCTCTCGGTCGGAGACAGATCATCCCTGTGACGCGTGATGCGCGCCACCAGCGAGTCCTTGGCCGAAATCGTCGTGCTCACCGCGCCTCACCTGTTCCTATCATCTTGTGCCTTCAGCCGAACCGCGGTTCGGCCCGCCTGCCGCGGGGATGCGATCCAGCTCCTGTATGACCCAAAGCGCCGCGCGGCACCATGCGGATCGTTGCGCTGGCATGGAAGTTGCTGAAAAAAATTTTGCAGAACTTGTGTATTGAAAATTCAATCGCAGCCGTCCTGCGGGTTTGGGGACCAACGAAGGGACTGACCATGGCTGGGGAAAACGTGCAGCTTTCCGCCCCCGCGTCCGAGGCGGCAGTGCAGGTCGAGACCGCCCTCGACACGATCGGCGTGACCAACGCGCACAAGCTCATCGTGCTGCTGGTGCTTTTCGGGGTGATGTTCGACGTCTTCGAGCAGAATACCGTGGGGCTGATCGCCCCGTTCCTGCGGGAACAGTGGCATCTTTCCGCGGCCGACATCGGGTTTCTCAACACGATGACCTTCGTCGCGGCCGCCATGGGGCGGCTCGGCTCCGGCGTCCTGGCCGATAGGGTGGGCCGCCGCTTCATGCTGAACGTCAACCTGCTGTTGTTCACGGTCGGCGCCGCGATCTGCGCGCTCGCGCCCGGCTACACCACGATGGCCATCGGCCGTTTCATCGTCGGCCTCGGGCTCGGCGGCGAGATCGTGACGGCAGTCACCCTGCTCGCCGAGTTCTGCTCCTCCAAGTTCCGCGGTACGGCGGTCGGGCTCATCAATGTGGGAGGCGGCGGCCTCGGCAACATGCTGGCCCCGGCCTTCGCCCTCCTGATCTTCACCCTGTTCCCAGGCGGGGACGGCTGGAGGTGGCTGTTCGGCGCGCTCGTGCTGCCGGCGGTCCTGGTCGTGTTCTTTCGGCGCTTCGTGCCGGAGACGCCACGCTTCCTGGTCACACGCGGCCGGGTGGCAGAAGCCAATCGCGTGCTGTCGCAACTTGCGACCGGGTCCTTCTCGACCAAGAACGTGCCGGTAACCGATCACGTCACCTCGCAGCCGGTAATCGAGACGCCCAGGCTCGGCGCGATCGTGGCCGACATCTTCCGCCGCGGCCTTCTTCGTCGCACCCTAGCCGTTGGGATCGCGTCCTGGATGACGTTCGGCGCGCAGCTCACCGTGCTGACCCTTATGCCGACGATCCTCGTCTCGCAGGGCCATACGATCACGCGGAGCTTCCTGTACACGATCATCCTGCAGAGCGGCAGCCTGTTGGGCGCGCTCACGGCGGCGGTGCTGGCAGCGCGCGTCCCGCGCAAGATCGTGCTGACGACGGGTGCCCTGTGCGCCGTGGCGGCGGGGCTCGGCTTCGGCTTCCTGGCCACGACCGACGCGCTGATCCTCGCGTTCGGCGCCGCATTTCAGTTTTTCGTGCTGCTCCTGAACACGACCATCTGGATCTTCGCGCCGGAAAACTACCCCACCCGGGTTCGCGGCTTCGGCACGGCCTTCATCCTTGCGCTCGGGACCATGGCGGGCGCATGGATGCCGCTGCTTACCGGCCGGGTGTTCGACATGGCCGGTGTCGCCGGCATGTTCACCATGATGGCGGGCATGTACGCGATCTTCGCCATCGCCGTGCAGTTCGCGCCGGAAACCTTCGGAAAGTCGATGGAAGCCGTGCCGGAGACGGCGCCGGCCGAACGTCCGCTTCAGACCGCCTGACACCTCTCCCCCGGGGCCGAGGTCGGGCCCCGGTATCAGGAACTTTCCGTGACAACGATCCTCCTCATCAATCCAAATACCTCGACACGCTCGACCGAGATGATGCTTTCGGTCGCGCGGCCCCTTCTGCCCGATGACGTCACCCTGCGAGGGGTGACGGCCATGAGCGGGGCCGCCATGATCGTGGACGAGGCCGCCCTTGCCGAGGCGGCCGACGAGGTCGTCCGCATCGGGCTCGCGGAGGCATCGTGCGTCGATGCCATCATCGTATCGGCCTTCGGCAATCCGGGAGTGGGGGCGCTGCGTGCGCTCCTGCGGGTTCCAGTGGTTGGTATCGGCGAAGCGGCCGTCCTCAAGGCCGCGGCGAAAGGATCCCGCTTCGGGATCGCCACAACGACGCCGGATCTCGTGCGCTCCATCGAGGCCGGCGTCCGCGACCTTGGTCTTCAGAGCCAGTTTACGGGCGTTCGCGTACCGAATGGCGACCCCATCTCGCTCGCGGCGGATCCTCCCGCGCAGGACCAGGCCCTGGCCGCGGCGGCGACCGCCTGCATCGAGCAGGACGGCGCGGACACCGTGGTGATCGGAGGTGGCCCACTCAGCGCCGCCGCTGCAAGACTGCGCCTGCACTTTCCCGACCGGATCGTCGAGCCCGTGCCGGCCGCGATCCAGAAAATCCTAGAGCGCGATCCGAGCGGGTTAATTTAATAATATCCGTGAAAACATATTACATTATTATTAGAATATCATACTTTTATTTTTTCACCCTCGCGGATTCACTCGGACCGGATTGCGCGATTCATCGGCGGTCTATACTAAAACTTGGTAGGATGGGCGCTGTTATTCCGCCCGATGTCCGTTAGTGGACGACCCGCCCATTTCAGCTTCCGGCACAAGAGCCCCTCTTTCATGATTTCGAATCGCTACCCTTCTCCGAGATCTCTTGCGCCAGCCTCGGTCGTCCTCTCCCTCCACAACGATCAGGCCACCACGGTCACCCGCGCCCTCGAAGCGGCCAAGCAGCAGGCCGGCACAGATGACCTGAACGTGGCGCTGACCTTCGCCTGCGCGGAATACTCGCTTATGTGCGAGAACCTATCGCTCACCCTGGAAGAGACCCTCGAGCTGATTCGGGTGCGCTTCGGTATTCGCCTGACTGTAATCGAGGATAGGCAGGATGATGTCGAAGCTTTTGCCGACGACCTGGACGGCGCCAGCGGAGACGAGGCGAACTGATCCCCCTACCCTACAGAAAGTACACAAAGGGCGGCCCGCGGGTCGCCCTTATTGCTGTCGGGTGCAACCGGTTGCAACGGTCGGGCGAATATTATGCACCCGCTTGCTCGACGTGTCTCAGTCCCGACCTGGTTCACATCGACAACGCCACTGCGGCGAAAACCTGCGGACTTGAGCAGCACCTAGCAATACCGGAGGCGGCGTGGTCCATTACGTTTCCGCTGCTGCACCCGGTTGCACCAGATCGCTGGGCATCTCGGAATGCGCGCCTATTCAAACCCACCGCGCACCTTCCATGGCCACTCGCACGAAATGGCAGGCAGGTGGTGGTGATCAATTACATCACCGCCCCTTCAGAGCCAAAAGCCGTGCACCCGGTTGCACCGCGCCCGGACCCCATAGCGAAAATGCTCCGGCTCGTGCTTTGGGCGACCGCCGCCGCCAATGTCATCAAATGTCATACTGGTGCATGTGAGCAGTGACATGACATTAAGCGGTCATGCACGTCCGCGATTGCAGCGGCTGCGCGCGGTGCGCGGACCGGAAAGCCCCGCGTGGCGTAGTCCGCTAAGCGGGGGGCGGCGCGCGACGTCGCCGCAGCAATTGCCCCAATAGTCGCGGCTTCCCCTTTCGCGGAATGAGATCGATGTCAGTCACCAGCTTCGCGCCTCCCTTCCGGCGCTCCAGCACAATCTTGCGGCTGTGGAAGGCTTCCAGCTCGGCGCGGTGGGCGACGCTGACGATGGTGGCCTCCGGCAGCTCGGTGGTCACTAGCTCCATCATCCTGTCCTGGCTCTTGTCGTCAAGGGCGGAGGTCGCCTCGTCGAGCACGATGATGTCGGGGCGATGCAGCAGCAGGCGCGCAAACGCCAGACGCTGCTTCTCGCCGCCGGACAGCGTCTGGTCCCAGGGCGCATCCTCCTCGATCTTCTCCTTCAAGTGATCAAGTCCGACCGCGCTCAGCGCCGCGCCGATCTCCTCGGCCGACCAGTCCTCGGCCCCGCCTGGATAGGCTGCCGCCCGCCGCAGTGTGCCCGAGGGCACATAGGGCTTCTGAGGCAGCATGAAGAGGCGCGCATCGGGATGGAAATTGATGCTGCCTCCACCCCACGGCCACAGCCCGGCGATGGCCCTCACCAGCGTGCTCTTGCCGCTGCCCGAGGCCCCCGAGACGAACAGCCGTTCACCCGGCTCGATCACTACCTCGGCCTGGTCCACCACGGCTGTGCCGTCATCCAGCGAAACGGACAGGTCCTTGAGCGTCAACATGGCCTGCCCGTCCGTCTCGCCGCGCTGGATGCGCCCCACGCCATCGCCGTTCTCCGCCCGCTCCAGGGCATCGAGCGACATCATCAGCGAGGCGATGCGGCGCGCGCAGGCATTCCAGTCGGCAAGCCGGGGATAATTGTCGACCAGCCATCCGAAGGCCGTCTGCACGATGGTGAAGGCGGACGCCGCCTGCATCACCTCGCCGAGGGACATCTGGCCTTCGAGAAATTTCGGCGCGCACAGCAGCAGCGGCACCACCGGCGCAATGAGGCTGGAGCCTTGTGAAACAAGCGTGGTGCGCATGTATTGGCCGGCAAGCCGCGACCACTGCCGGAGCACGCCGGAGAAGGTGGAATTGATGCCATCCCGCTCTTCCTGCTCGCCCCCGAGCAAGGCGATACTTTCGCCATTCTCGCGCACGCGCGTCAGCACATAGCGGTAATCCGCCTCGGACTGGTTCTTCTCCTCGGACACCTCCACGAAGCGGCGACCGATGAGCAGGATCGATCCGGACGCGATGAGCGCATAGAGCACCGCCGCGATCACCAGAAAGCCGGGAATAGTGATGTCCGCCCCACCCACGGTGACTGTCAGTGCCCCGCCGATGGTCCACAGCACCACGATGAAGGTCGCTGCCGAGAGGAATGCCGACGTGACGCCGGCAAGAAAGTCCACGGGGGATTCCGTCGCGACCCGAAGATCCTCGGCGATGCGATATTCGGGGTTCTTGTGATCTCCGCTCACCAGATTGAGCTGGTAATAGCGGCCTCCCGTCAACCAGCGCGAGACCACCGCATTGGTCAGCCATGCGCGCCAGCGCCGCTGCATGCCCATGCGCGCATAGACCTGCGCCACGCCCAGGGCGACGCTTCCCGCCGCGAGCGGAAAGAAGACGGCCGTGAGGAAGAAGACGGTGGAGGCGTCGCGCTTTTCGATGCCGTCGAAGATCGAACGATTCCAGACGTTTATGGCGTACTGGAAGCCAACGTTGGTGACAATCAGGAGCAGAAGGCCGATGGTGAAGACCCAGGCGAGCCTGTCGCCCTTGGCGCCCCAGTATCCCCGCGCGCTGATCCAGAAGCGCTTCAGCAGATAGGATTTGCGAAGCCGCTCGATTTCCTCCGGCGCCAGGGAGGGATCGGGCTCTATGGCTTCGGGCGGTGGCGGTTCAACCACCTTCCCGCTCTCCGCGATCACGCTGTCCAGTTCGGACTCTGCGGTCGCATCTGGTTTGTCGGTCGGACGAGCGGGAGCTTCGGCGGTGGTCATGGCGCCTTAACGCGCCGAGAATTCGAATGTTCCTGAGACGCTCCAGCTTCCGTAGCGTGAATATCAACAGTGGTATCGAACTCGCACAGCCTCCGACGAATTGGCGCGTTGGACGCGGACTCCCGGCCGCCGCGTCTGACGAGCTACGTTCCGACGTCAGTCCGCGATGCGTTGCCCTTCATGAGGATGGGCCCCGTCGGCCGCCCGGTCGGGGAACCGCCAGCGGGCTCCAGCGTGACTTCGAACAACTGGTCGGGGCTGGTCGAAGGGAGCCCCGCGACCCTCAGATCGATATTGCGCATCGCTTCGAGAAGGCCGACCGAAACCGGACCGCGGCTGCGATCCCACAGGGTCCACACTTGCAGCGACTTGCCCTCAGGGGCGTTGAGCGCCTGCAGCGGCACGAGCTCCGCGCGGCCGTCGCGAAATGCGTTGACGAGCGCGAGCGGTCGATTCTGGTCTGACATCATCACCGCGACCAGCACCGGTGTGCGGGCGATGCTGCGGGTTTGCACTGTCAGGGCCATGGCCAGAGCGAGGCAGGCTGCTCCCGCCGCAAGCCCCATCGCACGCCAGGCCGGAAGATGACCCCACAGAGAGGCAAACCAGCCTTGCCGCGTGCCCCCCTGTGCCTGTGCATGGACCGGCGCCCGCACCGCCGCCGGGCTGGCGATCCCGGCTTCGATCCGCCGCCACAGCCCCTCGGTCGGCGGCTCCGGGCTGACGGTCATGTCGATCTCGATCAGGTGCCGCTGCCATGCCTCAACCCGTGCAGCGAAGTCGGGATCGCTTCCCATCAAGGCTTCGCAGCGCGCCGCCTGGTCCGCATCGAGCAGGCCCAGCGCGAATTCCGCAGCCAGAGCTTCTTGTTCCGGCCCCATCATGCGAGGCACTCCCGGAGCGAGAGCAGGCCGCGGCGGATCCATGACTTCGCGGTGCCGAGCGGAATGCCGAGTCGCCCCGCCAGTTCGCCGTGGCTCAGTCCGCGCGCATAGGCCAGCACGATAGCATTGCGGCGCAAGGGTTCGAGGCGTTCGAGGCAGCGGCGCAGCGCCTCGTTCTCCGACAGGGCGATGACCACATGCTCGGCATCCGCGTCTTCGCTCGCCAACCCCATCGGCTCGAAATCGTCGATCAGTTCGGTGCGGCCCTCGCCCCGCAGGACATTGAGGGCACGATGACGCAGAATGGCGAACATCCATGTGGCTGGTTCGCCGCGCGCCGGATCGAATGTCCCGGCCTTCTCCCAGATGCGCAGGAACGTATCCTGCACGACCTCTTCGGCCAGGTCACGGCGGCGCAGCAGCCGAAGGGCGACGCCGATCATCTGCGGGGCGAGCGCCTCATAGAGGTGCCGCAGGCTGGATCGATCTCCCCGCGCGCAGCCGTCGAGGGCCCGCGCGAGTTGGTCGCGGGAGGCTCGGGGTTTGCCCGCTTCAAGGACCGTCATTTCGCCTCCGCCCGGATCGCACGCTGTGGTTACGCGCGAGCGCGCACTTCGGATGCACCGAAGAATAAAACCGACGGCCTGCATCCGTCCGCGGAGGTCGGGGGTAGCCGCTCCGTCACAGCCGATCCGTTCGGCTTCAAGCGGAGGAAGACACATGAAAGTCTCGACGATGGCCCTGATGCTCGCGGGCTTCCTTGCCAGTGCTGGTACGGCCCAGGCCCAGACCGTGATCGCCCTTATGGACGGGAACATGATCACCCCCATTGACGCCAAAAGCTGGACCGCCGGAAAGCCGATGAAGGTGACCGGCGTCGAGGCCAAGCTGATCGGCATCGACGTGCGCCCTGCCGACGGCATGCTCTACGGCCTGTTCGACGATGGCAGCGTCGCCGTGATCGACACTTCGACCGCCAAGGCGACCCTGAAATCCAAGCTCAGCAGCACGCTGGCCCGGGGCGTGGCGGCGACGGTGGACTTCAACCCGGTGGCTGATCGGCTGCGGGTCATCGGCAGCGACGGCACCAATCTCCGCGCCAACGTGGATGACGGCAAGGTCACGACGGATGGCACGCTGAAGTTCGCGGACACCGACATGCACAAGGGCGAGACACCGAACATCGTGGCCGGCGGCTACACCAATGCGGTGAAGGGCGCGAAGGAAACCGCCCTCTACAATATCGACGCGACCATCGGCGCGCTGGTGAAGCAGGCGCCGCCCAATGACGGCGTGCTGACTGCTGTCGGCAAGCTCGGGGTGAAGGCCAAGAGCTATGCGTTCGACATCGTCATGGTGGACGCCGCGGCGAGCGAAGGCTGGCTGGTGGCAGACGGCACGCTGTACCGCGTCGATCTCGCCAAGGGCGCGGCCAGCGAGGTCGGCAAGATCAAGGGCGTGAGCGGGCCGGTCCACGACATTGCGGTGTTGCCGGCGATGTGACGACGACCCGCTGGGACGAGAAAGCCGCCGGATCGCTCCGGCGGCTTTACTATGCCGATGAATTGGCCCCGCGCCATGAGGCGGCGCACGACCTCAGGCCATGCCTTCCTTCGCTGCTGACGGTTGAAGGAGAAGCCGCACCAGAGGATTAGGGAACCGCCGCGCCATGGTCACCGCGTGGAAGGTTTCCATGATGCCGGGCAACTGGTCGCCTTCCACCAGCACGCCCGCCGCGATCTCGTCCTTGACCACGATGGGCGGAAGAACCGCAAGCCCGATGTCCTCGCGGGCGAGAAGCCGCATCATCGCCATGTCCTCCACTTCGGCCACGATCTGCGGCCGGACACCGAGGCGATCCGTCAACGCGTCGAATCCGCTGCGTATGCTGCTGTCCAGCGTCGGCAGGATGATGGGATGTGTCCGCAGGCGATCGGCGAGGCTCGCTGCGCGCCCCAGACGATCCGGCGTGCCGACGAGGCTGATCGGACGCTCGGCGAGACGATGGGCAACGAGAGGCGTCAGAGCGTCGCCCGGCGGCGCATGGTTCAACACCACAAGGTCGAGATTGAGGGCCTCGAGCGCCCGCAGAAGTTCGGCCGCGCTGCCCGATCGCAAGATGAGATCGATGTCCGTGCGGCCGAGAACCGGGCGCAGGAATTCCAGCTGAAAATTGCGCGACAGCGTGGCCAGCGAGCCCACGCGCAGCGCCTGCCGAGCCGCTCCTGTCTGCCGCAGCGTCCCCAGCATCTCCTCACCCGTCGCGAAGATCGCATCGGCATGATCGAGCACGATCTGCCCCGCCTCGGTCAGATGGAGCTGGCGCCCGCGACGCTCGAACAGGGAATGGCCGAGTTGGTCCTCGAGCTTGCGGATCTGCACCGACAAGGCGGATTGCGTGAGATTCAGCCGCTCGGCCGTGCGTGTGAGGTTTCCGTCGTGAGCGACCGCCCAGAAATAGCGCAGATGGTTGTAGTTCAGCGATCCCATATCGTTCGATAATAGCGAATGGTTTCTCTTGAACAATGAATTTTTCTCGACCTCTGCCGCTCGCTATCGAGGGACCCCGACCGTCATCGTTCGTTGGGGATTGCCTTGTCGCTCTATCTGCTCCCGCTTGCCGCACCGCTCCTGCTGCTCTGCGCCGCCCTCTTCGGATTTGAACGGAGCGGCAGGCGCCCACCCTTGGTGCCCGTGTTCGCGGAGGCCGCCGCGATCGGCAGTCTGTTGATCGCGATCGCGTCGCTTGCGCTGCTCATCGGGCGAGGCCCCGGCGACAGCGGTCTTGTCGGATGGGCGGGGATCGGCCTTTCGGCGCGGCTCGATGCGGTCAGCGCGACCATGCTGCTGCTGGTGGCGTTCGTCGGCTGGATCGTCGTGCGGTACGCCCGCACGTATCTCGATGGCGAGGCCCGCCAGGGCTATTTCACCGGCTGGCTCTGCAGCGCGCTCGCGGCCGTCCTCCTGCTCGTCCAGGCGGGCAATCTCATCCAGTTGGTCGGGGCATGGATCGCAACCAGTGCCGCGCTGCATCGCCTGCTTCTGTTCTATCCGGAGCGCGTGGCGGCGCAGCGCGCGGCGCGCAAGAAGCGCGTGTTTTCGATGATCGGTGCCGTCGCGCTGGCGGGTGCGGCCGTCCTGATGTGGGCGCGGTTCGACACCACCGATATCGCCACGCTCAACGCGCTCGCCCGGACCAGTGACGCCTCCTGGCTGATCGTCACGGCAGCCGCCCTGCTTGCGCTCGCCGCGGTGCTGAAATCGGCGCAGTTCCCGACCCACGGCTGGCTCACCGAGGTCATGGAGGCGCCGACACCGGTGTCGGCCCTGCTTCATGCCGGTGTGATCAATGCCGGCGGCTTCCTGCTGATCCGCTTTGCCGACGTGATGCTGCTGGCGCCCGGCGTGCTCGCCACATTGGCCATCCTGGGCGGCTTCACCGCTCTGTTCGGTGCGCTCGTCATGCTGACGCAACCGGCGGTGAAAACATCCCTCGCCTGGTCGACGGTCGCACAGATGGGGTTCATGACGCTCCAGTGCGGCCTTGCCCTGTTCCCGCTCGCCTTGCTCCACATCGTCGCCCACTCGCTCTACAAGGCGCACGCGTTTCTGGCCTCCGGAGGAGCGGTCGAGCAGATTGCGACCATTCGCCGGCCGGGACCGGTGGCCGTCCCTGATGGATCAGCCGTCGGCCGCGCCTTCCTGATCGCACTTGCGATCTATGCCGGGATCGGCGGCACGTTCGGCTTCGTCTTCGGGTTCGACCACAAGTCGCCCCAGGCGATCGCGCTGGGCGCCATCCTGATCTTCGGCGTGGCCTATCTGCTCGCCCAGGGGCTGGCCGATGCCGCGCCACGTCCGCTCACCCGCAAGACGGCAATCTACGCCGGCACCGCCGCGGTCGGCTACTTCGCGCTCCAGACCGCGGCCGAGTGGCTGACGACGGGAGTTCTGCCCGCGACGCCGGCACCTGGGCGGCTGGAATGGACCCTGATGGCGCTCGCAGTGCTGAGCTTCGGGCTGGTGGCGGTGGCGCAGGCCCTCTTTCCGCTCTGGGCGTCGCACCCCGCGGCCGCCGGGCTGCGCGTCCATCTCTCCAACGGCCTCTACGTCAACGCCACGATCGATCGCCTTCTCGGCGGCTGGTCCATCCGCAAAGGCCTCGTGAAGCAGCAAGAACAAGGACATTTCCCATGCTGATGACTGCGACCAGACTGCCGCTTGCACCCGCCGATGCAATCATCGCGGCGGCGCATCGTGCGGCGCGCGCGATCCCTCCCCTATGGCCGCTCGCCTCAAGCGTCGCGGTCAATCCCTTCCTCGGCCAGACGTACGAGCCGTTGGCGACGGCCGCCGCACGTCTGCGGCGCGCTGCGGGCATTGCGCTCACCATGCCGCGGGCCTGCTATGCCGAGAAGTTGCGCGCCGGCGACATCACCGATGACGATCTGCGCGCAGCTTTCGATGCGGCACCCGCAGCGCTGCGCCCCCAGACGCTCGCGGCGCTGAGGCAGGCTATCCATGCCAAAGGGATGCCGTCAGATGCCATCCCAACGGTTGCCGATCTGGCACGGGAAGTCGCCTCCATCGATTGGCCCGGCATGGTCAACGACCGGATCGGTCACTGGGCAGCGCGCTATTTCGATCAGGGCCAGGCGCTCTGGGCCGACGCAAAGGCCAGAAGCGCCTATGCGTCATGGCACATCGTCGCGACCCACGACCTGACGCCGGAGATCGCCGGCCTCACGGGTTTCGCACAGACCGTCGCGGATGCGCCGACCAATGCCGACAACGCGCTCGTCGCGTCCGTCGGCGAGCTCGGCATCCCCCCGGCTGCACTCGAGATGTACTTCCACCGGCTTCTGACGACGCTAGGCGGCTGGGGGCAGGTTGCCCGCCATCGCCTCTGGCAGGCGGAGCTGAGCGGGGGGACCGATGGGTCGATCATCGACCTCCTCGCCATCCGCCTGTTCTGGGAGGCAGCCCTACTGCGCAAATACAAGCTTCCGCTCGCCTCCCAATGGCAGGTAGCCATCGCAGCCTGCGCCGAGCCCGTCACGGCGACCGGCGAGGATGTGGTCGATGCCATCCTGCAGGAGGCCGCCGAGCGCGCCGCACATCGGCGCCTCGCGGTCCTTCTTGCTGGAACGCCTTCGCCCCGGGCCGCTGGCCGTCCCTTGCTGCAGATGGCGTTCTGTATCGACGTACGCTCGGAAGTGTTTCGCCGGGCCTTGGAAAGCCTCGACCCTGGTATCCGGACCCTGGGATTTGCCGGGTTCTTCGGTCTCGGCGTCGGTCATCGCCGCTTTGCCTCGGATGTCGTGGAAGCGCGCCTGCCCGCGCTCCTGACGCCGGGTGTCTTCACATGCTCGGGCGATGCGACGCCGGCGACGGAGAAGGCGAACCTCGCCGCCCGGGTCACGGCGCGAGCGAAACGGGCCTGGGGGCGCTTTAAGCTGGCGGCCATTTCCTCGTTCGCCTTTGTCGAGGCCGCGGGTCCACTCTACGCCGCCAAGCTGCTGCGGGACGGACTGGCGCTGACGCGGCACGCGGCGCCGAACGATCCGGCGCCGCGCCCGGTCACCCCTCTCGATCCCGCGACACGGCTGACGATGGCACAGCGGGTCCTCAAGGCGATGTCGCTGACCGAAGGCTTTGCCCGGCTCGTGCTGATCGCGGGCCATGGCGCCAGTGTGGTCAACAATCCCCATGCCAGCGCACTCCACTGCGGCGCGTGCGGCGGGTATTCCGGCGAGGTGAATGCACGGCTTCTGGCCTCGCTGCTGAACGACGGGGACGTGCGGAGCGGTCTGGCAGAGCGGGGCATCGCCATTCCAGAGGACACGCTTTTCCTCGCGGCGCTGCACGACACGACGACCGACACCGTGACGATCTATGCGGCCGACCATCCCTCGGCCGCCCATGCGGGCGATCTGCAGAGGGCCGAGCGTTGGCTGGCCTCCGCCGGCGTCCTGGCGCGGGGCGAGCGGGCTCTGCGCCTGCCCCGCGCCGCATGCAGCCAGGACATTCCCCATCGTGCCCGGGACTGGGCCGAGCTACGCCCCGAATGGGCGCTGGCCGGTTGCCAGGCCTTCATCGCGGCACCGCGCTCGCGCACCGTCGGGCGCGACTTCGCCGGGCGCGCCTTCCTCCACGACTATGACTGGCGGCGCGACGATGGATTTGGCGTGCTGGAGCAGATCCTGACCGCCCCCGTCGTCGTTGCGAGCTGGATCAGTCTGCAATATTACGGCTCGACCGTCGCGCCCGACGTCTTCGGCGCGGGCAACAAGCTGCTCCACAACGTCACCGGCGGACTCGGCGTCGTCGAGGGCAATGGCGGCTTGCTGCGGACGGGACTGCCCTGGCAATCGGTTCATGACGGCGAACGCCTGATCCATGAACCGCTGCGGCTTTCCGTGCTGATCGAAGCGCCGCGCGAGGCGATCGCCGACATTCTCGGTCGCCACTCCGAGGTCCGCGCGCTGTTCGACAATCGCTGGCTCCACCTCTTCGCGCTTGATGATGAGGGCCGCATGGCCTGGCGCTATGCCGGAGGCCTGCGCTGGGAGAGCACCGTCCGCGAGGCAGCAGATGCGGAATCTCTGCCGCCGGTGCTCGCGTGAAATCGGGCCCATCATCAAGCCGGCGGCATCTGTCTCGAAGAGGCCGATGGTCGGCATTGCAACCGGTTGCACCAAGGCGTCATCGGATCGGAGAAGCGTCGCGCCAGTGCTGATCGCGACAAAGCGAGTGTGAGCTTCACCCGTTGAATTGGAAGAAGAAGACCGGAGAACGCCACGGGATCCTAAATCCTTCTGGCAGGAACAGCCGAAGGCTGCGAAGCTCGTCCAAGACGGTTACGCCTCACGGCCATCGGGCGACTTGTACGCCCCTCGCTTCGCTCGGCACCACGAGCATGCTGGGCTCGACCTCAACGAGTTGCACCCCCCCTGCCTTGACGGTTCAAGCCCGCAGATTTCTTGGCTCGGCAGCAGACGAATTCGCGCCTACGATGGGCGGCTCAAGGGGTCAGCACAATCGCACCGGTCGTGTTGCGAGCTTCGATTCTCTCATGGACAGATCGAACCTCGTCGAGGGACGCGGTCATGCCGATCATGGGGGAGATCATGCCGCGCTCGAGCGCGTCGAAAACGCCTTGAGTCAAAGCGGCGATATCGGCCGGAGTTCTGGTGAAGGTCGCGAGGGTCGGCTTGGCCAGGAGCACAGATCCTTTCGCTGCGAGAATGCCGACATCCAGCGGAGGGACTGGACCACTCGCCTGGCCGAAACTCACCATCAGGCCGACAGGCTTGAGACAGTCCAAGGACCTGTCGAACGTGGCCTGGCCGATGGAATCAAAGACGGCATCGACGCCTCTCCCATCAGTAGCGCTGCGTGCAGCGGCGACGAAGTCCTCCTGGCGGTAGTTCACGACGACAGCGCATCCCGCCTTCCGTGCCACATCGATCTTATCGTCCGACCCCACGGTCCCGATCACGGTTACGCCGAGCCGGCTTGCCCATTGGCAAAGCAACTGTCCCACGCCGCCGGCCGCTGCATGCACGAGGATGGCGGCGCCGGGCCGCGCCGGCCAGATGCGGGTGAGCAGATAGAAGGCCGTCGCCCCCTTGACCATCGAGGCCGCTGCCTGCTGGTCGCTCACGGCATCGGGGATGGGAACCAGCCTCCACGCGGGCACGATGCGCCGCTCGGCATAGGCGCCAAGGAAATTCCAGTACGCGACGCGCTGGCCGGGCACCAGACCAGCCACATCGACGCCCACTGCCTCGACCACGCCGGCAGCCTCCACGCCGAGGATGGCCGGACGCGGGATGGCATACTGACCCGCCGTGCTGGAGCGGTGATAAACATCGATGAGATTGACGCCGATGGCGGTATGGCGAACCACAACCTCACCCGGGCCGGGCGCAGGAACGTCCACGGTCTCGATGGAAAGCACGTCCGGACCGCCGGCAACGTGAACCCGAACTGCTTTCGATTTCATGGGGCATCCTGGGAGTGCGCGCGGCGGGGCGGAAATGAGGCAGGCGCCTTCAGCGGCCGGAGATCATCTTGAAGACGTAGCTGAAGTCGCGGTCGCCGTGGCCGTTGGCGACCAGCATTTGGTAGATGGCCGCCGCGGCTCCCGCCAGCGGCGTCGCGGCGCCGGCACCGGCGGCTGCCTGCTGGGACAGGCGCATGTCCTTCAACATCATGTGGCCCGAGAACCCCGGCGCATAGTCTCGGTTGGCGGGAGAGCTGGGCAGCGGTCCGGGCACCGGGCAGTAGTGCTCAAGCGCCCAGCAGTTGCCTGAGGAGCCGATCATCACATCATAGACCGTCTTCATGTCCAGTCCGAGTTGGCCGGCAAGGGTGAAGACTTCCGAGATAGCGACCATGCTGATTCCGGTCATCATGTTGTTGCAGATTTTCAAGGCTTGGCCCGCGCCGCTCCCGCCGATGTGGAAGAAGCGATGGCCCATGGCCTTGAGGATCGGGACGGCGCGTTCGTAACCCTCAGGCGAACCACCTACCATGAAGGTCAACCGCCCCGCCTCAGCGGCGGGCACCGCCCCGGAGACCGGAGCATCGACCATCGTGAAGCCCGCCTCTCTTGCGGCACTCGACACCGCGTTGGCGCTATCGATATCGATGGTCGAACTGTCGATGAGCAGCGCTCCAAGCGCCACACTCTCCAATACTCCGCCAGGGCCTTCGTAGACCTCTCGGACGTGCCGTCCCGTCGGAAGCATGGTGATGACGCATTCGACGTCGCGCACCGCCTCCTGCAACGTACCGACCGGCCGGCCGCCCATCTGGACGGCCGCGGCGCGCCTCTCCGAGGACTGATCGAACCCGTACAGGGCGTGGCCGGCCTTGATCAGATGCCCGCACATGGGCGCGCCCATGTTGCCAAGTCCAATGAATGCGATGCTAGTCACAGTCCAGTTCCCTTCTTTCGTGGGCGGCTCGGTCGTCGGGCGCAGGCAAGCCCACGGCTCGACCGGCTAGGACCAATCCCCCGCCCTCTCCGATGCGAGGGGCCGGCACGTGCCGTCAGGAACGGGCACGCGCCGACGGGGGGACTACTTCGCCTGGCTGGCGGCTTCCTTGACCAGCGGGCAGCGCGAAGCGGACAGGGGAGCGGCGGTGTCGCCTTCCGGGATCTTGCCGAGCACCTTGAAATAGTCCCACTCGCCCTTGGATTCGGCCGGGGTCTTCACTTCCACGAGGTACATGTCCGTCACCATGCGGCCGTCGGGACGGATCTTGCCGTTGGGCGCGTAGGCGTCGTGAACCGGAGTGGCTCGCATCTTGGCGGCAACCGTCTTGCCGTCATCCGTGCCCGCTGCCGCGACCGCCTGCAGGTAGTGCGAGACGGCCGAGTAGGTGGCCGCCTGGACCACGCCCGGCATCCGCTTCGTCCGCTCCTGAAACCGCTTCGAGAACGCGCGGGTCTGGGCGTTGTGATCCCAGTAGAACGGCGTCGCGACGATCAGACCCTGCGCGGCCTTCAGCCCAAGGGCGTGAACGTCGCTGATCACCACGGCGAGGCCCGCGAGCTTCTGGCCCCCCGCGGCAATGCCGAACTCGCCGGCTTGCTTGATGGCGTTGATGGTGTCGGTGCCGCCATTGGCGAGCGCGATGATCTGCGCCTTCGACGACTGCGCCCGCAGCAGGAAGGAAGAGAAATCGTTGGCCCCGAGCGGGTGCTTCACCTGGCCGACGACCTTGCCCCCCTTCGCCGTCACCACCCGGTCCAGCTCGGCAGTCATCGCCGCGCCGAACGCATAGTCGGCGGCGAGGATGAACCAGTCCTTCTCGCCGCGGTCGAGCAGCGCGGACGCCGTGCCGACCGACTGCGAATAGGTATCCCAGCCCCAGTGGAAGCCGGTGGGCGAGCAGGCTTCATTGGTGAGCGCCGTGGTGAGCGGAGCGGTCATCAAGGTGATCTTGCCGAGGTCGCGCCCCATGGTGTTGACGGCGATGGCGACCGCCGAATTGGTGAGATCTGCAATGGCGTCCACGCCTTCCGTTTCGAACCACTGCTTGGCGGTGGCAACGGCTACGTCCACCTTGCTCTGGTGGTCCACCGAAATGATCTCGACCTTGATGTTCTTGTTTTTCGACATGAATTCGTCGGCAGCCATGCGGGCGGCATCCACGGAGGTGCGGCCGCCGAAATCGGCATAGACGCCCGACTGGTCGTTCAGCACCCCGATCTTGACCACGCCACCGGAAATTTCGGCCGCCTGGCACAGGGACACGGACGCGACGAGCGCGGCAAGGGAAGTCATGAGCTTCACGGCGTTCCTCCATTTATCTTGTTGTCTTTTTCGGCCCGACCTTTTGCGGCCTCGGCCAATGCAGGGCGGAGGGTTTTTGCCTCCCCGCCCTGCTCTCGTTCGACGCTGGCGTGCCGCGCCGGTCAGCCGTTGCTCGGGAACGACATCGAGACGGCGTGGTCGAGGCTGGCGTCCGGCTCGGGCCAGCGCTGGGAGATGGTCTTCATCTTGGTGTAGAAGCGCGCCGCGTCCGGACCAAACATGTGAGCGTCGCCGAACTTGGAGCGGCGCAGGCCACCGAAATTGTGGTGGCCCACCGGCACCGGAACTGGGACGTTCACGCCCTGCATGCCAGCTTCCACCTCCATGTAGAAGCGCTGTGCTGCGCGGCCGTTGCGGGTGAAGATCACCGCGCCGTTGCCGTATTCGTGCGCGTTCACCACCTCGATTGCCGCATCAAGCGAGTTGACACGCATCATCCCGCGCACGGGGCCGAAGATCTCTTCCTTCCACATCTGCATGTCGGTGGTGACGTTATCCACCAGCGACGCGCCGACATAGAAGCCGGGCTTGCCGGCGACCTGCACGCGGCCGTCCACCACCAGCTCGGCGCCCTCCGCGACGGCGCGGTCGATGGCGGCTTCGACGGTCGCCTTGGCGGCAGCCGTCACGAGCGGGCCGAAGTCGGCGGACTTGTCGTCATAGGAACCTACGCGCAGCTTCTCCACCATGGGCACAATGAGCGCGCGCAGACGGTCGGCGGTCTGGTCACCCACCGCAACGAGGAGGGAGATGGCCATGCAGCGCTGGCTCGCGGAGCCGTAGCCGGCGCTGATGAAGGCGGCCGCGACGGCTTCGAGGTCGGCGTCCGGCATCACCACCATGTGGTTCTTACCGCCGGTGTAGGCCGCGACCCGCTTATTGTGGGAACAGCCCTTCTGGTAGATGTATTCGCCGACCCGCGTGGACCCGACGAAGCTGATCGCGGCGATGGAGGGGTGCTCCAGGATCGCGTCCACCACCTCGGCGTCGCCGTTGACCACGTTCCACACGCCGTCCGGCAGGCCGGCCTTCTTCCACAGTTCGCTGACGAGAGCGGTTGCGCCGGGAACACGCTCGGAGGGCTTCACCACCACCGCATTGCCCACGGCCACCGCCATCGCGCCCATCATGAGCGGCACCATGACGGGGAAGTTGAACGGCGCGATGCAGCCGACCACGCCCACCGGCTGGCGGATCGAGAAGGTATCGATGCCGCCGCCAACGTTGACGGAGTATTCGCCCTTCGTCACCTGCGGGGCGTTGGTGGCGAACTCCAGCGCTTCGACCGCGCGTCCGATTTCGCCCTTCGCATCATCGATGGTCTTTCCGTGCTCAAGGCCGGTGATCTCCGCCAGGGCGTCGATATTGACGATCACCAGTTCGCGCATCTTGAAGATGACCTGCTGGCGCCGGGTCTGCGACTGGCCGGCCCAGGCCCGGCCGGCCGTGACGGCCACCTTGGCCACCTCGTCGACCGTGCTGCGGTCGGCATAATTGCAGCGGTAGATTTCCTCGCCGGTGGAGGGATTGAACACGGGACCGGAACGGGTGCCGGAGCCGCGGCTGAAGGTGCCGCCGATGTAGTGGTCGATGCCGTACACGGGATGAACTCCTTGGATCGGTGGGGAGGCCGGGATCAGGCCTGGTGTGTGTAGAGCGTCTGGATGCAGGAGAAGTCCAAGGCGGGTGCACCCTCCTCCTTGGAGCGCAGCGCGTAGAGGCTCTGCGCCAGAGCCCCCATGGGCACGGCGGCGCCGTTGGCCCGGGCGCTGTCGAGGGCGAGGCCGAGATCCTTCAGCATCAGCGCCAGCTGGAAGCCTGCGGCGTAGCCCTTGCTGGAGGGCGAGTCCGGCAGAACGTGGGGCCAGGGATGCCAGCGCTCGAGGAAGAAATTCCCGCCGGAGCTCTTCTGCATGATGGCGGTGAGGACGGCGGGATCGAGCCCATTGCGGGCGCCGAGCTCCATCACCTCGGCCGTCGCAGCCATGGTGACTGCGGCGAGCATGTTGTTGCAGATCTTGGCCGCCTGTCCCGCGCCGTTGCCGCCGGCATGGAAGATGAACCGCCCCATCTGCTCCAACACAGGCCGAGCATGCGCCAGCGTGTCCTCCCGACCGCCCACCATGAACGCCAGCGTTCCTTCGGCGGCGCGCTGCACGCCGCCGGAGACCGGGGCATCGAGCATGCGGAAACCTTCCCGCTCGGCAGCGGACGCAAGATCGCGCGCCACGTCCGGCGCGATGGTCGAGCAGTCCACCAGCAGAGGGCGCCCAGCAAGGCGTGCAAGAAGGCCCGTGGGCCCGAGATACAGATCCGCGACCGCGCGGCTGTTGGGCACCATGGTGATGACCATTTCGGCGCCTTCGGCAGCCGCAAGCGGGCTCTCCGCGGCCTGTGCGCCCAGCCCCGCGAGGCGCTCCAAGGCCCCTGTGGAGACATCGAATGCGCGAACCTCGTGGCCGGCGCGCACAAGGTTGGACGCCATCGGAAAACCCATGTTTCCGATGCCTAGAAAGGCAATTCTGGACATAAACCTACGGCTCCCTCGGTCCGTCCGTTGTCAGCCTCCGCATTGCGGCGGCCTGAGCGTCTGGCGGATCTCGCCGCTGCGCTCGATGGATCGGTACCCAAGGGAATTGGTAACACGCAGCCCGTCCGCTTGAACCGCCGCTGGATGTGAGGCTAGTGTGCAAATTTGCACATCGCGAGTCCTCGGCATGGAGTGGGACGATCTGCGGTTCTTCCTGGAGCTGGCGCGCACGCGCACGCTGACCGAGGCGGCCCGCCGGCTGGACGTCAAGCACACCACGGTCGCGCGCCGGATCCAGCGGCTCGAGCTGGCGGTGGGCGCGCCCTTGTTCACCCGCACCCACACGGGACATGATCTGACATTGCGCGGGCGGAACCTGCTGGTGGAGGCACAGGCCGTCGAGGACCTGTTCCTCAGCATGGACGAGGAGAAGACGGCGCCCGCCCAGTCAGTCTCGGGCATCGTCCGGGTGGGCTGCACGGAGGGCTACGCCGCCGGCGTGCTGCCGCACGATCTCGCCGAGCTGCGCCGGCAGCATCCGAACCTTCGGGTCGATCTCATCGTCCAGCCGCGCCCGATCCTCCTTGCGCGGAACGAGGCGGACATCGTCATCACCATCGACCGGCCCGAGCGCGGCCCCTACCTCATCACGAAGCTCTACGACTACACGCTGCGCCTCTATGCAGCGCCGTCCTACCTCGCGGCCCACGCCCCCATCACCCGCCTCGCCGACCTGAAGGACCACCACCTCGTGAGCTACATCGAGGAAAGCGGCCCCGCCAAGGGCCTGCCCGTGATCTGGGATCTCGTTCAGTCCAGCACGCCCGGCATCCGCAGCACCAGCATCTTCTCCCAGATGGCGATCGTCGCTTCCGGTGGCGGCATCGCCATCCTGCCGTCCTACCTCGTGGGCCAGGACGAGGCCTTCAGGCCGGTGCTGGGCAGCGAGGTGAGCTTCCAGCGGACCTATTGGGTGATGATGCCGACCGAGCTGAAGCGCATCGCCCGCGTGCAGGCGGTGTGGCAGTTCCTCAAGAGGACCACTCGGGAACATAGCCAGCGCCTGATGGTCTAGGCCGCCTGTAACCAATCGGTTGATCGCCGAGGGCACTACGCAAACGCAACGTCGATTTGGAAAGCTTTTTCAGCCGGCGGCGCAGATCAACAGGCGGCAATTGTTCGAAAGTCTGCCTCCATAAATAAGGCACGACAGAATAGCCCCCGATCGATGCAACCGGTTGCAATATTTCACGCAGTAGCACTTCCCTCGTCCGGCGCTTCTATCGAGCCGATATCTCAGCGGGGTAGATCCCGGTGTCGTCGATGGCGCAGCGCGCGTGCTGCGGGCTGCTCCCACCGAGCGCATTCTTGGCCGTGAAATCGAAGTCGACCGAAATATTGCCATATGGGCTGCGGTACACCTTTGTCGAAAGTACGTGGCGGTCGAACGAAAGGGACAGTTTTGATCTGGTCTTTCACCTGCTCCACGCACGATCATCGCGAACGCGCGATCCGACGGCATGAGGCATCGGTGAGGTGGACATGGCACCCCCGCTCCCCTCAACCTTCCGAAACGCCGTTCACGGCATCGCGGATGATGTTGGCGACGGCCTGCGGCAACGACAGCAGCGACATGTGGCTCGCGACCAGCTCCACGGTCTGGGCGTTGATGCGCCGGCCGAGCTCCCGCTGCAGCTCTACGCTCACTGCACGGTCCTGGCTTGACACGATGTACCAGCTGGGGCGGCCGGCCCAGGCCGGCGTGCCGACCTTGTCGCTGAAGGTGGTGAGCGACAGCGGCGTCTGGACGGCTGCGAGCACGCGCGCGTCCTGCTCGGGCAGGTCCTGCGCGACATTGGCGATCCAGCTCGCCTCGCTCATCTTGAGGAAGCCCTCGCCGAACGGGATGACGCCGCCGAGGCCGGGCGGGGCAGGATGGGCGCCTACCTGGTCGCCGGTCGACTGGCCGGCATCGGGCGCGAAGGCGGCGACGTAGACCAGCGCCTTCACCTTCGGATCGTTGCCGGCCTCGGTTATCACCGTGCCGCCCCAACTGTGGCCGACCAGCACGACCGGGCCGTCGATGCTGTCGAGTGTGCGGCGGGTGGCATCGACATCGTCGGCCAGCGAAGTCGTCGGGTTCTGCACCGCGACAACATCAATGCCCTCTCGCTGGAGATACGGGATGACGAGCCGCCAGCTGGAGGCGTCGGCCCAAGCGCCGTGGACGAGGACGACGGTAACGCCCTTAGGGATGGTGGTCATGGAAGTGGTCCTTTCAGCATGGATGGGTCTCGCTCGAATGGGGGGGCAGCCGCGCCAGCCATCGAGAAAGTCGAGAAGGAGGCGGTTGACGATCTCGGGCTGTTCCTCGTGCGGGAGATGGCCACAGCGTTCGATGGGCACTGCCTTGAGGTCGCTGGCCATTTCGGACCACACTTGGGCCATGTCGAAGGTCTTGCCGACGGCGCCGAAGTCCGCACCCCAAAGCGAAAGGACCGGGCAGGCGATCTTCACCTCCGCGTCGACGAGGTCCTGAGCATTGTCCTCGGCATTGGCGCGGTAGTCGGACATGGCACCACGCACCGCGCCGGGTGCGCGATAGGCAGCGACATAGGCATCGAAATCTGCGCCGCTGATCGCATGCGGATTGAAGCACCAGTCCGAAAAGAAGTGCCGCAGCCAGAGGTCCTCGCGCCCGGCGATCAGCGCCTCGGGGAGGTCGGGCACGAGGTGGAACATGAAGAACCAATATGCCTTTGCGATCTGCGCATTCATCGAGCGCGCGACGATGCGGGTCGGCACGTTATCCATCACCACCAGCCGGTCGAGAAGCTCAGGATGGTCCTTGGCGAAGCGAGTAGCGACGCGCGCGCCGCGGTCATGGCCGACCAGCACGATCTTTCCGATATCCAAGCTCTTGAGGAGCTCTACGAGATCGTTTGCCATGGTCCGCTTGTCGTACCCGGCGGCGGGCTTGTCGGTCTCGCCATACCCGCGCAGATCGGGGGCGATGACACGGAAGCGCTCGGCGAGGACCGGGATCTGGTGACGCCAGGCGAAGCTGGTCTCGGGAAAACCATGGAGGAGAACGACCGGTGCGCCCGACCCCGCCTCCAGAAAATGCTGACGGATGCCGTTGGCGCGGACGGTGTGGTGGCGAATGTCAGTCATGGCATTACGGGCGATGAGGGCGTGAACGAGGAAGTCGGCATCGGCGCCTCCTTGCCGATGCAGGGCAGGCTGAGGCACGCCACACGGAAAGCCCGTGCAGCCGGCGAGCCATACGGCGCGATCGGCTATTGTTCAGGTGTGAGACGAGATTGCTTGGTGCGTCCGGTAGAACGCTGTTCGTCACGAGCGAACTTACCGGCTTCCGGGCAGGAGTGTGATACGGTCCCCGGATAAGGATTATATCCCGAGGCGTTAGAATGGATTTTCTCGCTCTGTCCATCCTCGCCGAGGTCGCTGGCGGAAGCAGCCTGTCGAAGGCGGCCCGTACCCTGCGCATCACCCCCATGGCCGCAACGCGCCAGCTCTCTGCATTGGAGAAGGAAGTTGGCGCCCGGCTCGTACACCGCACGACCCGCGCCCTGGCGCTCACGCCCGAGGGCCAGTCATTCCTGCCGCATGCGCGCGCGCTGCTTGAAGAACGCGCCAGCGCCTATGCGAGCGTGCGACCGGTGACGGAAGGCGGCTTCGGCCTGTTACGGCTCACCAGCTCGGCCGCCTTCGGGCGCAAGGTCATTGCGCCGATGATCCCCGACTTCATGCGCGCCAATCCAGCGCTGAAGGTGGACCTGACGATGACGGACGCGCTGGTCGACCTCGTCACCGAAGGGCTGGACCTCGCCATCCGCATCGCCAAGCTGAACGACAGCAGCCTCGTCGCGCGACGGCTCGCCGACAATCCGCGCGTGTTGCTCGCCTCGCCGGACTATCTCGAACAGTATGGCGCGCCGGCGACGCTGGCCGATCTTCCGCGGCACGAATGCCTAGCCACCAGCGGGACGACGCATTGGCCCTTCAAGACCCCCGAGCACCTGATCACGGCAAGGATCGAAGGGCGTTTCTCGGCCAATTCCATCGAGGGATTGCTGCAGGCCTGTATGGGCGGCCTGGGAATTGCCAATCTCTCCCTTTGGTTCGTACGGGACGAGATTGCCGATGGCCGTGTGAAGGTCATTGAGTTGCAGGATGCCGTCCCCGAGCCGCTGGACGTCTGGGCCGTCTATCCGACCAGCCGGATGATCCCGTCGAAAGTCCGCCTGTTCATCGACGCGCTGGCGGCTCGCCTCAGGAGATGAGGTTGGAAGGTGGTTCAATACGTCCATGTACGACAGCGCCAGGATCGGAGCTTGCCAAGAGCGGCTCTGAGCGTCCGGTATGGGGCCGAGATCTGACTGTCTTCTATTGAGGACTTCGACGTAAAGCGGACATATCGCTGATTAATATCCGAGGCCGAATCTGACCCATAGCGGACAGTCCGAACGTCTGCATGCAAAAGTCCGGCTGAGTCATCGCCGAACTTGTCCAAATTGCCATTGGCAATCATCTCGAACGGCGGCATCAACCGCCGCCTCACAGCGGGGAGACTTACTAAAGACCATTGAACGCGGACTAGCGCTTTTCGTTAAATGCTTCGACGCCGTGCTTGAAATGATGCGATTGCACCTGGCGACTGTGGCAGTGGCCTTCCGGCTCGATGGCGATGGAAAGCGGGAATCCCCGGTGTCGTATGCCTTGGAGTCTGCAAAATGCCGCTTCCGCTTGCCCGCCTTCTACCGGGAGGCGTCCTTCTCGCCGACAAGTCCTGCGACACCGAGGCCATCCGCGCCGAGACTGCGGAACGCGGCGCCTTTGCCGATGTGCCGCCACGAGTCATCCGCAAGGGCACCAGAGAAAACAGATCGAGCGCGTCCTCAACCGCACCAATGCGCGGCCTCGCTACGCGCCACGCTCCGCCCGGATAATTTTCTCGCAGCACGCAAGCTCGCCGCACCACGCGGCCTGATCAGTACGTGGTGAATCAAGCCCGAAATCGATCATCGCACTGGAAGGACAGCAGCGGCGGCGACGGTTGTCGCCCCCGCTGCTGAGCAATCTGTCTACTTCGTCGCTACCATGGGGCATCCACCTTCCTCGATGGGGCGGAACGCTTCCTGGGCGGGGATGACGCGGACGAGATTGTAGTAGTCCCACGGCCCCTTGGACTGCTCGGGCGTCTTGGTCTCGAACAGGTACATATTGTGCAGCTTCCGGCCATCGGCCCGCACCGTGCCCTTGCCGAACAACGGGTCATCGGTGGGCAGTTCTTTGGCCACCTCGACAACGCGCTTGCCGTCCGTCTTGGTGCCGGCCTTCTCGATCGCCTTCAGGTAGTGGAGCGTTGCGGAATAGGCGCCGGCCTGGAGTTGGGTGGGCATCCGCCCGCCATTGCGCGCGGCGAAGCGCTTGGCGAAGGCACGAGTACCGTCGTTGAGGTCCCAGTAATAGGCCGCCGTGAACTGGAGCCCCTGCGCCGCCTTCAGGCCGAGGGAATGCACATCGGTGATGTAGAGCACCATGGCCGCAAGCTTCTGTCCGCCCTGGGCGATGCCGAATTCGGCCGCCTGCTTGATGGAATTGATGGTGTCGCCGCCCGCGTTGATGAGGCCGATCACCTTCGCCTTGGAGCCCTGAGCCTGCAGCAGGAATGAGGAGAAGTCCTGGGTATTGAGAGGGGTGCGGGCGCTGCCCACCACCTTGGCGCCCGAGGCGGCGAGAATCTTGCGGACGTCAGCTTCCATGGTATGCCCGAAGGCGTAGTCAGCCGTCAGCAGATACCAGGTGTCTCCGCCCGACGCGACCACGGCTCGCGTGGTGCCGGTGGCGAGCGCGTAGGTGTCGTAGGTCCAGTGGATGCTGTTGGGCGTGCAGGCCTTGCCGGTGAAGTCCGACGAGGAGCCGCCTGAATTCATGAACACCTTGTTCTTCTGCCGTGCGATCTCGGTGACAGCGAGCCCTACCGCCGAGTTGGGCACGTCGACGATGGCGTCCACCCCGTCCTGATCGAACCACTGTCGGGCGATGGAGGAGCCCACATCCGCCTTGTTCTGGTGGTCGGCGGAGACCACCTCCGCCCGGATCTTGCCGCCTGCGGCAAGATAGTCCTCGGCGGCCATGCGCGTGGCATCCACGGCGCCGGAGCCGTTGGTGTCGGCATAGAGACTGGACAGATCGGTAAGGACGCCGATCTTGACTGTGATCGGCTTGTCCTGGCTCGGCTTGTCCTGGCCCGCCGCGCCCGTCGCCATCATGATCACGCTTGCCGCCGCGGCCGCGGCTAGAAACCCACCCACCTTCATGCCTCATCCTCCCTTGCGCGGGGGCATTCACCCCTCATTGACATCGGCTGCGCACTTGTACCATGGTACAAATATATTCACGTGGCAAGGCGCAAGAGGACGGCATGTCGGAACTGGATGTGAAACAAGTCGAGGCGGTCGCGGTGCTGACCCTGGACCGGCCGAAGCGGCGCAACGCCATCGGCGCCGAGGTGATTTCCGATCTCGCTGAGGCCCTTGCACGGCTCGATGCCGACGCCAGCGTCCACGCTATCGTGCTGACCGGTACGGCGCCCGGCTTCTGCGCCGGCAGCGACCTGAAGGAGCTTGCCGGTACCGACCTTGCCGGCATGATGGCGCACGAGGCCCATACCGCCGCGGTGGCGCGTTCCATCGCCCTCATGAGCACGCCGGTGGTCGCAGCCGTTGACGGGTTCGCGCTCGGCGGCGGCTTCGTTCTCGCCATCTCGTGTGATGTCGTCGTCAGTAGTGCCGCCGCGCGCTGGCATCTGCCCGAGGTCACCATCGGCTGGATTCCGCCGTGGGGCCTGCAGACCATCGTCGCCCGCGTGGGGCCGGTCGCCGCGCGGCGTCTCACCTGGGGTGCGGAAGCGTTCGACGGGCGCGAGGCCCATCGCCTCGGCATCGCCGACTATCTGGCTGCGGAGGGCGAAAGCGTCCTCGAGGCGGCGCTCGGCCATGCCGGCCGCCTTGCCGCGCTGCCGCACCCCGCCGTCGCCGCGACCAAGCAGTTCTTCGCGCCCATGGCAGCGGGCGCCGGCGAGGCCGCGGACGCCTGGGCCAACCGCCTGTTCGCCGGCAATTGCGCCCATCCTGTTGCCAAGGCGACCCTCGCGCGCTTCGGAGTGAAGTCATGAGCAAGCGCATCACCGCCGAGGATGCCGCCGAGCTGATCCGCACCGGCGACACCGTCGCAAGCGTCGGCGTCATCGGCTGGATCACCCCCGACGCTTTGCTCAAGGCCGTCGCCGACCGCTTCGGCGCTGAGGGTGCGCCGCGCGACTTGACCTTCTATTTCCCTTGCGGGACCGGCGATTCCATCGACATCCGCGGCATGGATCACGTCGCCGTCGAAGGCCTGATGAAGCGGATCGTCTCCGGCTCCTACGTGAACCCGCTCCACCCGGTGAAGCGCACGCGGCCGGAGCTGATGCGGCTGATCCGCGAGAACCGCATCGAGGCCTACAGCTGGCCCATAGGCGCCAGCATGCACTGGCTGCGGGAGGTGGCGCGCCGCAGCCCCGGATATATGACGCAGATCGGCCTTGGCACCTACGCCGACCCGCGGCTCGGAGGCGGCAAGTTCACCAGCCGCTGCACCGACGATCTGATCGAGCTGATCGAGTTCCGCGACAAGGAATATCTCTTCTACCCGACCTTCCCCCTCAACGTCGCCTTCATCCGCGCCTCCTCGGCCGACGCGTTCGGCAACCTCTCCTACGAGGACGAGGCGCTCATGTCGTCCAATACCGCGCTGGCGCTGGCCACCAAGGCCTGCGGCGGCATCGTGGTAGCGCAGGTGCGGCGGGAGGTGGAGCGCCACACGCGGCTGGCGCAGGACTGCCGCGTTCCCGGCGTGCTGGTGGACCATTACGTGGTGGTACCGGACCAGATGTCCGGTACCGACAACCGCTTCGATCCCATTTATCTCGGCGGGCGCCGGGCCACCCCCGACGTTCTCCCGCGCCTGCCCCTGGGGGCGGACAAGGTGATCGCCCGCCGGGCGGCGCGGGAGGTTAAGCCTGGGCTGACCAGCATCTTCGGCTTCGGCGCCTCCTCCGATGCGCCACTGGTGATGGCAGAGGACGGCCTGTTCGATAACGGCGCGATCGACAACTACCAGTTCACCACCGAGCACGGCCCGTTCGGCGGCGTGGTGATGAGCGGCTGGCAGTTCTCGGCCAACATGGGGCCGGAAGCGCTGCTCGATGGCTTGCAGCAGTTCGATTTCATTGACGGTGGAAACTGCCCATTTGCCGCGCTCGCCTTCGCCCAGTTCGACGCGGCATGCAATGTGAATGTCAGCTGGTTCGGCGCGAGCAATCCGGGCGCCGGCGGCTTCATCGACATTGCGCATAATGCGCGGGACCTGGTGTTCACCGGCACCTTCACGACCGGCGGCCTGAACTGCGCCATCGCCGATGGCGGCCTGTCCGTCGTGCGGGAGGGATCGGTGCGGAAGCTGGTCGCGAGCGCCGACCATGTCACCTACCCCGTGCGCACTGGCGTGATCGAGCGCGGGCAAACTGCCAAGCTCCTTACCGAGCGCGCCGTCTTCCAGGTGGAGGCGGAGGGGCTTGCGCTGGTCGAGGTCGCCAAGGGCATCGACGTTCGGCGGGACATTCTCGAGCAGATGGACTTTGCCCCCCACCGCATCTCGGAGCCCCTGCCGATGATGGAGGAAGCCTTGTTCGCCCCCTGATGACGGCGAAGGTCCGCCGAGCCACAAGAACGACCGGGAGGGAAAAATGACAATAAGACGGTTAGTCCTTGCGCTCGCCGCCACCACCCTAAGTGGGCTGGGCGGTGCTGCGCAGGCGGCGGACAAGCCCGTGAAGATCGGCGTACTGACCGACATGAGCGGCATCTATTCCGATTTCGGCGGCCCAGGCTCCGTGCTCGCAGCACGCATGGCGGCCGAGGATTTCGGCGGCAAGGTCGGCGGCGCGCCGGTGGAGATCGTCGCGGCCGACCACCAGAACAAGGCGGACGTGGGCTCCTCCATCGCGCGGCGCTGGTTCGATCAGGACGGCGTCGAGGCCATCGCCGACGTACCCACCTCCTCGGTGGCGCTGGCGGTCGCGGAGATCGCCCGCGAAAAGAACAAAGTGCTGCTCGTCTCCGGAGCCGGCACCTCGGACATCACCGGCAAGAACTGCTCACCCAACACCGTACACTGGACCTACGATACCTGGGCGCTCGCCAATTCCACCGGCGACGCGCTGACCAAGGCCGGCTACGACACCTGGTTCTTCATCACCGTCGACTATTCCTTCGGCTACGCCCTGGAGCGGGACGCGAGCGATTCGCTGACGGCCGCCGGCGGGAAGATTCTCGGCAAAGTCCGCCATCCGGTGGGCACGTCCGATTTCTCGTCCTTCCTGGTGCAGGCCCAGGCCTCCAAGGCGGAGGTTGTGGCCTTCGGCAATGCCGGCGCGGACACCATCAACGGCGTCAAGCAGGCGGCCGAATTTGGCCTCGTGCAGGGCGGCCAGAAGCTGGCGAGCATGCTCATCACCCTAAGCGACATCCATGCGCTCGGCCTCAAGGCAGCACAGGGGCTGGTGCTCACCGAAGCGTTCTACTGGGACCTCAACGATGGCACCCGCGATTTCGGCAGGCGCTTCGCTGCCCGCAACAACGGCGTCTATCCCAACATGGTCCATGCGGGCGTCTACGGCGCCGTGCTGCACTATCTCAAGGCCCGCGCCTCCGCAGGCACCGACGACGGCAAGGCCGTGGTGGACAAGATGAAGGCGACAAAGACCGACGACCCGCTGTTCGGCGTGGGCGAGATTCGCGCCGATGGGCGCAAGATCCACGATCTCTATCTATTCGAGGTGAAGGCGCCCGGCGAGAGCAAGGGCACCTATGATCTCTACAAGCTCCTGCGAACCGTCCCTGCCGCAGAGGCGTTTCGCCCCCTGGCGAGTGGTGGTTGCAATCCGGCTCACTGAAGGAACTTGAACGGTGACACAATCCCTGGACCGGCGGGCACAGCTTGCCCTTGATGCGGATGTTCTAGTCGTTGGCGGCGGCGCATCCGGCCTGGCTGCCGCCGTCGTGGCCGCACGGCAGGGCGCCAAGGTGGTGGTGCTGGAGCGCTACGGCTTCTGCGGTGGCGGGGCGGTGGCCGGACTTTCCGGCACCCTGTGCGGCATGTATGCGGCCACCGACAATCGCGCCGCGCCGCCGCTCCAGATGGTCCAAGGCTTCCTCGACGAGTTCGTCGCGGCGATGGAGTATCGCGGAGGCCTCGCCGAGCCGGTGCGCTACGGCAAGACCTTCACCCGCGTGCATGATCCCCTCGTCTGGCGGGAGGCGGCCGATGCGCTGCTGATGGAAGCGGGGGTGCAGGTGGTCTACCACACCACCGTAGTGGGTGCCCTGGTGGACGGCGGCGAACGCATCGAGGGGGTTACCGCCTATACCAAGGAGGGCCCTGCCACCATCCGCGCCAAGGTAACGGTGGATGCCAGCGGCGACGCCGACGTGGTGGCCATGGCCGGCTTTCCCTCCTTCGTCGGGCAGGATGGCCGGGTGCAGAACCCCACCATGATTTTCCGCCTCATGGGCGTCGACACCGCGCGCTTCCTCGCGGCCTATGGCGAGGACACCATCATGGGCGAGGAGGTCTCGGCCCTGATCCGCGAGAAAGGCGCCGGCAACGGCTATGACCTGCCGCGGGCGAAGATCTGGCTGTTTCCCACCACCCGGCCTGGCGAGCTGCTGTGCAACTGCACGCGGGTGATCGGCGCCGACGGCCGGGAGCTCAATCCCCTGTTCGCGCGTGACTTCAGCGAGGCTGAGATCGAGGGGCGGCGTCAGGTGCGCGAATATGCGCGCTTCTTCCGCGACCACCTCGCCGGCTGCGAGGCCAGCTTCGTCAATGACACAGGCGTCCAGGTGGGCGTGCGCCAGACGCGCCAAGCGAAGGGCATCACCACCCTGCGCAATGCCGACATCCTGGCGGGGGCGAAATTCCGCGACGGGATCGCCCGCTCGCCCTGGCCCATCGAGCTGCATTCTGGCGCCAAGCCCCGGGTGGAGTGGCTGCTGGATGATGTCTACGAGATACCCTACGGCTGCTTCGTGCCCGAGCGCGGCGAAGGGCTGCTGACCGCGGGGCGGTGCCTCTCGGCGGAGCACGAAGCGGTCGCCTCCGCCCGCGTGACGGCCCAGTGCTTCAGCTATGGCCACGCCATCGGCCATGCCGCCGCCCTTGCCGCACTGGAGGGCATCGCCCCCCGGGACATCGACGGTGCCGACCTGCGCGCGTTGCTCAACCGGGACGGCGCGCGCCTCGATTGAGGGCGCCCCACCGGAAGACATTATGCGGCGTTGCAGTGCAGCGACCGACTGGCATACACTTCGACAAGTTTTCCCTCCGTCCACTGTGTGCGTGTGAGCGATCTTCCTCTTCAGACTGCCATTTCCAGGGGCTCCGCCAATGCCGAGCTGCGGCTCGGCGATCAGGCTTACGAGGCGCTGGAGGAACTGATCGTGACCGCCACCCTGCCACCGGGCAGCCTGTGGTCCGAAGCCGGCCTCAGCGAGCGCACGGGAATCGGCCGCACTCCGGTGCGGGAGGCATTGCAGCGCCTTGCGGCCGACCATCTCGTTGTGCTCCTGCGGCGGCACGGCATCAAAATCACCGAGGTGGAGGTAGGCAATCAGTTGCTGGTGCTGGAAGCGCGCCGCGAACTGGAGCGCCTCGTCTCCGTCGCCGCGGCGCGGCGCGCCACGGCGGAGGAGCGCGAGGCGCACGTGGCCGGCGCGCGTGAACTCCACGATATCGGCGAAGCGCGCGACCCCATCCGCTACCTCAGGGTTCATTTCGCGCTTAAGAAGTTCACCTGCGCCTGCGCGCGCAACCCCTATGCAGCGCGAGCGCTGTCGCCGCTGCACGCGCTTTCGCGTCGCTTCTTCTATGTTCACCGCGAGCGCTTCGGCGACCTGACCGAGGTCGCCCGCGTGCACGCAGACCTCGCCCTCGCCATCGGCCGAGGCGACGAGGCAGGCGCGGCTGCCGCCTGCGACGCGATGACGGATTATGCGGTAGAATTCACCCGCCGCATCATCATCAACGGCTGACCCCAGCCCCCGTCGCCTGAGGGACTGAGCCTTAGCGCGCGGCGACCGCCTGCTGGCGCTGGCAGCCGAGCCCCGCAATCTCCAGCTCAACCACGTCCCCGACCGTAGCCAAACGGGATCGCTCTTCATGCCCATGCCAAGCCCGGTGGCTTGCGAGTGGCGACGATGTTGCCGGGCAGGAGGGGCAGGTAGCGGCTGCAACAGGCGACAATCTCCCGGACGCCGAACATCGTGGTCAGCGTGTTGTCGCTCTGCATGTGCAGGCCGTTCACGTCGAGGCGCATGTCCAGGTCCTAGGGATCAGGCACATCGTTCTTGGTGACGAGGATGGGTCCTACCAGGCCGAAGCTGTCGCAGCCCTTGCCTAGTCTCACTGAGACGACTGCATCTTGAAGGATGCGCTCCCAGGCTGACGGCGACCGAATTGTTTCCCGCCAACAACGCGCCGGACAGCGCGGGCGAAGCGCGCTACCTGTCCGGCGTGCCCACGGGTCGTTCGGAGTACGGCAGGAAACCGCCCCGCTGTCGCGTTCATGTTGTCAGACGATACGGCCTTCATCACCGGCCAGACGTTGCATGTGGCTAAGGTGCCTCGATCGGAAAGGCGACGTTCTGATTTCAGGTGAATGTCGGGATTGGGAGGCGCAGCCAGTGCCCGCTTCTGGCGCAACCATGACCTCCATAGTGGTGGGCGGAAACGTCTGCTTTCAGGGATCCGATAAAATCTCGATCGCGCCGAGGAGGTGTTCCGCCAATGGTCTCGCGAGGCCGATGAGATCGGCGAGGTGGGTATCTGGAATGTTCTGGCTCTGCAGCCAGGCGAGCAGGATGGCCTTGGCGTACTCCGGCAGGGGGCCATCGCGCGCGACCATGATAGAGACGGATGCGCGCAGAATCTCGGCCCGTTCGTCGAGTCCGGAGATGGCATCAAGCCAATTGTTCAACGCCCCCCACTTTTCGCAGCGTCTCGAAGCCAAGTTGCCACGCCTCACATTCGCGGCGGAGACGCTGCAACTGGCCGCTGGCCACGGTGACGAAATCCCGGGCGATGTCGCCCGCTTCTTTGGACACCAATTTGTCGAGGATGGCAGGGTCGACGGTACAGAGCGCGGTCAGGGACCAGACGTCGTCGTCGTCCTTGCAATCGATGAAGATGATGGGGACGCCGTGGGTTTCGCCGTGGAGAAGGAGGTCCGTCTCCAATTGCTCAGAGACGCGCCGCGTGGCGGCGAGGAACCAGCCTTCGAGCGCCGCATCCCGTCGCAGCGCGTGATCCACTTCGCCCAGGAGTTCGCGATGGCTAAGGGACGTGGTGTCGGCGTAGCGCTTGGTTTCGATACGGAAGCGCCGGCCTTCGCGGCCACTGGGGCCGGCATCGCCACCGAACTGGAAGCCGTGCTTGGCCATCGCGATGCCGACATCGAGCATCCGGCTCACGAGCGACGCGACCAAGCGCTCGAACTCGCCGTCCTTGATCTCGTCCTGGAGGATCTGTTTGAGCCGCTGCTGCTTGGCGATCAGCTTTGAATCAAGGGTCAATTTGAAGATCCGGAATGGGTGTGATCCCTATCCTGCTCGCGGGCGCGCTTGGCAAGGTCTTCGAGGAGGTCGCCGAGGGACCCGCCCTCACCGTCAAAGGGCACAAAATCGGGAGCCGAGAGAAACTCCTCGACGGCGGCTTGGGTCAGGATGAGAGAGATTCGACGGGCGAGGTCGTGATCAGCTTTGATCCCGTGGGGCACGATCCGCTTCTCCTTCTCCGTCCCCGGAAGCGTCACAAAGCACGCTCTTTGCGTGAGCGGGGCGATCAGCCTCATTCCGTCTGATCCTCCGGTTCGGGCGCTGAAGGTGTAGGCGACGAAGCCGGCGATCACATAGACATGCTCGACCTCGATCGCGCGGTTGCGCACGGCATCGAGCGCGGCATTGTAGTTCGGTTCGATGCGCTCCAGGAATTCTTCGATCGCCCGAGGCTCATGAAGGTAGAGGTTCGTGCTTGCGTCCGGCCTTCGGCACACATTTTCCGTCCCCAGGCGGCCCTTGTCATCGGTCGAGTACAAGTTTCGCAGATGCACCTGGGGAATGAAATGATCGAGCGGCATCGCATCACCATAGCTGTGCCCGTCGCGGCAGCAAGATAATGGCGGCATCCCGCTCAAAGGGGCGGGTCGGGCTGTCGTGAACCGAATCCGGCGGTTTCGGCCAGCCGTCTTTCAACTGTGCTGTCATTGCGGGGCCAGCCGCGCTTTTGCCATCTCCACAGTCTGAGGTCGGCGACGATCCCCGCATAGCTGCCCTGAAGCCGCCAGTCCGCTTTACATCCCGCTACGGCCGTTGGCGCCTTCTACACGCGTAGCGCGAAAAGTGACCCTTCGCGGCCATTCGGGGGCAGAAAGCCGAATGTCAGCTCGGGAGTGAAGTAAGGCGGACAGGCTAGATACGATGTCGTCGAATCCTACGAACCTTCCAGCGTGAATATTGTTGTGGGGAAAGACTCGAAGAGAAAAGCATCGCCGTAGAGGCCGCTCACATACCGAACGCTGCTCTCGATGAGGTCAGGCTGTCCTTCGTTGAGCGGCCTTGGATAGAGTCGGCTGAGAACCGCAATCGGAATTCGGACCTTTGCTGAGTGCTTGAATTCGTGCAGGCGATCGCTGAATGCTTTCACGCGCATGTCAGCGATTTCGGCGCGTGCACCTTCGACATAATTCACATAGACGATGCCGAATTCTCCCGCCGGCACCTGGAAGCTGGCCGCGCCGAACAGATTCGACGGCGCCCAGGTTCGCTTCTTTAGGGCCTCGGGCGAGTCGTTGCGCCACATCATCGCGATCGGCGAGCGCACCCTGTCGGTACTCGCCTCTCCGCCCATGTCGACCGAGCAGCAGATGCCGTCCCAGTCCGGCAGGTCCGCTGACCAGTCGAACAGATTTTGGAGCATGTTCGGGCTGTAGAGCCGCGTGTTGGACGGAAGGTCCACCGACAAGGGCATGGGCACAAGGGCAATCGTGCCCCAATCGTAGCGCAAGGGTCGTTCGGGGTGTGGTGCGAGGCGCTGGCTGACGAGCTTGGCGGCAACGTCGCCGATGGCGATCAGCGATGCTTCAACCGAAAATGTCAGCCTGAACGCTGCGCAAAGACCTCGCTTGCTGGCCTCGGCACGCAGCACCGCGAACAACGCCCGCATGCGCGCCTCTTCCAAAGCTTCGTATTGCGAGACCGTCTCTTGCCTCTTGCACTCGATCACGAGCGGGAACGGATCGTGGCAGCGGATGTCGGGCGACTTCTTGTCCGTTGCCGTGAAAAATTCGACGCTGCGCCCCATCTCGACGCACGCAGCAGCGGTCAGCAACTCGAATATAGTGGCGTCGACCTGCGAACTCGGCCCATGCCAGAGATGCCGGAGCCGCTCCTCCCTTTCGCCCCCGACTTGACCGATGTGATAGCCCTGCGTTGCGAGCCTGACCATCGCCGGGATGAGAGCCGCGCCGGCGAAGTGATCATAAAGATTGTGGCCCTCGTGGTAGTCCCGGCCCACGAAGATCGCCTGCCGAAGCCGGTGCAGGGCAGAGTTCGCGCCGTCAAGTCGGGTTCCCTTTGTCAGCGACAGGAAGGCCTCCGAGTCCAGAAGCGAGCCGAGCCGGCCTGCGTCTCTCGGTTGATCGCCGAGCCATCCCTTGGGCAGAAGGCTCTCCATGCGGTCAAGCGCATCGGGAAGCAGGGCATCGATGTCGGCTGTGGTCTCGATCTGATCCACCGTCAGATTCTGCCGGGGCAGATGATCGGGGCGAGCGCCCGGAACAGCCTCAGCTGTCATCGCATGCTCGAACATCTCAAGCGGCAGACCGCTCGCAGCAGGTAGCTCCGCCACGAGGCGGGAGCTCTCCTCGTGCAGAGCGAGCACCTCTGCCTGAATCGCATCAAGGTCGGCTTCGTTCTGCTTGGTCGGATTGGAGAAATGGGCATGCCTGGCTGCAGCGAGCTTCGGCAGGAGCGGTTCAATCTCGGCGCTGATCGCATCGATCCGCCGAGTGAGATCCTCAAACTCCTTTTTCATGCGTGAGCCGCCTTATATCGCCCAAATCGATGACGGCGAAAGCGAAAGGGCTCGTTTCGCCTCGAGGTCAGCGATGAAATCAGACCAGATCTGGCGGCCGAGCCGCGCGGCGCAATAGGCCGCCGCCATGCCTGAAAACGCCCGGAGAACACTGGCGAGATCGACGATGAACCCGTCGAGCAAGCGGGGCACAGGCTTGCCGTAGCCGAGATAGATGGCGTCGCGATAATTGGCCTTTCCGCGATAGCGCGAGGCCTGATGCAGAAAGGCGATGCTGCGCTTGGCATATGCCCCGTCGCGCAGGCCACGGGCGGCGGCCGTGCGAAAACTGTCGGCGCCCAGATCCCTGAACTCACGGCTTGCGCGTACGCGCTCCCGAATGTTCCATTGCTCCCAGTCGGCAGTCCCGGCGAGATACTCGGCGATGCAGCCCCACGCCTGTTCCTCCGAAGCGGGCTTGACTGTCAGTGAGTGCTTGCCGCAACCCCGCGGACCCTCGAGTTGCTTTTTGAAATCGACATCGGTCAGATTCGATAGCCGGTCGGCGAAAGGCGCGACGACGAGGCGGTTGACCGCAAACTGGCGGTCCCATTGTTGCGCGGTTGCGGCGTGGGTTTCGGGAAAGGATCCGTCGCCGGCAGCGATCATGGCGGAAGCAGCACCGTAAATCCCATAGTACCAGGTAACGATCCCGATGCGCGCGACATCCGCCTTGTTGGGCACGACTTCAAGCGCCGCCAGGGCGGCAAGTTGGTGCAGGGCGAATAGCATCTGCTCGCAGACCGTGTTGATCTCACGGTCTGCCATCTCTCGCCGTGGTACAGACGCATAAAACGCCCGCGCCGACAAAAAGCCCGCATCGGCCGCCTCCGCGAGAATGGCGAGGCCACGCATCCAGTGGATTGTCGAGGGCAAGGCGAAGCGCGCGTCAGGAATATCGCCCGGCGCTTCCGCGAGGGTGCCGTATTCGAGCATGCGTCCGTAGAGAGAGAATTCTGCCAATCCGTTTTCCCCCTAGTCAAATTTCTATTCTCAGTCAAACTGGCAATTAAAGAAAATAAGCCATTATCGTCCGCAGCGCCGTAAACTAATTATCATTTGAGAAAAAATCCTAGCACCATTGTAGAATTCCCGCTGCGCCCCCGCTTTCGAAATCCGCACTGGCAGTCCACTCGCAGCAGGCGCGGCAGCGGGTCATCACCGGCATTGCCGGGGCGGCCCCCTCTATACTGCGCATCGATATGCAGATGGGCCTACGCCAGCTGATCAAACGGTACTTCGTCCACGCTCCGGCCTCGCAGATTCCGAAGTCGACTCCAGTCCCGGACGAAGGGAGGCCCTAAAGCTCGAGGATCCTCACGCGAATGGCGCGCCTCACAACCGAGGGCGTGAACGTCCGCTCGCTGGCCGGATGCCAACTTCCGCTCCGGGCGCAACCAGGACCTCTCGAGCGGCAAAATGCACCGTCTGCTCTCAGGAAATCGGTAATCCGATTTCTACGACCGAGATGGGGCGCAAAGCGGGCGACTCCGAGAGGGCGCCCGGAGCGGACGCTGGAGCACGTTCGCCTATTGCCACGGAGCACGCATCCAGACATCGATTTCTTGCGGCTCCGTCAGGATCACCGGCATGGCTTTCGGGTGGATGCTGGCGACGGGATACTTGAGGGGTAGCGGGGACGCAAAAGGGAATATGGTGCCGAACCACCAAACGGCAGCTTCCACGTGGAAAAGCAGGCGGCCCGGCGATCAACACCGGGCCGCGCGCTCACTGAAAGATCGGATTATTGGACGAGGCTTTCGAGCTTTTCGGCAACCTGGTTTAGAGCTTCTTCCACCGTCTCAGGCAGCCAGGAGAAGCCGACAGACCTAAGCATCTGACCGGCTTCTTCATGCATCCGGAATGGGTCTTGTTCATCGAGCTTTTCGACTACGCAAGAAATCCTCTTATGCAGGCTACTGCCATTCAGGCTCGGTAAGCTCTCCGCAAGTTTACCGAGGTGCTCCGCAGCCTCGGCGTTTCTCAGATCATTCGGGAATTGCTCTGCCTTCATGAACCGCCAAGCGGCAGCACCTTCGAAGTCTAGAAGCTCTTCCAACCTAAGCGCACTCATGACGCTCTCCTAATCGTGCAGATTGAAGGAAAGCACCGCATGCCTAATTTGGCCCTATAAGGGCATGTCATATTTGGCAGTGCATAAGCATGGGCGCATGGCGAAGATCCAAAGTCAATTGCCGATATCGCGCTTGTCCACCAAAAGCATCCGCCAAGTGTTGTCGGTCAATCAACCCTCCGTCCACCCCGAGGTGATACCTGCAGCCGCGATAGATTTTCGACCGCGCTGCGCTCGCCTCAATGGACTGGCGGATGGCCATTCCGTCCGCCATGCCCTGGAAAACGGGCTGCTTCCGCTTCGCATTGATGTGACCGTGCCCCGATCGTCCGTTCTCTCCCCCCTTGAGGATGTCGCTGTCCCAGAGGCCATGTATCTTGCCAGCTCGGCGCTGATCGAGGCGCTGGGCATCGGCGCGCTCCGACAGAAACCTGTTTGCACCGGCTTTTGTCGATGACGACTGCGGCTCCCGCTCTGCCTCGGTGGTGAGCGAGCCGTTCTGCCAATTTCTCGGAATGAGGTCGGCGACGGTCTGGCAGCCAGCCAGGACAAGCGCGGCCAATGTCAGTGCGGCGGGGTGCATATCTGCCTCGATCTGCCCAAGATGGGCTTGACCTTAGGCATGCACGCAAAGCGCGCCTAGGCGCACTCGTGCAATCCAAAACATGTAGGGATGCTACGGCTTCAGCCATGCAATCCACAGCCCGGCGAGGGAGATGGCGGCGGTGAACAGGTTCCACCCGTTTTCGAAAGCCCATTGCATAGCCGCCTCGGTGGCCGTGGCGAGCTTGGGGCACTCCTTCGCCGCCTGATCGGTTCTGCGGACAGGCTCACCTTCACCACTGAAGATGCCGTCCTCGCTGAGCGCGTGCGTGCCGCGTTCGTGCCTTGGGGTGGCGTTGCCGCTGCCCTCGCGAAGGTGCGCGCTGCCGACGAAGCGCTTCGCCTTTCCCGCATCGCCTGATCTCTCCCATCCAGCATTCAACTGAAGGAAAAGCCATGCCTGCCACCGCTCTCCCTGATCTCGTCTCCTCTCTCAAGACGATCACGACCTTCATCCAAGCAATGGATGCGGCCATCGACGCCGAAATGCTGACGCTCCGCATGAGTGCACCGGCTCCCCATCCCGAGCTTATCGTACTCAACATTAACGGCTCCCGGCCGTTTACGCTGTCCGATGAGGGATATTGGCAGCTCGCCTATCGTCTCGACATGGTGTTGTTCTGAATCGGGCGGAAAGACCTCATTCCTGCGTTGTATTCGTGGAAGGCTGGACAGGCTGAGTGCGCCACATCCGCCGAGCTGCGGCGGTTAGAAAAAAGCAAGTTTGCACTCCTGGGGAAAGCGGACGCGGTGGCGGGCGAGATCGCCATGATCTGCGCCACGCGGCAGGAGGATGTGGCCTTGAAGCTGGGAGCGCTGCGTTCGTTTCTCGGGGGGAGCGAGCTGCCGACGTGGATTGGCGAAATGGCGAAGGATGAGGAAGCGCCTTCCGAGACGCGGCTTCTCGCCAGCATCCTCCTCGACACCGTGGCGGCTTGAGGGGGCATGGGCGTGACGGCGGCGAATTTCAAAGCAAGTTTGGAAATCCGCCCGGGGCGCTGCGGGGACGCGCATTTTCGCACAACCCAACCTTTCTGCGAGTTTTCGCACCTGCCCCGAAATCCAGCATTCTCGGTCGGCAGTGTGCGTCAGCGCACAACGCATGTTTCAGCCAGTTTAAAATGTGTTTCGGCCGTCGGATACAGTCATTTGCGAATATCGCGAAACGCTTCCAGGCATGAAAAACAGTAACCAAGCGCCTTGCCCCTAGTCTCAAATCAGCATACAACCAACTCAGCTCGGGGCTATGCGCAGGACGTACTGAAGACCGACCCCTCACATATCTGCACGTCCTGCCTCAAAGCGCTATCGCGCGCAATTCGTGCAGTTCCTGTCAATCAGGAGCCATAATCGCACGATGGTCGGCTCCTTCCAGTGGAGCGCACTATGTCCGCCCTTCATCACGTTGAAGATAAGTCGCTTCGTCATCCGCCTGCGGGCTGGGACGGCGAGCGGCTCCTGACAATACGCGATCTAATGGCACTTGCCGGGCTCAAGAGCCGCACGGGCGCTGAGTCGCTCGTCCGCCGCGCGGGTTTCAAACCTGTCTATCTCGGCAGGAATGTTCGCTTCAAAGAGAGCGAGGTGAAACGGTTCCTTGCGGGCGAAGCATGACTGAAACGGAAGAAGGCTAGCCGCGCCAACGGCTAGCCTTCTGAGCACTCGAGGGATGTCAATATGATCCGTATCGTCGAAAACACGACACATTGCAAGCCGTCCATACTAATTTCATATAATTTTTTCACCTATAATCCGGATCAGAAAGCTTTTATCGCCAAGATTGATCCAGATGATCTACATTTAATTGATGTCGGTACCCGCGATAGCGGTGAACATGTCCGTCGCCTTTGCCTTTTGCACGACATCGGGTTCGAGACATGGACGGTCCACTGACGGGCCCCCTCCCTCAGGTATCCGGGCGGCTTTCTTCACACCAAAACGCCACTCCTTGTTCATCGGGACGTTGGCGTTGTGGACGATGAACGAACCGCGCAAATTCTAGGCGTGTTCGCCAGCCGGAACTATGTGCTGCCCGGCTTCAGGCACCTGTCGGCATTCAACTTTTGGAACGAGCGCTGGTGTGAGGAATTCGTTGTCCTCGGCCGCGCGCATCAGCGTCGAGCAGATGCTGCGATGGGCACGTCCCCGCAAGCCTGAACTCGATCAGATCGCGGCGCAATTCGAGAAGGCGGCCCGCACCGTCGCGGCGAAGAGGCGGCGCGAGCGCTCGCGCCTCCGCTTCCATCGGCATCAGTGCGTGGTGGCATGATGGGCTGCGTTCGCCACCCACCTTTCGATCCGGCCACGATCCAAACCAACTCCAAGCTCGCCTTGGCGCTGGCGCCTTCGCTCGCGATCTTCCTGTGCGACGACACCAAGCAACCGATCCATGGCACGCCATGGAAGTCGGCCCGGCCCGGCCAGACCGACCGGGTACAGCGGTGGTGGGCGGCCCATCCCGACGCCATGCCCGGCATACATCTGGGCGCGGTTGGCCTGATCGTCATGGACGCTGACGGCGCCGATGGCATCGCCGCCTTCGAGCGCATCGCGGAGGCGCATGGTGGCGTGCCTGAGTGCCCGATGGTGGACACGCCATCGGGCGGGCGCCACTTCTATTTCAAGCAGCGGCCGGGCGAGAAGCTGGGCAACGGCCGGGGCTCGCTGCCGCCCAGGAGTGAATGCCCGATCGATGTGCGCGGAGATGGCTGCTACGTGATCGCGCCGGACGCGACGCGGGACGATGGCATCTATGCCTTCCCGGATGGCGACCCGCTCGACATCCTGCATGCGCCAGAGCTGCCCGACTGGCTGCACGCCATCCTCACCGGAAAGCGCGAGGAGGAGGCACCAAGCCGGCCACCCTCTGTTCCAGTTCCTGCAACGGTTCCGGACGCGTCCGCACCTGATTGCCGGCCGGGTGCCGCGCGGACGCTCGACATGGGCATCCTCGTCTGCGCGCTTGGGTGGAGAGCGCGTTCGATGCCGAGATCAAGGCACTCGAACAGTGCGGCACTGGCGGCCGGAACAATCAGCTCAACACGTCCGCCTTCGCCGTCTTCCAGCTCGTCGCGGCGGGGTGGGTGGCCGAGGATGTCGCCCATGGCGCGCTGGTGCAGGCGGCCGAAGCATGCGGGCTGGTCAAGGATGACGGCCGCCGATCGGTGCTGCGGACGATCGCGTCGGCACGCAAGGGCGGCATGGGGCAGCCTCGGCAGGTGCCGGAGGAGTTCCAGCGCGACGAGGAGATCGCGGCGGCGGCCGTGGAGCTGAACCGCGAACTGGCGGCGTCGTCCGATGGCACCATCCACGACGCGGCGACGGGCGAGGTGATCGAGCCGGAAAGCATGGCCGCCACGTGGGAAGTGCCCGACCTTTCTCTTTTGCGAGAAGGCCGCCGCACGCCTCCGACATTTCATCCTGAATGGCTGGGCCCGCATCTCGCACGCTGGGCTGAAGCTCAAGCCCGTGCGACGTGCGCGCCGATCGACTACGTGTCCGTCTCGCTCTTGGCGTTGGTCGGGGGTCTCCTTGGTAATCGCCGTCGCCCGCTCGCTGGCGCGGGTTGGGAAGAGCCTCCCACCTTGTTCGCAGCTCTGGTCGGCGATCCTTCATCGGGGAAGTCTCCAGCGTCTTCAGCAGTCATGTCGTTTGTGAACGGCGAAGAGGCCTCCCTCGACGCAGACTATCGGCATCGCCTGCGCGAGTACGAGGAAGAGAAGCTCGCCGCAGACGCTATCATGGCCGCTCACAAGAGCGCCGCTCGCGAAGCGATGCGGTCCAATCCTGAGCTTGCGGCTGCCATCCCTGTCGCTCTGCCTGAGGGCTTCCGGGAACCGATGAAGCCCTTCCTGAAGCGGATCGTCGTCCGCGACAGCACAATCGAACGCCTCGCTACGCTGTCTGCCGAGAACCCTGCCTGCCTGATCCTTCACCGCGACGAACTGGCGGGCCTTTTCGCCTCGTTCGGCCGGTACAGCGGGGGCGGCGGTAGTGATCGCCAGTTCTTCCTTGAAGCCTATGGCGGCCGCAGCTTCACGGTGGATCGCGTAAAGAGCGGCGATCCCATTCGCGTGCCGCATCTGAGCATCGGCATCATAGGCGCCCTTCAGCCGGACAAAGCCGCCGAGTTGCTGAAGGGCGCCGATGACGGCTTTGTTTCGCGTTTTCTTTGGAGCTGGCCCGACCCAGTTGCCGGTTTCCGCATCGCCAGTGAAACCTTCGACCGAGGCCCCGCTGAGCGCGTGGTTAATCGCTGTTGCCGGCTGCACATGCGCTCGAACGCGCCCCCGCTGCCGGACAGTCCCGTTCTACTGCCGCTGGAAGAACCGGCCCTCGCCGTGCTGGAGCGCTTCGCCCAGGCGATCAAGGTTCGTGAGAGCAGGGCGTCTCCACTATTGAAGAGCGCCCTTGGCAAGGCGCGTGGCCATGCGCTGCGGCTTTCCTGCGTGCTCACGCATCTCTGGTGGTGCGCCGATCCGCAAGCGTCGTGGGAGGATCCAGCGAACATCGGCGAAGCTGCTATGTCCACCGCGTGCGACATGATGGAGAGCTACTTCTTGCCGATGGCCGAACGGATATTCGGCGACGCATCGATCCCCGTCTCGGAAACCAATGCGGCCATCCTCGCTCGGCACATCCGCGAGAGGCGGCTTTCGCCATTCAATGCCTCGAAGGCGCGTTACACGGTGGGAGCACCGCTTCGCGAAACAAGCTCAATGGATGCGGGCTGAGCTGAACTGGTGGAGGCAGGCATTCTTCAGCCAATATCGGCTGCAGAAAAGCGGGGCCGACCGAGCAAGGATTTTTCCGTAAATCCGGCGATTTTTGCGCAGCCGGCCAATGGATGATGTGCAGGGTGGCCTCAGAAATGTGCTGGGCGACCGATCTTTTGCATAGTGGTGGCCTGCCCTCTTGCGACGGCTGAGATGGGCGGATGCTAATAGATGCTAATGGGTCGACCGCTATTTGAGGATGCCGGCCCTGTTGAGGTTTGTTGACCTTGGACAGCCCGCCTGGGGAAGCGATAAAGCGCGTCCGGACAAGATGTGCAGGCCGCCCGCAGGCTAAGAAATGCTAGGGGCAGGGAAGCCCAGAACCAGTCAAAACCAGACATGTCGGGGGCGGCTCCGGGGCCGGCTACAGCGCCAAGACGGCGACGACGCAAGCTGCGTCGCTCTTGATAATTCCAAACGTCACAGCGGCGGTCGAAGCCGCCATGGCTGAACGGGCGATGCATGGCGCATCGCCGCGCCTGCGCGGTGCTCTTATTAAAACTTATGGTCGGGAGCGCCTTTCACCACACCAAGGTGGGAAGCCCCTCAAGCCGCCAGCTCATATGGCCGGATCAGCAGCTCTGCCGGGATACCCCATTCGCGGTTGAGCTGCCGCACCATCTCCATGGTGAGCGCCCGCTTGCGGTTCAGGATTTCGGATGCGCGCGAAGCGGAGCCGAAGAGGCGGGCAAGGCCGGTCTGACCCTCGCCGCGCTGCTCCATCATAAAACGGATGATGTCCACCGGATCGCCTTCCGGAACAGGCCAGCGGGCATCCTCATAGCGCTCCACGAGGGTGGCGAGAATATCGAGCCGATCGGCCTCGGGCGAGCCGGGTGCGGCATCGAACAGGCGCTCGATCTCCGCAAGGGCCGCCGCATGGTCGGCCTCGGTGAGGATGGGGTTTATCTCCAAATCGGCCTCCTCAGAACAGCGATACGGTCAGTGCGTCGATCCTTTCGTACTCGGCATGGCTGCCGATGAACTTCACGAACGCAATCGCAAGGCTAAAATTGAAGGCGACGATCAGGCGATAGTCGCCCCCATGGATTTCGAACCGCACCCGCTCCCCATTTAGGGCCTTCGCCTTGGAGAAGGTGGCGAGCACGTCGGCAATGGATGCCCATCGGGCCGTCTTCGCCACCTGCTCCCAGTACTCCAGCGGCACCCGTGTCTCGGGATGACGCTCCCCGAAGGCGACGAGGGTGCTGCGGGCGATGATCCTCATGGCAGGGATGGTGCCTTCCCAATTTGGGAAAATCAAGGAAATTTCCCAAGATGGGAAGGTCGCTCAGCTCAGTAAGGCGGGGCCGGGCTTTTATCTGGCGTACAGCCCGATTGCTGGATTGAACCAATCCAGATTTATCTATTTGATAACACTATGATTTCCAGATTCTGGATAACTGGATTAACTGGCAAAGGAGAGAGGAAATAGGGGCGGTAGGGACAGCCGGTAGAGGACAGACCGAGGCTAGGCTTGGGCCGCCCGTGGTGCGGGCAGTGACAGGGCCTTCCATGGGAAGGAACTGCACGAGGTGGGGTCAGGGATGGGGTTACCCAGCCACGTCTGGCCTAAACCGCTTCTATATCATAATGTTAGGCTGATAGACTGGCGGAGAGAGAGGGATTCGAACCCTCGATACGGTTTCCCGTATACACGCGTTCCAGGCGTGCGCCTTCAACCACTCGGCCACCTCTCCAGCCGCATGCGCGAGGCGCATGCAGAACCTTACTCATAGACCACCGTCGAAGGCGGTCGATGCAGGGATGACGATGTTTAAGCGGGCTGGTTGAAGGCCCGCGATCCCGTCGCCCCTGTTCCGGGCCATCGCCGCAGGGGCGGGGCCGGGTCTCGCCGGTCGTCTCCAAGAAGGCTCGGGGAAGGGAGCGGGCCGCGAGGGCGTCGCATCCGGGCGAGGCGGCGGAATATAGCGGCTCGGCCTTGGTTGGCAAGCCGGAATCTCCGCCTTGCCAACAGGTCGCATCCGAGGCGCATCCGCCGTGCCGCCGGTCCCCGCGCGCCTCCGGCGAAGGGCGTTCGCGGCCCGCGCCGGCCAGCGCGATCTCAGTCGCGCAGGAGGTCGTTGATGGAGGTCTTGGAGCGGGTCTGCTCGTCCACCCGCTTCACGATCACCGCGCAATAGAGCGAGGGGCCGGGGGTGCCGTCGGGCAGCGGCTTGCCCGGGAGCGCGCCGGGCACCACCACCGAATAGGCCGGCACCTCGCCGATGAAGATCTCGCCCGTCTGCCGGTCGATGATCTTGGTGGACGCGGAGATGAACACGCCCATGGAGAGCACGGAGCCGCGGCGCACCACCACGCCCTCCACCACCTCGGAGCGGGCACCGATGAAGCAGTCGTCCTCGATGATGACCGGACCGGCCTGCAGCGGCTCCAGCACGCCGCCGATGCCGACGCCGCCGGAGAGGTGCACGTTCTTGCCGATCTGCGCGCAGGAGCCGACGGTGGCCCAGGTGTCCACCATGGTGCCCTCGCCCACATGGGCGCCCAGATTCACGAAGGAGGGCATCAGCACCACGTTCGGCGCGATGAAGGCGGAGCGGCGCACCACGGCGCCGGGCACGGCGCGGAAGCCGGCGGCGCGGAACTCGGCCTCGCCCCAGTTCAGAAACTTGGAGGGCACCTTGTCCCACCAATGGGCGCCGCCGGGGCCGCCCGGGATGGCTTCCATGTCGTTGAGGCGGAAGGAGAGCAGCACCGCCTTCTTGAGCCACTGATTCACCGTCCACTGACCGTTGGCGCTCTGCTCGGCCACGCGGGCGGCGCCGCTGTCCAGCAGGGTCAGCGCCTCGTTCACCGCGTCGCGCACGGCGCCGGTGGTGGCAAAGCCGATCTCGGCGCGCTTCTCGAAGGCGTCGTCGATGGTGGCGGCAAGGGCGGACAGGCGGGCGTCGGTCATGTCATCCTCCGGACGGGCGGCGTGGAGACGCGCCCTCTGATCGTTGCGGGAAAGGGGATCAGGCGCGTTCCTTGACGGCCACGAACTTCAGCTTGGGATATTCCTCGATGGCGCGGTCCAGCACCCACTGGCTGCGGGCGAGATAGACCGGCGCCTCGTCGCGGTCGCGCGCGGTGGAGGAGCGGTTCAGCTCGAGGAAGCGGTCCACCTCGGCCCGCTCGCCGACGATCCAGCGGGCGGTGACGAAGGAGGTGGTCTCGTAGCGGATGGGCACGCCGTATTCCTTCTCCAGCCGCGCGGCGAGCACGTCGAGCTGGAGGGTGCCGACCACGCCGACGATGGGGGCGGGATCGTTGACGGGCTTGAGCACCTGCACGACGCCCTCTTCCGCCATGTCCTGCAGCGCCTTTTGCAGCTGCTTGGCCTTCATGGGGTCGGAGAGCAGCACGCGGCGCAGGATTTCCGGGGCGAAGTCCGGCAGGCCCTCGAACTTGATGCTCTCGCCCTCGGAGAGGGTGTCGCCCACCCGGAGCATGCCGTGGTTGGGGATGCCGATGATGTCGCCGGCCACGGCCTCGTCCACCGTCTCGCGCTCCTGGGCGAAGAAGAAGATGGGGTTGGCGATGGCCATGTTGCGCTTCTCGCGCGGGTTGAACAGCTTCATGCCGCGCTTAAAGCGGCCCGAGCACAGGCGCACGAAGGCCACGCGGTCCCGGTGGTTCGGGTCCATGTTGGCCTGCACCTTGAAGACGAAGCCGGAGACGAGGTCCTCCGCCGGCTCCACCGTGCGGTCGCCGGCGGCGGAGCGTGGCAGCGGGCTCGGGCCGACGGAGCCGAGGCCGAACAGAAGTTCGGCGACGCCCGCCTCCTTCAGCGCCGAGCCGAAATAGACCGGCGAGAGATGGCCCTCGCGGAAGGCGGAAAGATCGAACGGCGGCAGCACGCCCAGCGCCAGCGTCAGGCTCTCCACCGCCTCGTTGAGGATGCGCTCCTCCACCCCGTCGAGGCCGATGAGGTCTTCGGGTTCGTTGAACGGCACCTCGCGCACCAGCGGGCCGCCGCGCTCGGTGGCGAGCAAAGCGCGCTTGTTGGCGATGTCGATGAGGCCGCGGAAATCCACGCCCATGCCGATGGGCCAGGTGAGCGGGGTGAGATCCAGCGCGAGGGTGGAGGACACCTCGTCCATCAGCGCGATGGGGTCGAGGCTTTCCCGGTCCACCTTGTTGACGAAGGTGAAGATGGGAATGTCGCGCAGGCGGCAGACCTCGAACAATTTGCGGGTCTGGCTCTCGATGCCCTTGGCGGCGTCGATCACCATCACCGCCGCGTCCACGGCCGAGAGGGTGCGGTAGGTGTCTTCCGAGAAGTCCGAGTGGCCGGGCGTGTCGAGCAGATTGAAGACGATGCCGTCGCGCTCGAACGTCATCACCGAGGAGGTGACGGAAATGCCGCGCTGCTGCTCGATTTCCATCCAGTCCGAGCGCGTGCGGCGGCGCTCGCCGCGCGCCTTCACGTGGCCGGCCATGCGGATGGCGCCGGAGGCAAGCAGAAGCTTTTCCGTGAGCGTGGTCTTGCCGGCGTCCGGATGCGAGATGATGGCGAAGGTGCGCCGGCGGGCAAAATCGGGCAGGTCCGCGAGGGCGGCGTTGGGCGTCTGGTCGAGCATGGGCGCCTTATAAGGGCAAATCGCGCGCCATGAAATGCCGTGTTGAAACGGCATCGGGGCACGGCGCCGCGCACCGCACCCCGATCCCGTGAGAATGGCCCGGATCGGGCTCTCGCCTCAGAACTTGTAGACGATGCCGCCGTTCACATAGGCGCTGGACACCTGGTCCTGGCCCAGTTGTTCCCCCACGGTGAAATTGCACGACAGGCCGTTGGCCGCCTCCACCGTGAGACCCGCCGCAAGGTTGGTCCACGCGCGGCCCGGCTGGTAGACCGGCATGGCGAAGGTGACCGGGGCGGTGAGCAGGCCGGCGGTGACGGAGCGGTCCTGATTCAGGAAATCATAATTGTAGCTCGCCTGCACGTTGGGCCGCACGGTGACGCCGGACAGCACGAAGGCATAGCTCGCCTGCCCGCCGAGGGTCACATAGAACAGTTCGCGCAGCTGGCTGCCGAACGACATGGCGCTGGAATTGCCGGCGGTCTCCGCATAGCCGTCCACCGTCGCCTGCTGGTAGGTGAGCTGCGCCAGCGGCGTCACCGTGGCCTGGCCGAAGGTGAAGTCGTAGCCGGTGGCGAGGCGGGCGCCGTAATAGACGCCGCTGGTGTTGCCCATGTCGGTGCGCAGCGCCGCGCCGAGCGCGAACTGGCGCTGGATGGAATTGTAGTCGATGGAGCCGACGGTGCCGGAGAGCTGGGCGAAGGCGCCGCCGAAGCGGGCATTGGCGTAGATCGTGCCGTTGAACATCTCGGCGTCGTAGCCGCCGCTCAGCGCGCTGAAACTATAGCTGCCGCTGGCGTAGCTCAGAAGCGCGCCGACGCTGACGCCGTTTCCGAAGCCGTATTCAAGCCCCACATAGCCGGCCGTGGCGCTGCCGTCCGAGCCTGAATGGTCGCGGGTCGGGTCGAGGCTGTAGGTGCTGTAATCGATGTTGGTATAGAGCTGGAAGCCCTTGGGCGTGCCCGTGCCGATGCGGGTGTCGAGGGTGCGGTAGATGCCGCGGCCCACGTAGATCGGGCTTTCCGCCAGCATGCCGATGAGGCCGGGCGCATCGATGATGGATTCGATGTATTCCGCCAGGAGCGCATGACCGGCGGGGGTCGGATGCACGATGTCGGCGAAAAGGTAGTCATTCTGGGCATTCGGCGCCACGAGGGTGTTGGCGGTGCAGGTGAGCGAGAACTCCTGCTGGCACGCCTTGTCCGTGACGTTGGTGAAGCCGTACATGTGCGGGTTCGCGATCACCTCGTTCACCAGCGCATAGTCATCCACGAAGATGATGTTCGAGCCGCCGAGGTGCCGCAGATCCTTGTAGAGGGTCGCGTTGTAGGCGGTGACGGCGGCGCCGAAGAACTGGCCCTCGGGCAGCACGCTGGTGACGGGCGCCTTGGAGATGTCCGGCAGGTTCGGCACGATGATGTACCGCGCGCCGGCCTTCGAGAGCGTGTGGATGTTTTCCACGTGCTGGTTGGCGGCCGCCACCACGTTCTCGATGGCCTTGTCCTCGGTGATGGCGCCGAGGTTGAGCAGGATGGCCTGGGTGAAAACGTCGTTGGCGCCCGCCCACATGGAATAGAGCGCGTTCGGCCGGGCGACGCCGCCGGTGGAATCGAGATAGGTCTCGAGCTGCTGCGTCTCGCCCAAGGTATTGCTCGGGTAGACGACGCATTTGGGAATATTGTAGCCCGAATCCACGCAGGCGCCGCCCTGGGCGTAATTCGTGCCGCCCACCACCGTGCTGGTGCCGCTCACCGTGTCGATGGCGAGATAGGGCGAGACGTCGATCCCGTAATGCTGGCCCACCCGCATGTCCCACACGTCGCCGGGGTTCACCGTGAACCGCACCGACTGGAGCTGGCCGTCGACGACCACGTAATAGGTTCCCGCGTCGCTCAGGCTGTCCCCGAACACGTAGAAGTTCGAGAACTCATGGGCCTGGGCGGTCCCCAGGGCACCGAACGAGACGGATGAAAGCAAAGCGGCAAGCGCAATCGACGACCGTGAAATCATGCTGAGTCCCCCCAAGGCAGCCCCTTGGAAGGGCGATGGTCCCCTGCCACCCCCGTGCGAGGATACCGCCCGATCCCGACGGAACAGGACCACGGCCAAGGTCACGATACCACCGTACCCCGCTGCCGTTGGTTTGATTTCCGGCTAGTGATGCCCTACCGACACACCCCCAAGCCACCTGCCGTTGCGTGCGGCGCCCCGCCGGACACGCCGGGGTAGCGGGCCTAGGGCGCCTCGTTCAGGGCGCGTAGAGCCGCCCCATCCGCTCCACCGTCTCCCTCACGCGCGCCCGCAGCTCCGGCGGCTCCAGCACCTCCGCCTCGGGGCCGAAGCGCAGCAGCTCGCTCGCTGCCTCCGAGAGCGAGCCGACCCTGAGGGTGACGATCAGGTAGCCCTCGGCGTCCGGTTCGCCCGCCACCATCCCCGCCCGCGAGAAGGTGGAGGTGACATGCTCCAGAATCCGCTGGCCAAGGGGGGAGAGGCGGAGGGTGGCGCGGTTCGGGTACATCTCCTGCTCCAACCGCCGGGTATTTTCGGCCCAATGCGCGGCGAGGTCGAAGCCGGACGGCGGTTCGAACCGCTCGGCGAGTGCCTCCAGCTCCCGGATGCGGCTGATGCGGTACGTCCGCACGCTGGCCTCCACCGCACCCACGAGGTACCAGGCACCGCTTTTCAGCACGAGGCCGAGCGGTGCGACGCGCCGGCGCTTCTCGGCCCGCCACGACTGGTAGCGGATCTCGATGAGGTGCTGCTCCCACGCCGCCGCCGCGACAGTCTGGAGGAAGGGCGGCTCTTCCGCCTCGTAGAACCAGCCCGGCGCATCGAGATGGAACCGCGCGCGCATGCGGGCGGCGGCGCTGCGCAGATTGGCGGGCAGGCCGGCGGTGACCTTGGTCTGCGCCGCGGCGAGGACGGCGCCGAGGCCCAGGGCGGTGGCCGCCTCGCCGAGGCCGGAGAGGAACAGGGCCTGCGCCTCCTGCGCGGAGAGGCCGTTCAGCCGCGTGCGATAGCCCTCCAGCAACCGGTAGCCGCCGCCCGCGCCGCGCTCGGCATAGACGGGCACGCCCGCCGCGCTCAGGGCGTCGATGTCGCGATAGATGGTGCGAAGGGACACCTCGCACTCCTCCGCGAGGGCCTGGGCGGTGACCGCGCCGCGGGCCTGGAGCACCATGAGGATGGAGAGGAGGCGGCTGGCGCGCATGTGGATAGAGCTAGCAAACCTGACAGAAGGTGTCAGCCTTGGCCGGTTAGAGGATGGGTCTCACCTCCCGCCACAGGAGATTTCATGACCGCCGACGACACCGTGACCCTGTTCTTCTCCCCCAACACCCGCGCCACTTGCGCGCTCACTTTGCTGGAGGAGCTGGGCGCGCCCTACCGCCTCCATGTGCTCAACATGAAGGCCGGCGAGCAGCGCCAGCCGGCCTACCTCGCCGTCAATCCCATGGGGAAGGTGCCGGCCATCCTGCACCGGGGCGAGTTCGTCACCGAGCAGGTGGCGATCTTCATCTATCTCGCCGACGCCTTCCCCGAGGCCGGTCTCGCGCCTGCCATCGGCGCGCCGGGGCGGGGGGCGTATCTGCGCTGGCTCGCCTATTACGCGGCCTGCTACGAGCCCGCCCTCATGGACCGCGCCCTGGAGCGCGAAGCCGGTCCGGCCTCCATGTGCCCCTATGGCGACTTCGGCACCATGCTCGACACGGTGACGCGGGAACTGGGGGCAAAGCCCTATCTCCTCGGCGACCGCTGCACGGCGGCCGACATCCTCTGGGGCAACGCCTTCCGCTGGGGCGTGATGTTCAAGCTGGTGCCGGAAACGCCGGTGATCGCCGATTACGTCCGGCGCATCACCGGCCGACCGGCGGCCCTCAAGGTGGCGGAGCTGGATGCACGGCTCGCCGCCGAGCATCAGGCGGCGGTGGATGCCGCCGCGTCGCCGGGCTGAGCGCCCCAGCCCTCCCCCTGCGAAAGGCCGCTTTGCAAAATGCCGGAAATCGCTCCAGAACGGACGGCAGGCAAGAACAGGCCCGTGCGCCCCGGGGCGGCACGGGCGGGGAGGACCAGATGGGCGAGAAGCGGATGGATCGCGGGCCGGGCCATCGGCAACCCGTGGGACTCGCGCTGACGAGGCGCCCCGGGAGCCGCCGCGCCGTGGCCCTCGCGGCGGTGCTGCTCCTCTCCGGCGCGGCACCGGCGCTGGCGCTGATGTCGCCGCAGGTCTACGCCACCGCCCGCGACGGCGCGAAGAGCGTCATCGTCCTCGCGGTGGAAGCGGTGACGATCACCCCGCGCGCCTTCGGCACCTGCGCGGTGACGGGAACGGTGAAGGTGGTGGAGCGCGGCACGGCCTACGCCGTCGATCAGAAGGTGACGCTCGACGTCCCCTGCGCCCGCCCCAACGCCTTGCCCCCGCTGGGCGGCACCATCTATCAGGAAACCGACAAGCTGCAGGCCGCGAAATTCGGCCGCGCCTATCTCGACGCCGACGGCAAGCTGGTGCTCTCGCAGTATTTCCAGCTGGAGGCGCTGCCCTGACGGGCGTCAGCCATCAGAGCAGACCGTCCTGACCGGACTTGTCCCGGTCATCCACGTGGATGGTCTGGGAATGCCTATCCGACCGACAGCGCCAGTGGCCCGACGTGGATGGCCGGGACAAACCCGGCCATGACGCACCGTTTAGGGGAGCGTAGGCAGTCGGCTCAGTCGCCCTGGCCGGGCTCCGGGGAGAACAGCTCTTCCTTGCCGGGCTTGCCGTCCCATTCCTTGGCGTCGGGCGGGGCGTCGCGCTTCAGGGTGATGTTGGGCCAGGTCTTGGCGTATTCGGCGTTGAGCGCGAGCCACTTCTCCAGCCCCGGCTCGGCATCGGGCTTGATGGCCTCGGCCGGGCACTCCGGCTCGCAGACGCCGCAATCGATGCACTCGTCGGGGTGGATGACGAGCATGTTCTCGCCCTCGTAGAAACAGTCCACCGGGCACACGGACACGCAATCCATGTATTTGCAGCGGATGCAGTTCTCGGTGACGACGTAGGTCATGGGCAATCCCTTTCGAGGGGTCCGGGTAGCGCAGGCGCACGCGCCACGCAAGCGGCTGCAAGCCGCAGGCCCCTAAACACCGCTACGCTTCTGTTATTTCCTCGAAAAGCGCGAGGGCGGATGTAGCATCTCCCCGGCGCTCCGCAAAGGCGGTGACGCGCAGCACCCGCACCTGCCGGTCGAGGGCGATGGTGAGCACCTGCCCCGCCCGCACCATGTGGCCGGGGCTGGTCACCCGCGCGCCGTCGAGCCGCACATGGCCCGAGCGGATGAGATCGGCGGCGTCCTCGCGGGCGCGCACCACGCGGGCGTGCCAGATCCAGCGGTCGAGCCTCTGCCGCTCCGCCGGATCCGTCACGGGTCAGCCGCCCTTCTTCTCCGCCTCCAGCCGCGCCTTCAGCGCGGCGAGGGCGGCAAACGGGCTATCGGGGTCCGCCGGCTTCTCGCGGCGACGCTCCTGATGGGCGGGGCGGTTGTCCGCCCGCTGCTCGGGACGCGGCCCACGATGGCCCTCGTTCCGGTGGCCTTCCTGCCGATGCTCGCGGTTGCCCTCGTTCTCGCGCGGGCCGCGGAACGGGCGGTCGCCACGCGGCGGACGCGGCGCGCGCTCGCCTTCGGGGGCACCGGCCTCGGCGGGAGCATGCTCGGGACGGCGATGGGGCGGACGGCCATCGCGACGCTCGCCGCGGCCACCACCCTTCTCGCCACCGCGATCGCCACCGGGACGATCGCCGAAGCGGCGGCCTTCGCCGGCCGGGCGCTCGCGACGCGGCGCGCCCGGCGGACGGCCGGGACGCCACACCTCGATCAGCTCGGGCTCGGCGGGAGCGGCGTCGGCCGCGGGAGCCTCGGCAACGACCTCTGCGGCGCCTTCCACCGCCTCGGGGCCACCGGGGGCGGCGGGGGCCTCCACCTCGGCCGCGACTTCGGCGGCGGTGGGATCGCCGGACACCTCGACCGCCTCGGCGGCAGCCTCGGCCTCGGCCGCATCGGCCAGAACCACATCGGCGGGGGTTTCTTCGGCGGGCGCTTCCTCGGCGGGAACATCCTCGGCGGGCGCCTCAACAAGCGCCTCGTCCACCGATTCGGCCGGCGCTTCCGCCGGGGCGTCGAACAGGAGATCCGCCTCGATGGCGCCTTCCGGCAGCGGGGCCAGCTCCACGGGGGCGGCTTCCGGCGCAGCGGCGGGGGCCTCGGCCTCCGGCGGCGGCGGGGGGCGGCGCTCCATGCGGTAGCCCAGCGACTTCAGGATGGAGGCGAAATCCTCCCCCGAGCAGCCGGCCAGCGAGGTCATGCCCACGGTGACGGTGAAGCCACGGCCATCCACAGCCCCGGCCGGCTTGGGGCCGGGCGAGTTGGGCCGCCACGCCAGCGCGGGGCGGATGAGGTCGGCGAGGCGCTCCAGAATGTCCACGCGCACCGCGCGCTCGCCGCACACGCGGAAGCCGACGGCGCGATAGAGCCCCTTCTGTACCTCGTGATCCACCGGAATGGAGGTGCGGCCGGAAGCGGCGAGGTGCGGCAGCTCGTCGAGGCCCTTCTGGGCGAGGCCGCCGTGCTTCAGCGCGTAAAGCTCCGCCGCCAGCGCGCGCGGGGCGGGCTTCAGCAGCGCCGGCAGGTAGATGTGATGGGCGCCGAAGCGCACGCCATGGCCACGCAGCGTGGCGCGGGCGGCCTGATCCAGCCCCTTCACCTCGTCGGCGACGCGGGCACGCTCCAGCACGCCGAGGCTCTCGACGATCTGGAAAGCGATGCCGCGGGCGATGCCGGTGATGTCCTCGGCGGTGCCGAGCTTGGTGAGCGCGCCGAGCAGCTTCTCGATATGGGCGGCCACCCACAGGGTGAGGCGCGCCTCCACCTGGTCGCGGGCCGGGCCGGTGAGATGCTCGTCGGCGATGATCTTGAAGCGCGGCTTCAGCACCTCGTCGCCGGGGATGAGCTTGGCCACCGCCTCGCCCGTCCAGCGGATGGTGCCGTCGAAGGTGAGGACGAACGCCTCGTCCACCGCCTGCGACAGGCGCTGGGCGCGCTGCTCGATCTCGCCGGCCAGCGCCTGCTGGGCGGCGGCGCGCAATGCCTTGGCCTCCTCGCCACCGGCCGCGGCTGCGGGGTCGGGGGCGAACTGGAAGCCGTGGAGGTGGCCGATGACGTGGCCTTCGACGGTAACGTCACCGGTCTTGCTGATTTCAGTTTCGAGCATCGTGTTCTCTCGCAGGCGCCGCATGAGCACGCTGGTCCGCCGATCCACGAAACGCTGGGCCAGCCTTTCGTGCAACGCATCCGACAGCTTGTCCTCGACCCCTCTCGTGACGCCTTGCCAGTGCTCCGGATCCCTGAGCCAGTCGGGCCGGTTCGCAACGAAGGTGAGGGTCCTCACCTGCGCAATCCGGTTCGACAACGTGTCGATGTCGCCTTCTGCGCGATCGGTCAAGGCGATTTGACGCGCGAACCAGTCATCGGGGATGCGGCCACCCCCCTTTATGTGCCCGAAAAGGGTCCCCACCAGCTCCGCATGGGCGCCCGGGGAGACCTTGCGATAGTCCGGCACCTGGCAGGCATCCCACAGCCGTTCCACGTCGGCGGCGCCGTCGAGACGGCCCGTCACCTCCATGTCCCGGCTCATGATTTCAAGCACCGCAACGTCATCGGCGGTGGGCGCGCGGGTCAGCCCCTCCTCCTTCGGCAGGCGCGAAAGGGAGGCGAGGAGCGAGGCGGGCGACTGGAAATCCGCGACGGCGTTGCGCCATTGCAACACCTTCGCAGTGTCGAACACATGTTCCTCCAGCCGCGAGACCAGTTCCTCCTCGAACGGTGGACAACGTCCCGTCGTGCCGAACGTGCCATCGCGCGTCGCACGGCCGGCGCGCCCGGCGATCTGCGCCATCTCGGAGGCGTTGAGCTTGCGATACTGCCAGCCGTCGAACTTGCGGTCCGAGGCGAAGGCCACATGGTCCACGTCGAGGTTGAGGCCCATGCCGATGGCATCGGTGGCAACGAGATAATCCACGTCGCCGGACTGGTAGAGCTCGACCTGCGCATTGCGGGTGCGCGGCGAGAGGGCGCCCATCACCACCGCCGCACCGCCGCGCTGGCGGCGGATGAACTCGGCGATGGAATAGACCTCGTCCGCCGAGAAGGCGACGATGGCCGAGCGGCGCGGCAGCCGGGAAATCTTGCGCTCGCCGGCGAAGGAGAGGGTGGAAAGGCGCGGGCGCACCACCACGTTCACGCCGGGAATGAGCTTTTCCACCAGCGGGCGCATGGTGGCCGAGCCGAGCAGCAGCGTCTCGTGCCGGCCGCGCCGGTTCAGGATGCGGTCGGTGAAGACGTGGCCGCGGTCGAGATCGGTGGCGAGCTGGATCTCGTCGATGGCGACGAAGGCCACGTCGAGATCGCGCGGCATGGCCTCCACGGTGGAGACCCAGTAGCGGGCGTTCTTCGGCTTGATCTTCTCCTCGCCGGTGATGAGCGCGACCTTCTCCGCCCCCACCCGGTCGACGATGCGCTGATAGACCTCGCGCGCGAGCAGGCGCAGCGGCAGGCCGATGATGCCGCTCTCATGGCCGAGCATCCGCTCGATGGCGAGGTGGGTCTTGCCCGTGTTGGTCGGGCCAAGGACCGCGCTCACCCCCCGCGCCCTCAGATTGCGCGGCAGCACGGCCCATCGGGTGACGTCGTCCATCGGCTCTGGCGCAATCCACGTAAAGGAGGGGTGTCCCTGTATCATATCGGGACGCGGGGGCGATGGCGAAAGGGGGCGCGCGGACATTCGCGGAACGGGAGGGGAGCGAATCAGGTGAGGGGCCGGGTTCGCGGGGTGTTCTCCCGGGCGGCAGGCCAGTGCGCGCCCTCCCTGCCCTCCCCCGCACTCGGAAGAGGGTTCACGCGCTCCGCCGATCCTTTTCCACCTCTCCCCTTAGCCCCACCCATACCCTTGACTTGATGCGGCTTTTCCTTCCCATGGAGGTAGGGCGGCGCGGGCAGCACGCGCCGGGGGCGTGGAGGCAGCGGTGTTTCTGAAATGGGCTGAACTTTCCTCACCGGCACTCGCGGCGCTGGACAAGACCCGCATGGTCGCCGTCCTGCCCGTCGCGGCCGTGGAGCAGCATGGCCCCCACCTGCCGCTGGGCACGGACCTCTTCATCGCCGAGGGCTATGTGGAGCGCATCGCCTTCATGGTGCCGCGCGAGGTGGATGCGGTGTTCCTGCCCGTGCAGGCGGTGGGCAAGTCCGACGAGCACATTTCCTTCGCCGGCACGCTGACCCTCTCGCCCGCCACCGCCATCGCCGCCTGGGTGGAGCTGGGCCGCAGCCTCGCCCGTGCCGGCGTGCGCCGCCTCGTGCTCATGAACACCCATGGCGGCAACGTGCCGGTGATCGATCTCGTGGCCCGCACGCTGCGGGTGGACCACAAGATGCTCGCCGTCACCTGCTCCATGCACCGCTTCGGCTATCCGGTGGGCCTCTTCTCCGACCACGAACGGGCGCACGGCATCCATGGCGGGGAGATCGAGACCTCGCTGATGCTCGCCTTCCGCCCCGAGCTGGTGGACATGAGCCACGCGGGGCCGTTCCCGCCCTATTCCATCGCCATGGAGAGCGAGTTCCAGCGCCTGCGCGCCAACCACCCCGTGGGGTTCGGCTGGCTGGCGGAGGACCTCAGCCCCGACGGCGCCATGGGCGACGCCACCCACGCCACAGCGCTCAAGGGCGAAGCCGCCTACGAATACGGCTCCCGCGCCTTCGTCGAGCTGTTGAAGGACGTGGCGGCGTTCGACCTCGCGCGGCTGGAGCCGCATGCGTGAGTGAGGTGTTGCGCGGACACGGTCCCTGAGACCCGCGCCCCACTCGCCGCCCCTCACCGCCGTCATGGCCGGGCTTGTCCCGGCCATCCACGTCGGTCGGCTGGCAATACCTTCCCGGCCAGCGTCTTATCGGCCCGACGTGGGATGCCCGGAACCCGCGTGTTCGCGGGTTCCGTTCTCGGGAGCGGAAGTCGGCAACGGCCGACTTCCGGCACAAGGCCGGGCACGACGCCGAACCAAGCGCGCCAACTGACGACCTAAGACTGGGCCGCCGCAATCAGCTCCGGCAGCCTGGCGCGGTTCAGCGCGAGCCATTGCAGCGCAAGGATCAGGAAGCCGTTGATGCAGCGTCCCTGCGCGATGGCGGCGAGGGCTTCGTCCACCGGCACGGCGAAAGGCCGGGTGGTCTCCGTCTCCGCCGCCGATCCCGCCCGCTCGGGCAGGCGCGCGGCATCGAGGATGCCGAGATAGAGCAGCACGCGCTCGTCGCTCACCCCGGGCGACGGGGTGAAGGTGAGCATGGGCAGCAGCAGGCGCGGCGTGACGCCCGCTTCCTCCTCGCACTCCCGCCGGGCGGCGTCTTCGGGTTCCTCGCCCGGCTCCACGATGCCGGCGACGATCTCCACCAGGTCGCCGCGGTCTCGGACGAGATGCGCCGAGAGGCGGAACTGGCGGATCAGCACCACGTCGTCGCGCGCAGGATCATAACCGAGCACCCCCACCGCCGTGCCGCCGCGCACGATGTCGCGCACCTGGGCGTCGCTGGTGCCGTCGGAATGGTGCAGCACGAGGCGATAGCGCTCATAGGGGCGGAAGCCCTTGGCGAGCAGTTCCGGGCCTTCCACGTCCACGCGGGCGGGGCGGTCTTCCATCTCGCTCACTGGCGCACCACGCCGTGGCCGGTGGCGTCGAGGTTGAAGGCGGCCGCGAACAGGGCGCGGGTGTAGTCTTCCTTCGGATGCTCGAACACGTCGTGCGCCGGCCCCTCCTCCACCATCTTGCCGTTGCGCATGACGAGGATGCGGCTCGCCAGCGCCGACACCACGCGCAGATCGTGGGAGATGAACATGAAAGTGAGGTCCCGCTTCTTCTGCAGCGCGCGCAGGAGGTCCACGATCTGCGCCTGCACGATCATGTCGAGGGCGCTGGTGGGCTCGTCCAGCACCACGAAGGAGGGCTCCAGCGCCATGGCGCGGGCGATGGAGATGCGCTGGCGCTGGCCGCCGGAGAATTCGTGCGGATAGCGGTGGCGTGTCTCCGGATCGAGCCCCACGTCGGCGAGCGCCGCGATCACCCGCGCCTCCCGCTCATCGGCGGTGAGCTTGCGCTGGTGGACCAGCAGCCCCTCCCCCACGATCTCCGCCACCGACATGCGCGGCGAGAGCGCGCCATAGGGGTCCTGGAACACGATCTGCAGGTCGGAGCGCAGCGGCCGCATGGCCTTGAAGCTCAGGGCATCGATGGGCTTGCCGAGAAAGGCGATGGGCCCGGTGCTGGAGATGAGCCGCAGCAGCGCGAGCCCCAGCGTGGTCTTGCCCGAGCCCGATTCCCCCACCACGCCCAGCGTCTCGCCGCGGCGGATGGCGACGGACACCCCGTCCACCGCCTTCACGTGCCCCACCGTCTTGCGCAGGATGCCGCGCTTGATGGGGAAATAGACCTTGAGGTCGTTCGCCTCCACCACGATGGGCGCATCGGGGGCGATGGGCGCGGGATCGGGCTTCGGCTCGGCCTTGAGCAGCGCCTGCGTGTAGGGGTGCTTCGGATGGAGGAAGGTCTCCTCCGCCCCGCCCTGCTCCACGATCTCGCCCTTCTGCATCACGCACACGCGGTCGGCGATCTTGCGCACGATGCCGAGGTCATGGGTGATGAACAGCATAGCCATGCCGAGCCGCGCCTGAAGCTCCTTGAGCAGCTTGAGGATCTGCGCCTGCACGGTCACGTCGAGGGCGGTGGTGGGCTCGTCGGCGATCAAGAGGTCGGGCTCGTTGGCAAGCGCCATGGCGATCATCACGCGCTGGCGCTGGCCGCCGGACAATTGGTGCGGATAGGCGGAAAGCCGCTCCTCCGGCTGGGGAATGCCCACCTCGGCAAGCAGTTCCAGCGTGCGGGCGCGGGCGGCGTGGGCGGACATGCCGCGATGGAGGATCAGCATCTCCCCCACCTGCCGCTCGATGGTGTGGAGCGGGTTCAGCGAGCTCATGGGCTCCTGGAACACCATGGTGATGTTGTTGCCCCGGATGCCCCGCAATTCCCGCTCGGACACCGTGAGCAGGTCGCGCCCCTTGAACAGGATCTCGCCCGAGGGGTGGCTCGCCGAGGGATACGGCAGCAGCTTCAGCACCGACAGCGCCGTGACCGACTTGCCGGAGCCGGATTCGCCGACCAGCGCCAGCGTCTCGCCCTTGGCGAGATCGAACGACACGGTCTTCACCGCCAGCGCCGGCGGCGCGCCATCGCCCCGGCGGAAGGCGACGGAGAGGTCGCGGACGGAAAGGAGGGGTTCAGCGGTCATGATGTTCCCCTCACCCGAACGTCTTGCGCGGGTCGAAGGCGTCGCGCACCGCCTCGCCGATGAAGATGAGCAGGCTCAGCATCACCGCCACGGTGAAGAAGCCGGTGAGGCCGAGCCACGGGGCCTGGATGTTGTTCTTGCCCTGGGAGAGCAGCTCGCCGAGCGAGGGTGAGCCGGGGGGCAGGCCGAAGCCGAGGAAGTCCAGCGCCGTCAGCGTCATCACCGAGGAGGAGAGGATGAAGGGCAGCATGGTCAGCGTCGCCACCATGGCGTTGGGCAGCATGTGCCGCGTCATGATGGTGAGGTTGCCCACCCCCAACGCCCGCGCCGCCTGCACATATTCGAAGTTTCGGGCGCGCAGGAATTCGGCGCGCACCAGCCCCACCAGCGACACCCATGAGAACAGCAGAAGGATGCCGAGCAGCACCCAGAAGCCGGGCACCAGCACCGAGGAGATGATGAGCAGCAGGTAGAGCGAGGGGATGGCCGTCCAGATCTCGATGAAGCGCTGGAACAGAAGGTCCACCCAGCCGCCGAAATAGCCCTGCACCGCGCCCGCCGCGACGCCAACCACGGAGGAGACGATGGTGAGCGCGAGGCCGAACAGCACCGAGATGCGGAAGCCGTAGATGAGGCGGGCGACCACGTCGCGGCCCTGGTCATCCGTGCCGAGCCAGTTCACCTCAAGCCCGGAACAGCCCGACACCCCCTTCTTCTCCGCCGCCGCCTTGCACTGGGCCTCGGTGAGCATCCAGGTGGGCGGCGAAGGGGCGGGGGTGGGCAGGTCGAGGTTGTGGGTGGAATAGGAGAAGCGGATGGGCGGCCACACCATCCAGCCGCCCTTTTCGGCGATGAGCTTCTGGAGGAAGGGATCGCGATAGTCCGCATCCGTCTCGAAGTCGCCGCCGAACGCGGTCTCCGGATAGGCCTTCACCACCGGGAAATAATAGCCGCCGTCATAGGAGACGAGGATGGGCTTGTCGTTGGCGATGAATTCGGCGCCGAGGCTGATGACGAACAGCACCATGAAAACAACGAACGACCAGTAGCCGCGCCCATTGCCGCGAAAGTTCGCGAGTCGCCGCCGGTTGAGCGGCGAGAGGGCGAAGCGGCCCTTCGGCTTGGTCTCGCCGGGGGGCGGCAACGAGCCATGGGCGGTATCACGGGCGGCGGGCACGTCGGTGGGCGCGCCGGGCTGGAGCACAGGAACGGCATCCATGGCTCAGACCTCCCGTGTGTCGAAGTCGATCCGTGGATCGACCAGCATGTAGGTGAGGTCCGAGATGAGGCCGACGATGAGCCCCGCCAGCGAGAAGATGTAGAGGGTGGCGAACACCACGGGATAATCGCGGTTGAGCACGCTCTCGAAGCCGAGCAGGCCGAGGCCGTCCAGCGAGAAGATGGTTTCGATCAGGAGCGAACCGGAGAAGAAGGCGGCGATGAAGGCGCTCGGAAAGCCGGCGATCACGATGAGCATGGCGTTCCTGAACACATGGCCATAGAGCACCCGGCTCTCGGAAAGCCCCTTCATGCGCGCGGTGGTCACATACTGCTTGCGGATTTCTTCCAGGAACGAGTTCTTGGTGAGGAGCGTCATGGTTGCGAAGGCGCCGAGCACCATGGAGGTGAGCGGCAGCACCAGATGCCAGGCATAGTCCGCGATGCGCTCGGGCCAGCTCATCTGCCAGAAATTCTCGGAGGTGAGGCCGCGCAGCGGGAACAGATCGAGGAAGGAGCCGCCGGCGAACAGGATGATGAGCAGGATGGCGAACAGGAAGGACGGAATGGCATAGCCGACGATGATGACCGCCGAGGTCCACACATCGAAGCGCGAGCCGTCGCGCATGGCCTTGCCGATGCCAAGCGGGATGGAGATGAGGTAGGTGATGAGCGTCATCCACAGGCCGAGCGAGATGGAGACGGGCATCTTCTCGCCGATCAGCTCCAGCACCGAGATGTCGCGGAAATAGGACTTGCCGAAATTGAAGGTGGCATAGTCCTTGATCATCTTGAAGAAGCGCTCGTGGGGCGGCTTGTCGAAGCCGAACTGCTTCTCTAGCTCCTTGATGAAGGCTGGGTCGAGGCCCTGCGCGCCGCGGTATTTGGACGACATGTCCGCCGCTGCCCCGGCCTGCGCCGCCGCGCCTGCCCCGCTGAAGTCGCTGCCGCCGCCGGAGACGCGCTGGGTGGCGGAGACATCCTCGCCGGTGAGTTGCGCGATCACGCGCTCCACCGGACCGCCGGGGGCGAACTGGATGACCACGAATGACACCAGCATGATGCCGAGAATGGTCGGCACCATGAGGGCAATGCGGCGGACGATGTAGGCGAGCATCAGGTTTCCTGAAACGCAGCGTTGGGCATGGAGACTACAGCACTTAGCCTCAGCCAAGGCGGGGGCCGATCATTTTTCGTCGAGGCCGGCGAATGGGCCCGCCGCGCCGGTGCTCTCCTGCTCTGCTTCATGCCCCACCGATGCCCCGGACGCGAAGCCGGACGCGGCTCCGGGCCGCGACGGCGGCACCTTGCAGCACGGCCAAGGTGTTCAGGGTGTGACGCAAAGGCATCCCTTTCGGCGCGAACGATCCTGCGATGTTCATGATCGCCCGACGGCCCGTCAAGTGACAGCCGTTGCCCGGTCTGCGACGCCCGCTTCGGTCGTCTCCCCGTCCGCACCCCACGCGCAAGGCATCGAGCAGGGCGACGGCCCGGCGAACAGCCAAGGCACAACATCATCTGTTATTCTCCCCAGAATCGACAGTATCCAGACGAAGCTTTGCAATAAATGACACCCAAAAACTGCACCAGGGTGTGGCATTGGAACGATTTTGCGCAATCTGGATTTCCTTGTTGCGCCCGGTTTTTGGGCGTCAGCACAGATAATGTGGAGGTTCAGATGCGAAAACTTGGCCTCCCAACCCGCCAATAAGGAGGATCAAATGCGCAAGGCACTGCTTGCCTGTACCGGCTTGACCCTGGCCCTGATGGCCGCCACGGCCGTGAATGCCCAGAGCGGAGGCTCGGGTGGATCGAGCGGCTCCGGCGGAACCGGCGCTGCCGGCGCCACATCGCAGGGATCGGGTTCGCAGGGCGCCGGGTCTCAGGGCTCCGGAGCTCAGGGCCCGACCTCTCAGGCGCCCGGCACGCAAAGCGGGGCGGCGCCGCGGGACGGGTCCCCGGGAGAGACCCGCGCCCAGACACCCGGCGGCAAGAATGGCGCGGATTCGTCCCGCCCCGGCCGCACGGACGTGTCGCCGAATGCGGCGCCCAACGCCGGCTCGCCCCGTACCCAGGGCGGCCCATCGGGTGACAACCCGGCCAACCGCAACGCGGAAGGCCAGCAGCGGACCCCGCCCAACGATCCCGGCCGCAATGCGCAGGATCGCCGGGAGCCCATGGACCAGCGGGCCGGCGGCAACCGCGGCGGCGCCGACGCCACCGGCAGCGTCAACCTCACCGCCGAGAAGCGCACCACCATCCACCAGTCCATCACCCGCGAGCACGTCACGCCGGTGCGCGAAGTGAACTTCCAGGTGAATGTGGGCGTGGAGGTGCCACGCACGGTGGACCTGCGCCCGCTGCCGCCGAGCGTGATCGAGGTCGTGCCGCAATATCGCGGCTACCGCTTCTTCGTGCTCGGGGACGGGCGGATCGTGATCGTGCAGCCGTCCGACTACAAGATCGTCACCATCATCGCGTCCTGACGCGGCGCCGCAGGACTTGGCTGCGCGGCACCGTCGCGCAGCCGTTTCGCGTCTCTCACCTCAGCGGGCGGGCTCGGTGCCGGTGCTCCACCAGGTGTCGAGCACGCCCAGCTCGTAGCGGGGCTTGGTCGCCGGACGGGCGAACTGGTTCCAGTAGGCGATCCGATTCTGGCCCGAATACCACTGGGGGATCCAGTAGCGCCCCGCCCTCAGAACCCGGTCCAGCGCCCGGCAGGCGGTGACGAGGGCGGCTGCATCGGCGGCGGCCAGCGCATCGTTGATGAGGCCGTCCACCGCCGGGTCGGCGATGCCCGCTACATTGTAGGAGCCGCGCGTGCGCGCTGCCTCGGTGGAGAAATAGGCGCGCAGTTCGTCCCCCGGATAGGGCGCGAAGCTGTAGCGCCGCACCACGAGGTCGAAGTCGAAATTCTGCAGCCGCTGCTGGAACTGGGCCGGGTCCACGATGCGGAAGGTCGCGTCGATGCCCACCTTCTTCAGATGGCCGATGAAGCGCGCGGTGTGCCGCTCCATGCTGCCGTCGCTGTCGAGGAACTCGATGGTGAAGGCCTCGCCCTTCGCGTCCATCAATTTGCCCTGCTGCACGCTATAGCCCGCCTCCTTGAGGAGGTTCAGGGCCAGACGGCGCAGATTGCGGTCCTCGCCGGAGCCGTCGGACTGGGGCGGCACGTAGGGTTCGCCGAACACTTCCTCGGGCAGGCGGTCGCGGAAGGGATCGAGCAGCTTCAGCTCCGCCGGCGAAGGCAGTCCCTGCGCCATCATCTCCGAATTCTGGAAGAAGGAGACGGTGCGGGTGTAGCTGTCGTACATCAGGTTCTTGCGGGTCCAGTCGAAATCGAAGAGGAGCCCGATGGCCTCGCGCACGCGGCGGTCGAAGAACTTCGGACGGCGGGTGTTGAGAAACCAGCCCTGCACGCCGGAGAAGCTCTCGTCCGGCAGCGTCTCCACCTTCACCCGCCCCTCGCGCACCGCGGGGAAATCGTAGCCGGTGGCCCATTCGCGCGCGGTGAACTCCTCGCGGAAGAGATAGGCCTTCGCCTTGAAGCCCTCGAGGCCGGCCACCCGGTCGCGGAAATATTCGTAGCGCACCTGGTCGAAGTTGAAGCGCCCCTTCATGACAGGCAGGTCGCGGCCCCAATAGGTCGGCACGCGGTTGTATTCGATATAGCGCCCCTGCTCGAAGCGGCCGATGCGGTACGGCCCCGAGCCCATGGGCACCTCCAGCGAGGACTGGCCAAAGGGGTGCTTCGCCAGGAACGCCTTGGAGAAGATGGGCAGGCCCGCCACGGTGAGCGGCACATCCCGCGCGCGACCGGGCTTGAAGCGGAACACCACCTCGTTCGGCCCGTCTGCCTCGAAGGCGGTGACGTCGCGCAGCGCCATGCGGATGGTCTCGTAGCCCTCCGCCTTGAACGCCTCGAAGGTCGCCACCACGTCCGCCGAGGTCAGCGGCGTGCCATCATGGAAGCGCGCCTCGCGCCGTAGCTTGAAGCGATACGTCAGCCCCTCGTCCGAAATCACCACGGACGAAGCGAGCCGGCCATACATGGCGCTCTTCTCGTCGCCAGCGGCGGTCATCAGGGTATCGTAGATCAGCTCGATGCCCTGCGCGCCGTTGCCTCGCTGGTTGTAGGGATTCAGCGTGTCGAAGGTGGTCAGCGCCTGGTTGTAATAGGTGGTGCGGCCCATCTGCGAGAAGGGCCCGCCCTTGGGCGCGTCGGGATTCACATAGTCGAAATGGGTGAAGCCGGCCGGATACCGCAGGTCGCCGAAGAAGGAGAGGCCGTGCCGCTCCACCGCCACCGCCGAGACGCCGCCCTCGCTGGCGGTGGATTCCGCCGCCGAGGGAGGGGCGGACACCGCCCCCTGTGCCCGCGCCAGCGCGGGCACGAGCAGGGCGCAGGAAGACGCCAGCGAGGAGGCCAGCAGGTCGCGGCGCGTCAGGCTCATTTGCCCGCCCCCGCGCCGGTCTTCGAGGCCTTGGCCGGGTCGAACCACCAGATGTCCGGGAAGGCGAAGGAATAGGTGGGCAGCTGCGCGGGATGGGCGAAGCGGTCCCAGCGCGCCGTGCGGGTGTAGTTCAGCCCCCAGGCGGGGATGACGTACTCGTTCCACAGGAGCACGCGGTCCAGCGCGTGGGTGGCGGCCACGAGGTCAGCGCGGTCGGTGGCGTAGATCACCTTCTCGATCAGCGCGTCCACCGCCGGGTCCTTGATGCCGGCGAGGTTGCGCGAGCCGTCCCGGTCGGCGGCCTCCGAACCCCAGTATTCGCGCTGCTCGTTGCCGGGCGAGAGCGACTGGCCCCAGCCGGAGACGATGATGTCATAGTCCCGCGAGCGCACCCGGTTGATGTATTGCGAGGTATCCACGGTGCGGATGTTCACCTCGATGCCGAGCCGCTCCAGCGCCGGGCGATAGAACACCACCACCCGCTCCATGGCCGGGCTGGAGATGAGGAACTCGATGCTGAAAGGCTCGCCCTTGGCGTTCACCAGCTTGCGGTTCTTCACCTCGTAGCCGGCTTCCTTGAACAGCCGCGCCGCCTCCCGCAGGTTCGCCCGCCGCGCTTCTTCCGATCCGCTTTCGGGATTGGTGTAGGCGGTGGTGAACACCTGCGGGGGCACCTTGTCCTTCACGCTGTTGAGGATTTCCAGCTCGCGGCCCTGCGGCAGGCCGGAAGAGGCCAGCTCAGTGCCCGAGAAGAAGGAATTGGTGCGCTTGTACTGGCCGAAGAAGAGGGTGTGGTTCATGCCCTCGAAATCGAGCGCGTAATTCAGCGCGCGCCGCACCCGCGGGTCCTTGAACTTGTCGCGGCGCAGGTTCGGAATGAAGGCCTGCATCACGCCCGAGGCGCGGTTCTCGAACATCTCCAGCACCACGCGGCCATCGGCGCGGGCGGGGAAGTCATAGGCGGTCGCCCAGTTCTTGGCCGAGGATTCCACGCGGAAGTCATACTGGTCGGCCTTGAAGGCCTCGAGCATCACCGTATCGTCGCGGAAATACTCGTAGCGCATCTCGTCGAAATTATCCTTTCCGACGTTCACATTGAGGTCCTTCGCCCAATAGTCCTTCACCCGCTCGTAGGTGATGGAGCGGCCGGCGATGAAGCTCTTGATGCGATAGGCGCCCGAGCCCAGCGGCACTTCCAGCGAGCCCTGCGCGATGTCGCGCGGCTTGCCGCTGGCATCCGTGCCGGTCCACCAATGCTTCGGCAGGATGGTGAGCTGGCCGACGATCTGCGGCAGCTCGCGGTTGCCAGCCTGATCGAAAGTGAAGGTCACGTCCCGGTCGCCGGTCTTCTCGGCCTTCACCACGTGGCTGTAATAGAAGCGCTGGTTGGGGTTGTTCTTGGTCAGCGCCTCGAAGGAGAACACCACGTCCTCGGGCGTGATCGGCTTGCCGTCATGCCAGCGCGCGTCGGAGCGGATGCGGTAGGTGACGGAGGAGAAATCCTCCGGGTAGCTCACGCCCTCCGCGATCAGCCCGTATTCGCTCGCCACCTCGTCGGAGGCGGGGACCATGAGCGTGTCGTAGATCAGATTGATGCCCGCCGCGGGCGTGCCCCGCGGCACCACGAAATTGAAGGTGTCGAACGTGCCGTCCTCGGCGAGGCGCAGCAGGCCGCCCTTGGGGGCGCTGGGATTCACATATTTGAAGTGGGAAAATCCGGCCGGGTAGGCCGGCTCGCCCATCAGCGACACGCCATGCCTGAACACGGGCGCGGCCGCCGGCGCGGGAGAGGCAGCGGGAGCGGCCGGGTCCGGCGCCGGTTTCGCCTCCTCCGCGCTGCGGCCGGGCGCGGCGAAGGCAAGGCTCAGCGCGGCGGCGAGGGCAAGGCGGCGGGCGAGGGACGCAAGCATCGGCAACTCCGGTTGGATCGCGCTTCGATCCGGGAATAGCCGATTATGGCACCCGCCGCGACGGCAGAAACATGGCGACGCGGGGTGGGAGAGGGCGGTGCGGGCATTGGCCTCCGCCGGCCACGACGCTGCGGAAGCCTTGAGGCGACACGATCGCCGAGCCACGGGGGAGCGCCGGCGCGGAAGACGGGCGGCATGGGTGGGATGACAATGGCGTGAAACGGGTGGGGCTGACGCCGGCGCGGGTGCGGTGCCTCCAGCCTCAACACCATCATCGCGGCTTGCCTGGGTGATGAGAGGTGTGCATCCGAACCGAGCGCACGCACTCAAGTCACCGGCCAAACTCCCTCTTCCCTTGCAGGAGAGCCGCCCCCCAAACGCAGCACGCGCCTCCCCAGACACCGTCGTGATCCGGCTCGACCGGACCACCCATCGCGCCGCTTGTCCCATCATCCGGCCGCCGGCTCGGGCGGGATATGGGCCCTCCGGTCAAGCCGGAGGGCGACGGCGTGACGAGCAACGACGAAGGCGGCACCCCCAAAAGAAAAAGCCCTCCCCCGCAGGCGGGAGAGGGCTTTCATCAGCGGATCAGGATCAAGCCGGAGCAGCAGCCCCGAGCCCAGCCTTCAGATCACTTGTGCCCGGCGGGGGCCGCGGCGGGAGCGGCGGCAGGTGCAGCGGCCGGAGCCGCGGCGGCGGTCGGCAGGGGCTTGGGATCGTGCGACAGCGTGTTCAGATAGGCGATCAGGTCCGCGCGCTCGGCTTCCTTGGGGATGCCGGCGAAGGCCATGGCGGTGCCGGGCACCGCGGACTTGGGGCTGGTGAGGAAGGTGTTGAGCGCCTGGGGGGTCCAGTCGCCGCCCTTGGCCTTCATGGCCGCGGAATAGGCAAAGCCCGCGGCGGAGGCCACCGGACGGCCGACGATGCCATAAAGGTCGGGACCGACCTTGGCGCCGGCACCTTCCTGGAAGTTGTGGCAGGCGGCGCACTTCTTGGCCTGGGCCGCGCCCTTCTCGACGGAGGCGGTGGCGAACAGCTGCTCGATCGGAACCTCGGCGGCCGCCTTGGGCGCCGCGGCGGCGCCGGCGCCTTCCTGCACGGCGATCTCGAAGCCGGGCTTGGCCGGGGCCTCGGGGGTGAACAGGATTTCGGACACGATCCCGAGGCCGAGGGTCAGCGTGAGCGTGCCCAGAACTGCACCCGCGATCTTGTTCAATTCAAAACTGTCCATCGGCGCTACGCCCCTCGGAGGTCCTGTGTCCCACCGGACGCTGCACCGAAAAGGCGCGCTGCCCGGCCCCAAGCATGTCGATGAATGGCGCGCGGGGGAACCCCACGAACCGTCGGGGACACTAAGCACTTTGAACGGAGCGAAGCAACCCGTATAAGGCGCGCCCCAATGCCACTCCCCGCGTCCGCCCCGGCGCGGTCTTCCGGACCCGCCGAGGATCCCGCCATGCCGGCCGACACCGCCTCCCCCGCTCCAGCCCCGGCAGGGCATTCGGCCGGGCGCGTGCTCGTGCTCATCCCCGCCCGCATGGCCGCGACGCGCCTGCCCGGCAAGCCGCTTGCCGACGTGGGCGGCCGCCCGATGATCGTCGAGGTGGCGCGGCGCGCGGTCGCAGCCGGCATCGGCCGGGTGGCGGTCGCCACCGACGCCCCCGAGATCGCCGCCGCGGTGACCGCCGCCGGCATCGAGGCGGTGATGACGCGGGCCGACCACCCTTCCGGCTCGGACCGGATTTTCGAGGCGCTCACCACCCTCGATCCGGCAGGAGAGGTGGAGATCGTGGTGAACGTGCAGGGCGATCTGCCGACGATTCTACCGAACACCATCCGAACAGCACTGATTCCCCTACTGGAAACCTCGGCTGACATCGCGACACTGGCCGCCGAAATCACCCTTGCCGAGGAACGCACCGACCCCAACGTGGTCAAGGTGGTCGGCTCGCCGCTGGCGCCGGGCCTGCTGCGCGCGCTCTATTTCACCCGCGCCACCGCCCCCTTCGGCGAAGGACCATTATACCACCATATCGGCCTCTACGCCTACCGCCGCGCCGCCCTGGAACGCTTCGTCTCCCTGCCGCCCTCCCCCCTGGAGAAGCGGGAAAAACTCGAGCAGTTGCGGGCACTTGAGGCCGGCATGCGGATCGACGTGGCGGTGGTTGACGCGGTGCCGCTGGGGGTCGATACCCCGTCCCATCTGGAAAGGGCGCGGGTTCTCCTCGCGCAGGAAAAATGAGCATTCCCATGAGCCGCCGCATCACGTTCCAGGGCGAGCCCGGCGCCAATTCCCACATCGCCTGCCGCGAAGTCTTCCCCGACTTCGAAGCCGTCCCCTGCCCCACCTTCGAGGACGCCTTCGCCGCCGTGGAGAACGGGGCTGCGGCTTACGCTATGATTCCGATAGAGAATTCGGTGGCGGGGCGGGTCGCGGACATCCATCATCTGATGCCGCAGTCGAGCCTTTCCATCGTCGGCGAGTACTTCCTCCCCCTTTCCCACCAGCTCATGGCGGTGAAGGGCGCGAGCCTGTCCACGCTGAAGACCGTGCAGAGCCACGTGATGGCGCTGGGCCAGTGCCGCAAGGCCATCCGCACCCTGTCGCTGACGCCGATTATCGGTGCAGATACAGCAGGCTCCGCCCGCGAGATCGCCGAGGCGAACGACCCGTCGCGGGCCGCCATCGCCTCCCGTCTGGCGGCCGATATCTACGGCCTCGACATCCTCGCCGAGAACATCGAGGACGAGGCCCACAACACCACTCGCTTCATCATCCTGACCCGCGGCGCCGACTGGGCTCCGGCGGGGCGCGGTCCGGTCATAACCACCTTCGTCTTCCGCGTGCGCAACGTGCCGGCAGCGCTTTACAAGGCCATGGGCGGCTTCGCCACCAACGGCGTGAACATGACCAAGCTGGAGTCCTACCAGCTTGACGGCCAGTTCACCGCCACCCAGTTCTATGCCGACGTGGAAGGCCATCCCGACGACCGCTCCGTGAAGCTGGCGCTGGAGGAATTGGCCTTTTTCTCCAGGGAGATGCGCATCCTCGGGGTCTATCCCGCGCACCCCTACCGGGCGCGCTTCGGAGATGCCGATCCGGCGATCTGACCAGCCCGCGCTGTGCTTAAGCGAAGGCAAGGCTTAAGCCCGCGCGGCGCTTGAGCGAGGGCAACGCTCAATGGTCGAACCGCACCATGATGCGGGCGCGGCCGCCGGTGCGGCCGAAGCTCACGTGGTCGGAGAGATGGGTAAGCATATAAGCGGCGAAGGAGGCCTGCTCCTGGGCGTCGCCCAGAAGCGCCTCCGGCGAAGGCCGCTCCTTCGGCGCCTCCATGACGATGCCGTCATAGACGACGGAGACGTCCAGGTGACTCTCGTCGAACCGCGCGCGCAGCTCGATGGGACCTTCGGCGATGCCGCTGTCGGCCACCAGTTCCAGCGCCTGGGCGACGGTCGGGATAGCCGCGGCGATCACGTCCCGCCGGGCGCCCCAGTTATCCCCCTGATTTTCAAGGAAATCCCGCACGAAGGGGAAGGCATGCGCGCCCTCCGGCACCTCCTCCACCGCCTCCTGCGCGATTCCGATGCGGAACAGGAGGTTGAGCATGATGGCGCTGAGCGCGCCGACCGTGAGGGGCGTCGAGAATAGAGGCTGCAGCATCAGCGGCAGCTGACGGGTGATGGGCAGGAGCGCTACCGAAAGGCCCGCCAGCACCGAGAGCCCGACCACGAACACCCGCCGCTCGCTGAGACGGCGGGAGGTCACGAGGTCCATGCCCGCCACCACCAGATAGGCGGAGGTGTAGAGCAGGATGCCGCCGATCACCGGCGAGGGAATCAGGGTGAGCGCCACGATCGCCTTGGGCACGAAGGCGATGGCAAAGATCATGATGCCAGCAGTGAAGCCGATGACCCGCGCGGTGGACTGGGTGGCGAAGGCGAGGCCCACGGAGGACGACGAGAGGCCCGACTGGAAGCCGGACGTCAATCCGTTCAATATGTTACCGATACCGCACGCGGTCACCGCCCGCTGCGCCGCCGGCATGTGGGCGCGGCGCCAGTCGGCGTCGTTCATCTTCTCCAGCGACACGGTGACGGAGAGCACGTCCACGAGGTTCATCACCACGAGCAACGCCATCAGCGGGAATAGCGCGGGGGCGAACTGGAAGGACGGCAGCGTCAGCGTCGGCAGGGCGAGGAGTGGCGCGGCGGCAATCGCTTCCGGGGCTTCAGGGCGCCCGGCACCCAGCGAGAGCGCGACGATCCAGCCGATGCTCGCCCCCGCGAACACGGCGAACAGCTTCAGCCGCCGCGGCGCAAACACGGTGATGGCCACGATGATGCCGACGGTCGCCAGGCTGGAGAGGACGGCATTCTCCTCCACCAGCATGCCGTGATCGAGCCCGAGCGCCCGCCTCAGCGCCGGGCTCGCCAGCGAGACGCCGAGCATGCTCACCGCGACCCCGCAGACTTCCGGCGGCAGCAGCACGCGCAGCGGCCGCACCAGCCGGGCAATGAACAGTTGTGCGATCCCGACGAGGAGCGTCGTCGTCGCCATCAACCCCAGCCCGCCCAACGCAAGAGCTTGCACCGCCAGCGGAATCGCCCCGGGGGCCGGGATATGCACGGCGAGATAGCCCGAGCCGAAGCGGGTGCGCATGCACTGGATGATGGTGGCGACGCCGATGCTCATGGCGCAGGCCGAGACCATGGCGGAGATCTGGTCGGCGGGCAGCTTCGCCTCGGTGGCCGCGAGCACCGGGTAGATCAGGAAGGTCACGGCCAGCATGGCGTGCTGGGCGGCGAGCGGGATCAGCGCCGCGGGCGGAACCGGATCGTCCAGGCCATAGACCAGGGAGGGCGGCCGGCGGCCGGTGCGCGTGCCGCGGCGCGAATCAGGGAAAAAGCGGTCGAGCAGATGCGTCAGACGGGCGAAGCGCGCCGGGCGCGGCGCACCATCGGGCACCGGCTCAAGCATGCCCGCCCTCGATGAAGCTGCGGATGAGATGGTGCGCGATGGCGATGGGCGGGGGCACGAACAATCCGTCGGGGTGGGTGCGGGTGAGCATCAGCGCCACCTCGTCCCGGCCGAACCAGCGGGCATCCTCCAGTTCGTTGCGGTCGATCACCAATTCCTCGCTGATCGCCTCGGCGATGCAGCCGATCATCAGCGACATGGGGAAGGGCCACGGCTGGCTGGCGAAATACCGCACGGCCCCGGTAGCGATTCCCGCCTCCTCCAGCGTCTCGCGGCGCACCGCCTCCTCGATGGTCTCCCCCGGCTCGACGAAGCCGGCCAGCGTGGACCACATGCCGGGCGCGAAATGCGGCTGCCGGCCGAGCAGGCAGCGGTCGCCGCGGGCCGTGAGCATGATGACGACCGGATCCGTGCGCGGAAAATGCTGGGCGCCGCAGGACGGGCAATCCCGCCGCCAGCCGGCGTCCATGATGCGGGAGGCCGCGCCGCAATTGGCGCAGAAGCCGTGCCGACCGTGCCACGCGCGCAGCGCCTTGCCGCAGGCCAGAGGCCCGAGGTGATGCGGCGCGACCAGACCGCTGACGGCGATGCTGCGCAGGTCGGTGACCGTCAGCCCATCGCCCTCCAGCGCCTCCCGGTTGGCGGGATCGAACCCCATGGCGAAGCGCGGCGCGCCGTCGCCCTCGATGCCCAGGAACAAGGGCTCGCCCCGCCCGCGGGCCTCGGCTTCGGCCCGGTCGAACAGGGGATCGAAGACCGGCCCCGCGCCATTCAGCGCCACCAGTTCGCCGCCGAGCAGATAGAAGCGGGCTTGGGCATGGCCGAGGAGATCGGCGGCACCGGCGCGCAGGTGGCAGGCGCGGTCGAGCGGGCTGTCCACATAACCGAGGGTCGGCCAGGCGCCGAGAGCGGGGCGGGTAATGACGGACATGGACCAGACGACCCCGGCAGGCGGCAGGCTGCGAGCTGTCGGCGACCGTCGCACGCGTCCGGGATGGAGGCAAGGCTGTCCCTCGGGTAGCCCTTCAGCCGTGCACACCCAGCCGCGCACGCAAGGCCTGAAGGCGGGATGAGCGCTCCGCCTCGTCCAGGGGCTCGCGGGCGCCGGCACCGAACACCACGCCCGGCCACGCCGCGTCGCCGGGGTTGCGGGCGATGATGTGGACGTGGAGCTGCGGCACCATGTTGCCCAGCGCCGCGATGTTCAGCTTGGCGCAGCCCGTGATGTCTTTCAGGGCCTGCGAGACGTGGGCGATCTCTTCCATCAGCGTCGCGCGGTCGCCGGGTCGAAGGTCGAAAATCTCCGACATGGCGGCCCGGCGCGGCGTCAGCGACACCCAGAAGAAGCGACGGTCCTCCACCAGCCGCACATGACAAAGCGGAAGGTCGCCCACGGCCGGGCCGTCCGCGGCGAGGCGGGGGTCGAGCACGAAGGCATCTTCGGTCATGGGCGGGGCTCCGGCGGGAGAGGCGGTTGATGCCCCCCGCCGCGCCCCGCCGCAAGCGTGTTCTCAGCCGGTTGCGCTGACCGGTTGCCCCGGCCCCCCGTTGCCGCTATGGAGGCGCCCCAACAGCTGCGCGACTTCCAGAACCCCGCGCGCAAGGACCTTAGGGATGTTCCGCTCGGCCTTCTCCGCACCCCAGGCATCGCACGCCCAGCGCAGCCGGCGAAAATGACGCGGGGCTGAATCCGGCGGCCGGGATCGGCGCCGCACGCGTGCAACCCCAGGATATCAGGCGAAGAAAGGCACGAGCGATGGCTCGGCTTGTCATGAAGTTCGGCGGCACGTCCGTCGCCAATATCGAGCGCATCCGCAACGTGGCGCGCCACGTCAAGCGCGAGGTGGGGGCCGGCTACAAGGTGGCGGTCGTGGTCTCCGCCATGTCCGGCAAGACCAACGAGCTGGTCGCGTGGTGCAAGGATGCCTCCTCGCTCTACGACGCGCGTGAATATGACGCGGTGGTGGCCTCCGGCGAGCAGGTGACGAGCGGGCTGCTGGCCATCGCGCTGCAGGAGATGGGCGTTTCCGCCCGCTCGTGGCAGGGCTGGCAGATCCCGATCTCCACCGACGACGCGCACGGCTCTGCCCGCATCATGGACATCGACGCCGACCGGCTGGCCACCTCCATCGAGGGCGGCGAAGTGGCGGTGATCGCGGGATTCCAGGGCATTCACCTGCCCACGGGGCGGATCACGACGCTCGGCCGCGGCGGCTCGGACACCTCGGCGGTGGCCGTGGCGGCCGCGCTCAAGGCCGAGCGGTGCGACATCTATACCGACGTGGACGGCGTCTACACGACCGACCCGCGCGTGGTGCCCAAGGCCCGCCGCCTCGACCGTATCGCCTTCGAGGAGATGCTGGAGATGGCGTCGCTGGGCGCCAAGGTGCTGCAGGTGCGCTCGGTGGAGCTCGCCATGGTGCATAATGTGCGCACCTTCGTGCGCTCGAGCCTGGTCGACCCCGACGCGCCGGAGATGCGCGAGGTCGAGAAGGCGGGAACCCTCATCTGCGACGAGGAGGAAATCGTGGCAAGCCAGATGGAATCGCAGGTGGTCACGGGCATCGCCTTCTCCAAGGACGAGGCCCAGGTCTCCATCCGCCGGGTCGCCGACAAGCCCGGCATCGCCGCCGCCGTGTTCGGCCCGCTGGCGGACGCGCACATCAATGTGGACATGATCGTCCAGAACGTCTCGGCGGACGGCTATACCGACATCACCTTCACGGTCCCCACCGCCGATTTCGAACGCGCCAAGGCGGTGATCGAGAAGGCGCGGGACTCCATCGCCTTCCAGGCGATCGAAGGCGCCGGGGACGTGACCAAGGTGTCGGTCATCGGCATCGGCATGCGCTCCCACGCCGGCGTCGCCGCCAAGGCGTTCGAGGCGCTGGCGGGCCGCGGCATCAACATCCGCGCCATCACCACGTCGGAGATCAAGATCTCCTTCCTGATAGATGCGGCCTATACCGAACTTGCGGTCCGGACTCTCCATTCGCTATACGGGCTGGACAGCTGAGGGCGGAACAGTTGAGGGTGGCCTTCGCGGGGGCGCGCCGTCCAGTGGATTGCCCCGCGGGCACCTGAGCCCGCTCATTTTTAAGGATGCGGCCGATGCGTGGCGCGCTCGGCGGTCCCCGCGTGCTGCTCCGGCGCCTCCGCGAGGTGATGGCGGAGCCGGTCAGCGCGCAGGACCGCCTCGACAAGATCGTTGTGCTGATCGCCGCCAACATGGTGGCGGAAGTCTGCTCGGTCTACGTGCTGCGCGTCGATCAGACCCTTGAGCTGTACGCAACGGAAGGTCTGAACCGGGATGCGGTTCACCTGACCGTCCTGAGCGTGGACGAGGGCCTCGTCGGCCATGTGGCGCGCGAGGCCGAATCGCTGGCCCTGCTGGACGCCCAGTCGCACCCCGAATTCTCCTACCGGCCGGAGACGGGCGAAGAGGTCTACAACTCCTTCCTCGGCGTGCCGATCCTGCGCGGCGGCAACACGCTGGGCGTGCTGGTGGTGCAGAACCGCGCCCGCCGGACCTATACGGAAGAGGAGATCGAGGCGCTCCAGACCACCGCCATGGTGCTGGCGGAGATGATCGCTTCGGGCGAGCTGACGGCGCTGGCCAAGCCCGGCGCCGAGCCTGCCGTGCGCCGGCCCCTTCATCTGAAGGGCGTCGCCCTCGCCGATGGCCTCGGCCTCGGCCACGTGGTGCTGCACGAGCCGCGCATCCGGGTGACCAATGTCATCGCCGACGACGTGGTGAAGGAAACCGCCCGCCTCGACGCCGCCATCGGCAAGCTCAGGCACTCCATCGACCTGATGCTGGAGGACGACGGCCTCTCCAAGGCCGGCGAGCATCGCGACATCCTCGAAGCCTATCGCATGTTCGCCCACGACCGGGGCTGGATGCACAAGATGCGCGAGGCCGTGCTCTCCGGCCTCACCGCCGAGGGTGCCGTGGAGCGGGTGCAGTCGGATACCCGCGCCCGCATGATGCGCGCCTCCGACCCCTATCTGCGTGAGCGCCTGCACGACCTCGACGACCTCGCCAACCGCCTCCTGCGCGAGCTGACCGGCCGGTCCCGCGGCATGGAGCGCGAAGCGCTGCCGGAAAACGCCATCCTCGTCGCCCGCAACATGAGCCCGGCTGCGCTGCTCGATTACGACCGCACCAGCATCCGCGGCCTCGTGCTGGAGGAAGGCGGCACCACCAGCCACGTCACCATCGTCGCCCGCGCGCTCGGCATCGCCGCCGTGGGACAGGTGGAGAACGCCGCCGGCCTCGCCGATCAGGGCGACCCCGTGATCGTCGACGGCCAGGCCGGGGAGGTGCATCTGCGCCCGCCCGGCGATGTCGAGGAAGCCTATGCCGAGAAGGTGCGCTTCCGCGCCCGCCGGCAAGCCCAGTATGCCGCGCTGCGCACCCGCCCCTCCGTCACGAAGGACGGGGTGCATGTGGACCTGAACCTCAATGCCGGCCTGCTGGTAGACCTGCCCCACATCGCCGAGACCGGCGCCGCGGGCATCGGCCTGTTCCGCACCGAGCTTCAGTTCATGATCGCGTCGGCCTTTCCGCGCATCTCCGAGCAGCTGAAGCTCTATCGGGCGGTGCTGGATGCCGCCGGCGACCGGCCCGTCACCTTCCGCACCCTCGATATCGGTGGCGACAAGGTGCTGCCCTACATGCGGACGGTGGAGGAGGAGAACCCGGCGCTGGGCTGGCGCGCGATCCGCCTCGGGCTGGACCGGCCGGGCCTGCTGCGCAGCCAGATGCGCGCCCTGCTGCGCGCCGGCGCGGGGCGGGAACTGCGCGTCATGTTCCCCATGGTCGCCGCGGTGGAGGAGTTCGACCGCGCCCGGGCCATGGTGGAGCGGGAGCTGACCCACTTGCGCCGCCACGGCCACGGCCTGCCCGAGCGGGTCTATGTGGGCGCCATGGTGGAGGTGCCCTCCCTCCTCTTCCAGCTCGACGAGATTCTGTCCCGTGCCGATTTCCTTTCGGTGGGCTCCAACGATCTCGTCCAGTTCCTCTATGCGGCCGACCGCGCCAACGTGAGGGTCGCCGACCGCTTCGATCCGCTCTCCCCGCCGGCGCTGCGCGCCTTCCGCCTGGTGGCGGAGGCGGGCATTCGCCACGGCAAACCCGTGACCCTGTGCGGCGAACTCGCCTCCCGGCCGCTGGAGGCGGTTGCCCTAGCCGCCCTGGGCTACCGCTCCCTGTCGGTTTCCCCGGCGGCCATGGGGCCGGTCAAGGCGATGCTGCTCGAGACGGACGTCTCCGCCGCCCGCAAGGTGCTGCTGCCCTTGCTTGAGGACCGCACCGGCGCGGCCGATCCGCGCGCCGTGCTGACCAAGTTCGCGCGGGACTGCGGCCTGCCGCTTTAGCCGGCGTGCGCCTGCGCCGCCCCGGCCCCCTGCCCTTTCCCGAAACCATCCGGAATCCAGAATCACCTGCTGATGAGCACGCTCCCCCTCGCCAAACTCGACCAGCTGGTCGCCCGGCATGCCGAGATCGAGGCCGCCCTGTCCCACGGGGCGGAGGGGGAGGAGTTCGTCCGCCTCGGCCGTGAATTCTCGGATCTCTCGCCCGTGGTGGAGCAGGTGCGTGCCCTGCGCGGCGCGGAACGCGATCTGGAGGGCGCCCGGGAGCTGCTCGCCGATTCGGCCGGCGACCCGGAGATGCGCACCCTGGCCGAAGCGGAGGTGGAACGGCTGGATGCGCGCATCGCCGAGCTGACGACCGCCGTGCGCCTCGCGCTCCTGCCCAAGGACGCCATGGACGAGCGCGGCGTCATCCTGGAAGTGCGGGCCGGCACCGGCGGCGATGAGGCGGCCCTGTTCGCCGGCGACCTCTATCGGATGTACACGCGCTATGCCGCTGAAAAGGGCTGGAGCGTGGAGGTGCTGTCGGAGAGCGAGGGCACCATGGGCGGCTACAAGGAAATCGTCGCCGCCGTCCACGGCAAGGGCGCCTATGCCCGGCTGAAGTTCGAGAGCGGGGTCCACCGTGTCCAGCGGGTGCCGGCCACGGAGGCCGGTGGGCGCATTCATACCTCCGCCGCCACCGTCGCCGTCCTGCCCGAGGCGGAGGACGTGGATGTGGACATCAACGAATCCGACCTCCGGATTGACGTGTTCCGCGCCCAGGGCGCCGGCGGCCAGCACGTGAACAAGACCGAATCAGCAGTGCGCATCACCCACATCCCCACCAATACGGTGGTCGCGGTGCAGGACGAGCGCTCCCAGCACCGCAACAAGGCCCGCGCCATGGCGCTGCTGCGCTCCCGCCTGCTGGACGAGGAGCGCCAGCGGAAGGAGGCGGGCCGCGCTGCCGACCGCAAGGGGCAGGTCGGCTCCGGCGACCGCTCCGAGCGCATCCGCACCTACAATTTCCCGCAGGGGCGCGTGACGGACCATCGCATCAACCTCACCCTCTACAGGCTGGAAGAGGTGATCGCGGGCACCGCGCTCGACGATATCATCGAGCCGCTGCTCACCGAGCATCAGGCGGCCTTGCTCGCCGCCGCCGAGGAGGCCTGAGCCGTGCCCGGCCCCGGCGATGCCCCCGAGGCCGACCTGACCATCGCCCAATTGCGTCGGCAGATGGCCGCGCGCCTCGCCGCTGAAGGCATGGAGACGCCGGAGCTGGATGCACGGCTGCTGCTGGCCGACGCCCTAGGATGCGGGCCGGGCGAGTTGCTTGCGCGGGCCGATGATCGTGTAACGCCGGACATTCGCGCCGCCGCCGACGCACGGCTCGCCCGGCGGCTCGCGGGAGAGCCCGTGGCACGCATCCTCGCCCATAAGGAATTCTGGAGCCTCACCTTTCACCTTTCCCCGGACACGCTGGTACCGCGCCCGGATACGGAAACGGTGGTGGAGGCGGCTCTCGCCTTCTTTCCCGACCGTGCCGCGCCATTCCGTGCCCTCGACCTTGGCACAGGCACCGGCGCCATCCTCGCGGCCCTTCTCACGGAGCGGCCGGCCGCAACCGGCATCGCAGTGGACCGCTCTGAGAATGCGGCCCGGACGGCCCGAGCCAACTTCGCAGCCAACGATCTTTCGGACCGCGCCTGCGTCGTCGTCGCGGACTGGGGCATGGCCCTCGCGGGCGGATTCGACCTCGTGGTCTCAAACCCGCCCTATATCGCCGAGGACGAGATGGAAGGGCTTGCCGTCGACGTGCGCCACCACGACCCCCGGCTGGCCTTGGTCGCGGGAGTCGACGGGCTCGCCGCCTATCGCGCCATCGCCGCCGACCTGACGCGCCTGCTGAAGCCCGGTGGCATTGTTGTTCTGGAACTCGGCGCGGGTCAGGAACCCGCCGTCGCCGCCCTCGTTCAGGCCGCAGGACTCTGCGTGCTCGGCCCGGCCCGGCCCGACCTCGGTGGCATTCCGCGCGCCCTCTGCGCGCGGCATCCCGGCGCCCCGCACGGGACGCCTGACGAAAAAAGGCTTGGAACCTCTGAGGGAAATCGCTAGTGTCAGTCGCAGGAATCGAACCGGGGCATTGGTCCAGAGGGCTGATGCGGGCTTCCGAAATCTCAAACGGATGTTTCGGGTGCTGGGAATGCGAGAGCGTGGAGCGCGCGATGGCGCCGCTCACGCAAGCGTCCCACGGTTGGATCGTTTCACGGTGCTGAGCATGCGCGGCCCACAGACGGTCGATGGCGGTCTTTGGTGACGTCTCGGGCGATGATGTCTCGGGTTACGGCATCTCGTGTAGCGGCACCCGTGCTGGGGGGCACGGAACGGGGCTCAATGATCGGACTGATCCTGACTTCTTGACGACTTTCGCTTTGGTCCAGCGCGGATGCCGGCGCAGGCGGCTTCCGCGGATCTGATGGTCATGTCCTGCGCACAAGGCAGCGTGCCACGGGGCCTATTCCGCTGGGATGGCGTTCCGGAGGTTCGTTTCATGAGATGCGCGCCGCCGGAGCGGGAAGCCCGGCGGGATATGCGGATTTTACCGGCGCGATGCGGCCGGGCGCAGACGGCGGCGTGAACGCCGGGCGAGTAGAGATCGATCCATATGAGAAATGGTCAGCAGAAGCGCATGCGCGGCCGCAACAACAACCGGCGCAGCTCAAACCCTTTGACGCGGGTGTATGAGTCGAACGGCCCGGATGTGAAGGTGCGTGGGACCGCCCACCACATTGCGGAGAAATACCAGCAGCTCGCCCGCGATGCCCAGGCCTCCGGCGACCCCGTGGCCGCTGAGAACTATTTCCAGCATGCGGAACATTACCTGCGCCTCATCGCCTCACTGCAGGGTCAGTTCGCCCCGGTGAATGGATTCGGCCGCGATGAAGACGGCGACGACGAGGAGATGGACGACGTGTCCTCCCTCGACGCGCCGCAGCCGTATGGAAATCGCAACGACCAGCCTTACAGCCGCGACGAGCAGCCCTACCAGGGGCGCAGCAATCGCGATGACCGGGGTCCGCGCGAGGATCGCGGTCCTCGGGACGACCGGGGTCCCCGCGAAGACCGCGGCCAACGTGACGATCGCGGCTCCCGCGATGACCGGGGCCAGCGGGACGACCGGGGCCAGCGCGACAATCGCCAGGGCAACTTCCGCCGCAACCGGGATGACGACGAGGGCTACCAGCCGCGCGAGGCCCGCGACAACCGCGAGTTCCGCGAGAATCGGGACCCCCGCGAGCAGCGCGAACCGAGGGAGCAGCGCGAACCCCGCGAAATGCGTGAGCCGCGCGAGCAGCGGGAACAGCGCGAGCCCCGCGAGTTCCGTCGCCGCAATCGTGATGACAACGGCGATGGGTTCGTGCCCCGCGCGGCGCGTGCGCCCCGCAGCGACGACGACCAGCCGCGCCCGCATCGCGCCCCGCGCAGCGAGGAAGCCGAGCAGCCCCGTCCCCCCCGTGCGCCCCGCGCGGAGGAGCAGGATCTCGGTCTGCCGTCCTTCATCACCGGCGCGCCTGCCGTGGCCAAGGAGCGCCCGGAGCCCAAGGCCGAAATGAAGGCCGAGGCGAAGAGCGAGCCGAAGGCGGAGCCCCGCGAACCCAAAGCCGAAGCGAAGGCTGAGGCCAAGGCGGAATCCAAGGCCGAAGCCAAGGTCGCTGCCGAGACGCCTCGCGAAGAGAGTGCAGAGGCTGCTGAGGGCGCAGAGGCCCCACGTCCGCGTCGCCGCCGCTTCCGCACGCGGGCCGGCGAAGGGACCGAGGCCGCCGCCGAGGCGCCGGCGCCCGAGCAGCCCGTGCTGTTCAACGAATAAGTCCGGTTCTCCTGACCGAAACAAAAACCCCGCCGGTCGCCCGGCGGGGTTTTTCTTTGGCCGCCCGCTACGTGCCGGCTCAGCTTTCCTTGAAGCCGTAGTCAGGGATGCCCTGCTCGTTGCCGTAATATTTGTAGGGCAGGAACTTGCCGGACATGGTGATCTGCACCCGGTCCCCCTTGGGGTTCGGCTCGCGCACCATCTCCATGTTGAAGTCGATGGCGGACATGATGCCGTCGCCGAACTCCTCCTCGATCAGCGCCTTCCAGGCCGGGCCGTTGACCATCACCAGCTCGTAGAACCGGTAGATCAGCGGGTCGGTGGGGGGCATGGGCGTGCCGGCGCCGCGCATGGGCACTTCGTTCAGCATCCGCTCTTCCACCTCGGAAAGGCCGAACAGCTCGGCAGCCTTCTTCGCGAGCGGCTTCACCAGCTTCATCTGGCCCAGCAGCGCGCCGACGACGAGCACGGGCGACATGCCGCCGATCTCGTCGCAGATGTATTTCCAGGTCCAGCCCTTCTCGCGCTTGATGTCGAGAATCTTCTCGGTCAGTTGCTCGCGCTTCATCTTCTTATGGTCTCCGCTTGAGTTCGGTCGAAGAGACAGGCCCCGTCAGTCGCGTGCCTTGGCGATGGCGGGGAAGGGAATGGTGTTGGCCGGCGCTGGCTCGGGCTGGCGGCCGAGACGCACCACGGGCGGGTGGCGGCGGTCGTAGCCAGCCGGCATCTCCGCCTTGAAGGTGCGGCTGCGAGCGACGAGGAAATCCACGAGGTGGTTGCGCACCGCGTAGTAATCCTCTTCCCGATGGATGCTGTCGCGCGCCCGCTCCATGGGCAGCGGATTTTCCACCACCTCGGCGATCATCGCCTCCGGCCCGTTGGTCATCAGCACGATCTTGTCGGCGAGGTAGATGGCTTCGTCCACGTCATGGGTGATCATGACCACGGTCTGGCCGGTGGACTTGCAGATGCGCCGCACCTCGTCCTGCAGCGTGCCGCGGGTGAGCGCATCGAGGGCCGAAAAAGGCTCGTCCATGAGCAGGATCTTGGGCTCGATGGAGAGAGCGCGCGCGATGCCGACGCGCTGGCGCATGCCGCCGGAGAGTTCCGCCGGGCGCTTCAGTTCGTTGCCCTTGAGCCCGACGAGATCAATGAAGCGGCGCGCCCTCTCCTCCACCTCGGCGCGCCCCGCCTTGCGCCAGCGGGAGGAGACCGCGTAGCCCACATTGCCGATGACGCTCTTCCATGGCAGCAGGGCATGACCCTGAAAGATCACCGCGCGGTCGAGGCTCGGGCCGGAGATGGCCTGCCCGTCCACCACCACCACGCCATCGGACGGCTCCTCGAGCCCGGCGAGGATGTTGAGCACGCTCGTCTTCCCGCAGCCGGAATGGCCGATGATGCAGACGAACTCGCCCCGCGCCACGGGCAGCCAGAGATTCTCGAAGATGGTGGTGGAGCCGCCACCCGCCGCCGGATAGCGCCGGGCGATGCCCTCGATGGAGATGAACTTCTGATCGCTCTCGGTCTTGGCTTTCTCCATGACCTTCACTCCGGAAACGTCACGCGCTTCTGCAAGCGCGCGAGAATGAGGTCGAGCGCCATGCCGACGACGCCGATGAGCAGGATTCCGACGATCACATTAGCGATGGAGAGGTTGTTCCACTCGTTCCAGACGAAGTAGCCAATGCCGGTTCCGCCCACGAGCATCTCCGCCGCCACGATGACCAGCCAGGCGATGCCGATGGAGATGCGCATGCCGGTGAGGATGGTGGGCGCTGCCGCTGGCAGGATCACGGTGAAGGCGCGGCGCCACGGCCCCACCTCCAGGGTCCGCGCCACGTTCAGCCACTCCTTGCGCACCGCCCCGACACCGAAGGCGGTGTTGATGAGCATGGGCCAGACCGAGCAGATGAAGATGACGAAGATGGCCGAGAGGGAGGAATCCTTGATGGTGTAGAGGGCGAGCGGCATCCAGGCCAAGGGCGAGATGGGTTTCAGCACCTGGATGAAGGGATCGAGCGCCCGGTAGGCCAGCGGCGACATGCCGATGAGAAAGCCGATGGGCACCGCCACCAGCACCGCCAGCCCATAGCCGATGGCCACCCGGCCGATGGAATAGAGCAGCTGGAGGCCGAGCCCCTTGTCGTTCGGGCCATTGTCGTAGAACGGCCGCTTCAGGTTGTCCCAAAGCTTGCCGGCAACATCGAGCGGCCCCGGCATGGCGGACTTGGCGCCTTCGGTGGCGATGCCCATCAGCTTGGCATATTCGGGATCGAGCGCCGGCCCCGAGCTTGCGCCCGGGGTGACGGCGATCTGCCATAGCGCGCAGAAGGCGACGAACAGCAGCACCGAGAGGAGGCCGGCGCGCGCGCCGAGGCTCTTCATCCGCTCAGCTCCGCTTGATCGCGAAGGAGCTGACGTATTCGGCAGGCTTGGCCGGATCGAACACCTTCCCCATCACCGAGAACGACTTCATGGTGGTGGTGGGCGGGGTGAGGCCCATCTCCTTCATCACCTTGGCCGCGTCGGTGGCGAGAAACACCTCGTTGGCGACCTTGGTGTAGTCCACATCGCCCTTGATCTGGCCCCAGCGCTTCATCTGGGTCAGCATCCACACGGCGAAGGAATCCCACGGGAAGGGATCGAAATCGACGCGCTTGGGGTCATCCTTGATGTTGCCGAGGCCGTCCGCGTACTTGCCCACCAGCACCTGCTCCAGAACGATCGGCGGGGCATTGAGATAGGCGGCCGGCGCGATGGCCTCGGCGATGGCCTTGCGGTTCTCGGCCTTCGAGGCATAGCCGGTGGCATCCACGATGGCGCGCAGCAGCGCCGCGTAGGTGTTGGGCATCGTGGAGATGAATTCCTTGCTGGCCGCGAAGGAGCAGCAGGGATGCCCGTCCCACATGGTCTTGGACAAGGAGTGGATGAAGCCCACGCCGTCGAAAACGGCGCGCTGGGCCACGTTGTCCGGCGCTAGGAAGCCGTCTATGTTCTCGGCGCGGAGGTTGGCCACCATCTCCGGCGGCGGCACCACGCGCAGCTGCACGTCCGTGTCCGGGTCGAGGCCGTTCTCGGCGAGGAGATAGCGCAGCAAATAGTTGTGCATGGAGAAGTCGTAGGGGATGGCGAACTTCAGCCCCTTCCACGACTTCACGTCCATCTTGTCCTTGTGCTTGATGCCAAGCGTGAAGGACTGGCCGTTGATGTTCTCGATAGCCGCCGCGACGAACGGGATCGGGTTCGAGCCCAGCCCCTGCGAGATGGCGAGCGGCATGGGCGCCAGCATGTGCGCGGCGTCGTATTCCTTGTTGATGGTTTTGTCGCGCACCACGGCCCAGCCGGCGGTCTTCACCACCTCCACATTCAGGCCGTGCTTCGTATAGAAGCCCATGGGATGGGCCATGATGATGGGCGTGGCGCAGGTGATGGGGATGAAGCCGACCTTGAGGTCGGTCTTCTCGGGCTTGCCGGTCTGGGCAAAGGCCTCGGTGGCAGCATCAAGCGGGAAGAAGGTCGCGAGCGCGGCCGCCGCCGTGGAGGTGCCCACGGCCTTCAGGAAAGCGCGACGCTTCATGTCGTTCGGAAACAGCGCCCGCATGAGGCCCGAGGCGACCACCTCCTTATAGCGCGCCTCATCGGAGAGCGTCGCAGCCCGCTCCGCCGCCGCATGCTCCTCCGCACTCGCGTGCCGCCCGCACAGGCAGCGGCGCAGCGTGGACTTCAGCGAGAACGGGTTGGAAAACATCGACATCAGGGCTCTCCGTGAGGGCTTGCGATGGACCGGACGATCGTGACGCTGGGATAGGGCAATGCCCGTGCCACGCTCAGCCGGGGACGGGAATCGGTGGCGGGGTGGCGAGCGCCTTGCGCGCCAGCATGTGGCTTTTTGGATCGTTGACGGAGGCGACCGCGACGAGGCGATCCCCCGCGAAGTATCTGACGCAGAAGCGTGCCGCGGCGACGTCACCCTCGCATTCGGTGCGGTCGTGCCCGTCGAGAAGGCCGGCGATCTGCAGCTTCACATCATACTGATCGGACCAGAACCAGGGGATCGGATCGTATGCAACCGTGCCACCATTGATCGCTTTTGCGGCAGCCTTAGCCTGGTCGATGGCATTCTGCACGGATTCGAGGCGAATTCGTCGGCCGTAGAGCTTGCTCGGGAAGTTGGCTACGTCTCCGGCAGCATAGATGTCGGGCACGCTGGTGCGGGTCGCCTCATCCACCCGGATGCCGTTCTCCATAACGAGGCCGGCATCGGCGGCGATTTCGCCATTGGGCACCGCGCCCACAGCGGAGAGCACGAGATCGGCTGGCAGCACCCGCCCGTCGGCGAGCTCGACGCCGGTCACCGCATCCGTGCCCAGAATGCGGGCGACGCCGGTGCCGGTGAGGATGGTGACGCCGTGCCCCTCGTGCAGCAGGCGGGCGAAGTCCGAAATAGTGGTGCAGGCGACGCGGGCGAGAAGCCGCGGCGCACCCTCCACCACGGTGACATCGAGCCCGAGCGTCCGCGCCTTGGCCGCCGTCTCCAGCCCGATATAGCCGCCGCCGATGATGACCAGCCGCGCGCCCGGAAGAGCGGCGGCGCGGAAGTGCTTCACATCGTCGATGCTGCGGATGGAGAAGACCCCGGGCAGCTCCGCACCGGGCACAGGCAGCGCGCGGGCGCGGGTGCCGGTGGCGATCAGCAGCGCGCCATAGGTGAGGCGGGCGCCGTCGGAAAGCTCCACCTCCCTGCCCGCCGGAAAGATGCGGGCGACGCGGGTGGAGAGCCGCATCTCGGCGCCGGCCTCGGCATAGAAGGCGGGCGCCTTCAGCTCCAGCCGGTCCTCGGTCATCTCGCCGCCGAGATAGGCCTTGGAGAGCGGCGGGCGCTGGTAGGGCAGATAGGGCTCGTCGCCGATGACGATGATGGGCTTGCCATAGCCTTCGGCCTTGAGGGAGGTGACGGCCTGCGCCGCCGCCTGCCCGGCCCCGATGATGACGAGCGGCGCGCTCACGACAGATGCTCCTCGACCACCTGCTCCTGCGCGACGCCCAGCGCGGCGGCGACGAAGAGCAGCCGGTCCTGGCCGAAATACATCTGGCCGTTCACGAAATAGGTGGGCGAGCCGAACACGCCCGCCTCGATGGCCGCGGCGGTGTTGCGCGCGATCTTGTCGGCAGCCTCGACGCTGTCGGAGAGGGTGGCGAGCATCTCGCCATCCAGCCCCACCTCATTGGCGAGGCGGACAAGGTTGGCCCGCTCGGAAATCTGGATGTCCCGCGCCCAGACGGCGGAGAGGCAGGCGCCGATGAGGTCGGCGGGGTCGATGCCCTCGAGCTGCGCCGCCGCGATGAGGCGACAGGCGGGCAGCGTATCCGTGGGCCAGAACTTCGGCTCGGTGTTGATCGGGATGCCGCGCACCTTGGCCCAGCGCACGATGTCCTCTTTGCGATAGGCGTTGCGCTGGGGCGACTGCTTCGCCGGGGCGGTGGAGCCGCCTTCGGCGAAGACCTTCAGGATGTCGACGGGACGCCACAGAATGTCGGCGCCCGCCGCGCGCGCGATCTCGCGCAGGCGGCCGTGCCCCAGATAGGCATATCCGGACTGGGGGCTGAAATAGCAGATGATCTCGGGCACGGCGGGGCTCCTTTGGCTCGGTTCAGCCGAGGGCCGCGGCCGGATGCCCCTCCTCGATGGGGAGCGACGGATCGCGCGACCACTCGTTCCAGGAGCCAAAATACATCTTCACGTCCTTCACCCCCGCCTCTTTCAGCGCGAGGAAGGTGTTCGAGGCCCGCGCCCCTTTGAAGCAGTAGAGATAGACGGGGGTCTCGGGCGAAATGCCCACGGTGGCGCACTCGGCGAGGATCTCGGCGGAGGACTTGAAGCGCGGCCCTTCGGCGGTCGGCTTCATCATGCGGTACCATTCGATCCACTTGGCGCCAGGGATGCGGCCCTTGCGGGGGCAGAAGTCCTTGCCATAGGGCGAGGAGCTTTCGCCGATCCACTCGTCCACGTCGCGCACGTCGAGCTTGGCGACGGCCGGGTCCTCCACCGCCTTCAGCATGGCGGCGGCATCGATGATGAGTTCGCCGGCCGCCGGGTCCACCGGGAAGGTGGCGGCCTTGGGCTCGGGCACATCCGTCGAGACGGGAAGGCCCGCCGCACTCCAGGCGGCGAACCCGCCATGCAGCACCTTCACCTTCGGATAGCCGAGGAAGGTCAGCAGGAAATAGCCCCGGCAGGACTGGCCGAAGCCGGAATTCATCGACTGCTCGTAGATGACTGCCGTTTCCTTGCCGGAGAGGCCGGCCTTGCCGAAGGCGTCGGCGAATTTTTGCCGAAGCTCGGCGTAGCCCTCGGGCGTCGAGGTGGCGAGGAAGGTGAAGATCTCATGGAGGTTCACCGCCCCGGGGATGTGGCCCGCGGCGTAGCTGGCCGGGTCGCGGGTGTCGATGACGACGGTGGGCTCGGACAGGATCAGGGTCGACAGGTCGGGCGGCGAAATCAGGATTGCGCTCATGGTGATCCCCTCTGGTCGGTCGGATCTTGCGGGTCGCAAGGACACGTCTTCGGAAGGCAACGGGGGCTTTTGCCCCTCATGTTTTGAAACGGGCGAAGGTCAGGCCGGCATCTGGTCCAGCATCAGCTTCAGTTGCTTGGTGGCGGGCGTGACGATGGCGACGAAATAGGCCTCGCGCAGGCGCCGCTGGCAGCGGGAGGCCCGCACATATCCGCGGGCGCCGCAGTGGAGCATGGCGTTGTGGGCGGCCTCGACGCTCGTCTCGCCGGCCAGAAGCCGGGCTGCGACCACCCGGCGCCAGTAGTCCGGGCTCGTCTCGAACGGCGTCTCGGCGAGGGTGTTCACCTCCGCCTCCATGGCCGCCAGCGTCTCGGCCATCTGGTCGGGCTGGACGTCGAGGTAGCGGTTCACGTGGCCGAGGGGCTCCTCGACCTCGCGCATCATGGCGATGCAGTCGCGGATGAGGCCGATGGCCATTCCGGCCTGCAGCAGGATGAAGCCGGCCCGCATCTTATTCACGAACGACATGGCGTCGTGCGCCAGCACCATGTCGTCGGGAATGAACAGGTCGCGCACCTGCACGCCGTAGGTGCCGGTGCCGTCCATGCCGAGGAAGGGCTCGCAGGGCTTCAGCGTCACGGCCGGCTCGGCGCAATCGATGATCGCCATGACAGGCGCGGCGCCGTCCACGGCGAAGATGCAGCCAAAGAAATGGTCGGGGCCGAGATTGGACACCCACGGCAGGATGCCCTTCACCTTGTAGCCGCCCTCCACGCGCGTGCCCTTCAGCTTCAGCGTCTCGATGCCGAAGAAGGACTTCATGGGATTGGACAGGGCGGTGCCGCCAAGCACGTGGCCGGTGGCGACGGCGGCGAGATATTTGGCGCGCGGCGCCGCGTTCTCGGAATTGATGAGGTACCAGACCAGCGTGTTCTGGCACCAGGCCATGAAGCCGGTGGCGGCGCAGACCTCGGACATGCGCGACATGCCCTCGATGGCATTGCCCAGCCGGTGGCCCTGAGAGAGATGCAGCCGGAAGGCGCCGGCGTCGGCGAAGCGATGCAGCAGCGTCGCGGGATAGGTGCCCTCGTCGATGGCCCGCGCCCAGGCGGAAAGGTCGGTCCGCGCGATCTTGCCGATCTCGTCCAGCGCGATGCCGGCATCGAGATCGACCGCAGCGGGGTCATGCGGCGACAGGGCGGTGACGGCGGCGTGCGGCACGGGCAGCGACATGGCGATCCTCGACGGGGAGAGGGCTGGAGCCTGCCCGGCACACGCCGGGCAGGGATGCGGCCGCGGGCGGCCGGGCGTCCGGAGCGGGCTGGCTCACCCGAGCGCCACCTCAAGGTTCACCGGGCGCACGAAGGTGTTGGCCACGGGCGACCACTTGGTGACGTGGGAGATGAGCGCCTCGACCTCTTCCTTCGGTACGCCGTCGCACTCCATGTCGACCTTCACGCGCACGTCGGTGAAGCCGACCGGCTTCTCGCTCACGTCGCCCGTGCCCCAAACGGCGGTGATGTTGAGGTCGCCTTCGAGCTGAAGCTCGAGCTTGCGCACGGTCCAGCCGCGATGCACCGCATTGGCGTGGAGGCCCACGGCAAGGCAGGAGCCGAGGGCGGCCAGGGACGCCTCGGACGGGTTCGGGGCCGTGTCGTCGCCGAGCAGGCCCGGAGGCTCGTCGACGATGTAGGGCTCAAGATTGCGGATGTAGTTGGCGTGGCGGAAGCGGCCTTCGGCGACGGTCTTGCACTTCAGGGTCTTGATGACCTTGGGGTCCGCCTTGCCGGCAGCGATCAGCTTGGCGAGGCCTTCCTTGTCGATGGGCGCAAGGCAGCCCGTGGTCGCTTCTGGCGCGAGGCAGCCGGTCAGTGCGGTCTGGGGCGCAGTCATCAGGATCTCCTTGGGTCGTGTAGACAGACCGTTCTGTCTTATGCACGCCCTATGCCAGATCCGCCGACGGAGGCAGACGACTGAAGGAGAACTGCATTTCCTCATGAGAAATAAGGAGCTGTGGGAAGAAGGGACGCGGCTTGTCCGGCACGGTTCGTGCCTGTAGAAAACAGACAGGTCTGTCTCAGTGCTCGCGAAAGCAGCACAATGGTGAGAAGCGATGCAGCAAGCGAAGGCAATCCGCCCCAAGGCCAATCCCCACGCCGCGTCGGACGCCGGGGAGGGGGAGCCGAAGGCGCGCGAACGCATCCTCCAGGCTGCGACGCGGCTGTTCTGCCAGTACGGCATCAACGCGGTGGGCGTGGATGCGGTGGTGGCGGAGGCGGCAACCGCCAAGGCGACCCTCTACAAGTCATTCGGCTCCAAGGAGCGGCTGGTGGAGGCGGTGCTGGAGCGCGAGGGCGCGGCTTGGCGCGACTGGTTTCTCGGCGAGCTGCTGAAAGGCGAGGCAACTGCCCAGATGCGCCTGCGCCGCATCTTCCCCGTGTTGCGGGAATGGTTCGGCGACGCCCGCTTCTTCGGCTGCCCCTTCATCAATGCGGTGGCGGAACACGACAAGGCCGACGACCGCATGCGCCAGATCGCCCTTGCCCATAAGAAGGTGGTGCTGGAGACCATCACCCGCCTCGCGTCGGAGGCCGGCGCGCGCGATCCCAACGGCGCCGCCCACCAGCTGGGCGTCTTGATCGACGGCGCCATCGTCGCTGCCATGATTACCAAAGACGCCAATGTCGCCCTGCTCGCCGGGCAGACCGCCGACCTGTTGCTCTCGGGTATGGCGGCCGAAGCGGCCTGACGGGCGCATCTCTGCCAACCCGCTCACGCTCCATGCGTCCAGAGCGGGAGACGGCTCGCTCCCCCTGCGAAATGCGCAGTCTCCCGCGCTTGACGCTCCGCCCCGCGGCGTCCGAAAACGCGGTAACAGCATCGGGAGGAAAAGATGCAGATCCGCGCCGCCGTCCTGCGCACGTCTCCGGTCAACAAGCCTTATGCGGACACGCGTCCGCTCTCGATTGAAACGGTTCAGCTCGCGCCGCCCCAGGCCGGCGAAGTGCTCATCAAGGTGGCGGCGGCCGGCCTGTGCCATTCCGACCTTTCGGTCATCAACGGCGACCGTCCGCGCCAGCTCCCCATGGTGCTCGGCCACGAGGCGGCGGGTGTGGTGGTGGAGACCGGCCCGGGCGTCGATGACCTCCATGCCGGCGACCATGTGGTGATGAGCTTCGTGCCCACCTGCGGCACCTGCCCCTCCTGCATGGAGGGCCGTGCCCAATTGTGCGGGCCGGGACAGGCCTCCAACGGCGCAGGCACCCTGCTCGGCGGCGGGCGGCGACTGAAGTGCGACGACGGCACCGACATCTATCACCTCTGCGGCATCGCCGGTTATGGCGAGTATGCGGTGGTCTCGCGCCGCTCCATCATCAAGATCGACAAGGAGATGTCGCTCATCGACGCCGCCCTGTTCGGCTGCGCGGTGATGACGGGCGTCGGCACAGTGGTGAACACGGCTGGCGTGCGGCCCGGCCAGAGCGTCGCGGTGGTGGGCCTCGGCGGCGTCGGCCTCTCGGCGGTGATGGGCGCGGTGGCGGCGGGCGCCGACCAGATCGTTGCCCTCGACCTCTCGCCGTCCAAGCTCGATCTCGCCCGCCAGCTCGGCGCGACGGATACCTTCCTCGCCAGCGACGCGGACATCGTGGAGGCGGTGAAAGAGGCGACCCACGGCGGCGTGGACCACGCCATCGAGATGGCCGGCTCGGCCCCCGCCTTCGAGCTCGCCTACAAGATCACCCGCCGCGGCGGCACCACCACCACGGGCGGCCTCGCCAATCCCAACGCCCGCATCTCCCTGCCGCCGGTGCATCTCGTCGCCGAGGAGCGCACCATCAAGGGCAGCTACATGGGCAGCTGCGTTCCGCCGCGCGACATCCCGCGCTTCATGGCCCTCTACAAGCGCGGCAAGCTGCCGGTGAACCGCCTGCTCTCCTCCACCGGGCCGCTCGACACCATCAACGAGAATTTCGACCGCCTCGACCGTGGCGAAGTCGTGCGGCACGTCATCGTCTACTGAAACTGGCGGGGCCGCGGCGGATCGCCTAATCTGCCGCGGGTTCCCGAGGAGAAGTCATGCGCGTCGCCATCCGTCTCGCCGCCGTCGCAGCGCTGGCCATTGCCGTCTCCGGCTGCGACAAGTGCGGCAACTGGTTCGGCCAGGGCACGCCGGTGGGCAAGCCCGGCGCGTGCCAGTCTTCGACCCCGCGCTGATCCGCCCTTTTACCCCGCCGCTTCCTTGCATCGGCGGGGCTCCGCCGCTATAAGCGCGCCTTCGCTTTCGGCATGCGCCCCCCTGGAGGCGTGCCGCAGGGCGAAATCGCGCGTCCATACGGATGCGGCGATGGAAACTCAAAATTAGGACGAGTGCCATGACTGCCATCAAGGAACTGAAGGCTGTGGCGCGCCCGCGGGCCGGCAAGGGGGCCGCCCGTGCCGAGCGCCGCGCCGGGCGTGTGCCCGCCGTGATCTACGGCGAGAAGCAGGACCCCATCACGATCTCGCTCGACTTCATCGAGATCAACAAGATCATCTATGCCGGCCACTTCCTCACCACCCTGTTCGAGGTGGACGTGGACGGCACCAAGCACCGCGTCATCCCGCGCGACTATCAGCTGGACGTGGTGAAGGACTTCCCCCTTCACGTGGACTTCCTGCGCGTCTCCAAGGGCGCGACCGTGACGGTCGAAGTTCCGGTGCACTTCGTGAAGCAGGAAGCCTCCCCGGCGCTCAAGGCCGGCGGCACGCTGAACGTGGTTGCCCACACCGTTGAGCTCGAGTGCGATGCGGAGAACATCCCCGCCGCCATCGAGGTCGACCTCACCGGCGCGGAATTCGGCGACGCCTTCCACCTGTCCGCCCTCAAGCTGCCGGCTGGCTCCAGCTGGGCCGGCCAGGGCGACGACACCCTCGCCACCATCGTCGCCCCGGTGGGCGCCGAGGAGGAGCCGGCGGCGGAAGAGCCCAAGGCCTGAGCTGATCGCTGACCATCCCGGGCGCCGCGCTTTTCTTTAAGCCGCGGCGCCCCGTTTTCCGGGCCGGAGATCCGCCTCATGTTCCTGTTCGCAGGGCTCGGCAATCCCGGCCCGAAATATGCCGGTAACCGGCACAATGTCGGCTTCATGGCGCTCGACGCCATCTGCCGCCGCCACCGCCTCGGGCCTCTGAGACGCCGCTTCCAGTCCGCTGCGGCGGAAGGCGAGATCGCCGGCGAGAAGGTCATCGCGCTTTTCCCCGAGACCTTCATGAACGAGAGCGGCCGGGCTGTCGCCGAGGCCCAGCGCTTCTACAAGATCCCCCTCGACCACATCTTCGTCTTCCATGACGAGCTGGACCTGCCCCCCGCCAAGCTGCGGATCAAGAAGGGCGGCGGCAATGCCGGCCACAACGGTCTGAGGTCCATCACCGCCCAGTGCGGCAATGATTACTGGCGCATCCGCCTCGGCATCGGCCATCCCGGCGACAAGGCGCTGGTGCATGCCTATGTGCTCAACGACTTCGCCAAGTCCGAAAAGGGCTGGGTAGATGCCGTGAGCGACGCCTGCGCCGATTTCGCCGAACTGCTGGTGAAGCAGCGCCCCGACGAGTTCCAGAATCGCGCCCACCTGTTCCTGGAGGCCCAGGGCTTCGGCGAGCAGAAGCGGGTCGGCGAGAAGGGCTGAGGCACCGCGTACGACCATGGCGCAAGCTTCGGCGGGTTGCGCACACGCGGCCCGAGGGGCTATGCGATCCCCCAACGGCCGCAGCGCGGCCTGATCCTTTTCTTCCATCCTGCAGCCGCACCGGCGGGCGGGTGCAACTCCGGGCTTTCCATGGGCTTCAAATGCGGCATCGTCGGGCTTCCCAACGTGGGCAAGTCCACCCTCTTCAACGCGCTCACCCAGACCGCGGCGGCGCAGGCGGCGAACTATCCGTTCTGCACCATCGAGCCGAACGTGGGTGACGTGGCGGTGCCCGATCCGCGCCTCGACACGCTGGCGGAGATCGCCGGCTCCGGCGCCATCATCCCCACCCGCCTCACCTTCGTGGACATTGCCGGCCTGGTGCGCGGCGCCTCCAAGGGCGAGGGGCTCGGCAACCAGTTCCTCGCCAACATCCGGGAGTGCGACGCCATCGCCCATGTGGTGCGCTGCTTCGAGGATGGCGACGTGACACATGTGGAAGGCAAGATCGCCCCGGTCAACGACATCGAGACCATCGAGACCGAGCTGATGCTCGCCGACCTCGAGAGCCTCGAGAAGCGCCTGCCGACGCTGGAGAAGAAGGCCAAGGGCGGCACCGACAAGGAAGCCAAGGAAACCCTCGACCTCGTCATGCGCGCCCTCGTCCTGCTGCGCGACGGCAAGCCCGCCCGCCTCGCCGAGGTGAAGCCGGAGGAACGCAAGCTCTTCAACCAGCTGGGCCTGCTCTCCGCCAAGCCGGTGCTTTACGTGTGCAACGTGGAGGAAGGCTCCGCGAAGGAGGGCAATGCTCTCTCCGCCGAAGTCTTCAAGCGCGCCGCCGAAGAAGGCGCCAAGGCGGTGGTCGTCTCTGCGAAGATCGAGAGCGAGATCGCGGTGCTGCCGCCCGACGAGCAGAAGGAATATCTGGAGGCCATCGACCTCGACGAGCCGGGCCTCAACCGCGTGATCCGCGCCGGCTACGAACTGCTCCAGCTGCTCACCTATTTCACCGTGGGTCCGAAGGAAGCGCGCGCCTGGACCATCACCGCCGGCACCAAGGCCCCGGCGGCGGCGGGCGTGATCCATACGGATTTCGAGAAGGGTTTCATCCGCGCCGAGACCGTCGCCTACGACGACTACGTGAAGTTCAAGGGCGAGGCCGGCGCCCGCGAGGGCGGCCGGTTCCGGCTGGAAGGCAAGGACTATGTGGTCGCCGACGGCGACGTGCTGCACTTCCGCTTCGCCAACTGAGGCTGCGTGATGGTCGGGGCCGGGCCGCAGTTACTCGGCCGCTTCACCTTCACAGCCGAGGAGATCGTGCGCTTCGCGCGCGCCTACGATCCCCAGCCCTTCCATGTGGATGCGGAGGCGGCCGCCGCCTCCCCCTTCGGCACCCTCATCGCCTCGGGCTGGCACACGGTCTCAACATGGATGGGCCTGTTCGTGCGCGCCCATGGCGCGGCGGTTGAAGCCCTGCCCGCCGACCACGCGGCGGTGATCGCGCCCGTGGGCGTCGGCTTCGGTCTGACGGACCTCAAATGGCTCGCGCCGGTCCGCGCCGACGACACCATCACCTTCTTCACCGAAATCCTCGACGCCCGCCCCAGCGCCAGCCGCCCCGGCTGGACGATCTACCACCGCACCGGCAGCGCCCGGCGGGACGATGGGACCGAGGTGATGCGCTTCGAGCTGAGGCATCTGGCGCCGGACGCGCGCTAGCCGCACGCCATGGTTGCGTATCGGAATATATTCCCATAAGCTTTCCGCCGATGGCAGGGGCTAAAGCGGCTGTGTCCCTTAGGCTCGCACGACGGGCGACGGATATGTCAGACGGCACGCATCCCTGCAGCACCACGGCTTCAGGCGGGGGTCATCGAATGATTATCGTTACCCACAAGCTTTATACCGGCAAATATAATATCAATAATTCAATTGAAATCAGAATATACGGCCCGGTGAAGCTGGAGAATTCGTGGGGCTGCAAATACGAAATCGATTGGCCGGAAGGACAGTACAGCATCACGGCAGAGGGCGAGGACGCCCTTCAGTCTCTGACCATCGCACTCCAAATGATCGGCGCAGATCTATACACAAGCACCTATCATCAGGAAGGTTCGCTTCGCGCCTACGACAAGGAGGACGGCTACGGCTTCCCCGTCCCAAGCAATCTGCGTGACCTGCTCATCGGCGTCGACAAGATGAGCTTCTGATTTCAGTCCCTCGCGGAGCCCCGCCATGGTGATCCTCACGCACACCCTTTTCATCAGGGGAGAGACCGGCGACACGCCGGTGGAGATTCGCCTTTACCAGCCCGAACACATCGTGGAGGACTTCGGCGAGTCCTGGGGCTGCCGCTTCGAGATCGACTGGCCGGACCGCACCAAGAGCATGGTTATCCATGGATACGATGCTCTACAGGCGCTCAATCTCTCCATGATGTGCGTCGGCGTGCACCTCTATGTGTCCGAATATCACAACGACGGCCTGCTCTATTCACCCGGTCGCGAAGGCGGCTATGGGTTTCCGGTCACCCAGAACATCCGCGACGTTCTGGTGGGGAGCGACAAGGCCACCTTCTGGCCTGACGCGTCGGTATCCCCACGCCCAGCTTGACGTTTGCGTCATCCTCGCCTTCCATCGGCCTCCAACGACAGGGAGGCCGCCTTGCCCGACATCTTCTTCGAAGATTTCATCATCGGTGAGGTGAAGACGTTCGGCTCGCACAAGGTCACGGAGGAGGAGATCCTCGCCTTCGCGCAGGAGTTCGATCCCCAGCCCATGCACCTCGATGCGGCAGCCGGCAAGGCGTCCCTGCTCGGCGGGCTCGCGGCCTCCGGCTGGCATTCCTGCGCCATCATGATGCGGCTCATCTGCGACGGCTTCCTGCTGCGCACCGCCGGCCAGGGCTCGCCCGGCGTCACCGAGAACAAGTGGCTCGCGCCCGTCTTCCCCGGCGACGTGCTCACGCTGCGCCGCACGGTGCTGGAGAGCCGCACCTCCAAGAGCAAGCCCGACATGGGGCTCGTGACCTTCCGCTTCGAGCTTCTCAAGGCCGACAAGAGCGCCGCGGTGGACCAGACCTGCGTCTGCATGATCGGCCGCCGCAACCCGGGAGCGCGCCTCGCATGATGTATTTCGAGGACGTCGAGGTGGGTGCCACGGCCGCGCTGGGCAACCACTCCTTCACCGAGGCGGAGATGCTGGCCTTCGCCCGGCTCTACGATCCCCAGCCGTTCCATGTGGACCCCGAAGCGGCGCGGCGCAGCCCGTTCGGCGCTCTCGTAGCCTCCGGCTGGCACACCGCCGCCATGTGGATGAAGTGCTTTGTCGCCTCCAACATGGCTCTGCCGAAGGAGGCGTCCAAGCCCGGCGAGGAAAGCGTGCCGGGCGGCGGCTCTTTCGGCCCGGCGTCCGGCTTCACCAAGCTCAGGTGGCTGAAGCCGGTCTATGCGGGCGATACCATCTCGTTCGCCACCGAGGTGCGGGACAAGATCACCATCAAGTCCCGCCCCCAATGGGGCTTCCTGCGCACCTACAATTCCGGCACCAACCAGCACGGGGATCTCGTGATCGACTTCGAGAGCACCGTGCTGATGCGGCGCCGCCCCTGAGCGGCGCCTACCCTTCCAGTTCCTCTTTCAGGATTTCGAGGCGCAGCCATTCCTCCTCCGCCGCGTCGAGGGCCGCCTGCGTCTCTCCAAGCGCGGCCGAGGCCTTGTCGAAGCGCGCCGGGTCGCGGGCGTAGAGCGCGGGATCGGCGATTTCGGCAGCGAGCTTCTCCAGCTTCGCCCGCAGGTCGTCCATGGTCTTGGGCAGCGTCTTGAGCGCGTGCTGCTCGTGGAAGGAGAGCCGGCGCTTCGCCCCGGCCGGCGGCGTCTTGCCGGCCTCCGGCTTCGGCTCCGCCCCGGCTTTCCCCTTGGCAGAGGTGGTGCCCTTGTCCCGCGCCTCCACGCCGCGGCCACGCTGGGACAGCATGTCCGAATAGCCGCCGGCATATTCGCGGAACACACCCTCCCCCTCCGCCATCACCACGCTGGAGACGGTGCGGTCGAGGAAGTCGCGATCGTGGCTGACGAGGATGACGGTCCCAGGATAGTCGGCCACCATCTCCTGCAGCAGGTCGAGGGTCTCGAGATCGAGATCGTTCGTCGGCTCGTCCAGCACCAGCACGTTGGAGGGCAGCGCCAGCGCCCGTGCCAGCATCAGCCGGCCGCGCTCGCCGCCGGAGAGCACGGAGAGCGGCGCGTTGGCCTGCTCGGGGGTGAACAGGAAGTCCTTGAGGTAGCCCATCACATGCTTGGGCACCCCGCCCACCTGCACCTGGTCGGAGCCGCCGCCGGTAAGGGCATCGCGCAGGGTGGTGCCGGGATCGAGCGCCGCGCGCTTCTGGTCCAGGCTCGCGACTTCGAGGTTGGTGCCGAGCTTCACCGCGCCCGAATCGGGAGCGAGTTCGCCGGTGAGCAGCTTGATGAGGGTGGTCTTGCCCGCGCCGTTGGGGCCGATGATGCCGATGCGGTCGCCGCGCAGGATGCGGGTGGAGAAATCCTTCACCACCGACCGGTCGCCGAACGCCTTGGCGATGTGCTTCGCCTCGATGACGAGCTTGCCCGAGGCCTCGGCCTCGCTCACCGCCAGCTTGACGTTGCCGACGGCGCGGCGCTCCTCGCGCCGGTCCTTGCGCATGGAGTGCAGAAGGCCGAGCCGGCGCACGTTGCGCTTGCGGCGGGCGGTGACGCCGTAGCGCAGCCAATCGAGTTCCGCGACGATCTTGCGGTCCAGCTTGTGGCGCTCCGTCTCTTCCTGCTCCAGCACTTCGTCGCGCCAGGCCTCGAAGGCGCCGAACCCCTGCTCCAGCCGCCGGGTCTGGCCACGGTCGAGCCACACGGTGGCGCGGGAGAGCGTTTCGAGGAAGCGCCGGTCATGGCTGATGAGCACCATGGCGGACTTCAGCCCCCGAAGCTCGCTTTCCAGCCATTCGATGGCCGGCAGGTCGAGATGGTTGGTGGGCTCGTCCAGCAGAAGCACGTCCGGCTCCGGCGCGATGACGCGCGCCAGAGCGGCCCGGCGGGCCTCGCCGCCGGAGAGGTGAGCGGGGTCTTCCTGTCCGGTCAGGCCCAGCTCGGTGAGAAGATACTGGGCGCGATAGGCATCGTCGCCCGGCCCGAGACCGGCCTCCACATAGGCGAGCGTCGTCGCATATCCGGAAAAATCCGGCTCCTGCGGCAGATAGCGCACCGTGGCGCCGGGCTGGAAAAAGCGCGTGCCGGAATCCGGCTCGATGAGCCCCGCCGCCACCTTCAGCAGCGTAGACTTGCCCGAGCCGTTGCGACCCACGAGGCACACCCGCTCGCCCGCCGACACGGAAAGCTCCGCGCCGTCGAGCAGAGGGGTGGCGCCGAAGCGCAGATGGATATCCTGGAGGAGAACGAGCGGAGGAGCCATGGAGCCGGATTAAAGCCCTCTGCTCCGGAACGCAAAGCCAGTTCGCACGGCGCCTGCCTTCGCGGCCCGCTCGTTCTTCGCAGGACACGGCGACGCGACCGCTGCCGGGAGTGTTCCGGCAGCGCGCGCAGTCCCGCCATCAATGTACGGTGGAAGATCCGTTCAGCTTGGACATCTGGTCCTTGAGAACCAGCTTCTTGCGCTTCAGCTCGGCGACACGAAGAGGATCCGAGGCGGGGCTGTTCATTTCGCGGCTGAGCTCCTGCTCGATGGCCGCGTGACGCCGCTTCAGCTCCTGAAGGTGCGACTGGATGGACATTCTGAGCCACTCCCTGTCTGCAACACGACATCAGTCTGTCACGGAGCCGACGAAGAGTCGACCGCCTTGTGGACCGTCTTTCCGCCCCTCCGGCGACCTCCCATCTTGCGGCGCGGCAAGCCCGTGCCATAGTCATTCCAGATGGGGGCGAGCGGGCGGCGGACCCGCGCGCCGGTGACAGGACCGGGCATGACGAGCGACGAGGAACGGGATCTCAAGGTCCACCTGGAGCGCCTGAAGCAGGAGCATCGAGATCTCGATGCGGCGATCGAGGCGCTCACCAGCGTGTCGGGATCGGACGTGCTGCAGATCCAGCGGCTCAAGAAGCGCAAGCTGCAACTGAAAGACCGCATCGGCCAGATCGAGGACGAACTGTTCCCCGATATCATCGCCTGAGCGGACTCGCCTGGCACAGGCGCGAGGCCGGATCTCCTGAGGAGGCATCCGGTGCGCGGAGGCCGGGCGTGCCCGGTCTCCGGAAGGCGGCAGAACGGCTCAGAGCTGGCCGAGCAGCGCGGCGGCGCCCGAGGCGTCGGCCTTGGAGGGCACGTCCTCCACGTTGAGGGTCTTCACAACGCCGTCCTCAACCACCATCGAATAGCGCTTGGAGCGCACGCCGAGACCGGCGGCCGAGCCGTCGAAGGTGAGGTCGAGCGAGGTCGCGAAGGAGGCGTCGGGGTCCGCCAGGAACACGATCTTGCCATCCGCGCCGGACGCCTTTTCCCAGGCGCCCATGACGAAGGGATCGTTCACCGACACCACGGCGATGGCATCCACGCCCTTGGCCTTGATGGCGTCGGCCTCGTGGACGTAACCCGGCAGATGGTTCTTGTGACAGGTGGGGGTGAAGGCACCCGGCACCGCGAACAGCACCACCTTCTTGCCCTTGAAGATTTCGTCGGTGGTCTTCGGCACGGGGCCGTCCTCGGTGGGAACACGGAAGGTGGCGTTGGGCAGTTTGTCGCCGACCGAAATGGGCATCGTCTTCTCCACAATTTTGGGCGTTTGCGCCCGCGCCGACAATACGGGCTTTTAATCGCGAGAAAAGCGCCCGCCGCGCGCCCGAGCAGGCGAATTCAGCGCGGCGGAAGCTGAGGCACCCGCACCGTGGTGACGATCGCCTTCGGGCTGTCCACGAGGGTCAGGGTCAGCGGCGTCCCCGAGGGATCGGTGCCAGCGGGCACACCCTCCAGCGGCAGTTCGAAACGGGCGGCACCATCGGGCAGCATGGTCTTCTGCGGCAGCGGCAGGGCCCAGCGGTCCGGCCCCTCGGCAAAGAGATCGGCCTTGGGATTCTGCGCCTTCACCTCGATGACGAGGCGGGGCGGCTGGGCGCTCGTGTCTAGTTCGATCTTCTGCACGGAGGTCGGCTCGGCAACGCCCAGCGGACGTTCCACCGGCAGGGCCGCACGGGCCGCCGAGATACGGGACGCCTCTGCGCCCGCGTCTGCACCAAGCGGTAAGGCCAGATCCGCGCGGGCAGGCATGCACAGCGCTTCGCACACCGCGAAATCGAACGCGAGTACGAGCCGCGCCGGCTTGTCCTTGTCCTTCAGCTCCACCTTCAAGGGGAACAGGACCGACCCCTTGTAGCCGATGGAAAAGCCCCCTCCCCCGTCGGCGAAGCGCTTGGGCGCCGGCCATTCCATTTCCACGCGCGCGACGTTCTCCGAGCCGCTCCAGTCCAGCGTCGGCGGCACGCCGCTGTCGCCGGGATAGCGCCAGTAGGTCTTCCAGCCGGGCGCCAGCTTCAGCTCGATGCCCGCGTCCGCCGTCGTGCCCGAGACGACGCCGGCCATCAGGATCACATCGGCGCCCGGCACCTTCACCGGCGGCGCGCTCGCCGCCTGTGAGGTCAATGGGCAGAACGTGGCCACAAACGCGACGGCGAGGAGCATGCGGCCAAATGCGCCGGTCGGAGACGGAAGGGCAGGCCGAACCGCCGGCCATGCGCCGCGGGAGCGCGGAGGGGTCGATATCATGGCCTAGCGGGTACCCGCTCGCGGCGCCGACGCAAAGCCCCGGACATCACCCACGGCGCGCACAAGCGTGTGAGCCGCCGTCAGCCCCACCGCCTTGCCGGCCTCCTGCGGGACCTCCTGCGATGCAATCCGCATTTCCAAGACGCCCGAACGGCGGTACCCTTTCTCCATGACTGCGAGCCAGAACCACACGATCGAAGGCGGAGGGTCGGGCTTCCTCGATGGGCAGATGCTCATCGCCATGCCGACCATGCGCGACGAGCAGTTCGCCCGCACCCTCGTCTATATGTGCGCCCACTCTCCGGAAGGAGCCATGGGCATCGTGGTGAACCAGCCGGCAAGCCACATCGACTTCACCGACCTCCTCGTCCAGCTTGATGTTGTTCCCGCCTCCGAGCGCATCCTTCTGCCGAAGAGCGCGGGCAGCGTGAAAGTGCTGCGCGGCGGGCCGGTGGAGACCGGGCGTGGCTTCGTGCTGCACTCGGCGGATTATTTCGTCGAGAACTCCACGCTGACCATCGACGACGGCATCTGCCTCACCGCGACGCTGGACATCCTGAAAGCCATCGCCGGCGGGCGCGGACCGCGCAGCGCGGTGCTGGCGCTGGGCTATGCCGGCTGGGCGCCGGGCCAGCTCGAGACCGAGATCCAGGCGAACGGCTGGCTGAACTGCCCGGCCGATCCGGACCTGATTTTCGGCGCGGGCGTGGAGACGAAATACGACAGCGCCCTGCGCAAGCTCGGCATCGTCCCCGGGATGCTATCCAGCGACGCGGGCCACGCCTGAGCGGTCTTTCGCTCAGGCGCCGCGCGGGCTGGAACGTTGCTTCGCTCAGGCGCCGCGCGGGCTGGAACGTTGCTTCGCTCAGGCGCCGCGCGGGCTCGAGGGGGCGGGCTTAGGGGCGCGTCAGTAGCTGTCGCCCCAGCGGCGCGGGCGGTAGAAGGTGTGTACGCCGATCTTGTCCAGCTTGCGCATTTCCCGCACCCAGCTCGGATGCACCCAATAGGCGTGATAGTGGGTGGCGCGACCGATGGACGAGAGCCACAGCTTGCCGTCCAGCATGTCGGCGGCGATTTCCTTGGCCTGCACCCACATGTCCGGCTCGCGCACCACGTCCGGCACATCGTCGCAGGCAAAGGTGAACTGGCAGGCGAGGTGCTTGTGGGCGTTCTGGTAGACCGCGCCGCACACGTCCGCCGGGTAATAGCCGGAGAAGACCCGGTTCACGATGACCTGCGCCACCGCGATCTGGCCGCGCTTGGGCTCGCCGCGGCTCTCGAAATAGATGGCTTCCGCCAGGCACTTCTGCGCCCGCGCCAGCTTCTCGCCGCCGAGTTCCAGACGCTGGGCGGGCGAGGGCCAGATGCCGTCGCTGGGCGGCGTCTCCAATGCGACTGTGCTCTCCGGTGAGACCAGGGTCGCCTCGCCTTCGGCGTGCGGCGCCGGATGCGGCACATAGCCATGTTCTGCAAGGGCGGCATACTGGAAGGCGAGGGCCGGGAAGAGCACCGGATCGCGGCTAAACACCGCCACCGGGTCCTGATGCGGCACCGGGCCGACCAAGGCCGTACCGCCGCCGAATTCGCTCAGGGCCTCTTCCGGCCCGTCATCGCGCGACAATGCCTCGGCGGCCCGGCGCGCCCGGTCCAGATCGGGGGCAATATCTTCCGCCGCAGCCACGCGGGCGGCGTCCTGTATCAGCGGCAGCTCGAGAAGAATGTCGAGCGCCAGCTCCAGATAGGCGCCGGAGATATCATGGTGGCGGGGTGCCCCGACCGATTCGTGGTCCGAGAGCACGAGCGGCGGAGGGAAAGCGAAGGCGTCATCATCCGCCGCGCTGGTATCGGCCGGGTCGGACACCGACGGGGTGGCGGAGGCGAGCGCGGGAGACACGAGGTCGGACGGCTCCAGGCCGGTGCCGATCTCATCCCGCGCCACCTCCATCACGGGTTGGCCCGCCACCGCGGCCACGGCCGCGGCTCGGGCGCCTTCTTCCGAGACGGGCGCGAGGGAGGCGGTGACGATGGTGCCGGGTGCGACAACACGGCGCGCCGGCTTCGCAGCCTCGGCCATCGCCTCCTTCGGAACCTCCGGCAGGCCGGTACCGACCGGCTGCGGCAGATCGAGCGTGGCGAGCTTCAGCGCCCGCGCAGAGCCCGGCCAGAGGCCGAGCCCGGAACCGGCCGTCAGCCCTTTCGGCGCCCGGCCGGATACGTCGTCAGCCCCCGCCCCGCAAGGCGTTGCGACGATGAAGGCGGTGGCGACGAGAAGCGGCGACAAAGCCCGACCGGCCCTCGGCCATCGATCCCGACAAATTCCCATACGCCAGCCCTTGCCGAGACTTCATGTCCCCAATAGGGCGCCGGACCGTTGCCGGCCGGCGACACGCAAGAGCATTGTCCGATCAGTCTTGCCCGGAGGTTAATTTCAGCGCCAGCTCCGCTTCGCGGGCAAACGGCCCCTGCCCCCCCAGCTGGAATTTGCGTGCCCGCGCAAGGCCATGGGTGCCGAAGCGCACGCGCACCGCCTCCTCCACCCACTTGTCTTCCTGCGTCGCGCGCTGGGCTGCGCGCCGGTCTCCCGCGTCGAGAAAGGCGCCATGGGCCGTAACCGCCGCCTCGAAGGCCTCAAGCCCCTCCCCGGTCGCGGCCGACAGGCGGATGACCGGAACGGTCCACCCGGCGGAGGCGGAGCCCGCCAGCGACAGCGCTCCCGCCACCTCGGAAGCAGCGCGGCGGGCGACCTCGGCCATGTCGGCCTTGGTGACGACGATGATGTCCGGCAGTTCCATCACGCCCGCCTTCATGAACTGAAGGCTGTCGCCCGAGGCCGGCTGGATGCACAGCACCACCGTGTCGGCGACAAGGGAAATGTCCGCCTCCGATTGGCCGACACCGACGGTTTCGACGATGACGAGATCGTAGACGGCGCGCAGCAGCACCACGGCGGCGATCGAATCATCCGAAAGGCCGCCGAGGCGGTCACGGGCCGCCATGGAGCGGACGAAGACGCCGCGGTCATCCGGATCGGTCTTCATGCGGGCCCGGTCGCCGAGCAGTGCGCCGCCGGTGCGCCGCGACGACGGGTCCACCGCCAGCACCGCCACGGTGCGCCCGGCCGCACGGGCACGGCGCACCAGCGCATTAGTCAGGGTCGATTTGCCCACGCCGGGCGGGCCGGTGAGGCCCAGCACCTCGGCCTTGCCGGCGCGGGCCGCGGCATCGAGCAGCGCCACGAGGTCGGGCTGGCCGCGTGCCGTTTCCACCAGCGCCAGAGCGCGGGCGACGGCGCGTTTGCCGCCGGCGGCCAGCGTGGCGAGATCGGGCACGATGGAGGTGCGCGGGCGGTCTGGTGCTGCGGCGGAAGCGGGCTCGGGCGGCATTGTGCCAATCTAGCTGCCGCAGTGCGGGAGGCAACTCGCCTCGTTTGCGCGCCAACGGAAAAAGGCGCCGGCAAAAGCCGGCGCCTCTCCCACTGATCGGATCCGTGCGGGGGAACGGAACCGATCAACAGTCCAGAAAATGGAGGATCAGCCGCAGTAGCCGCGGGACACCTTCACAACGTTGCCGTTGGTCTGGCGCAGGTAGCAGCGGCCGTTGTTGCCCCAGAAGTAATAGGCGCGGCGCTGGTCCTGCTGGTTGCCGATGATGGCGCCTGTGGTGCCGCCGATAAGGGCGCCGGCCGCGACGCCGCCGGCATTGCCCGTCACCGCGCCGCCGATCAGCGCGCCGGCCGTGCCGCCGATGAGCGCACCGCCCACCGTGTTGTTCTGGGCGCTGGCGGTGACGGCCGAGCCGGCAACGAGGGCCCCGGCCAGGGAAAGGGCGGCGAAAGTGCCGAGAACGGCATTACGGGTCGACATCTTGATCCTTTCCGCATCCGCCGGCGTCGGCCCGCGGCGTGCTGCGATGGCACCTGATCTAGCAAAGGCCACATGAACGCCAGATGAGCGGGCTGTTCGGGCATCGTGCAGCTTCGTTCATGGTTCTGAACCGGGCAAGCTGCGCCGTAAAGACCCACTTCCGTTGCGGGTCCCCGCGACGACGAGGAACACCTCTTGCATCGGCAAGGCGCTCCGGTGCAGGCTCGCGCCCCCGGGACAAACCGGCTCACAGCTTCGTGTTCAGGACAGGTCAATGAGTGAACGCAACCCCTTCGGCGGGACCATTACCCACCTCTCCCCGTCGGAGGTCCGACAGGGTCTCGCCGACGGCAGCATCCTTCTCGTGGACGTGCGGGAGCCGAACGAGATTCAGGCCGAGCGCATTCCCGGCGCGGTCAATTTCCCGCTGAGCACGTGGAATCCCGCTGCCCTGCCGGACCCGGCCGGCAAGCGCCTCGTCTTCTCCTGCCGCTCGGGCCAGCGCTCGCAGCAGGCCGCCGCGGCGGCGCAGAAGGCAGGCCTTGCCTACGAGGAGCACATGAAGGGCGGCATCATCGGCTGGCGCGAGGCCGGTTTCGACGTCGAGCGCGGCTGACGCGCGAGCGCCCGAGGCGGTGCTCCGGCTAGACCGGAGCACCTGTCTTTCGGCGGGGCGCATGGCGCCGGTTCTCGCCGATCCCCCTCCGGTCGAGCCGGAGGGGCCAGTGGTCAGAACGGCAGCGCGGCCGCTCAGGCGGTCGCGGCGTCGAGTTCGGCGATGATGGCCTTGCCCATCGCCTCGGTGCCGATGGTCTCCATGCCCGGCGCGGCGATGTCGCCGGTGCGCTTGCCGGAGGCGAGCACGCCCGCGATGGCCTGCTCGATACGATCCGCCACCGCGCCCTCGTTGAACGAATAGCGCAGCGCCATGGCCAGCGAGCCGATCATGGCGATGGGGTTGGCGATGCCCTTGCCGGCGATGTCCGGGGCGGAGCCGTGCACCGGCTCGTAGAGCGCCGCGCGCTTGCCGGTCGCCGAATCCACAGCGCCAAGCGAGGCGGAGGGCAGCATGCCGAGCGAGCCGGTGGCCATTGCGGCGAGATCGGACAGGATGTCGCCGAACAGATTGTCGGTGACGATCACGTCATACTGCTTGGGCCAGCGCACCAGCTGCATGGCGAGCGAATCCGCCAGCGCGTGCTCCAGTTCCACGTCCTTGTAGGCGCGGGCGTGGAGGTCGGTCACCACCTGCTTCCAGAGCACGCCGGAGCGCATCACGTTGTGCTTCTCGGCGGACGTCACCTTGTTGCGGCGGGTGCGGGCCAGCTCGAAGGCCACGGCGGCGATGCGCTCGATCTCGTAGGTGTCATAGACCTGCGTGTCGATGGCGCGCTTCTGGCCGTTGCCGAGATCGGTGATGGTCTTCGGCTCGCCGAAATAGACGCCGCCCGTCAGCTCGCGGACGATGAGGAGGTCGAGCCCCTCAACCACCTCGCGCTTGAGGGAGGAGGCATCCGCCAGCGCCGGGTAGCAGATGGCCGGACGCAGGTTGGCGAACAGCTGGAGATCCTTGCGCAGGCGCAGCAGGCCGGCTTCGGGGCGCGCCTCATAGGGCACGTCCGCCCACTTGGGGCCACCGACCGCGCCGAGCAGGATGGCGTCGGCGCCCTTGGCGCGCACCATGGCCTCTTCGGAGATGGCCGCGCCGTGCGCGTCATAGGCGCAGCCGCCGACCAGATCCTCCTCGATGGCGAAGGAGGCGAGGCCGGCCTGCTCCAGCCACTTTGCCACCCGTTTCACCTCGGCCATGACTTCCGGGCCGATGCCGTCGCCGGCGAGAAGAAGGAGCTTGTGGGTGGCCATGGGTGGATTCCTCGGGTCTTGATTTACGCTGCGGCATCATGCCGTTTTTGGGTCGCCCTGAGGGCGGCGGCTCGGCGCGGAGTGCTAGGGCCTCGCTGGGCCGATGGCAAGGAGGAACACGCCGGCCCGCGGTCTTCAGGCCCCTTTCACGAAGGCCGCGAAAGCTTGCGCATAGTCCTTGTGCCAGCGCGACAAAGGCGGGCGGTTCTCGATGATGTCGCCGGCCGCCCAGGCGATGCGCTTCTCGTCGAGCCCGCGGGGCACATCATTGTCCGGGCAGAGGATATAGAAATCATCCGCCTCCAGCTTCTCCAGCAGGAAGTCGACGGTCTGCGCAGCCGTCCAGGCCCCCGCCGGCTTCTCGGTCCGCCCGCCTGCCGCCAGCGGGGTGAAGACGAAGCCCGGAATGAACAGCCGCGCCGACACCTGGCAGCCCGGCGTGTTGCGCAGTTCGTGCTCCAGCGCCTCGGTGAAGGCCTTCACGCCGGCCTTGGACACATTGTAGGCCGGATCGCCCGGCGGGGTGGTGATGCCCTGCTTGGAACCGGTGTTGACGATGAGCCCCGGCCGGCCCCGCGCGATCATCTTCGGCCCGAACGCGCGGCTGCCGTGGATGATGCCCATCAGGTTCACGCCGAGCACCTTCTCCCAATTGGCGAAGGGGCCGAAGATCGCGCTGCCCGGCTGCACGCCGGCATTGTTCATGAGAAGGTCCGTGCCGCCGAAGCGCCCGGCAACGATCTCCTCCAGCCGCTCCAGATCCTCCGGCCGGCTCACATCGGTGGCGACGGCGAGAACGTCGCCGGCCCCACCCGTCGCAACGGCCGCCACCTGCGCCGCGGAGGCGTCGAGCTTTTCGCCCGGCAGGTCGGCGATGGCCACCTTCAGCCCGCGCACGGCGAGCTTTTCCGCAGCGGCAAGGCCGATGCCGGAGGCGCCGCCGGTGATGACGGCGACAGCGCCGGAAGAAAGCGCGGGATGGGTCATGGCAGGTCTCCGTTCAGGTTCGCGCGGTCAACGCCTTGTGGCCACGAAGGCTCCGCCGACGATGAGCGCGCAGGCCACCGCCAGCGAGAGGGAGGGCGCGGAGAATCCCGTCGCCACCAGCAGCAGCGTGGACAGGACCGGCGCCGCATAGGAGGCGACGCCCAGAAGGCGCACGTCGCCGCGCTTCATGCCGATGTCCCAGGTGTAGAAGGCGAGGCCCACCGGCCCGATGCCGAGCAGAACCACCGCCACCCACTCCCCGGCCGAGGCGGGCCACACGGTCTCCTCCCATGCCACATGGCAGAGGCCGGCGAGCACCGCCGTGGCGAGGCAGAAGCCGGCCACCGCCTGCGTCGGCACATCGGCGAAATGGCGCGAGGCGACCGAATAGGACGACCAGATGAAGGCGCAGGCGAAGGCCGCGAGATAGCCGGGCAGGAACCGCATCTCGATCCCGGAAAAGCCGCCCTTTCCGGCGAGCAGCACCACGGTGCCGGCAAAGCCCATCAGCGCGCCGATCACATGCACGCGCCTGAGCCCGCCGCCCGGCAGGAAGGCGGAGAGCAGCACGATCAGCAGCGGCCAGAGATAGGCGATCAGCCCCGCCTCCGCCGCCGGCGCCAGCTTCAGGGCGGTGAAATAGAGGAAGTGGTAGCCGAACAGCCCGCCCACGCCGTGCAGATAGGCGAGCGGGCGCTGCTTGAGCACGGAAAGCCCCGGCCCGGCCAGCGCCGCCCCCAGCCCCACGGCCCCGCCGATGGCAAAGGTCAGCGCGGTCAGCAGGAAGGGCGGCACCTTGCCCGTCGCCGCCGTGAAGAAGGCAAGCGTCGCCCACAGCAGGATGGCGAGGAAGCCGATGCGGGTCGCCGTGGCGGATGACATCGGGCGATCAGGGGCCGAGAAGGTCGATCAGCGCCGGGATCAGCGGTTCGTCGGCGGGCGGCATGGGAATGTCGCGGAGGCGTCCGGGCCGGAGCCATTGCAGCGCCTGATGCTCCTTCTTCTGGATCACACCCTCCCAGCGGCGGCAGATCCAGAGCGGCATCAGGAGATGGAAGGTCTCGTAGGGGTAGCTGGCGAAAGTGAGGGGGGCGAGGCAGGCCTCCTTCACCGTGATGCCAAGCTCTTCCTGCAACTCGCGGATCAGCGTCTCCTCCGGCCGCTCGCCGGGCTCGACTTTGCCGCCGGGAAACTCCCACAGCCCCGCCAGCGCCTTGCCCTCCGGCCGCTGCGCCACCAGAACGCGACCGTCGCCGTCAATGAGGGCGCAGGCGGCGACGAGGGTGATCTTCACGAGCGGTAGTCCCCGTTGATCGCCACATATTCCTTGGTCAGGTCGCAGGTGAGCACACGGTCGGTGCCGCGCCCCAGGCCGAGGTCCACGGTGAGATCGATCACCGGGTTCTTCATGTATTCGGAGACCGCCGCCTCGTCGTAACCGGGATCGCGGGCTCCCTCGTGGGCAACGCGGATGTCGCCGAAGGAGATGGAGAGCAGGTCGCGGTCGGCGGGCTCGCCGGCCTTGCCCACCGCCATCACCACGCGGCCCCAGTTGGCGTCCTCGCCTGCGACCGCCGTCTTCACCAGCGGCGAGTTGGCGACGGACATGGCGATGCGCCGCGCCGACTTGTTGGACACCGCCCCGGTGACCGTGATGCGCACCAGCTTGCGGGCGCCCTCGCCGTCGCGGGCCACCTGCTCGGCGAGGTCGGCGAGCAGCTCGGTGAGGGTGCGCTTGAAGGCCTTCAGCGCGGGATCGTCAATGTCCTTCACCGTCTTCGCGCCACGCTCCTTGGCGGCGCCGGTGGCGAACAGGAGGAGCGTATCGGAGGTGGAGGTGTCGCCGTCGATGGTGACGGCGTTGAAGGTGGTCTTTACGCCCTTGGAAAGCAACTTCTGCAGCACGTCGGCGGCAATCGGCGCGTCGGTGAAGACGAAGGAGAGCATGGTCGCCATGTCGGGAGCGATCATGCCTGCGCCCTTGGCGATGCCGTTGATGGTCACCGGTACGTCGCCGAGCAGCACGGTGGCAGTGGCGAGCTTCGGGAATGTGTCGGTGGTCATGATGGCCCGCGCGGCATCAAGCCACGGCCAGTCCACCAATTGACCGGCGGCCTCGGTCAGCGCCGCCTCGAACTTGGTGGCGTCCAGCGGCTCGCCGATGACGCCGGTGGAGGCGAGGAACACCTCGGTGGGCTTGCAGCCGAACGCCTTCGCCGCAAGGTCAGCGGTGAGGCTCGTTGCCTCCCGCCCCTTCATGCCCGTGAAGGCGTTGGCATTGCCGGAATTCACCACCAGCGCCCGCGCCTTGCCCTTCTTCAGCAGCTCACGGCACCATTCCACCGGAGCGGAGGGGCAGAGCGAGCGGGTAGTGACGCCCGCCACCGTGGTGCCGGGCTCGAACGCCATGGCCAGCACGTCGGTGCGGCCCTTGTAGCGAATGCCCGCCGCCACCGTGGTGAAGGTGACGCCCGGCACGGGCTTGAGCTCGGGCACGAACGTCGGCGCGAGGGGAGACACGGTGGTCGACATGGGCAATCCCCGTTGATGGCGCGCCACCTGTGCCGCAGCTTCAGGCGATAGGCAAGGGCGCCGGCAGCCACATCTGGACGGGTGCCGGCAAACTAGCCGGCCCCGCCATCGCCCTCAGACCTGCGCGCCGAGCGCCGCAAGCGCCGCCTTGGCCACCTCCACGTCCTCGCTTCCCTTGCCGGAGCCCACACCGATGCCACCGACGCACACACCATCGAGCATGATCGGGAAGCCCCCTTCCAGATTGGTGAGCCGGCCGCCGGAGGCGATGGCGAGCTTCAGCTCCAGCGCCGGATCAAGTCGGCTCGTGGGCTGGCGGTGGGAGGCGGCGCTGATGGCCTTGGAGAGAGAGGTCTCCCGCGACAGCAGCTTCGCCCCGTCCATACGCACGAAGGCGAGGAGATTGCCCCCGTCATCCACGATGGTGATGTTCTGCGGCACCCCCATCTCCTCCGCCCGCGTCACGGCAGCGGCGAGCGCGATCAGGGCTCCGGCATGGGTGAGCTTGGCGGCGGGACGGGTCAGTGGCTTCTGCTCGGTCATCATGGCTCCTTTCAACGGGTGATCCAGTCGGCGGCGGGACGGCTCAGCAGTTCGGCGAGGCGGGCCAGCATGGCGTCGCACTGAGCCAGCTCATCCCGCCCCACCCATTCGTCTGCCTTGTGGGCCCGGGCGATGTCGCCGGGGCCGCAGACGAGGGTGGGAATACCCGCTTCGGAATAAAGCCCCGCCTCGGTGCCAAAGGCGATGGTGCCGGGAGGACCATTGTCACCGCACAGACGCGCCACCGCGGCGGCCTCGGGAGCGCTCGCCGCCGTTGCGAGCGCGGGGTAGGAGGAAAGCTCCTCCACCACCAGACCCGCCTCCTCCGCCTCGGCCTTGAGGGCGGCGCGCGCCTCCGCCACCAGCGCCTCGATGCGACGCAGGATGGTGGGGGTGTCGGCGCCGGGAATGCTGCGCAGCTCGAACTCCATCACCGCCTTGTCGGGCACCACGTTCAGCGCTCCGCCGCCATGCAGCGAGCCGATGTGCAACGTCGCACAAGGCGGGTCGAAGGCCTCGTCCTGCGCCCCGTTGCGCAATTCGTCAGCAAGGTCCGCGAGGCGGGCGGCGAGACGGGCGAGCGCCGTCACCGCATTGGCCGCGCGGTGCGGCAAGGCGGAATGCCCGGTGCGGCCGGTGGCGGTGACGCGCCAACCGGTCTTGCCCTTGTGGGCGCGCTTCACCTTCATGCCCGTCGGCTCGCCGACGATGCACAGGAGCGGCGGCGCCGGAAGGGCGGCCAGAAGCGCCACGAGATCGCCGGCCCCCTTGCAGCCGATCTCCTCGTCATAGGAGAGCGCCACATGCACCGGCGTCTCCAGCGCAGCGGCGGCGAAGGCGGGCAGCGCGGCGAGGACGCAGGCGACGAAGCCCTTCATGTCCGAGGTGCCACGCCCGTAAAGGCGATCCCCGCGTCGGGTCAGTGCGAAGGGTTCGCTGGTCCAGGGCTGGCCCTCCACGGCCACCACGTCCGTATGGGCGGAGAGCACCACGCCGGGCCGGTCCTCGGGTCCGATGGAGAGGAGCAGCGCCGTGCGGTCCCCGGCTGCGTTGGGCAGATGGCGCACGCGGGCGAACGGCGCGGCGATTTCGGCGATGCGCGCGACGATTTCGGAGTTTTCCGTATCCGTTACCGAAGGAACGGAAATGATTTTTTCAAGTATTTCTTCCGCAGATACTTGCATCTTCAAGCCGTCATCTCTAGAAAATCATCGAAAAGGAGACGGGAATGACCTATTCCATCGCCGCCCGCTGCCCCGATACGGGCGCCTTCGGCATCGCCATCACCTCGTCCAGCATCTGCGTTGCCAGCCGCTGCGCGTGGGTGAGCCCGCTCGGGCTCGTGACGACGCAGAACGTCACCGACCCCGCCCTCGGCCCGGCGGGCCTTGCCTTGCTGCGACAGGGGCTCGGCGCCGGGGGCGTGCTGTCCACGCTGCTCGCCGGCACGCCGGAGCCCGCTTTCCGGCAGGCCAGCGTCATCGACCGCTACGGTCAGGTGGCGTGGCATTCGGGGGCCGAGGCCCTGCCCATCGCCGCGGCGGCGCAAGGCCCCGGCTGCATCGCGCTCGGAAACCTCTTGGTGAATGACGGCGTTCCCGCCGCCATGCGCGACGCGTTCCTCGCGGCCGAGGGCCTGCCCTTGGCCGAGCGCCTCATGCGCGGGCTGGAGGCAGGATTGGCAGCCGGCGGCGAGACGGGGGACGAGCACGCGGCCGGCCTGCATGTGGCACGCACCTATGACTGGCCCGTGGTGGACCTGCGCGTGGACTGGCAGGAGGACCCCATCGGCGCGCTGCGCAGCCTGTGGGATCGCTATGCGCTGGAGCAGCCGGCGTTCGAAAGCCGCGCGCGCAACCCCTCCTCCGCCCCGGCCTTCTGACGGCGAACACGGCGCGCCGGACCAGAACCGGCGCGCCGCAATGTCAGGCGACATCGGACGCGAACGCCACCGCGTCGGCGGGCGAGAATTCGAGCGCCACGCGGGCTCCCGCCGGCCAGCGCGTGGAGGCGCCGTGCCCCGGCACGCGCACCGTGACGCGGCCACCGCGCGCGGCCGCGACATCCACCAGCACGTCCACATGCGAGCCCTGATAGACGTGGGTCGCCACCGTGCCGGAGACCAGCCCCTCCCCTTCCGCGATTCGCACCGCATCAGGCCGCACGTAGAGGTCCACGGCCGCACCGGGGGCAATCCCCTCCAGCGTATCCGCACTGACGCTGAGCCGCCCCTCGGCGATCAGCACCGTCGCGGTCTCGCCGATGCGCCGCTCCAGCCGGCCGGGCAGAACGTTCACGTCGCCCACGAAGGAGGCAACGAACGGGTCGAGCGGGCGGCGATAGATTTCGTCCGGCGTGCCCACCTGGCGAATACGCCCCTGCGACATGACGGCGATGCGGTCCGACATGGACAGCGCCTCGCTCTGGTCGTGGGTGACGAAGATGGTGGTGACGCCGAGCCGGCGCTGGATTTCCTTCAGCTCCACCTGCATGGCGCCGCGCAAATTCTTGTCGAGGGCCGAGAACGGCTCGTCCAGCAGCAGCACCTTGGGCCGGATGACGAGGGCACGGGCCAGCGCCACGCGCTGCTGCTGGCCGCCGGAAAGCTGGCGCGGCTTGCGCTCGCCGAAGCCGTCGAGCTTCACCAGCGCCAGCGCCTCGGCGACGCGCGTCTCGATCTCGCGCTTCGCCACGCCGCGCATCCTGAGACCATAGCCGACATTCTTCGCGACGTTCATGTGCGGGAACAAAGCGTAGTTCTGGAAGACGACGCCGATCTCGCGATCATAAGGCGCGGTCTCGGTCATCAGCCGTCCGCCGACGAAGATCTCGCCGCCGTCCGCTTCCAAAAACCCGGCGATGAGATTGAGCAGGGTGGTCTTGCCGCAGCCCGACGGTCCGAGCAGCGTCATGAACTCGCCCTCGGCGATCTTCAGCCAAGCCTCGTGCAGCGCTGTGGCATCGCCGAAGCGCTTGGTGACGCCGTCGATCTGGACGCCGGCAACGCGCGCGGCAGCGTCCGCGACAGGCGCGGAGACGGCGGGGGAGACGGGCTCCCGGGGATCGATGCGTTTAGCGGACATGCTCAACGTTCAGAACCTTTCCGAGGCCGAGGAAGGCGTTGGCGATGGTGAGAAGCAGCGCCGTGATCACGATGTAGATGACGGACAGAGCCGCGAGCGTCGGATCGGCATATTCGCGGACGTAATTGTACATGGCCACCGGCAGGGTCTGTGTCGCCTGCGCGGTGACGAACAGCGAGGCGGTGAACTCGTTGAAGGAGAGGATCGCCGCAAACAGCCAGCCGGAGAACAGGCCCGGGATCAGCAAAGGCAGCGTCACCGTGAAGAGTGCCCGGCCGGGTTTGGCCCCGAGGCTCGCGGCGGCGAGCTCCAGCCGGCTGTCGAGATTGCGCAGCGACACATAGACCGAACGCATCACGAAGGGCAGCACCAGCACCACGTGGCAGACGACGACGAGCGTGAAGGTGCGCGTGGCATGGATCTGCGCCGCGAGGATCAGGAAGCCGAGGCCGATGGTGAAATGCGGAATGACCAACGGCGAGGTCAGCACCGCCTCCAGCGCCATCTTGCCCCGAAAGCTGTAGCGGTCGAGGGCGAATGCGAAGCCCGCCCCCACCACGAGCGCGATGGACGAGGCGAAGGCGGTGATGATGAGACCGTTTCGGAAGCCTTCCGAGAAATCCCGATAGGAGAAGGCCCGCGCGAACCAGCGCGTGGACCAGGCCTGCGGCGGGAAGGACAGGATGGCGCGATCGTTGAAGGCCGAGATGCCCACCACCACCGCCGGCAGGATGATGAAGGCCACCACCAGCCACACCACGCTCCAGCCCGCGATGGCGAGGAGGCGCTCGCCGGCCTTGGCGGAGATGAGGCGCTTGCGCGGAGCGGACATCAGTGAGCTCCGATCTTTTCCAGCGGCTTGATGGCCTGCTTCGCCATGGCGAGCACCGCAAAGGTGAGCGCGAGGCCGGTGACGGACAGGGCCGCCGCGAAGGGGAAATTAAACGAGGCGAAACCGAGCTGGTAGACCAGCGTCGAGATCATGCTCACCTTGCCGCCGCCGATCATCTGCGGCGTCGCGAAGGCGGAAAACGTCCAAGCGAAGGCGGTGGAGACGCCCGCCACCACGCCCGGCATGGAAAGGGGAAGCGTCACGGTCAGGAACGCCTTCACCGGCCCCGCGCCGAGAGAGGTCGCGGCCTTTTCGTAGTCGCGGTCGATGTGCGAGAGCGCGGCCGAGAGCATGATGACCATCACCGGCAGGGTTACATGAACGAGGGCGGTGACGACGCCGAAGGTGGTGAACATCATCTGTATCGGCCGGTCGATGATCCCAAGGCCCTTCAGCACCGAATTGATGAAGCCGGTGTTGCCTAACACGATGATCCAGGAATAGGTGCGCACCACCTCGCCCAAAAAGAGCGGCGTCACGGCAGTGATGAGCAAGAAGGATTTCAGCGCCACGTTCCGCGTCCTCACCAGCGCGAAGGCGAGCGGATACGCCACCACCAAAGTAATGAGCGCGGTGAGAAGGCAGATCCACACGGTCTGCAGAAACACCTGCGCATAGAGCGGGCGCAGCAGCGCGAAGAAATTGTCCAGCGTGAGCCCGCCCGGATTGAGCGAACCCGGCACATAGGCGCGGAAGGCATATTGCAGGATCGCCGCCAGCGCCGCCGCAGAGGCTATGGCCGCCAGCGTCGCGGGCGCGACGAACAGGGCGAGGAAGGGGCGCTTGTTCACGGCTCTTGCTCTCGGTTTTGTCGGAAACACCCGGCGGAGGCAGGGAAGATGAAAGGGGGACCATCTTCCCTGCCCGCCGCGCGACGGAGCCGCTTACGGGTCAGGGCAGTCTAACGAAAGCGGTTGTCCGCCTCACCTGCCGATCATTTGGCGATCATGTTTTCCGAGAACCACTTGCGCCACTCGGCGGTCTTTTCCGCGCGGAGCTTGTGGTCGATGATAATGGTCTCCTTGTCCCACTGCTCCGCGGTGGTGAAGACGCCGGGAAGCTTCGCGGTTTCCGGGCTCACCTTGGCGCCGAGCACGGTAGGCGAGCCCTTCTTCAGCTCGGCGATCTTGCCCTGCACCTCGGGATCGAGCGCGGTGTTGATGAACTTCTCCGCCAGCTCGCGGTTCTTGGTGCCCTTCATGATGGCCATGGTGTCGATGCCGAGCACGCCACCCTCCTTCGGGATGACGAGCTTGATCGGGACGCCCTGCGCGATCATGTAATAGGCGTTCATGGAAAGCATGATCTGCACAGGCGTCTCACCGGTGGCGATGAGCTGCTGCGAGTTCGCGTCGTTGGTGTAGAAGGCCTTGAAATTGGGCTTCAGCGCCAGGAGCTTCTGCTCGCCCTTCTGCCAGTCCGCCGGCGAGCCGCCCGCCAGCAGGGCCGAGACGGCGATGATGTGGCTCGGGTCGAAATCAGGCGCCGCCAGCATCCCCTTCAGCTCAGGATTCCAGAGGTCTCCCCAGGAGGAGAAGGTGATGTTCTTCGGGGTCAGGTCCGGCCGGTAGCCGATGGTGTAGACATAGGCCCAGGCGCCGATGTGATAGGGGCTCACCTTGGCCTGCGGCACCAGCTTCGACGCGTTCGGAATCTTCGAGAGATCGAGGGTCTCGAACAGATCGTCATTGGCGTAGAGCCAGCCCACATGGGCGGTGGTGAAGGTGATGTCGCTCTCCGGCGAGCCCTTGGCGAGCTTCGCCTTGTTCAGCCGGTCGATGGTGCCGCCGGTGATGTATTCCACCTCGACGCCGGTATCTTTCGTGAACTTTGAGGCGATGGCCTCGGCGATGAGGTCGCGGAAGCTGCCGCCCCACGTGCTCACCACCAGTTTTTCCGCCGCGCTCGCCGGGCCCGCCACGAAGGCGGCCAGCGCGACCCCGAGGGCAACGATCTTGCCGTTCATCCGTCTCTCCTCTGGATCCGCCTTCTGGCGGTTTCTTTTCGTGTGACCGCGAAGGTCGCCGATACGTAAATCTACGTAATTCGGATGATGATGGAAGCAAAAAGTCCCCGAAACTCGGATATTTTTATTTATTTTGACTGTATTAGCGCTTCGAACGCAGAAAATCCCCGCGCCGATTCCGGCGCGAGGAAAATGGCATTCAGCTTAGCCGCAACTCAGCGCAATCCGGCACCTCAGGCGCGCTCGGACGGGATCTCCGCGATGATGTCGATTTCCATCAGGTATTCAGGCTTGGCGAGCCCCTGCACGATGATGCCGGTGGAGACCGGGAACACGCCCTTCAGCCACTGGCCCACCACGCGATAGACCGGCTCGCGATAGGCCCGGTCCGTGATGTAGATAACGATCTTCACCACGTCCTCGAGCTTGGCACCGGCTTCTTCCAGCAGCACCTTGGCGCAGGCCATGGCGTTCTCGGCCTGCGCCGCGGCATCGCCGACGCCGACGATGTTGCCGTCGAGGTCCATGGCCGTCTGGCCACGGAGATAGACGGTGTTGCCGGCGCGGACCGCCATGCACACGTCGTTGTCGAGCTTCTGCTCGGGATAGGCTTCCTTCGTGTTGAAGGGGCGGATGCGGGTATGGGTCGGCACGGTTCTGGGCCTCATGCAGCGGTCAGGCGCCGGTAGGCGCGGTTGGCGTAGAGCAGCGGCTCGGCCTCGCCCTCAAGGCCATGAACGGCGGTCACGGCACCGACGACGATGCGGTGCGTGCCATAGGCGTGATGGGTGGCAAGGCGGCAGTCGAAGCTCATGAGCGCGCCATCGAGCACCGGCGCGCCGCTCGCAGCCGCCCGCCAATCCGCGCAGGCGAACTTGTCATCGCGCAGGTGCGGCACCTGCCCGGCGAACGTGTCGGAGACATGCGACTGGTGATGCGCCAGCACGTTGGCGACGAACACGCCGTTGGCCTCGATCACCTTCAGCGCGTTGCTCTGCTCGTGGATGCAGAGAATGACCGAAGGGGGCTCCATGCAGAGCGAGGCGAGCGAGGAGACGGTGAGGCCAGCCCGGCCCGCCGGACCATCCGTGGCGATCACCGCGACGCCGGACGCCATGCGCCGCATGGCCTCGCGGAACAGGCCCGCATCAACGGGAGAGATATCGCCGACCGCGCTCATTTCAGCGAGCCTTTGACATTGTCCGAGAGTCCCGCCGTCTTGCGCACGAAGTCGAGGGGACCGGAAAAATCGAAGCTCTTGTAGACCGCCGCGAGGTGGTTGAAGTGCGGCGCCTGCGCGAACTGCACAAAGGCGAGGCGGTGGCCGGCATAGTCGGAGGAGACCAGATCGCGGGCGAAGGCGAGCAGTTTGCGCCGGTCCTCGGACTCCCAGTTGTCGTTGAGGGTGTAGAACTTCTTCAGCCACTCGGCGGTGCCCTCGGCCTCGAAGGCGGCGACGTTCGGCGTGACGCAAATCTGGCCACCGATCAGTTCGCGGGTGGCGTGCATCATGGTCGGCAGCTGCGAGCAGGCGAGCACGCGGCCCGCATAGAGGATCGACTGGTTGGGCATCAGCAGCCCGGCCGGGCTCTTCTCCGCCAGCGCGATGGAGGCGGTGAGGTGGGCATTGATGCCCTCGCGATAGACGGCGAGATCCGCCAGCTTCTCCTGCACGGACTGGAGCTTGTCGAGGCCGGTCTGCTTCGCGTTCCACAGGGCGGCGCCGATCATCATGTCGGCGACGTAGAGGAGACGCAGGACATAGGGATACGCCGAATAGCGGTGAAGCGTACCGCGCACGAACTGGGCGGCCTTGGTGTAGCGATAGAAGAAGACGTCTTCCCAAGGGATCAGCACGTCATCGAACACCACCAGCGTATCCACCTCGTCATAGCGGTTGGCGAGGGGATAATCCTTCGGGTCCGAGCGGCCGGCGAAGGAGGAGCGGCAGATGTGCTTCACGCCCGGCGCGCCCATCTTCACGATGCAGCCCAGCGCGTAGTCGCTCTCCTTCTCGTCCGTCCAGGCGCCCACGGTGGGCTTCAGATAGGCCTGGTCGGCATAGGCGGCGGCGGTCTCGTACTTGGCGCCGCGGATGATGATGCCCGCGTCCGTCTCCTTGGTGACGTGGACCATCATGTCCGGGTCGCGCTCGGAGATATGGCGGGAGCGGTCGCCCTTGGGATCGGTGTTGGCGGAGACGTGGAAGGGGTCTTCCTCCACCACGCGCTTGATGTGGTTGTCGATGTTGGCGGCGAAACGGGGATCGATCTCCGCCAGCATGTCGCGGCCATCCTGCAGCGACCACATCTCGCCGATGGTCTCGTCGCCGACGCGGGTGACGACGCCGCCCACGTCCTTCAGCAGGATGTCCACGCCCTTGCGCTTGGCATCCCAGTGCGCGGTCTCCGTGGGCGGCTGGTGGAAGACGGAATGGACCGCATTCTCTTCCACATAGGTCAGCGCCGGCGCGGTCGCCTCCTCGTGGTGCAGGTCGTACATGCGCGCCTTGATGTCGACGATAGGCTTGAAGGCGGGATGGGTGGTGACGTCGGAGACGCGCTCGCCGTCGATCCAGATCTCGCGGCCGTCGCGCAGGCCTTCCTTGTACGCGGCACCGGTCCTGATCATCACGCCTGCTCCCGAATTGGTCATGCCCACGATTGGAGCAAGAGTGGGCGAGGCCGCGGGATCGATAAAATATTTTATCTTTGGCGAAAAGATTGGCTTTTCTGATCCAGATCAATGCGCGACAGTGGCCCCTCACCGGAGCCCCGCGCGTGACCAAGCCGAACCCTGCCGGCGATACCCCTCGCCCGAGCCTTTTCGCTGTCCCCTTGCGTTCGGGGCGCGCGCGATGAACGTGTCGCTGAGGGCATTGCGATACGTGGTGGCGGCCGCCGATCTCGGAAACGTCACGGAAGCCGCGCGACAGCTCAATGTTTCGCAGCCGTCCATTTCCGCCGCTATCGCCCAGACAGAGGCGGAGCTGCGCATCCCGCTCTTCATCCGCCATCATGCGCGCGGCATCTCGCTGACGCCCGCCGGCCAGCGTTACGTGAACGAGGCCCGCCATCTCCTCGCCCACGCGCGCGATTTCGCCCAAAGCGCGCAGGCGCTGGGCGATACGCTCAGGGGAGAAATCTCGCTCGGCTGCTTTCTCACCATCGCGCCGCGCTTCATGCCGGCCCTGCTGGCCCGCTTCGCGGAGGTGCAGCCGGGCATCACGGTGAAGCTGGAGGAAGGCGACCAGAAGGAGATATTCGACGGCATCCTGTCCGGCCGGCTGGAGATCGCCGTGTCTTATGGCTATGCGGTGCCTGAGGATTTTTCCGGCGAGCTGTTGATCGACCTGCCGCCGCTGCTCGTGCTCGCCGCAGACCATCCATTGGCGAAGAAGCCGGTGGTGTCGCTGCGGGACGTGGCCGACGAGCCCTTCCTGCTCTACGATCTCCCGCACACGCGCGACTATTTCTTCTCGCTGTTCGATTCCTGCGGCATCACCCCGCGCATCGCGTACCGCTCACGCTCCTACGAGCTAATTCGCGGCCTCGTAGGCCAGAAGCGCGGCTACACGCTGCACAATGCCTCGCCGCGCACCACCATGGCCTATGACGGCAGCCGGGTGGCCGTGCGGCCGCTCAAGGAGCAACTGGCGCCTGTGCGCGTGATGCGGCTATCCCTGCGCCGCCAGCCCATGCGGCCGGCGGTGGAGGTGTTCGCCCGCTTCCTCGCCGACGCCTTCTCGCCCGGCGGCATGTTCGCGCCGGGCTCCATTGCGCCGGATATGGATTAGGCCGCCTCAGCCGCCGATCTTCTTGCCGGCGGTCCAGCAATCCTGCACCGCACCGATGGCCTGGCCGGCGTCAGTCATGTCCCAGTCGAAGGTCTTGCCGGCGATCTTGAGCGAGACCTTTCCGCCCTGCCGCAACCCGTTCAGCACGTCGTCGGTGATGAACACGCGCTCGCGCACGCCCGGCTGGCTGGCGACGAGCTCGACCGGCTGAGACGCCTTGCCGATCTCCAGCGATCCGGAGACCTTGCTGCCCGGCTTCAGGCTAAGGTCCGGGAAGGCGATGGCCCACTTGCCGTTGGGATAATAGAGAAGCCCGACGATGCCGCCATTGGTCTTGGTGACGCCCCGGCACAGGAAGAACTTGCCGTCGTCCAGCACGGTCTCGACCTTCCACTGGCCGAACGCGCGGAACTGGGTGTTCGTCTGCTTGCCTGCCTCGGCTGCCCCTGCGGCCATGACCGCCGCCGCCACGATCGCGATTCCCCAGAAACGCATGTCATTCCCCTGAGCATCTGCCCGCCACGCCAAACCGGCACGCCGGAGCCTGGCCGCGACCAGACCCTGTGCAATTCACCCGTTAAATTTGCCCGCATCGTGTCGGGGGCGGCGTTCGTCCGACGTCCTTATAGCATCGAGCCGATCCGCCTAAAGGAGAGAGACATGCGCGTGATGGTGATCGTGAAGGCGACCGCGGACAGTGAAGCCGGGCTGATGCCCTCCCCGGATCTGCTGGAGGCCATGGGCCGGTTCAACGAGGAACTGGCCAAGGCCGGCATCATGCGCGATGGCGCCGGGCTGAAACCGTCCAAGCTGGGCAAGCGCATCGGCTTCGATGGCGCCTCCCGAATCGTCATGGACGGCCCCTTCGCCGAGACCAAGGAGCTGATCGCCGGCTATTGGCTGTGGGAGGTCAAGGACATGGAGGAGGCCGTCGCCTGGGTGAAGCGCTGCCCCAACCCCATGCCCGGCCCGAGCGAGATCGAGATCCGCCCGCTCTACGAGATGGAAGATTTCGGCGACGCCGCGACCGAGCAATCGCTGGCGCCATACGAACGGGCGCGGGAGATCCTCGAAGGCCGCGACGGGGCTTAGTAGCCCCGCGCCGGGTCCACCCGGTTCAGCACCTCAGCGCCGGCCTCCACGCGCCGGATGTTTTCCGCGATCTGTGCGGCGGCGCTGGCGGGGATGGCGATGGAGGCGAGGTGCGGCGTCACCAGCACATTGTCCATGCCCCAGAGCGGGCTGTCAGTGGGCAGCGGCTCCACCTCGAACACGTCGAGCGTGGCCTCGGCAATGGCGCCGGAGCGCAGCGCCGCGATCAATGCCGCCTCATCCACCACCGGCCCGCGGGCGACGTTGATGAACTTCGCCCCCTTCGGCAGCAGGGCGAGGCGCCCGGCGTCGAGGAGGTGGCGCGTCTCGCCGGTCAGCGGCAGCATGACGACGAGGATGTCCGCCTCGGCGAGGAAGCCCGGCAGCTCACCGGCCCCATGGCAGGTCTTCACGCCTTCGAGCTGCTTCGGCGAGCGGGACCAGCCACGCACGTCGAAGCCGTGCCGCACCAACTCCAGCGCGGCCGTGGAGCCGAGTTCGCCAAGGCCCAGCACGCCGACACGGATCTCCCCCGCCGTGCGCGGATGCACATAGTGCCACCGCCCTTCCCGCTGCGCCCGCTCGAAGGTCGGGATCTCGCGGGCATGGCGCAGCACGCAGAACAGGACGAAGGACGCCATCATCTGCGACATGTTCGGGTCGGAAAGGCGGGTGATGGGCACGTCGGGGAGATCATCCCGGGCAACCAGCGCATCGACGCCCGCGCCGAGATTGATGACCAGCCCGAGGTTGGGAAAGCGCGCGAAGAACCCCTGCGGCGGCTTCCAGACGAGGGCGTACCGCACATCCGCGGGATCGCCGTCCACCGCACCGGTCGCCACATCTGCGATCCGCACATCGAGGCCCGGCACCGCCGCCTGAAGCGCGGCCTTCCACTCCCCATGATCATCGAAGGCGCTGTAGAACACCAACGCCCCGCGCGAAGTCGCTGTCACTTGCCACCCTCCTTGCGCTCGCCGGCGAGCTTCGCCGCGGCGCCGATGGCAAGCTCGTAGCCCAGCGCGCCGAGCCCTGCCACCACGCCGGTGGCGGCCTTCGACACGAAGGAGTGGTGCCGGAAGGGTTCGCGCTTCCAGATGTTGCTCATGTGGGTCTCGATGATCGGCCCATCGAAGGCGAGCAAAGCATCGAGGATGGCGATGGACGTGTAGGTGAGGCCGGCGGCGTTGATGACGATGGCATCCGCCTTGAGCCGGGCCTCCTGAATCCAGTCCACGATCTCGCCCTCGTGGTTGGACTGGCGAAAATCCAGCGACACGCCGAGCCCGGCCGCATGGGCGAGGCAACGCTCGCGGATCGCCGGGAAGCTCTCGCGCCCGTACGTGCCGGAGGGATCGAGGCCGTAGAGGTTGGCGTTGGGTCCGTTGAGAAAAAAGATCGTCAGGGCCAAGGGGGTCGTCCCGATGTGAGAGGAGGCCCAAGCGTCGCGCCGCAAGGGCCGCGCCGCCAATCGGAAGATGGAATGAGCGGGATCGGCTTTTTTGATCGACCGTATTGGGGAACCGAAGCGCAGCGGCAGCGTTTTCAAGCTGCACCTTGGAGTGGGCAACAGAAAAATGACATTTGGGGAAGCCCAGCCGATGGCGGAGCCGGTTCCTCTCACCGTGCTGCTGGTCGAGGACGATGCGCTCGTGCGCATGGTAACGGCAGCCGAGTTGCGTTCCGCCGGACTGCTGGTGATCGAGGCGGTCTCCGCGGAGGAGGCGCATCAGGCGATCATCGCCGGCCTGCATGTGGATGTCGTGTTCTCCGACGTGCATACCGAGGGCGCGCTCGACGGATATCAATTCGCCCTCCTGCTCAAGAGCGAGCGGCCGAACCTGCCGGTCATTCTCACCTCTGGCCAGTTCGACCGCACGGTCGCTGCGGTGGTGGCGCCGTTTCTGGCGAAGCCCTACCGGGTCGAGAGCGTGCTGCAGATCATCCAGGCCCAGCTTCAGGGGAAGGCAGGTTCATAAACCCGGATCGAGAAAGGCGACTGATGAACGACAACCGTCCGAGCGAAGAACTCCCGCCCGTCGTACTCGTGGTCGAGTCCGACATTCTCGTGCGCCATGTGATCGCGGAATATCTGCGCCATTGCGGCTACGAGGTGCTGGAAGCCGCGACGGGTGCCGAAGCCGAAATAATCCTGGAAGTCGAAGCCGAGCGGGTGGAGGTGGTGCTGGCCGATGCCAATGCCACGGGCGATCGCGAGGGCTTCGCCCTGTCCCAGTGGCTGCGCGAGGCGCACCCGAAGATCGACGTGATCCTCGCCGGCTCCACGGCCATGGCCGCCGCCCACGCCACCAATCTGTGCGAAGACGGTCCGGGGGTCGACAAGCCCTACCAGCCCCAGCAGATCGTCAACCGCATCAAGTGGCTGAAGTCGCGCCGCGAGAAGGGTCGCTGATCCCATCTCCCATCCATTTCGCCGAAACGAAACGGGCGGCCGCTGGGCCGCCCGTTCGCGTTTATGCCGGTCGATCCGATCACTCCGCCGGGGCGGGATGGGGCGGCGGCGCTTCCGCCTCGCGGCGGCGGCCGAGGGACGCGATCCACTGGGCGAAGACGTAGAACACCGGCGTGAACACCAGGCCGAACAGCGTCACGCCGATCATGCCAGAGAACACGGCGGTGCCCAGCGCCTGCCGCAGCTCGGCGCCGGCGCCGGTGGCCCAGACCAGGGGCACCACGCCGAGGATGAAGGCGAGCGAGGTCATCACGATGGGCCGCAGGCGCAGCCGCGCCGCTTCCACCGCCGCCTCGCGCCGGCCATGCCCCTGATCCTGCAGTTGCTTGGCGAACTCCACGATCAGGATCGCATTCTTCGCCGCGAGACCGATGAGCACGATGAAGCCCACTTGGGTCAGGATGTTGTTGTCCTGCGCCCTCAGGATCACGCCGATCAGCGCCGCGACAAGGCACATGGGCACGATGAGGATGACCGCCAGCGGCAGTGTCAGGCTCTCGTACTGCGCGGCCAGCACCAGGAACACGAACACCACGCCCAGCGCGAAGGCGAAGATGGCTGTGTTGCCTGCGCGCTGCTGCTGGTAAGCGAGCGCCGTCCATTCATAGGAGAAGCCCTGCGGCAGCACCTTGGCCGCCAGCTCCTGCATGATCTGGATGGCCTGGCCCTGCGAGTAGCCGGGGGCGGGCGAGCCATCCAGCTCGGCGGTGGGATAGAGGTTGTAGCGCGGCACGCGGTAGGGGCCGGAAATGTCGCGCACGGTGGTGAAGGAGCCGAGCGGCACGGTCTGTCCGTTGGCCGAGCGCACCCGGATGGAGAGCACGTCCTTGGGATCGAGCCGGAACGGCGCATCCGCCTGCGCCTGCACCCGGAAGGTTCGGCCGAACAGGTTGAAGTCGTTCACGTAGGATGAGCCGATATAGGTCTGCAGCGCCGAGAACACGTCGGCGATGTTGATCTGCAGCAGCTGCGCCTTCTGCCGGTCGATGTCGAGGAACAGCTGGGGCGTCGAGGTCTCGAACAAAGAGTAGACCTGCATCAGCCCCGGCGTCTGCGCCGCCGCGCCCATCATGGCGTAGGTGGCGTTGCGCAGGGCGAGGAGGCCCGCGCCGGAGCGATCCTCCAGCATCATGCGGAAGCCGCCGGCATTGCCGATGCCCTGCACGGGCGGCGGCTGCACCACGATCATCTGCGCTTCCTGGATGGACGCCACCTTGCCGAACAGCACCTTCTGGATGGCTGCCGCACTCTGCTCGGGGTGCCCCGCGCGGGAGGTGAACGGATCGAGGATCACGAACATGGCGCCGGCGTTCGGCGCGTTGGTGAAGGTGGCGCCGGAGAAGCCGGCGATGTTGACGATATGGCCGACGCCGGGCGTGCCCAGCACCAGATCGCCGGCGCGCTTCATGACGTCTTCCGTGCGCTGCATGGAGGCGCCCGGCGGCAGCTGCGCGACGACGATGAGATAGCCGCGGTCCTGCTGCGGGATGAAGCCCTGCGGCGTGGTGGCGAACAGCCAGCCGCCGAAGCCGACGATGCCGGCATAGACGATGAGCACCAGCGCGACGAACCGCACGAGGCGGGCCGTCATCCAGGCATAGCCGTTGCCGACCTTCTCGAAGCCCCGGTTGAAGAGGCCGAAGAAGCCGACGATGGGCCGGGCGTACCACGCCGGCTTCTCGTGCTTCGACCGGTGCGGCTTCAGCAGCAGCGCGCACATGGCCGGCGAGAGCGTCAGCGAGACGAGGAGCGAGATCAGCGTCGAGCCGGCGATGGTCAGCGCGAACTGGCGGTAGAATTCGCCCGAGATACCGGTGATGAAGGCGGTGGGCACGAACACCGACGACAGCACCAGCGAGATGGCGACCAGTGCTCCGCCCACCTCGTCCATGGTCTTGTAGGCGGCATCGCGCGGGGAGAGCCCGGCCTCGATGTTGCGCTCCACATTCTCCACCACGACGATGGCGTCATCCACCACGATGCCGATGGCGAGCACCAGTCCGAACAGGGACAGGTTGTTCAGCGAGAAGCCGAACAGCGCCATGACGAAGAAGGTGCCGATGAGCGAGATCGGGATGGCAAGGATGGGGATGATCGCCGCCCGCCACGTCTGCAGGAACAGGATCACCACCAGCACCACCAGCACGATGGCCTCGCCGATGGTGTGGACCACCGCATCCACCGACTGCTGAATGAACTCGGTCGGGTTGTAATAGATCGCGTACTTCAGGCCTGCCGGGAAGGTCTTGCCGATGCGGGCCATCTCCGCCACCACGGCATTGCCGGTGGCGAGCGCATTGGACCCCGGCCGCTGGAAGATGCCGAGGTTGATGGAGATGTCCTTGTCGAGGAACGACGTGGACGCATAGTCCTGTGCCGCGATCTCGACCCGGCCCACATCCTTCAGCCGCACCAGCGCCTGGTCGGTCTGCTTGATGACGATGTCGGCGAACGCCTGCGGGTCGGAGAGACGACCGAGGGTGCGCACGGCGATCTGGAACGCCCGCTGGTTGGGCACCGGCGGCTGGTTCAGGATGCCCGAAGCCACCTGCACGTTCTGCGCCTTCAGCGCCTGCACCACGTCGGTGGTGGTGAGGTTGAGCGCGGAGAGCCGGTCCGGATCGAGCCAGACCTGCATGGCATATTCGCGCGAGCCGAACACCGTGATGGAGCCGACGCCGTCGATGCGCGACAGCACGTCCTTCACCTCGATATTGGCGAAGTTCGAGATGAACAGCGGATCGCGCGAGCCGTCCGGCGAATAGAGGCTGACCACGAGGAGGAGGTCGGGCGAGGCCTTCGCCGTCACCACGCCCACCTGCTGCACCTCGGCCGGAAGGCGCGGGGCGGCGATGGCGACGCGGTTCTGCACCTGCACCTGGGCGATGTCGAGGTTGGTGCCGATGTCGAAGGTGACGGAGATGGAGAAGCGACCGTCCGCCGTCGAGTTCGACGACAAATAGATCATCTTCTCGACGCCGTTGATCTGCTGCTCGATGGGCGCGACCACCGTCTCGGCGACGATTTCCGCCGAGGCGCCGGGATATTGGCCCGTCACCGTGATGACGGGTGGGGCGATGTCCGGATACTGGGCCACCGGCAGGCGCAGGTAGGAGACTGCGCCGAGGATGATGACCACCACCGACACCACCGAGGCGAAGATGGGACGGTCGATGAAGAAGTGGGAGAAGCGCATGAGGGCTTCTCCTTACTTGGCGGCGGCGTTGGCGGCACCGGCCGGCGCACCGGCAGCGGGCTGGGCTCCGGCCGCCTGCGGGGTCACGGTCACGCCGGGCCGCACCCGCATCAGGCCGTTGACCACCACCTTGTCGTCCGGCGAAAGGCCCTCGCGGATCACCCGCATGTCGCCCTGCAGCGGGCCGAGGGTGACGAACTTCTGGGAGACCTTGTTCTCGGGGCCGACCACGTAGACGAACTTCTTCACCTGCTCGGTGCCGATGGCGACATCCGGCACCACCAGCGCCTGGTAGGGATCGGAAGACTGGAGCCGCAGGCGCGCGAACATGCCGGGGCGGAACAGGCCGTCCTTGTTGTCGAACACCGCGCGGCCGCGGATGGTGCCGGTCTCGCGGTCGACGACGTTGTTGAGGAAGTCGAGCTTGCCCTTGTGGACGAAGTCCTTGTCGTCGATGAGCCGGAGCGTCACCGGCTCGCCCTTGAAGTCCGTGCCGCCCTTGCGGCGGGTGAGGCGCAGCAGCGAGGCTTCGTCGATGGTGAACTCGAAGCGGATCGGGTCGGTGGAGACGATCACGGCGAGCAGGGTGGGCGTAGCGCCCGTGCCGCCGGTGACGTAGTTGCCGACCGACACCCGCCGGTCGCCGATCTGGCCCGACACCGGCGCCTTCACCTCGGTGAAGCCGAGGTCGAGCTGGGCGGAGCGCACCTGCGCCTCCTGCGACTGCACGATGGCGGCGGCGGTGCGCTCGGCCTGGGTGCGCTGGTCGAAGGTCTGCTTGGAGATGGCGTTGGAGGTCTTGTCCTCGAGCAGCGTGCGGGCGCGCTCCAGGTCCGCCTTGGTGAAGTCGAGGTTGGCCTTGGCCTGGGCGAGGTTCGCCTGGGCCTGATCCACCGCGATCTTGAACGGGCGCTGGTCGATGGTGAAGAGGACGTCGCCCTCCTTCACCAGCTGGCCGTCGGTGAAATGGATCTTGTCCAGATAGCCGGAAACGCGCGCGCGCAGGTTCACTTCATCGATGGCGATGAAGCGGCCGACATATTCGTCGGTATCGGTGACGGACGCAGGCGTGGGAGATGCCACGGTCACCTGGGGCGGCGGAGGCGCACCCTGCTGCTGCGCCGCAGGCTGGCCGCAGCCGGCAAGCGCCAGCGCGAGAGCCAGCACGGGAAGGGCCGCAGCGGCAGAAGTGAAATGGCTGGGGACCGAAAGACGCGGGGCAGGCGACATGGGCATCCGGCTCCTGGACGGACGGGTGTCCGCGCATAATTATTTCGGAGAAGGTTCGGCACCTCCCGCAACCGATGAGCCGAGACCGGAAAATCGTCGGATCGATAGCACAGCGGGCGTGCGATGCAAAAGGGCAGATTTCCCGACTGCGGACTTTCATACCGGCCCGCCACGCGGGGGGGTCAGCCGGCGCGCGGTGCCCGGCGGCCGATCACACCCGCGATGAACCCGCGGCCGAGAAGCAGCCACAGCCCCGCAAGATAGGCGGCGCCGCCCCCCGTCACCACCAGCGCAAGCATGACTTCCTCGCGCGCCCACATGCCGGCAGGCAGCGCCGCCGATGCCGCCGCCTGAACCCCAACCAGCGCCGCACCCACCACGACCAACAGCGCCGCGAGGCGCACCAGGTGCCCGCCGAGCGCCGCATCACCCACAGGATAACCCCGGCGGACGGCGAACAGCACGAGCAGTCCCACATTGATCCAGCCGCCCACTGCCGTGGCGAAGGCGAGGCCCACCTGGGCGAGGCTGCCCATGAGCGCGAACTTGAGCGCCACGTTGAGCGCCACCGCGCTGAGGGAGGCGATCATGGGCGTCTTGGTGTCACCTCTCGCATGGAACGGGGCAATGAAGGCGCGCACCACCACGAAGGCGAGGAGGCCGACGCCATAGGCCCTGAGCGTCGCCGCGGCATCCGCCGCATCGGCGACCGTGAAGGCGCCGCGGGCGAACAGGGCCCGCATGGTCAGGTCCGGCACGAGAAGGGCAGCGGCAACGAACGGGATGGCGAGCAGCGCCGCCAGCTCGATGGAGCGGGCCTGGGCATGGGCCGCACCCGCATCGTCCTTGGCGGCGAGGCGCCGCGACATCTCCGGCAACAGCACGGTACCGACCGCGATGCCGACCACGCCGATGGGCAGTTGGTTGATGCGGTCCGCATAATAGAGCGCCGAGAGCGCGCCCACCGGCAGGAAGGTGGCGATGATGGTGTCGGCGAAGAGCGCGATCTGCACCCCGGCCGAGCCGATAATGGCCGGTCCCAGCGCCTTGAGGAACTGCCGCGTCCCGGGATCGAGCTTCGGCCGCGCGAAGCGCAGCCCGATGCCGTGCCGCTCCGCATCCACTCCCACGACGAACAGCTGCGCCACGCCCGAGATCAGCACCCCCCAGGCCGCCGCATGGCCGGCCGTGGGAAACAGCGCGGCACCCAGCAGGGTGCTCACCATGCACACATTGAGCAGGATGGGCGCGGCGGCGGCCACGGCGAAGCGGTCGGAGGCATTGAGCGCGCCCGTCACCAGCGTGGCGATGGAGATGAGCGCCAGATAGGGAAAGGTGATGCGGGTGAGCGTGACCGCGAGGTCGAAGCGCTGGCCGTCCTCTGCAAGGCCGGGCGCCAGCAGCGAGACGAACTGCGGTGTGAAGCCCAGCGCCAGCGCCAGCAGCACGGCATGCACCAGCGTCATGGCGGTGAGGATCTCGTCGGCGAACCCGCGCGCCACCGGTACGCCATCCTGCTCCCTGAGCCTGGCATAAGTGGGCACGAAAGCGGCGTTGAACGCCCCTTCCGCGAAGATGGCGCGGAAATGGTTGGGCAGGCGGAAGGCAATGAGGAAGGCATCGGCCACCGGCCCGGCGCCGAGCACCGCCGCCATCACCACGTCGCGGATGAAGCCGGCGAGGCGCGAGAGCAGCGTCAGGCCGCCAACGGAAAGGATGTTGCGGAACATGGGATGCGGGCGGCCGGCGCTCTGGCGAAAGGGTGGCGGGACCCTAATGGCCCGCGCGCGGCAAGGAAAGCCTCAGCCCGCGGCCACCGCCTCGCCCGCGGCCGGAAAGGTGAGCCGGTCGTAAAGTTCGGCCATGGTGAGGCTCGCCGCGATCTCCGGCAGGTCGAAGCCTCCGTCGAGCCCCTGCACCTCCTCCAAAGCCCAGCCAGTGGCTCCGCGCCGCCAAAGGAGGGCGTGTGGCACGTCCGGCTCCACAAGCAGGATGCAGGCGAGGCCGGGAACGGACTTGTACTCCTCCAGCTTGCGGACGAGGTCGATGCCGCGCGTGGAAGGGGAGAGCACTTCCACGACCATGCGGGGGTCGGAAAGCTGCTGCGCACGGTCGTCGAGCTTCCCACAACTGACACTCACGTCCGGCCGCCGGACGTTCCCGTTGGGGACGACGATGGCAAGGTCGTCGGTGGACGCGCGGCAGGGGGAGCCTCGGAGCTTGGAATGGAGACTCGCGAGGACGTTGACCAGCACGACGTCGTGCCGCTGGCTCGCGCCCGTCATCGCCCGCACGAGAACCCCGTCCACCAGCTCGTAGCGCACGCCCTCCTCGCCGCGATAGGCGAAGAATTCGGCGATGCTCATGGGCTGGAAGGCACGCGCGCGGTTCGACATCATGAAGCTCCCGCCCGCAGCCTAGCACGAAAGCGTCCGCCCCTCACCCGCCGAGGCGGGCCTTCAGCTTGAACGGGGCCATGCCTTCGCGAGCGAGTTCGTCGGCGCGCTCATTCTCCGGATGGCCGGCGTGGCCCTTCACCCAGTGCCAGCGAATCTCGTGGCGCTTGAGCGCCTCGTCCAGCCGCTCCCACAGATCCTGGTTCTTCACCGGCTTCTTGTCGGCGGTGCGCCAGCCGTTGCGCTTCCAGCCGTGCATCCACTTGGTGACGCCGTTCTTCAGATATTCGCTGTCGGTGTGCAGATCGACCGCGCACGGCTCCTTCAGCGCCTCAAGGGCCGAGATGGCGCCCATCAGCTCCATGCGGTTGTTGGTGGTCAGCCCCTCGCCGCCGCAGAGCGGCTTCTCGTGGGCACCGAAGCGCAAAAGCGCGCCCCAGCCGCCGGGGCCGGGATTGCCGGAGCAGGCCCCGTCGGTGAAGATCTCCACGGCCTTCATGCGGCGAGACCGTAATCCTGCGCCCGCTCCACCGCCTGGTGGAAGCGCAGCTTCTTCAGATATTCCAGCGGGTCCTTGGGCCGCACCAGCGCCCCCTCCGGCACGTTCAGCCAGTCCACGAGGCGCGTCAGCAGGAACCGCAGCGCCGCACCGCGCGCGAGGCGCGGCAGCGCCGCCTTCTCATCCTCGGAGAGGGGTCGCACGGCCTCGTAGCCCGCCAGCAACGCCCGCCCCTTGGTGACGTTGTAGGCGCCGTCCGCCTCGAAGCACCACGCATTCAGGCAGATGGCCACATCGTAGGCGAGGAAGTCCGTGCAGGCGAAATAGAAGTCGATGATCCCCGAGAGCTGGTCGTCGAGGAAGAAGGCATTGTCGGGGAAGAGATCGGCATGAATGACGCCAGAGGGCAGACCCTGCGGCCAGTTCGCCTCCAGCACGGACAGCTCGGCCGCGACAGTTTCGGACAGGCCCGGCGCCACCGTATCGGCCGCCGCGCCGGCCGCCTCGAACAGCGGCCGCCAGCCGGCGACGGAAAGCGCATTGGTCCGGTTCAGCGCAAAATCCGCTCCGGCGAGATGCAGCTGGGCAAGGCCACGGCCAAGCTCGGCGCAATGGTGGGCCGTGGGCCTGCGCACCGAAACGCCCGGAAGGAACGTGACCATCGCCGCCGGACGCCCCGCCACTTCCGCGAGGATGGCACCGGACCGCGCCGCCACCGGCTCGGGGCAGGAGAGCCCCCGCGCGGCGAGGTGCTGCATGAGGCCGACGAAGAAGGGCAGGTCTTCGCGCTTCACCCGCTTCTCGTAGAGGGTGAGGATGTAGCTTCCGGTCGTGGTCTGGACCAGGAAGTTGGAATTCTCCACACCCTCGGCGATGCCGTGGAAGGAAGTGAGGGTGCCGATGTCGTAGCTGGCCAGGAACGCTTCCAGCTCGGCCGGCGCCACATCCGTATAGACAGCCACGCTCTACTCCGCCGCCGCATCCGGCCGCAGCACGCGCGGCAAGGGGAAAAACACGTCCTCTTCCGTGGAGGTCACGGTCTCCACCGTCACGTCGTAGCGTGCGGCGAAGGCGTCGATGATCTCCTCCACCAGCACTTCCGGGGCCGAGGCTCCAGCGGTGACGCCGAGGCTGGAAAGCCCCGAGAACGCCGACCAGTCGATGTCCGCTGCCCGCTGCACCAGAGCCGCGCGCGGGCATCCGGCCCGTTCCGCCGCCTCGCGCAGGCGCTGGGAATTGGACGAATTGGGCGCGCCCACCACGATCACCGCGTCCACCTTCGGCGCGATGACCTTCACGGCCTCCTGCCGGTTGGTGGTGGCGTAGCAGATGTCTTCCTTGTGCGGCTCGGAGAGCTTGGGGAAGCGCCGGCGCAGAATGGCGACCATCTCCGCCGTGTCGTCCAGCGCCAGGGTGGTCTGCGTCACATAGGCGAGATTGTCCGGGTCCGGCGGCGTCACCCGCTCGGCCTCCTCGGCCGTCTCGATCAGGGTGAAGGCGCCATCCGGCAATTGGCCGATGGTGCCCACCACCTCGGGATGGCCCTTGTGGCCGATGAGGAGGATGTGGCGGCCGCGCTTGAAATGAACCTGCGCCTCGCGATGCACCTTGGTGACCAGCGGGCAGGTGGCATCGATGGCGAAGAGGTTGCGGCCGGCAGCCGCCTCGGGCACCGACTTGGGCACGCCATGGGCGGAGAAGATGACCGGCGCGGTGGTATCCGGCACCTCGTCCAGCTCCTCGACGAAAATGGCGCCCTTCCGCTTCAGGTCTTCCACCACATACTTGTTGTGCACGATCTCGTGCCGCACGTAGACGGGCGCGCCGTAGAGCTTGAGCGCCTGCTCCACGGCGTCGATGGCGCGCACGACGCCGGCGCAGAAGCCGCGCGGCGCCGCGAGGAGGACTTTCAGCGCCGGCCTTGCGGCGGGCGCGACGGCACGGTCGGGCACGATCGGGGTGTCGGACATGGCGCGAATTGGCGGCCTCCTTCGGCCGGTGTCAAGCTTCTGGGGCGATTTCGGGGCCGACAGCGCCGTGGGAATTGCAACTTGTGCCCCGCCCGCTTATGTTGGCGGCATCCCGGACACATGCGATGCATTCCGCGGTCCGCCCCGAAAGGTGGGGTGGCCAGGCGAAGACGCATATGCCCGCCACATTCTTCTCATGACCGGCGCGTCCCACCCGACGGGCCCGATAGACCAACAAGCCGAAGAGGCCGTCATGTCGAACGTACCTTTGATGCCCAAGGCCACCGCCGTCTGGCTCGTGGACAATACGGCGCTCTCCTTCGAGCAGATCGGCGACTTCTGCAAGCTGCACCCCCTTGAGGTGAAGGGCATCGCCGACGGCGAGGTGGCGCAGGGGATCAAGGGGCTCGACCCCATCTCCACCGGTCAGCTCTCCCGCGACGAGATCACCATCGCCGAGAAGGACCCCAACCGCCGGCTGCGCCTGCTCGATCCCAAGGTGCGCCTGCCCGAGCAGAAGAAGCGCCGCGGCCCGCGCTACACCCCGGTGTCGCGCCGCCATGACCGGCCCAACGCCATCCTGTGGCTGCTGCGCAACCATGCCGAGCTGAAGGACGCCCAGATCATCCGCCTGGTGGGCACCACCAAGGCGACGATCCAGTCCATCCGCGACCGGACCCACTGGAACTCGCCCCAGCTCTCCCCCATGGACCCGGTGACGCTCGGCCTGTGCAGCCAGATCGACCTCGACCTGGAAGTCCAGCGCGCCGCCAAGGACCGCCCGGCCACCGCCGGCCATGAGGACCGTGGCGCCACCCTGCTGCCCGCCGATGTGACCACCGGCCACGAGGAGCCCGAGGAGGAGCCGCGCAAGGGGCGCGAGAGCCTCGACCTCGAGACCGTGTTCGCCAAGCTCGGCGGCTCGAAGAAGAACGAGGCCGAGGACGACGAGGACTGAGGCCTCCCGCACCGCTGGAAATGAAAATGCCCCGGCTCGGCCGGGGCATTTTTGTTTCAGGGCCGTGTGGGACGTGCCGCCCTCAATGGGCCATCAGCACCGGCACCGTCATGGTGTTCAGGATTTCGCGCGTGACGCCGCCGACGATCATCTCGCGCAGGCGGGAATGGTTGTAGCCGCCCATCACCACGAGGTCGGCGCCCTGGTCGGACACCTCGTTGAGGATGGCCGAGGCCACCGACTCTCCCGAGCCCACCGGAAGCTTGCGCACGGTGGCGGACAGGCCGTGGCGCGACAGATGGCGGGCCACCTCGGCGCCGGCCGTGTCTTCGTCATCGGGGTGGGTGACCACCCGGAAGATCTCCACCACCTTGGTGCGATGCAGCAGAGGCAGGGCCTCCGCCAAAGCGCGCGCGGCCGGACGGCTGCCGTCCCAGGCCACCACCGCGCGCTCGGCGGTGAACGGCTTGGTCTGCACGTAGGGCACGATGAGCACGGCGCGGCCGGACTCCATCAGCACCGTCTCGGAAATCACCTCTTCCGGGCCCGGCCGGTCGGGATCGGGCTGGGCGACGACCGTGAGGTCATAGAGCCGCGCCAGTTCGGCGAAGCTGTTGGCCGCGACGCCGAGCGAGGCGGAGAGGCTGCGCACCTCGTGCGACAGCCCCGCGGCCGCGGCAGAGGCGGAGAAGCGCGCGGCGGCCTTTTCGGCGGCGGCCTGGTTCTCCAGCACCTGGGCATCGATGAAGTCGGTGGGCAGGGCGCCCATGTAGAAGGGCGGCACGTCGATCTCATAAGCCACCGACAGGCCCGTGAGATGGGCACCGAAGCTGGCGGCAAGGCTCGCCGCATAGTCGCAGGCGACGTCCGTCTCGACCCCTTGGGCGAGATTGACCAGAATGTCGCGAATCATGTGGGAAGGCCCCCGTTCGGCCGTTTGAACGACGCGACCTTACCCTAAACTCGCCCAAAGTCTCGGGTCTTGATGTGGAGCAAATGGCTCCGGTCTCCGGGGCCGCGCGAAGGCGGCGAGAATCGACCAGATGCCGGAACACCCCTTAGAAATGACGACGCGGCCGCCCTGGGGGAAGGCGGCCGCGCCAATGGCACGATCACTTGGGGGGGATGATCGCGCTGACTGGAGAACGCGGGTTCCGCCGATCGGTTCCATCGTTCTCGAAAAAATTTTGCGCAATCCGCGCCAGCCCCGGCTAGATGCGGTCTCCATCCCGGCGCGGGATCGATGGTAGTATCATGACACCAGACCTGAGCATCGTAATACCGCTATACAACGAAGCCGCCGGCCTGCCCGATTTCCACGATCGCGTGACGGCCATTGCCTCGGCGGAGGCGGAGCGACGCGGAATGCGGGTGGAAATCGTCTATGTGGACGATGGCAGCCGCGACGGTTCAGCCGCCGTCGCGGCGTCCCTCCCGCATGAACGGACGGACGTTCAGGTGGTGGCGCTGAGCCGCAACTATGGCAAGGAAGCCGCGCTCATGGCCGGCCACGACCATGCCCGCGGCGACGCCGTGATGTTCATGGACGGCGACGGCCAGCACCCGCCCGAGATGATCCCGACCTTCATCGGACTGTGGAAGGACGAGGGCTGGGATGTGGCCTATGCGGTGAAGGCCGATCGCTCCGACGAGGCGACGAGCCGGCGCATCTTCGTGCGCACCTTCTACAAGCTACTGAATTTCGGGGCCACGGCCCGCATTCCCGAGGACGCCGCCGATTTTCGCATCCTCTCCCCGCGCGCGGCTGCCGCCCTGCGGCGGATGCCCGAGCGCAACCGCTTCTTCAAGGGCCTGACGAGCTGGATCGGCTTCCGGCAGGTGGCCGTGCCCTATCGCCCCGCCCCTCGGGCCCACGGCTCCACATCGTTCAACTTCCTGCGGCTGCTCGGGCTGTCCATGGAGGCGCTGACCTCCTTTTCGCCGGCCCCGCTCCGGCTGGCCGCCCTGTTCGGCGCGGCGCTCGCGGGCCTCGCGTTGCTTTATGGCAGCTGGATCGTGGTAGAGCGCCTCGTCTGGGGCATCCCCCTGCCCGGCTACCCGTCCATCGTCGTGGGCCTGATGGTGATCGGCGGCACGCAGTTGCTGGTGATGGGGCTGATGGGCGAGTACATCGCCCGCATCCTCTCCGAGATCAAGGCGCGCCCGGTCTATTACGTGGCCGATCACGTCTTCAACCGCGCGCCCGAGGCAGCGCTGGACCTCACGGCGCACGGACACGCCCAGGGACACGCCCAGGTGATCTCCCATCCGGCGGTTCTCGCCTCGCGGGGCGACCAGTGAAACGCGTCATCCTCTGCGCCGACGACTACGCCATCTCCCCCGGCGTTTCCGAGGCCATCGCGACACTGATCGCCGACCGGCGCATCAACGCCACGTCGGTGATGACCGTGTTCGACGGCCTCGGCCCCGCCGCGCGGGCGCTGGACGATGCGGCGGCCGACACCGGCGCCAGCATCGGCCTCCACGTCACCCTCACCGGTGCCTTCGCGCCGCTGACCCCCGGCATGGCCGAGGCGTCAGGCACCCTCCCCGCCTTGCCCCGGCTTCTGCTCTCGGCCCTCTCGCGCCGGCTCGATGCCAAGGCCGTCGCGGCAGAGGTGGAAGCGCAGTTTGCCGCCTTCCAGGATGCCTTCGGCCGGCCGCCGGACCATGTGGACGGGCACCAGCACGTGCATGTGCTGCCGGTGATCCGCACGGCCGTGATCGCCGCCACCGCCCGCCACGCCCCCCGCGCCTTCCTGCGGGACGTGACACCCGCACGCGGCGCGCTCAACGGCCTCGACATCAAGGGCCGGCTGATCGGCGCCTTCTCCGCCGGCTTCGCCCGGGATGCGGCCCGCGCGGGGCTGGCCACCAACCGGGGCTTCGGCGGCGCGTACGACTTTTCCGGCGACCATGATTTCGCGACGCTGCTCGGCCATTTCCTCGCCGGCGTGCCGGACGGGGGGCTGGTGATGGTGCATCCCGGCCGGGTGGACGACCCGCTCGTCGCCCGCGATCCCCTCACCCATCAGCGGGAGGTGGAGTACGGCGTGCTGCGCGGACCGCGCTGGCGCGACATCCTCGACGCCGCTGATGTGAGCCTCGCGCTGCCCGATCTTGGCCCAGCGAAAGCGGCCGCCTGAACGAAAAAGGCGCCCGTGAAGGGCGCCTTTCCGAACCGAACCTGGAAAGCGGCTCAGGCAAGCCCGACCTCGAACTTCGCCTCGGTCTTGGCCTTCACCTCGTCGAGGGTGACGCCCGGCGCCAGCTCCTTCAGCACGAGCGTGCCGCCGCGCTTGGTGAACTCGAACACGGCGAGGTCGGTGATCACGAAGTCGGTCACGTGGGTGCCAGTGAGCGGCAGCGTGCAGCGCGTGACCAGCTTGGGCGCGCCGGACTTCTCCACGTGCTCCATGAGCACGATGACTTCCTTGGCGCCGGCCACGAGGTCCATGGCGCCGCCCATGCCCTTCACCATCTTGCCCGGGACCATCCAGTTGGCGATGTCGCCTTCCTCGGACACCTGCATGGAGCCGAGGATGGAGAGGTCCATGTGCCCGCCACGGATCATGGCGAACGAGTCGGACGAGGAGAAATAGGAGGTGTCCGGCACCTCGGTCACGGTCTGCTTGCCGGCGTTGATGAGGTCGGGGTCCTCCTCGCCCTCATAGGGGAAGGGGCCGATACCGAGCATGCCGTTCTCGCTCTGGAAGCTCACGGTCATGCCGGGCGGCAGGGCGTTGGCGACGAGGGTGGGGATGCCGATGCCGAGGTTCACGTAGAAGCCGTCGCGGATCTGCTGGGCGGCGCGGGCCGCCATCTGCTCACGGGTCCAGGCCATCACTTCACCTCTTCGCGCTTGCGGGTGGTCACCTTCTCGATGCGCTTCTCGGCGCCGACCTCGACCACGATGCGGTCCACATAGATGCCGGGGGTGTGGATGTTCTCGGGATCGAGCTCGCCGATCTCCACCAGTTCCTCCACCTCGACGACGGTGATCTTGCCGGCGGTCGCCATCATCGGATTGAAGTTCCGCGCGGTCTTCCGATAGACGAGGTTGCCTTCCTTGTCGGCCTTCCACGCCTTGATGATGGAGAGGTCGGCGACGAGGCCGGTCTCCAGCACGTAATGCTGGCCGTTGAATTCGCGGGTCGGCTTGCCTTCGGCGATGATCGTGCCGTAGCCGGTCTTGGTGTAGAAGCCGGCGATGCCGGCGCCGCCGGCGCGGATGCGCTCGGCCAGCGTGCCCTGCGGGTTGAATTCCAGCTCCAGATCGCCGGCGAGATAGAGCTGCTCGAACAGCTTGTTCTCACCCACGTAGGACGAGATCATCTTCTTGATCTGGCCGTTGGCGAGCAGGATGCCGAGGCCGAAATCGTCCACGCCGCAGTTGTTGGACACCACGGTGAGGTGCTTCGGGCCGAGATCGCGCAGCGCCGAGATCAGGTTCTCGGCGATGCCGCACAGGCCGAAGCCGCCCGCCATGATCGTCATGCCGTCCGAAACGATGCCCTCCAGGGCACTCTTTGCGTCCGGATACACCTTGTGTCGCATCACTTCCTCCTGGGCGCTCCCTGGGGCGCGGGCATCGAGATGAACTTATTGGGACATGGGGCGAAGCGGAAGCGGGTCCGCAGCGCAATCAGAGCGAAGAGACGAGGTGACCGCCGTCGACCGCGAGCGTCGTGCCCGTCACGTAGGCGGAGGCATCGGAACTGAGGAACAGCAGCGGGCCTTCCAGATCGGCCAGCGCGCCAAGCCGCCGCGTGGGTATGCGCCGCACCAGCGCCTGACCGGCCTCGGTGGCGAAGAAGTCGCGGTTGAGGTCGGTCTCCACATAGCCCGGGCACAAGGCGTTGGCGCGAATGGAATGGCGCGCCCATTCCAGCGCCATGGACCGGGTGAGCTGCACCAGCGCCGCCTTGGACGCCCCATAGGCCGCCACCTGCCCTGCCACGCGCAGCCCGAGGATGGAGGCCACGTTGATGATGGAGCCGCCCTTTTTGGCCTCGGCCATGGCCCGCGCCGCCGCCTGGGCGACGAGGAAGGAGCCCTTCAGATTGGTGTCGATGATGCGGCCGAAATCCTCGGCCGTCTCATCCATCAGCGGCGTGGTGCCGGTGACGCCGGCATTGTTGACGAGGATGTCGAGCCCGCCGAAGGCCTCGACGGTGGCGGCAACCGCCGCGGCGGCGGAGGCGGGATCGGTCACATCAAGGGCGACGGCGATGGCCTTGCCCCCGGAGGCTTTGATCTCGTCGGCGAGGGCAGCGCAGGCGTCGGCCCGGCGCGCCGCCAGCGCGACCTTCGCGCCCGAAGCCGCCAGACGGCCGGCGAAATACGCACCAAGACCTCCGGACGCTCCCGTCACCAACGCGGAGCGCCCGTCCAGCGAGACGCGGAAATCCATGAAGTTCTTCCCGGTAACGTTTCTCTCACGTGCGCGGGGACCGTTTGCCGGTTCTTGAAAAGCGAGCGCCCGTTTTCATAGACGCGGCCGATGCCGCGGCGCAAGTGTCGCAGTGCAGAAGGAGCGCGGAGTTCGGCGGAGCCTAGTCCCGCCAGCGGTCCGCCGCCGCGTCGTCGCTGGCCTTGGCCTCGACCCAGCCGCCAGGGCGGGCCGCATCCACGGGCTCCTCCTTCTTCCAGAACGGGGCGCTGGTCTTGAGCCAATCCATCAGGAATTCGGCGGCCGCGAAGGCGGCGGCGCGGTGGGACGAGGCGGTGGCGACGAACACGATGGGATCGCCCGGCTCCAGCCGCCCATGACGATGCACCACGATGGCGCCGGTGAGCGGCCAGCGGCGGCGGGCCTCGTCCACGTGGCGCTCGATCTCCTCTTCCGCCATGCCGGGATAATGCTCAAGCGTGAGGGCGGCGAGACCTGCGCCCTCCGGTCCGGCATCGGCGCGGCAGAGGCCGGTGAAGGTCACGATGGCGCCCACGTCCGTCCGCCCGGCCGCCAGCGCGGCGCTTTCGGCCACGGCGTCGAACGGCTCAGCCTGGATGCGGACGGCGAACATGAACCTCAGCCCCCCGTCATGGGCGGGAAGAACGCCACTTCCCGCGCGCCGGCGATGGCGGCGTCGGGCTTCACGTGGCGACGGTCGATGGCCGCACGCACGATGGCTGGATTGTCGAAGGCGTGGGCATGGGCTTCGTCCCGCGCGGCCAGCCAGCGGGCGAGGTCGGCGACGGTGGCAACCTCGGCGGGTGGCGCCACCTCCTCCTCGGCGAGGCCCACGCGCTCGCGCAGCCAGGCGAAATAGAGCACCTTCACCGCTCGTCCTCCACCAGATGGCGGGCACCGGCGCGGAAATAATCGTAGCCGGTGTAGAGCGTCAGCACGGCCGAGATCCACAGGAGCGTCAGGCCCACCAGAGTCACCCCTGGCAGCACCGCCTCTCCCGCCGTGCCGGTGATGAGCACGCCCACGGCGACGAGCTGCAGCGTGGTCTTCCATTTGGCGAGGCGCGAGACCGGCACGGACACCCGAAGCTCGGCCAGGAACTCGCGCAGGCCCGAGACCAGGATTTCCCGGCACAGGATCACGATGGCCGCCCACAGCGACCAGCCCCGGATCGTGCCGTCGGACGCCAGCATCAGCAGGCAGGTGGAGACCAGCAGCTTGTCGGCGATGGGATCGAGCATCCGGCCGATGGCCGATTGCTGGGACCAGGCGCGGGCGAGGTAGCCGTCGAAGAAATCCGTGATGGCCGCCGCCACATAGATGAACAAGGCGACCCACCGCAGCCACACCCCGCCGGCGAGGATGTCCGACCAGAACAGGCTCGCCGCCACCAGCGGCACCGCCACGCAGCGCGAATAGGTGAGGATGTTCGGCAGCGACAGGGCATGCCCGCGGGAACGCCGCTCGGTCGCGGGCGGGGCATCGGATCGTGTCGCTGCGTCGGACATGAGCACCACTTGAGAAAGCACGGCCGCGATGGAGCGCATCGCGCGGGCCATCACCCCTATTTAGGCCGGGCGGGCGGCAGGCGAAAGCCTTGAAGGCTTCTCATGATGATGGTCGCTCGTGGAAATAATCGTACACCGCCTTGGCCGTAGCGGCGTTGATGCCTGCCACCTGCTCCAGATCCGCCAGCGAGGCGCGCTCGATGGCCTTGAGCGTGCCGAAATGGCGCAGCAACGCGCGCTTTCGTGTCGGCCCCACCCCAGGAATGGCCTGAAGCCCGGCTTCCGTGATGTCCTTCTTCCGCCGCGCCCGGTGCGAGCCGATGGCGAAGCGGTGGGCCTCGTCGCGCAGCCGCTGGATGTAATAGAGGACCGGATCGCGCGGCTCCATGCGGAAGGGGGTGCGGCCGGGCAGGAAGAATTGCTCGCGCCCCGCCTCGCGGTCGAGCCCCTTGGCGATGCCCACCAGTGGCACGTCGGTGATGCCCAGTTCCTCCAGAACCTGTCGCGCGGCGTTGAGCTGGCCGAGGCCGCCGTCAATCAGCACGAGGTCCGGCCAGGGTGAGGCGCCGGTGGCGTCGGGGAGGGCGTCGGGCTCTTCGGCATCGTCTGGTGGCAGCTCGGCGGATGTGGCTTCACCGCTCACACCATCCCTTTCCGTCAAGGGTACAGGTGGGACGGGCGGCTCGTCGTGGGGTTCCGCGACATCAACCGGCACCACCGGAGCGCCCTCCCGCGGCGCCTCCTTCAGCAGGCGGGCGAAACGGCGCGTCAGCACCTCCCGCATCATGCCGAAGTCGTCGCCGGGCACGAGACCCGCCGACTTGATGTTGAACTTGCGATACTGCGACTTCCGGAACCCCTCCGGCCCGGCCACGATCATGCCGCCCACCGCATTGGTGCCCATGATGTGGGAATTGTCATAGACCTCGATGCGCTGGGGCGGCGCCTTGAGGCCGAAGGTGGCGGCGACGCCCTCCAGCAGCTTCGCCTGAGTGGCGCTTTCGGCGAGGGTGCGGGCCAGCGCCTCCCGCGCGTTCTGCAAGGCGTGATCGACGAGGTCGCGCTTCTCGCCGCGCTGGGGCACTGCGATCTCGACCTTGTAGCCGGCCTTCTCCGACAGGGCCTGCGATAGCAGTTCCTGCTCCTCCACCTTGTGGGACAGGAGGAGAAGTCGCGGGCAGGGCTTGTCCTCATAGAACTGCGCGAGGAAGGCGCCCAACACCTCGGCCTCGCTCAGGGAGCGGTCGGCGCGGGGATAATAGGCGCGGTTGCCCCAGTTCTGGCCGGTGCGGAAGAAGAACACTTCCACGCAGGTCGCGCCCCCCTGCTGGTGGCAGGCGAACACGTCCGCCTCCTCCACCCCGCGCGGATTGATGCCCTGCGACCCCTGCACGGCCGAGAGCGCGGCAAGGCGATCCCGCAGGCGGGCGGCGCGCTCGAACTCCAGTTCCTCGGCCGCCTGCTCCATCTCCTTCGCCAGTTCTTCCTTGATGGCGCGGGAGCGGCCGGAGAGGAAGGCGCGGGCCTCACGCACCAGCTCGGCATAATCCTGATGGCTCACCTCGCCGGTGCAGGGGCCGGCGCAGCGCTTGATCTGGAAGAGAAGGCACGGCCGCGTGCGATTCTCGTAATAGCTGTCGGAGCAGGAGCGCAGCAGGAAGGCGCGCTCCAGCGCGTTGATGGTGCGGTCCACGGCCCACACGCTGGCGAACGGGCCGTAATAATCGCCCGGCCGGTTGCGCGCGCCGCGGTGCTTGGCGATCTGCGGCGAGACGTGATCGGCCGTGATGAGGATGTAGGGGAAGGATTTGTCATCCCGCAGCAGCACGTTGAAGCGCGGCTTCAGCTGCTTGATGAGGTTGGCTTCCAGCAGCAGCGCTTCCGGCTCGGTACGGGTGGAGACGAACTCCATCTGCGCCGTCGCGGCGATCATGCGGGCGATGCGGTTGGTGTGGCCAACCGGGCGCGTGTAGCTGAGCACGCGCTTCTTGATGCTCTTGGCCTTGCCCACATAGAGCACGGTCCCGTCCGCCGCGATCATGCGGTAGACGCCGGGTCCGCCGGGCGCGTGCTTCACCGCGCGGATGATCGCGGCGCGGCCTGTAGCCAGGCTTTCCTCCCCCGGCACGGCCTCGTCCGCGGGCTCAAGTTCGAGAAGGACAGCCTCTTCCGTCTCTTCAGCCGTCCCCTCCCCGGCTCCGGGCGGCAAGGCCTCGCTCGGCGCACCGCCATCGGGACGGGCAAGGGCAATCTCGGGCGGATCGGTGGGCCGGCGTCGGGTCATGACGCCGTATGTAATGCGCCCGGTGCCCGGAGGGAACGGCGCAGCCGGCGGCCGCTTTTCACCGGCCATCAACCATAGCGGCATTCGATCTTGAGCCCGGCCGCACGCCAGCTTCGCACAAGGCCAAAAATCCACATTCAGCTCAAGGTCATAGATAGTTACCACGTCATCAACCATGTGCGCGATCCAGAGCAACCGCAGAGAAATGGGCAAGTTTCCCCTGCGAGGGTGCGCCAAAGGCCGGATGCAGACCGGCCGGCTCCCTCCGGAGGATGATTCATGCGTATTCGTCTGCTTGCTTCCGCCGCTACGCTGGCGGGCCTTGCTCTCGCCGCGCCGGCCGGGGCAGCCGACCTCGGCTATCCGGCGCCGTATGTGCAGCCGGTGGCCGCTTTCACCTGGACCGGCTTCTATCTCGGCGCCAATGCCGGCTACGGCTGGGGCTCCTCCTCCTTCAGCAGCCCCAGCGGCTTCCTCGGCGGCTTCCAGGCCGGATACAATTTCCAGTTCGGCAGCCCCTTCGTGCTCGGCGTCGAGACCGATTTCGACTTCGCCGGCATGTCGGCCGGAGCCTACAGCCTCAACAATCTCGGCACCGTGCGTGCCCGCCTCGGCTATTCCTTCGACCGCGTGCTGGTCTATGGCACCGGCGGCTTCGCCTATGGCCAGGGAAGCGCGAATTTCTTCAGTCTCACCTCCTCCTCGACCCAGACCGGATGGACTTTGGGCGTCGGTGCGGAGGTAGGATTTGACCGGAACTGGTCCGCGAAGCTCGAATATCTTTATGTAGACTTGGGCAGCGCCACGTTCCCAACTGCAGTCGGCCCGGTTACTACTGGCTTGGACGCCAATATTCTTCGGGCTGGCGTGAATTATCGTTTCTAGCGGGGGACGTAACGCAAGGAAAAGAAATACGGCAAAACATGGGAACAATCCCAAATCTGCCGCGTTTACGCGCCATTGTGTCGCGGAGATTAAGAAAAGTTAGGAAAAGGCCACATCTCTGCCCGGTTTGATTTTCCTGGTGTGGCCAGAACGCTACAGACGGCACCCGGCAGGGGCTGTAAGAAAGAACCACCCGACGGCGACCTCCTCGGAGGGGGCCGGCGAAACCACAAAGGTAGATACTCATGTTGAAGCGTGCACTTCTGGGCGCCACCGCCCTGGTTCTCCTCGCCGGCACCGCCTCCGCGGCCGACCTGGCCACCCGCTATCCGGTGAAGGCCGCCCCGATCCCCGTGCAGGTCTTCTCCTGGACCGGTTTCTACATCGGCGGCAACGTGGGCTGGGGTTGGGCTGACAACACCTACGACTACACCCCCTTCGCCTCGCCCACCTACAGCTACAGCCCCGGCACCTCCAACGGCTTCACCGGCGGTCTGCAGCTGGGCTACAACTACCAGTTCGCCAACAACGTCGTGCTCGGCGTCGAGACCGACATCAACTGGGCCGACATCAGCACCAACAGCGTGGTGTTCGGTGGCCCCATCGGCGGCACCGTCATCGCCCAGAAGGTCGACTACTTCGGCACCATCCGCGCCCGCCTCGGCTACGCGGTTGACCGCTTCCTGCCGTACATCACCGGCGGCGCGGCCTATGCCAACACCAAGTACACCGACCCCTTCGGCTTCTCCGACAGCAACCTGAAGTGGGGTTGGACCGCCGGCGCCGGTGTCGAGTACGCCATCACCAACAACTGGACGATCAAGGCCGAGTACCTGTACCTCGGCTTCGACAACAGCAAGACCAACTACACCAACGGCGATCAGCTGTCCGTCGGCAGCAACATCCAGACCGCCCGCCTCGGTGTGAACTACAAGTTCTGATCCGAAGCACCCCCTTGCATTGGGCCCCCGGCATCGCCGGGGGCCTTTTGCTTTGGGCGGTCCATTCAGACATCCGCCCGAAGCGGCACCTTCTTCTCAGAGCCACGTTCGTCGCGCACCGCGAATCGGTATGCGCCATGGCTGTCCCGGGTGACCTCATAGGTGAGACGGCCGGTGATGCGGTTCTCCCTGTCGAAGGTCAGCACCTTCGGCCGCAGCGCCACGATCTCCCCTTCCGGTACGTAGACCGAATTGCAGATGATGACCTCATCGCCCGGCTGGCAGGTGCGCGCTGCCGCGCCATTGAGGACACAGCAGCGCGAGCCGCGTTCGCCCAGGATGACGTAGGTGGAGATGCGGGCGCCGGAATTGCGGTTCCAGATCTCCACGAATTCCAGCGGCAGGATGCCGGCCTCTTCGCAATGCTCGGGATCGAGCGTGATGGAGCCGTGATAATTGAGGTCGGCCCCTGTCACGGTCAGCCCGTGCAACTTGCCGGCGACGATCTTGCGCATGGCCCTGTCCCCTCCTCCCGCGATCTGGTTGCTGCGGGTGATAGGCCGCCGCGTCGCCGGAGGGAATAGGAGGCGGCCATCCGCACCCGGTAACACGGGGATGCAATTCTTGAACGGGGCCAGGGGCCGGATTTGACCCACTGCCTCGCCTTCTCAACTATGATCGTGCTAGAGCGCGCAATCGTTGAACGGCAGAAGAGGGCTGAAATGGCTCATCCGGCAGCGCCCGCTCAGGAGCGCGCCTCGAACCGTCCGGTACGCATCGGCGTCACGGGCATCGGCATCATGGGATCGAATCACGCCCGCGTGCTGGCCGAACTCCCCGGCGCGGAACTGGTTGCGGTGGCGGATCCCGATCAGGCCCAGGCCCAGCGGGTCGCCAATTTTCTCGGCTGCAAGGCGGTGGGCGACCATCGCGATCTCCTCGCCCTCGGTCTCGACGCCGTGGTGGTGGCAGCTCCCACCCATCTGCATCACCCCATCGCCCTCGACGTGATCGCCGCCGGCTGCTCGGTGCTGGTGGAGAAGCCCGTCGCCTCCACCACCGAGGAAGGCCGCGAGATCGTGGCCGCTGCCCGCGACAAGGGCGTCACCCTCATGATCGGCCACGTGGAGCGGTTCAACCCGGCGGTGCGCGCCATCAAGGACGCCATCCGCGATGAAAACCTCCTCTCCATCGCCATCACCCGCGTCGGCCCCTTCCCGCCGCGCATGTCCAACGTGGGCGTGGTGATCGATCTCGCGGTGCACGACATCGACCTGATCCGCTGGTTCACCGGCTCGGACATCCTCGAGGTCCAGCCGCAGACCCGCGCCGCGATCGCCGAGCGGGAAGACATCGCCCTCCTCCAGTTCCGTACCGCCAACGGGGCGCTGGCGCACATCAACACCAACTGGCTGACGCCCTTCAAGGCGCGCACGGTCCACGTCGCCACCTCCAAGAAATACGTGATCGGCGATCTGCTCACCCGTCAGGTGACGGAGCATTTCGACTATCGGCCGGACGGCTCCTATTCCACCCGGCATCTGCCGGTGGCCTATGCCGAGCCGCTGCGTGCCGAGCTTGAGAACTTCCTCGCCGCCGTGCGCACGGGCCGGCCGCCGGAAGTGACCGGCGACGAGGGCGTGGCGAGCCTCGAGATCGCCATCTCGTGCCTGCCCGGCGCGCCCCCGGCACAGGCCTCCAAGCGCCGCGCGGTGGGCTGAGCCTGCCGCTGAACGCGTGCCGCGCCGGCCTCGCGCCGGCGGGCGGGTGCGCGCACGCCAGATGCCCGGCCACCGGGCCTTTCAAAACGGACATGAGATGACCGCTCCCGCGACGGCCCCCATCGCCTTCATCGACCTTGCCGCCCAGCGCGCCCGCATCGGCCGGCGCGTGGATGACGCGGTGCAGGCGGTGCTCGCTTCCTGCCGCTTCATCAACGGCCCGGAAGTGACCGAGTTCGAGCAGAAGCTCGCCGCCTTCGCCGGGTCGAAGTACGCCGTCTCCTGCTCCAGCGGCACGGATGCGCTGGCGCTGCTGCTCATGGCCTGGGGCGTGAAGGCGGGCGATGCCGTGTTCTGCCCCGCTTTCACCTTCTGCGCCACCGCCGAGGTGGTGCCGTGGGTGGGCGCCACCCCTGTCTTCGTGGACGTGAAGGCGGACACCTTCAACATGGACCCGGAGAGCCTGGAGCAGGCCATCCAGGTGGCCATCGAGCAGGGGCTCGACCCGCGCGTGGTGATCCCGGTGGATCTGTTCGGCCAGCCGGCGGACTATGATGCCATCCTGCCCATCGCCGAGAAGTACGGCATGAAGGTTCTGTGCGATACGGCGCAGGGCTTCGGCGGCACCTGGAACAACCGGCGCACCGGCTCCATCGGCGATGCCACCGCCACCTCCTTCTTTCCCGCCAAGCCGCTCGGTGCCTATGGCGACGGCGGCGCCATCCTCACCGACAATGAGGAACTGGTGACCATCCTCAAGAGCCTGCGCGAGCATGGCCAGGGCGTGGACAAGTACCAGAACGTGCGCATCGGCATGACCGCGCGCCTCGACACCATCCAGGCGGCGGTACTGCTCGAAAAGCTCGCCATCTTCGAGGAAGAGATCGCGGCCCGCGAGAAGGTGGCGCGGCGCTACAACGAACTTCTCAAGGACGTGGCCGGCGTGCCGGTGGTCGATCCGCGCGCGACGTCGGTGTGGGCGCAATACACCATCAAGCTCGCCCCCGGCGTGCGCGACGGCCTCGCGGAGAAGCTGAAGGCGGAAGGGGTTCCCACCGCCGTCTATTATCGCCTGCCCATGCACCTCCAGCCGGCCTATCGCCACTACCCCTCGGCCGGCGCCATCCTGCCGGTGTGCGAGGCGCTGGCGGAGGAGGTCATCTCCCTGCCCATGCACGCCTATCTGGACGAGGCGACGCAGGACCGCATCGTGGATGCGGTGAAGCGGGCACTCAAGGGCTGAGAAGGCGCGTCAAGATCAATAAGAAGGGCCGCGGGAGACATCTCCCGCGGCCCTTGTCATTTCAGGCCAGAATGTACCGACCGATACTCACTTCCCGCGCTTGAAGGTGTTCCAGGTCTTGGTGATGACCCGCTGCACCGGCGGCTCGTTGGTGGTGACGATGAAGAGGCGGTCGAAGACCTCCTTCGTCGGATAGATGGACGGGTTGTCCATGATCTCCTTGTCGATGAACTTCTGCGAGGCGAGGTTGCCGTTCGCATAGGAAATGAAGTTCGAGTTCTTGGCCGCCACCTCGGGCTTCATCATGTAATTGATGAAGGCGAGAGCGTTGTCGATGTTCTTCGCGTCCTTCGGGATGGCGAAATTGTCGAACCACATCAGCGCGCCTTCCTTGGGCAGCACGTAGTCCACATTCACCGGCTTCTTCTTGGTCTTCTTCGCGGCTTCCTGGGCGCGCGCCTTGGCCTGGTAGACGTCACCCGACCAGCCGAGGGCGATACAGATGTCGCCACGCGCGAGGGCGTTGATGTAGCCCGAGGAATCGAATTTCTTGATATAAGGCCGGATGGTCATCAGCAGAGCGCCGGCCTTGGCGATGTCGTCCGGATTCTTGGAATTGGGATCAAGGCCCAAATACTTCATCGCGGTGGGGATGACCTCCTCGGGACCGTCGAGCACATAGACACCGCAGTCCTTCAGCTTGGAGAGGATCTCCGGCTTGAACATGATGTCCCAGGTGTTGAGCGGGATGTCGCCGAGGCGCTCCTTCACCTTGTCCACGTTGTAGCCGATGCCGGTGGTGCCCCACATGTAGTTGACCGCGTGGGCGTTGCCGGGGTCGTACACGGCGAGGCGCTGCGTCACCTCGGGCCAGGCATACTGCAGGTTCGGAATCTTGGACTTGTCGAGGGGGATGAACACGCCCGCCTTGATCTGCCGCTGCAGGAACGAGCCCGACGGCACCACCACGTCGTAGCCGGTCTTGCCCGCCAGCAGCTTCGTCTCCAGCACCTCGTTGCTGTCGAAGACGTCGTAGCGGACCTTGATGCCGGTTTCCTTGGTGAAGTCTTCCAGGACGGTCGGATCGATATAGTCCGACCAGTTGAAGACGTTGACGACCTTGTCCTGGGCCGTCGCCACGCCGGTAAGGCCCAGCGTGGCCACAACCACTGCAGCTAGCGTTTGGCGAAGCATCCGCCGTTCTCCTCTTGCGCGGGGCGGGCTTATCCTGCCGTCCCCGGTGGTGGAAGGCTATTGCGTTGCGGCACACCGCTCAACAGGAAACGGCCACGCCGCAGCGCTTACAGGTAGGTGTCGTATTCGAGGGGCAGGATCTGCCGGGTGAAGGCGGCCAGCTCCTCCCGCTTCATCACCCCGTAGATGCGCCGGTAGTCCTCGCCGAAGGCACGGGCGATGAAGTCGGAGGTAAAGAACCGACGCACAGCTTCCTCCATGGAGGGCGAAAGGCGCTCCGCCGCATGCTCGTAGGCGTTGCCGGAGAGCGGCGCCGGCGGCTCGATCTCCCGCTCCAGCCCCTCCAGCATGCCGGCGAGGATGCCGGCCAGCACGAGGTGGGGATGGGCCTCGGCCCCGGCGATGCGATGCTCCAGCCGGCGAGCGGCGGGCGGCCCGTTCGGCACGCGCACGGCCACCGAGCGGTTGTCGTAGCCCCAGCTGATGGACACCGGCGCGTAGGAGCCCGGCACGAGGCGGCGGTAGCCATTGTAGCTCGGCACGAACAGCAGCGTGGACTCCGCCATGGTGGCGAGCAGCCCTCCGGCGGCATGGCGCAACGCCCGGTCGCCGATGCCGTCGGGCTTGGCGAAGAGGTTTCCACCCGACGTTTCCATCAGGCTGACGTGGACGTGCATGCCATTGCCGGCGAAATCCACCAGGGGCTTGGCCATGAAGCTGGCGCGCAAGCCGTGCCGTCGGGCCACGCCGTCGATCAGCCGGCGCAGCAATATGGCGTCGTCGGCTGCCGCCAGCGCGTCCACGCGATGGTAGAGATTGACCTCGAACTGGCCGGGCGCGGCCTCGGAAATCACCGTGTCCGCTGGCAGGCCTTGCTGTTCGCAGGCAGCACGCATGTCATGCAGCACCGGCGCAAAGGCGTCGAGGTCGGACATGGAATACATGTTCTGCCGCGCCTGCCCGGTGGCCGGGAACACCGGCTCCGGCGGCGCGCCGGGCACGTCCGACGGCTTCAGCAGATAGAATTCCAGCTCGAAGGCGACGCAGGGGGCGAGGCCCCGGGCGGTGAAGCGGTCCACGATGCCGGCGAGTTGCTGGCGGGGATCGAGCTTCCACGGCGCGCCTTTGGCCGAGCCGTCCGGCTCATGCATGGTGATGAGCACCTGCGCGGTGGGCCGCGGTGCCCAGGGCACAGGCTTCAGCGTGCCCGCCACCGGCCAGCACAGGCCGTCCTTGTCGCCGGTCTCGAGGTGGATCTCGGTCGCTTCCACCTCGCAGCCCCAGATATCGAGGCCGAAGATGGAAAGGGGAATGGCCACCCCGTCCTTCCAGATCTTCGTGATGGACCGCCCGGGAATCCATTTTCCGCGCAGAACCGCGGACGTGTCGGGCAGAAGAACTTCCACCACCTCCGGCTCGCCGTAGGTGGAAAGATAGGCCGCAACCTCGTCTTGAGGCTCTGCCGCGGCAGAGGCCTCGTCGGGTCGGCGGCCGGGGAGTGTGACCGGCATGATACTCCGTCTTCAAAAAAGCGACGTTCAAGCCGCATCCAAGCGCGAAGGCGTGGAACCTTCAAGCGCGTCCGCACTTATCACCCCTGAAGCGGGCGCGGATTGACCCCGGAGAGGTTTCTTTTTACCGCGCAGGCGGAGAGGCGGGACGAGATGGGACGATGGGCGGTTCGCCCCCTCGGCGAGGCGGCTTCCGCGAGCGGCAGGAAACCGGGCCGCGCGATGGCCTTCGGCCCGCGCTGGCAACGCCGCGCGTGGGATTTCTGCACACCATGTCTGTCGCCATCATGACGGCGACCTTCACCCAGTCCGCTCCAGGCGCTTGGCGGCACCGGCTCGCCACTCCCGGTCCGACGCTGTTCCTGCTGCTCGGCTTCGCCATCCTCGTCGCCATAAGCGCATCCTCGATCACCCTCGTCCACCGGGCGCGGTCGGATGCGGACAGCGTCGCCCATACGCTGCAGGTGATGAACGCGGTTTCCCAGCTTCAGGTCCTCATCCGCCGCACCGAAAGTGCGGAACGCGGGTATCTGATCACCGGCCGAGAGGGATTCGCCCGGTTCTACGAGACCTCGAAGGCGCAGAGCGGCCCGACGCTGGATGAGATCGCCACGCTCACTGCCGATAATCCCGAGCAGCAGCGGCGCGTGGCGGAGGCCCGCACCCTGATCGCCGAACGGCTCGCCTCCTACGAGCGCTCGATGGCGCTCAGGGCCGCGGGCGACGTGGAAGGCGCCTTCGCAGACATTCGCGCCGACCGCACCGAAGGCGCCATGACCCGCCTCGGCACGCTGCTGGTGGAGATGAAGGCGGAGGAGAGCAAGCTGCTGGAAGAGCGCTACGGCGCCTCCCGGGACAGCACGGTGTGGCTGACCGCCGTCACCATCGCAGGGCTCGGCGTGGTGCTGGCGCTCGGCGCCCTCGCCCTCACCCTCAACCGCCGCAACATCAACGCGTTGCAATCGGCCCAGCGCGAGCTGGAGGCCGCCAACCAGGGGCTGGAGAAGCGCGTCGCCGAGCGCACCGCCGACCTCAAGGAAGCCAACGACGAGATCCAGAGCTTCGCCTACATCGTCAGCCACGACCTGCGCTCGCCCCTCGTCAACATCATGGGCTTCACGAGCGAGATCGATGCCATGCGCGGCGACCTGTTCGAGCGTCTCGCCCAGTTGAGGGCGAAGGCCGAAGAGCCGCCGGAGACCGACGCGCAGATCGCCGCCGATTTCGAGGAAGCGCTCGGCTTCATCAAGACGTCCATCACCCGCATGGACCGGCTCATCCACGCCATCCTCGCCTTGTCGCGGGAGGGGCGGAAGGAGTTCATGCCGGTGGACGTGGACGTGGGCCAGCTGATCGCCTCGCTCCGGGACAGCATGACCCACCAGCTGCACGACGCCGGCGGGGAGATCGTCATCAAGCGCCTGCCGACGATCCAGTCGGACCGGCTGGCGCTGGAGCAGATCTTCACCAACCTCCTCGACAACGCCTTTAAATACCGGCGGGACGAGGTGCCGCTCCGCGTCGAGGTCAGCGCGGTGGAGACGCCCGGCTTCGTCACCTTCATCGTCGAGGACAACGGCCGTGGCATCGATCCCAAGGATCGCGGCCGGGTGTTCGAGCTGTTCCGCCGCTCGGGCCGCCAGGACCGTCCCGGCGAAGGCATTGGCCTCGCCCATGTGCGCGCTCTGGTGCGGCGCATGGGCGGCCTCATCTCCCTCGATTCCAAGCTGGGCGAAGGCTCCACCTTCAAGGTGACGGTGCCGCGCCGGCTGCCCACGGAAACCGGAAAGAAGGACCATGGTTGAGCACGTCACCATCATCATGATCGAGGACGACGAGGGCCACGCGCGCCTCATCGAGAAGAACATCCGGCGTGCCGGCGTCAGCAACGACATCGTTGCCTTCAAGGATGGCACCAGCGCCGTCAATTTCCTGTTCGGCGCCGATGGCAGCGGACGGGAAAGCAGCGGGCGCGCGCTCCTCGTGCTGCTCGACCTCAATCTGCCGGACATGACCGGCGTCGAGATTCTCGGCCGCATCAAGCAGAACGAGCATCTCAAGCGCTCGCCCGTGGTGGTGCTCACCACCACCGACGACAAGGTGGAGATCCAGCGCTGCTACGACCTCGGCGCCAACGTCTATGTGACGAAGCCGGTCAATTACGAGAATTTCGCCAACGCGATCCGGCAGCTTGGCCTGTTCTTTTCCGTCATCCAGGTGCCGGAGACCGATTGATGGAATGCGCCGTGTCCGACCCTCTGGCATCCCAACAGGACGCGGCAACCGCCCCGCCGCCGCCGCTGCGCGTGCTCTACGTGGACGACGATCCGGCCCTTGGCCGGCTGGTGCAGCGCCAGCTCGGCCGCCTCGGCTTCGAGGTGGTGCCGGCCCTGTCGGGCGAGGAAGGACTGGCGCGGCTCGACGCCGAACGGTTCGATGTGGTCGCCCTCGACCACTATATGCCGGGCCAGGACGGCATGAGCACGCTGCGGGCCATCCGCGCCCTCGAAAACGCCCCGCCGGTCGTCTACGTCACCGGCGCACAGGACGGGCGCCTCGCGGTCGCCGCGCTCAAGGCCGGTGCAGCGGATTATGTGGTGAAGGAGGTGCAGGCCGACTTCATCGAGCTTCTGCGCGCCGCGTTCGTCGCGGCGGTGGAGCAGGTGCGCATGCGCCGCGCCCACGAGGCGGCAGAAGCGGAAATCCGCGCGGCCCGCGACCGGTTCGAGGCGCTGGCCGCCGAGCGGGCGCTGCTGCTGCGCGAGATGAACCACCGCGTGGGCAATTCGCTGCAGATCATCGTCTCGCTGCTGAACGTGCAGGCCGGCGCCACCGACGATCCGCGGGTGAAGGAAGCGCTGAATTCAGCCCGCAACCGCGTTTCGGCGGTCGCGCAGGTCCACCGCCGTCTCTACACCTCCGACCAGATCGCGACGGTGGCGCTGGACCAGTATATCGGCTCGCTGCTGGACGACCTGCAGGTGTCGGCGCACCGCGAGCACGGCGGCATCACCCTCACCTATGATGCCGACCCTATCCACATCGATCCCGATCGCGGCGTGGCCCTGGGCATCATCGCCACCGAACTCGTCATCAATGCCATGAAATACGCCTATCCCGACGGCGAGGGGCCGGTGCGGGTGATGCTGAGGCGCGTGGGCGAACGGCTCGACTTCACCGTGGAGGACGACGGCGCCGGCATTTCGCCGGAAAAGCCGGCAACGTCCACCGGCCTCGGCAACCGCATCGTCAAGGCCATGTCCATGAAGCTCGGCTGCGAGCCGACCTTCGACCCCCGCGCGCGCGGCACCTGCGTGCGGCTCACGTTCCGCCTCGCCGGTCCCGGCAAGGCGTGAGCGGTCGGCGCTGGTTCCCCGGCGCCGCGCGGGCTTGGCTCAGATGCGCGGGACGATGATGAGCCGTTCCACCGGCTTGCCGCCAAGCAGATGCTCGGTGACGATCTCGTCGATGTCCTCGGGGGTCTTCGGCGTGTACCAGATGCCCTGCGGATAGACGACCATGATGGGCCCGGCCTGACAGAAGCTCAGGCACCCGGAGGAGGTCATGGCGATGTCGCGGCGGCCGGAGGCCTCCAGCTTCTTCCCCAGACGCTCCCACAAGGGCTGCGCGCCGTTGGCGCCGCAGGAACCGCGCGGGTGCATGGGCGGCCGCTGGGTGAAGCAGCAGAAGACGTGGTGGGTATAGACCTGCGGGATCTCGAGGACTTCGGCTTCGGCGGCTTCGGACATGACGGCTCGCGGCTCGGTGAGGTTTCTTGGAGCCATTCAAATTGCATGCCGCCGCGCGACGTTCGCCGAAAGCCGTTTCAGTCCAGAGCCATAGACCAACGAAAACGCCGACGCCCCGAGGGGACGCCGGCGCGGGTCGCGACACTGGCGGGAATGCGACACGGCGCGCCGCGTGCGCCGCCGCATCACAAGGTCATTTGCCCACGAACAGGCTGTCCAGCTTGCCGCCGGAAGCGAAGTGGGTGGCCTGCACCTTCTCCCAGCCGCCGAACACGTCCTCCACCTTCACGAGGCGGATGGGCGGGAACTGGTCCTTGAACTCAGCCACCACCTTGGGGTCCACCACGCGGTGGAAGGCCTTGGCCGCCACCGTTTGGCCGGCGGGGGAATAGAGGAATTCGAGATAGGCCGTGGCCGAGGCGCGGGAGCCGCGCTTGTCCACCACCTTGTCCACCACCGCCACCGGGAACTCGGCGAGAAGGCTCACGGACGGCACGACGGTGAGGAGCTTCTTGTCGGGATAGAGCCCCTCGATGGTGCGGGTCTCGGCCTCGAAAGTCACCAGCACGTCGCCGGTGTCGCGCTCCACGAAGGTGGTGGTGGCGGCGCGGCCGCCGGTGTCGAACACCGGCACGTTGGAAAGCAGCTTCTTCACGAAGGCGTCCGCCTTGGCGGCGTCGCCCTTGTTCTGCTCCAGCGCATAGGCATAGGCGGCCAGATAGGTGTAGCGCGCGTTGCCCGATGTCTTGGGGTTCGGGAAGATGACCTTCACATCGTCGCGGACGAGGTCGGACCAGTCCTTGATGTTCTTCGGATTGCCCGCGCGCACAAGGAAGGCCGGGAAGGAATAATAAGGCGAGGCCGAATTGGGGAACTTCTTCGCCCAGTCCTTCGCCACATAGCCGGCCTTGGCGAGGGTATCCACGTCGATCACCTGGTTGAAGGTGACCACATCCGCCTCCAGCCCCTCGATGACCGCGCGCGCCTGGCGGGAGGAGCCGGCGTGGCTCTGGTTCACCGTCAGTTCCTGGCCGGTCTTCGACTTCCAGAAGGGGATGAACTCGGCATTGATGGCCGTGAACAGCTCGCGGGAGATGTCGTAGGAGACATTCAGCAGCGTATTCGGTCCCTGCTGGGCCTGCGACGGCACGGCGCCGAGCGGGGCAAATGCCGCGCCGGCAAGGGTCGCGGCGAGGAGGGCGCGGCGGGTAATCATGGAACCTGCTCCCGATTTCACATTTCATATAAGTTGAAATGTGGTTTTCACATGCACCGTTCCTAGCATGTGAAATGGGGGCTGTGAACCACCGTAGGGGGCCCGTTCCACCAAAACTTACGTTTGGGAAGAAAAGACCCGCGACAGCGCCGCGGGCCTTGATGGGATCGGCTCAGAGGTTCAGCATCGCCATGGCGGCCGCCTGATAGCGGGTGCCGGCCACCGCACCCGGTGCGAAGAGCGCATCGAGCGCGGCGACCTCTTCGGGGGAGAGGCGGATGCGGGTGGCCGCCACGTTCTCCTCCAGATACTTCTGCCGCCGCGTGCCGGGAATGGGGACGATGTTGTCGTCCTTGGCGAGGATCCAGGCGAGGGCGATCTGCGCGCTGGTCGCGTTCTTCGTCGCCGCGAAGTCCTTCAAGGCTTCCACCAGCGCGAGGTTGGTCTTGAGGGCATCGCCGCTGAAGCGGGGATTCGCGCGGCGGAAATCGTCGGCGGCGAGCGTATCGGGGCTCGTCACCGCGCCGGTCAGGAAGGACCGGCCGAGCGGGGAATAGGCGACGAAGGCGACGCCCAACTCGCGGCAGGCCGCCAGCATCTCCTCTTCCGGCTCACGGCTCCAAAGGGAATACTCGATCTGCACCGCGGTGATGGGATGCACCGCATGGGCCTTGCGCAGCGTCGCCACCGAGCATTCGGAGAGGCCCAGGAAGCGCACCTTGCCGGCCTCCACCAGCCCCTTCATGGCGCCCACCGTTTCCTCGATGGGCGTCTTCGGGTCCACGCGGTGCTGGTAATAGAGATCGATGGTATCGATGCCGAGCCGCTCCAGGCTGGCATCGCATGCGGAGCGCACATAGTCGGGCGTGCCGGAAATGCCGAGGCGCTCGCCATTCGGGCCCCGCACATTGCCGAACTTGGTGGCGAGGATGACCTTGTCGCGGCGCCCTTTCAGGAAACGGCCGAGCAGGCGCTCGTTGTGGCCGACGCCATACATGTCGGCCGTGTCGAAGAAATTTATGCCGAGGTCGAGAGCGGCTGCTAGGGTCGCGAGCGACTGTTCGTCGTCGCTCGGTCCGTAGAATTCGGACATGCCCATGCAGCCGAGACCGATGGCGGACACGGACAGGCCCGAGCGACCGAGGGAGCGATGGTCCATGGGGGACCTCATATGAGGGGGAGTGTCGGGATGCACAGCCAGGCGGGTCCGCGCTGGCCATGAATGTAAACTACACCGTATAGTGTACTTATGTCAAGCGACATCCCATCCCCTTCAACGGCCTCCAGCCGCGCGACCGATGCCACGCAGGCCGATGCCCGGCCCGCGCGCGACCGCCGCACCACCGTGCCGCGCATCCGCGCGGCCGCGCGGCGGCTGTTTCTGGAGCGTGGCTATGAGGGCACCTCCATGGATGCCGTGGCGGCGGCCGCCCCCGTCTCCAAGCGCACGCTCTACCAGCACTTTCCCGGGAAGGCGGAGCTGTTCGCCGCGGTCATTGATGACGCATGGTCCCACTTCACCCGCGCGCCCATCCTGCCCGACGACACGGAGGGCGACCCTCGCGCCGTGCTGCGCGCCTATGTGGGACGCCTCACGGAGCATTGGGAGCGACCGGACGTGGTGCCGCTGCTGCGTCTGGTCATCGCCGAGGCGCCGCGCTTTCCCGAGCTGTCGCAGGCCTATTTCGCCGTCGGCAAGGAGCCGGCGCTGAAAGGCCTCGGCGCCTATTTCGCCGCCCTCGCGGCGGAGGGGCGCCTCGCGACGGACGATCCGCAGCTGGTGGCGGCCCAATTCCTCGGGGCCATCAAGGAGCCCCTGTTCTGGCCGCGGGTGCTGGGCGTGCCGGTGGCGTTCGATGCCTCCGCCGCCGTGGAGCGGGCCATCGACGGGGTGCTGAAGGGCCGCTGAAGGCGGGGCATTTCGCCCCCTCGCCTTGCCCCCTGGCCGCCCCCCTGCTAAGAGCCGCGCCATCCGCGGGATGCTCGCGGCATTCCTCTTCCAAGAACAGACAGGACGGTCCCCCATGGCGATCGAGCGCACCTTCTCGATCATCAAGCCCGACGCCACGCGTCGGAACCTCACCGGCGCCATCAATGCCGTCATCGAGAACGCGGGCCTCAAGATCGTGGCCCAGAAGCGCATCCGCATGACGCGCGAGGAGGCCGAGACCTTCTACGCCGTCCACAAGGAGCGCCCCTTCTTCGGCGACCTCGTGGCCTTCATGACCTCCGGCCCCGTGGTGGTGCAGGTGCTCGAAGGCGAGAACGCCGTCGCCAAGTATCGCGACGTGATGGGCGCCACCAACCCGGCGAACGCCGCCGAGGGCACCATCCGCAAGCTGTTCGCCGAGTCCATCGAGGCGAATTCCGCCCACGGCTCCGACAGCACGGACAATGCCAAGGCGGAGATCGCCCAGTTCTTCTCCGGCAATGAAATTGTCGGCTGAACAGGTATTCGATTAAGATACCGCGGCGCGCGATCGAATTTGTGCGCCGCGGTATCCGGTTTTTGTTGAGGGTTCCGCTTGGGCACATTAACGTAGCGTCAAAATCCAGAATACGGCGCACCAGACGCAGAATACAATCTCGCGGTGACGCTGACGCTCAAATGGCCCGGGGTAGGGACTATGTCGCTCGACTCTCCAGTTCTCTGGCTGGCACTGCTGCAGATCATCTGGATCAACGTTCTGTTGTCCGGTGACAATGCGGTGGTGATCGCCCTCGCCTGCCGCTCATTGCCGGAGAAGGTCCGCCGTACCGGGATCATCCTCGGCGCGGGCGTGGCCGTCGCCCTCCGCGTCGTCTTCACAGGCATCGTCGCGACGCTCCTGGCGCTGCCGTGGCTGAAGCTCGTGGGCTCGCTCGCGCTCATGTGGATCGCGGTGGATCTCGCCAGTCCCGACGAGGGCGGCGAAGAGGCCATTCAATCCAGCGACAATCTGTGGAAGGCCGTGGGCACGGTGGCGGTGGCGGACATCGTCATGAGCCTCGACAACGTGGTGGCGGTGGCCGCCATTGCCGACGGCAACTGGTTCCTGCTCATTTTCGGCCTCGCCATCTCCATTCCGCTCATCATCGCCGGCTCCTCGCTGGTGATGGCGCTCATCAACCGCTTCCCGCTGCTGATCTGGGCCGGTGCCGCCCTGCTCGGCTGGGTTGCCGGCGACATGCTCCTCGGCGATGTGGCCATCATCGAGCGGCTGGGCGAGGAGACCACGCATCACCTCCACCGCATCGTCTCCGCCGCCGGCGCCGCCCTCGTGGTCGGCATCGCGCTGGCCCTGCGCTGGCACAAGGGTCGGCGCGCCCACGCCCACGACGACCTCGCGGCCTGAGACGATCGAGACGAAAGGGGCCGCATCCGGCCCCTTTTTTCTGCTCCTTAATTGACGTAACGGAAGTTTCAGCGCGTCATCAACATGACGCTACGTAATAATAACTGCGGCGTGCCTGAGCCTGGTCCGGTCTTGCCCGCATCCCCAGCCTCACCACATGGAGTGGACGATGGATTTCACCGCCCCGACCTTCTGGGTCGCCCTCCTGCAGATCATCTGGATCGACCTGCTGCTGTCCGGCGACAATGCGGTGGTGATCGCGCTGGCGTGCCGGTCGCTGCCGGCCAAGCAGCGCAAATGGGGCATCCTGCTCGGTGCCGGCGCGGCGGTGGGCCTGCGCATCCTGTTTGCGCTGGCGGTGTCCTACCTGCTGGGCGTCCCGTTCCTGAAGGTTGTCGGCGGCCTGCTGCTGTTCTGGATCGCCATCAAACTCGTCACCGACAATGGCGGCGATTCCCACGAGGTCGCCGCTTCCGACAGCCTGTGGAAGGCGGTGCGCACCATCGCCATCGCCGATGCGGTCATGAGCCTCGACAATGTTGTGGCCATCGCCGCCGCCGCGCGCGGGCACTGGGAATTGTTCGTGTTCGGCCTGCTGCTCACCATCCCGCTCATCATCTTCGGCTCGCAGCTGCTGCTCTCGCTGCTCACCCGCTTCCCCATCCTCATCTGGGCCGGCGCGGCGCTGCTCGGCTGGATCGCCGGCGAGATGCTGGTGGGCGACGTGATGGCGCTCAGCTACCTGCAGCACATCAACCCGGCGCTGGTGAAGGTGGCCGAGGACGGGCTGCACCCGGCCGCCCTCCCCCATTATGTGGCCAGCACCATCGGCGCGCTCTTCGTGCTGGGCCTCGGCTACATCCTGCGCAACCGCGGGCGCGACCGGGCCGCCGAGGCCGGGCACGGCGCCTGAGCCTCACTCGGCCGTTATCTGAAAAGGGGGCGACGGCGCGCGTCGCCCCCTTTATTGTCTCGGGGCCATGAACGTCCATGCCCCGACCGTTTCGCACACCGCCCATAGCCCGGTTGCGACCCACCCGTCCGTCTGTCCCCATGACTGCCCGTCCGTCTGCGCCCTGAAGGTGGACGTGATGGCCGACGGCCGCATCGGCCGGGTGCATGGCTCCAAGGACCAGCCCTATACCGCTGGCGTCATCTGCGCGAAGGTCGCGCGCTATGCCGAACGGGCGAACCACCCGGACCGCCTGACCCATCCTCTATTGCGCACCGGCCCCAAGGGCTCCGGCCAGTTCACCCGCATTTCGTGGGACGAGGCGCTGGACCGGGTGGCCGAGGGCCTGCTGAAGGCCGAGCGGGAGCACGGCGCGGAGTCCGTCTGGCCCTATTATTACGCCGGCACCATGGGCCTCGTGATGCGCGACGGCATCAACCGACTGACCCATGTGAAGCGCTATTCGCGCTTCTTCTCCTCCATCTGCGTCAATCCCGCCTGGAGCGGCTACATGGCCGGCGCCGGCCGCATCGCCGGCGTGGACCCGCGCGAGATGGCCTCCTCCGGCCTCATCACCCTGTGGGGCACCAATGCGGTATCCACGCAGGTCAATGTGATGACCCACGCCATCCATGCGCGGAAGCGCCATGGCGCGAAGATCGCGGTGGTGGATGTCTATCGCACGCCCACCATGGAGCAGGCGGACATCCCCCTCCTCATCCGCCCCGGCACCGACGGGGCGCTGGCCTGCGCAGTCATGCATGTCCTCTTCCGCGACGGCCTCGCCGACCGCGCCTATCTGGACGCCTACGCCCGCGACGCCGCCGCGCTGGAGGCGCACCTTTCCACCCGCACGCCGGAATGGGCCTCCGCGCTCTGCGGCCTGCCGGTGGCCGAGATCGAGGCCTATGCGCGGCTCGTGGGCACGACGCCGGCCTCTTACTTCCGCATCGGCTACGGCTTCTCCCGCAGCCGCAACGGCGCGGTGAACATGCACGCTGTGGCGTCCATCCCCGTGGTTGCCGGCAGCTGGCAGCACTTGGGCGGCGGCGCGCTCCATTCCATGTCCGGCACCTATGGCTGGCGCAAGAAGATGATCGAGGGGTTGGACAAGCTCGATCCCACCGTGCGCGCCCTCGACCAGTCCCGCATCGGCCCCATCCTGGTGGGCGAGGAGGATGCGCTCGCCGGCGGCGGCAAGGTGGCGGCGCTCCTCATCCAGAACACCAATCCCGTCGCCGTCGCCCCCGAGCAGGAGAAGGTGAAGCGCGGCTTCGCGCGGGACGACCTGTTCGTTGCGGTCCACGAGCAGTTCATGACCGATACCGCGAAGATGGCGGACATCGTGCTGCCGGCCACCATGTTCACCGAGCATGACGACATCTATGGCGCGGGCGGGCATCCGCACATCCAGATCGGCACCAAGATCGTCGAGCCGCCGGGCGAGTGCCGCACCAACCACGACGTGATCTGCGCTTTGGCCTCGCGCCTCGGAGCCGAGCATCCCGGCTTCGCCATGACCGCGCGCGAGCTGATCGACTGGACCCTGCGCGAGAGCGGCCGCGGCCCGGTGGAAGCGCTGGAGGACGCCCGCTTCATGGATGTGGCGCAGGAGTTCCGCGCCGCCCATTTTCTGGACGGCTTCGCCCATCGCGACAAGCGCTTCCACTTCGCGGTGGACTGGGCCAACCTCTCCTTCCCCGCGCCCGGCAAGTTCGGCCCGGTGGCGGACATGCCGGCCCTACCCGACCATTGGGCGGTCATCGAGGAGGCGGATGCGGACCATCCCTTCCGCCTCGTGACGGCGCCGGCCCGCAACTTCCTCAATTCCTCCTTCACCGAGACGCCCACCTCTCAGGAGAAGGAGGGCGCGCCCTCGCTGCTGGTCCATCCGGAGGATGCAGCCGCGCTGGGCGTGGTCGAGGACGATCTGGTCGCGGTGGAGAACCCGCGCGGGCGGGTGGAACTGCGCGTGCGGCTGTTCGACGGGCTCCGGCGCGGCGTCATCGTCTCGGAGCAGATCCAGCCGGCCGGCGCCCATCGCGGCGGGCGGGGGATCAATACGCTGACGGGGGCCGACCCCGTGGCTCCGGTCGGCGGCGCGGCGTTTCACGACAATAAGGTGCGGGTGGTGAAGATCGGGGCATGAGGCTCCCACGCCCGGCGGACTGTTCCCCGGACAAGCGACGGCGCAGCCGGAGCGCTGATCCGGGGGCCAGCGCAAGAGTTCGGCGCAGCGGGCAATGCCCAGGTATCGCACCTCAGGAAGCGCCTGCGGCGGTCGTTTGCGCTGGGCTCCGGCTCGCATTCCGCTGACGCTCCATGCGTACGGAGCACGAGGCTTGCCCTCACACCCCCGGCGAAACCAGCGGCGGCAGACCGCCCTTGGCGCCGGTGATCTCCACCCGCTCGTCGGCGACCTTGAGGCGGCCGGCGGCCAGAAGCTCCAGACCCTTGGGATAGATCACGTGCTCCTGTGCCAGCACACGGGCGGCGAGCACGTCGGGGGTGTCATCGGCCTCCACGCCCACGGCGGCCTGGAGGATGATCGGGCCCTCGTCCATCTCGGCGCGCACGAAATGCACGGTGCAGCCGTGCAGGCGCACGCCGGCCTCCAGCGCCCGCTCGTGGGTATGCAGACCCTTGAAGCTCGGCAGGAGCGAGGGGTGGACGTTGATCATCCGGTTGCGCCAGCGCTCCACCAGCCAGGGGGTGAGGAGGCGCATGAAGCCGGCGAGGCAGACGATCTCGATGCCCTCGGCCTTGAGGTACGCATCCAGCGCCGCATCGAAGGCGAGGCGGTCGCTGTAGCCCTTGTGCGAGAGCACGAGGGTCGGCACGCCATGATCCTTGGCGAAGTCGAGGCCGGCGGCGTCCTCCCGGTTGGAAAGGACCAGCGCGATCTCCGCCGGGAAGTCGGGCGCCTCGGCGGCCTTCACCAGCGCCGCCATGTTGGAGCCGCGGCCGGAGATCAGGATCGCGGTGCGCTTGGGCGCCGCCTCGCTCACGACGCGAACCCGAAGTCGGCGGCCCCGTCATAGACCACATGGGCCGCGCCGCTGCCGGGCTCGATGACGCCGAGGCGGATGACCGTCTCGCCCGCGGCGGCGAAGGCGTCGGCCACCTCCTCCTCGCGATCCACGGGCACCACCACGGCCATGCCGACGCCGCAGTTGAAGGCGCGCAGCATCTCCTCCGGCGCCACCGCGCCGACGCTGGCGAGCCAGCGGAAGACCGGGGGAACGATGAGGTTGGAGAGGTCGATGCGGGCGATGGTGCCGGCCGGCAGCACGCGTGGCAGGTTCTCGGTGATGCCACCGCCGGTGACATGCGCGAGCGCCTTCACCGCGCCGGTCGAGCGGATGACGGACAGCACGCTCTTCACATAGAGCCGGGTGGGCGTGAGCAGCGCGGTGCCGAGGTTCTTGCCCTTGTGGAAGGGCGCCTCGTCGGTCCAGGCGAGGCCGGAGCGCTCGACGATGCGGCGCACCAGCGAATAGCCGTTGGAATGCACGCCATCCGAGGCGAGGCCGAGGATCACGTCGCCCGGCCCCACGTCCTTCTTCGGCAGCAACTCCGCGCGCTCGACGGCGCCGAGGGAGAAGCCGGCGAGATCGTAGTCGCCGTCGCGGTACATGCCCGGCATCTCGGCCGTCTCGCCGCCGATAAGGGCGCATCCGGCCGCCTTGCAGGCCCGCGCGATGCCCGCGACGATATGGGCGCCCACCTCCGGCGCGAGGCGGCCGGTGGCGAAATAATCAAGGAACAGCAGCGGCTCGGCGCCCTGAACGACCAGATCGTTGACGCACATGGCCACGAGGTCAATGCCGATGGTGTCATGGACGCCGGTATCGATGGCGATCTTGAGCTTGGTGCCGACCCCGTCGGTGGTGGCGATGAGGAGCGGGTCGGCGAAACCGGCCGCCTTCAGGTCGAACACGCCGCCGAAGCCGCCGATGTCCGCGTCGGCTCCCGGCCGGGCGGTGGCCTTCACCAGCGGCTTGATGAGATCGACGAGCCGGTTGCCCGCATCGATGTCCACGCCCGCGTCGCGGTAGGAAAGTCCGTCCTGAGCCATTCCGTCCTCGTCTTTGCGCGGGGCCAGAGGCGGTTCACCGGGCAAATTGATCCAATTCGCCCGGTCAACCGCCCGCCTTCTCGAAGAAAGAGCACGCGCTGACAGGGGCGTGCTCTAGCCGCGAACGCGGGTCAAAGCAAGGCAGAGTGCCGCTCTTCGCCGTCTTGCACAGCGGGGCGGCAGGCCCGCACCATGGCGGCGACCTGCTCCACGTCGTCCCGGAACGGCAGGGTCCGCCGCCAGACAAGGCCGATGGTGCGCGACGGCGCCGGATCGGGAAAGCGCAGCAGGCGCACGCGGGGGATGTGCCCGCCCTCGGAGGCGACGAACATCTGCGGCAGCAGCGTCACCCCCTGCCCGTTGGCGACGAGCTGGGCCAGCGTCGACAGGCTGGACGCGCCGAAACGGCGCAGCTGTCGGGCATCCACCTTGCGGCAGACGTTGAGCGCCTGATCGCGGAAACAGTGGCCGTCCTCCAGCAGCAGGAGGTCGGCGGCGAGGATGTCCTCGGCGGCGGCGGTCTCGCCCGGAAAGTCCGCCGAGCTTTCGGGAACGGCCAGCAGGAACGGGTCCTCGAACAGCGCCTTGGTCTCCAGCGCGGGATGCTCCACCGGCAGGGAGAGGATGACGAGGTCGAGATCGCCATGGGCGAGGTCGTTCACCAGTTGCTCGGTCTGGCTCTCCCGCAGCGCGATCTCCACGCCCGGCCAGCGCCCCGCCATCTCCGGCAGCAGGCGGGGCAGGAGATAGGGCGCGATCGAGGGGATGACCCCGAGCCGCATCCGCCCTTCCAGCAGGCGCCCGCGATCGCGGATGGTGCGTTCCATGTCGGCGAGGGCGGCGAGCACGCCGCGGGCGCGGGAGGCCGCCTCCTCGCCCACCGGCGTCAGCCGCACGCCGCTCCGCCCCCGCTCCACGAGGCGGACGCCGAGGGCTTCCTCCATTTCGCGGATCTGCATGGAGAGGGCCGGCTGGGTGACGGCACATTCCTCCGCCGCGCGGCCGAAATGGCGGTGGCGGGCGAGGGCGTCGAAGTAGCGAAGCTGACGGGTGGAGAGCACGCGATAAGATTACCTTATCGAAAACTCAATGCAATCTGATTTGTCCTTATTCCAACTCACGGCCATGCTGCGCCCCGGTTGATCCGCAGCCGTCACGGCGCGAAACCAAGCAGGGAGCCCTTCATGACGCGACCCACCCTCACCACCACGGCCGGAAACCCGATTTCCGACAACCAGAATTCGCTCACCGCCGGGCCGCGCGGCCCGGTGCTGATGCAGGACTACCAGCTCATCGAGAAGCTCGCCCACCAGAACCGCGAGCGCATTCCCGAGCGCGTGGTCCACGCCAAGGGCTGGGGCGCCCATGGCACCCTCACCATCACCGGCGACATCTCGAAATACACCAAGGCCAAGGCGCTGCAGCCCGGCGCGCAGACGCCGATGATCGCCCGTTTCTCCACGGTGGCCGGCGAACTCGGCGCTGCGGATGCCGAGCGCGACGTGCGGGGCTTCGCGCTGAAGTTCTACACGCCCGAGGGCAACTGGGACCTCGTGGGCAACAACACGCCGGTCTTCTTCGTCCGCGATCCCTACAAGTTCCCGGACTTCATCCACACCCAGAAGCGCCACCCGAAGACCAATCTGCGCTCGCCCACCGCCATGTGGGACTTCTGGTCCCTCTCGCCGGAGAGCCTCCACCAGGTGACGATCCTGTTCTCCGACCGCGGCCTGCCCGTGGGCGTGCGGAACATGAACGGCTACGGCTCGCACACCTATTCCTTCATCAACGAGGCGGGCGAGCGCTTCTGGGTGAAGTTCCACTTCAAGACCCTGCAGGGCCACAAGCACTGGACCAATGGCGAGGCCACCGAGGTGGTCGGCCGCACCCGCGAATCCACGCAAGAGGATTTGTTCACCGCCATCGAGCGCGGCGAATTCCCCAAGTGGAAGGTGCAGGTGCAGGTGATGCCGGAGCTGGATGCGGAGAAGACCTCCTACAACCCCTTCGACCTCACCAAGGTGTGGCCGCACGGCGAGTATCCGCCCATCGACATCGGCGTCATGGAGCTGAACCGCAATCCGGAGAACTATTTCAACGAGATCGAGCAGGCGGCCTTCTCGCCGTCCAACATCGTGCCCGGCATCTCCTTCTCGCCGGACAAGATGCTGCAGGCCCGCATCTTCTCCTACGCGGACGCGCACCGCTATCGCCTCGGAACGCATTACGAGCACCTGCCGGTGAACGCCGCCAAGTGCCCGGTGCACCACTATCACAAGGACGGCGCCATGCGGTTCTTCCCGCAGATGACCGGGAACACCGACGCCTATTACGAGCCCAACTCGTTCAACGGCGCCACCGAGGATGCCAAGTATGCCGAGCCGCCGCTGAAAATCTCGGGCGACGCCGAGCGCTACAGCCACCGCATCGGCAATGACGACTTCTCCCAGCCGCGCGCGCTGTTCGAGCTGTTCGACGCCGGCCAGCGCCAGCGGCTTTTCAGCAACCTCGCGGCGGCCATGTACGGCATCCCGCAGGAGATCGCCGACCGGCAGATCGCCCTCTTCACCAAGGTCCACCCGGAGTATGGGGCGGGCGTGAAGGCGGCGCTGGAGCAGGAGACCCGCGCCAAGGCGGCGGAAACGGCCCAGCAGCAGAAGAACCCGGCGGGCCCTGTCGCCGCCGAGTGACGTGATCCCGGAGCGGGGGTTTGCCGGGAGCCCCAACCCGGCAAACGGAAAGGGGGCGCGCCTTGCCGGCGCGCCCCCTTTTTATGCGTCCCTTAGGGAAGATCAGTCCTCAAGCACCTTCAGCTTGAACAGGAGGCCCGCAAGATAGGCGCCCACCAGCGGCACCACGATGAACAGCCAGAGCTGGGAGATGGCTTTGCCGCCGGCGAACAGGGCCGGACCGATGGACCGGGCCGGGTTCACCGACACGCCGGTGACGGGGATGAAGACGATGTGGATCATCACCAGCGACAGGCCGATGGCGAGGCCCGCCGCCTGGGTGATCCCCGCCTTCGAGGTGGAGCCAAGGATCACCACCAGGAAGATGAAGGTGCCGACCAGCTCGGCAATGATCGCGGCGCCGAGGCCGTAGCCGCCGATATAACCCTCGCCCCAGCCGTTCTGGCCGAGGCCGGATTTGGCGACGTCGAAGCCGGCCAGCTTGCCGGAGGCGATCATGAACAGGATGGCGGCGCCGACGATGCCGCCCAGAATCTGCGCAATCCAGTATTTCGGCACTTCGGAGGTGGGAATGCGTCCCGCGGCCCAGACGCCGACGGTGACGGCGGGATTGATGTGGCAGCCGGACACATGGCCGATGCCGTAGGCCATGGAGGTCACGGCGAGGCCGAAAGCGAAGGCGATGGCGAGCATTCCGATGGGTGCGGAGCCGTAGCCGGTGAGCACGGCCGAGCCGCAGCCGAAGAGAACGAGAACCGCAGTTCCGATGAACTCGGCGACGTATTTGTTCATTGCCCAGTCTCCCCTGCGCGCCACGCCGGTGGGGGACCGGGCGATCCGGCGCGCATCCATCAGGTTCAGGAGCAGAATTCCCCGTCCGGACCGAACGAGACCGGGCGGACCCGCTCCCTCGCGGCGCCCCCGAAGGCCAACCGCAGCTCAAGCCAACTCCCGCCAACGGCAGAGATCAAGACTGCAACTTCAAATCTAAGCCACCCATCTCCACCTTTTTGGCGTGCGGCAGCGCAGCATCGCCTGCCGCGCTCGCGAAAAGATGAACGGAAAGTAAAGGCCCGTGTCGGCACGGGTTCAGGGGGAACGTCGTACAAGGGCGATGAAATCGTCCTCCATTGAGGGGACGACGCGGCGCCCTCCGGCGTTCTAAGCCGGCCACGCGACGACGAACCGAGACCTGTGCCATGAAGACCTCCTCCCTGCTCGCGGCCGCCGCGACCACCTTCATCGCCATCGCCGCCTGGGGCGGTGGTGACCTCGTGCGCGCCTTCCCCAGCGATGCCGCCCCCACCCTGGCGAAGGTGGATACGCCCGCCGCGCGCCCGGCCGCCTACCAGTGGCGCGACTATTGGGACCGTGACGGCGCGGAGGCCACGACGCGGGCCTGCCCGGCGCGCAAGAGCATCAGCATGTCGTGGGAGGGCCCCCGCCTCTCGTGGCAGCGCAACTGCGCGCGTCCCATCTGAGCTTCATGCTCCTCGCGCCACGGTCGGGCGCCGCAGGACGGGAGCCCCTCCGGTCACGCTGACGTTGGCCCGCGAACATGTTAGGTGTTCGCGCCCCGGCGTTTCGGGGAGGGAGGGACTTCATGATGCGACTATGGACCGGCGCCTCAGCTGCCGCGCTGGTTGCAGCGGCGATGCTGTGGACCGCGACGGCCGACGCCCAGCAGCCCCCGTCGACAGCACAGGCGCAGAGCCAGACCGCGGCCTCGCCCTCCGCGCCTCCGACCTGGCCGCGCGTCTATGACCTGCCGGACAACCAGGTGCTGCAGCTCTATCAGCCGCAGATCGACGCATGGAACGGCGACACCATGTCCGGTCGCGCCGCCGTCGCCATCGGCGTGAAGACCGGCGCCCCGACCTACGGCATGGTGAAGTTCAGCACCCGCGTCGCCATCGACAAGCCGGCGGGCCTCGTCCACCTGGCCACCTTCACCATCGAAGGGGTGCAGGTGCCCACCGAGCCGGCCAAGGCGAGCGAGATCCGCTCCGCGCTCCAGACCCGCCTGCCGCCCGACGGCATCACGGTTCCGCTCGACCAGCTCCAGGCGAGCTATGCGGTGAACCAGGAACTGGCCAAGGTCCAGACCCAGCCGGTGGACAACACCCCGCCGCAGATCCTGTTCGCCACCACCACCACCATCCTCATCCCCATCTCCGGCGAGCCCGTGCTGCGGCCGATCAAGGGCGTGAGCGGCTTCCAGCGGGTCATCAACACCCAGCCGCTGCTGCTGAAGGATGAGGCCGGCACCTATCACCTCGAAGCCGCCGGCCACTGGTACGAAACGCCGAACCTCGGCGGCACCTGGATCGTCACGCCCCAGGTCTCGGACGCTCTCGCCTCCGCCGGCAAGGCGGCCAGTGCGGAGAGCCCGGCCGATCCGCTCCTCGGCAGCGACAAGAAGCCGATCAACCCGGCCCCGGCCATCATCGCGGTCACCAAGCCCACCGAGCTGATCCAGACCGACGGGCAGCCGCAGATGCTGCCCGTGGCGGGCACCAACCTGCTCACCATGAACAATTCCGACCATGCGGTGTTCATGGAGACCACCTCCAACACCTACTACGTCCTGATCTCCGGCCGCTGGTTCAAGGCCGCCGATCTCAAGGGGCCGTGGGCCTTCGTCGCCGCCAACGCGCTGCCGAGGGACTTCTCGAAGATCTCGCCGAACGATCCGAAGGCGAACGTGCTGGTCTCGGTCGCCGGCACGCCGCAGGCCAAGGAAGCGGCCATCGCCGCCACCATCCCGCAGACCGCCACGGTGAAGCGCAGCGTGGAACTGAAGGTCGCCTTTGAGGGCGCGCCGAAGTTCGAGCCCATCAGCGGCACCGCGCTCGCCTATGCGGTGAACACCGCGACGCCGGTGATCCGCCTCGCGCCCGACCGCTTCTATGCGGTCAACAACGGCGCGTGGTTCGTGGCGGTCGATCCGGCCGGCCCGTGGCGGGTCGCCGATGTGGTGCCGGACGTGATCTACACCATCCCGGTGTCCTCGCCCCTGCACTACGTCACCTACGTGCGCATCTACGGGTCCACGCCGGACGCGGTGGTGGTGGGCTATACCCCCGGCTACATGGGCGTCGTCGTCGCGCCCGGCGGCACGGTGGTCTACGGCACCGGCTACAATTGCGTCGGCTATGCCGGCTTCGCAGACTGGTACTCCTGCCCCGTCACCTATGGCGTCGGCGCCGGCTTCGCGCTGGGCCTCGACACCGGCTTCGCCTTCGGCTTCGCCGCCGGCTGGGGCTGGGGCGCGGCGGTGTACCCCTACTGGGGTCCCTACTGGCATCCCTATGGTCCCTATGGACCCTACGGACCCTGGGGCGGCCACTGGGGCTACACCAACCTGAACCAGGCCAACCTCTACGGCCGCTGGGGCGGCGCTGCCACCGTCAATCACGCGTGGGGCACCACCTGGAACGGCACGGACTGGTCGGGCCGCGACTGGCATGGCACCACGGCCAACGGCACCAATTTCGCCGGCCGCTCGGGCGCCGCGTTCAATCCCTATTCCGGCAACTACGCCGCCGGCCGGGAGAACAGCCGCTACAACCCCACCACCGGAGCCCGTGGCGAAAGCCGCGCCGGGGTGGAAGGCAACGCCTATACGGGCAATGCCGCCGCCGGACGTGAATCCGCCGGTGCCAATCCCACCACCGGCACCTATCACGCCTCCCAGACCGGCGTGACGGACAAGAACGGCAACCTGAACGTCGACAGCCGCGGCGTCGCCGGCAATGCCAAGACCGGCAATGCCGTCGCCTGGGATAACGGCCATGTGGCCGTGGACCACGACGGCAACGTCTACCAGCACAACGACAACGGCAGCTGGAGCCAGCACACCAACTCCGGTTGGCAGAACACCAGCCGCGACACCTCCAGCCTCGACAACGAGGAGCGGGCCCGCGCCACCAGCAGCCAGCGCGTGTCGAGCTACGGCGGCGACGGCTTCGGCGGCGACGCCTATGGGCGCGGCGACTCGTTCGGCTCGGGCGGGTTCGATCGCGGCTTCGGCGGTTTCGGTGGCGGTGACCGCGGCGGTGACTTCGGCGGTGGCGATCGCTTCGGCGGTGGCGGCGGCTGGGGCGGCGGTGGCCGCGGCTTCGGTGGCGGGTTCGGTGGCGGGTTCGGCGGACGCCGCTGATCCTGTCCCCCGCGAAAATGCGAAAGGCCGGGCTCGCGCCCGGCCTTTTCATTTCAAGTGTCAGATGGTCAGGCCGCCCGGCGGGCCTCGAACGTCTCGCCCGCCAGCAGGCGCTGCACCCGACTCGGAGCAAACTCCTCCGGCACGGCGCACAGGCCGAGGCGGACGCACAGCCGGCCGAGGCGCGGATCGGCGGTGGCCATGGTGAAGGGGATGGCGAGCACATAGCCCGCCAGCACCGGCGCCGCCCACAGGGCCAGCACCGGCTGAACCGCCAGCAGCGCGGCAAGAACGGCGAGACCGAACACCGTCTGCGGCCAGAACGCCCGTGCCGCGTGGGCGAAGTCCACCCCATGGCCGTCGCGGGCCTGGGCCCGCCAGGAAACCTTGGCGCCCCAGGAGGCGCGCACCCGGCCCAGCAGCAGGCGCCCCATCTCCAGCGTCACCGCCATGGCGGTGATGGCGCTGAGCAGGAAGGAGAACACCAGCTCCACCGCCACGGATGCGGCAAAGCGCAACGCCCCGCCGTAGCGGGCGGCGCCGCCCGACGTCAGCACCACATCGGCGACACCGGCGAGCTTGGGCAGGAGCGCCATGGCCATCATCCCCCCGTAGAGGGCGAGAGCGAGGCCAGTTGGATAGGCCGGTCCGGCCTCCGCCGCCGCCAGCGGCAGCAGCGCCAGAAGCGCCGGATGGGCGGGCACCGTCACGAACATCAGGATGGCCCACACGAGCTGAAAGCGGCTCATGCGCTGAAGGCTCGCCGCGAGGCCGGGCACCGCCAGAAGGCGCAGATACTGGAGATTGCCGAGGCACCAGCGCAGGTCGCGGCCGACGAAATCGGTGGCGGCGGGCGGGTTCTCCTCATAGCTCTCGCTTTCCACCGGCAGAACGCGCACCTCGTAGCCGGCGCGGCGCATGAGCACGGCTTCGACCTGATCGTGGGAGAGCACCGGTCCGCCGAAGGGGGCCCCGCCGGGCAGCTCCGGTAAGTGGCAGGCATCGCGGAAGGGGGCGACGCGGATCACCGCATTATGCCCCCAGAACGGGCCGCAATCCCCCGCCCACCAGCTCGCGCCGAGGGTGTAGCTGCGCATGCCGTGGCGCATGCCAAACTGGAAGATGCGCCCGAACGCGCTCTGGGACGGCAGACCGACCACCAGGCTCTGCAGGATGCCGAGGCGCGGATAGGCCGCCATGAGCCGCACCATGGAGAGGATGGTGTCCGCTCCCATCAGGCTGTCGGCATCCAGCGGAAGCATGAAATCGTAGCGATCGCCAGAGTCCGTGCAGAAGGCGCGGATGTTGCCGGCCTTGAAGCCGGCATTGTCCGCGCGGCGGCGGTAGAAGATGCGGGCAGGTCCCTCCTGCGCCCGCCACGCCGCCACCAGTGCTTCCTCGGCGGCTGCGATCTCGGGACGTGACGTGTCGCTGAGGACGTGGAAGTCGAAGGCGGCGCCATGGCCGGAGAGGTCGAGGTCCGCCTTCACCGCCTTGAGCCGCGCCAGCGCCCGCGCCGGGTCCTCGTTCCGCACGGTGAGGAGAATGGCGGTGCGTGCGCTGATGGGCCCTTCGGGCAGTGGCGGCGCGAGGAAGGGCGCCGCCGCCTCGACGCCTCGGCGCCGCCCGTGCAGCAGATAGAGACCTACCGCCGCATTCCAGAAGCCGATGGAGTTCCACGGCGTGATGGCGAGAGCGCAGACCAGCAGCAGCCCATCCACCAGCGAGAAGCCGTCATGAGCGCCCAGCGCCACCATGCCGGCGAGGACGAGGGCCACCGTCACCAGATTTGCCGCCAGCATGAACAGACGGCGCCGCCGGAGCGTTGAGAGCGGCTGGATCAAGGCCGGCGTCAGCGTGGCCGACGCGGGTGCGGGTTTATCGGGAAGCGTGGACAGTGGACCGGACCTCGAAGACATGCATAGCTCCCTGGGTGCCGGCGGCCCGCGGCGATGGAACCCCGAGCCTATACGAGAGCCAAAGCATGGCCGTTCAACCTGCGTCAACTTGCCACGCATCTCCGTTCGCGCGCGCGCTCTGGTACGTCGCGCCCGGCATCAGCGAGCTGCGCCCGGGCGTACTGCCCGCCGTGGACGAGGCGACGGCGCAGGTGCGCACCCTCTACAGCGCGGTCAGCCGCGGCACCGAGCGGCTGGTGGCCGCGGGGCTCACCGATCCCGTCCACCGCAAGCGCATGCGCGCGCCGTTGCAGGAGGGCGAATTCCCTTTCCCGGTCAAGTACGGCTACTGCGCGGTCGGCGAGGTGGAGGTGGGACCGCCCGAGCTTCTCGGCCGCCGCGTCTTCTCCCTCGCGCCCCATCAGGAGCGGTTTGTGGCGCTCACCGAGATGCTGGCCCCCGTGCCCGATGCCGTGCCGGCGCGGCGGGCGACCCTTGCCGCCAACATGGAGACGGCCCTGAACGCGGTGTGGGACGGCGGCGCCGGGCCCGGCGACCGCATCGTGGTGGTGGGCGCGGGGCTGGTCGGGCTGCTCGTCGCCTATCTCTGCGGCCGGCTGCCCGGCGCGGAGGTGACGGTGGTGGACACCGACCCCGCCCGCGCCGCCGTCGCCGCCACATTCGGCGCGCGCTTCCTGCCCGCCGAGCCCGGCCCGGCCGATCTCGATGCCGATCTCGTCTTCCACACCTCGGGCTCCTCGGCGGGCCTCAACATCTGCCTCGCCTGCTGCGGCGACGAGGGCCGTGTGATCGAGATGAGCTGGTACGGCGACCGGCCGGTGGACGTGGCGCTGGGGGGCGGCTTCCACCACAAGCGCCTCGCCATCCTCTCCTCGCAGGTGGGCGCGGTCAGCCCCGCCCGCCGCCCGCGCTGGAGCCGCCGCCGCCGCCTCCTCAAGGCGCTGGACCTCCTCGCCGACGACCGGCTGGACGCGCTCATCACCGAGGAGGTCGCCTTCAATGATCTGCCGGCCCGGATGCCGCGTATCCTCGCAGCCGGTGCGGAAGGGATCGCCACCGTGGTGCGCTACGGCTGAGGCCGGGCCACCGGACAGAAAGGACATTCAATGTATGCGGTAGAAGTGCGGGACCACATCATGATCGCCCACTCCTTCCGGGGCGACCTGTTCGGCCCGGCGCAGGCGCTGCACGGGGCGACCTTCGTGGTGGATGTGGCCTTCTACCGCGAGGACCTGACCGAGGAGGGCGTGGTGGTGGACATCGCCCGCGCCCATGACGCGCTGAAGGCCGTGCTCGGACCGCTCAACTACCGGAATCTCGATGAGGTGCCCGCCTTCGCCGGCCGCAACACCACCACCGAGGTGCTCGCCCGCCACGTGTTCGACCATATGGCCGCCGCCGCCCGCTCCGGCGATCTGGGAACCGGCGGCGACGGCATCGTGCGCATCCGGGTCTCGCTGCACGAATCCCACGTCGCCCGCGCCTGGTACGAGGCCGACATCGGAGCCGCCGCGTGACCGGTCACGCGCGGCCGGCGGTGGCCCTGGTCCATCCCGGCGACATCAATACGATCAGCGGTGGCTATGCCTATGACCGGCGCATCATCGCCGGGCTCACGGCGCAGGGCTTCGATGCGACGCCGCTCTCGCTCGAGGGCGGCTTCCCTTTTCCCACGGCCGAAGAAACCGATGCGGCCCTTGCCACTCTTGCCGCGACGCCGGCCGGCACCGTGCTGCTGGCGGATGGCCTCGCCCTCGGCGTCCTGCCGGGCGAGGGCCTGCGGCAGCTCGGACGGCCTGTGGTGGCACTGGTGCATCATCCCCTTGCGCTGGAGACTGGTCTGTCTGAGGAGGCCGCGACCCGCCTGCTGGAGAGCGAGACGGAGGCGCTCGCCGCCGCCGCCGCCGTCATCGCCATCAGTCCCGAGACGCGGCGGATGCTGGTGGAGCGCTATGGCGTGCCGCCTGAGAAGATCACCCTCGCCCTGCCCGGCACAGCCCCCGCCCACCGCGTTCCGGCGGATGGCCACCCGCCCCGGCTCATCGCGGTGGGGTCGCTGACGCCGCGCAAAGGCTATGGCGTGCTGCTCGACGCCCTCGCCGGCCTGGAGGATCTCGACTGGACGCTGACCATCGTCGGCAGCCCGGATCTGGAGCCCGAGACGGCGCGGGAGATCGCCGCGCGTGCGGCCGGACTGGGGCCCCGCATCCGCCTCGCCGGCACACTCGATGTGCCGGCGCTGGATGCGGCCTATGCCGCCGCCGACATCTTCGTCCACCCCTCCTTTTACGAGGGGTACGGCATGGTGCTGGCTGAGGCACTGCGGCGCGGCCTGCCCGTGATCTGTACCACCGGCGGCGCGGCGGGCGAGACGGTTCCAGACGGAGCCGGCCTCAAGGTGCCGCCCGGCGACGTGGATGCCCTCGCGGCCGCGCTGCGCGCGGTTCTCGTCGATCCCGCGCGGCGGCGGGCCATGGCGGATGCCGCCTTCGCCGCCGGCACCGCCTTGCCCGACTGGCCCGACACCGTGGCCGTCATCGGCCGGGTGCTGACGGAGGTCGCCGGACGATGACCGAGCTTGCGCCCGCGGCCGCCGCCACCTTCTCCGCCGGCTGGCTCGCCTTGCGGGAGCCCGCCGACCACCGTGCCCGCGCGGCGGCGCTGGAGGCGCAGCTGGCCGCCCGGCTAGCCCACGTCCCTGAGCAGCGCATCGTCGATCTCGGTGCCGGCTCCGGCTCGAACCTGCGGGCCCTCGCGCCGCAGCTTGGACCACGCCAGCACTGGGTGTTGGTTGACCACGACGACACCCTCGCCGAGGCCGCCCGGATCGCCTTCCGCGGCTTCGCGGACGGCTGGCGGGAGGACGGCCGCCTGCTGGTGCTCGATCTCGCCGGCAAAGAGGTGACGGTGGAATTTGCCCTGCGCGACATCGCCGCCGACCCGGCCGCACCGCTCGCCTTCCGGCCCCATCTCGTCACCGCTTCAGCGTTCTACGACCTCGTATCGGCGGACTGGTGCCGGCGCTTTGCGGCGGCGTTCGCCCGCAGCGACGTATTGGTCCATGCGGCGCTGACGTGCGACGGCCGGGATGCGTGGTCCCCGCCGCATGCGGCGGATGCGGGAATCGCGGAGGCCTTCCGCGCCCATCAATCAACGGACAAGGGCTTCGGCCCCGCCGCAGGCGCCGATGCCGCGGGCATCCTCGCGGCAGCGCTTGCCGCCGTCGGCTACGCCGCCGAGACGGCGGACAGCCCGTGGCGGCTCGACGCCGGCGACCGGCAGCTGATCGCCGCGCTGGCCAAAGGCACCGCGCAGGCGGCGGTGGAGAGCGGGCACATCCCGGCTGAGGTCGCAGCCGATTGGCATCAGGCGCGGGCGATGGCGCAGGGCTGCGTCATCGGCCATGTGGACCTGCTGGCGGTGCCACGCGGCTGAAACTCAGCTGCAGTTCGTGACCTGATTGGAGCAGATGCCACGCCACCAGCCGCGCTTGCCGTCGCGGCTCTTCGTCAGAGCCCAGTTGGCCGAGCAGGCATAGATGCGCTCCAGCGTGCCATCGATGGGCAGATTTCCGGAGGGATCGGCCGCGTCGTCGCCGGGCGGGATGTCCTTGGAATCGACGCTCGGCGCCTGATGCAGGCGCATGACAGGCATCTGCGTGTTGGCATAGGCGCCGCCGGCCTTGTCCGCCGGAATCCAGCCGGCGCCCTTGTAGGTCTTCGGATAGGAGCGCGGCGGCGGATCATCGTAAGGCGCACCGGGCGGGGTGGCATTGCGGATGCGGAACCAGCCGTCCTTGTAGCCGGTGATATCGAATTCCACGTGCCAGCTGTCGTCCTCGCCCTGTCCGGACTCGGGCGTATGGCGCGGCGGGGCGAGGGTGCCGACCACCTTCGCCGTCGCCGAGGGTGCGGCGCGCACGGCAAGACCCTTGCGGCTGGCGTCGATGGACCATGCCTTGAGACGGCAAGGCTCGACACCCGGCTCCGCCTTCTGCTTCGCGAGACCGGCGAGAATGTCCGCCTGCTCTTCCGCAAAGGGATCATCGCCCGCCGGGTCCTGAGGCGTGCGGGGGCGCACGATGGCGGAGACGACGCGGCGGGCATCCCCCTCCGGCGCCAGTGTCACCTCCAGCACCTGCCCAGGTGCGAAGGCGCTGCCCGGCGTTCTGGGATCGTCCGCGCCGGCAGGGAAGACCGCGATCAGCGCCGTCTGCCCCAGTTCGCCCGTGCGCAGCACGCGGCCGGCGACGAGCGTCTTCGGCAGTTGCGCCGTGGCGGCAGCGACCCAGGCCGCGTCGTCCGCGCGGGCCTCGCCGGCCAGCACGCCCAAGGCAGGCGCAAGGAGGAGAAAGCGCCTCATTGGGGCGCGATGATCTTCAGCGGGGTCGTGTAGGGCTCGACCCGCAAGCTGTCATTGCCGAGGATGCTGACGCGCGCCACCGGCGCCTGCTCCAGCGCCCCGTCAGGCCCCTTGCGCACCGCATAGCGCCAGAGCGTCACTTCGCCCTTCCCCTTCAGCGCCTTGCCGATGGCGGTGACATCGCTGCCGCCGAGCGCCGTTACGTCCTGCGGCGAGAGGCCGACGACGATCTCGTCCTTCACCGTGACGATCTTGAAGAGCGGCGTCGTCTCCGCGCCCGAGGCTGCTCCGGCAAGAACCAGAAGGCTGCCGACGACCAGCGACAGGGAGAACAGGCGGCGAGTGGGAAGGGTCATTGCGGCATCCTCGGGAGGGCGCATTGCAGCGCTCAAGGCCGACATTTCCCGAGGATGCGGGGATTTTCAACCGCCGCGTGCCGAAACGGCAGCAGGGCGGCAAACCGCTACCGCGCGGGCGAAAAAGACCTCATTCCAGCCCGGCGATGGCCCGCGCGAAATCCCGCGCCGCGAAGGGCTGGAGGTCGTCCTGCCCCTCCCCCACGCCGATGAGGTGGATGGGCAGCTTGTGCTTCGCCGCGATGGCCACGAGGATGCCGCCCCGCGCCGTGCCGTCGAGCTTGGTCATGACGAGGCCCGTGACACCCGCGATGCGCGCGAAGGCCTCTACCTGCGAGAGCGCGTTCTGGCCCACCGTGGCGTCGAGCACGAGGAGCACCGCGTGGGGGGCGGTCGGCTCCTGCTTCCTGATGACCCGGACGACCTTTTCCAGCTCCGCCATCAGCTCGGCGCGGTTTTGCAGGCGGCCAGCGGTGTCGATCATGAGGATATCGGCGTTCTGGGCCCGCGCCTCGGTGATGGCATCGTGGGCGACGCCCGCCGCATCCGCCCCCTGCTCGCGGGCGATGACGGTGGCGCCGGTGCGCTGGCCCCACACCTTCAGCTGCTCGATGGCGGCGGCGCGGAAAGTATCGCCGGCGGCGAGCACCACCTTGCGGCCTTCGGCGCGCCACTGGGAGGCGAGCTTGCCGATGGTGGTGGTCTTGCCCGAGCCGTTGACGCCCACCATCAGCAGGATGAAGGGCTTGTGCGCGGTGTCCACCACCAGCGGCGTCGCCACCGGGGCGAGGATGCGCTCCACCTCGGCGGCGATAAGGCTCTTCACCTCCTCGGCCGAGATCATCTTGTCGTGCCGGCCGCGCCCCACCTCCTCGACAATGCGCATGGAGGTCTCGACGCCGAGATCGGCGCGGATCAGCACCTCTTCCAGCTCCTCCAGCGTCGCCGCATCAAGCTTGCGCTTGGACACGAGGTCGGTGATGCCCTGCCCGAGGCTGGAGGCGGTGCGGGCAAGGCCCGAGGCGAGGCGGCTCCAGAACCCCTTGCGCGGCTCCGGGGCCGGGGCGGCGGGTTCCTCCGCCGGCGGAGGAAGATCGGGCGCTGCGGCTTCGTGAGCAATGGCCGGGGTCGGCTCAGGAGCAGGGGCTTCGAGCGGCTCAGGCTCAGCCTCGGCGACGGGCTCCGGCTCGACAGTGGCCAGCGGCCTGGGGGAGACCGTCGGCTCGGGTTCGGCGGGCTCAAGCGCGGGTGATTCGGCCGGCAACGCTGCGACGGGCTCCGGTACCGGCGGGGCGGCAGGCTCCGCCGCAGCATTTTCCACCGAGGTCGGCAGCGGCGTCTCCGGTGCGGCAGGCGCGGGCTCGGCGTCAGCCGAATCGGGAACAGGCGCGTCCGGCGGCGGCGCAGCCGGTGTTTCGGCCGCGGGCTCGCCTTTGAGCCAGCCCCAGAAGCCGCGCTTCTTCTTGTCGTTTCCGCCGTCCTGCTGGCTCATGCCCGAGATCCCATGAAATGCGTCACGCCGCGATGAGCCGCGCGCCGTCGTGCCCGGCGATCCTGAGATCGGCGAGGCTGCCGCGCGCGGCCGCGCCGGTCAGGCGCACCGGGGTGAAATGTTCGGTGTGTCCGCGCCCGCCGGCTTCCACCAGCACAGTGCGGCGGCGGCCGACCTCGGCCGACAGATGCCGGCGCAGCAGCACGGCCCCCGTCTCGCGCAGCCGCGCCGCGCGCTCGGCGACCAGCGCCGGGGAAAGCTGCGGCATGCGGGCCGCCGCCGTGCCCGGCCGGGCGGAAAAGGGGAAGGCGTGGAGGAAGGCGAGGCCCGCCTCCTCGGCGAAATCCCGCGTCGCGCGGGCCTGCGCCTCGGTCTCGGTCGGAAAGCCGGCGATGATGTCCGCACCCAGCACCACGTCCGGCCGTGCCTGCCGCAGCGCCGCGATGAAGGCCAGCGCCTCGGCCCGGCTGTGGCGGCGCTTCATGCGCTTCAGGATGATGTCATCGCCGGACTGGAGCGAGAGGTGCAGATGCGGCATCAGCCGCTCCTCCGCGGCGAGGGCGCGCATCAGCTCGACATCCGCCTCCACCGCGTCGATGGAGGAGAGGCGCAGCCGCTTCAGCTCCGGCACGCCGGCGAGGACCGCCCGCACCAGCCGTCCGAGGGTCGGCGTGCCCGGAAGGTCGGCACCGTAGGCGGTGAGATCGACGCCGGTGAGCACCACCTCGCCGTGGCCACTTGCGACGAGCCGCGCCACCTGCGCCACCACCGCGCCCATGGGCACGCTGCGCGAGGGGCCGCGCCCGAACGGGATGATGCAGAAGGTGCAGCGATGGTCGCAGCCGTTCTGCACCTCCACGAAGGCGCGGGTGTGCCCCTCGAAGCGATCGGCGAGATGGGGCGTCGTCTCGCGCACGGCGGAGATGTCCTGAACCTGCACCTTCTGTTCGGCGCTGATGCCGAAATCCAAAGAAGTGCGGGCGTCGGCCCAGCTGGCGGCGGAAACCTTCTCGGCATTACCGAGCACCAGATCCACCTCGTCCATGGCGGCGAAAGTCGAGGGCTCGGTCTGGGCGGCGCAGCCGGTGACGACGATGCGCAGGGACGGATCACGGCGACGGGCGCGGCGGATGGCCTGCCGCGCCTGCCGCACGGCCTCCGCCGTGACCGCGCAGGTGTTCACCACAAAAGCGCGATCGAGCCCGGCGGCCGTGGCGGCGCGGGCGATGCCGTCGCCTTCCAGCGCATTGAGGCGGCAGCCGAAATTGACCACCTCCAAAGCCCGCTCCACGCCCGGCCCTTCCGCCATCAGGCGGCCTCCCCCAGCATGGCGGGGGTGAGGGTGCCGGCGAATTCGTGCTCGACCGGACCGGTCATCAGCACATGGCCATCGCTCTCGCGCCACTCGATTTCCAGCGGCCCGCCGGGCAGCGTCACCGTGACGGCGCGGCCGGTGCGGCCCGTGCGGACGGCGGCGACGCCGGTGGCGCAGGCGGCGGTGCCGCAGGCCCGCGTGCGGCCGGCGCCACGCTCCCACACATGCAGCAGGATGCGGTCCGGCGCGGTGAGGCTGGCAAAGGAGATGTTGGCGCGCTCGGGAAAGAGCGGATGATGCTCCAGCGCGGTGCCGAGGCCTTCCACGTCCATGGCCCCGGCATCGGGAACGAAGAAGATGGCGTGGGGATTGCCCATGCTCACCATCACCGCCGGCCCGAGAGTCTCGAAGCCGGGGACGAGGACTGATGCCGTGTCGCCCACATCCTGCGCCAGCGGAATGTCCTGCCAGCCGAGGCGGGGGGCGCCCATGTCCACCTTCACCTGGCCGTCTGGGCGCACGGTGCAGTCCAGCAGTCCCGCCTCGCTCTCGAACAGGACATGGGACGTGCCGGTGCGCGCGGCCTCCAGCGCGGCGATGCAGCGGGTGCCGTTGCCGCAGGCGGCGGAGATGGAGCCGTCATTGTTGAGGATGCGCACGAAGGCGGCGGTGTCCGCCCGGCGCGGGGGATAAAGCACCATGGCCTGATCGAACGGCAGCACGGACGGCCGCGCCAGCGCCCGCGCGGCGGCGGGCGGCACCTCCACCGGATCGGCGCGCAGGTCGAGGACGAGGATCTCGTTGCCGAGACCGTTCATCTTCACGAAGGGGCGGTGGCTGAGCGGGTTCACGGGCGTCCGGGGCTGTCCTGAAAGGTCTTTGCCCTATATGGCGCCGTTGTGTCCATCACACCACCCCCGCGCCGCCCGCAACGCGCCGCAATGGCGCCGAACTGCAGCATGAGAACATGCTAGACAGAGTGCGTCGCGGCCCTTCGGCCCGCGGGAGGATGTACGATGACGGGCGTTTGGGGGACGAGGCTCGGACGGGCGGCGGCGGTTTTCGGGCTGATGATGGCGCTGGTGGCCCCCGCGGCCGCACAGGCCCCGCAAAAGGGGGCGGATACGCTCACCCCGCCGCCGGTGGTGGACCCGAAGAAGGTGGAAACGACGCCCGTCACCCCCGGCGCCTCCACCTTCGCGCCGGACGAACTGACTCTGGCGCCGGTGCCGGTGCTCACGATTTCGGGCTCGTCGTCGTGGGAAGAGGCCTATGACAAGCTGGTCGAGGCGGTCCGCAAGGCCGATGCCGAGGTGAAGCGGCTCGGGCTCACGCGGGCGGGCGAGGTGTTCGTCATGTACACCACCAGCGACGACCGCGGGTTCGACTATGAGGTGCAGGTGCCGTTCTCGGGCACCACCACCCAGAAGCCGGCGGAGCCCATGAAGCTGGGCGGCTCCTTCGCCGGCAAGGTTCTGCGGTTCGTCCATACCGGCTCGTTCGGCGACATGGACAACACCTACGAGCAGATCGCCAACTATCTCGACGAAAAGAACGTCGAGCAGAACGACCTCTACATCGAGCGTTACCGCACCGACCTCCTCACGGCCTCCCCGGAGGCTCTGGAGATCGAGATCCTGGTGCCCCTGCCCTGAGCAGGCCCTCGAGAAAATAGAGCAACATCAAGGACACGGCTGCGCCGACCGGTCTACCCTACGGTCAACGCGCCGCCACAAGGAGGGCCGCATGGGTGGCATATCCGTAAAAAACTGCGTCAAGGGTCGGACGGGAAACCTTTCGCGCATCGCCGTCGCGGCGGTGTTCGGCTGGTCGACCATCTACCCGGCCCTCGCCCAGACGCCGCCCCCCGGGCCGCAGGGCGCCCAGGGCTATCCGCAGGGGCAACCGATCCCGCAAGGACAGCCGGCGCCGCAGGGCCTGCCCGGCCCACAGGGGCAGGCCTTGCCGCCGCCCCAGCCGGGCGATCAGGTGCAGCCGGCTTATTCGCTCAGCGAGCTTGAATATCTGCTCGGCCCGGTCGCGCTCTATCCGGACCCGCTGCTGGCCATTCTGTTCCCGGCCACCCTGTTCCCGGAACAGCTGGTGGAAGCCTACAACTGGATCGTCGCCAATCCGAGCCTCGTGCAGGAACGCAACTTCACCGCGGTGGACGCCTTCAACTGGGATTCCTCGGTGAAGGCGCTGGTGCGGTTCCCGGATGTGATCACCCTCTTCCATGAGCACATGGAGTGGGCGGAATCCCTCGGCCTCGCCTTCTCGACCCAGCCGCAGGACGTCTCCAACACCATCCAGATGCTGCGCGCTAAGGCGCAGGCCGTCGGCAATCTGCAGACGACGCCGCAGCAGGTTGTGACGACGCAGGAAGTCCCCGCCAGCAGCAGCGGCGGCAGCAGCCCCGTGCGCACCATCTACATCCAGCCGGCCGATCCCGAGCGGATCTACGTGCCGGCCTATGACAGCTCGGAGGTGTTCACCACCTTCGCCACGGGCGCCCTGGCGTTCGGCGCGGGCGTGCTGGTCGGCTCCTACTGGAACAACAACTGGGGCTGGAACAACCGGCCGTGGAACTCGGTGTGGGTGGTGCCGCCGCGCTGGGTGCGCCCGCCTTACTGGGGTCCGGGCTGGGGCGGCCGTCCCCCCGTCTGGGGGCCGGGACCGTGGGTTCCCGGCCGTCCCGGCGTTCGTCCGCCGGTGCGTCCCGGCTGGCCGGGTGGGCCCGGCGGCCCCGGTCGTCCGGGCTGGCCCGGTGGTCCCGGCGGTCCCGGCGGTCCGGGACGTCCCGGCTGGCCCGGCGGCCCCGGCTATCCCGGTGGACCCGGTGGTCCTGGAGGCCCCGGCCGTCCCGGTTGGCCCGGTGGACCCGGAGGACCTGGTGGACCCGGTGGACCCGGCCGTCCCGGATATCCGGGGGGACCGGGCGTCGGCCCCGGCCGTCCCGGAATGCCTCTCGTTCCCGGTGCCCCCGGCCGTCCGGGCTATCCCGGTGGTCCGGGTCGTCCCGGCACGCCCGGCTATCCCGGTGGACCCGGCGTCGGCCCCGGTCGTCCGGGAATGCCCGTCGTTCCCGGTGCTCCCGGCCGTCCCGGATATCCGGGGGGTCCGGGCGCGGGACCGGGTCGTCCCGGCTATCCGGGCACGCCCGGTGTCGGACCCGGCCGTCCCGGTCGCCCCGGCTATCCCGGCAACATCCCCGGCCAGCCCGGCGCGGGTCCTGGCCGTCCCGGATATCCCGGGCAGCCCGGCGTCGGACCCGGTCGCCCCGGCCGTCCCGGACAGCCCGGTGTTCCGGGGGCGGGACCGAACCGTCCCGGCTATCCCGGTGCCGGCCCCGGCCGGCCCGGTGGACCCGGTCGGCCCGGATATCCGAATGCTGGCCCCAACCGGCCCGGTTATCCGAACGCCGGCCCCAACCGGCCGGCCAACCGCCCCGCCAACGTGCGGCCGCAGAACCGACCGCAGCAGGTGCGTCCGCAGCAGCGGCCCCAGCAAAGGCCGCAACAGATGCGACCCCAGCAGCGGCCCCAGCAGATGCGTCCGCAGCAACGGCCGCAGCAAATGAGGCCCCAGCAGATGCGTCCGCAGCAGCGGGCCATGCCCCAGCGGGCGGCTCCGCAGCGGGCGGCACCGCAGAACAGGCCACGGCCCGGCCAGCGCTGAGCCTTCGACCTTCCTTCCGCCCGGCTTCGGCCGGGCGGTTTGTTTCGGCCATGCGGAAGACAGGGCAGAGCCCTTTCCTTCGGCCCGCGAATCTCCTTCACTGGCAGTGCAGGACCCGCGGTTGCACCGCGGTCGTTCGTGAGACCGGCACCGTGCCGCCGGCCATCGCGGAGGGTTCAATGCCGCGACTGTTCACCGCCATCGAGATCCCCACCGAGGTGGGGCTGGGCCTCTCCATGCTGCGGGGCGGACTCGCCGGCGCCCGATGGATCGATCCGGAAAACTACCACGTCACCCTGCGCTTCATCGGCGACGTGGACGACGCCACCGGCCGCGACATCATGCTAATGCTGGGGCAGGTGCGCCGCCCCGCCTTCGACGTCGCGCTGGACGGGCTGGACCAGTTCGGCGGCCACAAGCCGCGCGCGGTGTTCGCTGCGGTGAAGGCCAATGCGGCGCTGATGGAGCTGCAGGCCGAACAGGAGCGCATCATGCAGCGCCTCGGCCTCGGCGCGGAGCGCAACTACAAGCCCCACGTGACCCTCGCCCGGCTGCGCGATGCCTCCTCGCGGCAGGTGGCCGATTACCTTGCTTCGCGCGGCTCCTTCCGCACCCCGCCGTTCCACGTGCCGCGCTTCGTGCTGTTCTCCTCGCGGGATTCGGTGGGCGGTGGTCCCTATCTCGTCGAAGCGGCCTACCCTCTCCTGTAGGCAACCGACCTCTTGCAGCGCTCTGCGCTGTCCCCATTTCATTGGCATGACCACGCACACGCTGAACCCCGACGATTTCGACCGCCTTTCCGGCGCCGAGCGCGATCAGGCCGCGCAGGACGAGGCCAGCGTCCGCAAGGGCTTCTGGAAGAAGATGCGCGGCGCCGCCCGTCACGTCCCCTTCGCCGAGGACGCGGTGGCGAGCTATTACGCCGCCTTCGACCGCCAGACGCCGCTGCGTGTCCGGGCGACGCTGCTCGGCGCGCTGGCCTATTTCGTCCTGCCGTTCGACATCGCGCCGGATTTCCTGCCGCTCGTGGGCTTCGGCGACGACGCGGCTGTGTTGATGGGCGCGCTGAAGCTGCTTTCCGGCCACGTGAAGCCGGAGCATTACGAGGCGGCGCGGGCCGCCCTCGACCCCGACGGCCGGCCGGCCGCGGAGGATGGCCGACCCGCCTGAGGCTCAGTCGGCGATAGTCAGCACGACCTTGCCTTTCACCCGGCGGCCGGAAATCTCGCCGAGGGCCTCGGCGCAATCTTCCAGCGGGAAGGTCTTGTCCACGTGGGCGGAGATGCGGCCGTCGCGGGCATAGCCCATCAGCTCGGCCACCGCGTCGCGCAGCCAGCCGGGGTTGGCCCGGGCATGGGTGCCGAAGGCGACGCCGCGTGCGTCGCAGTTCTTCACCAGCAGCAGGTTGAGCGGAATCTTGGGGATTTCGCCGGCGGCGAAGCCCACCACCAGGAAGCGGCCGAGAGAGCCGAGCGCCCGCAGCGCCTGCTCGGCCATGTCGCCGCCCACGGGGTCGTAGACCAGATCGAGCCCCTTTTCGCCGCCGAACGCCTTCAGCGCGGCCTTGAGATCGCCCGAGGCATAGTCGAACCCTTCGTCCGCCCCGTGATCGAGGGCGAAGCGCACCTTCTCCGGCGAGGAGGCGCAGGCGATGATGCGGGCACCGAGCACCCGGCCGAGTTCCACAGCCGCCAGGCCCACGCCGCCCGAGGCCCCGAGCACGGCGAGCCGCTCGCCGGCTTTCAGTTCGCCGCGGTCGCGCAGGGCGTAGAGCGCCGTGCCATAGGTGACGATCAGGCCTGCCGCCTTCACGAGGTCGAGGTCGTCGGGCACCTTGGCCAGGAACTGGGCCGGGGCCGCGACATACGCGCGCGCCGCCCCGTAGGTCTGATAGCCGCACACCCGGTCGCCAACGGCAAAGCCGGTCACGCCCTCGCCCAGCGCCGCCACATGGCCGGCATATTCCGCGCCGGGGGAGAACGGCAGCTCGGGCTTCACCTGATACAGATCGCGGATGATGAGCGTGTCGAAGAAATTGAGGCCGATGGCCGCGACCTTCACCAGAACCTCGCCGGGACCCGGCACCGGCTGCGGCAGGTCGCGAATCTCGAGGGTCTCGGGGGCACCATGGCGCGCGCACACCACCGCTTTCATGAAGGCTCCTTCTCTCCCGGCTGACGGGAACGGATTACCAAAAATTAACCCAATCGGGCGGAAGCACGGGGTAAACACGCCCTTCCGCGACGGCACCGGCCCCTTACGATCCCTGCGCCTTGCGCTTCACCGAGCGGCCGGACAGTCTCGCAAAGTCCCATGGCGCAACGAATCGGGCGACTTCGCACGTCCGGCGCATTGAGCGGAGCCGAGCCTTTGGGTTAGGAAAACGCAAGACCACCCCGCCATTTTTTTGACCGCCTGCCTCGCTACCCGACAGCCGGCGGCCAGCCCGAAGTCAGTTTGCCTTAAAGGGCCCCAGCGATTTAGGAGAAGCCATGACGCTTCCTCGTGTCCATCCTGCTCTCCTGGGCATGTTCATCGCCTGCGCCGCAGCCGCCCCGGCCGCAGCGCAGGGTCAGCCTCAGTCGAAGGCGGTGGCGCAGTTCGGCGACTGGAGCGTCTACGTCTCCACGGCAAGTCCCAAGGTCTGCTACGCCATCTCCCAGCCGAAAACCCGCTCGCCGGAAGGCCTGAAGCGCGATCCGGCCTATTTCTTCATCTCCACCCGCCCCGGGGAGAACGTGAAGAACGAAGTGACCGTGACCGTGGGCTTCCCGTTGAAGGAGGGCTCTGACGCCACCCTCACGGTCGGCAATGCCACGCTCCAGCTCTACACCAAGGACCAGGGCGCCTGGGTGCGCAACGTGGCCGACGAAGCCAAGCTGGTGGAGGCCATGAAGCGCGGCAAGGATCTCACCGTCGCCTCCACCTCGCTGCGCGGCAACGCGACAACCGACAAATATTCGCTGGTCGGCCTCGGTCAGGCGCTCGACCGGGTGGCGCAGGAATGCAAGTGACGGCGAACAGCTGACTGCGATCAGGTGAAGCGTGAGGGACGGGCGGCACCCGTCCCGACGCGCACCGGCCGGGCGATCACCGCCCCGGCAGGTCCAACACGCCGTTGGGGCTGAAGCGGTCGATGATGGTCGGCAGGTGCTTGGCCAGGAGTTCCGGCAGCATCTCCGGCTGGAGGCCCAGCCCGCTGGCGATGGCGGTCAGCGGCTCGGCGCCGAGCGCGTTGATGATTTCGTCCGCGCTCACCGGCACGTTGGGGCCGTTGGAGAGCCAGCTCTCTACCTCGTGCGCAAGCCCCGCCTCGTGCAGTTGCGCCAGCACGCCCTCGATGCTGCCATAGGGCGTCTTCGCCAGCGCGCCGTCGAGGATGCCGGGCAGTGCCGAGGCCATGGGGCCGCTCAGCAGCGTATCGATGAGGGCGCCGGCACCCTCCGGGCCGGCGCGGCCGAGCATGTTGGAGAGCATGCTGCCCGCCATCTGGTCGAACAGGCCCATCCCCGTCTCCTCCGCCCTGTTGCGCTGCACGATGCGGCGCGCCGGGCGTTGGTGTACCGGATCGCCCGAGCGGTGTCGATCTGGCGCGGATCGGTCACGAATGCCTGATCGCCTGCGGCTCCGCGCCGCTGGGACGGCGTGTGGCCTATGCACGAGGATCGTCAGCCGCTAACGGCTCGCAAGTGATGATCCCACTCCCTCTGTTCACGGCCCTCGCCCTCATGACCGCCGTCGCGGCCCTCGCCGTGCTGTGGCCGCTGTCGCGCGCCCGCAGCACGAAGCCGACACGGGACGCGGACCTTGCGGTCTATCGCGACCAGCTGGCCGAGATCGCCCGCGACGCCAGGTCCGGCCGGCTGCCCGCCGCCGAGGCGGAGGCCGCGCGCATCGAGGTGGCCCGGCGCATGCTCGCCGCCGATGCGGTGGCCGACGCCGCCTCTGCCGATCCTGCCGTGTCCGGCCGGCGCCGGCGCGTGGCGGCCATCGTCGCGCTGGTCTTCGTGCCGGTCTGCGCGGCCGCGCTTTATGCCGTCATGGGGTCGCCCGGCCTTCCCGGCGCGCCCCTCGCCGACCGCCTGTCGGCGGCGCCGGATCGCAGCGACGTGGCGATCCTGGTTCGCCGCGTGGAGGAGCACCTTCAGAAGAACCCCAATGACGGGCAGGGCTATGAAATCCTCGCCCCCATCTATCTGCGCCTCGGCCGGCCGGAGGATTCCGCCCGCGCCTATGGCGAAGCCATCCGCATCCTCGGCCCCACCGCCGAACGCCTGTCGGCCCGCGGCGATGCGCTGGTGGTGGCGGCGGACGGCCTCGTCACCGCCGATGCCGCCAAGGCCTTCGCCGCCGCCCTCGCGCTGAACCCGGCCGAGCCGCGCGCCGCCTATTTCCTCGGCCTCGCCGCCGAGCAGGACGGCCGCACGCAGGATGCGGCCCGCATCTGGGGCGACCTGCTCGCCCGCACGCCGGCCTCCGCCCTCTACCGGCCCGTGGTGGCCGAGGCCCTTGCGCGCGTCGGCGGCACGGTCCCGCCCGCGGCCACTTCCCCTGCGACACCCGGTCCCAATGCCGCCGATGTCAATGCGGCCGCCCAAATGTCGCCGCAGGACCGGAACGCCATGGTGCGGGGCATGGTGGACCGCCTCGCCGCCCGGCTCGACAAGGAGCCGAACGACATCGACGGGTGGGAACGGCTGATCCGCGCCTATGGCGTGCTCGGCGACAAGGACAAGGCGGACGCCGCGCTCAAGAGCGCACGCGCCGCCTTCAAGGACGATCCGGCGGCCCTCGCCCGTCTCGACGCGGCGGAGAAGGCCCTGCCGACAGGAGGAAAAGGATGACGCGCAAACAGCGCAGGCTGGTCCTCATCGGTGCCGGGCTCGGCGTGCTCGCGCTCGCCGCCGGCCTCATCCTCTCGGCGCTCAACGACACCATCGTGTTCTTCCGCACTCCCACCGAGGTTGCGCAGAAGCAGGTTGCTCCGGGCGCCCGCCTGAGGCTCGGCGGGCTGGTGGAGACCGGCAGCGTCACCAAGGCCGGCACCCTCACCACCTTCTCCATCACCGACGGCAACGCCACGGTGAAGGTGGCCTATCAGGGCATCCTCCCCGACCTGTTCCGCGAGGGTCAGGGCGTGGTGGCGGAAGGCGCGCTCCAGCCGGACGGCGCGTTCAAGGCCGACAGCGTGCTCGCCAAGCATGATGAGAAATACATGCCCCGCGAAGTCGCCGACGCGCTGAAGCAGCAGGGCCACTGGAAGGACGGGGCGCCCGCGCCCGGTGCCGCTTCCCCCTCCACGCGCCAGCCCGGGAGCTGAGGCATGATCGCCGAGATCGGGCAATACGCACTCGCCCTCGCCTTCGCGCTGGCCCTTGCGCAGGTGATCCTGCCGGCCTGGGGCGCCGCGCGGGGCGATGCCGTGCTGATGGGGTCCGCGGGGCCGATCGCCCTCGCTCTGTTCGGCTTCGTCGCCTTCGCGTTCGGCGCGCTGGTGCAGCTCTACGTCACCTCCGACTTCACGGTGGTGAACGTGGTGGAGAATTCCCACTCCCAGATGCCGCTGGTCTACCGCGTGACCTCCACGTGGGGGAACCACGAAGGCTCCATGCTGCTGTGGGTGTTCGTTCTCGCCATCTTCGGCGCGCTGGTGGTGGTGTTCGGCTCGAACCTGCCGGACCGGCTCAAGGCCCTGGTGCTGTCGGTGCAGGGCGCGGTGGCCGCGGCCTTCCTCTCCTTCATCCTGTTCACCTCCAACCCGTTCGCGCGGATCGTGCCCCCGCCGGCCGAGGGGCGCAGCCTCAATCCCATCCTCCAGGACCCGGGCCTCGCCATCCACCCGCCGCTGCTCTATCTCGGCTATGTGGGGCTCTCCATCTCCTTCTCCTTCGCCATCGCGGCGCTGATCGAAGGGCGGATCGACGCCGCCTGGGCGCGCTGGGTGCGGCCGTGGACGCTGGCGGCCTGGGTGTTCCTCACCCTCGGAATCGCGGTCGGCTCCTACTGGGCCTATTACGAGCTGGGCTGGGGCGGCTGGTGGTTCTGGGACCCGGTGGAGAACGCCTCCCTGATGCCGTGGCTCGCCGCCACCGCGCTGCTGCATTCCGCCGTGGTGATGGAGAAGCGCGACGCGCTGAAGGTTTGGACCATCCTCCTCGCCATCCTCGCCTTCTCGCTGTCGCTGGTGGGCACCTTCCTGGTGCGCTCGGGCGTGCTGACCTCGGTCCATGCTTTCGCCACCGATCCGGCGCGCGGCGTGTTCATCCTCGGCATTCTCACCTTCTTCATCGCCGGCGGGCTGGCGCTGTTCGCCTTCCGCGCGTCCGAGCTGAAGCAGGGCGGCCTCTTCGCGCCGATCTCGCGGGAGGGGGCGCTGGTGTTCAACAACCTGTTCCTCACCGCCGCCACCGCCGCCGTGCTGGTGGGCACGCTCTATCCGCTGGCGCTGGAAGCCTTCACCGGCGCGAAGATCACGGTGGGTCCGCCCTACTTCAATCTGGTGTTCGGCGGGCTGATGCTGCCCCTCATCTTCGCCATGCCGTTCGGCCCGCTGCTGGCGTGGAAGCGGGGCGACATCCTGGGCGCGGCGCAGCGGCTGATGCTGGCCGCCGGCCTCGCCATCGTCGCAGCGGTGGTGACGGCAGCCGCGACCACCGGCGGCCCGGTGCTGGCGCCGCTGGCGGTGGGCCTTGCCGCCTTCATCATGCTCGGGGCTTTGACCGACCTCGCCGAGCGCGCCGGCCTTGGCCGCGTGGGGGCAAAGGTGGCGCTTGCCCGCCTCGCCGGCGTCCCCCGCTCGGCCTATGGCACGGCCATCGCCCATTTCGGCGTGGGCGTGTGCCTGCTCGGCATCGTCTGCGAGACCTCATGGAGCCTTGAGAAGATCGCCGCGGTGAAGCTCGGCGATACCATCACCATCGGCTCGCGCACCCTCACCCTCGACCGGCTGGAGAACCGCACTGGCCCGAACTTCCGCGCCCGCACGGCCGTCTTCTCCATCCGCGACGGCGGCGTTTCCGAGGGCACCATCGAGGCCTCCCGCCGCACGTTCGCTGCCCGGCAGATGGCAACCACCGAAGCGGGCCTGCGCACCTTCGGCTTCAGCCAGCTCTATGTGAGCATGGCCGAGGAAACCGCCGACGGCCACGTCTCCGTCCGCGCCACCTTCAAGCCGTTCGTCACGCTGATCTGGCTCGGGGCGGTGGTGATGGCGCTGGGCGGCCTGCTCTCCCTCGCCGACCGGCGGCTCAGGGTGGGCGCGCCCCGCCCGGCAGCGAAGAAGGCGCGGCACGCCGTGGCGCCGGCGGAGTGAACAGCATGGCACTGAACCCGCGCGCCCTCCTCGTCTCCCTCCTTTTCCTCCTCGCCCTCGGTGTCCCGGCCTTCGCCGTGCAGCCGGACGAGGTGCTGGGCGACCCGGTGCTCGAAAGTCGCGCCCGGACCATTTCGGCGGAGCTGCGCTGCATGGTCTGCCAGAATCAGTCCATCGACGATTCCGATGCCCCGCTGGCGAAAGACCTCCGCCTCATCGTGCGCGAGCGGCTGAAGGCGGGAGATAGCGACAGCCAGGTGCTGGACTTCATGGTGGCCCGCTACGGCGAGTTCGTACTGCTGCGGCCGCGCTTCTCGTGGCGCAATGCGCTTTTGTGGGGCGCGCCCATCCTCGTGCTGCTGCTGGGCGGCCTTGGCGCCATCCTCGCTTTGCGCCGCCGCAGCGCCGCGCCCCCGGCGCCCCGCCTTTCGGCGGCCGAGGAGGCCCGATTGAAGGCGCTGCTCGCCGAAGGCGACGGGGCCGGCGCGAACAAGCCCTGAGGCGGGCGCGGGGCGGCTCCCGCATTCTTCCCGTGGAAAGGCGAGCCGCGAGGGATTATGTGTGGCGGATGATGCCCACGCTCGAAACCATGCCTGAAGCCACGCTCACGCCTGAAACCAACGTGCCGCCCCTCGCTGGCGACGTCGCGCCTGCCCGCGCGTCTCTCGTCGGCCTCGACCGGGACAAGCTCGGGGATGCGCTCGACGCCATCGGCGTCAAGGGCTCGGAGCGGCGCATGCGCGTGAACCAGCTCTGGCACTGGATCTATCTGCGCGGCGCCCTCGACTTCTCGGAGATGACCAACGTCTCCAAGCACCTGCGCGCCCGGCTGGAAGAGGCCTACACGCTGGCCCGCCCCGAGATCGTGGCCGAGCAGGTGTCGCAGGACGGCACCCGCAAGTGGCTGCTGCGCTTCCCGGCCGATCATCCCGGCGAGCGGCCCCACGACATCGAGACGGTCTATATCCCCGAGAGCGACCGCGGCACGCTGTGCGTCTCCTCCCAGGTGGGCTGCACCCTCAACTGCTCCTTCTGCCACACCGGCACCCAGCGCCTCGTGCGCAACCTCACCGCCGCCGAGATCGTGGCGCAGGTGATGGTGGCCCGCGACCGGCTGGGCGATTATCCCGGCCGCGACCGCGCGGTCGGCCCGGGCCTGCCCACCGAGGGCGACCGGCTCGTCACCAACATCGTCTTCATGGGCATGGGCGAGCCGCTCTATGCCTATGACAGCGTGAAGGAAGCCATCGAGACGCTTTCGGTCGGCGACGGCCTCGGCCTCGGCAAGCGGCGCATCACCGTCTCCACCTCCGGCGTGGTGCCGGAGATCGAGCGGCTGGGCTCCGAGGTCGGCCCCATGCTCGCCATTTCGCTGCACGCGGTGCGCGATGATCTGCGCGACGTGCTGGTGCCCATCAACAAGAAATACCCCATCAAGGAGCTGATGGAGGCCTGCCGCACCTATCCGGCCGCCTCCAATGCCAAGCGCATCACCTTCGAGTACGTCATGCTGAAGGGCGTGAACGACACGCCTGCCGATGCCCGCGCGCTGGTGAAGCTGCTGGAGGGCGTGCCGGCCAAGATCAACCTCATCCCCTTCAACCCCTGGCCTGGCACGCAGTATGAGTGCTCGGACTGGGAGACCATCGAGCGCTTCTCGGACATCGTGTTCCGCGCCGGCTATGCGAGCCCAGTGCGCACGCCGCGCGGACGCGACATTCTCGCCGCCTGTGGCCAGCTCAAGAGCGAGAGCGAGAAGCTTTCCGCCCGCGAGCGCCTCGCCTATCGCGCCATGATGGCCCAGGCGGAGGAGTAATTTCCGCCCCTTCCCGGAGATGCGTGCCATGCTCGACCATGTGGGGATTTCGGTTCACGACGTGGCGCGCTCCCGCGCCTTCTATCTCGCCGCCCTCGCCCCGCTCGGCTACGGCATCCTGATGGAGGTGAACCCGCCCGGGGGCCATACCTATATCGGCTTCGGCTTGGTCGGCTCCGGCAAGCCGGACTTCTGGATCGGCGATGCGCCGACCTCCACCGGACATCTGCACCTCGCCTTCACAGCGAAGGACCGCGCGGCGGTGGATGCCTTCTATGCCGCCGCCATGGCCGCCGGGGCCGTGGACAATGGCGCGCCGGGCCTGCGCCCGCACTACCATCCCGATTATTACGGGGCTTTCGTGTTCGATCCCGACGGGCTCAACGTGGAAGCGGTCTGCCATCTGCCCGAGGCCGCCTGAGCCCATGGACAACCTGGTCCGCCTGCTGCTGCGCTTCGTCCTCGTTCCGCTCGGCTATTTTGCGTCGGTGATCGCGGGGGCGTGCGTGATCCTCATCGGGGAATGGCGGATCGGTACGCTGTTCACCGCCGCCGATCCGGGCGACCGGGCGCTGGGCTTCATCGTCGCCATCGTCACCACGGTGGTTGTGCTGTTCATGCTGCTGATGCTCATGTGGCTGGTGGCAGCCGTGGGCATCCTGTTCTCGGAGGCGTTCGCCATACGCTCGTGGATGTTCCACGCGGCCAATGGCGTGGTCTCGGCCTGGATCGGAGCCCAGCTCTTCGCGCCCACCGACGGGGCGACGGCGGTGGCGGGGGATCCCTTCTACGTGGTGGCCGCGGGCCTGGCCGGCGGGCTCGCCTACTGGCTGGTGGCAGGCTCCACGGCGGGCTTCTTCAAGCCCATCCTGCGCTCCCCCGCTGAGCGGGCCCAAGCTCTGCCCCCGCCATCGCCCCGCCCGGAGCTGCCGCCGAGGGCATGAGTCGTGGGGATGGATGGCCTGATTCTCGAGTAACGCCGGGCCAGCCCGCCAGCCTTGCCCATCGTCCGAGGGTCAAGACACGACGAAAAACCGCGGACGTTGCCGTCCGCGGTTCAAAATTCTCGGAAAGCCGAAAGCTCAGGCCGCGGCAGCGGCGGCGACGGCCTTGGCGATCTGGCGCTTGAGGTCGAGGGCGACGGGAGACAGCTCCTCGTCGCGGGCCTTGGCGAGGAAGGCGTCGAGGCCACCGCGGTGGTCCACGCTCTTCAGCGCGTTGGCGCTGACGCGCAGGCGCACGGAACGCTTCAGCGTCTCGCTCTCAAGCGTCACGTTGCACAGGTTCGGCAGGAACCGGCGCTTGGTCTTGCGGTTCGAGTGGCTCACGAGGTTGCCGCTCTGAACCCCCTTGCCGGTCAGGTCACACCGCCGGGACATGGCGAAAGTCCTTTTTTCTTCGTATGGCGCGGGGAACGCGTCGGGGCCAGAAGACCCGCGTGCACTCACCCGCTCTATCGGGAAGCGGCTCCTATAGGGGGAGAGGGGGAGCCAGTCAAGGTGCGGGGGCTTTTGCGCCCGTTCGGGCCTTGCCATGAGACCCAAGCCAAGGCCAAGCTCCGCAGGGGAAAAGAGCCGGGCCATCACGGCCGGGATGGGGGATTGCATGAGAATCGGAAACTGGCTGCTTGCCGCCGCGCTCTCGACGGCGGGGCTTTTCTGCGCGGGCGAGGCGAGCGCGCAGGGCAAGTTCATCGTCAACCAGCTTTCGGGCAAGTGCCTCGATGTGTCGGGCGCGCCCGGCGTCAAGAACGGGTCGCCACTCATCCTCTATGCCTGCGAATTCTCCGGCAGGAACCCCAACGGCACGCCCACCGACCAGAAATGGGAGGTCCTGCCCCAGGGCTTCATTCGCAACACGCTCTCCAAGAAGTGCATCGACGTGCCCGGCGCGCCCGGAATCAAGGCCGGTACGGCGCTCATCCTCTATGATTGCGAGCTGTCCGGCAAAAACCCCAACGGATCGACCACCGACCAGCAGTGGCAGTTCACCCAGGAGGGACTGATCCGTCACAAGCTGTCGGGCCTCTGCATTGACGTGAAGGGCGCGGCCGCCACCGCGAACGGCACGCGCCTGCAGCTCGCCACATGCGAGGTGGCCGGGGGGCCGTCCGACCAGTACTGGAGCCTGAAGTAGGGCGCAGCCCCCTCACCCCGGCATCAGCACGCCCCGCCCCTTCTGCGCCGCTTCCGCGATGAAATCGGCGGCGACGCGGATGCGGGCGAGGTCGCGCGTGTCGGCGTGGGTGAGGAGCCAGAAGGTGCGCGTCAGGCCCACTTCCGTGGGCAGGATGGGCACCAGCGCCTCCGGCCCCTCCCCGGCGAACAGATCGGCCATGAAGCAGGGCAGCACGCACACGCCGGCGCCCGCGCGGGTCGCCGTCATCTGGGCGACGAGGCTGGAGCTTTTCAGGCGCACCCTGAGGTCCTTCGCCACCAGCGGCACGTAGTCCAGCTCCGGCGCGTAGATCAGATCGTCCACATAGCCGATGAAGCGGTGGCGCTGGAGCGCCGCGCGACTCTCGATGGCCCCGTATTTTTCCAGATAGGCGCGGGCGGCATAAAGGCCGAGCCGGTAGTCGGTGAGCTTGCGCGCATGGAGGCGCCCCTCCTTCGGCCGCGACAGCGAGATGGCGATGTCCGCCTCGCGCTTCGACAGGGAGAAGAGACGCGGCATGGCCAAGAGCTGAATGTCCAGCTCCGGGTGCAAATCGGAGAGCGCGCCGATGCGCGGCGCGAGGAAGAAGGTGCCGAAGCCGTCCGGCGCGCCGATCCGCACCGTACCCGACACGCCGAGGTCCGATCCGGCGATCTCGCCCTGCGCGGACAGCGCCAGCGTTTCCATGCCCTCGGCGGCGGCGAGCAGGCGATCCCCGGCCGCCGTCAGCGCATAGCCGTGGGGGTGCCGGTCGAACAGCTTCGCCCCGAGCGCCGTCTCCAGCGCGGCGATGCGCCGGCTCACGGTGGAGTGCTCCACCTTCAACCGCGCCGCCGCCACCGTGAGCCGCCCGGCGCGCGCCACCGCCAGGAAGAAGGTGAGGTCGGACCACTCGAAATCGCCGCCGGGCATGGCTCTCGGGACTGTGAAAGGGTGCACATCAATGGTGCGGAGATTGCCGTAGCTGTGCACAAAAAGATAGGGCAGTGTGCCGGCCAACGAACGACGGCGGGGAACGCCGGCGCCGCATTCGGAAACGCATTCCCAGAAGAACGCCCAAGGAGGCACCCGCATCATGCGTGAGATCGGCCATTTCATCGGCGGCAAGCATGTGCCCGGCACGTCCGGCCGCTTCGCCGACGTCTACCAGCCCATGACGGGCGATGTGGTCGGCCACGTGGCCCTCGCCTCCAAGGACGAGCTTGCCGCCGCCGTCGCCAATGCCAAGGCCGCGCAGCCCGCCTGGGCCGCCACCAATCCCCAGCGCCGCGCCCGCGTGCTGATGAAGTTCCTGGAACTGGTCCACCGCGACTACGACATGCTGGCGGACCTTCTCGCCCGCGAGCACGGCAAGACCGTGCCCGACGCCCGCGGCGACATCCAGCGCGGCCTCGAGGTGATCGAGTTCGCCATCGGCATCCCGCACCTCCTCAAGGGCGACTTCTCCGACAGCGCCGGCCCGGGCATCGACATCTATTCCATGCGCCAGCCGCTCGGCGTGGTGGCCGGCATCACGCCGTTCAACTTCCCGGCCATGATCCCCATGTGGAAATTCGGCCCGGCCATTGCCTGCGGCAACGCCTTCATCCTGAAGCCGTCCGAGCGCGATCCCGGCGTGCCCATGCACCTCGCCGAGCTGATGCTTGAGGCGGGCCTTCCCCCGGGTATCCTCAATGTGGTGAACGGCGACAAGGAGGCCGTGGACGGTCTGCTCGACCATCCCGACGTCCACGCCATCGGCTTCGTCGGCTCGTCCAACATCGCGCAGTACATCTATGCCCGCGGCTCGGCCAACGGGAAGCGCATCCAGGGCTTCGGCGGCGCCAAGAACCACATGATCGTCATGCCCGATGCGGACATGGACCAGGCCGTGGACGCCCTCATCGGCGCCGGCTACGGCTCCGCCGGCGAGCGCTGCATGGCCATCTCGGTCGCGGTGCCGGTGGGCGAGGAAGCTGCCGAGCGGCTGCTGGAGAAGCTCGTCCCCCGCGTCGAGAACCTGAAGATCGGCCCCTCCACCGACGGCTCCGCCGACTTCGGCCCCCTCGTCACCCGCGAGGCGCTGGAGCGTGTGCGCGGCTATGTGGACCTCGGCGTCCAGGAGGGCGCGAAGCTGCTGGTGGACGGCCGCGGCTTCAAGATGCAGGGCTATGAGAACGGCTTCTACATGGGCGGCTGCCTGTTCGACCATGTGACCGCCGACATGCGCATCTACAAGGAAGAGATCTTCGGCCCCGTGCTCTCCGTGGTGCGCGCGCCGGACTACAAGGAGGCCCTGCGCCTTCCCACCGAGCACGAGTACGGCAACGGCGTCGCCATCTTCACCCGCGACGGCGATGCCGCCCGCGACTTCGCCTCCAAGGTGAACGTGGGCATGGTGGGCATCAACGTGCCGATCCCGGTGCCGCTCGCCTACCACACCTTCGGTGGCTGGAAGCGCTCCGGCTTCGGCGACCTGAACCAGCACGGCCCCGACGGCGTGCGCTTCTACACCAAGACCAAGACCGTCACCTCCCGCTGGCCCTCGGGCATCAAGGACGGCGCGGACTTCGTGATCCCCACCATGGGCTGACACGCCGGATCAGCCGCTCCGTCCTCAGGACGGGGCGGCTCTGGCATCGGCGGGTCCGTCGGGCGCATATCTCGGCGGGCACTGGATGGCTCGCACGAAGGCGCCCCTGACATGTTCACGCTCTCCGAGGACCAGATCGCCATCCGCGACATGGCCCGCGATTTCGCCAACGAGCAGATCGCGCCCTATGCCGTGGAGTGGGACGAGAAGAAGCATTTCCCCGTCGAGCAGCTGCGCGCCGCCGCCGCGCTCGGCATGGGCGGCATCTATGTGAAGGAGGACGTGGGTGGCTCGGGCCTCTCCCGCCTCGATGCGGCGCTCATCTTCGAGCAGCTCGCCACCGGCTGCCCCGGTACATCCGCCTATCTCTCCATCCACAACATGTCGACCTGGATGATCGACCGCTTCGGCGACGACACCCAGCGCAGGAAATGGGTGCCGCGCCTCGCCTCGATGGAGCATTTCGCCTCCTACTGCCTCACCGAGCCCGGCGCGGGATCGGACGCGGCGGCGCTGAAGACGAAGGCGGTGCGGAACGGCGACCATTACATCGTCGACGGCCAGAAGCAGTTCATCTCCGGCGCCGGCTCCTCCGACATCTATGTGGTGATGGTGCGCACCGGCGGCGACGGGCCGAAGGGCATCTCCACCCTCGTCATCGAGGCGGCCGCGCCCGGCCTCTCCTTCGGCGCCAACGAGCGCAAGATGGGCTGGAATGTGCAGCCCACCCGCACCGTCACCTTCGAGGGCGTCAAGGTGCCGGTGGAGAACCGGCTGGGCGAGGAAGGCGAGGGCTTCAGGATCGCCATGGCCGGGCTCGACGGCGGCCGGCTGAACATCGGCGCCTGCTCGCTGGGCGGGGCGCAGGCGGCGCTGGAGAAGGCGCTGTCCTACATGCGCGAGCGCAAGGCCTTCGGAAAGCGCCTCGACGAGTTCCAAGCGCTGCAATTCCGCCTCGCCGACATGGCGACCGAGCTGGAAGCCGCGCGCACCTTCCTGTGGCGCGCCGCCGCCGCGCTGGATGCCAAGGCGCCGGACGCGACGCAGCTCTGCGCCATGGCCAAGCGCATCGCCACCGACCGTGGCTTCGAGGTGGCCAACGAGGCGCTGCAGATGCATGGCGGCTACGGCTATCTCGCCGACTACGGCATCGAGAAGATCGTGCGCGATCTGCGAGTCCACCAGATCCTGGAGGGCACCAACGAGATCATGCGCCTCATCGTCGCCCGCGCGCTGATCGCGCAGGGGAACTGAGGGGCGCGTCTCACGCGCGGCGTCACACTCACGGCGTCATGCCCGGGCTTGTCCCGGGCATCCACGTGGACAGGCCGGGCGCCCCGTCTGCGGCCCGTGCCGGCGGCAAGGCGTGGATGGCCGGAACCCGTATGTTTGCGGGTTCCGTTCTCGCGGGCGGAAGCCGGCAACAGCCGACCTCCGGGACAAGCCCGGCCATGACGACAGCGCAAGCGCTCAAAAGCCGCACCGGCGGCAGCCAATTTTGGAGGAAACCATCATGGCCACCATCGCATTCATCGGCCTCGGCAACATGGGCGGGCCCATGGCCGCCAACCTCGTGAAGGCGGGGCACACCGTCAGCGGCTTCGACCTCGTGCCCGCCGCGCTGGAGGCGGCGAAAGCCAAGGGCCTCGCCATCGCCGACAGCGCCAAGGCGGCGGTGGCGTCCGCCGATGCGGTCGTCACCATGCTGCCCTCAGGCAAGCATGTGGTGGGCGCCACCACGGGCGCGGACGGCCTGTTCGCGGCGGCGAAGCCCGGCACGCTGTTCATCGATTCTTCCACCATCGACGTCGCCTCCGCCCGCGCCTTCCACGAGGCGGCCAAGGCGGCCGGTCACGCGAGCGTGGATGCCCCCGTTTCCGGCGGCGTCGGCGGGGCGGAAGCCGGCACCCTCACCTTCATGGTGGGCGGCACGGACGAGGCGTTCGCGGCGGCAAAGCCCATCCTGGAGCTGATGGGCAAGAAGATCGTCCATTGCGGCGGCGCAGGCGCCGGTCAGGCGGCGAAGATCTGCAACAACATGATCCTCGGCATCTCGATGATCGCGGCCTCGGAAGCCTTCGTGCTCGCCGAGAAGCTGGGCCTCTCCCATCAGGCGCTGTTCGACGTCGCCTCGACCTCCTCGGGCCAATGCTGGTCCATCAACACCTATTGCCCGGTGCCCGGCCCGGTGCCGACCAGCCCTGCCAATCGCGGCTACCAGCCGGGATTTGCCGCCGCGCTGATGCTGAAGGACCTCAAGCTCTCTCAGGAAGCCGCAGAGACGGCCGGCGCCGCCACCGCGCTGGGCGCGGCCGCGACCGCCCTCTACACCGCCTTCGCGGCCGAGGGGAACGAGGGCAAGGACTTCTCCGGCATCATCGAGTGGATCCGCACCCGCGCCGACGAGACCTGAGGGCGCCAACGCACGGACATAAGAAAGGCCCGCCGCAGGATGCGCGCGGGCCTTTTCATTTGGCCGGAGGCTTAGCGCACCGGCAGCAGCGGCGGCCCATAGGCGTTCGGCTCGCGCTGGGAGGGCTGCACCCACCAGAATAAAAGGAGGAGGATGCCGAAGAACGGCACGAGAAAAACAAGGAACCACCAGCCGCTTCGCCCCACATCATGCAGGCGCCGGACGGTCACGGCGAGGGTGGGCAGGAACAGCGCGAGATGGGTGACGATCACCAGCCCCTGCGGTGCGGTGAGCACGTACCAACTGACGGTCTGTTGGACATTGCCCTGCACGCTCACCACCGTTGCACCGATCAGCATGCCAGCGACCGCGAAAACCGCAATATCGACCAGCAGATAAAACAACGTGAACCACCAGAACTCGCTGCGCGGGGCCCGGCCCTCAAAGCCGGCATATTGGCGAAAGCAGCTCCGCACGGCTTCGGTGAATGTCATGGCCCCTCCTCGCGCGCCGTGACCCCATGGCTGCGTCGGAGTACCTATAGCGGAAGCGTCCGCGTGCGGCCAACCGGGGCGCCTAGCCGATGCCGCGGAGTGACGACGCCATGGGACTGACCCTCGCCCTTCTCGCCGCCTTCGCCGGCGTCGCGCTGGCGGTGGTGGTTGCCCGCAGGTTCAGGGCGACATATGAGCAGGCGCTCGCGCGCGTCGCCTCCGGGAGCGAAATCGCGCAGCTGGCCGGTGGCGCGGTGGAATATGCCGACCGCGGTGACGGGCCTGTGCTGCTCTCCATCCACGGGGCGGGCGGCGGGTTCGACCATGGCTTGTTCTTCGCCGACGAACTGATGGGCGGCGGCTTCCGCCTCATCTCGCCCTCGCGCTTCGGCTATCTGCGCACCGGCACGCCCGCCGCAGCGGTGGATGCGCCGGACGGCGGCGTCGCAGCGCAGGCGGATGCCCACGCGGCGCTGCTCGACCATCTCGGCCTCGACAAGGTGATCGTGATGGGCCTGTCCGCGGGCGCGCGGTCGGCCGCGGCGCTGGCCGTGCGCCATCCCGAGAAGGTGCGCGCACTGGTGCTGCTGGTGCCGGCCCTTGACGCCCCGCACAGTCCGGTGGCCACCGATCCCACCGGAGGCAGCCGGCTCGCCTTCGCCATCGTGAAGGCGGGAGGCGACTTCTTCTGGTGGCTCATCGGCGCGCTGGGGCCGACCATGGTGATCCGCTTCGTCGGCGTCCGGCCGGCGCTGCTGGATCAGGCGGGGGAGGAGGAGCGCGCGCGGGTGCTGAAGATCGCCGGCGCCATCGCGCCGGTGTCCGAGCGGGCCGCCGGCATCCGGCTCGACAGCGCCTGCCCGCACCCCGTGCTGCCGCTGGAGCGCATCACGGCGCCCACCCTCATCGTCTCGGCGCGGGACGATCTCTTCAACACGCTGCCGGCGGCAGAGGTGGCGGCGGCGCGCATCCCCGACGCCCGGCTCATCGCCTACGACACCGGCGGCCACCTGCTGGTGGGGCGGGCGGAGGAGACACGCGCAGCGGTGCGCGCATTTCTCGATCACATCGGCGGTGAGGGGATCTGATAGGCAGGAGGCGGGTGGTAGCAGCGGGCGGACTTGAACCGCCGACCTCCGGGTTATGAATCCGGCGCTCTCACCAACTGAGCTACGCTGCCACAACGTGCCCGCGACGCGCGCGGCGCCGGGAGACGCGCATATAGAGGCGGGGCCGCACGGGTGTCAAGAAAGCCGCGCCCCTGTTGTGAACAGGAGGCTCAGGCAGCCTTCTTCTTGATGCGCACCATCTTGAAGAAGCCCACCGGGAAGACGGGAGCGATGCTCACCACTTCCATGTCGGGGTATTTGGCCGCCCAATTGCGCAGGCGGCTCGCCTTGAAGGCGATGCTCCAGCCGATCTTCTTCACCAGCGGGGCCAGCGCCGCCTCGACATGCATGGTCGCGCCCTCGTCGGCGCCGAGCTTGGAGGCGATGACGATCTCGCCGCCCGGCCGCAGCACGCGATACATCTCGTCGAGCGCGCCTTCCGGATCGGGCACCAGCGTGATGACGAAGGGCACAGTCACGGCGTCGAAGCTGTGGTCGGCGAAGCCGAGCTTGCAGGCGTCCATGGCGCAGAGCAGGCCCACCTGCCTCAGGCCGCGCTCCACCTTCTTCTCCACCGCCTTCTGCAGCATGTGGAAGGAGAGGTCGATGCCGGTGACGCGGCAGTGCGCGGGGTAATAGGGCAGCACCAGCCCGGTGCCGACGCCCACTTCCAGAATGTCGGGACCGCAGGCGGCAGCGGCGGCGGAGGTCTTGCGCTGGGCGTCCGCCAGCAGCTTCACATAGACCTTGTCATAGATGGGCGCCCACTTGGCATAGGCCTTCTTCTGGCCCTCGAGATCGTACTGAACCGCCATTGCCGTCTCTCCCGCCCCAAGTGCCGAGGGCAACCCGACCTCAGGCGACCTCTGCGACCGCCTTCGCCACCCGCTCCGCCTTCACGATGGTGCCGCCACCCAGAAGGCGGGCACCGGCGCCCGGGGCATCGTAGAGCACGCAGGCCTGCCCCGGCGCAACGCCTTCCTCGCCGAGCGCCAGATGCACCGCCGGGGTGCCGTCCGCCGTCCGACCCAGGCGCGCCGGTACCGGGGGACGGGTGGAGCGCACCTTCACATAAACTTCGGTCTCGGCGTCCAGCGCCGCGGCAAAGGGGATGTCGCCCAGCCAGTTCACGTCGGCCATGGAGATCGCCCGCACCGCCAGCGCCTCGCGCGGACCGACGCGCACCTCGCGCCGGGAGGCGTCGATGGAGATCACATAGAGGGGCTCGGGCGTGGCGATGCCGAGGCCCTTGCGCTGGCCGATGGTGTAGTGGAGCACGCCCTTGTGGCGGCCGAGCACCCGGCCATCCAGATGCACGATGTCGCCCGCCTCTCCGGCCTCGGGCCGCAGGCGCTGCACCACCTCCGCATAATCGCCGCCGGGAACGAAGCAAATGTCCTGGCTGTCCGGCTTCTCCGCCACCGGCAGGCCGAACTCGGCGGCAAGCGCCCGCACGTCCGCCTTCTGCATCTCGCCCAGGGGAAAGCGCAGCTTGTCGAGCTGCGCCGCCGTGGTGGCATAGAGGAAATAGGACTGGTCTCGCGCCTCCTCGGCTGCGCGGAACAGGCCGCGCCCGCCGCCGGGCAGCGCGCGGCTCGCCACGTAGTGGCCAGTGGCGAGATAGCGCGCGCCCAGCTCCTCCGCGGTGGCGAGCAGGTCGCGGAACTTGACGGTGCGGTTGCAGTCCACGCAGGGGATGGGGGTGACGCCGGCTGCATAGCTCGCAGCGAAGCGGTCGATCACCTCCTCGCGGAAGCGGCTTTCGTAATCGAGCACGTAGTGCGGAATGCCGAGCGTGCGCGCCACTTCGCTGGCGTCGTAGATGTCCTGCCCCGCGCAGCAAGAGCCGGCCCGGTGCGCCGCCTCGCCATGGTCGTAGAGCTGGAGGGTGACGCCCACCACGTCATAGCCGGCGCGGGCCAGCAGCGCCGCGACCACGGACGAATCCACCCCGCCCGACATGGCCACGACGACGCGCGTCGCCGCGCGGGCGGCACGGGTGGCGTCGGAGGCATCGAGGAGGAGGTCGTCGATCATCGCGGTCGTCGGTCTTGGGTCGTGGGGTCGGAAGGAGGCGCGGCAGAAGGTATGCCGCACCGTCGCCTAGTGCAAACGAGGTGCAAACGATTGGCATCTGAGCCACGCGAGCGCGGCGAAAAAACGGCTGCCCCGCCCGATCCGCGGCGCCCCGTCACCCCCGCGCCACCCGGCGCGCCGGCTCCTCGTCCTCCACCGGCCCCTCGAAAACCGAGACGAGGGCGCGGCGGATGGTGGACTGGCGGGCGGCGCCGGTGATCTTGGCGCCCATCAGGTCGGTGACGTAGAACACGTCCACCGCCCGCTCACCGAAGGTGGCGACATGGGCCGAGGCGATGTTGAGGTTGAGCCGCGACAACGTGTTGGTCAGGGCGAACAGCAGGCCCGGCCGGTCGAGGCCGGAGACCTCCACTACCGTGTGGCGGTTGGACCAGGAATTGTTCACCGTCACCTCGGGCTCCACCGTGAAGGTGCGGCGGCCCTTCGGCAGCTTCTTGGCCATCACCTCCGGCAGACGCACCTCGCCGGTCAGCGCCTGCTCCACCGCCTCCTGAATGCGGCCGGCGCGGCGAAGCTCGTCCTCGTCATGGTCGAAGGCGCGGCGGATGGCGATGGTGTCCAGCGCCAGCCCGTCCGTGGTGGTGGAAATCTGCGCGTCCACGATATTGGCGCCCGCCGCAGCGCAGGCCCCCGCGATGATGGACAACAGCTTGGGATGGTCCGGCGCCAGCACGGTGAGCGTGGTGATGCCACGGCCCGGCTCCAGCGACGCATGGGTGGCGATGGAGCGGCCCGCGGCCTCCGCCTCATCCACGAAGCGGGCGTGGCGCAGCTTGGTCTCCAGGTCCACGCGCAGCCAGTAGGGCGGATAATGGCGCGCGACATAGGCCGCCACCTTCTCGTCGTCCCAGTCGGAAAGCGCATTACGGAACTGCGACTGGGCGGCGGTGACGCGCTTGCCGCGATCCACTTCCGAGAAGCCGCCGGTGAGCACCGGCTCGGTTTCGTAATACAGGGTCCGCAGAAGCTGCGCCTTCCAGCCGTTCCAGGTGCCCGGCCCCACCGCCTTGATATCGGCCGTGGTGAGGATGGTCAGCAGCTTCATGCGCTCCAGGTTCTGCACCACAGAGGCGAAATTCTCGATGGTCTTGCGGTCGGAGAGGTCGCGGGATTGCGCGACCGTGGACATGACAAGGTGCTGCTCCACCAGCCACGCCACCGTCTCGGTCTCCACCGGCGACAAGCCGAAGCGCGGGCAGAGCTTGCGGGCGATGCGGGCGCCGGCCACCGAGTGGTCCTCCGGCCGGCCCTTGGCGATGTCGTGCAGCAGGAGGGCGACATAGAGCAGGTTGCGGTTCTTCACCGTGCCCATCAGCTCGTTGGCGAGCCCGTTCTCCGGGTTCACCTTGCGCTCGATCTCGGAGAGGATGCCAATGCAGCGCAGGAGGTGCTCGTCCACCGTGTAGTGGTGGTACATGTTGAACTGCATCATGGCGACGATCTTGCCGAACTCCGGCAGGAACCGCCCCAGCACGCCCACCTCGTTCATCCGCCGCAGCACCGTCTCGGGCGCGTCCTTGGAGGTGACGATCTCCAGGAACAGGCGGTTCGCCTCCGGATTCTCGCGCACGCTCGCATCGATCAGGCCGAGGGAGCGGGCGGCGAGCTGGCTGGCGTCGGGATGCAGCGCGAGGTTGCGCTTGTCCGCCACGTGGAAGATGCGGATGAGGTTCACCGGGTCGCGGACGAACGCCTCCGGATCCGCCACGTTCAGGCGGTCATGGTCGAGGATGAAGTCCGTCGTGTCCTTCAGCGTGATGCGGCGCGAGCCGGCGCGGAAGCGCTCCACCATGCCCTTGAGGCCAGGCACCGGCTTCTCATGGCGCTCCTCCAGCGCGGCGGAGAGGATGGCGGTGAGGTCACCCACATCCTTCGCCACGAGGAAATAGTGCTTCATGAAGCGTTCCACGTCCTTCTGGCCGGGATGCTCCGTATAGCCGAGGCGCAGCGCCATCTCCCGCTGCAGGTCGAAGGAAAGGCGATCCTCGGCGCGGCCGGTGAGGAAGTGCAGGTGGCAGCGCACGGACCAGAGGAAATCCTCGCACTTCTTGAAGAGGCGCGCTTCCTCGCGGGTGAACACCCCCTTGGCGACGAGCTGGCTCGCCGTCTGCACCCGGTAGACGTATTTGGCGATCCAGAAGAGCGTATGCAGGTCGCGAAGGCCGCCCTTGCTCTCCTTGACGTTGGGTTCGACGAGATAGCGCGACTGGCCGGAGCGGCGCAGGCGGTCCTCGCGCTCAGCCATCTTGGCGGCGACGAATTCGGCGCCTGTGCCTTCCACCACTTCCTTGTCGAAGCGGGTTTCCAGATCCTCGAACAGCGCCTTGTCGCCGACGAGGTACCGGGCTTCCAGGATGGAGGTCCGGATGGTGAAGTCGGCCCGCGCCTGCCGCAGGCATTCCTCCACCGAACGGGTGGCGTGGCCGACTTTCAGCCCCAGATCCCAAAGAATGTAGAGCATGGCCTCGGCGACGCTCTCGCCCCAGGCCGTCTGCTTGTACGGCAGCACAAACAGGATGTCGGTATCCGAGCCCGGCGCCATCATGCCCCGACCGTATCCACCCACCGCCGCCACCGCCATGCGCTCGGAGCGGGAGGGGTTGTCGACCGGATAGAGGAAGGTGGTGGCCACCTCATAGGCGCTGGTGATGACCGCATCCTGCAACGCGGAGAGGCGCATGGCGCAGCAGCGTCCGCAGCCGTCTTCCAGCAGCAGGCGCTCGGCTTCCGCGCGGCCTTCCTGCATGCCCTTCTTGAGGCGGGCGACGACGGCATTGCGCAAATCGAGGTCGCGGCCCTTGTGGGCGGAAGCGATTTCCCTGATCTCGGCCTTGAGGGCCTGGCCTTCGAAGGGTTCGCCGATGACGCGGTTGACCTTGGAGGAACGGACGGTGGGCATTGCTCGGCGATCTTGGGGGCACGAAGGACAGGAGCCTTCATCTGTACCGCAATCAGCGCCCGGCCGCGAGCGGCGTTGATTGGTCGCTCTCGAATCAGCCGCAGCGGAACCTATATTTCCGTTATGGAACACATGCCTTACGGACAGCTCCGCGCTGGGACCGTCCAGACATACCGCAAGGTCATGTATGGTGCGGTAGTGCTCGCGCTGGCGCTCGCGCCGGCCGGTGCCCTGGCCGCGACGGGTGTGGGCACGCCCATCGTGGGCGGAGCGGCGGTCATTCCGCCCATCCAGCGGCCGGCGCCGCGTCCCGTGGTGCGGCCCGCCCCGGTCGTCCCGCGCGCCCCCACGGTCGTGACGCCCCGGCCGAAGCTGCCGGCGCCGAAGCCGGTGGTGCCCGCAGACCCCACGCCCATCATCCAGCCCGCGCCGTTCCGCACCAATACGCCCATCGGCGCCCAGCCGGGCTCCGGTGCGCCGCTCGGCGTGCTGCCGGGCGGCCTCGCCACGCCCCTCGTCGGCCCGGCCCCGGCGCCGAATACCTGCTGGTTCTACACGACGCCGGCGAAGACCGTGGGCTACTGGAGCAAGTGTCCCTAGGGCATTCTCCCAAGACGCCGGCCGAAAACGCTTGCCGCGTAACGCTTCCTTGAGGTGAGGCGGGCACCATCTGCCGCAGCGGCTGATCTTCGCCCCATTTTGATGGTGGAAGGAGCCGCGCGGCCTGAAGGCAGGCCGGCGACTCGACAGGACACGGAATGACCGCACAGGGACGGGGGGACGGCATGAGGCGCGAGCCGCTCATGGAGCGGCCCGAATCCCTGTTCGACATCCGCCTCGACCCGCGCGACCGCTCCGCCGCACCGCCCCCGGAACCGCCCCGCCCGGCCCGCAAGGCGGCTGCGCGGCCCAAGGCCAAGGCGGACCCCGACATGCGTCCCGATCCCGCCCCGCGCCGCGGCCGTTCCGAGCCCCCGCCGCGCCGGCCCCGCCGTGGCGGAGGGGGGCGTCTCGTGTTCCGGCTTGTGAAATGGGGCTTCATCCTGGGCGTGTGGGCGCTGCTCGCCCTCGCCGGCGTCATCGCCTACGAGGCATCGAAGCTGCCGTCCATGCAGACGCTGATGATCCCCAAGCGTCCGCCCACCGTCACCGTGCAGGGTGCGGACGGCAAGACCATCGCCACACGTGGCGACATGGGCGGCGTCGCCGTGCCCATCGGCGAGCTGCCGCCCTATCTGCCCAAGGCCTTCGTCGCCATCGAGGACCAGCGCTTCTACAGCCATTTCGGCCTCGATCCCGAAGGCCTCGCGCGCGCCCTCGTCACCAATCTCACCTCGCGCCGGCTCAGGCAGGGCGGCTCGACGCTGACCCAGCAGTTGGCCAAGAACCTGTTCCTCACCCAGGAGCGCACCGCCTCGCGCAAGATGCAGGAACTGGTGCTGGCTCTGTGGCTGGAGCACAAGTTCACCAAGGACCAGCTGCTGGACCTCTATCTGAACCGCGTCTATTTCGGCGCCGGCGCCTATGGCGTGGAAGCGGCGGCCCAGCGCTATTTCGGCAAGTCGGCCCGGCAGGTGACGCTGGCCGAGGCGGCCATGCTGGCCGGTCTCGTCAACTCGCCCTCGCGCCTTGCCCCGACGCGCAACCTGAAGGGCGCACAGACCCGCGCCAATCTGGTGCTGGCCGCCATGCGAGACCAGAAGATGATCTCCGCCGACATGGCGAGCGCGGCGCAGGCACGGCCGGCCCAGCTCGCCCGCAGCGGCATGCCGGATTCCTCCGGCTACGTGGCCGACTGGGTGATGGACCAACTCGATTCCGTGCTCGGCGACGGCGAGTTGCCCGGCGACGTGGTGGTCCGCACCACCATCGATCCGGCGCTCCAGAAGGCGGGCGAGGCGGCGCTGGAGGACACGCTGGCGAAGTCGGGCGCCAAGTATGGCGTCGGCCAGGGCGCCATCGTGGTGCTCGATCCCGATGGCGGGGTGAAGGCGCTCATCGGCGGCCGCTCCTATGCCGACAGCCAGTACAACCGTGCCGTCACCGCCCGGCGGCAGCCGGGCTCGGCCTTCAAGCCCTTCATCTACCTCACCGCCGTGGAGCATGGCCTGACGCCGGAGAGCGTGCGTGACGACGCGCCGATCCAGCTCAAGGGCTGGCGGCCGGAGAACTCGACCCGCGACTATCGCGGTCCGGTGACGCTCACCACCGCGCTCTCGCTCTCGCTGAATACCGTCTCGGTCCGCCTCGTGCTGGAGTTCGGCCCCAAGGCCGTGGTGCAGACCGCCCACCGCATGGGCATCTCCTCGAACCTCGACCCCAACCCCTCCATCGCGCTCGGCACGTCCGAAGTGTCGGTGCTGGAGCTGGCGGGTGCCTACACGCCCTTCGCCAACGGCGGCCTCGGGGTGATGCCGCACGTGATCGACAGCGTGACGGGACCGGACGGCAAGCCGCTCTACGAGCGCAACGTGACCGGCATGGGCCGCGTCGTCGCCTCCGAATATGTGGCGATGATGAACCACATGATGACCCAGACGCTGTCCACCGGCACCGCGCGCCGCGCCGACCTGCCGGGCTGGGAGGCCGCCGGCAAGACCGGCACATCGCAGGATTACCGCGACGCCTGGTTCGTCGGATACACGGCCAAGTACGTGACGGCGGTGTGGCTCGGCAACGATGATTCCTCGCCCACCAAGAAGGCCTCCGGCGCCAATCTGCCGGTGGAGGTGTGGAGCCGCGTCATGAAGGCGGCGCACCAGGGCGTGCCGGTGGCGGAGCTTCCGGGCGGCCTCAGGTCGTACGGCTTCGGCGGCAATGGCTATGGCCAGCCGGGCGGCACCTACCTGCCGCCGGCCGACATGCCGGACGACCGCCCCTCGGCCGTGGTGGGCCAGATGCCGGCGCCCCCGCCCCAGCAGGAGCCGCCCATGACGCTGGACCGCTGGTTCGCGGAAACCTTCCTGGGCCAGGGCCGGCGGTGACGGGGCCATCCGCCCTGTTCCGCCGTCTCCTCCCGGCCTGATCGGAGGGCGGCGGGAACTCGTCGCATCGGCGACCCGACGCACCCCAACCCATTCCCCTACGTCATACTTACAACGAAAGTTTAAGGCGTCGCGCCTTTCACCCGAAAGTATTAGGCGCCTTGCTCGCGCAACAACGACGCTTCCTGCCCGGAAAACTGGCCCGATCCCCACGTAATAAAACGTCAAGATCGATGCCAAACATTTGCAGATCATTGATTCCCGCGGTCGTCACCCGGGTAGTCGGCGCACTGCACAATACATTTGGCGTATGGCCGAAAGTACGGGGTTTCCTCAACTAGCGCGCGGCATCGGCTCTGATACAGAGTGCAAGGTGACGAGGCCGGTCCAGGCCAAGGTCGATCACGAAGATAACAACCGGGGCCCACGGGTACCGCGGGCTTTCAGGGAGGGCGACCCATGGAAACATCCGTGGCCGCACGCATTGCGGCCGATCCCAATTACAAGGCGCTGAAAGCGCGCCGTTCAAGCTTCGGGTGGATTCTCACCCTGGCGATGCTGGTCGTGTACTACGGCTTCATCCTGCTTATCGCCTTCCGCAAGGACGTGCTGGCCGCGCGCATCGGCGACGGCGTCATGACCTGGGGCATTCCGATCGGCTTCGGCGTGATCGTGTTCACCATCATCATCACCGCCATCTACGTCCGCCGCGCAAACGGCGAGTTCGACGCGCTCTCCGAGAAGATCAAGCAGGAGGCGCTCAAGTGAACGCGACGCTCCCGACCTCTTTCGCCCGCCGCGCGTTCGCGATCGGCGCGGCAGCCGCGCTCGTCCTCGCCCCCTCGCTGGTGCTCGCCGCCGGCGGCGACCTCGGGCAGGCCGACAAGCAGGCCACCAACTGGACCGCGATCACCATGTTCGTGGTGTTCGTGATGGGCACGCTCTACATCACCAAGTGGGCGGCCGCGAAGACCAAGTCGGCGGCCGACTTCTACACCGCGGGCGGTGGCATCACCGGCTTCCAGAATGGCCTCGCCATCGCCGGCGACTACATGTCCGCCGCCTCGTTCCTCGGCATCTCGGCCGCGGTGATGACCTCGGGCTATGACGGCCTGATCTACTCCATCGGCTTCCTCGTGGGCTGGCCGATCCTGACCTTCCTGATGGCAGAACGCCTCCGGAACCTCGGCAAGTTCACCTTCGCCGACGTGGCGGCCTTCCGCTTCGCCCAGACCCCGGTGCGCGTGTTCGCCGCCTCCGGCACGCTGGTGGTGGTGGCCTTCTATCTCATCGCCCAGATGGTGGGCGCCGGCCAGCTCATCAAGCTGCTGTTCGGCCTCGACTACTGGATCGCGGTGGTGATCGTCGGCGCGCTGATGATGATCTACGTGCTGTTCGGCGGAATGACCGCCACCACCTGGGTGCAGATCATCAAGGCCTGCCTGCTGCTCGGCGGCGCGACCTTCATGGCCGTCATGGTGCTGTGGCGCTACGGCTTCTCCCCGGAGAAGATGTTCGCCGCCGCCGTCGAGGTGAAGACCAACCTTGCCGCCGCCAAGCCCGGCACCACGCCGGCCGCAGCTGCCGCCGCCGGCCAGTCCATCATGGGCCCCGGCTCCTTCATCAAGGACCCGATCTCGGCCATCTCGTTCGGCATGGCGCTGATGTTCGGCACCGCCGGCCTGCCGCACATCCTCATGCGCTTCTTCACCGTGCCGAGCGCGAAGGAAGCCCGCAAGTCGGTGATGTGGGCAACGGGCTGGATCGGCTACTTCTACCTGCTCACCTTCATCATCGGCTTCGGCGCCATCACCTTCGTGCTCACGAACCCCGAGTTCCTGGACGCCAAGGGCGCGCTGCAGGGCGGCAACAACATGGCCGCGGTGCATCTCGCCCATGCGGTCGGCGGCAACGTGTTCCTCGGCTTCATCTCGGCGGTGGCGTTCGCGACCATCCTCGCGGTGGTGGCCGGCCTCACGCTGTCCGGTGCCTCGGCGGTGTCCCACGACCTCTACTCGACGGTCATCAAGAAGGGGAAGGCCGACAGCGCCTCCGAGCTGAAGGTGTCCCGCATCACCACGCTGTGCCTCGGCATCCTCGCGGTGCTGCTCGGCATCGCCTTCGAGAAGCAGAACATCGCCTTCATGGTGTCGCTGGCCTTCGCGGTTGCCGCCTCGGCCAACTTCCCGGTGCTGTTCATGTCGGTGCTGTGGAAGGACTGCACCACCAAGGGCGCGGTGATCGGCGGCTTCCTGGGGCTTCTGTCCTCGGTGGTGCTGACCGTGCTGTCGCCGTCGGTGTGGGAAGCCACGCTGGGCAACCCGGCCGGCTCGGCGCCGTTCCCCTACACGTCGCCCGCGCTGTTCTCCATGACGCTCGGCTTCGTCGGCATCTGGCTGTTCTCGATCCTCGACCACAGCCAGCGGGCGAAGATCGACCGGGCCGGCTTCCCGGCGCAGGAAGTGCGCTCGGAGACGGGCATCGGCGCGGCGGAGGCCTCGGGGCACTGACCCCGTGCTAGGCTGAAACCATGCCACGGCCGGACGACATGACCGGCCCCCCGAACGGGGACCGCCGGGAGAACGAACCCCGGGCCGCCACGGCCCGGGGCGCAAACCCCCACGGTCCCGAGGACGCCCCCGCAGCGTCCGGCCCGCCCGCCCCCGGGCGGGCCTCGCCGTCGGAGCGCGACCGGCGCGAGCTGGTCTCGCTCATGACCTCGCGGGTGCGCGATGTCTATCTGCGCAAGCCCTTCTTCGTGGACGGGGCGACCGACCTCGTCACCCTCTGCCGCGACCTCTCCGCCCGCCGCCTCAGCGAGGCCGTGGTGCGCGACGGCGATCGCATCGGTATTTTCACCACCACCGACCTGCGCGATGCGCTCACCCGCGACACGCCCCCCTCTGCTCTGACGGTGCGCGAGGTCGCGACCTTCGAGCCCTGGTGCATCGCGCCCGACGCCGAGCTGTTCGAGGCGCTCATCCTGATGCTGCGCCACCGCATCCACCGCCTGCTCGTGCGCGCGGGCGGCGGACGGGCGACGGGAGGCGACGGCATCGTCGGCGTGCTCGGCCAGCTCGACCTGATGGCCTTCGTCGCCAACCATTCCCACCTCATCGCCCTTGAGGCAGCCCACGCGGCGAGTCTCGACGAACTGAAGGCCGCCGCCCGCCAGATCGACAGCATGGTGGCCGTGCTCAATGCCGACGGGGTGCGGGTGGAGGTGATCGCGGCGCTGGTGGGCGAGCTGAACCGGCAGGTGTTCCGCCGCCTGTGGGAAATTCTGGCGCCGGAAGAGCTGCGTGCCCAGTCCTGCCTCGTTATCATGGGCAGCGAGGGACGCGGCGAGCAGATCATCAAGACCGACCAGGACAACGGCCTGATCCTCGCCGACGGCTTCGTCTTCGAAGGGCTCGACGGCATCACCGCGCGCTTCACCGCGGCGCTGATCGATTTCGGCTATCCGCCCTGCCCCGGTGGGGTGATGCTCAGCCGGCCCACCTGGTGCCAGCCCGTTTCCGCCTTCAAGGAGACGCTGAAGGACTGGATCCACGGCAGCGTCGCCGATGGCCCCATGAACCTCGCCATCTTCCTCGATGCGGTGGCGGTGGCGGGCGATGCGTCCCTGCTCGCGGCGGCGCGGGCGCATGTGGACTTCCTGATGATGGGCGACCACGGCTATTTCGCCCGCTTCGCCCAGGCGGTGGAGCGCTTCGGCGACGGCGCGAGCTGGTGGAGCCGCCTGCCCGGCCTCACGGGGCGGGGCGCGGCCGAGGTGGACCTGAAGAAGCTCGGCATCTTCCCCCTCGTCCACGGCGTGCGGGCCCTGGCGCTGGAGCATCGCATCACCGCGCTCGGCACCGCCGACCGGCTCGCCGCTCTGGTGGCGGCCGGGCACATGGAGGAGGGCTTCGCCCGCGATCTCACCGATGCGCTGCGCCTGTTCATGGGCATGAAGCTGTCCAGCAATCTCAGGCAGATCGCGGACGGCCGATCGCCCAGCAATGCGCTCCGCCTCGCCGACCTCGGCACTCTGGACCGGCAGGCGCTGAAGGAGGCCCTCGCCATCGTGCGCGGCTTCAAGCAATGGCTTTCCCGCCACTACCGGTTCGACGCGCTATGAGCCCCGGCCGCGGTTCCGCAGAGTCCACCGAGCAGCCGGACGGACGCGGGCCGGACCGCCCAGGACCGGTCCGCCCAAGACCGGCCCGCCAAGGACCGGACCGTCAGGTTCTGGTCGCGCTGGCGGCGCTGGGCGCGCTCGCCTTCAATTTCCCCCTGCTGGCGGTATGGGACACGGAGGCCACTGTCTTCGGCCTGCCGCTGCTGCCGGTGGCGCTGTTCGCCATTTGGGGCGCGCTGATCGCGGCGCTGGCCGTCCTCAGCGAGCGGCACGGGTCCGGCGCGGCCTCCCCCCTCCTCCCGGCCAAGCCGGACGAGCCCTGAGGCGGCGTGATGACCCCCGCACCGCTCGCCCTTTCCCCCGCCCTCGTCATCGGCGCCGCCGCGCTCTATCTCGCGGCGCTGTTCGCCATCGCCGCCTTCGCCGACCGGCGCGCGCGGGAGGGCCGCTCGCTCATCGGCAATGCGTGGGTCTACGGCCTGTCCTTGGCGGTCTATTGCACCGCCTGGACCTATTTCGGCAGCATCGGCCGCGCGGCGACCACGGGTGTCTGGTTCCTGCCCATCTATCTCGGCCCCACGCTGGTGATGCTGGTGGCGTGGGTGGTGGTGCGCAAGATGATCCGCATCGCCCAGACCTACCGCATCACCTCCATCGCCGATTTCATCGCCTCCCGCTATGGCAAGAGCCCGCTGGTGGCGGCGGTGGTGACGCTCATCACCGTGGTCGGCATCGTCCCCTATATCGCGTTGCAATTGAAGGCCGTTTCCGCCGGCTACACGGTGCTCACGACGCCCGGCGCGCAGGCGGCGGCTCCGAGCTGGTGGCAGGACGGGACGCTACTGGTGGCGCTCGCCCTCGCGCTCTTCACCATCCTGTTCGGCACCCGCCACCTCGACAGCGCCGAGCGCCACGAGGGCATGGTGGCGGCCGTGGCGGCGGAATCCCTCGTCAAGCTCGTGGCCTTCCTCGCGGTGGGCGCCTTCGTCACCTACGGCCTGTTCGGCGGCTTCGCCGATGTGTGGGCGCGCGCCTCGGCGCTGCCGGGGGTGAAAGGGCTGCTCACCCTCTCGGGCGCAGGCAATTTCGCTTGGGCGCAATGGTTCAGCCTCACGCTGCTCTCCGGCCTGTCGGTGCTGCTGCTGCCCCGCCAGTTCCAGATGATGGTGGTGGAGTGCGTGGACGAGCGACACCTCAAGCGCGCCGCGTGGGTGTTCCCGGCTTACCTCCTAGCCATCAACATCTTCGTCCTGCCCCTCGCACTGGGCGGCCTCGTGCTGCTGGGCAAGGGCGCGGACCCGGAGACCTTCGTCCTCACTTTGCCGCTGGCGCACGGGGCGGGCGGCCTCGCGCTCATCGCCTATGTGGGCGGGCTCTCGGCGGCGACGGGGATGTTGATCGTCGAGACCATCGCCGTCTCCACCATGGTCTGCAACGACCTCGTGATGCCGGCGCTGCTGCGCCTGAAGCTCATCCGCGCCGACGGGGGCGACCTCACCCGCCTCCTCCTCAACATCCGCCGCGCCGCCATCCTCGGCGTGCTGCTGCTCGGCTATCTCTATTTCGTCGTGGCGGGGGAGGCCTATGCGCTGGTCTCCATCGGCCTCATCAGCTTCGCGGCGGTGGCGCAGTTCGCACCGGCGCTGCTGGGCGGCATGTACTGGCGCGGCGCTACGCGCCTCGGTGCGTTGGGCGGGCTGCTCGGCGGTTTCGCGGTGTGGGCCTATACGCTGATGCTGCCCTCGGTGGCGAAATCCGGCTGGATGGACGGCGCCTTCCTCACCCACGGCCCGTTCGGCATCGCTGCCCTGGCGCCCGAACGGCTGTTCGGCCTCTCCGGCCTCGACAACCTCTCCCACGCCCTATTCTGGAGCCTTCTCGTCAACGGCGTGCTCTATGTGGGGCTATCGCTGTGGCGTGCGCCGTCCGGGCGGGAGGCGAGCCAGGCGCTGCTGTTCGTGGACGTCTTCGCCCGCGGCCGCAGTGCGGCCGATCCCGTCTTCTGGCGCGGGCGGGCCCGGCGCGCCGACCTCGAAGCCCTGGCCCGCCGCCTGCTGGGCGCGGAGGCCGCCCGCCAGATCTTCGAGGCGCACGCCCGCGAGCGCGGAACCGGCGACGTGGCGGACCTCACCGCCGATGCCCGTCTCGTGGACATCGTGGAGCGCCGCATCGCCGGCGCGGTCGGCTCCGCCTCCGCTCGCGTGCTGGTGGCGGCGGTGGCGGACGAGGAGCCGCTCAATGCCGGCGACGTGATGGACATCCTGAACGAGGCCTCCCAGTTGCGCGTCTACGCCCGCGCGCTGGAGGAGAAATCCCGCTCGCTGGAGATCGCCTCCGCCGAGCTCTCCGCCGCCAATGCCCAGTTGCGCACGCTCGACGAACTGAAGGACGACTTCATGTCGTCCGTGACCCACGAACTGCGCACGCCCCTCACCGCCATCCGCGCCCTGTCCGAACTCATGCTGGACACGCCGGACATGGAGGGCGAGCAGCAACAAGACTTCCTGCGCATCATCGTGGGGGAGAGCGAGCGGCTGGGCCGGCTCGTCAACCAGGTGCTGGACATGGCGAAGATCGAATCGGGCCATGCCGAGTGGCACAGCACGGATGTGGACCTGCGCACCCTGGTCGCCGACGCGGTGAAGGCCACATCGGAGCTGGCCCGCACCAAAGGCGCCACGATTGTGCTCACCGCCCCCGACGCGGTACCGCTCCTCAAGGCCGATCCCGACCGCCTCACCCAGGTGATGCTGAACCTCATCTCCAACGCCGCGAAATTCGTCCCCGCGCAAGCCGGGCGCATCGACGTGCGGCTCATCCCCGATGCCGAGGGCCTCGAAGTGCAGGTGGAGGACAACGGCCCCGGCGTACCGCCCGCCGACCGCGACACCATCTTCGAGAAGTTCCGCCAGGGCGGCGATGCCCTGAGCCGGCCGCCCGGCACCGGGCTCGGGCTTCCGATCAGCCGCCGGATCGTGGATCATTTCGGCGGAAAGATCTGGCTGGATCAACGGGAGGGGAAAGGCGCATGCTTCGCCTTCCGGCTCCCGCTCCGGCCCCGGGGAGCAGACGCCTTAACAGAAAAAACCTCGGCAGAAGCCGAAGACACCATGTGAGGAGGAAACGCCATGGACAGGGAGATCGCAGTGGAGACGGGCCCGACGCCCGCGCCCTGCCCCCAGGGGGCCAAGGTGCTCATTGCCGATGACGAGCCCAACATCGTCGTCTCGCTGGAATTCATGATGAAGCGCGAGGGCTTCGCCGTGCTGGTGGCCCGCGACGGGCGCGAGGCGCTGGAGACCATCCGCCGCGAGCATCCCCGCCTCGTGCTGCTGGACGCCACCATGCCCGGCATGAGCGGCTTCGACGTGTGCGAAGCGGTGCGGGCGGACGCCGAGGTGCGCTCGACCCGCATCGTCATGCTCACCGCCAAGGGCCGCGAGACTGACATGGCCCGCGGCGTCGGCGCGGGGGCGGACGCTTATGTCACAAAGCCCTTCTCCACCCGCGAGCTGATGCAGAAGGTGAAGGACATGCTGGCCGAGCCGCCCGCCGGGAGCCTTCCTGCATGAGGTTGCCGCGGGGGACGGGTGCCGTTCTGGCCACGGTGCTGCCGGGGCTCGCTCTTGCGCTGTGGCTGGTGCTGGGCGCCGACTTCCTGCTGATGGCGCTGGATGGGGCCGCGCGCACCGCGCTTCTCGGCGCCCTCGCCCCGGTGGTGGAGAGCCACGGCATGGTTCTGGTGCTGTGGTGGGTGCTGTTCTCCGCCGGCGCCGGCCTGCTCGCGCGGCGGTTCTACACGGCCCATGTGGAGACGCCGGCCCGGCTCGCCGATGCGGCGCGGGTGCTGGCGGGAGATCCTTCCGCGCCTCCGGTTCCCGCCTTCGGCCCGGCGGGCCTCAGGGCGCTCGCCGAGGCGGTGAACGATCTCGCCGCCCAGCGCCGCGCGCTTCAGGACGACATGGCCCGGCTCGTCGCCGAGGCGAGCCGCGACGTCGCCTTCCAGCGCGACCAGCTCGCCGCCCTGATGGCAGAGCTGGAGCAGTCCGTGGTGGTGCTGAACCTCGAAGGCCGCATCCTCCTCTACAACGCCCGCGCCCGCACCCTCTTCCGCCGCCTGTTCCGCACGTCGGGGACCGGCGAAGGAGTCAGCGCCGATCCCATCGGCCTCGGCCGCTCCATCCACACCGTCATCGACCGCGCGCTGATGGACCATGCGCGCGAGACCGTGGAGCGGCTGATGGGCCGGGGCGAGGCGCGGCCTTCCGCCCGCTTCGTCACCACCACGCCGCTGGGCCATCTGGTGCGCGTGCTGCTCGCGCCCGTGCGGGCCGAGGCGGGGGGCGCGGTGACCGGTTTCGTGCTGCTGCTCGACGACATCACCGACGAATACGAAGCCCGCGCCCGGCAGGACCGAACCCTCGTCGACCTCAACGAATCCGCCCGCGCCTCGCTCGCCGCCATGCAGGCGGCCCTCGACATGCTGGACTATCCCGACCTCGACGCGCCCGACCGCGAGCGGTTCCAGGCGGTGGTCCGTGACGAGGTGATGGGGCTCGGCACGCGCCTCTCGCTCGCCGCCGACGCCACGAGCGGCACGAGCCGGAGCTGGCCGCTGCAGGACATGCTGGGCGCCGACCTTGCCGCCGCCGCCGCCCGCCGCATCGCCGCTGATACCGGCCATGCCGTCGCGACGGACGATGTGGACGCGACCATCTGGCTGAGCGTGGACAGCTTCGCCCTCATCGGCGCCCTCGCCTTCCTTGCCGCCCGGGTGGCGGAGGCCGAGGGCGGGGCCGATCCCACCTTCGCGCTGCGCCTGACACCGGCCGGCGGGCGGGTGCATCTGGACCTCGCCTTCGCCGATGCCCATGCGGCGGCGGGTGGCGCCGGCTGGCCGGGCACGCCCATGGGCGCCTCCCAGCTCTGCGTCCGCGATGTGGTGGAGCGGCACGGCGGGGAACTCTGGCTGGAGCGCGCGCGGACCGGCACCGGCGCCTGCTTCCGCTTCCTGCTGCCGGCGGCCTCCGAGGGCCATGCCGAGGCGCAGGCCCCGGCGGAGAGCCGGCCGGCCTATTTCGATTTCGATCTCTTCGCCGCCAGCGCCGGCAGCCACGCCAGCGACGACCGCGCCTTGAGCGACCTCGCCTATACGGTGTTCGACACCGAGACCACCGGCCTCGACCCGGCCGGCGGCGACGAGATCATCCAGATCGGCGCCACCCGTATCGTCAACGGCCGCATCCTCGGCAGCGAATGCTTCGACCAATTGGTGGACCCCGGCCGCTCCATCCCGGAGGCGGGCATCGCGGTGCATGGCATCCGGCCGGAGATGGTGCGCGGCAAGCCCCGCATAGGCGAGGTGCTGCCCGCCTTCCACGCCTTCGCGGCCGAGACGGTCCTCGTGGGCCACAACGTCGCCTTCGACATGCGCTTCCTCACCCTCAAGGAAGAGGCGAGCGGCGTCGCCTTCGACCAGCCGGTGCTGGACACCCTGCTCCTTGCCGGCCTTGCCCATCCGGGCGAGGAGAGCCACAGCATGGAAGCCATCGCCGGCCGCCTCGGCGTCACCGTTTCCGGCCGCCACACGGCCTTGGGCGATGCGCTGGTGACGGCGGACATCTTCCTGAAGCTGCTGCCCCTGCTCCGCGCACGCGGCATCCGCACCTTGGGCGAGGCGCGGGCGGCGGCGGCGACGTCTTATTACGCCAAGCTGAAGTATTGAGGCTTCAGCCCACGCCTTCCAGCATCGCCACCAGCGCATCCGGCTCCAGCACCATGGCATCGTGGCCGGTTGGCATCTCGATGAAAGTCCAGCCGGCCTGCCGCGCATAGGCCCGCGCCGGCTCCATGGGCAGATAGAGTGGGTCCGTGCAAGAGATGTAGGTACAAGGCCGCGCATTGCCGACAGGATGGGCCAGCGCGAGCGGGCTCTCGTAGGAGCCGACCGGATGGGGCGTGAGGCGACGGCGCACCCAGTCGGCGCGGGGATGGTCGACGGGGATGCCGAAGGCCGTCACATCAGGCACCGGCATGGCGATGCCACCCGCCGCCGCCACCCTGCGGCGCCGCTCTTCCACCACCTCCGCCGGAAGCACGCCGAAGGCACTCTCGCCGTTCTGGAGGATGGTGGCATCGAGATAGACGAGGGCGCGGATGCGCTCCGGCATGGCGTCCGCCACACCGCTAATGACCGCCCCGCCATGGCTGTGGCCGACGAGGATGATGTCTTCAAGCTCCTCCGCCTGCATCACCCCGGCCACATCGGCGACGAAAGTGGCGAGGCTGATGTCGGGGCTAATGAGATGGCGCCGCTCGCCGAGGCCGGTGAAGGTGGGTGCGAACACGTGATGGCCGCGGGCGCGCAGCAGGTCCGCCACGTCGCGCCAGCACCAGCCGCCGTGCCACGCGCCGTGGACGAGCACGAAGGTCTTCGGGGAAATCTCGTTACCGGGCATGGGCGCGCCTCCGTCCCGGCGGAGTGAAGCAGCCTTCCGCTGGTCCGGCAATGCGGATGAATTGCGCCGTCCCCCCGCCTCCCTTAAGCCTGCGGAGCCGACGAGAGAGGGCGCGACGATGGCGGACGAGACCCCCACCCTGAAGGACTTCGCCCTCGCCCTCTATGGCCGCGAAGGCGTGCCGCCGGCCTGCCTCGCCCTGCAGGACAGCGCCGGAATCGACGTCAACATCCTCCTCTTCGCCGCTTGGCGCGGAGCCATCCTGCGGAGGGACGTCGGCGCCGCCGATATCGCCACGGCGCGGGCGCACGTGGCGGCGTGGCACAGCGAGGTGGTGAAGGCGCTGCGCGCCGTGCGCCGCCGCCTGAAGACAGGCCCCAGCCCCGCGCCGGACGAGCGGACACCGAAGCTGCGCAGTCAGGTGCAGGCCGCCGAGATCGCCGCCGAGATCATCGAACTGGAGGAACTGGGCACGCTCTCGGCCGGCACGCCCGCACCCGCCGGGGTCGATGCGCCAGCCCTCGCCATTGCCGCCATGACGCAGGTGGTGGCGTCCTTCGCCGGCCGGCCGGCCACGCCTGAGGAAAAAGCCGCGGTGCGCGCCATCGCCGCCGCCATCTAACTCTAGGCAAGCGAACGCGTTATCCGATCTGATTGCGATGCAATTAGATCGGCGCGTGCTCTAACGCACCCGCAGCACCTTGCCGGGGTTCATGAGGCCGTGCGGGTCGAGGGCCGCCTTCACGGCGCGCATCAAATCCAGTTCCACGGCGGACTTGTAATGCTCGGCCTCTGCGACGCGCAATTGGCCGAGGCCGTGCTCCGCGCTGATGGAACCGCCGAAATCCGCCACCACGTCATGGACGATGCGGTTGATCTCGCCAGCGCACGCTCGGCGCTGCTCCTCGGTCCAGTCGGCCGGCATCACCGGATTGTAGTGCAGGTTCCCGTCGCCCACATGGCCGAAGGTGAAGGGCAGGATGCCGGGAAAGCGTGCGTCCAGCGCCGCATCGGCGCGTTCGACGAAGGCGGGGATGGCGGAGACGGGCACGCTGATGTCGTGCTTCACGCCTTTGCCCGCATGGGCCTGCGCCTCCGCCTGGGCCTCGCGCAGCGCCCAGAGATTGCACCGCTGCGCGCCGGAGGCGGCGATGACGGCATCGAGGACAAGCCCGTCCTCCAGCCCCTCGCCGAGCAGCGCTTCCAGCCCTGCCGCGAGGCTTTCGCCGCCCTCCTGCGCGCTGGCCTCCACCAGCAGCACCCACGGGTGCGCCTCAGCGAAGGGCGCGACGAGGCCCGGCACGGCGGCGATGGCGTGGGTGAGGCTCGGCGCGCGCATCAGCTCGAAGGCGGAGAGGCTGTCCCCCAGCCGCGCTTTCGCCCGCCCCAGCAGCGCGATGGCCGCCGCCGGATCGGGGATGGCGGCCATCGCGGTCGCCGTGGCGCGCGGGCGGGGAAACAGGCGCAGCACCGCCGCGGTGATGATCCCGAGCGTGCCCTCCGAGCCGATGAAGAGCTGCTTCAGGTCGTAGCCCGCATTGTCTTTCCGAAGGCCGCGCAGGCCGTCCCATATGCGCCCGTCCGGCAGAACCACCTCCAACCCGAGCGCGAGCGCGCGCATGTTGCCATAGCGCAGAACCTGTGTGCCACCGGCATTGGTGGCGAGGTTGCCGCCGATGCGGCAGGAGCCTTCCGAGGCGAGAGTGAGCGGGAACAGGCGGTCCACCCGCTCCGCCTCCGCCTGCACCTCGGCCAACGTCACGCCCGCCTCCACGGTGAGGGTGTCGTTGGCCATATCCACCGTCCGCACCTTGCGCATGCGGTCGACGCTCAGGATCACGGCCGTGCCCGAGCCATCCGGCTGGGCACCGCCGGCAAGGCCGGTATTACCGGCCTGTGGCACGATGGAGATGCGCGCCGCGGCGCAGAGGCGCACGACGTCGGCCACTTCCTGCGTGGAAGCCGGGCGCAGCACGAGGGCCGCAGCGCCGTGGAAGGTGGCGCCGAAGGAGGTGCGGAAGGGCTCGGTATCGGCCGGGCTCTCCAGCACGCCGGCGGGACCCACCGCCTGACGGAGGCGGTCGAGGACCGCGGCGTCGGGATGGGCCGTCACGGCTGGAACGCGAAGGCGGCCGCGTGCCGGCGCTCCACGCCCTTGAGCGCGGCGAGGTCGCGCACGCCGAGCTGGCCCATGGCCACCTGCACTTCCTCGGTGAGCATCTCCGCCACATAGTCCGCGCCGCCGTCGCCGATGCCGGCGAGACCGATGAGGAAGGCGCGGCCGCAGAAGGTGCTGGTCGCCCCCAGCGCCAGCGCGCGGGCCACATCGAGGCCGGAGCGGATGCCGCTGTCATAGAGGACGGTGGCGCGACTTCCGACAGCCGCCGCGATGGCGGGCAAAACGTCGATGGCCGCGGGTGCCGCATCGAGCTGGCGGCCGCCATGATTGGAAACGAGGATGCCGTCCACGCCGATGGCAATCGCCATCTCCGCATCGGCGGGGTGCAGGATGCCCTTCATCACCAGCGCGCGCGGCCAGGCATCGCGCAGGCGCTTCACCGCCTCCCAGGAAAACGTCCCCTTGATCTCGCCCTGCACGAAGCCGGCGGTCTTGGGCAACGTCGCGGGCGCTTCCACATAGGGCGCCATGTTGGCGAACTGGGGCGTGCCGGCCTTCGCCAGCGCCAGCGCCCACGGCCAGGCGAGCGCCACGTCGCGCACGGTGCGGGCCGTGGTGCGGAAGGGCACGACGAGGCCGTTGTTAAGGTCGCGCGGACGCTTGGAACGCACGGGGGCATCCAGTGTCGCGACAAGGGCACGGGCCCCGGCCGCCTCCGCCCGGCGCACCAGATCGAGCGTCACGAGATGGTCGCGCCCCGGCAAGCCGTAGAGCTGGAACCAGGTGCAGTCGCCGGCGAGCGCCGCCACCTCCTCGATGGAGGCGCTGGCAAGGGTTCCGACCACATAGGGAATGCGTGCCTTCGCGGCCGCCTTGGCGAGGAGCTGCGTGGCGCCGGGCCAGACCAGCCCGTCCACGCCCACCGGCGAGATGCCGATGGGCGCGCTGTAGCGCGTGCCGAAGAGATCCACGCCGCAATCCACCGGACCGGGGCTGCCATAGCGCGGCACCAGCTTCACGGCATCCAGCGCCGCGCGGTTCTCGGCGATGCCCACATCGGCGCCGGTGCCGCCTTCGAGGAAGTCGTAGGCGAAGCGGGGAATGCGGCGGCGGGCCGCGCGGTCCAGATAGTCCAGCGTCGGCATCCGCTGCTTCAGCCGCGCGGCGGCGCTGGTGCCGGACCCGGCGCCCCAGGCGGCCGCAGGAGCGGCAGTCGGCGGAACGGTTCCGGCGCTCACGCCCCGTTCTCTTGCCACGTTTGCCATGGCGTTTCCTCGTCTTGTCTCGTTCCCGCTGTGGTAGAGCGCAGGCGCTCATCACTGCAAATAATTATGAATTATCGAAGCAATCAGCCTAGATGATCTTGCCCCGTCCCCGCCGCCTCACGGGCGGCACCGGCGCCGCAGCGCGCACGAAGGTGGCGGCTGAGGTGGCGGCATCCACCAGATCCTGCCGGATCACCTCCACCACCGCATGGGCGGCCGCCGAGATGGCTCGGCGCGGATGATGCACGACGGCGATGGAGCGCGTGAGCGGGGTGGCGAAGCGATGCCCGCGCACCCGTCCCGCCGCCAGCACCTGATGCAGGGCGATGGTGGGTAGCACGGTGGCGAGGTCCGTGGTCGCCACGACTTCGCAGATGGCGGAGAGGGTGTCGATCTCGATGCGCGGCTTCAGCTCGATCCCCGCTTCGGCCGCCTGCGCCTCGAGGATGGCGCGCAGGCCGTGGCGCTTGGAGGGCAGCACCAGATCCAGCCCGCCGAGATCGGCAAAGCCGAGGCTGGCCGGCACGGTGAGGGGTGCATCGGTGCGCGCGGCGAACACCATCTCCTCGTCAAGGATGTGCTGGGAGGCGAGGCCCCTCTTCTGCCGCGGCACGTTGATGATGGCGAGGTCGAGCTGGCCCGTCGTCACCCAATCCATCATGGTCTCGGTGTAGCCCTCGCAGGCGGAGAATTCCACGTCCGGATAACGCGCGGCGACGGTGGCGGAGGAGTTGGCCAGCGTGCTCTGCGCCACCGAGGTGATGAGCCCCACCACCACGCGGCCCGACACCCGCCCGTCGAGCCGCGCCATCTCCTGCATGGCGTGCTCCACGTCCCGCACGATCGGCGAGATGAGCCGCGCCAGCGCCTCCCCCGCCGGGGTGGTGGAGACGCCGTGCGCGGTGCGGTCGAACAGCTTCTTGCCGAACTCGGCTTCGAGCTTCGCGATCTGCATGCTGAGCGCCGGCTGCACGATGTTGAGCTGGCGGGCCGCGCGGGTGACGTTGCCGGTCTCCGCGAGGCACAGGAAATACTGCATCTGCCTGAGGTCCATCGCCGATTGTCCTTCGCGGCCACGCCTGAAATCAGCGCTAATGATAGCGCCGATAATCATTCATTATTTGCAGTGATTACGACCTTTGTCTATGACTCGATAACCGGCTCATGGAGCCGTCGCCCAGAAGGTCGAAACGGCCCGTGGCGGGGAGGGATCGTCGGCAAGGACGGGCGCAGCGCGCCCGAATGATGCGTCTTGCCTTTCTCCACATCTCCCGTCCGGCCCGGCCACACGTGCGGCAGCGCGGAGGAGATGCCATGCAGGATCACAAGCGTCTCATCGTCGGCATCTCCGGCGCCTCCGGCGTGATCTATGGCGTCCGGATGCTGGAGCTTCTGCGCGCCGCCGGCATCGAGACGCATCTCGTGATGTCGCGCACCGCCGAGATCACGCTGGCCCACGAAACCGACCGCAAGGTGGCGGACGTGAAGGCCCTCGCCAGCGTCTGCCATTCCAACGACGACATGGCCGCCGCCATCTCCTCCGGCTCGTTCCGCACCATGGGCATGGTGGTGGCGCCCTGCTCCATGCGGTCCATGTCCGAGATCGCGTCCGGCGTCACCTCCAGCCTGCTCAGCCGCGCCGCCGACGTGGTGCTGAAGGAGCGCCGCCGCCTCGTGCTGATGGCCCGCGAGACGCCGCTGCACACCGGCCATCTGCGCACCATGACGCAGGTTTCCGAAATGGGCGCCATCATCTCCCCGCCCATGCCGGCCTTCTATTCCCGCCCCGCCAGTCTCGAAGAGATGATCGACCATACGGTCGGGCGGGTGCTCGACCTGTTCGACATCGAGGTGGGCGCGGTGCGCCGCTGGGGCGAGGAGAGCGGCCCCCGCCGCCGCAAGACGCCCCTGCGCCAGATCGCGCCCGCCAGCTGACCCCCCGAATGTCCCGACCAGCGGAACCTGAGATCATGTTGGACCCCCGCCCCCGTCCCGCCGCGCAGACACCCCCCGATCTGCGGTCCTGGCTCGCCGACCTCGCCGCGCATGGCCGTCTGGCAGTCGCGCGGGAAAACCTGCCGCTGGCCGACAATCTCGCCGCCGTGGCCAAGCGCACCGAGCGTGACAAGGCCGTGCTGTTCCCCCATCCCGTGGGCGCGAACGGCAAGGCGCACGACATGCCGGTGGTGGTGAACCTCTTCACCCAGCGCGCGTGGGTGGCCGCTAGCCTCGGCGTCACCGAGGACCAGTTGCTGCCCCACTTCCTCGCCGCCGCCGCGAAGCCCACGCCGTGCGTGGAAGTCACCTCCGCCCCGGTGCAGGAGGTGGTGCATACGCAGGTCGATCTCCTCGCCCAGCTGCCCATTCCCTCGCACAACGAGCTGGACAGCGGCCCCTACATCACCGCGGGCCTGCTGGTCGCGCGCAACCCCGTCACCGGGGTGCAGAACGTCTCCATCCACCGCTGCCAGATCAGCGGGCCGAACCGCATCGGCGTCCTGCTGCTGCCGCGCCACACCCTCGCCTATTTCCGCATGGCGGAAGAGGCGGGCGAGGCGCTGGAGATCGCCATCGTCATCGGCGCCCACCCGGCGCTGCTCCTCGCATCGCAGGCCATCTGCGCGCTGGACGAGGACGAGATGGAGATCGCCGGCTCGCTCCTCGGCCGCCCGGTCGAGGTGGTGAAGTGCAAGACCAATTCGGTGCGCGTGCCGGCGGCCGCCGAGATCGTGGTGGAAGGCCGCATCCTGCCCAAGGTGCGCGAGCCGGAAGGCCCGTTCGGCGAATTCCCGCAGTATTACGGCCCGCGCGCCGCCCGCGAGGTGATCGAGGTGGATGCGGTGACCCATCGCCGCCATCCCATCTACCACACCATCGTCGGTGGCTCGTTCGAGCATCTGGTGCTCGGCGGCGTGCCGCGCGAGGCCACACTGCTCCAGCACCTCAGGCGCTCTTTCCCGAACGTGCTGGACGTCCGCCTCACCCGCGGCGGCACCTGCCGCTATCACCTCGTCGTCAAGATCGACAAGCAGCGTGAGGGCGAGGCCAAGAATATCATCCTGTGCGCCTTCGGCGGCCACTACGACGTGAAGCAAGTGGTCGTCGTGGACAAGGACGTGGACATCTCCAGCGCCGACGAGATCGAGTGGGCGGTGGCGACCCGCTTCCAGGCCGACCGCGACATGGTGGTCGTTTCCGGCGCGCTCGGCTCCAAGCTCGATCCCTCCACCGATGAGGCCGGCATCAGCGCAAAGCTGGGCCTCGATGCCACCGCGCCGCTCTCAGACGATCCCCTGTCCTTCCGGCGCATCCGCGTGAAGGGCGAGGAGAGCGTCGACCTTGCCGAGGCGCTGGTGAAGGACCCAAACGCCGCCTTTGCTCGCATCGTCGCCCAGGTCTCCTGATCCCAAAGCAGTGCGGACCCGTCCGCGCCCCAACACAAAAAGCCGGGCGCCCCGCGCACCGGCCGCCAGTCCGGGAGGAATTTTTGATGTTCAAAACGACGACCCGCCGCCTCTTCTGCGCCGGAGCCTTTGCCGTCGCCTTCGCCGCGGCCGGTGGCGCGCAGGCCGCCGACAAGGTGAAGGTCGGCATCAACAATGTGGTGTCGGACGTGGTGTTCCACCTCGGCGTGGAGCGCGGCATCTTCGCCCAGGAAGGCCTCGACGTGGAGCTGATCGCCTTCGATTCCGGGCCAAAGATGGTTGCCCCGCTCGGCTCGGGCCAGATCGACGTGGGCGCCGGCGCCTCCTCCGCCGGGCTCTACAATGCCGCTGCCCGCGGCATCAACATCAAGGTGGTGGCGGACAAGGGCTCCACCCCGGTCCATTACGACTACATGCCCCTCATGGTCCGCAAGGAGCTGGTGGACTCTGGCAAGGTGAAGACCATCGCCGATCTCAAGGGCATGCGGGTCGGCTCGGTCGGCCCGGGTGCGGCGACCAATGCCAAGATGGCGCATCTCCTCGCCAAGGCGGGCCTCACCTACAAGGACGTGAACCACAATTACATCGGCTATCCCCAGCAGATCGCCGCCTTCACCACCGGCGCCATCGACGCCGCCATCACCACCGAGCCCTCGGTGACCCAGGCGGTGAACAACGGCGTCGCCGTGCGCTTTGTGGTGGACGGCTATCCCAACCAGCAGGTGGCCGTGCTGCTGTATGGCGGCGACTTCATCGCCAAGCGCCGCGATGTCGCCCAGCGATTCATGAATGCCTATGTGAAGGCCGCCCGCATCTTCAACGATGCCACGGCGGGCGGAAAGTTCGACGGCAAGGGCGCCGACGAGGTCGTCAAGACCATCATGCGCACCACCGGCCTCAAGGACGCCGAGCTGTTCAAGACCATGATCCCCAACGGCATCGACCCCGATGGCAAGGTCGATACGGCGAGCATGGAAGAAGACCTCAAGTTCTTCACCGAGAATGGCTACATCGAGCGCCCGGCCAAGGTCTCCGACGTGGTGGACACCTCGTTCGCCGAAAACACCCTGAAGGCGCTCGGCCCTTACAAGGCTGCCCAGAACTGATGCGCGACTGACGCGCGCGGCGCCCGTGCGGCGCCGCCCCATCCGGAATCCGGAGGAAGAATTCATGGCCGTCGTAAGCATGCTGAACGTGAAGCCGAACCCTGCAGGAGCCGCGCCGCCGGTGCAGATTTCCATGCGCGGCGTGCGCAAATACTTCGGATCGTCCGGCTTCGTGGCGGTGGACGGCATCGACCTCGACATCCCCCAGGGCCAGTTCTTCGTCATCGTCGGCCCCTCGGGCTGCGGCAAGACCACCCTCCTGCGCATGCTCGCGGGGCTCGAGAGCGTCAGCGAAGGCACCATGAAGCTCAACCGGACGGACCCGAGCCGGCCGGAAAACTCCATGATCTTCCAGGGCGACAGCCTGTTTCCCTGGATGACCGTCTACGACAATGCCGCCTATGGCCTCAGGATGCGCGGCGTCGCCGAGAAGGACGTGGCGGAGAGCGTGAAGCTGTGGCTGGAGCGCATCGGCCTCTACCGTTTCCGCGACCGCTATCCCAACCAGCTGTCCGGCGGCATGCGCCAGCGCGTCTCCATCGTGCGCGCCTTCGCCAACGATCCGGAAATCCTGCTCATGGACGAGCCGTTCTCGGCCCTCGACGAGCAGAACAAGATGCTGCTGCATGAAGAATTGCTGCGCATCTGGGAAGCCACCAAGAAGACCGTGGTCTTCATCACCCATTCGGTGGACGAGGCGGTGACGCTGGGCGACCGCATCATGATCATGACCGCCAATCCGGGGCGCGAGAAGGCCATTATCGACGTGCCCTTCGCCCGCCCCCGCAACGTGCTGGAGCTGCGCCACGATCCCGCCTACGGCGATCTGGTGTTCCACATCTGGGAGCAGTTGCGCGACGAGGTGCAGCGCGCCCGCATGAATGCCGAGGGAGGCAAGTGATGGCAAAAAGGTCCGGCCTCGTCGGCGAACGCTTCATCGGGCTTCTCACGCCCCTCGTCCTGCTCGGCCTGTGGGAGGCGGCGGCGCGCATGGGGCTCATCGATGCCCGCTTCTTCCCGCCGCCCTCCAGCATCGTCCACACCTTCGGCGCGCTCGTCGCCTCGGGGGAATTGTGGACCAACTTGCTGGCCAGCCTGCGCCGACTCTTCCTCGGCATGCTGCTGGGAGGCGTGCCGGCGCTGTTCCTCGGCCTCGCCATGGGAATCTCGAAGCCGCTGCGCGCGGCCATCGATCCGCTTATCTCGGCCACCTACCCGATCCCCAAGAGCGCCATCCTGCCCCTCGTGCTGCTCATCTTCGGCCTCGGCGAGATGTCCAAGGTGGTGATGGTGGCGCTGGGCGCCTTCTATCCCATCCTCATCAATACCGTGATGGGCGTCGCCAACATCGACAAGATCTACCTCGATGTCGGCCACAACTACCGCGCCAGCCGATGGCAGGTGTTCCGTACCATCGCGCTGCCGGGGGCGCTGCCCTCCATCATGGCCGGGGTGAAGCTCGCCATGGGCATGGGCCTCATCCTCATCGCCATCTCGGAGATGGTCGCCGCCTCCGACGGCATCGGCTACATGATCTGGAACGCCTGGCAGGTGCTGACGGTTGACACCATGTATGTGGGGCTGTTGGTTATTGCCCTGCTCGGCTTCGTCTTCTCCGTCATCCTCGACGAGATCGAGCGGATGCTGATCCCCTGGAAGGCGAAAGCTTAAGCGGAGAAAGAGGCCGGATGTCGAACGCGCTCCGGATCGCGCACGGGGCCTTCGGGCGGGTCGCCCTTCTGGATATGGACCGCCCGCTGGTGCGCCACGCGCATCCGCACTGCCATGTGCTCCTCAAGGTCGAGGGCGCGGACACGCAATTCGCGGTCGGTGAGGGGCTAGTTCCCCTCACCGACCGGTCGTGCGTTCTGGTGAACGGCTGGGAGCCCCATGCCTATGTGCATGATCCGAGCCGGCCGAAGACCATCATCCTCGCCCTCTATATCGAGCCGGACTGGCTGAAGACCTTCCGCCCCGGCTGGGTGGCCTCGGGTGGCGCCGGCTTCTTCGAGCAGCCGGGAGGCGAGGTGTCGCCGCGCATCCACCGCCTCACCCATGATCTTGCCGCCGCCATGATGGCCGAGCCCGACGCCAAGGCCGTCCACGAGGCGCTGCTGGCGGATCTGATGATCGCGGTGGTGGAGCGCTTCACCCCCTGGCGCAGCTTCTCCATCCGCGCGCTGGACGGCCAGCGCCGCATGGACTGGCGCATCCGCCGGGTCGTGGACGGGATGCGCGCCAACCTCGCCGAGGAGGTGGACACCACAAGCCTCGCCAAGGAGGCAGGACTGTCCCGCGCCCACTTCTTCCGCCTGTTCGAGGCCTCCACCAATGTGCCGCCGCGCATCTATCTCAACGTGATGCGGGTGGAGGCGGCGGTGGCCGCCGTGACCGCCGAGGACGACAGCTTCACCGATATCGGCGAGCGCCTCGGCTTTGCCGCCCCCTCCCATTTCACCCGCTTCTTCCGCGATCATACCGGCGTGACGCCGAGCGAATTCCGCGCCATCTCCCGCATCGCAATGTGAGGCGCGCCCGCGCCAAAGGCTGATGCGGCATAAGGGCTTTCGAGATTTCGGCGCCCTGCCTTCCCCACCGCACCGCACAACGTCGAATGAGACTCCTCGGTAAAAGCTGAGACGGCTCGGCATGGCCCGCGCCGCCCGCGCCCGGCACCTTCCCCGCCAACAACGCACCGCGTCCGCGGGGCGAATAAGGGAAGCGCCGGAATGCTGGATACGCCGCACGACAAGGCGGGGGAATGGGTCGGCCGCGCCATCGAGCGCGTGGAGGATGCCGCCCTTCTCACCGGCGGCGGCCGCTATCTGGACGATCTGGGCGTAAAGCCCGGCACGCTTCACATGGCGATCCTGCGGGCGCCCCACGCCCATGCGGACATCGTCTCCATCGACACCACCGCCGCCAGGGCGCTGCCCGGCGTCGTCGCCGTGCTCACCGGCGCGGACGTGGCGCAGCTCACCACCTCCCTCGTGGTGGGGGTGAAGGCACCGGTGGAATGCTGGCCCATGGCGGTGGACCGCGTGCGCTTCGTCGGCGAGCCGGTGGCCCTCGTGGTCGCGCACGACCGCTATGTGGCGGAAGATGCTCTCGACCTCATCGAGGTCAGCTACGAGATGCGCCCCGCCGTGGTGGACCCGCTCGCCGCCATGGAAGACGGCGCGCCGCTGCTGCACGACGGCTTCCCGCGCAACATCGCCTCTGACCGCACATTCCGCTATGGCGACCCGGAGGCGGCCTTCGCGGAGGCGGCGCACCGCATCGCCATCTCGGTGCGCTACCCCCGCAATTCCTGCACGCCCATCGAAACCTACGGGCTGGTCGCCGAGTATGACCCGCACGAGGACGCCTATGACGTCCTCGCCAATTTCCAGGGTCCCTTCTCCATCCATGCGGTGATCTCGCGGGCGCTGAAGGTGCCGGGCAATCGGCTGCGCCTGCGCACGCCGCGCGACAGCGGCGGCTCGTTCGGCATCAAGCAGGGCATCTTCCCCTACATCGTGCTGGGCGCGGTGGCGGCGCGGGTGTCCGGGCGGCCGGTGAAGTGGATCGAGGACCGCCTCGAACACCTCATGGCCTCCGTCTCCGCCACCAACCGCGCCACCACCCTGACCGCCGCGGTGACGGCGGAGGGACGCATCACGGCGCTTGATTACGATCAGGTGGAGGATTGCGGCGCCCATCTGCGCGCGCCCGAGCCGGCGACGCTCTACCGGATGCACGGCAACCTCACCGGCGCCTACGACATCGCGAACCTCACCGTGAGCAACCGCGTGGTGGTGACCAACAAGTGCCCCACCGGCCTCAATCGCGGCTTCGGCGGCCCCCAGGTCTATCTCGCACTCGAACGGCTGGTGCAGCGCATCGCCGTGGAGCTGGGGCTGGACCCGCTGGAGGTGATCCGCCGCAATCTCGTGCCGACGGATGCCTTCCCCTATCGCACCGCCTCCGGCGCGCTGCTGGATTCCGGGGACTACCAGAAGACGCTGGAGCTGGGCCTTCAGGCGGGCCATCTCGAAGAGCTTCTGGCCCGGCGTGAGAAGGCCCGCGCAGAGGGCCGCATCTACGGCATCGGCTATGCCGCCGTGGTGGAGCCCTCGGTCTCCAACATGGGCTATATCGCGACCGTCCTCACCCCCGCCGAGCGGCACAAGGCGGGACCGAAGAATGGCGCGCAGGCCACCGCCACCATCGCCATCGATCCTGTCGGCTCGGTCACGGTGCACGTCGCCTCCGTGCCGCAGGGCCAGGGCCACCGCACCGTACTCTCGCAGGTGGTCGCGGACGTGCTCGGCCTGAAGCCGTCCGACATCCGCGTGAATGCGGAGATGGACACGGCGAAGGATGCCTGGTCCATCGCCTCCGGCAATTATGCGAGCCGCTTCGCCGCCGCCGTCGCGGGCGCCGCGAAGATAGCGGCGGATCGCATCGCGGAACGTCTCGCCCGCGTCGCTGCCGCGCAGCTGAATGTCCCGGCCGAGGAGGTGATGTTCTCGGGCGGCAAGATCGCGGCGCGCTCCAATCCGGCCAATGCGGTGCCCTTCTCCCGCGTCGCCGCGCTCTCCCACTGGTCGCCGGCGCAATTGCCGGAGGGCGTCGCGCCCACCATCCGCGAAACCGTTTTCTGGACACCGCCCGAACTCACGGCGGCGGACGAAGGCGATCACATCAATTCGTCCCTCTGCCACGGCTTCATCTTCGATTTTTGCGGCATCGAGATCGACCGCGACACGGGTGCCATCCGCATCGACCGCTACGTGACCGCGCATGACTGCGGCACCATCCTCCACCCCGGCATGGTGGACGGGCAGATCCGCGGCGGCTTCGCCCATGCGCTCGGCGCCTCCCTGCTGGAAGAGTACGCCTATGGCGAGGACGGCAGCTTCCTGACCGGCTCCTTCGCCGATTATCTCGTGCCGACCGCCATGGAGGTGCCCGAGCCGATCATCGTCCATATGGAGACGCCCTCCCCCTTCACGCCTTTGGGCGCCAAGGGCGTGGGCGAGGGCAATTGCATGTCCACCCCCGCCTGCCTCGCCAATGCGGTGGCGGATGCGCTGGGCATCACGGACGTGCGCCTGCCGCTGGTGCCCTCCGCCGTGGCTGCCCTGATCCACGGCGCGGAGCCGCCGGCTCCGGCGGGCGCCCGTGCTGCGCCCGCGCCGGCTCCCTCCGGCAAGGGCGAGCGGCTCATGCGGGGCGAGGGCAAGGCCCGTGTCGCCGCCGCCCCCGAAGCCGTGTGGGCAATGCTGCTGGACCCGGACACGCTCGCCGCCATCATCCCCGGCGCGCACGACGTGCGCAAAGTCTCGGACACCCGTTTCACCGCCGACGTGACGCTGGGCATCGGCCCGGTGAAGGGCCGCTACAAGGCGCAGGTTGCGCTCTCCGACCTCGACCCGCCGAAGGCCGTGACCCTCTCCGGCAAGGTGGACGGAAACCTCGGCTTCGGCGGCGGCTCCGGCCGCATCAGCCTCTCGCCGGACGGCGCGGGCGGGACGGATCTCACCTACACCTACGAGGCCTTCGTGGGCGGCAAGGTGGCGAGCGTCGGCGGACGCCTGCTGGATGGCGCGGCCAAGGTCATCATCGGCCAGTTCTTCGCGGCCCTCGCCCGCAAGGCGGGCGGCGGTGCGGCGCCGGACGGCGGCCTCGTCTCCCGGCTCCTCGCCCGGCTCTCCTCCTTGCTCGGGAGGGGCGCGCGATGAAGCCCGCGGCCTTCGATTACGTCCGCGCCGAGAGCGTGGAGGAAGCCCTCGCCGTGCTGCGCGAGGAGGGCTCGGACGCCCGCATCCTGGCCGGCGGCATGTCCTTCATGGCCATGCTCAACATGCGCCTCGCCCGGCCCAAGGTGCTGGTGGACATCATGCGCGTCGCCCCCCTCGCGCGGATGGACGAGGCGAAGGGCGCGCTGAAGATCGGCGCCGGCGTGCGGCAGGCACGGCTCCTCGCTTCCGATGGGCTGGCCCATGCCGCCCCGCTCATCGCCAAGGCGCTTCCCTTCACCGGCCACGCCCAGACCCGCAGCCGCGGCACCGTGTGTGGCTCCATCGCCCATGCGGACCCGAGCGCGGAGCTGCCCCTCTGCCTCGTGACCCTGAAGGGCCATGTCCACCTGAGGAGCGCCAAGGGCGCCCGCAAGGTGGCGGCGGAGGATTTCTTCACCGGCATGATGGCCACCGCCAAGGCCGACGATGAGATGATCGAGGCCGTCTCTTTCCCCGCCCCAAAGGGCGAGGGCACGGCCTTCCGCGAGATCGCCCGCCGCCATGGGGATTTCGCCATCGTCGCCTGCGCGGCGCTGGTCTCGGACAAAGGCATCCGCCTCGGCGTGGGCGGCGTCGCCGACATGCCGGTGGCACGGGATTTCCCGCTGCTCGACGGCACGGCGCTCGACGACGCGCTGAACGCCTTCGCGTGGGAACTGGATGCCCGCGACGACGTGCACGCCAGCGCCCGCTATCGCCGCGAGCTGGTGCGCCGCATCGGCCGCTCCACCATCGAGGAGGCCAAGAAATGCCGCGCCTGAGCGCCGAGGCGCGTCACATTGTGCGCTTCACCCTCAACGGCCGCCCAGTGACTGGCGAGGCCGCCCCGCGCACCCTGCTCTCGGATTTCCTGCGCCATGAGATCGGCGCCACCGGCACGCATGTCGGCTGCGAGCACGGCGTGTGCGGGGCCTGCACCGTGGACGTGGACGGGATGCTCACCCGCGCCTGCATGACGCTCGCCGTGCAGGTGGAAGGCGCGACCATCCGCACGGTGGAGGGCCTCGCCCCGGCGCCGGACCGCCTCTCGATGCTGCAGGCCGCCTTCCGCCGCCATCACGCTTTGCAATGCGGCTTCTGCACCGCCGGCATCCTCATGTCGCTGGACGTGTTCCTGAAGGCGGAGCCCGATCCGAGCGAGGAGGCCGTGCGCGATCTCCTCTCCGGCCATCTGTGCCGCTGCACCGGCTACACGCCCATCGTCCGTGCCGCGCTGGAAGCGGCGGCGGAACTGCGAAAAGTCCAGGGGGAATCCGCCCATGCTTGACCTCGGCACCAGCTTCCTCGCCAGCGTGGCGCGCGATCCGGGAGCCATCGCCATCGTGGACGGCGACCTGCGCCTCACCTATCGCGCGTGGCTCGGGAAGATCGGCGCGGTGGTCGCGGCGTTCGACCGGCTCGGACTGAAGCCCGGCGACCATCTGGTGAGCGTGCTGCAGAACCGTTTCGAGGCGGCGACGCTGCACTGGGCCTGCCAGTTCGCCGGCATCGTCATCACCCCCATCAATTGGCGCAGCAAGGCCGACGAGATCGATTTCGCGCTGGAGAATGCCGAAGCCAAGGCCCTGGTGTTCGAGGCGGTTTCCGCCGAAGCGGTGCAGGGCGCGGCCCGCGCCTCCAGCCTCCTCACCATCGCGGTGGGCGTCGCAGCTGAGGGCGCCGTGCCCTTCGCCGAGCTTCTGGCCGAGGCGGCACCCGACCCGCTTCCGCGGGCGGGGGCGGATGCCTGGTCCATCATGCTCTACACCTCGGGCACCACCTCCCGCCCCAAGGGCGTGCCGCGCCGCCACCGGGCAGAGCGGGCGGCGGGCATCGCCCACGTAGCGCAGAACCTCTACCGGCGGGGTGAGGTGACGCTGGGCGTGATGCCGCTCTACCACACCATGGGGGTGCGCTCGCTCATCGCCATGTCGGTGATCGGCGGCACCTTCGTCTGCCTGCCGCGCTACGACACGAAGAGCGCGCTGGCGCTGATCGAGCGCGAGCGCGTCACCAACCTCTATCTGGTGCCGACCCTCTACCACGACCTCGTGCACGATCCCGCCTTTGCCTCGACGGACGTGTCGAGCGTGCGCAAGCTCGGCTTCGCCGGCGCCTCCATGACCGATGGACTGCTCAAGAAGCTCGATGCGGAATTCAGGCCAGAGCTGTTCGTGAACCATTACGGCTCCTCGGAAATCTACACCTTCACCATCGATCAGAAGGCGATCCTGAAGCCCGGCTCGGCCGGCCGCGCGGGCATCAACCAGATGGTGCGCGTGGTGCGCCTCGGCGCCACCTCCGCCGAGGAGATTGCCGCCGAGGGTGAGGAAGGCGAGATCATCGCGCTGCTGGCGGGGGATGAATCCTTCGAGGGCTACTGGCGGCGCCCAGAAGCGGACGCGAAGTCCCTGCGCGACGGCTGGTACTTCACCGGCGACACCGGCTTTGTCGATACGGACGGCGACCTGTTCGTCACCGGCCGGGTGGACGACATGATCATCACCGGCGGCGAGAACGTCTCTCCCGTCGAGATCGAGAGCTGCCTCTCGCTGCATCCCGCCGTTTCCGAGGTGGCAGTGGTGGGACTGCCCGACGAGAAGTGGGGGAAGGTCGTCGTTGCCTTCGTCAAGCGCGCCGCGCCGGTGGAGGCGAGCGAGCTCGACGCCTGGTGCCGCACCTCGGGCCTCGCCAATTTCAAGCGTCCGCGACGTTTCGTGTTCGTGGCCGACATTCCGAAATCCCCGGTGGGCAAGCTGCTGCGCCGCCAGCTCGTGGCCGGCGAATACGTGGCCGAGGCGGACGCCGCCCATTCCGCTGCCTGATCTCTTCTTACCAATCGCAGATCATCCAAAAGGAACTCAAGATGGCCGTTGCCTACACCTTCTCCGACCCCCGCCTCGCCAAGCTCGACGGGTTCGGCGTCGAGATCGACGAAGCCAAACAGCGCGCCGACATCGTCCTGAACCGCCCGCCCTTCAACATCGTCTCCATGCCGGAGCGCGACCAGCTGCGCCTCGTGTTCGAGACGCTGGACGAGGACGAGCGCGTGCGCGTCATCGTGGTCCGCGCGGTAGGCGAGCACTTCTCCTCCGGTGGCAACATCAAGGGCTTCATGGAAGCCTCGCCCGAGACCGTCTCCAAGCTCGCCTGGAACATCGCGGCGCCCTTCCGGGCGTCCAAGCCCGTCATCGCCGCCAATCGGGGCTTCTGCTTCGGCGTCGGCTTCGAGCTGTCGCTCGCCTGCGACTTCCGCATCGTGACCGACACCACCCAATATGCCCTGCCCGAGCAGAAGCTCGGCCAGATCCCCGGCTCGGGCGGCTCCGCACGCCTTCAGATGATGGTGGGCATCACGCGCACCAAGGACATCGTGATGCGCTCCAAGCGCATCAGCGCGCAGCAGGCCCTCGACTGGGGCATCGCCACCGAGAAGGTGGCCGACGCGGACCTGGAAAAGGCCACCGACGCCCTCGTGGATGAGCTGATCGCCTTCTCGCCCATGGCCCAGCGCACGGCGAAGAAGCTGCTCAACGACACCGAGGATTCCCCGCTCTCCATCGCCATCGAGCTGGAAGGCCACTGCTACAGCCGCCTGCGCCAGTCCCACGATTTCAAGGAAGGCGTCGAGGCCTTCCACGAGAAGCGCAAGCCCGAATTCAAGGGCTTCTGAGCACGAAACACGCCCCTCAGGGGCCGGGAGGAAACAAAAATGTCCGCTCAAGACGCACCCGTCGCCCCCACCGCCATCGCGGTGGGGAGCCGCCAGCGCAACAGCGCGATCATCGCGTCGGTGCTCGGCTGGTCGCTCGATCTGTTCGACCTGTTCATCCTGCTCTATGTGGCGCCGGTGGTGGGGCAGCTGTTCTTCCCCTCCACCCATCCCACCTGGTCGCTGGCGGCGGTCTATGCTTCGTTCGCGGTGACGCTGCTGATGCGGCCCATCGGCTCGGCGCTGTTCGGCCATTATGCGGATGTCCACGGCCGCAAGGGCGCCATGCTCGTGGCCATCACTGGCGTCGGCCTCTCCACCGCCGCCTTCGGCCTCTTGCCGACCATCCACCAGGTGGGCGCCATCGCCCCCGTCATCTTCCTGCTGCTGCGGCTGGTGCAGGGCGTGTTCGTCGGGGGCGTGGTGGCCTCCACCCACACCATCGGCACGGAATCGGTGCCGCCGAACTGGCGCGGCTTCATGTCCGGCCTCGTGGGCGGCGGCGGCGCGGGCATCGGTGCGCTGCTCGCCTCCATCGTCTTCCTCGTCACCTCCACCCTGTTCCCGGGCGATGCCTTCGCCGAGACCGGCTGGCGGGTGATGTTCTTCTCCGGCCTGCTCTCCTCCTTCCTTGGCTGGTTCATCTTCCGGAACCTCGAAGAATCTCCCTACTGGAAGGAGATGCAGAAGCAGAAGGCGGCGAAGAAGGCGCAGGGCGTCGTTGCCCAGACGCCGCTCAAGGCGCTGTTCGCGGGCGGCTACCGCAACGTGCTGCTGGTGAACCTGCTCATCACCATCGGCGGCGGCGCGGGCTACTACCTCACCTCCGGCTACATGCCGACCTTCCTGAAGCTCATCAACCAGCTGCCGAACCAGACCTCGTCCTACATCCTGATGGCCTGCTCGGTGTCCGCCCTCATCTCGGCGGTGCTGGTGGGTGCGCTCAGCGACATCATCGGGCGCAAGAAGACCTTCCTGCTGGTGGGCATGGCCGCCATCATCCTCCTGCCGACCTTCTATCTCGGCATGGCGAAGGCGACCGATCTCTCCACCATCGTGCTCTACGCGCTGGGCATCGCCTTCATGGGCAATGCGGGCTACGCGCCGGTGCTGATCTTCCTCAACGAGCGCTTCCCCACCGCCATGCGCGCCTCGGGAACGGGCCTGTCGTGGAACATCGGCTTCGCCATCGGCGGCATGATGCCCACCTTCGTCTCGCTGGCGAGCCCGACGCCCGCGGACCTGCCGCTGTCGCTCTCCTTCTTCGCCGGCGGCGTGTTCGTGCTCTACCTCATCGGCACGCTCATCATCCCGGAAACCAAGGGCAATTTCCGGTAGGCTGGGCAACCCTCAAACCAGAGAGTCGCGCCACCCGTGCGGCTCTCGCACCCCGGCACACCCGGGCAAGACCACAAACGGGCAGGACCATGGCGAACACGAAGACCTTGCGCTCCGGCGGCGAAATCCTGGTGGACGCGCTGAAGATCCATGGCGTCGAACGCGTCTTCTGCGTGCCCGGCGAGAGCTTCCTCGCCGCCATCGACGCGCTCGGCGGAGCCGACCGGGCGATCCAGACCATCGTCACCCGCCACGAGGCCGGCGCCGCCAACATGGCGGAGGCCTATGGCAAGCTCACCGCGAAGCCCGGCATCTGCTTCGTCACGCGCGGACCGGGCGCCAGCCACGCCGCCATCGGCGTCCACACCGCCGCGCAGGATTCCACGCCGATGATCCTGTTCATCGGCCAGGTGGGCTCGCACATGCGCCAGCGCGAGGCGTGGCAGGAGGTGGACTATCCCGCCATGTTCGGCGGCATGGCCAAGTGGGTGGTGGAGATCGACCGCCCCGAGCGCATCCCGGAACTCGTCTCCCGCGCCTTCCACGTGGCGACCTCCGGCCGCCCAGGCCCGGTGGTGGTGGCGCTGCCCGAAGACGTGCTGGCGGACACATGTGAAGTGGCGGATGCCGAAGCCTACCGCCGCGTCGCCGCCCATCCGGGCGCCGAAGACATGGCACGGCTCGCGGCGATGATCGCGGAAAGCGCGCGGCCCCTCGTTCTGGTGGGGGGCGGCGGCTGGACCAAGACCGCCTGCCGGGACTTCGCGCATTTCACGGAGGCGTTCGACCTACCGGTGGCAGCCGGCTTCCGGCGGCAGGACATCCTCGACAACAACCACCCCAACTATATCGGCCATGCCGGCCTCGGCCCGAGTAAGGCGCTCGTCGCCCGCATCCGCAACGCCGACCTGATCATCGCGGTGGGCGGCCGCCTCGGCGAGACGACCACCAACGGCTACACCCTGTTCGACGTGCCGCGCCCGGCGCAGCGCTTCGTGCATGTGCATGCCGACCCGAATGAGCTCGGCCGGGTCTATCAGGCGGACCTGCCTATCAACGCGGGAATGCCGGAGTTCGCCGCCGCTGCCGCTGCCTTGAAGCCCAAGGGTCCCGCCGGCTGGCGCTCCCGCATGCCCTGGAGCGACGAGGTGCGGTCCGCTCGCGCCGCCTTTGAGGCCGACCAGATCCCCGGCGCCATGCCCGGCCGGCTCGATCTCGGCGCGGTCATGATGCATCTGCGCAACGTGCTGCCGAAGAATGCCATCCTCGCCAACGGCGCCGGCAACTACGCCATCTGGGTCCATAAGTTCCATCGCTACGGCGGCTTCCGCACCCAGCTCGCGCCCACTTCCGGCGCCATGGGCTACGGCCTGCCGGCGGCGATCTCGGCGAAGCTCCACGATCCGTCGCGCGAGGTGATCTGCTTCGCCGGGGACGGCTGCTTCCTCATGAGCGGGCAGGAGTTGGCCACCGCCTGCCAGTACGGGGCGGGCGTCGTCGTGCTGGTCGTCAACAACAACATGTACGGCTCCATCCGCGCCCATCAGGAGCGCGAATATCCCGGCCGCGTGTACGCCACGACGCTGGAAAATCCGGACTTTCCGGCGCTCGCCCGCGCCTATGGCGCGTTCGGCGAGAAGGTAGAGGAGACGGCAGCCTTCGCTGACGCCTTTGCCCGCGCCCGCTCCTTCGCGGCCGAGCACCGGAAGCCCGCGCTGCTCGAACTCGTCATCGACCCCGAGGCCATCACGCCCTCGACCACGCTGACCGCGCTGCGCGAGGCGGCGCTGAAGGCAGGACACGGCTGACCTGCACGGCTGAAGACAAAACGCCGTCACGGACGGCCGGGAGGACCCATGAACGCCACCACTCCGCTCGCGGCCCAGAACCTCATCGACGGGGCCTGGCAAGGCGCGCTCTCGGGAGAGACCGCGCCGAGCTTCGATCCCGCCACCGGCGCCGTGCTCGGCCATTTCCCGGCGAGCGGGGCGGCGGACGCCGAGGCGGCCATCGCCGCCGCACGGCGGGCCTTCGAACGGCCGGAGTGGTCGCAGGCCCCGCGCCTGCGACAGATGGTGATGCTGCGCTGGGCAGACGCCATGGAGAACAAGGCGGACGCCCTCGCCCGCCTGCTCACGGCCGAGAACGGCAAGCCGCTCGCCCAGTCGCGCGGGGAGATTGCGGGGTCCATATCGGAGATCCGCTATTATGCGGGCATCACGCGCTACATTCCCGGCCATGTGTTCGAGGTGGAGCCCGGCGCCTTCTCCACCCTGCTGAAGGAGCCGGCCGGCGTCGCCGGCCTCATCATCCCGTGGAACGCGCCGGCGGTGCTGCTCATCCGCGCGCTGACGCCGGCGCTCGCCGCCGGCTGCACGGCGGTGGTGAAGCCCGCCGCCCAGACCGCCCTCGTCACCGCCGAGATCCTGCGCACGCTCGCCGAGGTCGAGGGGCTGCCGCGCGGCGTCCTCAACCTCGTCACCGAGACGGGGCACGACGTGGCGCGCACGCTGGTGGCCTCGCCGGATGTGGATGTCATCTCCTTCACCGGCTCCAATGCCACCGGCGCCCGCATCATGGCCGATGCCGCGCCCACCATGAAGAAGCTGTCGCTGGAGCTGGGCGGCAAATCCTGCTGCCTCGTGTTCGAGGATGCGGATGTGGAGGCCGTGGCGCCGAAGCTCGCGGCGGCGGCCACCATCATCGCCGGCCAGCAATGCACGGCGGCCCGGCGCATCCTCGTCCACGAGAGCCGCTACGAGGCCATGAAGGCGGCGCTGAAGGGCGCTCTCGCCAGCCTGAAGATCGCCCCCGGCGCGGCCGAGGGCAGCCAGATGGGCCCGCTCATCGATGAAGCCTCCCGCGCACAGGTGGAGCGCAAGACCGAGGAGGCCATGGCGCTGGCCGACGAGGTGGTGCTCGCCGGCAGCCGGCCGGGCGGCGCGCTGGAGAACGGCACCTTCCTCTCTCCCACGCTGCTGGCCCATGCCGACACCGGCGCCTTCTTCGTGCAGGAGGAGATCTTCGGCCCGCTGGTGGTGATCGAGCGCTTCTCCGACGAGAAGGACGCGGTGAGGCGCGCCAACCACACCGACTATGGCCTCTCCGCCAGCGTGTGGACCCGCGACGGCGCGCGGGCCATGCGGGTAGCGCGGGCGCTGCGCAACGGCACGGTGTGGATCAATGACCACAACAAGCTGTTCGCGGAGGCCGAGACCGGCGGCTATCGCCGCAGCGGCCTCGGCCGGCTGCACGGCTATGACGCCCTGATCGACTTCATGGAGATCAAGCACATCTACCAGGAGGCCGGGGTGGTCTGATGCCCGCCCGCACGCCTCCTTCGGACATCCCCTTTTTCGACACGGTGATCGTCGGCGGCGGCTCCGCCGGCTGCGTCATGGCGAACCGGCTCTCGGCCGATCCCACCCATCGCGTGCTGCTGATCGAGGCGGGGGAGGATACCCCGCCCGGCGCGGTGCCGGACGCCATCGCCGACAGCTATCCCATGGGCCTGTTCCACGGCGACCGTTTCGTCTGGCCCGGCCTCTCCGCCTTCACCGCTCAGCGGGTGGCCGGCACGCGCGGCTCCCGTGCCTATGAGCAGGGGCGCGTCATGGGCGGCGGCTCCAGCATCAACGTCCAGTCCGCCAACCGCGGCCTGCCGCGCGACTATGACGAATGGGCCGCCGTCGGGGCCGCCGGCTGGGGCTGGGACGATGTTCTGCCCTACTTCATCAAGCTGGAACGCGATCTCGACTGTGGCGGCCCGCTGCACGGCACGGACGGCCCCATTCCCATCCGCCGCATCCTGCCGCCCGGCTGGCCGCCCTTCGCCGAGGCCGCGACCTCGGCCTTCGCGGCGAGCGGGCTGCCGCGAAGGTTGGACCAGAACAGCGAGTTCGAGGACGGGGTCTTCCCGCCCGCCTTCAACAACGAGCACGACCGCCGTGTCTCCGCCGCCGTCGGCTATCTCGATGCCGCCACGCGTGCCCGGCCCAACCTTGCGATCTGGCCCCGCACGCGTCTCGTGCGCCTGCGCATGGACGGCGCCCAGGCCGCGGGCGTCCAGGTGGAGCGGGACGGCGCCGTGATGGAAGTCGCCGCCGGCCGCGTGGTGGTGACGGCGGGCGCGCTGCAGACGCCGGCCATCCTCATGCGCGCCGGCATCGGCGATGGGGTGGCGCTGGCGGCGCTTGGCATCCCGGTGGCGATCCATCGTCCCGGCGTGGGGCGCAATCTGCGCGACCATCCCACCCTCACCTTCTGCCAGTATCTGCCCGAGCGGTTGCGACTGCCCATGTCCTATCGCCGGGCGAGTTTCGCCGCCCTGCGGTTTTCCTCCGGTGTGGAAGAGGGGGAAGCCTCGGACCTCTACGCCACCGCCTCCGCGCGGGCGGGCTGGCACGGCCTCGGCCGGCGGCTGGGGCTCTACTTCCTGTGGTGCAACCGGCCGAAGTCGAGCGGGTCCGTGCGCCTCGTGTCGGCCGATCCCCGCGCCTACCCCGAGGCCGACCTCAACCTGCTCGATCATCCCTCCGACCTCGCACGGATGAAGGCGGGGGTGCGCACGCTCTTCTCGCTCCTCGTCTGCGATGCGCTGAACCCGGACGCGGGGGATGTTTTTCCCGCCGCCTTCTCGCCCTTCGTGAAGCGCCTCAGCCGCGTCTCACCCACCAATGCGCTCGTCGCCGAGGCGCTGGGCGCCCTCCTCGATGTGCCGGCGGGGCTGCGCCAGATGGCGCTGAAGCGCTTCATGTCCGGCGGCGTCTCGCTGGCGGAGATCGTCGCGGATGAGGCGCGGCTGGAGGCATTCGTTCGAGGCAGCGTGTTCGGTGTCTGGCACGCCAGCGGCACCTGCCGCCTCGGTGCGCCGGACGATCCCGGGGCGGTGCTGGACCCTACCGGCAAGGTGATCGGCAGCGAGAACCTCTACGTGGCAGACGCCTCCGCCATGCCCCGCCTGCCCACGGCGAATACCAACATCCCGGTGCTGATGATCGCCGAGAAGATCGCCGCCGGCCTCGCCCGCGCCTGATGCGGCGCGGGCGGCGGCAGAGCCTCAGGCCTTGGACTTGAGGTAGGTGACCATGCCGATCACATCCTCGGCCACCAGCCGGCCGATGGGGCCGCTGGAATAGACGGCGTTTACCACGCGACCCTCCGGGTCCAGCAGGAAACCCGTGGTCTGCAGGTAATGCGGCTCCGCATTGGTGTAGGCGCCGAGCGCTGCGGCGACGGCATCCGCATTCGCACTGTGGCCCACGGGGAAGGACAGGTGGTGCCGGGCGATGGTGCTGGCGCTCGTTGCCTCGTCGTCCACCGAGAAGGCCACCACCTTGATCCCGGTCGCGGCCAGCTTTTCGGCTGCGCGCTGGAAGCCGGCCAACTGCGCCTGGCAATAGGGGCACCAGGCGCCGCGATAGACCAGCACCACCCCATATGAGCCGGCGAGGGCTCCCGGCAGCGCAATCGCTCCGCCACCCACGGCAGCGACGGTGAGCGCGGGAAACGTAGCGCCATTCTCCAAACGCGACATGGAAATACTCCTTGAACTGGACTTGTCGGTCCAAGGCGCCAGAGAGAAATTGGACTGTCAAGTCCAGTTCAGTTAGGCTTTGTCCATGTCGAAGACGCCGACGCCCCCACCTGCCCTCACCCGCCGCGGCGCCGCCACCCGCGCCCGCATCATCGAGACGGCGGCGGACCTCATCCACGCCCACGGCGCCGAGCGCACCAGCCTCGACGACGTGATGGAGGCGGGCGGCTTCAGCAAGTCGCAGCTCTATCATTACTTCTCCGACAAGAATGCGCTGGTGCTGGAGGTGATCCGCTTCCAGACGGAGCGCGTGCTCGCCGCTCAAGACCCCTATCTCGCCACGCTTGATTCCCTTTACGCCCTGAAGCGCTGGCGCGACGCGCTGCTGGCGATCAATGCGGCTGGTGGCACCGCCGGCTGTCCGCTGGGGTCACTGGCGAGCGAAGTGTCCAACGATTTCGAGGCCGCGCGGCTCGATTGCGCCGCCGGCTTCCAGAAGTGGAGCGCCCTCCTGGAGCTGGGCTTCGCCCGGATGCAGGCGCGCGGCGAACTTGGACCAGCAGCCGATCCGCACACCCTCGGCATCGCCGTGCTCAGCGCCGTTCAGGGCGGGTTACTGCTCGCCAAGACCGCACGCTCGGGCGAGCCCCTGCGCATCGCCCTGGACATGGCCATCGCCGAGGTGGCCCGGCACGGAACGGCGGGCGCGGCCCAGAGCGCGATCCGATCAAGTTGAATCAACTTGATCGGTGAATCGCCCTCTCACGCGAAGACAGAGAACGCGTGATCCGATCTGAGCGCGGTGCGATCGGATCGGCGCGTGCTCTAGGGTGCGGACGGCGCGGAGCCGGCGACTTCGGCGATGAGGGCGCGCAGCCAGCGCTGGCCGGCATGGCCGTGGGTGCGTTCGTGCCAGATGAGACCCACCTCGAACCGCTCGGCCAGCCACGGCAGGTCGATCATGACCAGGCGGGCGGGCGGATCGCGCAGGAGGCGGCGCGGCACCAGCGCCACGAGGTCGCTCGCCGCGACGATCTCCGGAATGAACAGGAACGAGGCCGCCGACATCACGACGTTGCGCCGATGGCCCAGCGCGGCGAGGCCTTCGTCCACCGGCGTGTGGAAGTGCCCGCCGCTGCGCGACACGATCACATGCTCCAGCTGGGCATAGGCCTCGATCGTCATTCCCGGCCTGAGCCGCGGATGGCCGCGCCGGCCGATGAGCACATAGGTCTCCTCGAACAGGTGCTGCGCCCGCAGATGCGGCTGCGTCGGCAGGGGCGTGGCAAGCACGAGGTCGGTCTCCCCGGACGCGAGCTGCGGCTCCATCAGATCGGGAAGCAGATGGCGCACCGCCACCCGCACACCCGGTGCCCTTTCCCGCAGCGCCAGCACCAGCGGCATGACGACGGCGGCCTGGATATAGTCCGAGCAGGCGATGGTGACGGTCAGATCCGCCGTCGCCGGATCGAAATCGCGGGCCTCCAGCGTCGTGCGCAATTGGTCCAGCGCGGCACGCAGCGGGCCGGCGAGGTCCACAGCCTTCGCGGTGGGGGTCATGCCGCGCCGGGCCGGCACCAGCAGCGGATCGTCGAAAAGGTCGCGCAGGCGGGCGAGCTGCGCGCTCACCGCCGGCTGGCTGAGATGGAGCCGCGCCGCCGCCCGCGTCACGTTCCGCTCGGCGAGCAGCGCCTCCAGCGTGACCAGGAGATTGAGATCGAGACGGCTGGTATCCATTTAAGTTATGCCAACTCAGAAGAGATGCGATTTCATATATAGCATATCGCGGCCTAGCTTACCGGCATCACCGCGCGTCGCCCCATCGGCCAAGGGCCGCCCGCCGCGCGCCGAGGAGTTTCAGTGATGTCCAAGACAGTCCTGGTGGTCTTCGCCCACCCCGAGCCCGCCTCCGTCACCCGCCAGCTGGTGGACGTGACGGTGGAGACCCTCTCCGCCGAGGGCCACCGCATTCTCACCTCCGATCTCTATGGCATGCGCTGGAAGGCGGTGTTCGACGCCGACGACTTCCCGAGCCGCGCCAATCCGGAGCGGCTCTCCTTCGTCGCGGAATCGGGTCATGCCTATGCGACCGGCCGCCAGCCGCCCGACGTGGTGGCGGAGCAGGAAAAGCTCCTCGCCGCCGATGCCGTGATCCTGCAGTTTCCGCTCTGGTGGTATGGCGTGCCCGCCATCCTCAAGGGGTGGATCGAGCGCGTCTATGCCTTCGGCTTCGCCTATGGCTACAAGACGGGCACCAACGAGCACCGGTTCGGCGAGGGCATCTTGAAGGGCAAGCGGGCGCTGGTGAATGTGCAGACGGGCGGCCCCGCCGCCGACTACGGTCCGCGCGGCATCAACGGCCCCATCGATCAGTTGCTGTTTCCCCTCACCCACGGCGCCCTGTTCTATCCCGGCATGGACGTGCTGCCGATCCATCCCGTCTACGGCGCCGGCCGCTTCACCAGCGCGGAGCAGGTCGAAGCGGCGAAGGCCGGCTGGCGCCAGCGTCTCGGCGGGCTGTTCACGGATGCGCCCATCCCCTTCCGCGCCCAGAACGGGGGCGATTTCCCGGACCGGCACACCATGGCCGAGCACGTGGCGCCGGGCCGGACGGGCCTCGTCGCCCACGTAGCGGACGCGGGTTGACGCCGAGGCGGGGGGAGGCGCCCGCCCCCCGCCTGGCTTTACGCGCTCTCCAATGGCCGGGAAGAATCACGCACGACAAGTCTAGTCGCCCCAGCCTATAGTCGATCATCATCACAAGGGGCGGACAGCACGCACCCGCTTTGCCAAATGTTCCCGGTTTTTCCTTGCCGAATCTTCCCGATTGCCCTTCGGGCGTTCCCAAGAAGACACACTTCGAAAACCTAAGAGAATTCTCAGCTCTGTGGCCGATTGACGGCACTTCGGGCGCGCTTATGGTTTCATGGTGGTAGAATTCTGGTGTGACGACCCACACGATGCCCCAGCGCCGGGCGCGGACCATCGCGGCGACGTCACACCGCCAAAAAAACGGCCCCGGTCGGACGAGGGCTGAAAGGGGCGGGAGATGCACGGGGAGCGCGGGAGCGGAGCCTCACGGGGTATGGGTGCGGAGCGTGCGGGTTTACGCCGCGCGGCGTCCGGCAAATCGGCATCGGCGAGCATCGCCTCGAAGCACGCCATCGCGATCGCGCTCGGCTTCTCCGCCGCGGCCGTGCCTGTCGCGCTTCTGGCGGCCTTCCCGGCCATGGCCCAGGAGCAGTCCGGCAATTCCTCCGGCACGCTCCAGCTCGGCACCGTGGAGGTCGTCGCCACCACCCCGCTCTCCGGCACCGGCATCGATGCCGACAAGGTGCCCGGCGCGGTCACCATCATCGGTGCCGACCAGTTCGACCGGCTGAATTCCTTCGCCGTCACCGACGGCCTGTTCCAGTACACGCCCAGCGCCAACACCACCGACGTTCAGGGCAACGCCTTCTTCCAGGACTTCCGCTTCCGCGGCTTCGCCGCGTCGCCGCTGCAAGGCACCCCGCAGGGCATCGCCGTCTACCAGAACGGCATCCGCCTCAACGAGGCGTTCGGCGACACGGTGAACTGGGACCTCATTCCGGAGGTCGCCATCAGCCGCGCCGAGGTGTTTTCCAACAATCCCGCCTTCGGCCTCAACGCGCTGGGCGGCGCCGTCTCCATCCAGATGAAGAACGGCTTCAACTACCACGGCTTCGAAGGGAGCATTCAGGGCGGCTCGTTCGGCCAGATCGGCGGCAACATCCAGTATGGCGGCGAAAAGGACGGCTTCGGCGTCTATATCGCGGCCGACGCCGTGCATGCCGATGGCTGGCGGCTCCAGTCGCCGTCCGACCTCGCCCGCTTCTACAGCGATTTCGGCTGGAAGAACGACAAGACCGAGGTCCACCTCGTCGCCAGTGCTGCAACGACCAATCTCGGCGTGGTCGGCCCGACCCCGGTGCAGTTGCTCGACCAGAACTGGAACTCCATCTACACTTGGCCGCAGACCACCGAGAACAACGTCGGCATGCTGGCCCTCAACGGCAAGTATGACCTCACCGATACCTGGCAATTGCAGGGCAACCTCTATGCCCGCAAATTCAGCCAGGCGCATGTGGACGGCAACGATGCCGATCTGGAAGCCTGTTCCAACAAGTGGAACCCCGGCGTCGGCAACACCAAGATGTGCCTGGAGGAGGACCAGTTCACCGGTCCGCCCGGCGGCGGCAACCCGGCGACCAATCCTGCCTATGCCGCCTTCCGCAGCCAGATGGTGCTGTATGACCAGAACGGCAACACCATCCCCTTTGCCGCGCTCGGGCCGAACCAGCTCTACGGCGTCATCAACCGCACCTGGACCGACACCACCACCTACGGCGGCTCGGTGCAGGCGACCAGCACCGACAAGCTGTTCGGCCATGACAATTACTTCGTCATCGGCGGCAGCGTCGATTCCAGCGACATCAATTTCCGCTCCAATTCGGAGCTGGGCATCACCAATACCAATACCCTTCAGGTGGTGGGCACCGGGACCTATATCAAGAACATCCCGGACTATTCGCTGCCGGACCAGTATCAGGTCTTCTACCTGCCGGTGGACCTCAACGCGAGCACCCGATACTATGGCCTCTACGCCACCAACGCCTTTGACATGACCGATCGGGCGACCCTGACCATGGGCGCGCGCCTCAACATCGCGCAGATCTCCATGCAGGACGGCACCGGAACGAGCCCGCAGCTCAACGGCGACTACACCTTCGCGCGCATCAACCCGCTCATCGGCCTCACCTACAAGCTCACGCCGGAAGCCACCCTCTATGGCGGCTATTCGGAATCCAACCGCGCGCCCACCCCGCTGGAGCTGAATTGCGCCGATCCCAACCGGCCGTGCCTGCTGGAGAACTCCCTGGTGGCGGACCCGCCGCTCAACCAGGTGGTCTCCCACACCTATGAGGTGGGCCTGCGCGGCAACGGCATGCTGTTCGGCGGAAAGGTGAACTGGAAGCTCGGCGTCTATCGCGTGGACAGCGACGACGACATCGTGTCCCTCGCCAGCCAGCAGACCGGCTACGGCTATTACACCAACGTGCCCGCCACCCGCCGCGAAGGCTTCGAGGCGGAGATGCAGTATGTGAACGGGCCGTGGAAATTCTACGCCAACTACGCCTATCTCAACGCCACCTACCAGTTCACCGGCTATCTCGCCTCGCCCAACAACCCCTATGCCACCGACGGGCAGGTTCTGGTAACGCCGGGCGACACCATTCCCGGCATTCCCACCCAGACCCTCAAACTCGGCCTCGACTACCTGGTGACGCCGAAATGGAAGCTGGGCGGCGACGTAATCGCCGTCTCCAGCCAGTATTACGTGGGTGACGATGCGAACCAGGCGCCGATGCTTCCGGGATACTGGGTCGCAAATCTCCACACGTCCTATCAGGTGACCGACAATTTCCAGGTGTTCGGCTACATCAACAACCTGTTCAATGCGAAATACGCCAGCTACGGCACCTTCTTTGACACTGGATATCTTGGTCTCAGCAATCCGCAGATGCAGTCGCCCGGCCAGCCCTTCTCCGCTTATGCCGGTCTGAAGGCCACATTCTGAGCCGAAGGCGCGCCGCTTACAGCGTGCGCGCTCGTCATCTGCGCGAAGAGGGCGATCGAACAGGCGCGGGGGCCTGTCGACCGCCCCACTCAAGGCGGACCCGGGGCGCATACCGGGTCCGCCCCCAGCATCACGTCCCGGGCATCCCCCCCCTTCAATGACCGCCCCGCGCGCGTTACCTTCCGCGCCGCCCGTCCAGGCCTGTTCATTGCCGGTGATCTCTGCCCGATGCCCCTTCCGACCGATTCCGCCGCCCCCCTCTCCGCCGCGGAGGCGATCCGCTCGCGCCGCTCGATCCGCGCCTTCCTGCCGACGCCGGTGGAAGACGAAACCGTCGCGCAGATCCTCGAGCTTTCCGCCCGCTCGCCATCCGGCTCCAATATCCAGCCCTGGCGGGTGCGGGTGCTGCGCGGCGCGCCCCTCGCCGCGCTGACCGCCGAATTGCACGCGCTCTCGCTTTCCGGCGATCGGGGTGCCGAGGAATATGCCTATTACCCCCGCAAGTGGCGCGAGCCCTATCTCGGCCGCCGCCGCAAGGTGGGGTGGGACCTTTACGGCGCGTTGGGCATCGGCAAGACCGACACCGGCCGGATGCGGGAGCAGCACGCCCGCAATTTCCTGTTCTTCGATGCCCCGGTGGGCCTCATCTTCACCATCGACCGCGACATGGAAGCGGGCTCCTGGCTCGATTACGGCATGTTCCTTGAGAACATCATGATCGCCGCGCGCGCCTTCGGCCTCCACACCTGCCCGCAGGCGGCCTTCATGCTCTACAGCACCGTGATCGCGCAGCGCCTCGCCATCCCCGACACCGAGATGGTCATCTGCGGCATGGCACTTGGCCACGCCGACCTCGCGGCGCCGGAGAACACTTTCGAGACTGTGCGCGAGCCGCTGGAGAAATTCGCGCACTTCATCGACGCCCTCGCCTGAAAGCCCCCGACGCTCAGGCGAGCCCCGCCTCTGCCGCCGTGACGAGCTTGGTCTTCGAGCCGATGGCATTGAGGGCAATGCGGTGGACGACCTCGATGGGCGCGGTGCACAGATCCCCGATCACGCGCACCGAATAGCCGTCGGCGTCCCGCGACAGAGCGGTGAAGACGACGCAGTTCTGCGTCATCATTCCGCACACCAGCAGGTCGTCCGTGCCGACCAGATGGGGTGCTAGATCAGTCTCCTGGAAGGCGTCAGCGAAACGCTTGGTGACGATGGGTGCATCCCCCGCCGCCTCCAGGATCGCAGGGCGGATGGCGATGCCCGGCCCATCCGCCGCGAACAGGCCCTTCGGTGCGGCGGAGACATGACGCACCAGGACGATGCGGTCTCCCGCCGCCCGCGCCCTGCCGATGGCCGCGACGATACGCGCCTCGGTCTCCTCCGCCTGCCACAGGGGCAGCACGCCGCCGGGGAAATAATCCTGCTGGATGTCGATGACGAGAAGGGTTCGGGTCATGGCTCGCTCCTGTGCATGCCCCTCTTCTAGGGCGGCACCGCGCCGGCCGTCAGTGGCCTGATGGACAAGAACCATGTAAATCGGGCCAATGCGCCTGGCCATCCTCGCCTATGACGGCATCAGCCCCTTCATGCTCTCCACGCCCCTCGCGGTGTTCGGCGAGCCCTTCCTCGCTGGCGGCCACAGCGTCGATGTCTGCGCGGAAGCGCCCCGCCTGTCCGCCACCGGCGGCCTGGTGATCGAGGCGCCGCATCCCCTGTCGGCCGCCCGCGCGGCGGATGTGGTCATCCTCCCCGGCTGGCGGGATGCGGACGAGCCGGTTCCGGACCCGCTGGTGGCAGAGCTGAAAGCGGCGGAAGCGCGCGGCGCGCTGGTGGTGGGCCTGTGCCTTGGCGCCTTCGGGCTGGCGCAGGCCGGCCTCCTCGACGGACGGCGCGCCACCACGCATTGGGCGCGGGCGCAGACCTTCTCGGAACGCTATCCAGAGGTGCAGGTGGATGCCGGCGCACTGTTCGTGGACGAAGGCCAGGTGCTGACCTCCGCCGGCATCGCCGCCGGTCTTGATTGCTGCCTGCACCTCATGGCGCGGCTCTCCGGCGTCGGCGAGGCGAACCGGGTGGCGCGCCATCTCGTGGTCGCGCCGCAGCGGGCCGGCGCCCAGCCGCAGATCATCGCGCGGCCCACCATCGCCACGCCCGCCGACAAGCGCGTCACCGATCTGCTGGAAAGCCTCAGGGCCGATCCCTCGGCCACCCCGGCGCTCGACGACCTCGCCGCCCGCATGGGCATGAGCCGCCGCAGCCTCACCCGCTACATCCGCGCGCGCACCGGCGGCAGCCTCGGAGACTGGCTGAAACGGGCCCGTCTGGCCCAGGCGCAGGATCTGCTCGCCTCCGGCGCCCGCGGGCTCGAGGCCATCGCCCAGCGCTGCGGATTTGCGGACGCGCAGGCCCTACGCGTCGCCTTTCGCTCAGAACTCGGAACCACGCCGCGTCAGTGGCTGGCGCGTCAGCGGCTGGATTGAGCGGGCGCCGCCCCTGTCAGACAGCGCCCGTGGGTCGAAACCTCAGGCGCCCTTGAGCGCGGCCTGGAGCTTTTCTTCCTGCTCCTTGGAGAGGCTGGTCTGCAGCACGGTACCGCCGAACTGGGCCATGTCGGCCACCACCTTGTCGGCCGTCACCTTGCCCACCAGCACGCAGAGCGCCGCCTGATTGGGGCCGAGGGCCGAGCTCGCCTGCTTGATGAAGTCGTCATTGATGCCGACATCGGTGAACTTGCCGGCGAGCGCGCCGGCGCCGGCGCCGATGGCCATGCCGAGCAGCGGGTTGAGGAAGAGAAGGCCGACGAGCCCGCCCCACAGGCCGCCCGAAGCGGCGCCCGCGACGGTGGTGTTGATCATCTGGTGCAGCTTGATGGAGCCGTCTTCCTGGCGCACCGCCACCACGGCATCGCCCAGCTCGATGAGATATTCCTTCTGGAGCTTGAGCAGCTCCTGCCGCGCGGCCTCCGCCTTGGCCTCGGAGTCATAGGCGATGATGATGAGGTCGGCCATCTTGGTCTCCAGCTCCCGTGTGCGAGCATCGCATCGCGCTCGCGCCCCTCTCTACAGGCCAAGTCGCGCCGATGCGCAACCCCCTCGGAGGTGCGGCACGCCGCGAAAAGCTGCAGCGCCCGTCGCACCGCTGTCATCATGGATCGCTGCATCACCGGCGGGATCCACCGCGGCCTGAAGCGCGAACTGTTGCAGCCGAAGGATCAGGAGGCCCGCGCCGCATCAGGACGGGCGGCTGCAATCAGCCATGAGTCGAGGCGTGGGATGGGGAAAAGCAGACCTGGAATAGGCAACGCCGAAGCGCTCGAAGCTGCCCACCGAAATCAACCGCGCCGGCAAGGCATCGCTTGGGGAAACAGGCACCCCGCGACCGCTCCTCGGACACCCCGCGCCGCGCGCATGGCCAACGGCACCGTGAATACTACCGGATACCCCCGCACCCGGTTGGGCCGGCCAATTGAGTGTTTGCAAGGGCATTCGGAGCTTTTGGGACCTACCCGGAAGGGTAAATGGTGCCGGGAGAGGATTGCGCCGGAAATTTATAACTACGTGATATCACGTTTATTTTCAATCTGGCCACCGCAGCTTGTGACACAGCCCTGTGACGGCATCCCTCGACGCCGAAAGTTCGAGTCCTAAATGCGCACTCGAATTCCGCGGGCTCCTTTTCCGCAACCAGCGGCAGCGCCGATTCTGGGAAGGAGGGACGGCTGGCCCCTCCTCCATCCACTAGCAGCTCTCGGGAGACTAGCCGAAGAACTTGACCTCAGTTGCATCCAACGGCTTGCCCATTGCCGCCGCGATCATGGCGCACAGGCTGCGCCCGCGAGCCTCGTAAAAGGCTTCGAACTCGTCAGCCCGGAGATGCTCCGGAGCGATCCGATGGCTTTCTAGAAGCGTATCCATTTCGGCATCTTCCAAGCCAACCTGCTTATGTCCTTGCAACATCCGCAGGTATTGAGACGGAGCATGCCCTCCGACCATACGGTTCGCCTTGTAAGAGATTGGCGTTTTGTTGATTACGCTGTCATAGATGGCGGGCTTGATACTTTGAGCTGTGCACCACGCTTTGGGAAAGATGTGGTGAATGTCGAGCGCGACCTCCTCAGCGTCTAGATCGCGAATGCTGGCCTTCCAGAAGAAATCCTTTGATCCTTCTCGTTGTATCAGAACATTGAGCCCCTTGTAGGCTGCGGAGAGGCGGGAGCGTAGGGTGTTCAGACGTTTGGGCTGGAAGTTGGCCTCAACGACCGTGCGGGGCTCCCCACCACCATTGATCCAAGCGAGCACTTCTTCCAGATCATTGGCGATGCGTGTCTCTACCGCGCCGCCATAAAGTTCACCGAACACGCCGCACCAATACCACCGACTGAGCTTTTCGTAGATCCTCGGCTCCCGCCAACGCTCCTTCAGATGGGTCATTACCGCCGCGAGGGGTGTGATCTGGGTGCGGTAAGGCAGGTCTGTCGCAGTCAGCACCAGTTCCATGCGCAGAAAGCGAGCGGCCTCCCTGAAGCCCTTCTCAAGGGGCGGCGCCCACTTGTGGTAGGTCTCAAGCTTCAGGTTCAGAATGGCACCACGCTTGGCACTGACCGCGGAGACCGCCTTGCCAGTCTTGCCCGCCGCTACGTCGGCGAGCCGCCCCTCGTGGGTGTGCAGCAGAGCAATGGCTTGTAGGAAGTCAGTCGGCTCCACCGATGCGAGGTTCTCATCAGCATAAAGGCGCGTGCTACGCCCCTCAACGTTGCGAATGCTGCTGCCAAACCAGTCATCCCGTAGGTTGAAATTGTCGGCCGCGAAGGACGCAGTAGCCAGTTCAAACACCGACAGCGGGACGCCACCCGTATTGACCTTCTCGAAGACGAGGCAAACCGCCTCCTTGCTCGTGGCCCTTGCAAGCTTGATGACCGGCAATTGGTACTCGCGAAACGCATTGAGAACCCGCTCCCGGAAGAGCATGTAGTCCCCAAACTTGGACGGCGCGAACTTGTGGAGAGCCAGCTCCCAAGCGTCCGACTTGAGGATTTGGTTGCAGGGAAAACACATCGCCTCGCATTCAAGTTGAGGCGTGGAGAGATCAAGCGTCACTACGCGATCAAAGTCGGTTTTTAGCTTCCTATCCGCTGGCACGGCAAAGAAGGCCTCTTCGAGCCCGTCATCCGACATCGCCTTCTCTATATCGAGGTAGTAGAACCGCTCAATATCAACGCCCTTTTCGTTGAACGTCTTCACAGGACCTTGAAGTTTCAACACCTGTGTAAGCGTCGTCAAGCGTTGCTGCCCGTCAAGGATCAGTGTCTCCGGCGTAGGGATGGCTCCAGCAAAGGAGACGTTCTCAACAGGACGGGTCTGAAAACGGGCTTCGCCACCCGTCTCAAGCAGCATCACGGCTCCCACCGGAAACGACCGCGAGACAGAGACCAATAAGGAACGGACATGCTCGTCATCCCAGACCCATCCCCGCTGAAAGTCCGGAAGTTGCAGCTTGCCGGTCACGACCTCCTCCAAGAGGGTCTGCAACAACACCTTGGTCGAATCGAACGTGCTCATGAATCCCCTGCCCACGAATCAAGCCAGGACATCTCATCCCAACGCTTAGCCTTACGGCAGGACGGGACAGAGTACAGCCTCCGGATGCAGCATGCGGCTTCAAGCCTCGCGCCCCGGCCCTCTTCGTCCTAGGCGGTGGGGTGTGAAGGCTGCGCGTTTCTCGACGGCGCCGGACGCCGATCAGGGGGTAAAGTATGCAAGGCAGCGCCTGCGAGAAAACAGTGCGCGAGATACCCCCCGCGTCCCACGGAGGACGTGGCGAACAGCGTAGACGGGACCGGCAGTATTAGCCGTACCGTAAGGCAATGCTCAGGCCTCGGAGGGACACCCTGCACGAAAGTTGCTAAACGATCAGCCGCCTCAGATTGCTGGCGCCCTGACTGACCATGAGGACACCGGCCGGGAATTTAGGGGTCGCAAATGCGAAACCACACCTACGTAGCGCGGAGCTGCAAAATACCCCCGTGCCCCCAGTACAGACTACCCCTCATGTGCTCTGCCGCTACTTGTGCTGAGAGACCACGCTGGAGGCCTCGCAGGGCTCAAACCCCTGCACCCGTAACCGGACGCGAAGGGGGCCAGATGGCAGACGCTCGATACCCGCCGGCAGACTCTCCTTGCGCGCCATACGTCACGTGCCTCCGTTCGGAACGGATGCATCTTCGGTAGCGCACTACAGGATTTCAACCGCCGAGCCACTACAACCGCCGGCCGGAGGCGGGCTAGAACCGCGATCCAAAGCCGCCGAGTCGCCGCTCGATCAGGACACCATTGCCAAACTCGTCAGCTACCTCACGCTTAGAAGAATGCCAGACCGAATTGATGTCCATCGCAACGGCCGAAGATGAACGACAATGGTGCCCCTAGAACCGCATCGAGAAGCGCAGCGAGCCAGCGTGGGAGACGAAATCGTTGCCGGCGACGCCTTCATAGCTCACCCGAAGGTCGTATTTGTCGTTGGAAGTCCACTGGAGGCCGAGCGTCACGTCAGCGAGCCAGTCCGGCAGGGCCACGGCTGTGTTGAAGCTGCCGGTGCCAAGCGGGGCGTTGAGCAGGGCGGCGGTCACGTCCCAGGTGTTGTTGGAATACCAGGTCGCCCCGATCGTGCCGTAGGGCCGCAGCACCGAGCCGTCGGGCAGATCGAAGCGCGCGCCGAGTTCCAGGTGGGGGCCGAGTGCCACGGTGAAGTTGTCGTTCTGCGCCACCGCGAGGTCGTAGGGGCTCAGGTGGCCGCCCTCGGAGAAGCCGGGAACCGAGGTGTAGATCAGGTCCATCTGCCCGTAAGGCTTCAGGTACCAGTTCTGGAACGGGATATTGTATTCGGCGCGAAGGCGCCCGGCCGCCGTGTAGCTCTCATAGGTCGAGGCCGACAGGTAGGTCGCTGTGCCGATCACAGTCTGGCGGCTCGCGTCGTACCAGCCGTAGCCGAGATGAGCGGCGGCGGAGAACAGCCACGGCCCCAGCTCGCGCTTGAGCGAGGCGGAGACACCCACCTCCTGGCCCTGGGTCGAGGAATAGCCGAACTCATTGGTGAAATAATCGAGGCCGTAGGAGGCGGCGAGGCCGACGAACCAGCCGGTGGCAACTTCCTTCTGCGCGCCTATCCGGTAGGCGGTCTGGGTCAGGTTGAAGCCCGTATAGTCACCGGGGGTGAAGGAGGTGTAGCCGGCATCGACACGCGCCCACATGCAGTCGCCCTGTTGCAGCAGCGTGCCGGAGCCCTGGAATTCGGGGCAGCTTAGCACAGAGCCCAGCGCCGAGCGCGAGGTGCCAACAGCGGCCGCGGGGCCGGCCCCGAGGATGGCCGGGATGCCCGTGCCGAGGGCACGCTGGTAGGCTCCCACGCTGGGCAGGTTGATGAGGTCGGCATAGACCGGGTTGAGGCTGTCCGAGCCACCGGCATTCCAGGTCGATTGCAGGTGCTGGGCATAGGCCTTCTGGTTGGCGTTGAGCAGGAGCCCCGAGGGCGCGAACGTCACTTCCGGCGAGATGATGAGCGCGGTGTCCGTGGAGGCGCTCGTATTCCAGGTGACGGAGACGCCGCTGTTGGAATTGTTCGTCACCGCCATCTGGCTGAGGATCTGCGGGACTTGCAGCGAGCCGTTGCAGTTTGTCGGATTGTCCCCGCATACCGTCATCACGGTGTAGGTGGCGCCGGGAGCGAGTGAGCCGACGACATTCACGTCGATCACGCCCGACGCTTTCGATACGGCACCGACCTTGAACTCGTCGCTCTTCGTCCCGCCCACGTCGACGTCTATGGTGCCGTTGGCCTGGAACAGGGTGCCGGTGAGCGTCGCGGTGCCGAAGGTGCCGGTGCCGGCGATGTTGATGGTGCCCTGGTTGTTGAAGGTGCCCGACGTGCCGAGATTGATGGTGCCGGTCGCGTTGGTGATGTAGGTCCCGCCGCTCTGGTTGATGAAGCTCGCACCCGATCCCGTGCTGTTCGAGAGGATCACGTCGCCGGCGATGATGCCGAAATTGTTGATGGTGTTGTTGCCCCAGAGCGAGGAGATCGCGACGCCTGACGCCGCGCTGACCGTCGCGCCGGCGTCCACAGTGATGGTGTTGGCGGACAGCCCGTCGAGCACGATGGCTGCGCCGCTGCCGCTGCCGCCGGTGATGATGGAATTGTTCTGGACGGTCACCGTGATGGTGCCCGAAGTGAACGCCGCCTGGTTGGTATCGATCAGGCCCGAGGTGGACTGGATGCCGCTCTGCGCGAAGATCGCGATGGAGCCGGCGCCGCTTGTATCGATCGTGCCCTGATAGTTGATGGAGATGTTTCCGGGGGGTCAGGGTGCCGCTCACGCCCGTGACGCGGGACTCGGTGCTCGATCCGGTCGGGATGATGAGGCCGTCGGCATTGCCAACGAGTCCGCCGCCGCCGCTGAGGCTCTGGGCGACGATGCCATGGGCGTTCGCGCCGCTGGTGGTGATGGTGGACTTGCCGTTCGAGACGATGGTCACGTCTCCGCCGACCATGTTCGCGTTCACTTCCACACCGGCCTTCGCGGGGGTGAGAAAGTTGGCGTAGGTCATGCCGGAATCCGCCTCGATGGCGCCGGTGTAACCGCCGCCGCCACCGATGGACTGGGCCACCACTCCAGTCGCGCCATTACCGGTGGTGGCGATCTTGGCGCCGGCCTCGAATGTCACTGTAACGGGGCCGCCGGTCTCCACCAGATTGCCGACGGACGTGTTGCCGAGGCTGCCGTTCACGGTCAGCGTGTTCACGGTAACGCCCGAGCCGTCGGTGGCGAAGCCGCCGCCGCCGCCGATCGACTGCGCGAGGACGCCGAACGCGTTCAACCCCGTGGTCTGAACCTCCCCGGTCAAAGTGACGGTGACCGCGCCGCCGCCGCCAGACCCCAGATTGGCAGCGCCGCTCTGCTGGGTGCCACCGAGATTGAGGGTGATGGTGCCGCTGGAGTTTGCGACTTCATTGGCGAACGTCTGCGCCAACGTGGCGACGTAGTTCGGATCGTTGGGGTACTGCTTGTCCAGAATCGCGATCACCTGCTCGCCCAGCGCCTGCTGGTATTGGGCCTGGCCTGCGGTCGTATAGTCGGCGGGATTGACATAAAACAGGCCGCCGCCGCCGCCGATGGACTGGGCGACCACGCCGTGGGCCTCGTTGCCCTGGGTGGTCACCTGGCCAGCGGTCACGTTCACCGCTCCGCCGCCGGAATTGGCGCCGTTTGCGGTCTCGCCGCCAAGGCTGATTTCCGGGCTGAACAATGTGGGCGAGCGATCGGAAGCGATGCCGCCGATGCCGCCGCCGCCCCCGATGGACTGGGCGAAGATTCCGAACGAGCTGTCACCGTTGGTGGTGATGGTGCCGGAATTGGTGACCGTCACGGTTCCGCCCGAGCCTGCGGCGCCGCCCGAGCCCCCCACGGACACGACGGAGTTTAACAACTGCGCCCCGTACGAGGTCGCACCGCCACCCGTCCCGCCGCCGCCGCCGATGGACTGGGCCAGGATGCCGAAGGCCACGTCGCCGCCGCTGCCGCCGGCCGCGCCGGTGGTGATGCTGCCGAAGTTGGTCACCGTCACCGCACCACCATTGCCGCCGTCGCCGCCCTTGCCGCCGATCGAGCTCTGGATATTGACCGTCGGCGTCCAGCTTTCCGGGTCCTTGCCTTCCGCGAGGAAGTTGGCCAGCGCCGTCAGGAGGGCGGTGGAAATGCCGTTCCCGGCTGCCTGAGAGGGGCTGTTGTCGAGGTCCGCCGACGACGTGCCGGCGATGCCGCCCCCACCGCCAATGGAGGCTGCGACGATGCCGTGGGCGCCGTCGGACGAGGTCTGGATGCTGGCCGTGTTGCTGTTGGTGACGGTGACGGCCCCGCCATTGCCACCGCCGCCGCCATTGCCGCCGAGGGTGAGCTCGAAATTGTAGTCACCGCTCGACACCGCCTTGCCGGCATTCGCCATGCCTCCGCCTCCGCCGACTGACATGGCGAAGATACCGACGGAGTCGATGCCCGTGGTCGAGATCTTGGCGTCGTTGGTGGCGGAGACGATGCCGCCGCTCCCTCCGCTGCCTCCGCTGCCGCCGAGGGCGAGCGTGAGCTGATAGGAATCGTTGAAGGGGATCGGCAGGGCCGAGACGATGCTGTCGAAGGGAATGAGGGTTTCGACCTTTGAGGTACCGACACCGCCATTGCCGCCGCCGCCGCCGATGCTGACGACGGAGATGCCGTCGGACGCGAAACCCGATGTGCTGATCGTGGCGCCCGCATTGTTGTTGTTGACGGTGACTTTGCCGCCGTCGCCGCCGGAGCCTGCGCCGCCGCCGATGGTGACGCCGATATCAACCATGGGGGAAATGCCGGCAGCCAGCATCGTCGTCTGGGCATTCCCGCCCTCGCCACCGCCGCCGCCGATGCTGGCGATCTGGATGCCGGGGGACTGGTCCCCGGAGGTCGTCACCCCGCCGGTGTTCGTGACCGTCACTTTGCCGCCTTGGCCGCCGCCGCCGCCCGTGCCCGCAATGTTGACGGTAATGCCTACCTGCACCTGTTCGCCGAACCCGGCCGTGAAGGTGCTGGAGTTCGACGAGCCTCCGGCGCCCCCGTTGCCGCCAACGGTGAGCGCCCGGATGGCAGCCGAGTCGGTGCCGGAGGTGGTGATGGCGGCACCGTTGTTGTTGCTGATGGTCAGATCGCCACCATCGCCGCCGGTCCCCCCTGCGCCGCCGAGGACGACGGAGATGGCAGGCACGCTGAAGGCGCCCAGGGTCATCCCGCGGACGCTGCCGCCATTGCCGCCACCGCCGCCTTCGCTCATGGCGAAGATGCCGTTGCTCGAGTCCCCAGAGGTGGTGATGGAGCCGGAATTGCCGATATAGGTGTAGCCGCCTTTCGCACCGTTGGCACCGTTTCCGCCCTTGGCGAAGACGACGACGGCTCCGCTGGCATCAACCGAATTGCCTGCGCCGCCACCGCCGCCGAAGGAGGTGGCGATGATGCCATGGCTTTCGTCACGCGAAGTGACGATCTTGCCGGAATTCTGGATGCTCACCTCGCCGCTCTGCGCGGCGCTGCCCGCGGTGCCCCCGTCATTGTTTCCGTTGATCGAGCCCCCCGTGCCGCCGGAGCTTGTCGCGTAGATGCCGGAGGAATAGGCTCCGCCGGTGGTGATATTGCCTTGGCTGACCACCGACACGGCGAAACCACTGGTTAGCCCCGTGCCGCCGTTACCGGCCGTGACACCGGGCCCCGAACCGCTTGCGCCGCCGTTTCCGCCGCCCGAGATGGCCCGGATGCCGTATGCGTTCGTGCCCGTCGTGGTGATATTGGCGTTGGTCTTGATGGTGACAACACCGGCGGCACCGCCATCGCCGCCGCTGGCTGCCGACGAGGGATCGCCCGAGCCCCGGACGTAATTTCCGCTTCCGCCCGCCCCGCCCACACTCTGGGCGAGAATGCCGGCCGAATGGTCTCCCGACGTGCTGATCCGTACTGGAGCGGCAGTGTTGGTGGAGTAGGCGGTGACAGTGACGTTTCCGGCGGCACCGCCCGCTGCGCCATTGGTGGAGTAGTCATCGAGCCCACTCAAGACGTAAAGCCCGTCGCCGCCTCGACCACCATTGGCAAACAGGCCAATAGCCGGAGAATTCGCCCCCGCGCTGCTGACATTGATCGATGGCGCCGCATTGGACTGGGGCTGGAGGGTGAGGACGATATTGCCCGCCGATCCCCCGACGCCGACGGTTTTTGCATTGCTGTAGAGATGTCCGTAGCCGCCGTTACCGCCGGTGGAATTGATGAGGATGGCCGGCGCCATGTATTTGGTGCCGAGCAGCGGATTGGGACTCTGTTGGGTGGCAGCCGTGGTGACGCTGGCGCCGATGGTCGCGTTCACATAGGCGCCGTTGCCGCCCGCGTTCGGGCCACAGATGCTGGTCAGGCAGCCTTCGCCGCCCATGGCCTTCAGATAGATGGCCGGGCCCGCATTCGCCGCCGTGGTCGAGACGGTGCCGGTGGTGACGAGGGCGATGGTCCCGGCATTGCCCGCCGTCTCCAGCGCACTGTAGTAGCTCGCGGTATTGACCGAGCCGCCTGAGCTGTTGACGAGGATGCCCATGGCCCCAGCGCCGGTTGCGCTGATGTCGCCGGACGTGTGGATGACCACGTTGCCGCCGGCCCCGCCATTGCCGGCGGCGTAGCGCGAGCCCGTTGTGCTCTCCATCGCGATGCCGGAATTGCCGCCCGCCGCGAGGATGGTGATGCCGTTGCTGTAGGCGCCGGAGACCGAGATGCCGAGGCCCTCATAGAGCTTCACGGTGCCGGCATTGCCGCCATTGCCAGCGCCGCCGCTCCCGGGATGGCCGCCATCGCCCCCGCGCCCGCCGCTGCTATTGATGCGGATGCCGTCGGAATAGGCGCCGGGGCTGGACTGCGGGATGTTGTTGGTGGCGCTGTAGGGCTGGCGCAGGAAGGAAGCGCCCGACGTGACGATCTGGTCGGTCGCGCTCGCGCCGTAGGCCTTCACGAAGACGGAATTGCCGTTGCCGCCAGACAGGCCAGCTTCGGCGGATTGGAGGTTGAAGAAGGCCTGCCCGGCCGCCCCGCCCGCCGCCGAGGCGTAGATGCCCGCGGAATAGTTCTGCTGGGTGTGGATCGCTCCCACATGATTGATGGTGATGGTGCCGGCATTGCCGCCCGCACCGCCCGCGGCCATGTCGCCGTTGGCAAAGCCGGCCGGCCCGCCCATGCCGCCATTGGCGTTGGCATAAATGCCGGCGGCGCTCACCCCGTTGGTCTGTATGGCGACCCCAGAGGAGGTGGTGATGGTGATGGTGCCGCCGTTGCCGCCTGTACCGCCATTGCCGCCATTGTTGAACGAATGGTAGGAGCCCTGCCCCCCGCCGCCGCCGGTGGTGCGCACCGCAATGCCGGCTGAGCCGTTTCCGGCAACGGTGATGCTGCCGTATTGCTGGACGGTGACGGTGCCACCGTTGCCGCCGTCCCCGCCCACCGAATTAGAATTATCACCGTGAAGCGCAGTCAAACTGGAGCCGACATAGCCAACAGTGCCGCCGGCGCCCCCCCTGCTGTTGATCGCGATACCCGAGGCGTAGTTGCCGCTGGTGACGATGGCGCCATGATTATTCACATGCGCGCCATAGGAGTTCCCGCCGTTTCCGGCCCAGCTCCCGTAACGGTTGGAGGATTGCTGGAACCCGGCGCCGTTGGCGCCATTGGCGCCGGACGTGTTCACATAGATTCCAGGTCTGTTATTGCCTGAGACGGTGATGCTGCCGGCGCTGTAGATCTTGGCATAGCCCCCGTTCCCGCCGTTTCCGCTTATGCCATTCCAGTCTTTTGCGCCGTATCCGCCAACACCGCCGACGCCGCCCGGCGCCCAGACCCAGATGCCGGCGCCAGCACCGTTGGACGTCAAGGCCCCAGTATTGTGAATATAGATATTGCCGCCATTGCCTCCGGTTCCGCCGCCCTGGGACGTGTTGGTGTCGTTGCCGGTGCCGCCAACGCCGCCACGACCGCCATAGGCCGAGGCGGAGATGGCGGCAATATTGGGCCCAACCGGGCCGGTGATTGGCGCGGTGTTGATGATCGTGACGTTGCCGCCATTGCCGCCGTTGCCGCCGCCGGAAGCCGAGTCGAAAAGGTCAGCGCTGCTGCCGTAGCCGCCGTTCCCGCCGATGGAGTGTGCGCCCACGGACGCCCCCACCAGCGTGACGGGATTGGTCAGAGACACGTTGTCGCCCGAACCGCCAACCGCGTCGCTCTTGCTGTCCGCGTCGTTCTTTCCGGGGACGCCATCACCGGAGATGAAGATCTCGGTTTGCCATTGTTCGCACCCCGCCGGGCTTCCGTTCACCGTGCAGGTCGCCTGGGCGTAAGTCGGGGTGGGCAGGAATGCGGTACCGCCCGCGAACGAGCTGCTCAGGAAGGTTGCCTGAAGCAGAATGCCCTTCAGTGCATTGGTCTTCTTGCCCATCTTGCCCGCCGCGCGCAGGAGGGGCGGACGGCCCCCTCAAGATTCCCGTCTCCACTCCGGGAGAACGCCGTGGGCTACCCGCTGGGCCAGCCATCAGGAGCGCTTTCCAAGAGGGACGCGTGGGACGAACGCCGCAGCACCCCGGCAGTCCGCCGGCCCGCTCGCTTCCCCCAAAGCCACCGCCCAAAGCTCAGGTTGAGTTGGATCACCCGCACCTTCGCGAGTCTAGTGGCAGAATACCTCTGTACGTAAAAATGTACCTCCTGATGCTTGCAGGCTACACTGCCGCTGGGGCATTCAGCTGCCCATCCGGCGCTTCAATCGTCAGCAGGCTCGACAGGTCTGCGCCACTCTCCGGGGCGGCCATGGGGCAGGTGGTTCCGGGGAGGACGGCCACGTCGAACAGCTCGCGGATCGCGCCCTCCAGCCGGATCCACTCCACCACGTCGCCGGTGGCGAGCTTGATGATCTGCACGCCGCACCACGGGCTGCCGCCGCGCCGCGCAATCTCGCCGTCGATGGGCATGCCCGTGAACGACAGGTGCCGTGGCAGGGAGAGCGTCACCACCGCATGGCCGTCATGGATGGACAGGCCGCGCAGGAAGCCGGGGCAGAAGGCCACATCCTCCTTGGCGCCGGTGGCCGGATCGACCCGGACAAGATAGCCCCGGGCGGAATCGAGCATCCAGATCCACCCTCCGTGGACCCGCGGCGAATGGGGCATGGAAAAGCCATCGGCGATCACCGCGTCGTCGTCCACTCGGATGAGGAGCCCGCCGCCCACCCGGTGGTCGCGCCAGCCGTCCACCACGTCGGTTGCGGACACCGCCGTCACGTAGCGCACCCGCCCGTCCTCCAGGGCGAGACCGTTGAGGTGGCAGCGATCCTCGGCGGCGAGCCGGGAGATGAACTTCGGCTTCCACACCGGCTTGAAGGAATGCGTGCTGCTGACCGTGGCAAGGCAGCTGAACTTGGTGTTCACGAAGACGATGCGGCCGCTCGCCTCCACCGCGATCTCGTGGGCGTCCACGTCGCCGGTGACGAACGCGGTGCGCGGCACGTAGAGGCGGTCGAAATGCCCGTTCGCCCGCTCATCGGGGCCGAGCACGTTGGCGAAGCGCCAGATCTGGTTCAGCGAGGCGAGATAAAGCTCGTTGCCGCGCGGAGCGAGGCCCATGGCCCGCACGAAATTGCGCTGGTGGAACGAGAGGTTCTCGTTGCCGAACTGGCCGACCAGGAAGAGCTGACCGCTCTGGTAGGAGGAGAAGGCGAGGCCGACCCTGTGCTGCCGCAGCCACGTGGCGAAGGTGCGGGAGCAGGTGATCTGGGTCTGGTCCTCCGCGAGGGACGGCGCGACCGCTTCCTGCTCAGACGTGGCTGCCTTTGGCGCTTGATCCATCGCTGCGACTCGTTCCCCGGAGGTATGATGTGCCAGGGAGACAAGTGAACCCGGTTTCATCAGCTCAGGCTAGACCGTTTAGGGGCGCACGCACGGGTCTTCGCGCTACCGACGCGACGACAGCCCGCCGGATGGGACGCTATCGCACTACGCGACGCGCCGGAACATGAAGGTTCGGCCGTCGCGGCTGCTGACGAAGCCCATGCGGACCAGGGAGGCGAGTGTCGCCTGCACCTGCGGCTCCGCCCGCTTCCCATTGCGGAATCCGGCGGCGATGGAGGCCGCGTCCACCGTGCCGGGCGCGGCGGCGAGCGCCGCCATGACGGCGGCGGTGCGCTCCACCGCATCGGTGGGAAAAAGGGGCTTCTGCTCCTTGGCCGCCGCCGCCACCAACGTCATGGTGTCCTGCGTCTCGGTGAGCTCGACGGGCACGGAAACGCCGGCGCGGGCTTTCTGATAGTCCGGGCGCAGCCAGCGGACCAGGCCGCGGGCCTCTTCCTGCGCGCGCTCCTTGTTGAGGGCGACAAGGCGGGTGACGATCTCCTCGTCCGAAAGGTTGCGCGGCCAGCCGTAGGCGTCGAACACCAGAGCGTCGAGACGGTCGTGCAGCTCCTTGAGGATGAGCACGAGTCCCTCGTCGCGGATGCGCAGGTCATCCGCCTCCAGCGCCGCGCCGGCACGCAGCTTTTCCAGCACGTTGTACATCTGGGTCAGCGTGAGGCGCGGATGCTCCGCCTGCCGGGCCTTGCGGAACGCATCCAGCTCCTCGGCGACGGCGCGGATGTCGGCTTTCAGGGCCTCGGAGGGGTCGGGGAAGGGGAAGGTGTCGAACGTCCGTGTTTTAATGTAGCGGGAATCATTACCCACACCCAACCAGCTACAAGTGCGCACCGTCCACAATGTATGAATTTGAGACGATAGAACGCCAAGGAAGTATGAATCCTCTAGCCCGAACACCATTATCGTTTGATCTGGCATTAATTTCGCATCAAAAAACTGGAATACCCTATGTTTCGCAGTTTGTACCGTAACCACAAAGAATTTAAGGCCAGAAACGAAAGAGCGCAACTCCTGTCGCGGCTTGCAAAATAGCCACCATTTTTCTGCATATTCCTGAGCATCTCGCGTCTGGGAGCGCAATGCAGCGGCTTCTCGTTCGCCTTTTACTGTGAGAACAAGATGTTGATATGCCTCCGGATAAGATATCCTGACCTGATCGGACGTAAGACCGAAAAAATCGAGGGCGTAAAATTCTCGCGGTAACGCCATTAAATCTCGGCCATTTCGATACCGGACAATGTGATTTTCGGCACCATCCCGATGACCTAGCCCCATGGACTCTGCCCGCTCTGCATCAACTATGAAGCCCGCCCCTAACGGCTTCATCCCATTTGAACAAATAAAATCGTTTGAGCGAAGAGGCGCTACGCTCGTTACATCATCACCAATAGTCAAGTCGGGATTAACTTCTCCAAAAGACTCGTTCAGCTCGATGGTGGGCACATCACTTTCTAGACCTATCTCGCGCAAAACCTCCCGCAGCCTCCCCTTCGCCTTGCCCGCCGCTGCGACGGTCATAGCGATGCGTACAGCCGCCGCATCACGCGTCGCCTTGGTCCAGGGGTGGTCCGGTATCGCCATCAGCAGCGAAATCGGCTTCTTCGCCTTCAGCCGGGCCGCCATAACGCGGCGGGAGAAGTCTTGGGTAATGGAATTGGTGGTGACGAAGCCGAAGCGCCGCAGCTTCGTGCCGCGCCGGGTCAGCAGGTCCGCCGCGCGATCCCACCAGTACATGACGAAGTCGGCGCTCTCGTTCATGTGCGGGTGCGCTGCCCACAGCGCCTCCGCATAGCCGTCGCCAAGGCGCCCGCGAATGTCCTTGCCGCCGATGAAAGGCGGATTGCCGACGATGTATTCCGCCTCCGGCCATGGCGGCAAGCGGGGGTTGCGGAAGGCGAGCACGGCCACGCGGCGACCCTCCGCGTCCGTCTGCACGCGCGGCTGGCCGTCCTTGTCCAGCGCAGGCTCGGTGCCGTCATGGGCCAGCACCGCGTCCATGGGCTTGATGGTGCGGAAATCGCGCAGGATGGGCTCGGTGGGCTGGCCGCCCTGGGTGCGGAAGAACCATTGCAGGAAGCCGATCCACACCACCAGCTCGGCGATGGCGGCGGCGTGGGGGTTCAGCTCCATGCCGAGGAACTGGTGCGGATCGATGGTGTGGCGGTCGAGACCCAGCGCCTCCTGCCCGCCGAGGTCGGCCACGGCCTCCAGCACCTCGCCCTCCAGCCGCTTCATCAGCTCCAGCGCCACATACAGGAAGTTGCCCGTGCCGCAGGCCGGGTCCAGCACCCGCACGGCGCAGAGCTGGGCGTGAAACTTCGTCACCTCCGCCAGCGCGCCGGCGGCATCGCCCTCGGCGGTCAGGCGCTCCGCCGTGGCGCGCACCACATCCCATTCCGCCCTGAGCGGCTCGATGACGGTGGCGAGCACGAGGCGCTCCACATAGGCGCGCGGCGTGTAGTGCGCCCCGAGCTTGCGCCGCTCGACCGGGTCCAGCGCCTGCTCCAGCAGCGTGCCGAAGATGGCCGGCTCCACCTCGCGCCAATTGGCCTTTGCCGCCTCGAACAGCTCGCCGATCTCCTCTCGCGGCAGCGGCAGCACCGTGCGGTCCTTGAAAAGGTAGCCGTTAAAGCGCTTCACCTTGGCCTCGATGGCGAAGGCGAAGGAGCCGGTGTCCATGGCCTCCCAGAGCTGGCCGACCAATTGGGGAAAATGCTCCGGATGCGTCCGGCACCGCTCCAGCACCCGCTTGAAACTACCCTCCGGGATCAGCTCCACATCCTCGGCGAACATGGTGAAGAGGCAGCGCATGAGGAACGACGCGATGGCCTCGCGTCGGTAGAGCGGGAGGCCATCCGGCCGGCGCTGCTCCTCGAGGAATTTCGACACCTTAGCCAGCCGCTCCGCGATGCCGCGCGTGACCTTGGCGGCCCGCCTGGTCGGGTCGAGGCTGTGGGGATCAGTCCAGACCTGCTTGAGGCGCTCGCGCACCTCGGCCGAGCGCAAATCCTGGAGGAAGACGCGGAAGCCCTGGCGATCGGGGAACTGGGCGTAATTCTTCCCCTGGCCGGAAAAGTCCGCATACAGCTCGAAGCAGTGGCCCACGTCGCAGACGATGAGGAAAGGCGGCCAGCCCTCGGACGGCGGCAGCGCCTTAGCGTAGTCCTCCGCCTGGCGCCGGGCATTCATCATCAGCACGTCCCAGCGGCGGCTCTCGCGCCGCCCCTGCGGCAGCACCTCCACCGGAAACAGGCCGTGCTGTTCCGCCCCGCCGGGCACCTTCGGCCCCTCGCCCTGGCGGCTCTGCTTGGCCTCCAGCACGAAGCAGCCGCGCTTGTAGAGATCGATTCGCCCGTGTGCCGTCGAGCCGTCGGGCTCGCGGAACGTCACCGCGCGCTCGAAAACATAGGCGTTGAGGCCCCGCTCATGCCCCGCCGGCTCCGGCGGCTCCACGCCGATCAGGTTGCAGAATTCCGTGAGGAACAGCGCATAGTTGGCGCGCTCCTGCCCGCCCTCACGGCCTGTCCAACGGGAAATGAAGCGCTCGACGTCGGCCATGCCCGCCCGAGTGACACGAGGAAAGGCTGCGAAGCTAGCGTTCCGTCACGCGGTGGGCAATGCGGTAGCCGGGGGATTCGCCGTGGGGCCTTGAGGCCGGCATCAGCTCCGGTCCATTCGCGGGAGGGCGAGCAAAGTACGGATTGCCCACGTTATGCCCACGAAATTCAATGCCGGGGATTTTTTGAAAACGGGCAAGAGCAAAAAGCTCTTTGTTTTCAAAATGGTGCCCAGGAGAGGACTCGAACCTCCACGGCTTTCACCACTGGTACCTGAAACCAGCGCGTCTACCAATTCCGCCACCTGGGCCCCGTCCGGTTTTGGCCGGCTGGGAGCGCGACACATAGAGGGGGTGCGGCTTGCTTGTCAACACGCTCCTTGCGCTGTCCCGCGGAAAGATGGGGAGAGGCGGGTGCGGCCGGTGGGGCCGCACCCGCGTCGGGTCAGGCCTTGAAGTCGGGCGGGCGCTTTTCGATGAAGGCGCTCATGCCTTCCTGCTGGTGGGGAAGGCCGAACTGGGACTGGAAGACCCGGCGCTCAAAGCGGATGCCCTCGGCGAGCGAGGTCTCGTAGGAGCGGTTCACCGCCTCCTTGGTCTGCATGGCGACAGGCAGCGACATGCCGGCGATCACCTTCGCCACCTTCAGCGCCTCGGTCATCAGCTCGGCGGCGGGGATGATGCGCGAGACGAGGCCGGAGCGCTCGGCTTCCACCGCATCCATCAGGCGGCCGGTGAGGCACATCTCCATGGCCTTCGACTTGCCGATGAAGCGCGTGAGGCGCTGGGTGCCGCCGGAGCCGGGCATGACGCCGAGCTTGATCTCCGGCTGGCCGAACTTCGCCGTGTCGGCGGCGAGGATGAAATCGCACATCATGGCGAGCTCGCAGCCGCCGCCCAGCGCGAAGCCGGCCACCGCCGCGATCACCGGCTTGCGGGTGCGCGAGAGGCGCTCCCAGGAGGTGATGTAGTCGTCGAGATACGTGTCCGGATAGGTGAAGTTCTGCATCGCCTTGATGTCGGCGCCGGCGGCGAACGCCTTCTCCGAGCCGGTGAGGATGATGCAGCCGATGGCGCGGTCGTGCTCCAGCACGTCGAGGGCGGCGTTCAGCTCGTTGATGAGCTGGGCGTTGAGCGCGTTCAGCGCCTGCGGGCGGTTCAGCCGGATGATGCCGACCCGCTCGTCCACCTCCAACAGGATCGTCTCGTAAGCCATCCTCATCTCCTCCTCAGCCGGCGTGACACCGGTCGATAGCCTCGGCGGCGCTTCGCGCGCACGGGTGACGTGCTCTACCGTGCCTCGGCGTTGATGCGAAGTGGCAGCCTCGCACAGCGGCCGTGCGAGGCTGCGCTATCGCTGGCAGACGGGGCAGTAGAAGGTGGAGCGCCCGCCCTGCACGATGCGCCGGACGATGCCCTTGCAATGCCGGGTCCGGCAGGGCTCGCCCTCGCGGCCGTAGACGCGGAAGGTGTGCTGGAAATAGCCCAGCTCGCCGCTCACCTGCTTGTGGTCGCGGAGCGAGGAGCCGCCGGCCTGGATGGCCTCGCGCAGCACGTCGCGGATGGCGGTGACGAGGCGTTCCATCCGCGGCGTCGGCTTGCCGTCGCCCGTCACGATGGTGTGGGCGAGACGGCGCGGCGAGAGGCCGGCGCGGAACAGGGCCTCGCACACATAGATGTTGCCGAGCCCGGCGACGAGCTTCTGGTCCAGCAGCGCGGCCTTCAGCGAGGTGTTGCGGCGGGCGAAGACGCTTGCGAGATAGTCCGCGTGGAAAGCATTGCCCAGCGGCTCGGGGCCGAGCCCGGCGAGCAGCGGATGGCTCTCCAGCCGGTCGTAAGGCACGATCAGGATGGCGCCGAAGCGGCGCGGATCGTTGAAGGTGACGGTCGTGCCGCCGGCGAGGTGCAGCACCACGTGATCGTGCGGCCCGGCTTCCGCGCGCGGATAATGGAAGGCGCCCGGCCGAAGCGCCTTTGCCCCCTCCACCCGGATGGAGCCGGACATGCCGAGGTGCAGGATCATCACCTCGCCGCCGTCGAGATCGGCCAGCAGGTATTTGGCACGACGGCCGATGGCCTCCACGCGGCGACCCGCCAGACGTTCGGCAAAATTCTCCGGCAGCGGCCAGCGCAGGTCCGGGCGGCGCGCTTCGGCGCTCTCGATCACGGCGCCCTGCAAGACGGGCATCAGGCCGCGGCGGACGGTTTCCACCTCGGGCAGTTCGGGCATTTCGTCCTTAAGGGTCACGGGCGCGCAACAACCGGCGCGCGATTCATCTCGGCCGCCAGCATCCCGCCTCGAACGCCGCCGCGCAAGATGCCGCAGATGCGGAGGGCGGCCACATCAACAGCCTCAGCCCTTGCGCAGGATCTTCTCCAGCGGCCGCCCGCGCGCCAGCTCGTCGATGAGCTTATCGAGATACCTTATTTCCCGCATGGTCGGCTCGGCGACGTCCTCCACCCGCACACCGCAGACGACGCCCGTGATGAGCGCACGGGCCGGATTGGGCGCGGGCGCCTCAGCGAAAAAGGTCTCGAAATCCGTCCTGCTGACGGCGAGGGCGCGCAACTCTGCATCGGAATAGCCGGTCAACCAGCGGATGATCTCGTCGACCTCCGCCTGGGTGCGCCCCTTGCGCTCGGCCTTGGCGATATAGAGCGGGTAAACGCTGGCGAAGCTGGTCGTATAGATGCGGTGCTTCTGCATGGGCGCTCACTGGGGAGGCGCGGAGGGCGGAGGGCCGGGCGCATCGAAATCCAGCTGCTCCAGCCGCAGCCCACGGCGGGCGATCTTGTCGGCGGAGACGATGACGCGCTGCACGTCGTCGCCCACTTGCGCGAAATGCTTGGCGAGATCGCCCACCCGCTCGCGCAGGCGGCTCACATCGTCCACGAGGGCGGCGACCTCCGTCCGCACGCGGTCCGCCTCCTCGCGCATGCGGGCGTCTTTCGCGATGGCCTGCACCACCTGTACGGCCAGCATCAGCAACGAAGGGGAGACGAGCACCACGCGCAGCCGATAGGCCTCCTGCACCACGCCGTCGAAATGCTCGCTGATCTCGGCATAGACGGATTCCGACGGAACGAAGATGAGCGCCACATCCTGCGTCTCGCCGGGGATGAAATAGCGCTCGGCCACGTCATAGACGTGCTTCAAGAGATCGTTGCGCAGGCGCTGGCCGGCCGCCTTGCGGTGCTCGGGTGACGGGGCCTCGCGGAAGGCGGTGACGGCCTCCAGCGGGAATTTGGAATCCACCAGCAGCGGGCGGGGGTCGCCCGGCAGGAAGATGGCGCAGTCCGGCCGCTTGCCGTTGGAGAGGGTGTACTGGAAGGCGAAGCTGCCGCGGGGCAGCCCATCGGAGACGATGGCCTCCATCCGCGCCTGCCCGAAGGCGCCACGCGCCTGCTTGTTGGCGAGCGTCTCGCGCAGGGAAACGACCTGCGCGGAGAGGTCGCCGAGGCTGCGCTCGGCCGCCTCCACCATCACGAGGCGCTCGGCGATGCGCGTCAGGCTTTCGTGGGTGGCGCGGGCGGCGGTGGAGAGCGTCTCGCCAAGGCGATGGGAAGTCTGGTCCAGCCGGTCGGAGACGGCCCGGGCCAGCTCGCTCTGCCGCTGGGCGAGAATTTCCGTCATGCTCTGCACGCGGCCGGCGGTCTCGGACTGGACGCGGACCAGCTCGCGCAGGCGGCGGTCCATCTCGTCCCGCCGCAGGGCTTCCTCGGAAGCGGCGGCGGCGCGCGCCCGCGACTGGCGCACGAGGCTCACCAGCACCAGAAACAGCAGCAGCGCCAGCACCGCCGCGGCGACCGCAGCCGCCTCGGCCACGGTGAAGGGCCGCCCGCCGAAGGTGAACAGCACAACCGGCATGCCTTGCTCTTGCGTGAACCTTCTCTTCTTACGTGATTCTCTTCCTTGAACAAACGGCGAACATGTTGACCTATGCGGCAGCTTCGCTTATCTCGCTCGAATGACGATCCGGCCCATCCTCATCATCCCCGAGCCCAAGCTGCGCACGCTTTCCACCCCGGTCGAAAAGATCGACAACGAGGTGCGCAAGCTGGTGGAGGACATGTTCGAGACCATGTACGACGCCCCCGGCATCGGGCTGGCGGCCATACAGGTGGGTGTGCAGCGCCGCGTCATCACCATCGATGTGGCGCGTGACGGCGAGAACAAGAAGCCCATCGCCCTCATTAATCCCGAGATCATAGCGGCTTCGGAGGAAACCTCCGTCTACAGCGAGGGCTGCCTCTCCATCCCCGAATATTACGAGGAGGTGGAGCGGCCGGCCAAGGTGGCGGTGCGCTTCCTGGACGTGGAGGGCAAGACGCGGGAGGTGGAGGCCGAGGGCCTGTTCGCCACCTGCGTGCAGCACGAGATCGACCACCTCAACGGCGTGCTCTTCATCGATCATATCTCCAAGCTGAAGCGCGACCGGGTCATCAAGAAGTTCACCAAGCAGGCGAAGCACAAGGCCGAGGCCTGACCCCATCGCGGCGGGCGATCACGGGACACGAGGTTCATGCGCATCGTCTTCATGGGCACGCCGGATTTCGCCGTGCCCACCCTCTCGGAAATCGTCGGGCGCGGCCATGAGGTGGTTGCGGTCTATACCCGCGCCCCTGCCCCGGCGGGCCGGCGCGGGCTCGACCTCACCCCCTCCCCCGTCCATGCGGTGGCCGAGCGCTTCGGCCTGCCGGTGTTCACGCCGAAAAGCCTGAAGGGCGAGGAGGCGGCGGAAGCCTTCCGCGCCCATGATGCGGACGTGGCGGTGGTGGTGGCCTATGGCCTCATCCTGCCGCAGGCCATCCTCGATGCGCCGCGCCTCGGCTGCCTGAACCTGCACGGCTCCCTGCTGCCACGCTGGCGCGGCGCCGCGCCCATCCAGCGGGCCATCATGGCCGGCGACACGGAGACCGGTGTCGCGGTGATGCAGATGGAAGCGGGGCTGGACACCGGCCCCGTGGGCCTCGTCGAGCGCATCCCGATTGGCCCGGACATGACCGCCGGCGAATTGCACGACCGGATGATGGTGATCGGCGCCGACCTCATGGGCCGGGCTCTGGCCGCGCTGGAGCGGGGCGGCCTCGGCTTCACGCCCCAGCCGGCCAGCGGCGTGGAATATGCCGTCAAGATCGAGAAGGCGGAGACGCGCATCGACTGGTCGAAGCCCGCCCAGGAAGTCCACGATCGCATCCGCGGCCTCTCCCCCTTCCCCGGCGCCTGGTTCCCTTTCGGGCCGGAGGAGGCGCGGGTGAAGGTGCTGCGCTCCACGCTGGCGAACGGCTCCGCCGCGCCGGGCACGGTGCTGGACGACCACCTCACCATCGCCTGCGGCACCGGTGCCGTGCGGCTCGTGGAGCTGCAGAAGGCCGGCAAGCAGCCCATGGGGGCGGAAACCTTCCTTAGGGGCAATGCCGTCCCGCCCGGAAGCCGGCTCGCCTGACGGCGGCAACCCGCCATGCCCCGTTACAAACTCACCATCGAATACGACGGCACCTCCTTCGCCGGCTGGCAGATGCAGGCGGACCTGCCCACCGTGCAGGGCGTGCTGGCCGAGGCGTTCCAGCGCTTCTGCGGGGAAAAGGTGACGGTGGCGGGTGCCGGGCGCACCGATGCCGGGGTCCATGCCACCGGGCAGGTGGCCCATGTGGACCTGAGTAAGGACTGGCGCACGGACACGGTGCGCGATGCCATGACGGCCCAGCTTCGGCCCCACCCGGTGGCCGTGCTTTCCGCCGAGAAGGTGCCGGACAGCTTCGACGCCCGCTTCTCGGCCACCAAGCGGCACTATCTCTACCGCATCGTCAACCGCCGCCCGGATCTCGCGCTGGACCGCGACCGGGCGTGGCGCATTCCCCAGGCGCTGGATGCGCATGCCATGCACATCGCAGCCCAGCGTCTTCTGGGAAAGCACGACTTCTCCACCTTCCGCGCCGCCGAGTGCCAGGCCGCCTCGCCGGTGAAGACCCTGGACCAGCTGGACGTCTCCCGCCACGGCGACGAGATTCGCGTCGTCACCTCGGCGCGGTCCTTCCTGCACCATCAGGTGCGCTCCATGGTCGGCTCGCTGATGCGGGTGGGCGAAGGCCGCTGGAGCGCGGATGACCTCGCCGCCGCCCTCGCCGCCGCCGACCGCACCCGCTGCGGCCCCATGGCCCCTGCGGCCGGGCTCTATCTCGCCGCCGTCAGTTATTGAGTCCACGCTGATTCGCGGGCCCATGCCCGGCGGTCAGCAACATCCTGTAAACGTTCCTGACGTCGCAGGTTGGAACGGTCCGGCGCCCTTGAGCATTTCCCCTTCGAAGACACCTCAGGGGCGATAGAGGACGACGGGTCCGATGTTCAGTTTCCGTATGCCGCGCTGGCAGCCCTCGCGCCGCCGCGTCCCCCTCTCGCTCGCCCATGTCGTTGCCCGCGCCGTGCCCGGTGCGCCGTGCGGCTGGGTCTTCTTCGACGGCAGCGAGACGCGGATCGATACGCAGGACGGCGAGGCCGTCATCATCCCCGGCGGGGCCTTCTTCCCGCGCGAGGCGCATCGCTTCGCAAGCGAGGGGGAGGCGCAGGCGGAGGCCGCCCGACTCAACGATTCGAGCCTTTGCCTTGACCGGCCCTGGCGGGTCCGCGCCGCCTCGGCCTTCATGGTGGAGCGCGTGACGGCCTCCGGAAAGCCTTTGGCAAGCCTCGGCTGACGCCCGATCCAATCACCCAAACGCAAAAAAGCCCCCGAACCGGGGGCTTTTTCACATTCGGGGCGCAGGACGCTCAGATCGAGCCGTTGATCCACTGCACCAGCTTGGCCTTGGGGGCGGCGCCTACCTGGCGGGAGGCGATCTTGCCGTCCTTGAACAGGAGCAGGGTGGGGATGGACATGATGCCGTACTTGGATGCCGTCTGCGGATTCTCGTCCACGTTCAGCTTCACGATGCGGACCTTCTCGCCCAGCTCGCCGGAGACTTCCTCCAGGATGGGGGCAACCATGCGGCAGGGGCCGCACCACTCCGCCCAGAAGTCGACGATGACCGGCGCGCTGGACTTCAGCACGTCCTGATCGAAATTCTGATCGGAAACCTTCTCGACGGCCATGACATACCTCGTAGGGCAGAACGGGGAGAACCACTGGATGTTGGGGGAGAACGTAGGTAGCCCCTCCCCTCCCCGTCAAGGCGGCTTCACGCGCCCTTGACGCTCAGGGACGCGAAAGGCGGCGCCGCAACGCCAAGCTTCGCCAGCGCCGCGGCGAGCCGGGAGGGATCGAGCGGCACCACAAGCGGCCCGGCCGTGTAGATCAGCCGCGCCTCCACCGGCCGCCCGCCGAACGCCTGCGACAGAATGGCGCCATAGACCGCCAGCTGGGAAATGTAGCTCTCGCCGGCCTCCGCGGGGTCCGAAGGCGGCACCCGGTCGGTCTTGAAATCTGCGACGAGGATACGGTCGGGGAGAAGGACGAGCCGGTCGATGCGGCCGTTGACGGCGAACACCTCTCCGCCCGCCCCCGTGATGCGCCCGATCACCGGCACCTCCGCCCGGCTCCCGGCGCCGAACAGCTCCGCGAGGGGCGCATGGCCGAGCACAGCCAGCGCTTCGGCAAGAATCGCCCGGTGCGCCGCCGCGTCCACCCCGTCCGCCGCGTGGCGTAGCAGGCGCAGGCCCGCGGCCTCACGCTCCGCCGCCGCCACCTCCGGCAGGCCGGCCAGCAGCCGGTGGACCAGATCGCCGCGCACCAGGGGGGGCAGCGCAGTCTCCGGCAGCGGCGCGGGCGCGGCGGGTCGTTCGGAAACGGCGCCGCCCTCGATGCCGGAGGGACGCAGGCGCCGCAGCATCGGCTCGGGCGGCGGGGGATTGGGAAAGGAAAGGGCCTCCCCCGCCTCGACCGGCGCCACCACGGCAGCGCCGCCGCCTGCCACCTTCAGCCCCGGACCCCGGCGCCAGCGCAGCACCTCGCCCTCGAAGCCCAGCGCCGGACCGGCGTCGGCCTCCGGCTCCAGCGCGGCGCGGGCAAGGTCGTACCAGCAGCCCTCCGGCCGCGCGTGGGGCTTGTCCTTGGCCGGCGCGCGGGTCTCGGCGCCGCAGATCACCAGGGCATCCTCGGCGCGGGTCAGGGCCACGTAAAACAGCCGGCGATATTCTTCCAGCTCGCGCGCGGCGGCGGCGGCACGGGCGGTGGCGAGCACCTCCGGGTCTTCTGCCTTGCGCGGCGCCAGCACTGGCACGCCCTCCCCCGGCAGGGTGAGCAGTCCGCCGGCGATGCGCGGGCGGGGCATATCCACCGTGTCGGCGAGGATGACGAGGGGCGCCTCCAGCCCCTTGGCGCCGTGGGCGGTCATCACCCGCACCTCGTCGCGCCCGCTCTCCATGTCGCGCTTGGTCTCGGCCCCGCCGCGACGCAGGAAGGCGAGGAAGCCGGCGAGGCTCGCGGGCTCGGCGCCCTCATAGGTGCGGGCGAGGGCCATGAACTCGTCGAGCACGTCCGCCGCCTCGGGACCCAGCCGCGCCAGCATGGCCCGCCGCCCGCCGTCGCGGCCCAGAACGCGGCCATAGAAATCGAACGGCCGCAGCCCCTCCGCCTCCACCTTCCAGCCGGCCAGCCGGAGGGCGGCGGCGCGGTGGCGCGCATCGTCCGAGGCGGCGAGCACGGAGGCGAGCGTCCCCTTACGCTGCGGGCACAGGCGCATGAGATCGTCGTCGGTGAAGCCGAACAGCGGGCTTTTCAGCACGCTCGCGAGCGAAAGATCATCGTGCGGCGAAAGCAGCGCATCGCCCAGCGCCATCAGATCGAGGGCGGCGATGTGCTCCGGAACCACGAGCCGATCCGCGCCGGCCACCTGCACGCGCGGGTCCTTCAGCTCCTTCAGCGCGCGGATAACCGCCTCGAACACCCGCCCGCGCCGGCGCACCAGCACCAGCACGTCGCCGGCGCGCATGGGCCGCCCGTCGCGGGAGGGAATGGCGAGGCCGTTGGCGATCCCCGCCTGGATGAAGCTCGCGATGCGCGCGGCAAGGCGGCTGACGGGATCGTCGGCGGGAACCTCGTCCAGCGGCCGGCGCCAGTTGTCCGGCTCGGGGTGAGGCTCGGGCACGGTGGTTGGCCAGATCTCCACCAGTGCCGGCGCGTCGGCCCGGATGGCGGCATGGACGGGGGCGACAGCATCGAGCGTCAGGCCGGCATGGGCGTCCGCGCTCTGGAAGATGGCATCCACCGCCTCCAGCACGCCCGGCGCCGAGCGAAAGGAGTGGGGCAACTCCACCCGGCGGAAGCCCTCCGCGCCAACCTTGCGCTCGAAAGTCGTGCGCATGGCGCCGAAGGCGCGCGGATCGGCGCCCTGGAAGGAGAAGATGGACTGCTTCTCATCCCCCACCACGAAGATGGTGCGCGTCACCCCCGCCCGCGCGCCTTCGCCGGAGAAGAAGTCGGTGGCGAGGCCCTCCACCACCTTCCACTGCTCGGGGCTCGTATCCTGCGCCTCGTCCACGAGGATGTGGTCGATGCCCTGGTCGAGCTTGAACTGCACGAAGGTCGGCTGCTCGGCGAGCAGGGCCGCCGCCTTGGTGATGAGGTCGTCGAAATCGAGCAGCCCGCGCGCCGCCTTCGCTGTCTCGTAGGCCTGGCAGGCCGCCGCGCCCAGCGTGAGAGCCGCACCGGTGCGCTCCAGCGTCCAGGCGGCCTTGAGGCGGTCGTCGAGGCCGGCGAGGCGGTCGCGCTCGGCGGTGAAGCGGGCGAGCAGGTCCGGCTCGCGCGTGCCCATGCCCTTGGTGAGCAGGTTCTTGTCGGAACGCGGACCGTCCGAGCCGAAGAACACGCCGCGATAGGCGACGAGGGCTGAGGCGTCGTCCTCCGCCGCAGCGGCGGCGGCGAGGTCGTCGCCGCGCTTGCGGTCGGTGGCCTTGTCGGAGGTGGCGAGGGTCGCGGCCACGCTCTCCCATTCGGAGCGCGGCAGATGCGGGCTCGCCAGCATCCCGGCTTCCACATCGGCCACCGTGAGGCCCGCCGGCAGCCCCAGCGCCCGCGCCACGGCGGCGCGGCGGGCGGCGGGCGTGTCGCCGAGCGGCAGGATGCGCGCGCGCAGCGCCACCGCCGCCTCGATGAGGCCGGTGAGCCCGCTGTCGGACATCTCCTCCGTCAGCCGCGCCAGCGCCTCGCCGACGGGGGATGCGGGGGCAAGGCTCGCCGCCACCACGAGGTCGGCACGGATGCGCGCCATCAGTTCACGCCGGGCCACCTCGTCCAGCTCGCGGAAGCCGGCCGCCACGTCCGCCTCGAACGGGAAGCGGTGCAGAAGGCCGCCGCAGAAGGCATGGATGGTCTGGATCTTCAGCCCGCCCGGCGTTTCCAGCGCCGCCGCGAATAGCCGGCGGGCGCGGGCGCGGAGCGCGGCATCCGCCGGCTCGCCCACGGTCTCGGCGATGGCGGCATCGAGCGCAGCGTCGTCCATGCGTGCCCAGCGGCCGAGGATGGCGAGCACGCGGTTGGCCATGTTGGCCGCCGCCGCCTTGGTATAGGTGAGGCACAGGATGCGCCCCGGCGGCGTGCCGGCGAGCAGAAGGCGGATGACCCGGCGGGCGAGCACATGGGTCTTGCCCGAGCCGGCGTTGGCCGAGACCCAGGCGGAGACGGCGGGGTGCGAGGCCTCCGACTGGCGGCGGGTGGCTTCCGCCTTGGGGCCGGTGGCGAGGGGGGCAGCTTCGGCGGCGCTCATTCGCTTTCCTCCCCGGCCAGCGCCCATTCGCGCACGCGGGCGAGGTGGTCATAATCGCCATAGCGACCGGACCATTGCGGCGCGGCGAGGGAGCGATAGCCTTGCGCCACATTCTCGAACGCCTTCAGCAGGCTTTCGAGGCCGGCGAGGGCATCCTCGGCGAGATCGTGGGTGGAACGGTCCTTCACCTTCACCGGCTTTTCCGCGCCGCCCTCGGCCCCGCCCTTCAGCTCCACATAGGTAAGCTCTTCCACAGGCGCCGCCGGCACCCCCTCGAAGCCGCCGCGCTTGGCCATGGCGGCTTCCAGCGGCAGTTGGGGGGAAAGGGAGGCGGCCTGCTTCGCGCTCGGCGCGGTGCCGGTCTTGTAGTCGATGATGGCGAGCGTGCCGTCGCGCTTGATCTCGATGCGGTCGGCGCGGCCGGTGAGGCGGAAGGTGGAGGCGGCGAGCGGAATGTCCAGGCTCCCCCTGGTCTCGGCGACGATGCGGTCGAGATGCGCCCGCCGCTCGCGCTCGAAGGCGACGAGGAAGGCCGCCGCCCGCTCGAACCGCGCCCACCACAGGGCATGCTCGGCCGGAAACGCCTTCAGCGGCGCGAAGGCGCGGGCGCCCTCCTCGATGAGCCGCGCCAGCGCGTCAGGGGGCAGCTCATCGGGAAACGCCTGGGTGAAGCGGCCCACCGCCTCGTGCAGCGCACTGCCGCGCTCGGCACCGCCCGGAGGCGCGTCGAGGTCATCCAGCGGGGAGAGGCCGAGCACGTGGCGGGCGTAGATGGAATAGGGGTCGCGCAGGAACGTCTCGATCTCCGTCACCGAGAGGCGGCGCGGGCGCAGCTCCAGCGGCGGGGCGGGCGCGGGGCGGGTCGCGCGCGGCACGGCGGGCGCCTCATCGAGCTTCCGCGCGGCGCGGACGAAACGGGCGCCCCGCGCGCGGGCGGCGTCCCACGCGGCCTCGCCCGCCACGGTCTTCAGCCGCTGCACGAAGCGCGAGGGCACGCTCTGGGTGCCGCCCACCTTGGCGGCGAAGCTCAGCACCAGCTCGCGCGCCCCGAACGCCTGCGCGAAATCGTGGGCGGCTAGGCCGATGCGCCGCTCCGGCAGGTCCAGCCCCAGTTGCGCCCGCATGGGCCGGCTCAGCCACGGGTCGGTCTCGGGAATGGTGGGCCAGGAGCCCTCCACCAGCCCGCCCAGCACCATGCGGTCCACATGCACGAGGCGCGCTTCCAGCGGGCCGAGGATGCGGATGCGCGCATGGGGCTCGGCGCGGGGGCGGACCATGGTGTCGGAGAAGAGCGCACCCGCCGCATCGGCATAGGACGCGAGGTCGAGGGCCGGGCCGTCGCCGGCGACGCGCCCCAGCGTCTCGAAGGTGCGGGCCAGCGCCGCCTCGGCCGCATCCTCGGCCTCGGGATCGAGCGGGCCGGCGGCCGTCTCCACGGCGAGGCGATGGGCGGCGACGAGTTCGGCGAGCGGCACCGCGCCGTGGCGGTCGCCCAGCGACAGAAGCGGACCGAGGGCGCCCTCCAGCCGCTGCACCAGATCGCGCGCGGCGGCGATGGCGGCGCCGTCGATGCGGCTGCGGGGATCGGAGCGGCGGTAGCCTTCCGGATCGTGGGCATCCAGCGCGGCGAAGAGGCCGGTGATGCCGGCGGCGGGGCGTGGTCCGCGCAGGGCCGCCAGCTCCAGCGCCGCCACGGCGTGAGCCTTCGCATCCGCATCGAGCCCGAAGCGGGCCAGCGGATGGGTGAGCAGCGCGAACAGCGGCACCGGCGCCAATTCTTCCGCCGCAGCCGTCACCAGCAGCCCGGCGAGGCGCCCGGCGGGCGCGTCGGCCAGTGGCGTACCGGCGGAATCGTCTAGCGCCACGCCGAAGCGCGCCATCTCCGCCGCCACCCGGCGCGCAAGATCGCGGTCGGGGGTGACAAGGGCCGCCGTCTCGCCCGGCCGCTCCAGGCTGTCGCGCAACAGGAGGGCGATGGCCAGCGCCTCGGAGCGGGGGTCGTCCGCCTCGACGACGCTGATGCCGGCCATGGCGGCGGCGAGAGCGTCGGGCGGCAGGCGGTCGGACAGCGTCGCCCAGAGATCGGTCGTCTCGGCCTGCCGCAGCGCCTCGCCCATCAGCCGCTCGCGGCCGAAGGGGGCGGGCGGGGCCAGCGGGATCACCTCGCGCCGCTCCACCCCGAGGGTGCCGAGCAGCCGGGCGAGGCCGTATTGCGGATGGTCCGACGCGCCGAGCACGGGATCGGCAAGCCGGTCGAAGGACGGCGCATCGAGGTCGAGGTCCAGCCCCGGCAACACCACAGCGCCATGGGGCAGGCTAGCGATGGCCTTCAGCAGGCGCGCGGTGGCCGGCATGGAGCCGGTGGAGCCGGCGGCGATCACCGGCCCGGCGGCCGTGCCCAGCATCGTGAGGCGGCGCGCCTCCGCATCCACCAGCGCATCGCGGCGGGCGGCAGGCTCCACCAGCCCCTCCTCCGCCAGATAGGCGCTGAAGGCGCGCCGGGCGATGCGGACGAAATCAAGGCCGACCTTGAAATAGCGGTCCAGCTCGTCCGGCACGAGGCCGTCCATCCGCTCGACGCCGAGGCCGGCGGTGGTGAGGTCGTCGAACAGGGCGCCCAACGCGTCGGCCAGTGCGAAGGTGGAGGCGGTGCCGGCGGCGACAGCCTCCCGCTCCACCGCCTTGGACAGGGTATCGCGCCAGTGCGCCACGAGCCGCGCGAGCACGAGCCGGCGGTGGACCGGGGCGATGGCGTGGGGTGCGGCGAGCACCGGGGCATCCTCGGAGAAGGCGAGCGCGTCCTCGTCCACGTCGCCGAGGGGCACGATGCGCGGCAGCAGCAGCGCCGTTCCGCCCGACGCCTCCAGCAGCGCCTCGGCGAAAAGCCGCCCGGCGCGGCGGGTGGGCAGGAAGACGGTGGCGCCGGCGAGCGCGAGGGGATCGTGACGCGGCGCGAAGCCCTCCACCAGCGCGCCATCCAGCAGGGCGCGCGCGAGCACCGGCAGGAAGGGCGCGGACGGCGGAATGGTCAGCACGCGCGGCACGGCTTCACTCCTGTCTCGGCGCGAAGGCTTCTTCGCTCAAACGCCGCGCGGGCTTCTTCGTGGCCTTCGCTCAGGCGCCGCGCGGGCTAGGGAAACCCTCAATCGCTCGACCGCTCGATGGCCTCCTCGGCCAAGGCAATGGCGTCCGGTGTGCCCACGTGCATCCAGATGCCGTCCAAGCGCAAGCCGAACAGCCGCTCCGCGGCCGCCGCGCGATCGAACACGCGGTTGAGCGAGAAGGCGCCCTCGGGGGTGCCCTCGAACAGCTCCGGCTTCAAGATGGCGGCGCCGGCGTAGACGAAGGGGGCGATGGTGCGCTCGCCCCGGCGCTCCAGATGGCCGAGCTTGTCCATCTGGAAATCGCCCATGCCGTCATAGCCGATGGAATGGGCCGCGGAGGCGAGGAGCAGCAGCGCATCCATCCGCTCGGGGTCGAACTGCTCCATGAGCCGGATGAGGTTGAGCCGTGCGCCCTCGATCCAGATGGTATCGGAATTGATGACGAGGAAGGGCTTTCCGCCCATCAGGGGCAGCGCCTTGCGCACGCCGCCGCCGGTCTCCAGCAGAACCCCGCGCTCGTCCGAGAGGACGATGTCCGGGGCGCCCGTCCGGGCCTTGAGATGCGCCTCCAGCATGTCCGCATGGTGGTGCAGATTGACGATGGCGCGCGGAATGCCCGCGGCCGCGACACGGTCCAGCACATGGTCCACCAGCGCGCGCCCCTCCACCTCCACCAGCGGCTTGGGGCGGGTGTCGGTGAGCGGCCGCATGCGGGTGCCGAGGCCGGCGGCCAGCACCATGGCGGTATCGATCCGGACGGTTCCGGCGGCGGGCGGGTCAAGCAGCGTGTCGGGGGCAGCGGTCACGCGGAGAGGTCCTTCGATGGCAGCACCGCCTCATACCACATGCGCAGCGATCCCAGCTCCTCGTGGGCGAGACAGCGCGCGAGATAGCGGCGGATGCGCGGCAGGTGCTTGAGATAGTGCGGCTTGCCATCGCGGTCGTTGAGGCGGGTGAAGATGCCCAGGATCTTGCTCGCCCGCTGGGCGCCCATCAGCGCATAGGTGCGGGCGAAGCCGCGGGGATCGAAGGTCGGATCCGCCTCGCGGCGCAGGGCCACGTAGCGGGCGACGAGATCGAGTTCCAGCTCCTCCGGCACGTCCACCCGCGCATCCTGCGCCAGCGACACCACGTCGTAGGCGGCCGGCCCCATCACCGCATCCTGGAAATCGATGAGGCCGATGCGGCGCAGCCCCTCGCGGCGGGGCAGCCAGATGAGGTTGGGGGAGTGGTAGTCGCGCAGCACCCAGGTGGGTGGCTCGGCCATGGCCGGGTTCAGCGCGCTCCGCCACAGCAGGCGGAATTCCTCCCGCACCACGCCGTCCAGCCGGATGCCGCGAGACGGCAAATACCAGTCCAGCATCAGGTCGATTTCGGTGAGCATGGCGGCGACGTCGTAGGACGGCAGCGCCCGCTCCACCCGGGGTGCGATGTTCAGCGTGCGTGGCAGGGGGCGGCTGTGCAGGGTGGCGAGCACCTCCACCGCCAGGCGATAGCGCTCCGGCACCGGGGCGGGCGGGGTGCCGGCCACCACGAATTCCGGACCGAGGTCTTCCAGCACGAGGATGCCGGCTTCGAGGTCCGCCGAATAGATCAGCGGCGCGGAAAGGCCTTGTGCCAGCAGCGCCCGGTCCATGGCGACGAACGGCTTCACGTCCTCTGCCAGATGCACGAGCTGGCTATAGGGCAGGCCGCGCTTCAGCGGCGGCCCGTCCGGCTGGCGCGGGGCGTTCATGACGATGGCCGAGCGATCACCCAGCACGAGGCGGCTGTAGGACCGCGAAGAGGCGTCGCCCTGCAGGAAGCGGTGGGCCGCCTCGGCAAAGCCGCTCTGCTCGATGAGGGATTGCGCGATCATCAGCCGATCGAGCCGCGGGCCGAAGCTGCCGTAGCCGGTGACGATGGCAATGCGCGCCTCGGGGCCGAGATCGGCCGCGTCCCGCGTGCCGGCGGCGAGGTAGAGCGCCACGTCGAGGCGGTCGGCCGGCAGGCGCTCCTCGGCGCGCTCGGGCCATTCCACCAGCAGCAGCGCGTTGTCGCGCAGCTCGTCCCAGCCGAGCTCGTCCAGCTCGTCCGGCTCCTGGATGCGGTAGAGGTCGGCGTGGACCACCCGGCCGCGGGGAAAGTCGTAGGAGATCAGGATCGGGAAGGTGGGGCTCGGCACGTCCACGCCGCCATCGTCGGCGAAGGCGCGGATGAGCGCGCGGGCCAGCTCCGTCTTGCCGGCGCCGAGGTCGCCGGTGAGGGTGATGGTGTCCTTCCCCCCGAACCAGCTGGCGATGAGGGCGGCGAGACGGCTGGTAGCGGCGAGGTCCTTCAGCACCACGCGGCAGGCCACCGGCTGGCCTTCGAGGCGTTCGAGCAGGATGCTCATTCGGCAGCCTCCCGCCGGCGCTCGCCATCGAGGGGGAAGATGCAGGTGGCGAGCGTCCCGCGCGTGGCGGAGGCCGGCCCCACCGTGACCGAGCCGCCGTGCAGGCTCACGAAGGAGCGCACGATGGCAAGGCCGAGGCCCACCCCGCGATGGCGCGGGCCGGCGCTGCGGCTCTCGAACCGGTCGAACAGCGTCTCCCGCACCTCAGCCGGGACACCCGGCCCTTCGTCGCGCACGGTGAACACCAGCGCCCCCTCGCGCCGCGCGGCGCCGAGCGTCACCGTGCCGCCCTCGGGCGAGACGGCGATGGCGTTGGACAGGAGATTGAACAGGATCTGCCGCAGCCGCCGCGCATCGGCGACGAAGGTGCCAGCCGCAGGATCGATGATCACGGCGAGGGAAAGCCGCGCCTCGTCCACGCTGTCGCGCACCGCCTCGGCGACCGAGAGCACCAGCTCGCGCACGTCCACCTCGGCGAGGTCCAGCTCCATGGCGCCGGCATCGATGGTGGCGAGGTCGAGGATGTCATCGATGAGGGCGCGCAGCAGGTCCGAAGACTGGCGCATATGGTCGAGATAATCGCGCTGGCGGTCGTTGAGCGGGCCGGCAAGGCCCTCGCGCAGCATGTCGGCATAGCCCATCAGGGTGTTGAGGGGCGTGCGCAGGTGGTAGGAGACGTGGCCGACGAAGGCGTTCTTCAATTTATCTGCCGCCTCCAGCGCCTCGGCGCGCTCGGTCAGCGCCCGCTCCCGCTCGGTGCGCGCGCGCTCGATCTGCACGCTGTCGGTCACATCGCGGAAGGTCACCATGGTGCCGCCGTCGGGCAGCGGCTGGGTGGCGCCGTCGAGCACCCGGCCATCCGGCCGCTCGATGCGCAGGGTGGTCGCATCGCGCGGGCCGATGGCCGTCACGGCCTGCCGGATGCGGGAGAAGGCGGCCGTCTCGCCATAGAGCGGGCGGCACATGGCCGCCACCGCGTCCACATGGGGCTTGTCGCCCATGGCCTGGGCATCGAGGGACCAGAGCGCGAGGAAGGCCTCGTTGTAGAGGTTGAGCCGCCCGTCCGCGCCGAACACCGCCACCGCCTCGGCGAGGCCGTCCAGCGTCTCGCCCTGGATGCGGATGAGGCTGTTGTAGCGGCTCTCCAGCGCCAGATGCTCGGAGAGGTCGTCGAACAGATAGGTGATGCCGCCCTCGGCATTGGGCGTGATGACCACCCGCAGCATCTGCCCGCCGGGCAGGTGCCACCAGTCGTTCACCGGCTCGATGGCGCGATAGGCCTCGCGCAATTGCGCGCGCCACGCCCGGAAATCGGCCTGCTCGGGCACCTTGCGGCGGCGGCGCAGGTCTTCCAGGATCTCACTCTCCGGCGGGCGCTGGTCGAGCAGGCCCGGGGAGAGATCGAACAGCCGCTCATAGGCCGCATTGTGGAACACGAGACGCTCGTCGGCGCCGAAGATGGCCACGGCGGTGGTCAGCTGGTCCAGCGTGCGCTGGTGGGCGGCGACGGTGCGGGCCGTCTCGGCCTTCGCCGCATCCTCGCCGGTGACATCGATGGCGATGCCGGCGGTGCCGAAGGGGCCGGCAACCTCCACCACGTCCATCTGCCGGCGCTGGCCGCTCGCCACCGCCTTCACCCGCTGGCGGAACGTGCCGGCCGTCCCTTCGGCGGTCAGAGCGGCGCTGCGGATGCGGGCGTCGAGAAGGTCGAGGCCCGCCGCGCGCGCCTCTTCGGAGGAGGGCGCGCCCACCGCCGTGGCGAAGGCGGGGTTCACATAGACCAGCGTGCCGTCCGGGCGGCGCAGCCAGGCCGGCGCCGCGGCGGCATCGAGGGCGGCGGCGAGGCCATGGGCCATCCGCTCCGCCTCGGCGAAATCGGCGGCCTCGGCCTTTGCGGACGTCTCCGCAGCATCGGCCGGGCGCACGAGCAGCACGCCCGCGCCGCCGAGGCTGCGCCCCTCGAGCCACATGGGACCCGCCGGGGTCTCCACCTGTTGGGAGACGGCGCCGTCTTCCCGGCGCAACTGCTCCAAGGCCCGATCGAAGACCACCGAGGCGGCGCCGAGGCCGGCGCGGAAGGCTTCCGGCGTCGCGCCATGGACATCCACCGGCAGGGCGCGGCCGCTCCAGGCCATGAAGGCGGGCGCGCCGGCGGTGAGAAGGGTGCGCGCGGCATGCGCTTCCGCCCGCGCCCGGGCGGCGGCGGCGCCGGCATCGCGGGCCTCGGCCTCGGCCTTGTCCATGCGCGCGCCGAGATCGGCCGCCACCCGGCGGGATCTCAGGGCGACGAGGCCGGCAACCGCGCAGGCGGATAATGCGATGACCGGCCAAAGCGCCTCGGCCGCGCCCATGGCGATGCTCCAGCCGTCGGCGGCGGCCGGGGTGCCGGCGAGGGCGGTGGTGGCGAGGAGGAAGGAGCCGAACAGTGCGGTCCGGGTGCCGACGCAGAAATTCGCGCATCCCGTCGCCGGGGCTGGCTGCTGCCTGCGCCCGCGCGCCGGCCGCCGCGCGCCGCTCCTCCGGATGCGCTCCGCCATTCGCCCCGGTGTCCTTCCCCTGCCCTGCGGTTGCCGCAGCCTCTCTGCGGCGCGCCGCGAATCACTTGCGAAGGATAACGGAGCGTTTACCACCATTGAAAGGGCCGACCGCGGCCGGCCCACAGCCGGCAAATGGCTTTGCCGCTTCTAAACGTAGGCGACGGCCTCGATGCGCCAGCCGTCCGGGTCCACCAGGAACGAGGCGTAATAGCCGGGGCCATACTGGGGCCGCAGGCCCGGCGCGCCGTAATCCGTGCCGCCCATGGCGAGGCCGGCCGCATGGAAGGCCTCCACCGCCGCCCGATCCCCCGCGCAGAAGGCGATGTGGGTGCCCGGTGGCGGCGTCACCGGCCCCTCGCGCAACTGCACCCAGAAGGGCGCGGCGCCCGGCACACCCTCCGGGGCCGGCAGCGTGCCGGGCGGCCCCCAGCAGGCGGACGCCCCTTCCGGTTCGTCATAATCCGCCACCCGCACGAGGCCGAGAGGGGCCAGCACCGCATCGTAGAAGCGCACCGCGCGGGCAAGGTCCACGGTGGTGACGGACAGATGCTCGATGATGGGGCGGATCGGCGTGAACGTCATAGGTCAGTTCCCTGTGTGCGCACGGGCACGCGGGTGCGCGGCGCGCCAGGCATTCATGAGGGCCGCCGCATCCACCTGGGTATAGATCTGGGTCGTGGAGAGCGAGGCGTGTCCGAGCAATTCCTGGATCGCGCGCAGGTCGCCCCCGCGCGAGAGGAGGTGAGTGGCGAAGGAATGGCGCAAGGCGTGGGGCGTCGCGCTGTCGGGCAGGCCCAGCGCGCCGCGCATCCGTTCCACCGCCAATTGCACGATGCGCGGCGAGAGCGGGCCGCCCCGGGTGCCCCGGAACAGCGGCTTGTCCGGCGCCAGCGCATGGGGGCAGAGCGCGCGATAGGCCTCGACCGCCGCGAGGACGGGGGCAATCAGCGGCACCATGCGTGTCTTGTTGCCCTTGCCGGTGACCGTGATCTGCGTCGAGCCGGGCGAGAGCATCCCCGCCGTGAGGCCCAGCGCCTCGGAGATGCGCAGGCCCGCCCCGTAGAGCAGGGCGATGACCGCCGCATCGCGCGCCAGCACCCATTGCTCGCGTGCCTCGCCCGCACGGGTGTCGGGATCGGCCAGCGCACGGGCGGCGGAGACGGAGACGGGCTTGGGCAGGCCCTTCGGCACCTTGGGTGCGCGCACCGCCGTAAGCGCGCCGACCTTGCCTTGCCCTTCCCGCTCCAGATGCCGGCCGAAGGAGCGCGCGGCCGCAAGAAGGCGCACCAGCGTGCGCGGCGCGACGCCCTCCGCGCGGCGGGAGGCGAGCACGGCGCGGATATCCGCCGGCGTGAGCGCGGCCAGATCCGTCAGCGTCGGGCGGTGGCCGAGGTGGTCGGTGAGCCGCAGCAGGACGACGGAGAGATCGCGGGCATAAGCCTCCAGCGTCTTGGCCGAGAGGCGGCGCTCATGGGCGAGCCGCGCCAGCCAGCCTTCGATGGCCGTCGCCACATCCGGCGCGGCGGCGCTGGCGAGGCCGTGGGCGGCGCGGGCGGCTCGGTCCTGATCGGTCATGGCCATGCGGGAAGACTCCGGCGATCCGCCCGATCCTGCAAGCGCCGGCCTTCAGAAAGCCTGAACGGATTTTTTGGAGGGCCCCCTTGTCACCGAGATATATCGAACGATATAACCATCGTCGTTATATCGAACGACATATCTAAGGAGACTTCCGAATGTTCGGATGTAGACGAGACTGGCGGGACGCCCGCCGTGGCCGCGGGTTTGGCGGCGAAATGGGCGACTTCAGCGGCCGGGACTTCGGCGAACATGAGTTCGCGGGGCGCGGTGGCCATGGCCATGGTCCTGGCGATTTTGGCGGCCATCGCGGCGGGCCGGGTGGACGCGGCGGGCGCGGCGGCGGCGACATGTTCCGCATCGGCCGCATGCTGGCCCAGGGCGACCTGAAGCTTCTGGCGCTTTCCCTCATCGCCGAGCAGCCGCGCCACGGCTACGAGATCATCAAGCTGATCGAGGAGAAGACCGCCGGCTGGTATTCGCCGAGCCCGGGCGTGGTCTATCCCACCCTCACCTTCCTTGAGGAAGCGGGCTACGTGACCGCCGAGGCGGACGGCTCCAAGAAGCGCTACGCCATCACCGAGGAAGGCCGCGCCTACCTCGCCGAGAACCGCGACTTCGCCGACGCCATCATCGGCCGCCTGTCCGAGATCGGCCTCAAGATGGGCCGCGTGAAGAAGTGGATGGGCTGGAGCGAGAACGGCCCGAGCCACGGCGCCGAGCTGCCGCGTCTGGTGGAGGCCGCGCTGGAAAACCTGCGCGATGTGACCCGCGAGAAGCTGGAGCAGAACCGCGGCGCCGAGACCCGGATCGTCGAGATTCTCGCCCGCGTGGCCAACGACATCCGCGAGGCGTGAGCCCCGCGGCGAGGGGCGGGCGCCGACCGTTGCGCCCGCCCTCGCGACGAAATGATGTTTTAAACATCACTAATAATGCTTGATCGCTTAATAGACCGAGTGTAAGCAGCACAAATCACGCTTAACGCCTGCCGTCAGCGATCATGATCACTGCTGCCCAGCTCCGTGCCGCCCGCGCCCTTCTCGGCCTCGACCAGCGCGCCCTCGCCGGCCTGTGCGGCCTCTCGCTCCCCACCATCCAGCGCATGGAAGCCAGCGACGGTGTGATCCGCGGCAATGTGGATTCGCTGATGAAGCTGGTGGGGGCTCTGGATGCCGCCGGGGTCGACCTCATCGGCGAAGGCGTGGTGAGCGACGGCGGCGGACGCGGCGTGCGCCTCAAGGCGCCGCGCGCGACGGGGGACTGAGATGGCCCCCGTCCTCGCGCCCACATTCCAGCTTCTGACTGCGCTCGCAGCCGTGGCCGCCCTGCTCGCGCTGGCCGTGGCCGGCGTGCTGCTGGCGCGCGGGCCGCTTGGGCGGCCAGTGGTCTATGGCGGCGCGCTGGCGGTGACGCTGCTCGCCACGCTTTCCGCCCTCACCGCCATCGCCGCGCCCACGGGCGGGCTCGTGCTGCCTTTGGGCATCCCGTGGATCGGCGCGAACCTGCGGCTCGATGCGCTCTCCGCCGTCTTCCTGTTCGTGGTGAATCTCGGCGGCGCGGCGGCGAGCCTCTACGGCCTCGGCTATGGCCGGCACGATCATGCGCCCGAGCGGGTCCTGCCCTTCTTCCCGGCCTTCCTCGCCGGCATGAGCCTCGTGCCGCTGGCGGCCGATGCCTACACCTTCCTCCTCGCGTGGGAATTCATGTCCCTCGCCTCCTGGGCGCTGGTGGTCTCCCACGACAAGGAGGCCGGCAACGTGCAGGCGGGCCTCGTCTATATCCTGATGGCCTCCTTCGGCACGCTGGCGCTGATGCTGGCCTTCGGCCTGCTGGCGGCGGGCGGGGGCTTCACCTTCGAGGCCATGCGCGCCGCCCCGCCCACCGGCTGGGCCGGCGCGGTGGTGCTGGCGCTGGCGCTGATCGGCGCGGGATCGAAGGCCGGCCTCGTGCCACTGCATGTCTGGCTGCCGCTGGCCCACCCGGCCGCGCCGAGCCATGTCTCCGCGCTCATGAGCGGGGTGATGACCAAGGTCGCCGTCTACGGCTTCATCCGCATCGTGTTCGATCTCGCCGGCCCGCCCGAGTGGTGGTGGGGCATTCCGGTGATCGTCGCGGGCGCGGTGGCGGGCGTCGTCGGCGTGCTGCAGGCGCTGCTGCAGGGCGACACCAAGCGCGTGCTGGCCTTCTCCACCATCGAGAACATCGGCCTCATCTTCGTCGGCCTCGGCCTCGCCCTCGCCTTCAAGGCCTCGGGCTTCGGCGGGGCGGCGGCCCTGGCCTTCACCGCGGCGCTGTTCCATGTGTTCAACCACGCGGCCATGAAGAGCCTGCTCTTCTTCGGCGCCGGGGCGGTGCTCACCGCAACCGGATCGCGGGTGATGGACCGCCTCGGCGGGCTCATCCACCGCATGCCCGTGACCTCGGTGGCCATGCTCATCGGCGCGGCGGCCATCTCGGCCTTGCCGCCGCTGAACGGCTTCGCCTCCGAATGGCTGGTGTTCCAGGCCATCCTGCTCAGTCCCGAGCTGCCGGCCTGGGGGCTGAAGCTCTCCGTGCCCGCAGCCGGCGCCCTGCTGGCGCTGGCGGCGGCGCTGGCGGCGGCGTGCTTCGTGCGGCTCTACGGCATCGTCTTCCTCGGGCGGGCGCGCAGCGAACAGGCGGCGAACGCCCACGAGGTGGACGGCTTCTCCCGCGCGGCGATGCTTGCCCTTGCCGGCATCTGCGTACTCGCCGGCCTGTTCCCCGGCCTCGTCATCGACGCGCTGCAGCCGGCGGTGACGGCGCTGATCGGCGTGAAGATGCCGGCGCAGAGCGAGGTGGCATGGCTCTCCATCGTGCCGGTGGCGGAAAGCCGCTCGTCCTATAACGGCCTTCTCGTCTTCCTCTTCATCGCCTCCTCGGCGCTGCTCACCGCCTTCATCATCCACCGCCTCGCCACCGGCGCGGTGCGGCGCGCGCCGCCGTGGGACTGCGGCTTTCCCAATGCCGATCCGGTGACACAATATTCCGCCGGCTCCTTCGCCCAGCCCATCCGCCGGGTGTTCGCCCGCACGCTCTTCGCCGCCCGCGAACGGGTGGAGATGCCGCCGCCGGGCGCGCTTTCGCCCGCGCGCATCGAGATTACTGCCCGCGATCCCGCCTGGGCCTTCCTGTTCCTGCCGCTGGCCGGGCTGGCGGACCGCATCGCGACGCGGGCCAACCGCCTGCAATATCTCACCATCCGCCAGTATCTGGCGCTGGTGTTCGGCGCCCTCGTCCTCCTGCTGCTGGTGCTGGCGCTATGGACATGATGGCGAACCTGCTGGTGCAGGGCACCCAGATGCTGCTGGTGCTGGCCCTGGCGCCGCTCCTCACCGGCCTCGTGCGCAAGGTGAAGGCGCGCCTGACGCGGCGGCGCGGCGCCTCCGTGTTCCAGCCCTATCGCGACCTCGCGCGGCTCCTGAACAAGGAGGCGGTGCTGGCGGAGAACGCCTCCTGGCTGTTCCGCGCGGTGCCCTACCTGCTGTTCGCGGCGACCTGGGTGGCGGCGGCTTTGGTGCCCACCTTCGGCACCGGGCTCATCTTCTCCTGGTCCGCCGACCTCATCGTGATTACCGCGCTCCTCGGCTCGGCCCGCTTCTTCCTCGCGCTGGCGGGCATGGATGTGGGCACCAGCTTCGGCGGCATCGGATCGAGCCGGGAGGTGATGATCTCGTCGCTGGCCGAGCCGGCGATGATCATGATCGTCTTCTCCCTGGCCCTCGTCGCCCACTCCACCCAGCTCTCCACCATCGCCTCGGTGATGGTCGCGGGCGTCGGCCTGCGCGTATCGCTGGCGCTGGCGCTCGTTGCATTGGCGATCGTCGCGGTGGCCGAAAACGGGCGCATCCCGGTGGACAATCCCGCCACCCATCTGGAGCTGACCATGGTCCACGAGGCCATGGTGCTGGAATATTCCGGTCGCCACCTCGCGCTCATCGAGCTGGCGGCGCAGCTCAAACTCCTCCTCTTCCTCTCCCTCGTCGCCTGCGTGTTCGTGCCGTGGGGGCTGGCGCCGGCCGGCGCAGGGGCGGGCGCTGTGCTGCTCGGCATGGCGAGCTATGGCGCAAAGCTCGCGGCGGGCGCGGTGCTGCTCGCGGTGTTCGAGACCTCCATCGCCAAGATGCGGGTGTTCCGCGTGCCGGACTTCCTCGGCGCCGCATTGATGCTGGGGCTGCTCGGAACCCTGCTCCTCTTCGTGTCGAGGATCCTGTGATGGACCGCACGCTGGAACTCGCGCACGGAACGCCGCTGGACACCGCCCTCTCGGCGAGCCTCGTGTTCGACGTGGCCCATCTGTTCGCCGGCGCGCTGGTGCTCATCAGCTTCCTGATGCTCTATCAGGACCGGCTCTATGCGCTTTTGAAAGTCTTCGCGCTGCAGGCCGTGGTGCTCGCCCTCTCGGTGGGCTGGCAGGCGCTGGCGCAGGATGCGCCGCATCTTTATGTCACCGCCGCCATTGCCCTCGTCTTCAAGGCGGTGGTGATCCCGCTCGCGCTCGCCCGCATGGTGGCCCGCCTCGGCATCCACCGGCAGGTGGAGACGGTGGTCTCCATCGGCCCCACCATGTTGGCCGGCATCGCCCTCGTGGCGCTCTCCCTCGTGGTCATGCTGAAAGCCACCGCCGGGGTGGGCGGCGCGGCGGATGCGCTGGCGCGGGAAGACCTTGCCTTCGCCCTCTCGGTGGTGCTGCTCGGGCTTTTGATGATGGTGACGCGCCGCAATGCCGTGAGCCAGGTCATCGGCTTCATGTCGCTGGAGAACGGCCTCATCCTCGCCGCCACGGGCGCCAAGGGGATGCCGCTGGTGGTGGAGATCTCCGTCGCCTTCTCGGTGCTCATCGCCCTCATCGTCATCGGCATCTTCCTGTTCCGCATCCGCGAGCGGTTCGACACCGTGGACGTGGACGCCCTCGACCGCTTCCGGGGAGGGCGCGCATGAGCCTCCTGTCCGGTATCCTCTCCGATCCCGCCCCCCTGCTGGTGGCCGTGCCGGCGGCGAGCGCGGTGCTGCTGGCGCTGGTGCCGTCCTATCGCGTGGGCGCGCTCCTCAACGTCGCGTCCTGCGGCCTCACCTTCGCGCTGGCGCTGCTGCTGCTCGGCGCGCCGCGGATCGCGGGGCCGTTCCTCATCGTGGACGATCTCAACATCGTCTTCGTGGTGCTCAATACCTTCGTCGCCTTCACCACCGCGTGGTTTTCGGCCGGCTACATCGCCCACGAGCTGGAGACGGGACGGCTGACACCGCTCAACCTGCGCTTCTACCACGCCATGTACCAGGTGCTGCTCGGCGCCATGACGCTGGCGTTGCTCTCCAACAATCTCGGCGTCATGTGGGTGGCCATCGAGGTGGCGACGCTCACCACCGTGCTCATGGTCGGCCTCTACCGCACCGAGGCGGCCATCGAGGCGGCGTGGAAATATTTCATGCTCGGCTCGGTGGGCATCGCCCTCGCCCTGTTCGGCACCATCCTCGTCTACATGGTGGCCCAGCCCGTGGTGGGCGAAGGCACCGACGGGATGATCTGGAGCGTGCTGATGAAGCACGCCCGCGATTTCGATCCGGCGCTGCTCAACGTCGCCTTCGTCTTCCTGCTGCTGGGCTATGGCACCAAGGTGGGCCTCGCCCCACTCCATGCCTGGCTGCCGGATGCGCATTCCGAAGGTCCCACCCCCATCTCGGCGGTGCTCTCGGGCCTCCTGCTCAATGTGGCGCTGTTCGCGGTGCTGCGCTTCAAGTCGCTGCTCGCCGCCCATCCCGGCACGCTGGCGCCGGGGCCGCTGATGATGGCCATGGGCCTCGGCTCTTTGCTGCTCGCCGGCTTCATGCTGTACCGGCGGCGGGACATCAAGCGCCTGTTCGCCTATTCCTCCATCGAGCACATGGGCATCATCGCCTTTGCCTTCGGGCTCGGCGGGCCGCTCGCGAATTTCGCCGGGCTGCTGCACATGACCATGCACAGCCTCACCAAGTCCGCCATTTTCTTCGCCGTGGGCCATGCCTGTCAGGTGAAGGGCACGCAGGAACTGGCGCAGATCCGCGGCCTCACCACCTCCCACCCGCTGCTGGGCTGGAGCCTCGTCGCCGGCGTCGTCGCCATCGCCGGCCTGCCGCCGGCCGGCGTGTTCATGAGCGAGTTTCTGGTGGTGACGAGCGCCTTCGCGGCGCGGCCGTGGCTGGCGCTGATCCTCGTCCTCGGCCTGCTCATCGCCTTCGGGGCGCTGATGATGAAGCTCTCCGCCATCGCCTTCGGTGAGCCGAGCCCGGGCACCGATCCGGTGAAGGCCAGTTTCGTGCCCATGGGCGTCCACCTCGCCCTCGTCTTCGCCGCCGGGCTCTACCTGCCGCCCGAGTTGGTCGCGTGGTTCCGCCACGTGGCCGCGGTGCTGGGCTAGGAGGGCGGCATGGTCAACCTCTCCGATCTCTTCGCCCGCAACGGCTCCGCCTGCCGCCCCTGGCCGCGCGTGAGCGTGAACGAGGCCGAATGGACCGGCCTCTGCGCGGAACTCGCTGCGGGCCGGCTCACCCTTTCCGCTCTGTTCGGGGATAGCGGCGCCGTCCACATAGCGCTGCTGGAGGAGGCCATCGGCCGCCTCGCCCTCGCCACCCTCCCCTGCCCCACCGGCGCCTTTCCTTCCGTGGCGCGGCACCATCCCCCCGCCGCGCGGCTGGAGCGGACCATTCGCGACCTGTTCGGCCTGACGCCCGTGGGCGCCCCCGATCAACGCCCGTGGCTCGACCATGCCCGCTGGGGCGTGCGCGCGCCGCTCGGCGCCGCCAGTCCCGACGCGGCGGCGGGCGAGGCCTATCCCGTTCTGCCGGTGGAGGGTGAAGGGCTGCACCAGATCCCGGTCGGCCCGGTCCATGCCGGCATCATCGAGCCCGGCCATTTCCGCTTCTCCGCCTATGGCGAGACGGTGGTGCGGCTGGAGGAGCGCCTCGGCTACGTCCACAAGGGCATGGAAGGCCTGATGGCCGGCCGCGTGCCGGAGGAGGCCGCCCGCATCGCCGGCCGCCATTCGGGCGATGCCACAGTGGCCTACGCGCTCGCCTTCTGCCGCGCGGTGGAAGCCGCGCGCGGCGTCGTCGTGCCGGAGCGCGCCCAAGCATTGCGCGGCCTGATGGCGGAGCTGGAACGCCTCGCCAACCATCTCGGGGACATCGGCGCCATCTGCAACGACGCCGCCTTCGCGATCATGCTCGCCCATTGCGGCGTGCTGCGCGAGCGCGTGCTGCGCGCCTCCGCCCGCGCCTTCGGCCATCGGCTGATGATGGATCGCGTGGTGCCCGGCGGCGTGGCGCAGGACATAACGGCGGAGGCCATCACCGGCGTGAAGGCCATGGTGGCCGAGGTGCGCCGGGCCTTCCCCGCTCTCGTTCGGCTCTATGACGAGACCGCCTCCCTGCAGGACCGCACGGTGGGCACCGGCTTCACCAAACCGGACTATGTGCGCCAGTTCGGCGCCGGCGGATTCGTCGGCCGCGCCTCCGGCCGGCCCTTTGATGCCCGACGGGCCCTGCCCTATCCGCCCTACGACCGGTTGCCGTTTGAGGTGCCCGTGCGCACGGACGGCGACGTGAACGCCCGCGTGTGGGTGCGCATCCGCGAGGTTGAGGAAAGCCTCGGCCTCATCGTCCGCCTCATCGACACGCTGCCCAAGGGTGACATCATCGTCCCCGCGCCGGCCGGCGGCGGCGAAGGCGTGGCGCTGGTGGAGAGCTTCCGGGGCGATGTCTTCGCCTTCGTGGCGCTGGGGAGCGACGGGCGCGTGCGACGGGCGCACCTGCGCGATCCCTCCTGGTTCCAGTGGCCGCTGCTGGAGACCGCCATCGAGGGCAACATCGTCGCCGACTTCCCCCTCTGCAACAAATCCTTCAACTGCTCCTATTCGGGGGTGGACCTGTGATGCGCAGGCTTCTGCTTCAGGGCCTCCTGAAGGCCCCGCTCACCGAAAAAGGCCCCGACGACGCGGCGGTGGAAGCCCTTGCGCGCGAGCTGGATGCCGCCGCCCGCGCGCGGCTCGGCCGCAGCCTCTCCATCCGCGAGGTGGATGCCGGCTCGTGCAACGGCTGCGAGCTGGAAATCCACGCGCTGGGCAACGCCTTCTACGATCTCGACCGCTTCGGCATCCGCTTCGTCGCCTCGCCCCGCCATGCGGACGTGCTGCTGGTGACCGGGCCCGTGGCGAAGAACATGGCCGAGGCGCTGAAGCGCACCTATGACGCCACGCCCGGCCCGAAATGGGTGGTGGCGGCCGGAGACTGCGCCATCAATGGCGGCGTCTTCGCCGGCAGCTATGCGGTGACGGACGGCGCCGCCGCCGTCATTCCGGTGGACCTGAAAATCCCCGGCTGTCCGCCGACGCCGGTGGACCTGCTCACCGGCCTTCTGGCGCTGCTCAAGGCCGGCGCGGCCTGAAGCCCGCCGCCGCGGGCGTCCCGGGCGAAGGTCTCACTCGTCCATCTTCAGCGCGGCGATGAAGGCTTCCTGCGGAATCTCCACCTTGCCGAACTGGCGCATCTTCTTCTTGCCTTCCTTCTGCTTGTCCAGAAGCTTGCGCTTTCTGGTGATGTCGCCGCCGTAGCACTTGGCGGTGACGTCCTTGCGCAGGGCCTTGATGGTCTCGCGGGCAATGATCTTGGCGCCGATGGCGGCCTGGATGGGGATGTTGAACAGATGCTGGGGGATGAGATCCTTCAGCTTCTCGCACATCACCCGGCCGCGCGCCTCGGCCCTGGTGCGGTGGACCAGCATGGAGAGGGCGTCCACCGGCTCGCCATTCACGAGGATGGACATCTTCACGAGGTCGCCAGGACGGTATTCGGTGATCTGGTAGTCGAACGAGGCGTAGCCCTTGGAGATGGACTTCAGCCGGTCGTAGAAATCGAACACCACCTCGTTCAGCGGCAGGTCGTAGGTGACCATGGCGCGCGCGCCCACGTAAGTGAGCTCGATCTGGTTGCCGCGCCGGTCCTGGCAGAGCTTGAGCACGGAGCCGAGATAATCATCGGGGGTCAGGATGGTGGCACGGATCCACGGCTCGTGGATCTCCTCGATCTTCACCACGTCCGGCATATCGGCCGGATTGTGCAAATCGATGGTCGTGCCGTCCGTCATCTCGATCTGGTAGATGACCGAGGGCGCGGTGGCGATGAGGTCGAGGTTGAACTCGCGCTCGAGGCGCTCCTGGATGATCTCCAGATGCAGCAGCCCGAGGAAGCCGCAGCGGAAGCCGAAGCCCAGCGCGGCGGAGGTCTCCATCTCGAAGGAGAAGCTGGCGTCGTTGAGGCGCAGCTTGCCCATGGCGGCGCGCAGATCCTCGAACTGCGCCGCATCCACCGGGAACAGGCCGCAGAACACCACCGGCTGGGCCGGCTTGAAGCCCGGCAGGGCGGCGTCGGTCTGGCGCTTGTCCTCGGTGATGGTATCGCCGACGCGGGTGTCCGCCACTTCCTTGATGGAGCCGGTGAGGAAGCCGATCTCGCCTGGGCCAAGCTCGGTGAGGGTCACCATCTTGGGGGTGAACACGCCCACGCGGTCCACGTCATAGACGGCGCCGGAGCCCATCATCTTGATGCGCTGGCCCTTCTTCAGCACGCCGTCGACGATGCGCACGAGGACGACCACGCCGAGATAGGTGTCGTACCAAGAGTCCACCAGCAGCGCCTTCAGCGGCGCCTCGCGGTCGCCCACGGGGGGCGGCAGGCGGGTGACGATGGCTTCCAGCACCTGCTCCACATTGAGGCCGGTCTTGGCGGAGATGCCGATGGCGTCGGACGCATCGAGGCCGATCACGTCCTCGATCTGCGCCTTCACCTTCTCCGGCTCGGCGGCGGGCAGGTCCACCTTGTTGAGGACCGGCACGATGTCGTGGTTGTTGTCGATGGCCTGGTAGACGTTGGCGAGCGTCTGCGCCTCCACACCCTGGGAGGCGTCCACCACCAGCAGCGAGCCCTCCACGGCGGCGAGCGAGCGGTTCACCTCATAGGCGAAGTCCACGTGGCCGGGGGTGTCGATGAGGTTGAGGACGTAGGTCTCGCCGTCCTGCGCCTTGTAGGAGAGGCGGACCGTCTGCGCCTTGATGGTGATACCGCGCTCGCGCTCGATATCCATGCTGTCGAGCACCTGCTCCGTCATCTCGCGCTCGGAGAGCCCGCCGGTCATCTGGATGAGGCGGTCGGCGAGGGTCGACTTCCCGTGGTCGATATGGGCGACGATGGAGAAGTTGCGGATGTGCTTCTGGGCGCTGGCGGTCATCCGCGCCGCATAGCATCGGCGCGGGGCGGCCACAAGGCGAAGGCTATTATGACCGCCCGGCGGTAAGCGGTATGTGCCGCCGTGGCATTGGGCGGGCGACAGTCAGCAGCCCCCTCAACCGTCACGCGGCAGGCGCCGCGTGCCACCTTCTCCCACGAGGGGAGAAGGCAAAAGGCCGATCCTCTGACCTATCCCTTGATCGTCCCGCATCGAACGTTCGCGCCCCCTCTCCCCTTGCGGGAGAGGGCCGGGGTGAGGGGTTCTCTCCGCCACCACCAACGCATGAAGACCGGAGCCAGCCCCCTCATCCGTCACGCGGCTCGCGCCGCGTGCCACCTTCTCCCGCGAGGGGAGAAGGGAAACAGCGGTCCTCAACCTATCCTCACAACCCCATCAGGCGGCGGGACTTGGGGGTGGGGTCCGGGTCCTCCGTCGCATCCGCCTCGGGGCCGGGATCGTCCGGCAGAGGCGGCAGGGCGACGATGGCGTCGGGCTTCCTGCCGTTTTCCGGCTTGCCATTCGGCTTCGCCCGTCCGCGCCCCGCTTCCGCACCGTTGCCGGGGGGTGGGGCGAGGATGACCGGCACAGGCTCGGCGGGCCGGGAGGCCTTCGGGTCAGCACCCTTTGCGTCGATGGCTTTCGGCTCGGCACCCTTGGAGTCGGCCCCTTTGGGCGCCGGACCCGCGGCCTCCGGCTTCTTCACCTCGGACGCCTTGTGCGCCTCGGTCGGAACCGGCACAGGCGCCTCGACCACCACAGCGGCATCGGAGGCGGCCGGTTTCGCCACGACCACGGCCTCGGCGGCCTTCATCTCCGCAGCCTTGATTTCCGCAGCCTTGATCTCGGCCTGCTTCTTCTCGGCCTGCTTCTGCTCCGCGAGCTTCTTCTGCTCGGCGATCTTGGCCTCTTCGCTGGCGCGCACGGCCGCGATGGCCGCCTTCACCCGCTCGGCCTCGTGCTCCAGGATCGGGGTGGCGGAGACGCCGGGCGGCACCTCCCAGACGAAGGCGTCCAGCCGGCCGGACACCGGCGAAACCGGCGCCCAGCGATCGGAGACCACCCCGTCAGCGATCCAGGCGGGATCGCGATTGGCGCGCACGGCACGGGCGGTCCATTCGCGGGCCTTGCCGATATCGGCATGCTCGGCCGCTTCCAGCTCCGCCATCAGCAGGCAGACGCGCTGGCTGGGATCGTCCAGCAGCGGCTCCAGCACGAGGCGGGCCTGGCGGAATTCCTGCGCATCGATGGCCGCACGAGCGAGCGCGATGGCGCTTTCCCGCTGGGAGGGCGCCTTGTTGGCGAGGGTGCGGATGCGCTTGAGGCGATCGAGCGCCGCGTCGCCGGGCCGCAGATAGGCCTCGACATCGGCGAGTTCGGGATGCGGGTTGGCGGCAAACGCCGTCTCGACGATCTTCGCCGCCTTGCGCAGCTCCCCGGCAGCGCCGAGCAGGCGGCCGGCGCAGGCGGCGGCGGGGACCAGCGTGGGCGCGAGGCGCACCGCCTCTACCGCCTTCTCGCGGGCCACCAGCGGGTCGGTCTGTTCCAGCGCGATGGCCTCGGCGGCGAGCAGCACCGCGCGGCGGCGCTTGTACTGGGCCTTGTCGATGCCCTTCTGCGCCATCTGGCGTTCCAGCACCGCGCGGGCGCCGGCATAGTCGCCGGCCGCGCAGCGTGCCTCGATCACCGCATCGGCGGCCCAGCCGAGCGTCGGGGCAGCGGAGGCGGCCTCCTCGGCGATGGCGTAGGCGGCGGCCTTGTCGCCGGCCTTGCGGGCTTCCATGTGCAGCCCGCGCAGGCCGAGAAGGCGGGTGGAGGGATCGTCCACCATGGCGCGGAAGGCGGCGATGGCCACCTCCGGCTTGCCGTCCAGCTGGGCGGCCTGGGCGGTGAGGAGGTGGGTCAGCGGCTCGTGCGGCAGCAGCCGGGCGGCGTCGTGACGCGCCTGCCGGACGGCGGCATTGTCGCCGATGCCCACCGCGAGCAGGCCGCGCGAGACCGCCTGCCAGCCCTTCTCGCGCTTGCGGCGGCGGGAGAAGGCGGCGATCAGCTTGGGCGAGCGGATGAGCAGCGAGAGCAGCCGCCACAGCAGCAGCAGCACGCCGGAGACCACAGCGATGACGGCGAGGGCCACCGGCACGGTGGTCTCCACCCGCCAGCCCTCCCACACCACGGCGATCTCGCCCGGTCGGTCGGCGAGCCAGGAGACGCCGAAGGCGGCGGCGGCGAGGAGGATCAGGAGCAGGACGAGGCGGATCACGGCACCTTCCCCGAAATGGCGGCCAGCTGCTGCTGGAAGAGAGTTCCGGCGGCCTTGACCGCGGCGGCCCGCGCCTCGATATCGCGGATCACGGCGAGGCGCTGCTGCACGCTATCGGGCAGCTGCTTCAGCGTCTTCAGGGCCTCGTCGAGCTGGCCGGCGCGCACCTGGGTGACCGCGGTGCCGATGAGCCCTTCCGAATCCACCGAGCCGGGCCCGGTGGCCGGGCGCACCTTCACGAGGCTTTCGGCCGAGGACATCAGCCGATCCACGAGCGAGGCGTTGGCATTCGCCGGAGCGGGCGCGGCGGCGCCGAGGGCGGCGGCGCCTTCCTGCGCGAGGCGGGCGGCGAGCGCGGGGGCCGGCGCGAAGCCCTTCTCCGCGGCGCCGGCGAAGGCGTCGAGCTGGCCGGCATTGGCGCCGAGCGTGGCGCGGGCGGCGGCGAGTTCCGCGGCAAACGGCCGGCCGGAGACCACCGCGTCGCGGAAGGCGGCGACCACCACGAGGCTGGATGCCGTGCGGTTGAACTGGGTCGCGGCGGCGCTCGCCTCCTCGATCTGCTTCTTCAGCGCGTCGAAGCGCGGGCCGATGGCCTCGGCCTGCTTCTCCAGCCCCTGCACCTGCGGCCCGAGGGCCTGGGTCTGGGTGGCGAGGGCCTGAACCTGCGGACCGAGCGACTGGGTGGCGCCGATGAGCGCCGCCACCTGCGGGGTGAGCGCCTCCAGCTTCGGAGCCAGCGCCTCGGCCTTGGCGCCGGCCTCGCGAGCGCCGGCGGTGGCGGCGGCAACGGCGGTGCGCAGCGCGCCCTCGCCGCCCTTCAGGGCGTCCACGTCGCGGCGCAGGGCGGCCAGCGCCTCGCGCGCCTGGTCGGTGGCGGTCTTGAGATCATCCACGCTTTTCACAAGCGCCGGGGGAATGGCGGGCGCCGCAGGGGCGGCCGGAGCGCCGGACGGCGCCGGCGCGGCCTTGAGGCCGGCGAGGGCCTCCTGCACCGCCTTGAGGGAGGCTTCGTCGCGGTCGAGCCGTTCGGAAAGGGCGGTGATGGCCTTGGGATCGACCGCGGGCCGGCCTTCCAGCGCGGCGATGCGCGACTGGAGCGGCGAGAGGTCCACCTTCGGCGCGGCCACCGGGGCCGGCGGATAAAGGATCGGCAGGGCATACCAGAGCCCGCCCGCCGCCGCGCCGCCGCCGATGAGGCCGGCGATCAGCGCCGCGAAGACGGTGCCTCCGCCACCCTTGCGGGGGGGCTCCGGCGCGGGCTGGGACGGGGTGGGGGCGTCGCTCTTGGCTTCCGCCGCGGCTTCGGCCTCCTTGCGCACCTCGGTCTCGGCGACCTGTTCGGCGCTCTTCTCGGCCGCCGCGCTGGACGCTGCGCTTTTGGCGGGCGCGTCGCCTGCGGGCCCGCCGGTGTTCGGGACGGTGCCTGTGCCTTTGGCCGGCTCGGCCGGCGCGGCGCCGGTCACGGGCTTCTGGACCGCCGGACCGGTCGGCTTGGACGCCGACGGAATTTCCTGCGCTTTCAGGTCGAGCGTGGGCGGGGTGCGGGGCGGTCGGGAGGAGAAGTTCTCCGCCTTCGGATCGTCGCTCGCCGGCGTATTGGTGGCCATCGGCGTCGCTCGTGCCTCCCTATTGGGTTCGGACCCGTCTTCGGGACCGGGATAGACCGGCCGGAGCCGGGCCGCAACCGCGACGCCCGCCCCCGTCCCTCACAGCCGCGTCACAGCAGCGCGAACAGCGCATCCTCATTGGGCGCGGCAGCGACCTCCACCGCCAGACCCTTGCGGACGAACGGCTCGGCCACCTGCTCGGAGAGGCACAGTTCGCGCACACCGGTCAACGCGTCGTTAAGCCCGGCGGCGGCAACGCACCGCAGCAGGGTCTTCACCGTCCGCTGGGAGAAGTGCAGCGCCGCCGTCACGGTTCCGCTGGCGAGCGCCGCGCGCGCCTCCTCCGACAGGGAATCGGCCGGTTCGGCCGCGTAGACGATGGCGAGATCCAGCGAGATGCCGGGGGCGGCTAGCAGGCCGGCGAGATCGGCGGCGCGGTCCTCGCCCGCCGGGTTCAAAACCCGCGCGCCGGACGGGAGCACCGCCGCGATGCGCCCGGCCAGCGCCGAGGCATCGCCGTCGCAATCCGTGACGCTGGCAAAGCCGATGGCGCGGGCCTCCTTGGCCGTGCGCGGACCCACCGCGAAGGCCGGCAGATGGAGGAAGCGCTTGCCGTCGGGATGGGCGCCGAAGGCCGTCACCCCGTTGATGGAGGTAAAGGCCACCGCATCGAATGGGCGGTCCGGCAGCGGTGTCGTGGTGGGGGCGATCCGCAGCATGGGATCGACGGTCACATCATGCCCCAGCGCCCGAAGGCGCTTGGCGGTCTGGTTCGCCGCGGGCAGCGGCCGGGTGACGAGAACAAGCATGGGCAAAACAATCGAACGGAAGAACGGGGCAGAACAACGGCCGACGCGGTGAAGGCCGCGCCGGAAAGGTCTAGAGACCCAGCGCCTTGGCCGGGGCGCTGGCGCGCAGCTCGGTGCCGAGCGCCGTGCCGAGCGCGGCGGCGTCCGCAATCGGAGCGGCGCCGGAGGCTTCCGCCGCATCCGCCCCATCGGGCGTCATGACGAGGCCGGAGAGGCGCACCTGATCGCCCTCCACCCGGGCGAGGCCGGCGATGGGGGTGCGGCAGGAGCCGTCGAGGGCGGTCAGGAACGCGCGCTCCGCCGCCAGCGCGATGCCGGTGTCCCGGCAGGCGACGGCGGCGATGGCGGCATTGGTGGCGGGATCATTCACGCGGCATTCGATGGCCACGGCCCCCTGCCCCACTGCCGGCAGGAATTCCGACGTCGCCAGCACCGCGCTCGCCACGTCGGCGAGGCCGAGCCGCGTAAGGCCGGCGAGGGCGAGGAGGGTGCCGTCGAAATCCCCGTCCTTCACCCGCGCGAGGCGCGTGTGAACGTTGCCGCGCAGCAGCTCGACCTTGAGGTCCGGCCGCAGGCGCCGCAATTGCGCCTCGCGCCGCAGCGAGGCGGTGCCGACCCGCGCGCCGGCCGGAAGATCGGCGAGGCCGGCACCGGATTTCAGGATCAGCGCATCGCGCACGTCGGCGCGCGGCAGGTAGCCGGCGAGGTGCAGGCCCTCGGGTAGGTAGGTGGCCACATCCTTGGCGGAATGGACGGCGAGGTCGACGCGGCCGTCCAGCAGCGCCTCCTCAAGCTCCTTGGTGAAGAGCCCCTTGCCGCCGGCCTCGGACAAGGCCCGGTCCTGGATCTGGTCGCCGGTGGTGCGGATGACCTCGATGGCAACCCGTTCCGGCGCGACGTTCAGCGCCTCCGCCAGGGCCGCCTGCACCGCATGGGCCTGCCACAAAGCGAGCGGGCTGCCACGGGTGCCGATGCGCAGGAGAGGGGAATTTCCGCCGGACATTTCTTCCAATTTCGTATTCTCGTTCAGGGATGCGTAGAATGCGCGAGGGATTCGAAACGGGATAGGCGGCGTTGCGGCGCAGCGCAATGGCGGCGCGCAACGCTCTGGAGGAACACGGTTTGCCCGATCTCATGGTGCTCGGCATCGAGACCACGTGCGACGAGACGTCGGCGGCGGTGGTGACGCGCTCGCCCTCGGGCGCATCCGACATCCGCTCCAACGTCATCCGCTCGCAGGTGGAGATCCACTCCCCCTATGGCGGCGTGGTGCCGGAGATCGCGGCCCGTGCCCATGTGGAAGTGCTGGACCATGTGATCGCCGAGGCCATGCGGCAGGCGGGCGTGGATTATTCCGAGCTTTCGGGCATCGCGGCGGCGGCCGGCCCCGGCCTCATCGGAGGGGTCATCGTCGGCCTCACCACCGCCAAGGCCATTGCGCTCGCGGCCAAGAAGCCGCTGGTGGCGGTGAACCATCTGGAGGCCCACGCGCTGACCGCCCGCCTCACCGATGGCGTCGCCTTCCCCTATCTCCTGCTCCTCGTCTCAGGCGGCCACACCCAGCTTCTCGCCATCGAAGATGTGGGCAAATACACCCGCCTCGGCACCACGCTGGACGATGCGGTGGGCGAGGCCTTCGACAAGGTGGCGAAGATGCTGAGCCTGCCCTATCCGGGCGGCCCGCAGGTGGAGGAGCAGGCCAAGCACGGCTATTCCGCCCGCTTCGCCTTCCCGCGCCCGCTTCTGGGCCGGCGCGAGCCCGATTTCTCCCTTTCCGGCCTCAAGACAGCCGTGCGGCTGGAGGCGGACCGCCTCGCCCCGCTCTCGGACGAGGACGTGGCCGACCTCTGCGCCAGCTTCCAGGCGGCCGTGGTGGACGTGATCGCCGACCGCGTGCGGGCGGGCGCCCGCGCCTTCCGCGACCGGCTGGGGCGTGGCCCGACCGCTCTGGTCGTCGCCGGCGGGGTCGCCGCCAATGGCATGATCCGCGAGAGCCTCGCCAAGGTGGCGGCGGAGCTGAACACCCGCTTCGCCATGCCGGCCCCGGTGCTTTGCACAGACAACGGCGCCATGATCGCCTGGGCCGGAGCCGAGCGCCTCGCCCGTGGCATCCGCGACCGGCTGGACGTAAGCCCGCGCGCCCGCTGGCCGCTCGATCCGGCGGCCGCCGCCTCGGCCTCGGCGCGGGCCTGAGCGGTGTCGGGTTTAAGCTTTCGCCGCATCGGCGTGATGGGGGCCGGTGCCTGGGGCACCGCCCTCGCCAATGCCGCCGCCCGCGCCGGGCGCGACGTGGTGCTGTGGGGGCGCGATGCGCAGGCCATGGCCGACATGGCGGCGGCCCGCGAGAACCGGGCCGATCTGCCGGGTATCGCGCTTGATCCCTCCGTCTCGCCGGTCTCCGACCTCGACCGTGTGGCCGAGTGCGACGCCGTGCTGCTGGTGGTGCCGGCGCAGGCCTGCCGGGAGGCGCTGGGGCATCTGCGCACCCGCGTGCCGGCGGGAATGCCGGTCATCTCCTGCGCCAAGGGCATCGAGCGCGGCACCCGCGCTTTCATGAGCGAGGTGATCGCCGAGGCCCTGCCCGGCGCGCGGCCCGCCGTGCTCTCCGGCCCCAGCTTCGCCAGCGATGTCGCGGCCGGCCTGCCCACGGCGGTGACGCTGGCGGCGGGCGATGGCGCACTGGCGAAGGATCTCGCGCAGGCGCTGGGCTCGTCCACACTGCGGCTCTACCACTCCACTGACGTGCGCGGCGCGGAGATCGGCGGGGCGGCGAAGAACGTTCTGGCGATTGCCGCCGGCATCGTCGCCGGACGCAAGCTGGGGGCGAGCGCCGCCGCCGCTCTTGTGGCGCGGGGCTTTGCCGAATTGATGCGCTTCGGCGCCGCCTATGGTGCGCGGCCGGAGACCATCACCGGCCTCTCCGGCCTCGGCGACCTCATCCTCACCACCTCCGGCCCGCAATCGCGCAACTTCGCCTTCGGCCGCGCGCTGGGGGCGGGCGAGGCGGGCGCGGGCAAGCTGGCGGAAGGCGCTTTTACCGCCAGCGTGCTGGTGGAGATGGCGGCGGCGAAGGGCGTGGACGTTCCCGTCAGCGCCGCCGTGGACGCCGTGCTGGCCGGCCGCCTCGGCATCGACGGCGCCATCGAGGCGCTGATGGCCCGGCCGCAGCGGGCGGAGTGAGGGCGGCCGCGCGCATTCACGGCCATCCTTCACCGTTCCCACTGGCTTCCTTTCCCACTGACGGCATGGGCCGCACCGTCCTCGCCCTCCGCTGCCGCTCCCCGGGCCGTGGCACGCCTTGTGCTAAAGCCGGGGTGGGGCCGGCGCCGCCGGTCGGCAAGGGGGATGATGATGGATTCGGGTCCTGCTCACGCGGCTCCCGGCTACGGGCTGGAGACGGTGGTGCGCCACACCTTCGAGCGCAGCCGCGGCGATACCTCCGGCGCCCTCGCCGACTACATTCCCGAGCTGGCGCTGGTGGACCCGGACCGCTTCGGCATCGCCGCCGTTTCGGTGGAGGGGGAGGTGGTTTCGGTCGGAGATGCCGACGTGGCGTTCACCATCCAGTCGATTTCGAAGGCATTTGCCTTCTGTCTCGCCCTTGAGGTGGCGGGGCGCGAAAAGGTGCTGTCCCGCGTCGGCGTGGAGCCCTCGGGTGATGCCTTCAACGCCATCGTCTTCGATGCCGATACCAATCGGCCCTTCAATCCCATGGTGAATGCCGGGGCCATCACCGTTTCCGGCCTGCTGGTGGAGCATCTCGGCGACGCGGCGCTGGACTTCGTTCTGGACCGCTTCTCCGCCGCGGCCGGGCGGCGGCTCGTGGTGGACGAGGCGGTGTTCCGCTCGGAGGCCGAGACCGCCCATCGCAACCGTGGCATCGCCCACCTGCTCACCAGCGCCGGAGCACTTACCGCCGACGTGGACGCGACGCTGGACCTCTATTTCCGCCAATGCTCCATCCTGGTGACGGCCGGCGACCTCGCCCGCATGGGGGCGACTTTGGCCAACATCGGCGAGGACCCGCTCACGCGCACCACCGTGTTCGCGGTGGATGCGGTGCGGGCCACGCTCGCCGTGATGTTCACCTGCGGGATGTACAATTTCGCCGGCAACTGGGCGTTCGACGTGGGCGTGCCGGCCAAGAGCGGGGTGGGCGGCGGCATCCTGGGCGTGGTCAACCGCCAGCTCGGCATCGCCACCTATTCACCGCGCCTCGATGCGCGCGGCAATTCGGTGCGCGGCATCGCCGCCTTCCGGGAACTGGCCGAGGAACTGGGCCTGCACGTGTTCGACCCCACCAACCGGGGGTCCGCCATGCTCACCGCCTTCGGGCGGTGAGCTTCTGGGGGGTTTTTGCCGCCTTCGGGCGGTGACCCTCAGCCCACGTGAGGGGCGCGAAGCCCCTCCCCGTCACGAGCAGCGCACGTAGACCATGGTGCCGTAGCGCTTGGCCACTTCCGGATCGACGAAGCGCAGCACCAGGATATTGCCGTCGAAGCGCACCACCTGACGGTCGCGCTCGCCGCCGGCCGGGTCGTCGGGCGGGCCGATATAGACCGGGCCGTTGCCCACCTGCTTGGAGACCAGCTCGGTCAGCTTGTTGTCGTCGGCGAGATACATCATTACGCCGCCATTGGTGCCGGCGGTAATGACATAGGGATTGTTGCCGCAGGAGGCCTTGGCCTGCGCCTCGGTGCGGGTGGCGTCGTCCGGCCGGTGATAGGCGGCGAGGCCCCAGCGGCCGACGAGGCGGTCGGGCGGGATCGGGCTGGTATAGACCGGGCGCGCGGCCGGCGGCGGCGCGGAGGGGGTCGTCTCGCAGCCGGCGAGGCCGAGGGCCAGCACCGTGAGGGCGGCACCGGCCAGCGCGGCGCGCGGCCTTCCGAAAGCAAACCGCCCGAAAGCAGACCGCCCGAAAGCAGACTTGGATCCCGCAACCATCTTCGTCATGTGCTTTCCGAGGCCTCCCGCCGCCTGGAACAAGAAAGCGACCACCCAGGCAGTCGCCTGACCATAAAGGCTTGCGCCGTCGGCGTCGATGCCGTCCACGTCGGCCCCGTCCGCCGGTCAAGCCCCAGCTCCGCACGAGCTTATCCCACGGCTCGTTACCGCTTTGCTAGCTCCTCGATTGCTGCAGCGCGCCTTGACGTCCGGCGGACGCGCCCTTATCTCCGCGGCGAGCTTGGCACTCTTCATCCGGGAGTGCCAGAACGGCGGGCCAAGGCTCGCGCTCCCCCGAAAGAGGTAACGACCCATGTCCTTCCGTCCTCTGCACGACCGCGTGGTCGTCAAGCGCATCGAAGCCGAGCAGAAGACCGCCGGCGGCATCATCATCCCCGACACCGCCAAGGAAAAGCCCCAGGAGGGCGAGGTGATCGCGGTGGGCGCCGGCGCCCGTGACGAGAGCGGCAAGCTCGTCCCCCTCGACGTGAAGGCCGGCGACCGCGTGCTGTTCGGCAAGTGGTCCGGCACCGAGGTCAAGATCGACGGCCAGGACCTGCTCATCATGAAGGAAAGCGACATCCTCGGCGTCATCGCCAAGTGATCTTGCGCGTCTTCTGAGCGAAACAGAATCATAAGGAGGCCGTGATGGCTGCCAAAGAAGTAAAGTTCTCCTCCGACGCGCGCGAGAAGCTGCTGCGCGGCGTCGACATCCTCGCCAACGCCGTGAAGGTCACCCTCGGTCCCAAGGGCCGCAACGTGGTGATCGAGAAGAGCTTCGGCGCCCCCCGCATCACCAAGGACGGTGTGTCGGTGGCCAAGGAGATCGAGCTCGAGGACAAGTTCGAGAACCTCGGCGCCCAGCTCGTGCGTGAGGTGGCCTCCAAGACCAACGACCTCGCCGGCGACGGCACCACCACCGCCACCGTGCTGGCCCAGGCCATCGTGAAGGAAGGCGCCAAGTCCGTCGCCGCCGGCATGAACCCGATGGACCTGAAGCGCGGCATCGACCTCGCCGTCGCCGCCGCCATCGCCGACATCAAGGGCCGCGCCAAGAAGGTGTCGTCGTCCGCCGAAGTCGCGCAGGTCGGCACCATCTCCGCCAACGGCGATGCCTCCATCGGCGAGATGATCGCCGGCGCCATGCAGCGCGTGGGCAACGAAGGCGTCATCACCGTCGAGGAAGCCAAGACCGCCGAGACCGAGCTCGAAGTGGTCGAGGGCATGCAGTTCGACCGTGGCTATCTCTCTCCCTATTTCATCACGAATGCGGAGAAGATGATCGCCGACCTGGAAGAGCCCTTCCTGCTGATCTTCGACAAGAAGCTCTCCGGCCTCCAGCCGATCCTGCCGGTCCTCGAGGCCGTGGTGCAGACCGGCCGTCCCCTCGTCATCATCGCCGAGGACGTGGAAGGCGAGGCCCTCGCCACCCTCGTGGTCAACAAGCTGCGCGGCGGCCTGAAGGTCGCGGCGGTGAAGGCTCCCGGCTTCGGCGATCGCCGCAAGGCGATGCTTGAGGATATCGCCATCCTCACCGGCGGCACCGTGATCTCCGAGGACCTCGGCATCAAGCTCGAGAACGTCACCCTCGCCCAGCTCGGCCGCGCCAAGAAGGTCATCCTCGAGAAGGAAAAGACCACCATCGTGGACGGCGTCGGCGAGAAGGCCGACATCGAGGCCCGCGTGAACCAGATCAAGGCGCAGATCGAGGAGACCACCTCGGACTACGACCGCGAGAAGCTCCAGGAGCGTCTGGCCAAGCTCGCGGGCGGCGTCGCGGTGATCCGCGTCGGCGGCTCGACCGAGGTCGAGGTGAAGGAGAAGAAGGACCGCGTTGACGACGCGCTCAACGCCACCCGCGCTGCGGTGGAAGAGGGCATCGTCCCCGGCGGCGGCGTCGCCCTGCTCCGCGCCAAGGCGGCGGTGGAGAAGGTCACCTCCGACAACGCCGACATCAAGGCCGGCATCAAGATCGTCCTGCGCGCCCTTGAGGCCCCCATCCGCCAGATCGCCGAGAATTCCGGCGTGGAAGGCTCCATCGTGGTGGGCAAGGTGCAGGAGTCCAACGATCCGTCCTTCGGCTTCAACGCCCAGACGGAAGAGTATGTGGACATGATCGCCGCCGGCATCGTCGATCCGGCCAAGGTCGTGCGCACCGCCCTCCAGGACGCCGCCTCCATCGCGGCCCTGATCGTCACCACCGAAGCGCTCGTCGCCGAGCTGCCGAAGAAGGACTCCGGCATGCCCGCGATGCCGGGCGGCGGCATGGGCGGCATGGGCGGCATGGATTTCTGATCCATCCTCCCATCCGGGAAAAAAAGAGGGCGCGGCCGAAAGGCTGCGCCCTTTTCTTTTGTCCCCGTTCCCGGGACAAGCGACACCGCAGGTGGAGCGCCGATCCGGGGTCCAGCGCGAAACTCCCGCGCAGCGGGGGCAATGCCTGAGAGGGTCGGGGTAAAGAAGCGCCTGCGGCGGCCCCTTGCGCTGGGTCCCGGCTCGCATTCCGCTGGCGCTGCATGCGTCCGGGACGCGAGGCCGGCCCAAACCGCCGTCGCCCTCCGGCGTGACCGGAGGGCCCATCCCTTCGCCTGAGCGCGCAGCCGAAGCGCAGAACAAACGTCACCATGGGTCCTCCGATCAAGTCGGAGGACGACGGCGATATTGGTTCTGTGCCCCGGACAAGCGACGGCACAGCCGGAGCGCCGATCCGGGGTCCAGCGCACGAGTTCTCGCGTAGCGGCAATGCGCCCCTCTCCCGTCGCGGGAGAGGGAGTGCCTAATGCTCACGTCCCGCAGAACGTCCGATACCCCTCCATGGACGGCGGCAGCCCAGCATACGCTGCGAAGTCCGGCTGCTCCTCATAGGGATGCGCCAGCACCGTATTCAGCCGCTCGAACGGGCCGAGGTCGCCGCGTTCGATGGCGGCGGCGATGACCTCTTCCACCAGATGGTTGCGGGGGATGAAGAGCGGGTTCACCGCATCCATCCCGGCCCGGATCTCGGCACCGGATCGGCCGGTCTCGGCGAGGCGCGCGCGCCAGCGTTCGGCCCAGGTATCGAAGGCCGGCCGGTCGAGGAACAGGTCGCGCACCGGCCCGCCCGCGTCCGCATCCTCCGCCAGCGCGCCGAGGCGGCGGAAGGTGAGGGTGAAGTCGGCCTTGGAGCCGATCATCACGTTGAGGAGGTCGTGGGCGAGGGCGACATCCGCTTCGCTCGCCTCCGGCAGGCCGATCTTGGCGGCAAGCCCGGCGTGGTAGGCCGCATAGAAGCGCTTCGGGAAGGTGCCGAGCGCCGCGTTGGCGGCGGCGATGGCGGCTTCCCGGTCCTCGCCCAAAGAAGGCGTCATGATGGGGATGAGGCATTCGGCGAAGCGGGCGAGGTTCCAGTGGGCGATGTCCGGCTGGTTGCCATAGGCATAGCGCCCCATCTCGTCGATGGAGGAGAAGACCGTGTTGGGGTCGTAGGCGTCCATGAAGGCGCAGGGGCCGTAATCGATGGTCTCGCCCGAGACGGACATGTTGTCCGTGTTCATCACCCCGTGGATGAAGCCCACGCACAGCCAGCGCGCCACCAGCGCCGCCTGCCGGCCGATGACGCCATCGAGCAGAGCGAGATAGGGGTTCTCGACCCCCACGAGATCGGGATAGTGGCGGGCGATGGTGTAGTCGGCGAGCTGCTTCACGGCATCGAAGCTCTTGCGCGCGGCGAAGAACTGGAAAGTGCCGATGCGGATGTGGCTCGCCGCCACCCGCGCCAGCACGCCGCCCGGCAGCGCGCGATCGCGCACCACGGCTTCGCCCGTGGTCACGGCCGCCAGCGCCCGCGTGGTGGGGATGCCGAGCGCCGCCATGGCCTCGCTGACGATATATTCCCGCAGCACCGGCCCCAGCGCGGCGCGCCCGTCGCCGCGGCGGGAGAAGGGGGTGGGGCCGGAGCCCTTCAGCTGGATATCACGGCGCAGGCCGTCGCGCCCCACCACCTCGCCGAGGAGGATGGCGCGGCCATCGCCCAGCTGGGGCGAGAAATGGCCGAACTGGTGCCCGGCATAAGCGAGCGCGATGGGCTCCGCCCCTTCCGGCACGGCGAGACCGGCGAACACGGCGACGCCCTCGGGGGTTGCGAGGTCGGCGGGGTCGAGGCCCAGCAGCTCGGCGAGGTCGGCATTGACCTTCACCAGCGCCGGCGCTTCCACCGGGGTCGGCAGGACGGGCGCATAGAAGCCGGCGAGGTCGCGGGCATAGGAATTGTCGAACGGAAAGGCGGGGGACGCCTTCGGGGTCGGCTGTGTGCTGGTCATCGCGGCAATCTCCGCCGGGCTCGAAAAGGGGCAGTCCCGGACCGAACGATGGGAAAAGGGTGCCGGGTTCATCCCGGCCTGTCCAGCTTGAGCGGGTTTTTGAGTCGCCTTCGCTCAAGCGCCGCGCGGGTGTTTCGCGTTGTCTCCGCTCAATCGCCGCGCGGGCTTTGTGCGTTGCTTTCGCTCAGGCGCCGCGCGGGCTGGGTTACGCCACCGCGTAGAGCGGATGCTCGCGCCGCAATTCCTCCTGCAGCACCTCCTCCACCTTCTGCAGCGCCGGCGGGCGGGCGCCGGGGCGGGTGTAGAGCAGGAATTCCATGTCCGGCAGCGCCGCGCGGTCGAGGTCGGCAACGATGGCGAGGTCGGGCCGAAGCGCCCGCGGCGAGCGCACGGTGACGCCCATACCTGCCCCCACCGCCGCCATCAGGCCCGGCAGGCTGGGGCTGGTGAAGGCGATGCGGAATTGCCGCCCGGCAGCGTTCAGCGCGGCGATGGCGGCCGTGCGGCAGGAACACGGGTGCTCGAACAGCACGAGGGGCACCGGTGCCTCGCGGTCGAGGCGCAGCTGGCGGGCGGCGATCCACACCATGGATTCGCGCAGCAGCAGGGAGGCGGGCAGTTCGCTTTCGGCGCGGAAGCCCACGGCCGCATCCAGCTCCTCGGCACGCAGCATGTCGAGCATGTGGGAGGTGGTGCAGACGCGCACGGTGATGGGCGCCTGCGGGAAACTGGCCGAGAGCCGGTAGAGGATGCGCTGGAGCACCTGCTCGCCCACGTCCTGCACGAAGCCCAGCCGGAGGGGCTGGGCGAAGGCGCCGTGGACATGCTGGGTGAGGATGCGGTCGTTGAGGTCCAGCAGGCGCCGCGCATCCTCCAGGAAGGCCGCACCGCGCGAGGTGGGCGACACCGCCCGCCCGCGCCGCTCCAGAAGGGAGAAGCCCACCGCCTCGGCGAGGCGGTCCATCTGCAGGCTCACGGCGGACTGGCTGCGCCCCACCTTCCGCGCCGCCGCGGAGATGGAGCCGAGGTCGGCCACGGCGGCGAAGCTGCGGATGAGGTCGAGGTCGAGATTGCGGATCATGCTATGAGATTAGCAAAACTCTGGGATTTTAGAATTCAATTTTTCTCATCAATTGGGGCGGCCTAGAACAAGCCATCGCAGCCGATGCCGGTGCATCGCGCCGATGGAGGTCGAAATGCCCATTCTGAACGTGAAGCTGTCCGGCGCCCCGGATGCCGCCCTCGCCGCCAAGGTCGCCGCCACCCTGTCCGACCTCACCGCCCGCATCCTGCGCAAGGACCCCAAGGTGACGGCCGTCGCCATCTCCTTCGTGCCGGCCGAGCAGTGGTTCGTGGGCGGAGAGGCGCTGTCGGCGAAGGCGCGCACGTCCTTCTCCCTCGACATCCTCGTGGTGGACGGCACCAACACCAAGGACGAGAAGGCCGCCTATCTCGAAGCCGTCTTCGCCGCCATGTCCGGTCTGCTGCCGGACCTCGACGAGGAGAGCTACGTCCTCGTGCGCGAGGTGAAGGCCGATGCCTATGGCTACGGCGGGCGCACGCAGGAAAGCCGCTATGTGGAGAGGAAGCTCCGGGCGGCGTGAAAGCCCGCGCGGCGCCTGAGCGTGAGCAACGAGAAAGCCCGCGCGGCACTTGAGCGAAGGCAACGAGAAAGCCCGCGCGGCGCCTGAGCGAAAGCAATCCAGAATCAAAAAGGGCCGGCGTGGTGCGCCGGCCCTTGAAGATAACGGTGGCTCGCCTCACTTGCCGGCGAGCAGCGGCGCCAGTTCCTTGTCCCATTCGGCGATGCCGAGGGCGCCGGAGACCTTCTTGCCGTTGATGAAGAAGGTGGGAGTCGCGCTCACGCCCAGCTCCTTGTTGGCGTAGAGGGCGCTTTCCTGCACCTTCTCGCCGAGCTGCTGGTCGGTGAGGCACTTCTCGAAATCGGCCTGGCTCATGCCGGCCTGCTTGGCGACGGCGAGGAGGCCGGCGGCGGGGTCGGTGCTGTAGGCCCAGGTCTTCTGCGTCTCGAACAGGGTCGAGACCATGGGGAAGTACTTATCTTCGGGCACGCAGCGGGCGAGCATGAAGGCGGCGGTGGCCACCGGCTCGAACGGGAACTCGCGGAAGATGAAGCGCACCTTGCCGGTGTCGATGTACTTTTTCTTCAGCTCGGGGAAGGTGCCGGTGTGGAAGGCCGCGCAATGGCTGCAGGTCATCGAGGCATATTCGATGACGGTGACCGGCGCGGTGGCGCTGCCCAGCGCCTTCTCAGGCAGCGGGCTCGCGGCGGGCGCGATCAGCTTGGCCTGCTCCACCGTCTGGGCCGCGGCCGGATCGAAGGAGAGCGGCAGGCCGAGACCAGCCGCCAGCGCGGCGAGGCCTGCTCCAACCAGGAAACGGCGGCGATCGACAATCATGGACATCTCCGAATGGTCCGGCGGCTGGCGACCGGGCTTCCCGGTCTTGGCCGCATCGCCGGTTCCGTAGGGGCATCAGGACGGGAAACAGGGTCAGGTCCGGCGCGGCGACGCCGATCCTGCGCAAAAGCCTTGGGGCTCTATCATGTCGCCCTTATGGCGGGAAAGGCCCGCGCCTCCCCGCGCCGATAACGGACGGGTGAACGCCAGCCGTCTGGCATCCGCGCCTCAGCCGCCGCGCTGCTCGCGCCGCACCAGCGCACCGAGCTTTGCAAGCGACTCGGCCAGCGCTTCGTCCTCGAAGGTGCCGATCTCGTGTCGCACGGCGGCGATGGTGGCCTTGTCGGGCTTCGGCGGCACCGGCGGCGGCGCTTGGCGCTGGGGCACCGGGCCCTGCCGAAGCATCAGGCGGCCGACGCAGCGCCAGCCGAAATAGGCGTTGATTCGCTCCACCACGATGCCGGCGGCATATTGCAGCTCGATGGCATAGGCGCCTTCCACCCGCACCACGAGGGTCGCCGCCGCCCCCTCCTCCCGCGGCCATTGCAGCTTGAGGGGGATGCAGCGGGGCGCGAGGTCCGGGCCGACGATCTCGTCCCAATGGGTCACCACCTCCACCACCGAGAAGCCGGCACGGCCGCACAGGTCGCTGATCCCCGGCGCCACGAAATCGGCGAGGGGGCGCGGGCCACGGTAGCGACGGGTGAAGTTCGAGGTGTTCAAGGCGTTTCCGGTACACGAAGGAAAGAGGGGTGGGCGAGGCTCTTGCCCCGGCACGCGGGCGCGGCCACCTTGGCCGCATGACATCCTCCCCCGCCGCACGCGCGGCCGCAAGCGGTGCCGGAAAACCCGGCGCCAAACCCGGCACGCCTGCCCCCGCCGCGCTCCTCGCCTGGTACGACCGCCACCGCCGCCGCCTGCCCTGGCGCGCCGAGCCGGGCCGGACGGCGGACCCCTACCACGTCTTCCTCTCCGAGATCATGCTCCAGCAGACCACGGTGAAGGCGGTGGGGCCGTATTTCACCGGCTTCCTCGCCCGCTGGCCCACGGTCTCCCACCTCGCGGCGGCGCCGCTGGAAGAGGTGCTCTCCGCCTGGGCGGGGCTCGGCTACTACGCCCGCGCCCGCAATCTCCACGCCTGCGCGCAGGCGGTGGTGGCGCGCCATGGCGGGCGCTTCCCGGACGACGAGGCGGCCCTGCTCGCTTTGCCCGGCATCGGCCCCTACACGGCGGCGGCCATCGCCGCCATCGCCTTCGACCTCAAGGCGAGCCCGGTGGACGGCAATATCGAGCGCGTCGTCTCCCGCCTCTATCGGGTGGCCGAGCCCTTGCCCGGCGCGAAGCCCCGCATCAAGGCGCTGGCCGCGGCGCTGACGCCCGCGCAGCGCCCCGGCGATTTCGCGCAGGCGATGATGGACCTCGGCGCCACCATCTGCACGCCGCGCTCGCCCGCCTGTTCGCTCTGCCCCTGGATGGAGCCGTGCGAGGCGCGGGCGGCGGGGGATGCGGCGCTCTATCCGGTGAAGGCGCCCAAGGGAGACAAGCCGAGGCGGGAGGGCGTCGCCTTCCTCGCCGTGCGGGCGGATGGCGCGGTTCTGCTGCGTACCCGGCCGGACAAGGGCCTTCTGGCGAAGATGACGGAAGTGCCCTCCACCCCGTGGGGACCCAAACCGGACACACCCGAGGCCCACGCGCCGCTCAAGGCGCGCTGGCGTCCGCTGCCCGGCGCGGTGGAACACGTCTTCACCCATTTCGCGCTGACGCTGAAGGTGCTGCGCGCCGACCTCCCCGCAACGGCACCCGCCCCCGAGGGGCACCGCTGGGTGACACCGGACGGGTTCGATGCGGAGGCGCTCCCCTCGGTCATGCGCAAGGTGCTCGCGCATCTCGACGATCGATGAGATGCGGTCCCTAGACGGTCCTTGCATCGGGCGCCCCGAGCCTCGTAAAGCTAAGCCTGCGCTGGGAGACTCGGGGGCGGGAGATGCGGGGGCGGGAGATGCGGTTCGGACTGGCCGTTGCGGCCGTAGTGGCAACATGCGCACCGGTGTGGGCGGCGGATCTCGCGGTGAAGGCGCCTGTGCCCGCCGCCGCCGCGCCGATGTCCTGGCAGGGCTTCTATGCCGGTGTGACCGCCGGCGCGGTGATTGATGCCTCCAGCGTCACGCCTCAGCTCGGCGGCGCCTTCCTGCAGTCCGATCCCGTGCTGCATGCGCTCCAGTATGAGACGGCACTGGGGGACTCCTCCGCCGGCTTCAGCGCCGGGGCGACCATCGGCTACAATTGGCAGTGGAACGCGGTGGTGGCCGGCCTCGAGGCTGACTTCGCCTATGCCGACCGGAGCCAGGCCGGGAGCGAAATCCTCCCCTCGCTGGTCAATCCCGGCCAGTTCATCGTCAAGGACTATGCGCTGACCGGCGAGTGGTTCGGCACGCTGCGGGCGCGGCTCGGCTATGCGGTCGGGGCCACGCTGCTCTACGCCACCGGCGGCTTCGCGGTCGGCAATGCGGGCAGCAGCCTTTTCATCGGCGGCGCCAACGGCGCGCAATATGCCTGGGCGGGTTCATCCTCCTCCACCCGCTGGGGCTGGACCGTGGGCGGCGGCGCGGAGACGCGCATCGACGCCCATTGGTCGGTGAAGGCGGAATATCTCTATGTGGACCTTGGCAGCAGCACCTTCCCGCTTGCCAACAGCCCGGCCAACCCGGTGCCGGACTTCGTCATCGCCGCATCGTCGGACTACGCCTTCAACGTGGTGCGCGCGGGCGTAAACTACCGCTTCTGAGCTATTCGGCGGCGATGCCCATCTCCGCCCGCAGGCGGGCGCGCAGGATGTCGATGGGGTGGCGGCGGCCTTCCTCTTCCACGTGCCAGAAGGTCCAGCCGTTGCAGGCCTCCGCCCCCTGGGCGAGGGCGCCGACGCGATGGATGGAGCCCACGTTCGGGCTGTCGGCCAGCGAAATGGTGCCATCCGCCCGCACCACGGCGCGGAAGCGGCCCTTGGCATCGGTGAGTTCGGCCCCCGGCGTGACGAACCCGCGCTCCACCAGCGCCGAGAAGGCGACGCGCGGGGCCTCTCGCGCGCTCGGGGGGGCGACCAGGGCCTCTTCCGCCAGCGGCTCCACGGCATCGATGCGCGCGCGCGCCGCTTCGGCATAGGTCTCTTCGCGCTCGATGCCGATGAAGGACCGGCGCAGGCGCTTGGCCACCGCCCCCGTGGTGCCGGAGCCGAAGAAGGGATCGAGCACCACGTCGCCGGGCTTGGTGGAGGAGAGCAGCACGCGGGCGAGCAGCGCCTCGGGCTTCTGGGTGGGGTGGAGCTTGCGGCCCTTCTCGTCCTTCAGCCGCTCCTGCCCGGTGCAGAGCGGGAAGAGCCAGTCGGAGCGCACCTGCACATCCTCGTTGCCGGCTTTGAGCGCCTCGTAATTGAAGGTGTATTTCGACTCCGCGCTGCGGGCGGCCCAGATCAGGGTCTCGTGCGCATTGGTGAAGCGCCGGCCCCGGAAGTTGGGCATGGGGTTCGCCTTGCGCCACACGATGTCGTTGAGGATCCAGAAGCCCAGATCCTGCATCAGCGCGCCGACGCGGAAGATGTTGTGATAGGAGCCGATGACGAACATCGTGCCGTTCGGCTTCAGCGCCCGCCGCGCGGCCAAAAGCCAGGCGCGGGTGAAGGCATCATAGGCCGCGAAGCTCTCGAACTGGTCCCAATGGTCGTCCACCGCGTCCACGCGGCTTTCATCCGGCCTCTTCAGCTCGCCGCCGAGCTGGAGGTTGTAGGGCGGATCGGCAAAGACGAGATCCACCGAGCCGGCAGGCAAGGCCGCCATGCGGGCGATGGTGTCGCCGATCAGGATTTCATTGAGGGGGAGAGCGTGCTCCCGAGCCGCTCCCCGAGGTGCGGCCGGTGGGGCCGCCAAGGGGGCGATTGCGGGATACTCCGGACGACATTGACGCGCCGTCCGCCCGGCCGCCCCCTTGGCCACACTACGCATGACGCAACCCTACGCAACGCTTACTCACGAGCCTGAGGATGGCGGCAATGGGTTAAGGGCGGGTGAAGGGAAAACCTCCTGATTATTATGTCCTCACTCCAAATTGGCGACTGTGAAGCCCAGAGCCGTTGAACGGAAAATTGCATCGTGCATAATCAGGAGATCAACCCTTGGTTGGGGGACGTCGATGCTAAGAGCCGTCGCACGGAAGTATGCTGGCCTGAATCTTATGGTTCTGAAGTATTCTGATGCGGATAAGACTTGTCAGTTTTTAGGAAGCGGCTTTCTTTGCGACAATAGCGGCTACGTCCTGACATCAGCCCATATTTTAAATCCCCTTGATACGCTCATGGTTCTACCGATAAAGAACGCCAATCAATATCAAGAGCGTACAGTACCTATAATAAATCCAATTCGAATGAAATTATTGAGATTCGAACCAATTCAAGATTTAGCTTTATTGGCCCCGGTTGAGTCCGTTACGTGCAATGTACCACCCGACATATTAGGCGACGAGGCGGACTGCTTAGTCGGCTCAACCGTTGCGTATATGGGCTTCCCATTTGCAGATAGAGGCCTTCATACATTAAAAATATCGCATTCAACAATATGCGGAAAAAGCCGATCGGACACTGGGGTCGATCAAATTCACTTTGACGCATATGTTCATGAGGGAAACAGCGGAGGCCCCGTAATTAATGCACTTTCGGGCCGGATTATTGGGATCGTTTCCGGTCGATTTAATCCAACCGCAGCTTCCGGCGTCGAAATGATACTTGGCGGTCAGAGCATTGGGACTGAAAGCACAATTGCATTTGCGACTCATATATCTTATGCAAAAAACATTCTAAAAATGGAGGGCATTAATGGATGAACTTCTTGAAGAACTTGATTTGAAAAAAGTAAACTATTTGTCGGATTACCAAATTTTAATAGTTTCTAAAGCACTCGAATGCCATATTGACAATTCAGAATTCGACAAACTTGGATTGATGATTACTGGAGAGAATAAAGATGTCGGCTTTATTTATCAGACTGGCTCTAAATTTGAGCGATCTCAAAATTGTTGGGACGCAATAAAATCAGAGGTGTACAAGTGTTTTTGTACTGAATCCGAAGTTTACGCCGACATCAAGGATAAAGCTGGAAAAAGTTTTCCTGCTTTGGTATCTGCACTATCAGCTCACATTGCGACAATATTTAGCATTGGCGCTGGGGTGGTGGTGGGAGCCGTAGCTATCGCGGTTATAGCCGTTCTTCGCATTGGAAAAAATGCATGGTGCAATTTAAACAAAAATGAATAATTTCAATATCTTCGACATGCAGTAAAAAGTATATGCCATTTTTATTTATTACATAAATGTATATTCCGATTATTATCGCGTCACGGCCTTCACGATGGCCTCCGCGACAAGCTCCGACATGCACGCCCGGCCCTCGGCGGGGGAGCGGGCGGAGGACTGGAGATAGGACGTGGCGCCGTATTGCTGCACCACGTTCATGCGCTCTTTGTCCGACACCGCGTCGATCTGCTTCACGATGCGGCCGTAGAGGTGTTCGTGGTCCACGCCCGGCACGAAGGGCGGATCGATGAGCACGAGGTCGATGTTGCGCCCGCGCAGCCAGTCGGCGGCCTGCTCCAGCGTGTGGGCGAAGCTTTCGGGATCGGTGGCGGCGAGCGCGTCGGCCGTGCCCACCTGCCAGATGATGAGGTCCGGCGCCACCCGCTCCACGGCCGAGCGGATGCGGCTGAAATCATCCCGGGCGAGGCCCTGCGTGAAGCCCTCGTCGATGATGGTGAAGGTGATGTTCGGCAGGCGGTTGCTCAGCTCCGTCTCGAGCCGGCTGCGCTTTTTCTCAGAGAGCGCCTGCCGGTCGGGCTGGGGGCCGATCATGAGGATGCGCACGGGCGCGGAGCGGTCTACCAGCCGCTCGGTGCGGGACAGATCGCTGTCAAAGGCGAGGAAGATGTCCGGGACACGGCACGCGTTGGAGATGGTTGCCCCGGCCGTCAGCGGGCACAGCATCAGCCATGCGGCGAGAAGAGCGCCGGCCGCGCGCTTCACGGACGGGGCGCGAACGCCGCGGCCGGAGAAGCCGGAGCCGGCGCCGCCTGCCGGGCGGGGGCGCGATCGCGGCGCTGCCATTCGAGTGCCCATGCGAGGGACCACTGGAGCGAGAAACCTGCGGCAATGATTAGCAAATCCACGCTCAACGCGCCATCGGCGAGGGGGCGCACCACCTGCGCGCCGAGGCTGAGCACGGTGCCGAGGCAGAACACCGGCAGCGCATGGCGGCCCATGAGGATCAGCGGCGCCGCCGACGGGCTCGTCTTCAGCCACGCCTCCAGCGGCAGGCGCGACACGCAATAGGCCAGCGCCAGCACATGCAGCAGGCGCGGCAAAGCGAGGTTGGTCTTGTCGAAATCCCACAGGAAGGGCGGCACGGGGGAGAGATCCGGCGTTACCGGATAGCCGAGCACCGCCCACACCAGTGCGACAAGCAGATAGAGGGGCGCGGCGACGTCCAGTACCCGGTGGGCGGCCGAGCGTAACCCCCGGTCCATCAGCGCGCCGATGACGAGGCCGCAGGTGAACAGGAGCTGCCACGCCAGCGGATTGAAGAACCAGCCGCCCGGCCCGGGCCACACCGGCAAGGCGAGGTCGGCGATCTGGGTGACGAGATAGAGCGTGAGCGAGGCCACAAGGGCAAGGCCCAGGCTGCGCCGCGCCAGCAGCAGCAGGATCGGCGCCAGCAGCAGAAGCCCCACATAGAGCGGCAGGATGTTGAGATAGCCCGGCTGGTAGGTAAGCAACCCGATACCGACCAGCGATTCCAGCGGATATTGCGGGATGATGTCGAGATGCATCCATTCGAGCATGCGCTCGTCGCCGGTGAGCACCACGAAGCCGCCCACCACCACCACCGACATCACCACCAGCACGAGGTGGGCGGCATAGAGCGTGAAGGCGCGCATCCACACCCGCGCCGTGGTGCGCACGCGCTCGCCGGCGGAGAAGGGACGCAGATAGGCGAAGGCCGCGGAGATGCCGGCAAGGAAGACGAACAGCTCGGCCGCGTCCGAAAAGCCGAAATTGCGATAGGTGAAGCCGCCGAGGACGTGGCCGGGAATATGGTTGATGAAGATCGTCAGCAGGGCGAAGCCCCGCCAGAAATCGATGCTCACCAATCGTTGCCCGGTCTGCGACACGTCTGCCAGCCTCCCGTTCCCATTGCCTGCCGGCCCTCCTCGGCAGGGGGCGCGATGTGGCGGCAAATGCTTTCGGGGCCGGAAGGTTCCGCCTCGCCCGTGAGTCATTGCGCCGCACGTCATGCCGGGGAAGGCTGGCGCGCGGCGGTGTCGGAAGTGTGAATCCCGGCCGGGAGGACGGTAAATTGCGGTAACGGCTACTCCGCCGCCGCCTTCAGCTCGAGCACGGTGGGCAGCCCGTTCATCTGCGCCAGCACGTCGGTAATCTGCGGCACGTTCTTGCCCCCGTTGCCGAGGCCCTCGGCGGCGGCATAAAGGTTCTTCACCGTGGCGCTGATGAAGGCGGACGCGCCGGTGTTGGTGGCGAGATTCGTCACATAGCGCATGTCCTTGTGGGCATTGGCGATGGTGAATCGGTGGGCGTTCACGTTCGCCTCCAGCACATAGCCCATGAAGGTCTGGTAGAAGCCGCAATCCATGCGCGAGCCGCGAATCACGCTGTCGAACACCTCCGCCGTGACCCCCACCTTGCCGGCGATGGCCAGCGCCTCGGCATAGATGGCGCCGTAGCCCAGCGACAGGAAGTTGTTGAGCAGCTTCATGGTGTGCCCGGCTCCCGGCGCGCCAACCCGCACGATGCGGCTGGCGAAGGCCGCCACCACCGGCTCGATCACCGCGAAGGCCGCGTCGTCCGCCCCCACCATGGCCGAAAGCGCGCCCTCCTCCGCCTGGATGGGCGTGCCGCCCAAGGGCGCGTCGCAGAGGAAGATGCCATCCTGCGCCAGCTTCTCCGCCAGCGCCATGGTCAGCGTCGGCTCGGAGGTGGAGGTGTCGATGATGTGGAGGCCGGCCTTGGCGGCCTTCAGGATGCCGTTCTCGCCGTTCAGCACCTCGTCCACCTGGGGCGCGCCGGTGACGCAGAGCACGATCACGTCGCACTGCGCCGCCATCTCGGCCGGCGTCTTCACCTCGGTGGCGCCGCGGGAGACCAGATCCTCCACCGGAGCCCGGTTGCGGTGGCCCATCACGGCGAGGGGAAAGCCCTTCGCGAGGATGTTCTTGGCCATGCCGTGGCCCATGAGGCCGACCCCGATGAATCCAACCCGCGTACCCGCCATGGCGTCCTCCCGATTCGTATCGTCGCAGCTGTCGTTGCCGTTATCGTTAAATCGTTTAGCATGGCGGAAAGGACGGCGCGAGACGCGACAGATCCGCTATAGGGATGGCCCATGGACGAGACGATTCCTCCTCCGCCGGGTGATGCCCCGGCCGGTGCCGCTCCGGCCGGCGTTCCCATTGGCAAGGTGACGCTCCAGGGCCTCGCCCGGGAGCTGGGCCTGTCCACGGCCACCATCTCGCTGGCCCTGCGCGACAGCCCCATGGTCGCCGAGGCGACGCGCCTGAAGGTGCAGGAGGCGGCGCGGGCGCGCGGCTATGTGGCGAACCGCGGCGCTGCCGCCTTGCGCACGGCGCGCACCAACATCGTCGCCCTCGGCCTGCATGACATCGTGAACCCCTCCTTCACCGAGCTTCTGGCGGCGGTGGAGGATGCCCTCTCCGAGGCCGGCAAGACCGTGCTTCTGGGCGTGAGCCAGGAAGACGTGGCGCGCCAGACCCGCACGCTGGGCACGCTGGCCGAATATCGCCCCGATGCCTTTCTCGTCTCGCCGGCCGCCCATTCGCGGGTGGAGGATCTGAAAGCGCTCGCCTCCACCGGCATCGCCGTGGTGCAGGTAACGCGCGAGATCGAGGGCTCCGGCTTCGATTTCGCGGGCTCCGACGACGTGACCGGCGTGGCACTCGGCGTGGCGCATCTCGTGGCGCTGGGGCACCGGCGTATCGGCATGATCGGCGGCTTCGGCGCCATCTCCACGGGTCGCAAGCGCTTCGCCGGATACAAGGCGGGCCTTGCCGCAGCCGGCATCCCGCTCGATCCGGCGCTGGTGATGGAAGGGCCGGGCCTCCGCGCGGAAGGCCGCAAGGCCATGGCGCGCCTGCTCGCGCTGGAGGAGCCGCCCACCGCCGCCGTGTGCTTCAACGATCTCTCCGCGTTCGGCGCGCTGATGGAATTGCAGGCGGCGGGCCTTCTCGCGGGCCGCGATTTCTCCCTTGTCGGCTATGACGACATCGAGGAGGCGCGGGTCTGGTACCCGCCGCTCACCACCGTGCACACCTTCATTCCCGAGTATGGCCGCGCCGCCGCGACGCTGGCCTTGAAGCGCATCGCCGATCCCGGCCGGCCGGTGGAGCGGGCGGAGATGAAGCCGGAACTGGTGGTGCGCGCCAGCACCTGCGCGCCCGTGCCGGTGAAGCGCCGGCCCCTATGATCGTTCCGGTATCCGAGGCCGACGATCCCCGCATCGCCGGCTTCCGCGAGGTGCGCGAGCGCGATCTGGTGGGGCGGCAGGGCGGCTTCATGGCCGAGGGCGAGGTGGTCCTGCGGCTGCTCGCCGGCCGGTTGGGCACGCGCGGCGGGCATCGGCTCACCTCCGTCCTGCTGTCGCAGGCGCAGGCGGAGCGGCTTTCCGACCTCATCGCGGCGTTGCCGGAAGACCTGCCCGTCCATGTGGCGCCGCAGGGGGTGATGGATGCCATCGTCGGCTTTCCCATCCATCGCGGCATCCTCGCGCTGGGGGCGGCGCGGCCGCTGCCGGACGTGGGCGCTCTGCTCGATGGCCTCGGTCCGCGGGCGCTGGTGGTGGCCGCCCTCGGCCTCACCAATCACGACAATATGGGCGGCATCTTCCGCAACGCCGCCGCCTTCGGCGCCGATGCGGTGATTCTCGATGAGGCCTCCTGCGATCCGCTCTACCGCAAGGCGATCCGCGTCTCCGTGGGGGCGAGCCTCGTGGTGCCGTTCGCGCGGGTGCGGGATGCGGGCGTGCTCATAGAACTGCTTTCCGAGCGGGGTTTCGAGGCCGTGGCGCTGTCGCCGTCCGGGCGGGAAACCCTCTCCCGCCTTGTCCCCCCGCCGCGCGTCGCCGCTTTGTTCGGCACCGAGGGGCCTGGCCTTCCAGCGGACGTGATGGCGCGGGTGCGCACGGTGGCCATCCCCATGGCGGCGGACTTCGACAGCCTCAACGTCGCGACCACGTCGGGGATCGTCCTGCACCATCTGGCGGGGGTGTGAACCCGCCTGCGCCCCTCAATGCCCGCGGGAGGCGAGGTGGCGGTGCAGCGTCGAGCGGTGGATGCCGAGGCGGCGGGCGGCGCGGGAAATGTTGCCGTCGCATTCCTTGAGCGCCGCATCCATGGCGGCGCGGGTGACGCTGCCGAGGTCGCCGGGGAGGGCCGCCGCATCCCCTGCATTGGGGGCGGCAAAGGGATCTGAACCCGCATGGCCCATGGGCGGCACCGCACCACGCAGATCGCTTGTTCGCACGTCGGCCGGCAGCGCCTCCGGCCCCACCGTCTCGCCCGGCTCGGCCAAAGCGAGCAGCACCTTGAGCACGCCGGTGAGCTGGCGGAAGTTGCCCGGCCACGTATGCCGCGCCAGCACCTCCCGGCACTCCGGCGCCAACAACGGCGCGTCCGCCCCCGGCCCCGCCATCTCGCGCCACAGCCGCTCCACCAGTGCCTCCCGGTCGGCGAGGCTGCGCAGCGGCGGCAGGGTCACGGTGTATTGGGCGATGCGGAAATAGAGGTCGGCGCGGAAGCTGCCCTGCTCCACCAGCATCTTCAGATCGCGGTGGGAGGCGCAGACGAGGGCGAAATCCACCTTCACCGCCTTGCCGCCGCCGAGCGGCGTCACCTCCCGCTCCTGCAGCACGCGCAGCAGGCGGCTCTGCAGGCCGAGCGGCATGTCGCCGATCTCATCGAGGAACAGCACGCCGCCGTCCGCCTCGCGGAACAGGCCCTTGAAGCCGGCGCGCCGGGCGCCGGTGAAGGCGCCGTCCTCGTAGCCGAACAGTTCGGATTCGATGAGCCCTTCCGGCAGCGCCGCGCAGTTCACCGCGGCGAAGGTGCGGTCCGCGCGCGGTCCACGTGCGTGGATCTGGCGGGCGAACACTTCCTTGCCGGAACCGGTCTCGCCCTGGATCAGCACGGGGACGCCGGCATTCATCAGCCGGATGGCGCGGCCCAGCGCCTGCTCGGTCTCGGCATCGAAGCGCGGGCCGGTGGGGGCCGCCGCCGGGCTCGGCGGGGGGACAGGCACCGGGGCGGCCCGCAGGGGCGCCGGCGCCTGCCGCTCCAGCCGCAGCATCACGGGGCCGTTGAGCGTGCGGGCGCGGCGGGCATCGCCCGGGCGGCCGAGACTGCCCTCGAACAGCTCGGAGAAGCGCCGCGCGCCCAAGGCGTCCCAGCCGAGGCCGAGCAGCGCGAGGGCCGGGCGGTTCGCGGCGACGAGGCGGTGATCCTCGAACACCAGCACGCCCTCGCGTGCGGTACCGAGGAATGAGGGATCGGCGTGGAAGCGCACCACGTCCCGGCCGGGGAAGGCGCCCTCGAACATGCGGTGCTCCACCTGCCCCACCGCCAGCTCCACCAGCGCCAGCGCATGGAGATGCGGCACCGCCGAAGGACCGGAAAGGTCGAGCAGGCCCACCAGTTCGCCGAATGGGTCGTGGATGGGCGCGGCGGCGCAGGTGAGGATGCCGTGCGGCTCGGCATAATGCTCGGCGCCGCGCACCTCGATGCCGCGGCGCTCGATGAGCGCCGTGCCGATGGCATTGGTGCCGCTGTCCGCCTCGCTCCAGCTCACGCCCGGGCGCAGGGCCACCTGCGCGGCGCGGTCGGCGAAATCGGCGCTGCCCACGGTGTCAAGCACGAGGCCGGCGGGATCGGTGAGGATGACGATGCCGCCCGCCGCGCTGGCGCTGAGATGCAGCGCCTCCAGCTCCGGCCGGCAGCGACGGCGCAGGGCCTCGTAGCGTTCGCGGCGGACGGAGAGTTCGCCTTGCGTCAGCGGCTCGGCCTTCAGCCGGCCGCCCACGGGCAGGCCGCGCTCGGCGCAGCGGGTCCAGGACCGGATGATGGGAAGCGCAAGCGCCTGCTCCGCCCCGGGCGCGCCGGAAAAGAACCGGCGGCGGGCGGTGAGCAGCTCGTCCGGCGGGGGCACCGGCGAGAGGGGCGGAAATGGCGCAGGCATTCGTCCCTCGGCTCGTCTCGCTTCCCTGACGCGACATTATCGGCGCCGACTGTCGCATTTTGCGACAGGTGTCGCGGCACCCTGTTCTTATGCGCGACAGTCTCGCACGACTATTCGGCGGCCGTAAAGTCGGGCTTCTGCGTAGGCCCGCGAGGTGCCGTTAAAATCAAGTTTTCACAGCATCTTCCCGCATCGCAAATAAAGGCGTGCGGCGCACATTCGAGAACTGGCACGACCGGTGCAAATCCTCCGGCACCATCACGGGAGGAAAAAATGAACAGCCCCGCCTTTCTTTCGAGCGCCCACACCTCGCCCTTCAAGCCCCGCTACGGCAACTTCATCGGCGGCACCTTCGTCGAGCCGGTGAACGGTCGCTACTTCGAGAACACCTCCCCCATCACCGGCAAGGTAATCTGCGAGGTTCCCCGCTCCGACGAGCACGACATCGAGCGCGCGCTGGACGCCGCCCACGCCGCCAAGAAGGCCTGGGGCCGCGCCTCCGCCGCCGACCGCGCGCTGGTGCTGCTCAAGATCGCCGATCGCCTGGAGGCCAACCTCGACCTCCTCGCCCGCGCCGAGACCTGGGACAACGGCAAGCCGATCCGCGAGACGACCCTGGCGGACATTCCGCTGGCCATCGACCATTTCCGCTATTTCGCCGCCTGCGTCCGCGCCCAGGAAGGCACGCTTGGCGAGATCGACCACGACACCATCGCCTATCACTATCATGAGCCCCTCGGCGTGGTGGGCCAGATCATCCCCTGGAACTTCCCCATCCTGATGGCCGCGTGGAAGCTCGCCCCGGCGCTCGCCGCCGGCAATTGCGTGGTGCTGAAGCCCGCCGAGCAGACCCCCGCCTCCATCCTCGTGCTCGCCGAGCTGATCGCCGACCTTCTGCCCCCCGGCGTGCTCAACATCGTCAACGGCTTCGGCCTTGAGGCCGGCAAGCCGCTGGCCTCCTCGCCGCGCATCTCCAAGATCGCCTTCACCGGCGAGACCGGCACCGGCCGGCTCATCATGGGCTACGCCGCGCAGAACCTCATTCCGGTGACGCTGGAGCTGGGCGGCAAGTCGCCGAACATCTTCTTCTCCGACGTGGCGGCCGAGGACGACGACTTCCTCGACAAGGCGGTGGAAGGCTTCGTCATGTTCGCCCTCAACCAGGGCGAAGTCTGCACCTGCCCGAGCCGCGCGCTGGTGCAGGAGAGCATGTTCGACAAGTTCATGGAGAAGGCGCTCGCCCGCGTCGCCGCCATCAAGCAGGGCTCGCCGCTCGATCCCTCCACCATGATCGGCGCGCAGGCCTCCTCCGAGCAGATGCACAAGATCCTGTCCTACATCGACATCGGTCGTGCGGAAGGCGCGCAGGTTCTGGCCGGCGGCGAGCGCAACGTGCTCACCGGCGAGCTGGCGGACGGCTTCTACGTGAAGCCCACCGTCTTCCTCGGCAAGAACAACATGCGCATCTTCCAGGAAGAGATCTTCGGCCCGGTGGTCTCCGTCACCACCTTCAAGGACGAGGAAGAGGCGCTCCACATCGCCAACGACACCCTCTTCGGCCTCGGCGCCGGCGTGTGGACCCGCGACGGCTCGCGCGCCTATCGCGTCGGCCGCTCGATCGAGGCGGGCCGCGTGTGGACCAACTGCTACCACGCCTACCCGGCCCACGCGGCCTTCGGCGGCTACAAGCAGTCCGGCATCGGTCGCGAGACCCACAAGATGATGCTCGACCACTACCAGCAGACCAAGAACCTCCTGGTCAGCTATTCGCCCAAGAAGCTCGGCTTCTTCTGATCGGCGATCCCGAGATCATTTCAACGCTCCCCGAAAACGTTGAAATGATCCGGCTTCTGTTGCGACGCGTTTTCTTCACGCGAACCGGTCTCCCCTTCGCTCGAAAACGCTCCAGACTTGCCCCCTCCCGGGGCTTCACCGGGGGTGGCCGTGGCCCCGCGCGCGTTAAGTTTCACCGTCCCATCGGCGCGCGCGGTGGCCTCAAACAGCGGCCATCCCCGGCTTTTCCTTTGCGTGAGTGACTAAAGAAAAACACGGAGGGCCGACAGCCATGCGCTTCGACCGCAGACCCGTTTCCCCCGGGTCTGCGGCGTCGGTGGGTGTGCGGCTGGTGTTTTTTGGTGTTGTTTTCGCTCAGACGCCGCGCGGGCTTTAGGCGTTGTTTTCGCTCAAGCGCCGCGCGGGCTTTAGGCGTTGCCTCGCTCAAGCGCCGCGCGGGCTTTAGGCGCTGCCTCCGCTCAGACGCCGCGCGGGCTTCAGGATTTCAGCCGGTCGAAGGTGCGGCCCATCTCTTCGCGGCTCACATGGGCGATGATGGCGGGGTCGAGCACGTCCTCGCCGGCGCGGAAAGCGCCCTCGGCATCCGGGTGGGCGAGCGCGATGCGCAGCGCGCCGAGGAGATCATAGAGCGCCCAGGGCTTGCCGGCATCGCGCAGGGCCGATTGCAGCGCCCCCTGCACCAGCGCACGCACGGTGCGGTGGTTCTCGGAGACCGGCACCTCGTCCGCCTCCCCCTCCAGCGCGGCGATGCAGGCCTCGGCATCGAACGAGACATGGCCGCGGCAGGCCAAAGGGCGCACCGGATAGATCACGCAGATGCCCTCGGCGAGGAAGGGGCATTCCCCACCCAGCGCCATGGTGCCGGACGTGGCGGCCGACGCCCCCTGCGCTGTGGCGAGGCGGGCGGGGAGATCGATGCCCACCTTGCGGAAGCCCTCGGACATGGCGCGGACATAGCGCGCCACCATCAGCACTTCCGGCATGGTCGCCGCTACCTGGATGCGGCAGCAGGTGCCGCAGCCCTTGTGGCAGGCGAGCGGCGGCAGATCCTTCGTCTGCTCCGTCACATTGTGCTCGTAGCTGGAGAAGGCCTGCATCCAGAGGCGGTCGACGATCTCGGCCGAGCCGGCGTGGGCCTCAAGCGTCGCGCCGAATGCGGCATGCTGGGCACGGAAGAAGGCGGCGGGGCCGTCGGACGCGGTCTCCGGCTCAGAAGCGATCGCCACGGCAAGCCTCCAAAAATGCATCGCGCCCCAAACGGGCGATCCGGCACGCTGGCGAAAAGCCGCAGCCGGAGCATTGAGATGGAACAAGCTATGTACGATCGGGAATAGCCGACAAGTCCGGGAATCTGCGTAGAGCCCCGCCCTCCCGTGTCCGGAGAGGGCGGGGACGTCCCCTCAGAAGTAGGTCGCCACCCCGGTGGTGTGTTCCACGGACGGGGGAGAGACGAAGTAGGGGCTGACGAGGCGGCGCCATTCCTGGAACTCGGGCGAGTTGCGGAAATGGACCATGTGGTCCTCGACGCTCTCCCAGGTGACCAGCAGGGTATAGCGCGTGGGCGTCTCCACGCCACGCGCCAGCGACATGCCGATGCAGCCGCGCGATTTCTGGAAGTGGGGCGCCGCCTCCCTCACCGCCGCCTCGAAGGCCGCCTCGGAGCCTTCCTTGATGTCGAGCGTGGCAACCTCATAGACCATGTGCGCTTCCTTGCGTGATGCGGCGGCCGTCCGCGCCGCCGGCGGCGGAGATTAAGGCGTCCGGCGTCTCAAGCAAACCTTGCCAAGCACGGCGGGAAACGGCACATCCGCTCGATCGATTGCGAACGCGAGCATTGCCATGGCCCACTGGCTCTACAAGTCCGAACCCTTCAAATGGTCCTGGGAGATGCAGGTGAAGGCGGGCGCCAAGGGCACCCACTGGGACGGGGTGCGCAACCACCTCGCCAAGCAGCAGATGCTCGCCATGAAGATCGGCGACACTGGATTCTTCTACCATTCCAACGAGGGCAAGGAGATCGTCGGCATCGTCGAGGTCATCAAGGAGGCCTATCCCGACCCCTCCGACCCCACCGGCAAGTTCGTGATGGTGGACATCAAGGCGGTGAAGCCGCTGAAGACCCCCGTCACCCTCGCCGCCGTGAAGGCCGAGCCGCGCCTTTCCGAAATGGCGCTGATGAAATTCTCCCGCCTCTCGGTCCAGCCCGTGACAGACGAGGAATGGGCGCTCGTGTGCGCCATGGGCGGCATCAAGGGGTGAGCCGCGCGATCAGCGACCCCGCCGCCTTCATCCGCGCCGAAACCCGCCTGCGCCCGGTGCCGCTGGTGCCGGAGGTCTCGCTCCATGTGGCCGACGAGGCGGTGCCCATCTGGCATCGCACGGAGGAGGAACTGGGCGAGCTCGGCCTGCCGCCGCCCTTCTGGGCCTTCGCCTGGGCCGGCGGACAGGCCCTCGCCCGGCATGTGCTGGACCATCCCGAAACGGTGCGCGGCCGGCACGTGCTGGATTTCGCCTCGGGCTCCGGGCTGGTGGGCATCGCGGCCATGAAGGCGGGGGCGGCGGGCGTCACCTGCGCCGACATCGATCCCTTCGCGGTGGCAGCCATCGCCCTCAATGGGGAAGCGAACGGCGTCGTGCTCTCCCCCACGCAGGACGACCTCATCGGCCGGGACGATGGGTGGGACACGGTGCTTGCGGGCGACATCGCCTATGAGCGGGACCTGGCGGAAAAGGTCTTCGCCTGGCTCCTCGCCCTCGCGGCGCGGGGTGCGACGGTGCTCATCGGCGATCCGGGCCGCACCTATCTGCCGAAGGACCGGCTGACGAAGCTCGCGGAATACTCGGTGCCGGTGACGCGGGAGCTGGAGGACATGGAGATCAAGCGCACGGCGGTGTGGCGGCCGGCGTGAGGGGCGCTGGGCCGAGCGCCCGACGTTCATGCAAAGGGAGGGAATACCCCCTCACCCCAGCCCTCTCCCGCAAGGGGAGAGGGAGGCAAGCGGCGGCGGCGCTCCATACGTCCTCACTGGCCTTTTTCGTTCCCCGGACAAGCGACGGCGATAGCCGGAGCGCTGATCCGGGGTCCAGCGCCAGAATGCTCGCAAAGCGGGGCAATGCCTTGGGGTGTTCGGGCAGGGAAGCGCCTTATGCGGTCCCTTGCGCTGGACCCCGGCTCGCATTGCGCTGGCGCTCCATGCGTCCGGGGCGCGGAAGACCGCCTACGCGATCACCGCCATCACCCGCCCAGAAGGCTCCTCAGCACTCCACCCGGCTCGGGCAGAACGCCTTGTGAAGCGCGGCGATCACCGCCAGCACTTCCTCCCGCGCGATGCGGTAGAACACGCTCGTGCCTTCGCGGCGGGCTTCCACAAGCCCATCCGACCTGAGCCGCATGAGCTGCTGCGACATGGGCACCTGCTCGATGGCGAGTTCGTCGCGCAGCTGCGCCACGGACTTCTCGCCATCCACCAGCGCGCACAGAACGAGCAGGCGCTGCGGGTGGGACAGGCTGCGCATGAGTTCGGCGGCCCGCTCGGAGGCCGGAATCATTTCAACAACATTCATAGTCTTGAATTTATGATAATTGAATGTTAGATGCAATGCCAACGCGGGGAGGCCCGCACGAGAGGGTGCCCGCGAGCACCCCGATGGAGCAAGATAATGTCTGTCGATCGCATCGTCATGATGTTTGCGGGGTTCATGGTGCTGGCATCGCTCGGCCTGGGCCTCACCGTGTCCCCTTATTTCTTCTGGCTGACCGCCTTCGTGGGCGCGAACCTGATGCAGGCCTCCGTCACCGGCTTCTGCCCGGCGGCCATGCTGCTCAAGAAGCTGGGCGTGAAGCCCGGCGTCGCCTTCAACTGAATGTCCTGATCTGACCGCCGCCCGGCGCGAGGCCGGGCAGAGAGAGCCACCATGTCCCAGCGCTTCATCCCGCCCGCCGCGGCCCTCGCGGTGGCGATGGCCGCCCTTTTGCCCGTCGCCGGCGCCACCTTTGCCCGCGCAGCCGATTTCACCGTGCGCAGCGTGGAAGTGCCGGAGCTGAAGGGCGTGTTCGGCGAGGTGAAGAGCCGCACCGTGGTGCCCGCCCGCGCCCGCATCGGTGGCACGGTGCGCGCCGTCTCCGTCTCCGAAGGCGACAGCGTGAAGGAGGGCGACGAGATCGCCCTGGTGGTTGACGACAAGAACGCCCTCACCCTCAACGCCGCCGACGCCAAGATCAAGGAGCTGAAGTCCCAGCTCGACAACGCCAGGACCGAGCTGGACCGCGCCCAGCAGTTGCTCGCCCGCGGCGTCGCCAGCCAGGCCCGGCTCGATACCGCGAAGACCCAGTTCGATGTCGCCACCAACCAGGTGACGGCCGCAGAAGCGGACCGCGCCGTGATCCTGCAGCGCGCCCGCGAGGGCGCGGTCATCGCCCCCGCAGATGGCCGCGTCCTCACCGTTCCGGTCACGCCCGGAAGCGTGGTGCTGGCCGGCGACGAGATCGCCCGCGTCGCCTCCGGCCCCTATTATCTCAGGCTCTCCTTGCCCGAACGCCATGCCACCTCCATCCGCGAGGGCGGCACGGTGCGCATCGGCGAACGCGGCATCTCGCAGGACAAGGCCGGTTCGCCGGCCACCGCCCGACCTGGCCGCATCGTGAAGGTGTATCCGGAAATCGCCGCCGGCCGGGTCATGGCCGACGTGGAGGTGGACGGCCTCGGCAATTATTTCGTCAACGAGCGCACCCTCGTGTGGGTGGAGATCGGCAAGAGGGCCGTGCTCGCCATTCCCGCGACGCTCGTGCGCACCGAGCATGGCATCGACTACGTCACGCTGGTGACGCCGCGCGGCCCGCTCGACGTGCCCGTCATCCTCGGCGAGCGCTTTCCCGGCGACGGCGGCGAACGGGTGGAAATCCTCACCGGCCTCAAGGACGCGGACGTGATCTCCGCGGCGGGGCGCTGACCATGAGCGAGACCTCCCCCGACACCCGCCCTCTCGGCATCGCCGGCGCGCTCACGCGCACCTTCATCGCCTCGCCTTTGACGCCGCTGCTGCTGGTCGCGGCCTTCGCCTTCGGCCTCATCGCGCTCATCACCTTGCCGCGCGAGGAGGAGCCGCAGATTTCCGTGCCCATGGTGGATATCCGCGTCTCGGCCCAGGGCCTGAAGGCCGAGGATGCGGTGAAGCTCGTCACCGAGCCGCTGGAAACCATCGTCAAGGCCATCGACGGGGTGGAGCACGTCTATTCGCAGACCGAGGACGATGGCGTCCTCGTCACCGCGCGCTTCCTCACCGGCACCAGCCCGGACGCCGCCATCCTGCGCGTCCACGAGAAGGTGCGGGCCAATCTCGACCGCATCCCGGTGGGCATCACCGAGCCTCTGATCGTCGGCCGCTCCATCGATGACGTGGCCATCCTCGTGCTCACTCTCGTGCCCAAGCCGGACGCGGCCGGGCGCTGGACCGCCAACGATCTCACCCGCGTGGCGCGGGAGCTTCAGGCGGACATCTCCAAGCTGCCGGACATCGGCCTCACCTACATCGTCGGCGAGCAGCCGGAGGAAATCCGCGTCGCGCCCGATCCCGAGCGCCTCTCCCTCTACGGCATCACCCTCGCCCAGTTGCAGGGCAAGCTCGAAGGCGCCAACCGCACCTTCAACACCGGCACCGTGCGCGAGGCCAATGGCCAACGCACCCTCGTCGCCGGCCAGACGCTACAGACTCCCTCCGAGATCGGCGGCATCCTGCTCACCTCCCGCGACGGGCGCCCCGTCTATGTGCGCGACGTGGCGGACGTGAGCCTCGCCACCCAGCCGGCGGAGCATTACGTCACCCATATCGAGAAGGGGCCGGACGGCCTCACCCGGCGCCCGGCGGTGTCGCTCGCCATCGCCAAGCGCCCCGGCACCAATGCGGTGGTCATCGCCGAGGCCGTGCTGCGCCAGATCGAGGCCGCGCACGGCTCCACCCTCCCGGCCGACGTGGAGGTGAAGGTCACCCGCAATTACGGTGAGAGCGCCAACGAGAAGGCCAACGAGCTGCTGCTGCACCTCGGCCTCGCCACCGTCTCCATCGTCGTGCTGGTGGGCTTCGCCATCGGCTGGCGCGAGGCGCTGGTGGTGGCAGTGGTCATCCCCACCACCATCCTCCTCACCCTGTTTGCCGCCCGCCTCATGGGCTACACGCTGAACCGGGTGAGCCTGTTCGCGCTCATCTTCTCCATCGGCATCCTGGTCGACGACGCCATCGTCGTCATCGAGAACATCGCCCGCCACTGGGCCATGAAGGATGGCCGCTCGCGGGCGCAGGGCGCCATCGACGCGGTGGCGGAGGTGGGCAACCCCACCATCGTCGCCACCCTGACCGTGGTGGCCGCCCTCCTGCCCATGCTGTTCGTCTCCGGCATGATGGGCCCCTACATGAGCCCCATCCCGGCCAATGCCTCGGCGGCGATGGTCTTCTCCTTCTTCGTCGCCGTCATCCTCACCCCCTGGCTGATGCTGCGCATCGCGGGGCGGGCCGGGAAAGGTCACGAGGTCCATGCAGAGGCTGCCGACGGAGGCCGGCTGGGGCGCTTCTATGTGCGGGTGGCCCGCCCCATCCTCGCTTCCCGCGCCCGGGCGGGTGCCTTCCTCGCCACCGTGGGGGTGGCGACCCTCGCGTCCCTGAGTCTCTTCTACACGCACGCGGTGACGGTCAAGCTTCTTCCGTTCGACAACAAGACCGAACTGGCCGTCATTCTCGACATGCCGGCTGACACCCCGGTGGAACGCACCGAATCCACCCTGAACACCCTGGTGAACGCGCTCTCGGACCTGCCCGAATCCGTCTCGTTCGAGACCCATGCCGGCACTGCCGCGCCGTTCAACTTTAACGGATTGGTGCGCCACTATGGCCTCCGGTCCGCCCCGCGGCAGGGGGACATCCAGATCAACCTGAAGGCGAAAAATGAGCGCTCGCGGACCAGCCACGAGATCGCTTTGGATGTCCGTAACAGACTGAAATCAATCGCACTTCCACCGGGCTCGTCGCTCAAGGTGGTCGAGCCGCCCCCCGGCCCGCCGGTGCTGTCGACCCTCCTTGCCGAAATCTACGGCCCCGACGCCGAGACCCGTCGCGCGGTCGCCCGGAAGGTGCGGCAAGCCTTTGAAAATGTTCCCTTTATCGTGGACGTGGACGACAGCTTCGGCACGCCGGGCGAGCGCGTCCGCCTCGCGATCGACCAGGACAACCTCGAATTCTACAAGGTGGAACAAGGGGATGTGTACGACGCCATCCGCTCCATCTTCGCTGGTGGCACCCTGGGCTATTCCCACCGGGGCAACGGCCGGGCCCCAATCCCGATCCGCCTCCAAATGTCCAAGGGAAACAAGGTCGTAGACGAGCGCACCCTGGCGACCCCCGTGCCCGCCAACGCCCTTCCCGGCGGGCGCGGCGTGGTGGAGCTGGGCGACGTGGTCCGGGTCCTCCGCGAACCCGCCTCCTTCCCCATCTTCCGCCACAACGGCCGCCCCGCCGAGATGGTGACGGCCGACCTCGCCGGCGCCTACGAGGCCCCGGTCTACGGCATGCTGGCCGTGTCCAAGGCCTTGGCAGACATGGATTTTGGAGATCTGCCAAAGCCGGAGATCGCCCTCCATGGCCAACCCTCCGACGAGGCCAGGCCCACCCTGCTGTGGGACGGCGAGTGGGAAGTGACTTGGGTGACATTCCGCGACATGGGCGGCGCCTTCATCGTCGCCATCCTGGGCATCTACATCCTGGTGGTGGCGCAGTTCGGCTCGTTCAAGCTGCCGCTGGTGATCCTCACGCCTATCCCCTTGACATTCATAGGGATCATGACCGGCCACTGGCTGTTCGGCGCGCCGTTTTCGGCCACCTCGATGATCGGCTTCATCGCCCTGGCCGGCATCATTGTTCGCAACTCCATCCTGTTGGTGGACTTCATCCGCCACGCCCGGACCCCCGGCCGCCCACTTGAGGACGTGCTGCTGGAAGCGGGAGCCATCAGGTTCAAGCCGATCCTGTTGACCGCGCTTGCGGCCATGATCGGCGCGGCGGTGATCCTGACCGACCCGATCTTCCAAGGCCTCGCCATCTCCCTTCTGTTCGGCCTCGCCTCCTCCACGGCGCTGACCGTGCTGGTCATTCCGGCCATCTACGTGGTGCTGAGAGGCAAGCCCGCGGAAGAGCCACGCGAGGCGTGACGCGGAACGGTGGACAGCCGGAAAATCGCGTGCTCACCGGGATTTTCCCCGCTTGACAGCATGGGGCCCCAAATCATAAATGGCGCCTCCCATGGTTCGGGGCCGTAGCTCAGATGGGAGAGCGCTGCAATCGCACTGCAGAGGTCAGGGGTTCGATTCCCCTCGGCTCCACCAGCCCGAACCGAATCTAATTCGAAATAGCGTCATCAACTTTATCGCTCACTCCCTCAGAGCGGGGCGCACACCCTCGTTGGTCACCCAACTGCGCGACCCGCGATCCGGCAAATTATACCGCAGCCCATGACCGCTGCCCTTCTCAGGCCCTGACATCCGGCGGTGGGCGGATGAACCCAAACTGACGGGTCTCTGCAGCCAGCAATTAATTGCTTCTAAAGCCCGGCCGGGACGCATTCGATGGCGTCATCCGTGCACCGCAGCGAAGAGACCGGGCCATGCAGCATATCAAGCTCTACAGCGTCATTGCCGCTGCAATTCTCCTGGGGCCCGTATCGAGCGCCGGAGCGGCAGAGCTCGTGAAGGCTCGCCTCGCCCAGAACCTGGCACCCATCTCGGCGCTGACCATCGTCGCCAAGGCGCAGGGCCTGTTCGAGAAGGAAGGCCTCGATGTCTCGGTCAGCAACTTCACCAGTGGCAAGCAGGCGCTCGACACGGTGATTGGGGGCGGCGCCGACATCGCCACCACGGCAGAAGCGCCGGTCACGGCGGCTGCCATGGCTGGCCAGCCCATCGCATTCGTGGCGGGCATGGAATATTCAGACGTCAAGACGCTGACGGCAAAGAAGGCAGGCATCGCGACCATCGCCGATCTGAAGGGCAAGAAGATCGCCTACACCGCCGGCACCGGCAGCGAGGTCTACACCACCGAGCTGCTGAAGAAGGCCGGCCTCACCGCCAAGGATGTCACGCTCGTCAATCTGAAGCCGCAGGAAATGCTGCCCGCGATGGCGGCCGGCAGCATTGATGCTTACGACACCTGGGAACCCCACATCTCCAACGGCCGGAAGGCGCTCGGCGACGATGTCGCGCTGCTGGACACCAAGGGTGTCTATTCCGAGACCTTCAACATTGTCGTGATGCAGGATTACCTGAAGGCCAATCCGCAGATCGTCTCCAAATTCCTCGCCGCCCTCATCGCCGCCGAAGCGTGGGTGAAGGCGCATCCCGAAGAGGCGATTGAGGTCGTATCCAAGGCCGTGGGCATGAAGCCGGAGGATCTGAAGCCGATCTGGAGCGACTATGTCTATCAAGTCGGCATCGGCGCGAAACAGATCGATGCCCTCAAGGCCCATGCCCAGTGGCGTCTCGATACGAAGAACCACCCGCCGGGCGTGACCGGCGTGCCGGACTTCGCGGTGGTTCTCTTTCCTGAGCCCCTGCGGGCGCTGGACGCCACCCGCGTCACTTACAAGCTCAACTGAAGCGCCGGCGCATGGCTGACATCTCCACCCCGGCGGCGCTCTCCCCTCGCGGGGGTGGCGCGCTCCCGGCCGCGGGGGCGAAGCGGCGGCGCAAGGCCCGGCTGAGCCAGCGGATCAACATGGCGGTGGGGCTCGTCTCCATCCCACTGTTCCTGTTGGTGTGGCAGCTGATCGCGCAGGCGCGCATCGTCAATCCCATCCTCTTTCCCGCGCCCACCGAAGTTGCACGCGCGGCGCTGGAGTGGGTGACGAGCGGCCTGTTCTTCGAGGACGTGGTGGCGAGCCTGAAGCGGGTCGCTACCGGCTATCTCGTCGGTTCCGTTGTCGGTGTTGGATGCGGCCTCCTCACCGGTCGCTCTGCCTTCTTCTCCGGGCTGCTCGGCCCGCTGTTCCAGGTGCTGCGGCCCATCCCGCCCATCGCCTTCGTCTCCATCGTCATCCTGTGGTTCGGACTGTCGGAGAGCGGAAAGGTCTTCCTGATTGTCTGGGGTGTGTTCTTCACCGTCTGGCTGTCCACCCATCTCGGCGTCCAGAAGGTGGACCAGGGGCTGGTGCGCGCCGCCCAGATGCTGGGCACGCCACGCCGCAGACTGGTGGGCGAGGTGGTGTTGCTGAGCGCGCTGCCCTTCATCGTCGTGGGCCTGCGCACGGCGGTGGGCATTTCCTTCTACACGCTGGTGGCGGCGGAGTTGGCGGGCGCGTTTGCCGGCATCTTCTATCGCATCCAGCTGGCCCAGCAGAACATGCAGACGGGCCTCGTCTTCGCCGGCCTCGCGGCGCTGGGCCTGATCTCCTTCATCGCCGATCGCTGCTTCGCGATGCTGGCGCAGCGCCTGGTGTGGTGGCGATGAGCATCATTTCCATGATCCGCAAGCCCGTGCCTGTCCCGCTGAGGGAGGCCGGCGAGGTGGAAATCGACGTGCGCGATGTCACCATCGCGTTCGAGCGAGACGGCGGCGAACTCGTACCCGCCGTTGACCGGGTGTCCTTTCAGGTGCGCCGGGGCGAGTTCATCTGCCTGCTCGGGCCGTCCGGCTGCGGAAAGTCCACCCTACTCAATGCCGTTGCCGGCTTCGAGACGCCCTATGAGGGCGAGGTGGTGGTCGGCACCAAGGTCGTCACGGGACCGGGACCGGATCGTGGCGTCGTGTTCCAGCAGCCCCGCCTGTTTCCGTGGAAGTCGGTGCGGGCGAACGTGGCGCACGGCCCGCGCATGGCCGGCAAGTCCCGTGCCGAGGCCCGCGCGATCGCCGACGAACTGATCGAGATGGTCGGCCTCTCGCGCTCTGCCGACGTGCTGCCGCACACCCTCTCTGGCGGCATGCAGCAGCGTGTCGCCATCGCCCGTGCGCTCGCCAACCGGCCGAACATCCTGTTGATGGACGAGCCGTTCGGCGCGCTGGATGCCCAGACCCGCACGGTGATGCAGGAAGGCCTGCTCCGGCTGTGGGCGCAACTGGACACCACGATCCTCTTCGTCACCCACGATATCGACGAGGCTGTGCTGCTGGCGGACCGGGTTCTCGTCATGTCGGCAGGGCCGGGGCGCATTGTCCGTGACCTGGCCGTGGACCTTCCGCGGCCGCGCACCATCGAAACGACATTGGGGACCCGCTTCCAGGCGCTTCGCCGGGAGTGTCTCGACCTCATCCGACAACAGAGCCAGAAGGCCTTCGAAGGGACCCAAGATGCTTGATAAGGTCGCCCCCACGGTCCGCCCTCCGCGAAGCGGCTTCGCGGCCGCCCGTGCCGCTCTCGCCGATGGCGCCGATCCCGTGGCGCTGGCGCTTGATGGAGCGGATCGCGCCCAGGCGGCGGCAGGAGACGGCATCTTCACCGCTCTGGTCCCCCGTGCAGAGGTGGAGAGGAAGGCCGCTGCCGCCGCAGCCCGCGCGCGGGCCGGCGAGGCGCTCCCACTGCTCGGTCTCACCTTCTCGGTGAAGGACAATCTGCACGTGGCGGGAATGGCGACGACGCTCAATTGCCCGGCCGTCGCCATGGCGCCGCAGGAAAGCGCGCTCGCCATCACGCGCCTCGAGGCGGCAGGCGCCGTGCTCATCGGCAAGAACACGCTGGACCAGTTCGCGACGGGCCTGAACGGCACGCGCAGCCCCGAGCCTTTGTGCCGCAATGCGCTCGACCCCGCCTTCATTCCCGGCGGCTCCAGCTCCGGTTCCGGCGTGGCCGTGGCGGCCGGGCTGGTTTCCTTCTCGCTGGGGAGCGACACGGGTGGGTCGGGACGCGTTCCCGCAGCCTGCAACGGCATCGTGGGGCTGAGACCATCCCTCGGGCTCGTGAGCACGCGCGGTGCCGTCTACAACAGCCCCCTGCTCGATTGCATCCCCATCTTCGCGACAAATGTGGAAGACGCGAGCGAGATCCTCGGCCTCATCGCCGGCTATGACCCACTCGATCCGTGGAGCCGCCGCGATGCGGGCAGCATCGGAACCGCGCCGGCCCCGACACCCTCGGCGCGCCTCGCCATCCCGCGCCGGGACCAGATGCGCTTCTTCGGCGATGCCGCCGCCGAGGCCGCTTTCGCCGCCAATCTCGACCGTCTGCGCGGGCTCGGCTTCACACTCGAGGAGATCGATTTCGCGCCGTTCGAGGAGGCGGGGCGGCTGGTGTTTCAGTCCGCGCTGGTGGCCGAGCGCCTCGTCGAGTACGACGAGATCATCACCACCCACCGCGATGCCATCCACCCGGCCGCGCTCGCCGCCATCGAGCCGGGGCGCGGCTATTCCGCAAAGCAGGCATTCGAGACGCTGTACCGGATGCGCGAGCTGAAGCGCGTGGCCGAGACTGCGCTCGCTGATTACGCCGCCTTCGTCGTGCCCACGGTGCCCACCATCTACACCATCGAGGAGATGCTGGCCGATCCCATGGGCCGGAACACCGTGATGGGCACCTACACCTATTTCGTCGGTCCCATGGATCTGTGCGCCATCGTGGCGCCGGGCGCTCCGGCGCGCGCAGGCCTGCCCTCGTCGCTCAGCTTCATCGGGCTTGCCGGGCAGGATGGCGTGGTGGCCGGTCTCGCGCGGCAGTTCCAGCGGCAGGTGTAACCCTGCCGCGTCCGCATCGAAGGATCACGCTGCCGGCACAGCGGCGTTCTGCTGGTGGGCGAAGGCCTTCAGCGTTTCCGCCCGGATGTGCGCGAAGCATTCCCGTTTGATCGCGACGAATGCCTCCGAGAACTGCACTTCGGGCGCGCGCGGGCGGGGAATGTCCACGCGGATGTCGGCGACGATGCGCCCGGGATTGGCGCTCATGACCACCACCCGGTCGCCGAGGAAGATGGCTTCCTCGATGTCGTGGGTAATGAACAGCACCGTGGTGCGGAACTCCGCCCAGATGTTCAGGAGCGCCTCCTGCATCATGGCCCGCGTCTGCGCATCGAGGGCGCCGAAAGGCTCGTCCATGAGCAGCACGCGCGGATAATTGGCCAGCGCCCGCGCGATGCCCACCCGCTGCTGCATGCCGCCCGAAAGCTCGGACGGATAGTGCTTCTCGAACGCGGCAAGACCCACCAGCGAGAGGAAGGTTCGCGCCGTCTGCTCCGCCGTCGAGGTGCTCCCGGTCGACATAAGTGGGCCGAAGGCCACGTTGTCCAGCACGCTCTTCCAAGGGAACAGCGTCGCCTGCTGGAACACCATGCCCCGGTCTGCGCCGGGGCCGCGGATGGTCTCGCCGTCCACCTCCAGCAGCCCGCGCGCGGCGGGCACGAAACCCGCGACAGCATTCAGCACCGTGGACTTGCCGCAGCCGGACGGACCGAGCACGCAAACGAACTCACCCGGCTCCACGTCGAGGTCGAAGCGCTCCACCACCGTGCGCCGCGCCGCGCCCTCGCCGTAGGCGATGGAGAGGTCTTTCAGCTGCAGCCTTCCCCGCCCCGGTACGGGGGCGAGGTGCGTGGGCAGGGGAACGGGAGCTTCCATGATCAGGCCATCGGGGCCGCCGCTCATTTGCCCAGTGCCTTCGCAAGGTAGGACGGGTCGATAAAGGCCGCATAGCCGGCCCGGTCCAGGACAGTGGGAAGCCGTCCCTGGTCCTTCAGGAAGGTGGCCGTGGCAAGCACAGTGTCGGCGAACTGGCCGATCTGGCCTGGCGTGCCGAGATAGTCCTTCGTCAGTTGCTCCGGGCACGGCACCATGGTGGTGCCCTTCATCATGCGCTCGGCATCGTCAGCGGGCAGGGACAATTCCTTGGCGATGATGTCCACCGTCTCCTTGGGGTGCTTCAGCCAGTAGTCGATGCCCTCGCACTCCGCCTTCACGTAGGCCACCACCTGCGCCGGATACTTGGCGGCGAAGTCGTTCATCACGACGCCCACGTCCCAGGTGGGATAGCCGCGTTTCGCCATCTCACCGCTGGTGAGGAAGATCTCGCCGCCGTTTTTCACGATCTTGTCGAGGTTGGGCTCCCAGATCCACGCCGCGTCGATGTCCTTGCGCAGCCAGGCGGCGACGGCATCGGAGGGCGAAAGGTCGATGAGCTTCACGTCGGTGGGGTTCACCCCCGCCTCCTTGAGCGCGGCGATAAACAGATAATGGGTGGTGGAGCCGAAGGGGGCGGCCGCCGTCTTGCCGGCAAGGTCCTTCAGGGACTTGATGTTCTTGCCCGAGCGCACGGCGAGGGATTCCACCGGGCCGAGCATGTTCAGCACGAAGATGCCCTTGTAGGGCAAGGCGCGGGTGGCACCGAGGGTGAAGGGCGGGTTGCCGACGCCGCCGAAATCCACCTGGTTCGCCGCCACGGCGCGGTTCATGTCGCCGCCCGAGCCGAACTTGACCCACTTGATCGGCACGCCGGACTTCTCGTGCAGGCCGAGCGCCTTGGTGACGAGTTGGGCATTGACTAGGTTCAGATAGCCGATGGTGATCCCCTCCGGCTTCTGCTGCGCATGCGCGCCAGCCGAAAGGCCGAGGGAGAAGGCGGCGGCGAGCAGAAGAGAGGCCGTGCGTCGAAGCGTGTTCATCTCAGTCTCCAGTCGGCGAAAGGGGGATCAGCGGAAGCGCCAGGGGGTCAGGGCGCGCTCGGCAAGGCGGATGAGGAAATCGAGCGCCATGCCGGTGAAAGCGAGAACGAACAGGCCCATGATCACGATGTCGCCGAGCAGGAACTTGCTCGCGTCCCAGATCATCCAGCCGAGGCCGGCGGTGGCGGCGACGATCTCGGCGGCAACCAGCACGGTGTAGGTGAAGCCCAGTGAAATGCGCATGCCTGTGCAGATGCCGGGCAGGCACGCAGGCAGGAAGACGTGCCGAAAGAGCTGGCGGGAGTTGGCGCCCAGGCTTTTCGCCGCCTTCACGTAGCGCGGATCGACGCTCGCCGCTGCCTGCATGGAGCTGATTGTCAGCGGCGGCAGGGCGGCGAGGAACAGGATGGCGATCTTGGACGCGTCGCCGATGCCCAGCCACATCACGATAAGGGTATAGAGCGCAAGCGGCGGCAAGGGCCGGTAGAATTCGATCACCGGATCGAACACCGCCTTCACGTCACGGCTGAGACCCATGACGATGCCGAGCGGAATGCCCACGAGGCACGCGAGGCTGTAGCCAGCCAGCACCCGGTAGAGGCTGGCGATCAGATGCTCGTGCAGCAGGCTGCCCTGGTAGCCTACGGTCGCGGTGCGCACGAAGGCCTCCCACACCGCCTTCGGCGACGGCAGGAAGAGCGGGTTCACCCATGCATAGTGGGCCGCGAGCCACCACAGGGCGAAGAGCGTGGCGGCAGTCAGCGCAGTCAGGAGCCGTGTGCGGGTGAAGGCCACCCGCAGCCGGGCCGGCAGCAGCCTCGGCCGGGCCGGGCTTGAGGCGCGCTCGGGAGCGGTGTCCACGGCGCTCATTCCTCCACTCCCAGCAAGTCCATCACGGCGAGCGCAAGGATGCGCGTTGCCGCCACCGCCTTGCCGATGTGGATGCTCTCGTTCACCGGCGCCCAACCGTCTTCGCCGGGACCAAAGGTGATGGCCTTGAAGCCGCGCTCGGAGAAGCGGATCGTGTCGTTGAAGGCGTTCTTGCGATAGAGCTTCGGCTCGCCCGTCAGCACCTCGCCGTAGGCCTTGCGCAAGGTGCGGACGGGCTCGGCATCTGCCTCCTGCTCGCCCGTGCCATCCACGAACAGGGCGCCGGGGAAGGGCCGGGCCTCGGCCTTCAGGGTCGGATCGGTGGCGAGCGCGGTGGCGATCACGGCGTTGATGTCCGCCATCACGCTTTCCCGCGTCATGCCGGGCAGGATGCCCACCACGCCCAGCACCGCCTTGCAGCTGTCCGGCGTGAACTGCATCTCGCGCGGCACGCCCCCGGCGATGCGCAGCACCGTGACCATTGGAGGCGTTCCACCCGCGTGCGGGGCGGGCGTATGGGCGAAGCTCATCTTCTCCAGCTGCGGCAGCAGCTCCATCATCTTGGTGATGGCATTCATGCCCGTATCGGGTCGCCAGAGATGGGTCTTGATACCGGAGGTCTCCACCTCCACGAGGAAGTTGCCGCAATTGGCGATGGCGATGCCCATGCCCCAGCTGCCATCCGGCGCGGTCCAGGCGGTGGGCTCGCAGACGATGGTGTAATCGGCTTCGAGGCCGCATTCGTCGAGCAGGAAGATCGAGCCGTCCGGCCCGTTCTTTTCCTCGTCCGCCGTGTAGACGCACTTCAGCGTGCCCTTGAGGCGCACGCCCGCCGCGCGGATCGCCTCCACCGCGAGCAGCGTGCAGGCGAGGTTTCCTCGGGTATCGGATGTGCCGCGCGCATAAAGCAGATCGCCGTGGCGGGTCGGCCGGAAGGGATGGCCGCCGGTCATGGTCCACGCCGCCCAGTCGCCAGCGGGGTAGGTGTCCAGGTGGTCGTTGAGGATGAGGGACGGACCCTCCTCACCCCCGGCCAGCGCGCCTATGACATTGAGCCGGTGCGGCGTGCGCGCCTTCAGGTCCACCGTGAAGCCGAGCGCCGCCAGCTTGTCGGCGAGCAGCAGAGCGATGCCCTCTTCCTTCCCGCCGGGTAGATCGGGATCCAGCGGATTTTCGGCCTCCGGTTGACCGGCGGGGATCAATTCGCAGGCGAGATCGAGCCACGCTTTTTCGGTGATGAAGGACAAGACCGCGTCGCGCTGGGAGGTCGCGGCGGGTTGGGGAGTGAGTGCGACGGTCATGGCATCCTCGAATATGGTTTGACCTCAGCAAGGGGGATGCCACTTGCGGAATACGCAGTTATCTCTTTGGAGAATCGAGCGGTTTTTCCGTTGCAAAGGAATTGCTTTTGAACGGCCTTCGCTCAGTTTCGCGGCCGCGGCCAGGGCGGACCTTAGTCAGGCCGCCCAAAAAATATCAAATCGATAATTTAAATATAAAAGCAATTCGTTGCTTGAGGCCGAAAGAGCGGCGGCCTTTCCGCGGTCCGTAGAGTGTCAGTTGCGGTCAGGTCGCTCCAGCTCGGAGGCCAGCGCCTCAGGCTTCAATATGACCATTAGGCCGCGCCGGTTGGTGAGGATACCGTCCTGCTGCATCCGGCCGAGCTGCACCGTCACCCACTGCCGTGTGGCGCCGATGAGCGCCGCGAGATCTGCGTGGGTAAAGGCGGCGGCGATAAGGATGCCGCGCTCATCCTTCACGCCATAGGTCTGAGCCAGGTGCTGGAGCAACTGCACAAGCCGCTGCGCCACGGAGCGCGTGCCGAGCATCTGCGCAAAGGCGGAATAGCAGCGGGCCTTGAAGACAAGGGCGTCGATGATCCCGATGGCGAGGTCCGGCACCTGTCGCGCCAGCTGCCGCAGGCCTGCGCCCGGCAGGAACACCAGCCGGCTCGGCCGAACCGCCGTCGCCGCCCACATGTGGGTGCCGCCGCCGAACACGTCCGGCCCGCCGACGAAATGGCCCTTGGACCAATAGGCCAGCGTGATTTCACGGCCCGAGGGTGCCACGTAGAAGCTGCGGATCTGTCCGTCTTCAATGACCACGATGCCGTCGTGGTGCTCGCCCTGACGAAAGAGCGGCTCGCCGGCTGAAAGGAGCATCTCCCGCCCATGCATCCGAACGATGGCCTGATCGACCTCCGAGAGCCGCTCGATCAGGCTCGCCTCACGGTGCAGAGGCATTTCCCATTCCGCGAGCAGAATGGGAGCGTCGAGAGCGTCTCCCTTGACGTCATCTTTCGCCATTCGCCCTCGCCGGATGCTCTTTGCGCTTATGGAGGCGATCAAGGGTACTGTGAAGGCTGGCGAATGGCATCAGGGGGATCGAGAAAAATGGGGCAGTGATTGTTCTGATAAATTTCAAATCCACCGGGGCTATAAATGCCTCCATTGGGCGATTCCCGGGCGAGGCTCTTAAAGGGCAGATAAATGCTATTCGGCTCGATATTCTAATATATTATCCACGTCTCGATGGTTGTCTTCATCGGCGGGATGTCGCCGCGAGGTCCTCCGCAATGCAGCCGCATCCCCGTCCGCATTGGCGGATGAGGACGCTCTGCAATTCTGAAAGCCCGGTCGAGTCCTAGCCTTCGGTGCGGGAAACAACTGGGAGCTGTGGAACTTCGTCGACGTTGAGGCTGAACAGGTCGGGCCGGGCATAGTGGCCGATGGGGTCGAAATCGAGCTTGGCGCCGATGATGTCGTCGAGGTCGATCTCGGCGGTGAGAATGGTCTCCTCGTCCAGCACGGGTCCGGCGAGAATTTCCCCCAGCGGACCGACGATCAACGAGCGGCCATGCATCATGAAGGCGTCTGGGGCGGCATCGATGCGGCTGGCGTAGTCCTCCGGGAAATCGGAACGGCGCATGACTTGACAGGCGCTGATGACGAAGCAGCGGCCCTCCATGGCCACATGGCGCATGGTGGAGATCCAGGTCTCCCGGTCGTCGGCGGTGGGCGCGGCCCAGATTTCGACGCCCTTGCCGTAATAGGCGGCGCGCAGCAGGGGCATGTAGTGCTCCCAGCAAATGGCGCCGCCGAGCTTGCCGTAGGGCGTGTCCACGACCGTCAGGGTCGAACCGTCGCCAAACCCCCACACGAGGCGCTCGGAGCCGGTCGGCATCACCTTGCGATGCTTGCCGAGGAGGCCGTCCGGGCCGAGATAGAGCACGGTGCAGTGAAGCGTCCCGCCGTCGCGCTCGATGACGCCGACCACGACATGGATGTCATGCTCCGCGCATGACGCGGCGAGCTGGTCCACTTCCGGCCCGGGCACCGTAATCGCACCGCGCACGTAGCGGACGAAATCGGCCCGTCCCTCGGCTGTCCGCCGGCCGACGCTGCAGCCGAAGTCCAGCCCCTTGGGATAGCCGCCGATGAAGGCCTCGGGGAACACCGCAATCTTTGCCCCCGTGGCGGCCGCCTCGGCGATGAGGGCGATGGTGCGCTGGGTCGCTGCAGGGCCGTCGAAGGGAATGGTTGCGGCCTGCACTGCGGCCACCTTGATCCTGGGCATCTCGCTCATTCCTTGTTGTGTGCTGCGCCGTTCCACAGCGGGCGATCGAGGTCGAAGAGGTCGCGTGTGCGGGCATAGGCCGTCGGGCCGTGCATCCGAGCGACGAGATCGAGGGCAAGTCCGTCCACCCGCGGCCGGGCGGGATCGCCGGTCAGCACATGGGCGGAATAATGGGCGTGCAACACCTCGCCAACGACCAGAAGCTGGCCCGGGCCGGTGTCCAGCAGATGGTTCATCCGGCATTCGAGGGCGACGGGGGATGAGGCGATGCGCGGGGGACGCACACCAATGCTGGGCACGGATCGAAGGCCCGCCAGCGCGATCTCGTCCACCTCAGGCGGCGCATCCACGCAGGTCGCGTTCATGGCCTCAGCGAGGGCGTGGGGCACGAGATTGACGACGAATTCGCCGGTGGCGCGGATGTTGGCGGCGGTGTCCTTCTCCCGCTCCGGCCGCGCCAGAATGCCCAGCGCCACGATGGGGCGATCCGCGCCGAAGACGTTGAAGAAGGAGTAGGGTGCGGCGTTCACCACCCCATCTGCGCTCATGGTGACGACCCATGCGATGGGCCGTGGGAGAACCGCGGAGGCCAAAAGCCGATAGCGCATCTCGGCGGAGAGCGTGCTGAAATCGAAATGGCGCATGGCGGGGCCATCCGGGGGCGCCACGGCCTGTGTCTCGGTATCAGTCATGATGTCCCTGCGGCCGGCGGCGAGCACTCTCACCGGCCGGCGGAAGACAGCCCGCGCCCGAGGCGGGGCCGTCGTCTCCATGGTGACGGGGGCGACATCAGGCGCGAAGGATCTTCACGCTCTTCACGTCGAAGCTGCCGGTGGCGATCTCCTTGTCCACCTCGCCGGCGATGGCCGTATTGATGAACTTCGGCACGTCGGGCAGGCGCGGCAGAAGCTTGGCTTCCACGCCCCACTTGGCCAGCGTCTCCATCTGCGCGATCTGGGCTGGGGACAGCGCGACCTTAATGTCGGTGAAGGTCTTCGCGCTCCACGCCGGATCGTAGCTCGACGCCTTCTGGAGCACGGGCTCGGGAATGTTCTTGGCCGGCTCCAGCGAGCGGAACCAGCTGTTGGCGAGGTCATTGTTCTGCGCGGCGAAGAACAGGGCCTGCGCATTGGCGAGCAGCAGACGGCGCAGCACATCCGGCTTCTGGAGGAAGCGGTTGTTGGCGGCGAGCACGATGACCGGGCTCAGGTTTTCCGAGACGACAACCGCATTTCCCGTGCTCTCGAAGAAGCTCACGAAAGGATCGTAGGTGAAGAAGGCATCGATGCGCTGGGCACCCACCGCATCGGCGAGTTCCGCCGGGCCGACGTTCACGAAGGTCATGTCCTTGCCCGGTACGAGGCCGGCTTTCAACACGGCATCCTGCGCATTCTGGAAGGCGGTGATGCCGAAGGTGCCGTAGACCTGCTTGCCCTTCAGGTCCGCCATCTTGGTGATGCCGGACTTTTTCGTCGCCAGCACTGCCGAGCGGAAGCGGGCCTGGGAGGACACGGTCGTCACCGGCGCGCCGATGGCCATGGTGGTGACGGCGGCGAAATCGGAGAGCGTGCCCACGTCACCGGCGCCGGACACCAGCGCCTCGGTGATGGCGGGCGAGGCGGCGAGCTGGATCATCTCCATCTTCAGCCCGTTGCGCGCGGCGATGTCCGTGCGCATCAGCACATGGGCGATCTGGGCCGACACGGTGGTCGTGTTGAACCAGCACATGCGCACCACGTCCCCTTCCTGCGCGCGCAGGATCGAAGGGGCGGCCAAGGGAAGGGAGGCGGCGAAGCCGGCGGCCAGTTGGCCGAACCGGCGGCGCGAAAGTCCTGAGGTCACGATTATTCCCCTTTCTGCCATTCCGGCTTGAGCGTTTCCCACAGGTCGTTGACCGTGGAGACGAACCATGGATCGGACCGCATCTCGGCCGTACGCGGCCGCGGCAGCGGCACGAGGACCTCCTCGCGCACGCGGCCCGGACGCGGGCTCATCACCACCACGCGGTCGGCGAGGAACACCGCCTCGTCGATGCCGTGGGTGACGAAGATCACCGTCTTGCCGGCCTCCGAGGAGATGCGGGCGATCTCCTCCTGCAGCAGCACGCGGGTCTGCGCATCGAGGGCGCCAAACGGCTCGTCCATGAGCAGGATGTCGGGATCGGGCGCGAGCGCGCGGGCAATGGCGGCGCGCTGCTTCATGCCGCCGGACATCTGGTGCGGAAACTTGTCCTCGAAGCCGTTCAGGCGGACCATGGCGATGAGCGACCGGGCGATCTCGGCCCGCTCGGCTTTGCCCATGCCCTTGGCCTTGAGGCCGAATTCCACGTTCTGCTGCACCGTCATCCAGCCGAACAGGGCGTAGTCCTGAAACACCACCGTGCGTGAGGGACCGGGCCGGGTGATCGGCCGGCCATCCTGCAGCAGCTGCCCGCTGGTGGCCGACTGGAAGCCGGCGATGATGCCGAGCAGGGTGGACTTGCCGCAGCCGGACGGCCCCAGCAGCGAGATGAATTCACCGCGCCGGATGCGGAGCGTCACGCCATCGAGAGCGGTGACGGGCTCCTCGGTCTTGGACCCGTAGACCTTGCCGACATTACGGATGTCGATCTGCACATCCTCGGGCGAGAGCTGGGGCGCGAGGCCCGGAGCGGAGGAAGACATGAGGGAGGCGCTGGCAAGCATGGCTGTTCCTTTCGCTGTCCTCAGCTGCGCTCGGAGGGCGCCCAGGCGTTCACCCGCCGCTCGATGCGCTCGAGGATGGCGGACATGGCGAAGCCGACGAGGCCGATGGTGACCATGCCGGCCACCACGTTATTGATCTGGAACAGCATTCGGGACTGCTGGATCAGGTAGCCGAGGCCGGTCTGCGCGGCGATCAGTTCCGCCGTCACCACGCACATCCAGCCGACGCCGAGCGCGATGCGCAGGCCGGGCAGGATGATCGGCAGCGAGGCGGGGATCAGCACGTCCCAGAACAGCTGCCAAGGCTTGGCGCCGAGGCAGAGGGCCGCGTTCATCTGGTTGCGATCAAGGCCGCGCACCGCCGTGTAGGTCGCGACGAAGGCCGGGAAGACGGCGCCGAGGAAGACGAGGAAATAGGACGCCGCGTCCCCGAGGCCGAACCAGAGGATGGTGATCGGGATCCAGGCCAGCGGCGGAATGGGCCGCAGGGCTTCAACCACCGGGCGCACGAAATCCGACACTGACCGCCACCAGCCGCAGACGAGGCCCAGCGCCAGCCCGACCACGCAGGCGAGCAGGAAGCCGACGGCGACGCGCTGGAGGCTGGCGGCGAGATGGATCCACAAGGAGCCGTCGAGGGCCATGTCCCACAGCGCCTGCGCCACGGCGAACGGCGACGGCAGGAGGAAGCCGTCCACGAGGCCAAGCCCCGTCACCGCCTGCCAGAAGGCGAAGAAGGCCGCGAGCCCGAGGCCGGCGCGGACCGACTTGTCGGCGAGAAGCCGCGACCAAGGCATCTGCCGCGCCGTCGGCGTCGATCTGTCGGGAACCGCCGTCATCGCACCCGCTTCCGCGTTCGCTCCCATCGGGACATCCTCCTTCAGCCCGCCAACCGGCGGCTCGTCAGTGCGATCAGCCATGACCAGAGGCTAAGATATGTCGGTCATTTCCGTCAATTGCGATCGGCCCACAATTTGATGATTGATGCGGCAATTTTGCTGACAAATGCGATCAAACGCGCATCAGCGCGCTCATTCTTTGGGCGATACGTCGGTATTTTTATCGGTTAAAACCGATGATAGACCTTGCCGCCAAGATCGGACATGCTGCATTCATCGGGGGAAAGTGACAGTGACGGCGGACATCGAAGAGAAGCTGGCCCGGATCGGCATCACCGGGACGCTCTACAAGCTCTATCTGACGGCGGTCGGCCTCGGCGGCGCGTCCATCACGGAGGTGGCGGCGAAGGCGGGGCTGGCGCGCACCACGGCGCACGACGCGTTGGCGAAGCTGGAGGAAGAGGGGCTGATCCGGTTCGTCGACCACGGCAAAAGGCGCTTCGTGGTCGCCCAGGATCCGGGCGTTCTGCTGGAGCGCATCGAGGCGCGCCGGCAGATGCTGGAAGATGTCATGCCGGTGCTCAGGTCCATGTACCACCACGAGACCGGCAAGCCGAACGTGCGCTTCCATCCCGGCCCGGAGGGCATCCGCACCACCCTGTGGGATACGCTCTCCGGCGGCGACACGGTGCTGCGGGCGACCCTCTCCATGAAGGAGCTAATGGCCGAGCCGGGCCTCGACGAGATGGAGCGATATCTGACCGAGCGCGCGCGCCGCGGCATCTGGCTGCACGTGATCCGCTCGGCGGAGCGCGACATCGCCCCCATCTGGCCGTCGAGCCAGGAGCAGCGGCGCGAACTGCGCTACGCGCCGCCCGCCCACCAGTTGGCGATGACCTGCTTCATCTATGGCAACAAGGTCGCGCTGATCTCCTCCGCCCGCGAAAGCTACGGCATGATCATCGACAGCGCCGAGTTCGCGGCATTCCAGGCGTCCATGTTCGATGCCATGTGGAGCCTCAGCATCCCGACGTGATGAGGGAAATCATCCCTCCGTCCGCCGCAGAAGCCGCAGCGCGTTTGCGGTGACGAGCACGGTCGCGCCGGTGTCGGCCAGGATCGCCGGCCACAGGCCGGTGATGCCAGCGATGGTGGTGACCAGGAACACCGCCTTCAGCCCCAGCGAGAGGCCGATGTTCTGGCGGATGGTGCGCATGGTCCGCTGCGACAGGTCGATCATGCCGGCGATGTCGCGCACGCGGCCATGCAGCACGGCGGCGTCCGCCGTCTCCAGCGCCACGTCGGTACCGCCACCCATGGCAATGCCGATATCGGCCGCGGCCAGCGCCGGCGCGTCGTTGATGCCGTCACCCACCTTGGCGACGACCTCCCCCTTCTGCTTCAGCTCGGAGACAATGCGCTGCTTGTCCTCCGGCAGGAGGCCGGCGCGCACCTCGATGCCCAGCGCCCGGCCGATGGCGGCGGCGGTGCGCGGATTGTCCCCCGTCAGCATCATCGTGCGCAGCCCACGTTCCTTCAGCGCCGCAAGTCCCGCCGCCGCATCCGCGCGCGGCTCGTCGCGCATGGCGATGGCACCCGCCAGCGCGTCGTCCACGATGAGGAGGGACACGGTCTTGCCCTCGTCGTTCAACGCCGCGAGGCGAGCCTCCAGCGCGCGATCGAGCGCCACCCGCGTAGCCGCCGCCGCGACGGAACCGAGGAACACCGCGCGTCCCTCCACGATCCCCGTCACCCCCTTGCCGCCCAGCGCGCGGGCATCGCTCGCGGCGGGAATGGAGAGGCCATCGGCAGCAGCGCGGTCGAGGATGGCCTTCGCCAAGGGATGACTCGATCCGGCCTCCAAAGCCGCAGCAAGGCGCAGCACCTCCAGTTCGGGTAGCGCAACGCCGATCACGTCCGTCACCTTCGGCCGCCCCTCGGTCAGGGTGCCGGTCTTGTCGAGACAGACCATGGTGACCTTGCCCGCCGTCTCCAGCACTGCTCCACCCTTGAGGAGCAGGCCCCGACGCGCGCCCGCGGAAAGACCGGAGGCAATGGCCGCGGGAGTGGAGATGACCAGTGCGCACGGACAGCCAATAAGCAGGATGGCGAGGCCCTTGTAGATCCATTCGCCCCACTCCCCGCCCAGCAGCAGCGGCGGAACGGTCGCCACCAGCGCACCGATCACCACGACAGCGGGGGTGTAGACGCGCGAGAAGCGGTCGATGAGCCGCTCCGTGGGCGCCCGGGCCTCCTGCGCCTCTTCCACCAGCTTCACCACCCGGGCGATGGTGTTGTCCTCGGCGGTCGCGGTCACGCGCACGGTCAGCGCCGCATCGCCATTGACGGTACCGGCGAAGACGTTCGCGCCCACACCCTTGGTCACGGGGGCGCTCTCGCCGGTGACCGTGCTCTCGTCGATCCCGCCCTCTCCCGCGAGGATCGCGCCATCGGCCGCGATGCGGTCGCCCGGGCGCACGAGGATGGTGTCGCCCACGGCGAGCTGCGTGGCCGGCACCTCCACGAAATCGCTGCCCCGCGCCACCAGCGCCGTCTTCGGCACCAGGGCCGCGAGCGCCTTGATGCCATCGCGGGCGCGGCCGGCGGCGAAGCCTTCGAGCAATTCGCCAACGAGGAACAGGAACACGATGGCCGCAGCCTCCTCCGCCGCGCCGATGATGACCGCACCCACGGCGGCGATGGTCATCAGCGTCTCAATGGTGAAGGGCATACCGACGGCCGCGGCCGCAAACGCCCGGCGCGCGATGGGGACCAGGCCGACCAGCATGGCGGCGATGAACAGCGGCGTCTGGACCTGCGGCAGCACCAGTCCCGCGAGGAAGGCCGCCGCAAAGGCGGCGCCGCTGGCGAGGGTCAGCCGCAGCTTGCCGTTGGACCAGAAACCGCCCTCGCCCAGTTCGGCGCCATGGGCGTGGTCGTCGCGGGCAGCGGGCGCCGTCTCATCTGGATGACCGGAATGATCGTGGCGGGCATGGGCTTCCCGGGCGTGATCTTGCCCTGCGCGATCTTGCCCGCCGTGGCCATGCGCCGTGTGATCGTGGCCGCCGTGATCGTGGCTCCCGAGGTCGGGCCCATGATCGTGCCCGCAGCAGGCCTCGCGTGCCGCAACCGGAGCCGGCGTTTGGGCGGGCTCGGCATTCGCGAGCATGAGGCCATAGCCCATAGGCTTCAGCCGCGCTGGCAAGGCAGAAAGATCGGCACCAGAAGCGTGCCGCACGACCAAGGTCGCCGCCGCCACGGACACGCGCGCCTCCGCCACCCCGTCCAGACGGCTTGCAACGGCCTCGATCTTCGCTGCGCAGGAGGCGCAGTCCATGCCCGAGACGCGATACCGGGTCTGAACCTGACTGGCTGTCATGATGCCGCCTTTCCTTTGGTCATGGTGGCAGCCTAGATGCTCTAGCGACTAGAGGAGCAAGCCCCATGGCAGCAGCACCGGTCCCTGCTCACCTGACCATCGGTGAAGCCGCCCGCATCAGCGGCGTAAAGGTGCCCACCATCCGCTTCTACGAGGAAACCGGCCTGCTGCTGCACCTGCCGCGCAGCGAAGGCAACCGCCGGCTCTACGACGATGCGCAGGTCAAGCGCCTCGCCTTCATCCGCCATGCCCGCGAACTGGGCTTCGGCCTCGACGCCATCCGCACGCTGCTGACCTTGCAGGATCGCCCCGACCAGCCCTGCGCCGAAGCCGACGCCATCGCCGGCGCCCGGCTCGACGAAGTGCGGCGGCGGATCTCCTCGCTCAAGGCACTGGAGGCAGAGCTGGAGCACATGGTCCATGCCTGCGCGCACGGCCGGGTGGCGGAATGCCGCGTGATCGAGACACTGGCCGATCATGGCCAATGCACATTTCATGGCGGGCCAGAGGTTACGCCGGGAGCTGACCCGCATCCGGTGACGCAGGCCCGTACCAGCAAGGGGGCACGCCGACGCTAGAGGCTCTACTCCGCCTCTTCACCGCTGCGCAGCCGCCCCGCCGACGCGCTGCGTCGGAGCCGGCTCGGCGATGTGCTGGTCCAGCGGCGAATGGCGCGACTGAAGCTGGCGTTGGACCCATAGCCCACCTCCGCCGCTACGGCGCGAATGGCGCTGCCGCTGGCTGTGAGACGGGCGATCGCCTGCTCGGCGCGCACCTTGTCCACCAACTCGGAGAGGCTGGTCCCCTCCCCCGCCAATCGACGCTGCAGCGTGCGCCGGCTCATGAAGGCAAGCTCTGCGATGCTGGCGAGGCCCGGCTCCGCGCCCGCCTCGATGAGGCCGGGCAGGATGGCGGCGATCGAGCCCGCCAACGTGCCGTCGCCGCGGATCACCGCGGCTCCCGGAGGGACGACCGCGTCCGCAAGCTGACGGCCGTTCACATAGGGCCGGTCGAGCACCGCATCGGAGAAATGCATGGTCACCGTCCGGTTCGCCGCGGGCACCGTCTCGCAGCCGAATTGTGTGCCCATTCCCTCCACGCCGTGAAGCGGGTGAGGGCTCAACTCGACCCGCTCGACCAGTGACCCGGCAAGTCCAGTGCGCTGAACCACAGTGCGGATCAGCGCGGCCACGTATTGTTGCACGTAGGACAGATGCTCCAGATCCACGGGCACGCGAAAGGCATGACGCACCGCGCCGCCGCCGGGAGATGGCGTCAAAGTGAACAGCTCGTGTGAGCCGTGATGCTGATAGGCGCGCTCCACCTTGATAAAGGCCTCGCGCGGCGTGCGGGACGACATGACGACCTGCCCCAGCAAACCGAGTTCCTCGATCCCGGCATGGGCCACCATACGGCACGGCACGTCATGGCCTTCGCGCCGGACCACATCCATCAGCAGTCGGATTCCCGCCATCAGGGGGATCGGACGATCGCGATCTTCGATAAGGCCGGCCGGCAATCCGGCATCACGGAGCATCCGATCGAGCGGATGGCCGCCATCCTGCAGCCAGACCATGATCGGTGCGATGGCGGCCGCGCGCACCAAGGGCAGAGTGGTGGTCACGAACGATCTTCTCTCGCTCTCTTTCCGACGAAGCGGTTCTGCCCCCGCGAAACCCACTGAGGTGGGGCGGACGCCGCTCAAGCTGAACCGTGACTATGCTTGTTCCCATATTTTCGTCGTGGCGCGCAAGGTCAAATCCCGCCTGGCGTGCGGACTTGTGTTCACACCCGCGCGAAGCTGGCCGACATGACCCATCGTCAAGGATTGCAAGACGCGGACGCGAAACTCGACGTTCCCAGGCATGCCCTTGCGCAAGCCCAACCAATGCCGTGGCGTCGGCGCCACACGTCGCCGGGAATAGCGCTGAAGGGGCAGTTCCACAGCCGTGCTTGCGCTAGAGTGCGGCCATTGGCGGGGGCCAAGTGGCGGGTGACGAACCGCGCCGCGAGACGCCGCGGTGCGGCGCCGGGTCAAGACGGGGGAATTATGGGCGGGGGGTATCAATTCGGAATGAAGGTCGCGGATCGCTCGCGCCGCGCCGATGCCGTGGCCGGCACGCACCGTAGCAGGCGTATGGGAGTGCGCGCGGCGATCGCCATGCTGGTCGCCGGCGCAGCGCTGGCGGCGGCGCCGGGCCACAGCGCTCGAGCCGCGGATCTTGGCGCGGCACCGGCGGCGACACCCGCACCACAGCCCCAGACGAACTCGGGCTGGCAGTATCAGGCGACCCTGTACCTCTGGGCGACCGGCATCGACGGCGACATCGGCATCCGGCGCCTGCCGGCCATCCCGGTGGACATCACCTTCGGCGACGTGATGCAGAATTTCCAGGGCGCGGTGATGGGCAACTTCATCGCCAAGAAGGACAACTGGACGCTGTTCGCGGACGTGTTCTGGTCGCAGCTCGGCACCAGCAAGAACCTGTCGACGGCCGGCCAGCCCCTCGTCGATTTCTCCCAGCGCCTGTTCATCCTGTCCGGCGCCGCCGGCTATCGACTGCCTGTCGGCGATGCCGATTTCGATCTCTCCGCGACGGCCGGCTTCCGCTATCAGCGCCTGTCGGCCAACACCTCGATCAGCTCGCTCTTCGTTCCCTTCGCCTTTTCGGAGTCCGACTCCAAGGACTGGCTGGATCCGACCTTCGGCCTCGCGCTTCAGTGGAAGCTCAACAAGCAGTGGTTCCTGAACGCGCTGGCCGACGTGGGCGGCTTCGGGCTGCCGGCGAGTTCGAAGCTCTCCTCGCAGGGCCTCGTCGCCATCGGGTACAACTGGAATGAATCCTGGTCGACCGCGCTCGGCTATCGGGCACTGTACACCGACTACCAGTCCGTCACGTCACCCACGCGCGACTTCCGCTACAATACCACCATGCACGGGCCGTTCATGAGCATCGGCTATCATTTCTGAGTTCGGATAGCGCCCGGGCGACGACATGGCACCCGGGCGGCTCCCGCCGCTTTCGCTCGCGGCTTCTCTTGCGCTGCAGCGAGACTTGCTTTAGCTAGCCCGGCCTTCCGCACCCGCATACGGCAAGGAGGCCCGATGACCGCCTGCGGCCTCGATTTCGGCACCTCCAACACGACACTCGGACTGAACGGACCCAACGGCCCGCGCCTCGCGCGGCTGGAGGGCAGCGCGGATACGCTTCCGAGCGCCATCTTCTTCCCCTGGAGCGGCGCGCCGCTGGTGGGCCGCGCCGCCATGGCCGCCTATGTGGGCGGCGAACAGGGGCGCCTCATGCGCGCCCTGAAATCGGTGCTCGGCACCTCCCTCATCGAGGAAACAACGCCGCTCGGCCGCCGCCGGCTCGGCTTCAAGGGCGTCATCGGGGAATTCCTCGCCGAGGTGAAGGCACGCGGCGAGGCCGAGGCCAACGGGCCGTTGCGCGAAGTGGTGCTCGGCCGGCCGGTGCATTTCGTCGATGGCGACGCAGACGGCGACAAGCGCGCGGAGGAGACCCTCGGCTCGATCGCCCGCGACATCGGCTTCACCGCTCTCTCGTTCCAGTTCGAGCCTATCGCCGCCAGCCTCGACTACGAGCGGCAGGTGGCTGGTGAAGAGCTGGCGCTGATAGCCGACATCGGCGGCGGCACCTCGGACTTCTCCATCGTGCGCATCGATCGGGGGCACCAGAACCGCGCGGACCGCGCCTCCGACATCCTCGCCAATGAGGGCGTGCGCATCGGCGGCACGGATTTCGACCGGCAGCTTTCGCTCGCCGTAGTGATGCCCCTGCTCGGCCACGGCAGCCCGCTGAAGCGCAAGGGCCTCGCCATGCCGGCGGCGCTCTACCACGACCTCGCCACCTGGTCGGCCATCAACCGGCTGTATGACGGACGCACCGCGCGCTCCATCCGCGAGCTGGAGCGCGCCGCGGCGCAGCCGGAGCTGGTCTCGCGCCTCGCCCGCGCGGTGGAGGAAGAGCGCGGCCATGGTCTCGCGCTCGATGTGGAGGCGGCGAAGATCCGGGTGGCGGAGGAAGGTGCCACGGTGCTCGATCTCGCGGTGTTGGAGGCCGGGCTTTCGGTCGGCATCTCCCACGACGATCTCATCGCGCACACCGGGCTCCTCGCCGAGCGCATCGCCGGGCGCATCTCATCCTGCCTCTCTGCGGCCGGGCTGAAGTCGGACGCCATCGATGCCCTGTTCCTCACCGGCGGCTCGACCCGCCTCGCCCATGTGCGCGCGGCCATCTGCGCCTGCGTCCCGCAGGCCCGGGTGATCGAGGGCGACACCTTCGGTTCCGTGGGCACCGGCCTCGCCATCGAGGCGGCGCGACGCTACGGCGGCTAAGGAATCGCGCCGCCCATAGGTTGCATCCCTCATCAGAACGGCAGCGCTTCCCTTGGGCGCGGGGGCGTGCTGTTCTCTCCTCCAGACGGCGGCGATGACAAAGACCGGCCGCAGGAGGAAACATGAGGTATGCCATAGCCTTGGGCCTTGCGCTCGCCGCGACGGCCCTGTCCGCGACCACCCCTGCCGCCTACGCCCAGACGCCAGCCGCACCGGCCCCGGCTGTTCAGGCGCCGCAACCGCCCCTCACCGGCACCTGCTCGCAGCAAAGGCTCTGCCAACTCAAGAAATTCTACGAGGTCGCGAACTTCCGGATCGGCGGACGCTATGACCTGTCGAGCCCGGACAAATGGACGAACGGCGGCGAAGGCGGCACGACGCTGGAATCCCTCGGTGCCGGCCCGGCCAAGACCGCCTACATCGCCCTTGGCACACCGAAGCGCAACGCCGCCGGCGAGATCACCAACGCGGTAGTGGTGAACTCCTTCTATTCCGGCGACGCCACCGACATGTACGCCCAATGGGTGGAGGGCACGGCCCTCTCCGGCGGTTCGGTCATCGGGCCGGGCAAGCCCATCGACACCGACCAATATTACGTGGTGCTGGTGGATGCCCTCGGCCTGTGGGGCACCAGCAAGCCCTCGGAAGGGCTCGGGCAGAAATTCCCGCAATACAGCTATCAGGACATGGTGCAGGCCAATTACCGGATGCTGCGCGATCATCTGAAGGTCGCCCGCGCCTCCCTCGTCACCGGCGTCTCCATGGGCGCGACCCAGACCTATGTCTGGGGCGTGATGCATCCGGACTTCATGGACGGCCTGATGCCCATCGGCGGCACCAGCCAGTCGGACGGCGAGGATCCGGTGGGCAACTGGACCTTCCAGCTCATGTCCGCCGCCATCGAGAGCGATCCGCAGTGGCGCGCGACCGGCGGCAATTACTACAACCTGCCCAAGGACAAGCATCCCAACCAGGGCGTTGCCTTCGGCTGGTCGATCCTCAACCTAACGGGGTTCGACTTCCAGCACCGCTCGCAGCAGGACTGGTCGACGGTGCAGCGGGACGTCTTCTACTGGAACCCGCCCAACCCGCAGGCCGGCGCCTCCATCGCCGCCCGCTCGCTGCTGTTCGATGCGGTCGACCTGCTATGGCGCAACCGCGCCGGCGAGACCTACAACATCAATGCCGAGCTGAAGCGCATCAAGGCGCGCACCCTCGTGATGCACATCGAGAATGACCAGTGGCTCACCTTCGACCGCGCCAAGCGCACGGTGGAGAAAGTGCCCGGCGCGGACTTCGTGCATGAGACGAGCCCGGTCGCCCATTACGGTGTCTTCCCCATCCTGAAGAACCGCCAGTTCGATCCGACCGTGGCCGCCTTCCTCGGCGACGTTTCCCGCCTCACCCGCAATCGCGAGATGGCGGCCAAGACCTACCGCACCCCCTCGGTCGCGGCGGACATCACCCCCGACAAGTCGTTCTGGAACAGCTTCGTCACCTATCCCTTCCCGGTGAAGAAGACCAAGGCGAAAGACGGCCGCGGCGTCGAGTGGGACATCGGCTACATGGACGAATATGCCGGCACGGCGGCCAATCCCGACGTGCTGGTCATCGTCCATGGCAAGGGCGCGTTCGGCGGCCACTACGGCAACATCATGCGCATTGCGCTGGAGCGCGGGCTGCGCGTCATCGCCGTGGACATGCCGCACTATGGCATGTCCGGGCCGGGCAACCTCGACAAGAGCCCCGCCCGCACCCTGCAGGACATGCGCGACGTGCTGCATGAGGTGGTGGTGAACCAGCTGAAGGTTCCCAAGGCCGCCTATCTCGGTCATTCCATGGGCGGGCAGATCGTGCTCGGCTATGCCCTTTCCTGGCCAGATGCGGTAACGAAGCTGGTCCTCGAGGCGCCCGCCGGCCTTGAGGAGTATCCGCGCGAGGTCACCATCGCGCCGGGCAAGAAGCTGGACCTGTTCGATCCCGCCTTCGCCCACGATTTCGACGCGTGGAAGAAGGCGTGGGACCAGACCGGCCTGCGCGAGCGGGAGAAGAACCTCACCGCCCAGCAGATCGACGATTTCTATCACTTCCGCAGCCGCGATCCCGTCACCGGGGCGGTGACGCCCCAGCGCAACGGCTACTTCCTGCGCGACAGCGAATATGCCCGCCTCCACACGGCCCAGCGCATCGGCATGATCAAGGGCGATCCGCGCGAGCTGCAGCAGTGGGTGGATGTCTTCACCTTCGACATCTACGCCATGGTGGCGGAGTTGCAGGAAAAAGATCCGCAGAGCCTCTACAAGCGGCTGACCGAGATCAAGGTGCCCATCTTCCTCGCCTTCGGCGACAAGGAGCCCTTCATCCCCGGCACCGCCTTCAACGGGCTCACCGATCTTTCGCGCCAGCTCGTGCTGCCCTTCATGCGCCGCATGAACACGGCGGGGCGTGACGTGCAGGTGAAGATCTATCCCGGCACCGCCCACTTCATCCACACGGACGAGCCGGTCGCCTTCGCCGAGGATGTGGTGGACTTCGTGGAGACCGGTCGCGTCCCCACCGGCGCGCCCGCCACCATCGACCGGCTCATCCACGGCGCGCCCGCTGCCGCAGAGGCCACCCCGGCCAAGGCGGCGGCACCGACCGGGCTGAACAAGTAGGCGCCGGACGAAGCAGCGGGCTTGCGCTCCGGCATCCGGGCGCAAGCCGTTCCCTCTAGAACGAGGCCTCCATGCAGACGCTCGACGTGAACGGCCTTCGCCTCGCCTACCGGGAATGGGGCGCCGGGGACACGACGGTCCTCTTCATCCATGGCAATCTCGCCAGCAAGGACTGGATCGAGCTGGCGGCGCCACACTTCCCGCGCGGCGTGCGCACCGTCGCAGTGGACTGGCGCGGCTGCGGCGACAGCGACAAGCCGGCCCCCGCCGCCGATTTCTCCAACTATTCCATCGCCCAGCATGCCGACGACATGATCGCGGCGCTGGATGCCCTCGGTATCTCCTTCTGCCACCTGGCGACCCACTCGACCGGCGGCATCATCTCCACGCGCATGATCCTGAAACAGCCCGACCGCTTCGGCCGGGTGTTTTCCCTGTCTCCGGTCGGCCCGCAGGGCATCGATTTCCGGCCCGAGCAGACCGCCTTCTTCGGCCAGATGAAGGAGAGCTACGACCTCACCCGCCAGATCATGGCCGCGACTGCGCCGAGCCTGTTCGTGGACGAAACCCTCGCGAACGGCCCCGCCCGCTTCGTCGCCGAGGCCGGAGCGCGCGCCGGCCTGTTCGACCGGATCGTGGATCAGGTCTGGGCGGTGTCGGAGGGCATCTGGTTCGGCACGCCTGAAACCCTCACCAAGGAGGCGAGGAGTGGTGAGCTGAAGGGGAAGATGGCCAGCATCGCCCATCCTCATCTCGTCGTCTGGGGCATGCGGGACGGCGTGATCAAGGAAGCGGACATGAAGGAGATGGCCGCTCTGATGCCCGATTGCCGCTTCGTCGCCGTGCCCGGCATCGGCCATTCCATGAATCTGGAGGCCCCGGAGCTTTATGCCGGCTATTTCGGCGCATGGTTCGGCGGCCTCTGAGCTTCTCTGAGCCGGAACGGCTATCGCGGCGCCGGCCATCCCTGAAACGATCCATCGATCCGCGCGCCGCCGGACCTGAGTAACGCAAGCGCAACTTGACCACGCCATTGCAGGTAGGGTTCAAAGTCAGAAAGGGGGGCGCCGGGTCATCCGGAGACCGGTCGCGGGCGAGGCATGCCCGACGCATCGGCCCCTGATCCCTGCCGATTTGGAGTCCGCAGCCCATGTGGGACCGCCATCCGATCCGGCTCTCGCTCGTCCACATGCTACCGAAGGTCGCCGACGGCCAGGGCGTGCCGCTCGCGCCGCTGTTCGGCCGGGCGGGACTTGCCGATGCGGCACCCCGCGACAATGCGCTCGACGACACCTCGCTCGGCGGCGATCGCGTGGTCGCCCGCGGCCAGATTTCCACCCTGCTGTTCCACCTCGCCCGGCGCAGCGGCGAGGCCGCCATCGGACTCGACCTTGCCGCCGCCGCCGATCCCATGCAGCTCGGACTCGCCGGCCGCGCCCTGTTCGCCGGCCGTACCCTGCGCGACTGCTTTGGCGCCCTGCACCACCAGATGCCGGACCTGCAGGGCGGCGTCTCGGTTGCGATCGAGGAGCGCGACGGCATCGCCCGCTGGCGCCATCGCCTCGCCGACAGCGATCCCGAGCATGCGCAGGTGCTGAACGAGGGCATCGCCTCATTTGTCCTGCGCGCGCTGCGGGCCATCACGGGGGCGGACGCCGCGCCGGTCCACCTTCGGTTCGCCCATCGGGCCAAGGCGCCGGCATCGCTTTACGAGGATCGCCTCCAGGCCGGCGTCAGCTTCGGTGCGGGCGACGGCATCGAGATCTCGTTCGACGCCCGCTGGCTCGACCAGACCAACCTGCTCTTTGCGCCTGCCCCCGACGGCGCCGCCACAGGGCTGCCTCCCGCGCCCGTCTCCCTCGACGACGACGCGCTCATCGCCATGATCGAAGCGCTATTCGACAGCGCGGCCCTCACCGGCGCCCTTTCCCTTGTGGATACGGCGCGCAGCCTCGGCCTGTCGCCCCGCACGCTGCAGCGGCGGCTTGCCGGGCTCGGCACGTCCTACGAAGGACTGCTCGACACGTGGCGGCACGCGCAGGCGCGGCTGCATCTCGGCGGCTCGACGGCCCCGGTCTCTTCGGTGTCGCGCGCCCTCGGCTACGGCCATCCCGCGCATTTCGTCCGCGCGTTCCGGCGCTGGGAGGGCCGCACGCCCCTCGCGTTCCGAACCTCCGCGCGGATAGCCCGGTGACGTCAGACGTGGCGCCAAATGGCAATTGAGAAGCCCCCGCCCCTCCCGCTAGAGCAGAACGTGGCTAAGACCGTCGCATGCGGGGGACATGAACGGGCGCAGGCCGAGAGCGGAACGGTCGCTGGCGGAGAGGTCATGGACGGGCAGAGCTGCACCGTCGCACATCAGGGGACTGGCTCCGTCGAGGACGTACCAGCCGCGGCCGGCGATCCGGAGATGATCCGGGTCGCCGGTGGGCTGTTTCGCATGGGATCGGACGATCATTATCCGGAAGAGGCCCCGGTCCATCAGGTGCATGTGGACGCCTTCCTCATAGATCGCACGCCCGTCACCAACCGCGCGTTCGCCCGCTTCGTCGACGCCACCGGCTATGTCACCGTGGCCGAGCAGGCCCCGCGCGCAGAGGATTATCCGGGCGCCGATCCCGAACTTCTGGTGCCGGGCTCTCTGGTGTTTCGAATGCCGGCCGATGCAGGCGATCCCGACGACTGGACGCGCTGGTGGCAGTTCGTGCCCGGCGCATCCTGGCGCCACCCGCAGGGTCCCGGCAGCGATCTTTCCGACATCGAGGACCATCCCGTCGTCCATGTCTGCCACACCGACGCGGCCGCCTATGCCGCCTGGGCCGGAAAGGACCTGCCCACGGAGGCGGAATGGGAGTTCGCGGCGCGGGGCGGGCTCGACGGAGCGGCCTTCGCCTGGGGGGACGAACTCGCCCCCGGCGGTGTTCATCGCGCCAACACCTGGCAAGGGCGCTTTCCGGTGGAGAACCTCGCGGAGGACGGCTTCGTCGGCACCTCGCCCGTCACCGCGTTCCCGCCCAACGGCTACGGCCTGCTCGACATGATCGGCAATGTCTGGGAGTGGACCGACGACTGGTATCGCCCGCGCCATCCAGCGCCCGCGGCGAAGGCCTGCTGCCTGCCGCGCAACCCGCGCGGCGGGACGATCGCGGACAGCCTGGAATGGGCCGCTCCCGGTCTCGCCTTGCCGCGCAAGGTGCTCAAGGGCGGTTCACACCTCTGTGCGCCCAGCTATTGCCGGCGCTATCGGCCTGCCGCGCGCCAGCCTCAATCCGTCGATACGGGCTCCGCGCACATCGGATTCCGCTGTGTGCGTCGCCTCACCAGCTGACGAGGATTCACGTGACCGATCGTAACGAGAAGACTGAAGAGCAGGCTCCGAGCCGACGCGACGTCCTGGCTGGCGGCGCCGGCTTTCTCGCCGCCGTTGCCGGCCTCTCCCTGCTCGCCCCGGGCGCGCGGGCACAGGGCGCGCCGCGACCCCATATCCTCTACATTCTTGCGGACGACCTCGGCTTCGCCGACGTGGGCTTCCACGGCTCGGACATCAAGACGCCGAACCTCGACCGACTCGCGGCAGGCGGCGCGAAGCTTTCCCAGTTTTATACCCAGCCCCTCTGCACGCCCACGCGCGCGGCGCTGATGACCGGCCGCTATCCCATGCGCTACGGCCTGCAGGTGGGCGTGATCCCCTCCGGCGGCACCTACGGACTTGCCACCGACGAATTCCTGCTGCCGCAGGCACTGAAGGACGTGGGCTACCGCACCTCCCTGGTCGGCAAGTGGCACCTCGGCCATGCGGACCGGAAATACTGGCCCCGCCAGCGCGGCTTCGACAGCTTCTACGGTCCGCTGGTGGGCGAGATCGATCATTTCAAGCACGAGGCGCACGGCGTCACCGACTGGTATCGCGACAACACGCTGGTGAAGGAAAAGGGCTACGACACCGACCTGTTCGGCGCCGAGGCCGTGCGACAGCTGGGCGCCCACGACCCCAAGACCCCGCTCTTTCTCTACCTCGCGTTCACCGCGCCGCACACGCCCTACCAAGCGCCGCAGCGCTATCTCGACATGTACGCGAACATCGCCGACCCCTCCCGCCGCGCCTATGCGGCGATGGTCACCGCCATGGACGACCAGATCGGCAAGGTGGTGGCGGCGCTGGACGCCCGCGGCATGCGCGAGAACACCCTCATCCTCTTCCACTCGGACAACGGCGGCACCCGCAACAAGATGTTCGTGGGTGAAGGCGCGCTGGCCGGAGATCCGCCCCCCAACAACGCCCCCTACCGCGACGGCAAGGGCTCCCTCTATGAAGGCGGCACCCGCGTGGTGGCGCTCGCCAACTGGCCGGGGCACATCAAGCCGGGGCAGGCGGACGGCGTGATGCATATCGTGGACATGCTGCCCACCTTCGCGAAGCTCGCGGGCGCTGAGCTCAAGCAGTCCAAGCCCCTCGACGGCAAGGATGCCTGGGCTGCCCTGACGGCCGGCGCCCCCGGTCGCGACGAGGTGATCTACAACGTGGAGCCGACCACCGGTGGCGTCCGCCAGGGCAAGTGGAAGCTCGTCTGGCACGTGCTGCTGCCGCCGAAGGTGGAGCTGTTCGACCTCGACGCCGACCCGGAGGAGAAGAACGACCTTTCGGCACAAAACCCTGCGAAGGTGGCCGAACTGAAAGAGAAGGTGGTCGAGCTCGCCCGCACCATGGCTCCACCATTGTTCTTCGCCACCGCCCTCAAGGCCACCCTCTCCGCCCCGCTCGCGACGCCCGACGCTTCGCTCTACGGGCTGGAAATGGAGGACGACTGAGGCATTGCCGCCGCTGTGGACGCGGGCTAACACCCGGCCGGGGCCGATGCCCGGTCCGTAGTGGCGGCCATGCACTCGATCAGAATCCTTCTCTGGAACGTCCAGTGGCAACGGGCCGGCACGGATCGCGGCGCCGCGATCCGCTCCATTATCGCCGCCCATGACCCGGACCTGATCTGCCTCACCGAAAGCAATCTCGATCTCCTGCACGAGACCGGCCGGATCACTTCGTCCGTGGATTTCGGCGGACCGGTGCGTGAGGATCGCAGGAAGGTTCTCCTCTGGAGTCGATGGCCATGGCAGGCCATCGACAGCACCGGCGACGCCGCCCTGCCCACCGGCCGCTTTGTGCGCGCCCGGCTTGTGACACCGCATGCGCCGCTCGACGTGATCGGCGTCTGCATCCCCTGGCGCGATGCCCATGTCGGCAGCGGGCGGCGCGACAGCCGTCCCTGGCAGGAGCATGTGCGCTTCCTGGATGGGCTCGGCCAGATTCTCGACCGAACGCATGATGCCGCCTGCACCATCCTGCTCGGCGACTTCAACCAGGCGATCCCGCGCCGGCACGCCCCGAAGGCGGTGTTCGAGCGACTGGAGAATATCCTCAGACCGCGCTTTGCAGTCGCAACGACGGGCGAGATTTCCGGGCTCTCCGCCACCATCGACCACGTCGCGCACGGCAGCGCCCTCGCGTCGATCTCGGTCGTGGCGTTGCCCAACCAGACGGAGGACGGGCGACGCCTCTCGGACCACACGGGGCTGCTCGTCACCCTTTCGCTCGAAGCCCCACAGCCGTAAGCTCAGCCCCGTCCTGATGCAGAGCCGGCCATCGGGAGCACGATCTCAGCACACAGGCCGCCGCCGGGGCGGTTGGCGAGGGTCAGTTCGCCGCCGTGCGCCTTGACGATGCTGCGGGCGATGGCGAGGCCGAGGCCGATGCCGCCGGTCTCCGTGCTGCGCGAGGGTTCCAGTCGCACGAAGGGCTGGAACGCCTCCTCGAAGCGATCCTCCGGCAGGCCGGGACCGTCGTCCTCCACCCGGATCGCGACCGTGCCGTCGACAGGGTGGCGCACGGACACGACCGCGCCGCGCCCGTAGCGCACCGCATTGTCCACCAGATTGCGCAAGGCCCGCCGCATCGCTACCGGCCGGCACGGCAACCGGACAGGAGCGGCCGTCCGATCCGCCATCCGGGCATCGGCACCAACGCCGGCGAATTCCTCCACCACGTCCGCGCACAGGTCTTCGATGTCCACCGTCCGGGTTTCTTCGCTCGTCGCCTCGGCGCGCGTGAAAGCGAGGGTCGCCTCGCAGATGGCCACCAGTTCATCGATGGTGGCGACGATGTCGTTGCGCACCTCCGCATCGTCCACGAACTCCGCCTTGAGACGCAGCGTGGTGAGCGGCGTGCGCAAATCGTGGCTGATGGACGCGAGCAGGCGCATGCGGTCGCGCACGAACTGGCTGAGGCGCTGCTGCATCGTGTTGAACGCCCGCGTCGCCGCCGCCACCTCGGAGGGACCGCGCACATCAAGCGGCTCAACGCTCTCGCCGCGGCCGAAGCGCTCGGAGGCATCGGCCAGCGAGCGCAGGGATCGGGTCTGGAGGCGCACGCAGGCCACCGTCACCAGCGAGACGGCCAGCGCCGAGATCAGGAAGGACAGCACGATGGGCCGGCTCCAGATGCCCGGCAGGCCCACCACAGCATCCACATGCAGCCAGCGCTGGCCCGAAAGTGGTACGCTCAGCGCCACCACGCCGAGCCCCGGCCGCAGCGGCTGGGCGGGGCCGCCCGTGCCACGGCGCAGCCAGGGAAAATCATCGCTGCTGCGCTCGGGGCAGCGGCGATCCCACAGGCCGTCGGTATCGATGTGTACGGCCGGCGCTCCATTGCCGACACCATGCAGGCGCCGCGACAGCAGGCGGGCGAGGCCGTCTTCCGTCGAGGTCATCTCGTGCGGGTCGGGAGGATCGGCGGAGACCCAGGCGCAGGTGCCGCGCGTGGTGAAGGCGCCGGCCAGGCGATCGGCCTGCTCCTGCGGCATGGATTCGATGAGGCGGGTGAGCGTCACCGTCTGGCTGAGGGCCTGCCCGCGTACGATGCCCGCAACCACGGCGTCGTGCTCGTTCTGGAGGACCAGCACCAGGAGCACCTGCGCCAGCGCCAGCGTTGCCACCAGCAGCAGCACCAGCCGCCCCGCGAGGCTGCCCGGCCAGAGGAAGCGCAGCAACCCCTTCAGCCGGCCACTCACGCCTCCACCTCCACCGGAGCCGCGAAGACGTAGCCATCGCCCCACACGGTCTTGATGAGGGTGGGGTTCTGCGGGTCGCGCTCGATCCGGCGCCTCAGACGGCTCACAAGGTTATCGATGCTGCGATCGAACACCTGGGCCGGTCGGCCGGCGGTGATGTCCAGCAGCTGGTCGCGCGAGAGCACCACCGAGGGGCGGGTGACGAAGGCGAGCAGAAGGCGGAATTCGGCGCTGCCGAGCCGCACATCATTACCGGTCTCGTCCAAAAGCACGCGCCGGCCGGGATCGAGCTGCCAGCGATCGAAGCGGTAGAGCGCCGGCTCCCCCTGCTGCGCCCGTGCCGGCCCCTGCGCCCGCCGCAGGATGGCGCGGATGCGGGCGAGCAGCTCGCGCGGATTGAACGGCTTGGTGACATAATCGTCCGCGCCCAGTTCCAATCCGACGATCCGGTCCGTCTCCTCCGCCACCGCGGTGAGGAGCACGACGGGAATGTCGCTTGCCTGCCTCAGCTGGCGGCACAGGGTGAGCCCGTCCTCGCCCGGCATCATGATGTCGAGCACCACGAGGTCGAAGGTCCCGGTGCGCATCTGCTGGCGCATGTCCACGCCGCCGGATGCGACGCTGACCCGAAAGCCGTTCCGCGTGAGGTATTTGGCCAGGAGTTCGCGGATCTCGCGATGATCGTCGACGACGAGGATGTGCGGCGTGCGTTCCATTTTGCCGTTGGGCTGCCGTTCTCTGGGATGCGGGCGCCGGCCACGTGCCCTTCCGGCGTGACTTGAGCCGAGAGGTCCGCGCCCCGCCACCGCGAAATTGTATCCAACTGTATCAGCGCCGCCGCATGGGACGAACATTTACGAAGCGACCGCGGCCGGACAAATTTTCCCGACGCGGATGAGGCATGAACATCCGCAACGAACCCGTAGCCAGACCGCCCCGCGCGTCCAGCCAGCACGCTCAGGTTTCGTCTGGAGTTGCACAGATGTCGTTTGCCGCCGTGCGCCGCACGCTGATCCTTCTGCATCGCTGGATCGCGCTGATCCTGACGCCCATCTTCCTCGTCATCATCCTGACTGGCGCGGTGCTGTCTTTCCGCCCTGTTCTCAATGATTTGCGGGGACCGCGACCCGGCGCCGTCGTGGACGTCGCCGCCCTGAGCCAGCTGGTCGGGACCATCGAGAAGGCGGGACAACCCGGCGGGATCAGCGTGGCGGAGGCTGGCCGCGCGCTTCAGGTCATGTCTCAGGACCCGTCGGTCGCCGGTCGCTGGGACATGGCCACCGGCGCCCACACCCCGGCTCCGGCTGGCGGCAGCGACATTTTCCGCACGGCGGAAGGGTTGCACAAGACGCTGCTGCTGGGCCTCGGCATCGTGGTGGAGGTGGCGAGCTTCCTCATGCTCGGCATCATGGTGGCCGGGCCCTTCCTCGCCTGGCTCCGCTTCCGCAACAGCCTGATGGGCTGGCACGCCGCCGTGGGATGGCTCCTGCTGCCGCTCACGCTGACCTCGCCGGTGACGGCGGTGATGCTCTCGCTCCACATCGGCACCGGCTCGCGGCCTGAACTGCCGCGGACCAAGCGCCCGGTGACCATCAGCCAGGCCCTTTCCATTGCCGGGCGCGACCTCGACCTGAACCGTCTCACCGGTGCCCGAAAGTTCCGCGGAGGCACGGTGATGCTGCAGATCGCTCCGGATGCGGCCGGCCGGAACGGGGGTGGCTTCGTGGTGACGGATGCGGGGATTACGCCGCTGGTCGGCGGCCCGGGCCTCGTCAAGCAAATCCACGAGGGCACCTGGGGCGGGGCATGGTCGGGTGTGCTCAATTTCGGAATTTCTTTTGTGCTTCTGGGCCTTACGGTCACCGGCCTGTGGTCCTGGGTGAGGCGCAAGGCGCGCAACCGGGTGCGGCCGGTGGCGGCGGGCGGCGACATCCTGGTCGCGCACGCCAGCCAGACCGGCACCGCTATGCGGCTTGCGGGGGCGGTGTTCGAGGGGCTGATCGCGGGCGGGGAAAAGGCGACGCTTGCCCCCCTCGGCGGGCTGAAGCCGGCCGATATCGCCGGCTTTCCCCTCTTGCTTCTCGTCGCCTCCACCACCGGCGAGGGCGAGGTGCCGGACGGCGCCCGTGCGCTGATCAGGCAGCTGAAATCCAGCAACCTCAAGGGGATACGTTTCGCGATGCTCGCCCTCGGCGACCGCAGCTATGCCCATTTCTGCGGCGGTGGCCAACGGGTCAGGGCGGCCCTGCTGGCGGCGGGGGCGGTGGAGGCACTGCCGCTCCGGGAGGCCGACGGCGATCCCTCCGGCGTCTTCATGGCCTGGGTGGACACGGTGCGCAGCGAACTGGCCCTGAATTGCGCCATCGCCGGCCTGCCTCCGGTCTCGCCGCCGGTCGCCCTCACGGTCGCCGGCCGCCAGCGCCTCGATGTGCCGGGCACCGGTAACACTCAGGAAACATGGCGGATTTTCCTGGAGGGGGCGAACGACCTCCCCTTCCGTCCCGGGGATCTGGTGCGCATCGCCGCGGGGGCGGGGGAGCGGCCGCGCTCCTATTCGGTGGGCAGTTCCAGCCTGGTCGATCCCGGCCGCATCGCACTTACCGTCCGGCTGCATGACTGGACCGCAGAGGATGGCGCGCGACGGCTCGGACGGGTCTCGGGGTTCCTGTTACGTGAGGCAGAGCAAGGGGTTACGGTCGAGGCCCGGCTCGATCCCCACCCCGGGTTCAACCCGCCTGCGGACCCTTCCTGGCCCATCATGATGATCGCCGCCGGCTCCGGCATCGCCCCCTTCCCCGGCTTCATCGCGGAGCGCCGCGCCTCGGGGCGGGCGGGGCCGGCGTGGCTGATCTTCGGCAACCGCCATCGTGACGGCGATTTCCTGTGGCGCGATGTGTTCGAAACCGCGCTGGCCGATGGCACGCTAACCCGCATGGATACTGCATTTTCGCGCGATTCCAACGACGGCGCGCGGGTGCAGGACCGGCTCCGGGAGCACGCTGCGGAGGTATTTGAATGGCTCGTTGAGACGAAGGCCATCGTCTATATCTGCGGTCGCCGGGCCATGTCGGAGGCGGTGCTGGAGGCCCTTGGGGAGGTTCTCGTGACCGAAGGCGGGCTGAAGCCGGAGGCGGCGCGGGCGGAGATCGGACGGTGGGTCGCCGAGGGGCGGGTTCGCGTGGACACGTTCAACTGATGGCGCATATTGGCGCACTTTCACCGGGTTTCCGGTGGGTGTCAGGGCGGCATTCGGTAGAGGTTCGGGACAAGGTTCGAGTCGAGATCGAGATTCGGGGGCGGGGAGGCAGGTTGCGCGTGCATCGTATAGACGGCCAGACCACCCCGACGGCCCCCGCCCCGGCCGCCGCCCCCCCGGTCGCGAGACCGGCGGGGGAGCGATCCTTGAGGGCGAGATCCGTGCGGGCCACGTTGGGCGTCCTCGTCGCGCTCATGCTCTCCGCCTGCGCGGTCGGGCCGGAATACGACACGCCGGAGCTGACCCTCCCCGGCCACTGGGGGGCGACGGCGAAGACCGGGGAGCCGGCACCCAACCTCAAGGCCTGGTGGCGGCGCATGGGTGATCCCATGCTCGATGCCCTGATGGCGGAGGCGGTCGCCGGCAATCTCGATGTGGCCACCGCCAAGGCCAATGTCCGGGCCGCCCGCGCCTCCTACCACCAGCAGATGGGAACGCTGTTCCCACAGATCACCGGCAACGCCTCCGGCACGCGGGGCGACAGCGGCGGCGGGGTCAGCCCCAATGGCGACATCACCGTGTCCAACGGCTACGGCCAGTACCAGGCCGGCCTCGATGCCAGCTGGGAGATCGACCTGTTCGGCGCCAACCGCCGGGGGGTGGAGGCGGCGGCCTACAATGTGGATGCGGTGGTCAACAGCCTCGATGCGGTGCTGCTGACGCTGGTGGGGGATGTCGCCTCCTATTATGCGGACGTGCGCGGCTATCAGGCGCAGATCGCGCTGGCCCGCCGCACCGCCGCCTCGCAGAAGGAGACGGAGGCGCTGACCCGGCGCAAGCTGGATGCCGGCGCCGCCTCGGCCGTGGACCTCGCCAACGCCTCCGGCCTCGTCGCCTCCACCGAGGCCAACATCCCGGAGCTGGAGGCCTCCCTCGCAGCCGCCATCCACCGCATCTCGGTGCTCACCGGCCAGCCGCCGGCGGCGCTCATGCTGCGGCTGTCGCGGGTGAAGCCCGTGCCATCGCCGCGCCTGCCGGTGCCGCGCGGCATTCCCGCCGACGTGCTGATCAACCGGCCGGACGTGCGCGCGGCCGAGCGGCAGCTCGGCCAGTCCACCGCCCTCATCGGTCAGGCGGAGGCGAACCGCTATCCCGCCATCAGCCTCACCGGCAACATCGACGCCACCGGCTCGCGGCTCGGCGATCTCGGCCGCGCCTCGTCCATCAGCTGGGCATTCGGGCCGACGCTCACGGTGCCGATCTTCACCGGCGGGCAATTGAAGGCGCTGGTGGACCTCGCCGAGGCCAATCGTGATGTCTCCTTCATCGCCTACAGGGCGAGCGTGCTCACGGCGCTGGAGGATGTGGAGAACGCCTCCGTCTCCCTCTCCCAGCAGCGTCTCAAGACCGGCAAGCTGACCATCGCCGTCACCTCGTACCGGGAAGCATCGCGGCTCTCCCGCACCCTTTACGAAAACGGCTCCACGAGCTTCCTCGACGTGCTCACCGCGGAGCGCTCGCTCTATGCGGCCGAGACCCAGCTCATCCAGAGCCGGGTCGCGACCACGAAATATTACATCGCCCTCAACAAGGCGCTCGGCGGCGGCTGGGACGGGGGTGTCGACACCTCCAGGCCCGAGGTGGTGGACCAGAACACCGGCCCCCACTTCGCCCGCATCGCGCCGCTCGCGCGCCCTGACGGGAGCGCCCAGCCATGACGGTGCTGCCGTGAACGCCTTGCCTCCCCTCGACGAAACCCGCGCCGCGCCCGCCACCACCACCCGGCCGAAGAAGAAGCCCCGCCGGCTGTGGCGCTGGGGGCTGCTCGCGCTCCTCATCGCCGCCGGCGCCTATGGCTACAGCCGCTACACCGCCCCGGTACCCGGCGCCGGGCTGATGACCGCGCCCGTCACGCGAGGCAATCTGGAGGAGACGGTGCTCGCCTCGGGCACGCTGAAGCCCTCCAACCTCGTGGCGGTGGGCTCGCAGGCCTCCGGCCGCATCATCGCCATCAAGGTGAAGCTGGGGGACCAGGTGAAGAAGGGCGATCTCATCGCCCAGATCGATTCGGTCACGCAGGAGAATGCCCTGCGCACGGCGGAAGCCTCCCTCGCCAACACCCGCGCCCAGAAGGCGGAGAAGGAGGCGACCCTCGTGCTGAACGAGCAGACCCTCGCCCGCCAGAAGACCATGGTGGCGCAGAAGGCGGTCTCCCAGGCGGACTTCGAGGCGGCCGATTCCGCCGTGAAGGTGACCCGCGCGCAGCTCGCGGCGCTCGATGCCCAGATCATCTCGGCGCAGGTGGCGGTGGACACCGCCCGCGCCAATCTCGGCTACACGCAGATCACCGCCCCGGCGGACGGCACCGTGCTCGCCCTCGTGGCCCAGCAGGGCCAGACGCTGAACGCCACGCAGACCGCGCCCACCGTGGCCATCCTCGGCCAGCTCGACGTGATGACCGTGCGCGCCGAGATTTCCGAGGCCGACATCATCAAGGTCGCCCCCGGCATGCCGCTGTGGTTCACGGTGGTGGGCGCTCCGGACGAACGGCACAACGCCAAGCTCGGCTTCATCGAGCCGGCGCCGGAGAGCCTGAAGAACGATAGCAGCTTCTCCACCACCAGCAGCAGCTCGTCGTCCTCGTCGTCCTCCTCCACCACGTCGTCGGCGATCTACTACATCGGCGTGTTCGACGTGCCGAACCCCAAGGGGCGGCTGCGGACCTACATGACGCCCGAGGTTCACATCATCCTCGGCCGGGCCGAGAACGTGCTCACCGTGCCCTCCACGGCGCTGGAGCGGGCCGGCAAGGGCTGGCGCGTGCGCGTGCTCCATGGCGACGGCACGGTGGAACGCCGCCCGGTGGAGGTCGGCCTCAACGACAAGGTGACGGCGGAGATCCGCTCCGGCCTCGCCGAGGGTGAGCGCGTGGTGACGGGCGAGGCCGTGGCCGGCGCGGCTGGCGCCGGCGGGGCGCCGCGGCGGCCGCCGCCCATGGGCGGCCTGTGAGGAGGCGCCCGGCATGAACGTGTCTCTTCCTCCGCCCGTGGCGGAAACCGGCGAGGCGCCGCTCATCCAGCTCAAGGGCGTGTGGCGGGAATATCCCTCCGGCGAGGGCACCATTGCCGCGCTCAAGGGCATCGACCTCGACATCGCCCGCGGCGAGATGGTGGCCATCGTCGGCGCCTCGGGCTCGGGCAAGTCCACGCTCATGAACATCCTCGGCTGCCTCGACCGGCCCACCTCCGGCAGCTACCGGGTGAGCGGCAAGGAAACCGCGGCGCTGGAGCCGGACGAGCTGGCGGCCCTGCGGCGCGAGCATTTCGGCTTCATCTTCCAGCGCTATCACCTCCTGGGCGAGCTTTCGGCGCTGGGCAATGTGGAGATCCCCGCGGTCTATGCCGGCGCCAATGCCGAGGCGCGGCGCGAACGGGCCGAGGCCATCCTCGCCCGGCTCGGCATGGCGGACCGCACCGGCCACCGGCCGGGCCAGCTCTCCGGCGGCCAGCAGCAGCGCGTCTCCATCGCCCGCGCGCTGATGAACGGCGCCGACGTGATCCTCGCCGACGAGCCCACCGGCGCGCTTGATTCCAGGAGCGGCGCCGAGGTGCTGCGCATCCTCGACGAGCTGAACGCGGAAGGCCGCACCATCATCATCGTCACCCACGACATGAAGGTGGCCGAGCGGGCCCAGCGCGTCATCGAGATCCGCGACGGCGAGATCGTCGCCGACCGGCCCTCGGCCGCGGCCCGCACCCGCATGGTGAGCGTGCCGAAGCCCGTTGCTGCGCCCGCCTCGCGCCTCGCCCGCTGGCGCGCCTTCGGCGACCGGCTCTATGAGGCCTTCATCATGGCGCTGCTGGCCATGAACGCCCACCGGCTGCGCACCTTCCTCACCATGCTCGGCATCATCATCGGCATCGCCTCGGTGGTGTGCGTGGTGGCGCTTGGCGAGGGCTCGCGGCAGAAGGTGCTCGCCAACATCTCCAGCCTTGGCACCAACACGCTGGAGATCTTCGCCGGCCGCACCTTCGGCGACACGCGCTCGGGCAAGATCACGACGCTGGTGGTGGCGGATGCCGACGCCCTCGCCCGCCAGCATTATGTGGCGGCGGTGACACCCACCGTCTCCAAATCCACCACCGTGCGCTACGGCGGCACCGAGGCCAGCGCGCTCATCAACGGCGTCGGCGACGGCTATTTCGCCGCCAAGGGCGTGAAGCTCACCCAGGGCCGGCTGTTCGACGCGGACAGCGTGCGCGGGCGCGAGCTTGATGCGGTGATCGACGAGAACACCCGCCGCACCCTGTTCCAGGACGTGCCCGGCGGGCCGCTCGGCAAGGTCATCCTCATCGGCGACGTGTTCGCCCGCGTGGTGGGAGTGGCGGCGCCGCAGCAGGGCGGATTCGGCTCCAGCCAGAACCTCTCCGTCTACCTGCCCTACACCTCGGTGCAGTCCCGCTTCGTGGGCTCCACCTCGCTGCGCTCCATCACCGTGAAGGTGGCCGACGATGCGCCCATGGACGTGGCCGAGCAGCAGGTGACACGCTTCCTCACGCAGCGCCACGGCACCAAGGACTTCTTCATCATCAACACCGACGACATCCGCAACACCATCACCGCCACCACCGAGACCCTGACGGTGCTGATCGCCGCCATTGCGGTGATCTCGCTCATCGTCGGCGGCATCGGCGTGATGAACATCATGCTCGTGTCGGTGTCGGAGCGGGTGGGCGAGATCGGCGTGCGCATGGCGGTGGGCGCCCGGCAGAGCGACATCCTCAACCAGTTCCTCATCGAGGCGGTGCTGGTGTGCCTCGTGGGCGGCGTCACCGGGATCGGGCTGGCGCTGGGCTTCGGCGTGCTGTTCGCCTATTCGGGCTCCAACTTCACGCTGATCTATTCGGCGTCGTCCATCGTCGCCGCCGTGGTGTGCTCCAGCCTCATCGGGGTGGGCTTCGGCTATCTGCCCGCGCGCAACGCCTCCCGCCTCGACCCGGTGGCGGCGCTGGCGCGGGATTGAGATCGGCGGGCCACGCTCAGGCGCCGCGCGGGCTTGACCAAAGGCCCTTGAGCCAAGCTCTAGCGCCTTTGGTATGACTACCGCATCCGCAGCCAGCGCCCGAAGCCGCGGCGGGGACGAGCGGCACGGGCCGCGCGCGCTTGCGCCGTCTCCTGGGCCTCCCGCCGGTCCGCCTCCGCCTGCGCCTCCTCGGCCTCCCGCACCCGCTCCATCGCCCGATCGGCCAGCGCCGAGAGCGCGGGATCGCCCGAGGCGCGCAGGCCCTCCGCCGCCATCCGGCAGAAATCCGGGACCGCATTTTCGATGCACCGCGCGAACCAGGCGAGCGCCTCCTCCCGCGCGTCGTCGTCATAGCGCGTGCGGGCATAATCGAACTGGCCGCGATAATCCCCGCCCAGCGCCGCGCGGCGATACCAGCGGCGCGCCGCCACGGGATCGGGCGGCCGGCCCCAGCCCTGCTCGAGGAAACGGCCGACCATGGCCATGGCCTTGGGGTGCCCCTGCCGCGCCGCCCGCACGAACCAGTGGAGGGCGCGCCCGGGATCGGCGGCGAAATCCTCCGCATTCACCAGCAGCGAGCCGAGATTGAACTGCGCCCACGCATGTCCCCGCTCCGCCGCCGCGCGATAGCGGCGTTCAGCTTCGGAGAGATCGCGCGGCACGCCCCAGCCCTTCTCGTGGCAGCGCCCCACCATGTTCACGCCGTCGAGGCTGCCGGCATCGGCGGCGATGACGAACCAGCGGTATGCGGCCTCTGGATCGCGCGCGACGCCGGTGCCGTCCAGCAGCATCTGGCCGAACACCACCTGCGCGCTCTTGATGCCGTTGTGCGCCGCCGCCCGCACCAGCGCGACGCTGCGCGCCGGCTCGGCAGACAGCCGCGCACGCAGGTCGTCCACGCTCATGCCCTTCAGGGCGCTGTAGGAAATCCGCTCGTCGCTCATGCCCGGCCCGCAGAGGTGCGCCAGCGCGATAGACCATCGCCTCGGCCCACAATGTCAACCAAGGGCGCGCAGTTCTTAAATGGAACAGTTCTTGTTTTGAATTATTTCAGACCGTGTCGCGAGATGTAACATTCAGTATTGCGATATCACCATCCGCCCCTTTTCCGCCCACCTTGGATCAGATCAAAAACATAATGGTTGCGCTGCGGAAGGATGGGCCTCTATACCTCCCGTAACAGAATGATGACTTCCATATGCGTGCCGTCGCCGGGTTGAGGGGCAGCACGCCTACAGTCAGGCTTGCCGCATCATGGTCCAAACCAGACCTTAGATCACTTCTACTTCGATCATTATTGCAGACACCGCCCTGACGCCTGTTCCGTCAGCGCTCGACTATTGCCAAAACCAGCCCGCAGCGCGCCGCCGCAAGCATCGCCGGGCCGTCTCACCTTACGGGGAAAGATCATGGGAGCGTTGAGCACACTTCGGCCCAGCATGTCGCGCACGACGGTGGGCGCCGGCCTCGTGATGGGCCTGTCGGCGGTGCCATTCATGGAGGCGTTCGCCCAGCAGGCGACCGCGCCCGCCGGCACCGACACGGACCTGCCGACCATCGTCGTCGACGCCGACGGCGAGCCGGTCAATTCGCTGGAGGCGACCACCGGCCTGTCGCGCCTGCCCGGCACCCTCCAGGACACGCCGCAGACGGTCACCGTCATCTCCCAGCAGACCATGCAGCAGCAGGGCGTGACGACGCTGGAGCAGGCGCTGCGCAACGTTCCGGGCGTCACCGTCGGCATCGGCGAGGGCGGCGGCGGCATGAACGGCGACCAGTTCCGCATCCGCGGCTTCCAGGCCAAGGGAGACCTTTTCGTCAACGGCCTGCGCGACTTCGGCGTCTATGTGCGCGACAGCTTCGCCTACGAGAACGTGGAGGTCTTCAAGGGCCCGAGCTCCGAAAGCTTCGGCTCGGGCACCACGGGCGGCGCCATCAACATGCAGCTGAAGCAGGCGCACCGCGGCGACAAGTACGACGTGGACGGCCAGTTCGGCTCCGGCCCGCTCTATCGCGGCGTGTTCGACTTCAACAAGCAGATCGACGACACCACGGCGGCCCGCATCGTCGGCATGTTCAACGAGCAGGACGTGGTGGGGCGCGACCATGTGGAGGCCGATCGCTGGGGCCTCATGGGCTCGCTCGGCTTCGGCCTCGGCACCAACCAGACGCTCTACCTCAACTATCTCTACCAGCACGGGGACCGCACGCCGGACTATGGCGTGCCCATCGTGACGCCGCTGTTCAACGACGTGAAGAAGTTCGGCGCCCTCGGCCAGCCGGTGACCGAATGGGGCGTTCCGCGCTCCAATTTCTACGGCAAGGTGACGGACCGCGACATCACTGACACCAACATGTTCACGGCGAACTACAAGAACGAGATCAACGACTGGCTGACCTTCACCAATGACAGCCGCGTGGGATACTACACCCGCGATTTCGCCACCTCCGTCCCCGGCTGCAGCAACGGCTCCACCACCACCGTCCCGGCGACGCCGAAGACCTATGCCGCGAGCTGCACGGGGCAGTTCTTCGCGGGCAACAACCCGGCCATCACCTTCGGCGGCGGAAATCCCGGCTATCTGCAGGAAAGTCTGGCGGCCGAGAATGTCGCGACCCTCGTCGCCAAGTTCAACACCGGCTTCCTGCGGCACGAGCTGGTGACGGGCATCGACTATTACTTCGTCAACGACAACCGCACCGCGCTGTCGGTCTCCGGCACCAAGGGCCTGTCGACCATCTGGCTGCCGGTCTATGAAAACACCACCGGCTATTATCTGTACGAGAACCCGTTCGGCAACAGCGGCCAGAAGATCAGCAACAGCTACGATTTCGGCGCCTTCGCCAGCGACCGCATCTGGTTCACCGACCAGCTCTCCATCCTCGCCGGCATCCGCTGGGACAATTATTCTTCCGATTACAAATACTGGTGCGTGGACGCGCAGGGCACCTCCACCGTGCCGGGCTGCAAGAACAGCAAGGGCACCTGGATCAACGCCGAGTCCAACACCCGATTCTTCAGCCCCAAGGCCGCGCTGATCTGGGAGCCCACCAAGACCCAGACCTATTATGTCTCCTACGCCAAGTCCTTCACTCCGCAGGGCGCCTTCCCCACCAATGACGTGACCGTGGTCAACCCGGTGCAGAACAATCTCCAGCCGGAAGACAACGAGACATGGGAGGCCGGCGCCAAGGTCTCGGTGCTGGATGGCAAGCTGGGGCTCACCGCGGCGGTGTTCCGGGTCGACAAGAGCAACGTCTTCTACACCGATCCCGTCACCTTCAGCTCGGTGCCCACCGGCGAGAACCAGCGGGTGCAGGGCGTGGAGCTGGGCATCACCGGCAACATCACCGACGCCTGGACCATCCAGGCCGGCTACGCCTATTATTCCAGCGAGATCCTCACCTCCACCACGCTGAGCTACGTGGGCAATGAGGTGCCCTTCGTCTCGCCCAACAACTTCACCCTCTGGACCACCTATGATCTCATCAAGGGCGGCGTCGTGCGGGCCATTCCGGGCCAGCTGCTGGTGGGCGGTGGCATCACCTATGCCGACGGCTACTTCACCAACAGCGCCAATTCCTCGATCATTCCCGAGACGTTCTCGCTGGATGCGCTGATCTCCTACACGCACGACAAGTATCGCGTGGCGCTGAACGGATACAATCTCACCAACGCGCTCAACTATTCATCCGGCTGGGGCAACCGCGCCATTCCGGCTCCGGGCCGCTCGTTCACGCTGAGCGTCGGCTACACCTTCTGAGAAGTCACGATGCGGCGGCGCGGTCGATGAGGCCGGGCCGCCGCCCTGTTTCAGGATGCGCGATGCTCGTTCAAATTCCCGATCTGCTCACCGCCGCCGAGGTCGCCCATTGCCGCCGTGTGCTGGAAGCGTCCCCCTGGGTGGACGGCCGCGTGACGGCCGGGGAGCAGGCGGCGAAGTCCAAGCAGAATCTGCAGATCCCGGTGGAGTCGGCCGAGGCGCTGGAATTGGGCGACCTCATCCTGCGCGCGCTCGGCCGCAACCCGGTGTTCAACTCGGCGGCCATGCCGCTCCACGTGCTGCCGCCCCTATTCAACCGCTACGACGTGGGCATGAAGTTCGGCGCCCATGTGGACGGCGCCATCCGCGCCGTGCCGGGCGCCGGGCGGCGCATGCGGGCGGATGTCTCCACCACCGTCTTCCTCACCGATCCCGCCGACTATGACGGCGGCGAACTGCTCATCGAGGACAGTTACGGCGTCCATGAGGTGAAGCTGCCCGCCGGCCATGCGGTGGTCTATCCCGCGAGCAGCCTGCACAGCGTCCGCGAGATCACCCGCGGCAGCCGCTGGGGCTCCTTCTTCTGGACCCAGTCCATGATCCCGGACGACGGCCGCCGCGCCCTGCTCTACGACCTCGACCTCGCCATCATGGCCGTGCGCAGCCGGCTGCCGGACGACGAGGCGGCCGTGCTGCAGCTCACCAACGTCTATCACAACCTGCTGCGAAGCTGGGCGCAGATGTAAAGCCCGCGCGGCGCCTGAGCGAAAGCAACGGCAGAGCCCGCGCGGCGCCTGAGCGAAGGCAACGGTAAAGCCCGCGCAGCGCCTGAGCGTAGGCAACGACAAAGCCCCTGCTACTGCTTGATCTCGGGCTCCACCAGCCGGGCCAGATTGCGCAGCGACTCCTGCCAGCCGAGATAGCAGGCCTCGACGGGAATGACGTCCGGGATACCGCTCTGGGTGATCTCCAGCTCGGTGCCCATGGCGACCTTCTTCAATGCGATGGTCACATGGATGTCGCCGGGCAGAGCGGGCGTGTCGAAGCGGTCCGTGTAGCGCACGAGTTCGCCGGGGATCAGCTCGTGGAACTCGCCGCCGAAGGCATCGCTGTGGCCGGTGGTGAAGTTGCGGAACGACATGCGGAAGGTGCCGCCCACCACGGCGTCGAGGTGATGCACCGTGCAGGTGTAGCCGTTGGGCGGCAGCCACTTGGCGAGCGCATCAGCCTCGATGAAGGCGCGATAGACCTTCTCCGGGCTGGTGGTGAGGATGCGGTGCAGGCGGACGGAGCCGGGCATGTCTCTTCTCCCTGTCAGAGGCGGCGGCGCCGCCCGTCATCCCAAGGACGGACGGCGCACGAGGAGGCCGACACGGATGCGCGCTTTTTCTCACCCCACCTGCGGCAGGCGGTGGATGTATTTGTCGAGGGTGATGGGATAGTCCCGCACCCGCACCCCGGTGGCGTTGTAGAGCGCGTTGGCCACCGCCCCGCCGACCCCGCACAGGCCCAGCTCGCCCACGCCCTTCGCCTTCATGGGCGAGGACATGGGATCGGTCTCGTCGAGGAAGATCACCTCCTGGTGCGGGATGTCGGCGTGCACCGGCACCTCGTAGCCGGCGAGGTCGTGGTTGACGAAGAAGCCGTGGCGCGTGTCCACCGCCAGCTCCTCGAACAGGGCGGCGCCGACGCCCATGGTCATGGCGCCGATCACCTGGCTGCGCGCCGTCTTGGGGTTGAGGATGCGCCCCGCCGCGCACACCGCCAGCATGCGGCGCACCCGCGCCTCGCCGGTGGCCGCGTCCACCGCCACCTCCACGAAATGGCCGGCGAAGGTGGATTGCTGGTAGCGCTTGCCGAGGTCGCCATATTCGATGGTGTCCTCCGCCGTCAGCCCCTCCGCGCCAGCCGCCTGGGCCAGGGGCACGGCCCGGTTGCCGGCGCGCACCTCGCCATCGGCGAACACGGCTTCCTGCGAATTGAAGCCGAGCTTGCGGGCCACCTCCTCGCGCAGCTTCACGCACGCCGCATAGACGCCGGAGGTGGCGTTGTTGGCGCCCCACTGGCCGCCGGAGCCGCAGGAGGCCGGCAGATCGGAATCGCCCAGCACCACGCGCACCTTGTCGAGCGGAACGCCCATCATCTCCGCCGCGGTCTGGGCGAGGATGGTGTAGCTGCCGGTGCCGATGTCGGTCATGGCGGTTTCCACCGTCACCCGGCCCTCGCCATCGAGCCGCACCCGCGCACCGGACTTCATGAGCAGGTTGTTGCGGAAGCTGGCGGCCATGCCGAGGCCCACCAGCCAGTCGCCGTCCCTCACCTGTCCCGGCTTGGGATTGCGCCGGCTCCAGCCGAACCGCTCCGCGCCGAGCCGAAGACAAGCCACCAGCTGGCGCTGGGAGAAGGGGCGGTCCGGGTGCTCGGGGTCGCGCTCGGTGTCGTTGAGAATGCGGAACTCGACGGGATCGAGGCCGAGCTTCTCCGCCATCTCGTCCATGGCGATTTCCAGCGCCATCATGCCCGGCGCCTCGCCGGGAGCGCGCATGGCATTGCCCTCGGGCAGGTTCAGGGTGGCGAGCCGCATGGCGGTGAGGCGGTTGGCACCGGCATAGAGCAGGCGCGTCTGGTTCACCGCCGTCTCCAGCCCGCCGCCGGGCAGGTCGCCGGACCAGCTTTCATGGCCGATGGCGGTGATGCGCCCGTCCCGCCCCGCGCCGATGCGGATGCGCTGGATGGTGGCCGGGCGGTGGGTGGTGTTGTTGGCGATCAGGTGCCGGTGCAGCGCCACCTTCACCGGCCGCCTGGCCGCCCGCGCACCCAAGGCCGCCAGCAGAGCGTCCGCGCGCACGAACAGTTTGCCGCCGAAGCCGCCGCCGATGAAAGGCGACACCAGCCGCACCTTGTCCTTGGGCAGGCCGAGCATCTTCGCGAGATCGCTGCGGCCCCACTCGATCATCTGGTTGGAGGTCCACACCGTCAGCCGGTCGCCCTCCCAGGCGGCGGTGGAGGCGTGCGGCTCCATCATGGCGTGGGACTGGTCGGGGGTGGAATAGGTGGCGTCGAGGCGCACCGCCGCGGCGGAGAAGGCGCCGTGGAAGTCGCCCACCGCCGTGTCGGCCGCCCCGCCCATGCCGTCGCCCTTCTCAGGCTTCACGGCGCTGTCCATGGCCTTGGCGAGGTCGAAGGCGCCTTCGGCGGGCGCATAGTCCACCTTCACCAGAGCGGCGGCCGCGCGGGCCTGCTCGAACGTGTCCGCCACCACCAGCGCCACGGCCTGGTGATAATGCTCCACCTCCGGCCCGGCGATGAGCTGGGCCGTGTTGTTGCTGCCCTTCTTGAGCGGCCCGGCATTGGCGGCGGTGACGACAGCGAGCACGCCCGGGGCCGCTTCCGCCGCAGCCGTGTCGATGCCGGTGATGCGGCCCTTGGCGATGGTCGTGCCCACCACGAAGCCGTGGGCGGCGGTGGGCGCCACGTCGTGCCGCTCATAGGCATAGGGCGCCGTGCCCGTGGTCTTGAACGGCCCGTCGATGCGCGGCAGCGGACGGCCGATGACCTTCAGCTGATCGATGGGATTGTCGGCGGCAGGGGTCTCGAACTTCATGGCTCAGTTCCTCCCGTCCGCCAGCACGGCACCGAGGGTGCGCTCCACGAGCGTGATCTTGAAGGCGTTGTCATTGGTCGGCTTCGCGCCGGCGAGCAGGCGCTCGGAGACGGCCTTCTCGCCGCGCGGCAGCTCGGCCTCCGCCGCCTCCACCCGCCACGGCTTGTGCGCCACGCCGCCCAGCGCGATGCGCCCGGTGCCGTCCTCCTGGATCACCGCCGCCACCGAGACCAAGGCGAAGGCATAGGAGGCGCGGTCCCGCACCTTGCGGTAGACCTGCCGCCCGCCCACCGGTTTCGGCAAGGTCACGGCGGTGATGAGCTCGCCGGGCTCCAGCGCGGTTTCGATGTGCGGCGTGTCGCCGGGCAGGCGGTGGAAGTCCGCGATGGCGATCTGGCGGGTGCGTCCGTGGGGCTGCACGGTCTCCACCACCGCATCGAGGGCGCGCATGGCCACCGCCATGTCGCTCGGATGGGTGGCGATGCAGGCGTCCGAACCGCCGATCACCGCGAGCTGGCGCGAATAGCCGCCGAGCGCCGCGCAGCCGCTGCCGGGCACGCGCTTGTTGCAGGCCTGCGCGGGGTCATAGAAGTAGGGGCAGCGCGTGCGCTGGAGCAGGTTGCCGGCCGTGGTCGCCTTGTTGCGCAGCTGGGCGGAAGCCCCCGCCAGCAGGGCGCGGGACAGCACCGGATAGTCGCGCCGCACCCGTGCGTCGGCGGCGAGGTCGGTGTTGCGCACCAGCGCCCCGATTCTGAGGCCGCCGTCGTCCGTCGCCTCGATGCGGTCGAGGCCGAGGCCATTCACGTCGATGAGGTGGGCGGGCGTCTCGATCTGCAGCTTCATGAGATCGAGGAGATTGGTTCCGCCGGCGATGAAGCGCGCGCCGGGGGTCGCCGCCGCCGCGCCCGCGGCATCGGCCGGGCTCAGGGCGCGCTCGTAGGTGAAGGGCTTCATGCGCGCCTCCCGGCCACCTCGACGATGGCCTCCACGATGTTGGAATAGGCGCCGCAGCGGCAGATGTTGCCGCTCATGCGCTCGCGGATTTCCGCCTCGGTGAGTCCGACCGGCACGGTGAGGTCGCCGGTGACGTGGCTCGGAATGTCGGCCTTCACCTCCGCGAGCACCGCCACCGCTGAGCAGATCTGCCCCGGGGTGCAATAGCCGCACTGGTAGCCGTCATGCTCCACGAAGGCCGCCTGCATGGGATGGAGCTGGTCGGGCGAGCCGAGCCCCTCGATGGTGGTGATGCTCTGGTGCTCGTGCATGAGCGCGAGGGAGAGGCAGGAATTGATCCGCCGCCCGTCCACGATCACCGTGCAGGCGCCGCACTGGCCGTGGTCGCAACCCTTCTTGGTGCCGGTGAGGTGGAGGGTTTCGCGCAGCAGGTCGAGGAGGGTGGTGCGCGTGTCCACCTCCACCTCGCGGATGACGCCGTTGACCGTGAGGGAGACCGTCGCGTGGTTGGGTCCGGTCCCCGCCGGCAGCGGCGCGGGCTGGGCCTCGGCGCCGCCGGGAAGGGAGGAGGCGACCGCCGCGGCGGCCCCGGCGAGGATGACCTCACGCCGGTTGATATCGAGATCGGGGGAGCTCGCCATGGGTGCCTGATCCTCCTTCGGACGGGGGCCTGTGGCTGATGGAATCGGATGGGGCGCGGCCCAAGCGTGGCCGTTGCCTCAGGATGCGCATGGATGGGGCCGGCCGGCCAGAGGTCGCAGCCGAACCGGCGTCCAACGCGACCGCGCACGTGCGGTTCCGCACTGCGGGATCACGGAAACGTCAGGCGGTCATTGAGGAGTGGTCTGGTGGCGTCATCACCCGGCCGCGCGGGGCCAGGCCCAGACGACGATGCCGGGCGAAGGGAGCCTGCGGGCGGCGCCTTTATGGCCTCGCCGGGAACCTCTCAGTGCCCCCCGCCGCCTCCGGCGCCGGAACCTCTCAGTGCCCCCCGCCGCCTCCGGCGCCGGGTTTGGGCCGCTTCATCAAAGGCGCGGCGAGCACCAAAGCGACGAACAGGAAGGTGAGCAGATAGAACACGTCCGAGAAGGCCATCACCAGCGCCTGCTGGCGCACGATCGCCGCCATCTGCTTCAGCGCCGCGGCGGAGGCATCCGAGCCGAGCTTGGCAAAGCCGGCGGTGATGGTGTCGAGCCGCTCCACGGCCGCCGCGCTCGCCCATTCCACATGCTCGTGCAGGCGGGCGAGGTGCAGGTCCCACCGGTTGTTCAGCACCGTGTTGATGAGCGCGAGCCCCACCGCGCCGCCGAGGTTGCGCATGAGATTGAACAGGCCGGAGGCGTTCTTCAGCTGCGCCGGCGGCATGGTGCCGAGCGAGATGTTGTTGATGGGGATCATCGCGATCATCAGCCCGACGCCGCGCAGGATCTGCGGGACGAACAGCTCCCAGAAATCCCAGTCCTTGGTGATGTAGGTCACCCACCAGGTGCCCACCGCGAAGGCGGCGAAACCGGCGCCCATCATGATGCGCGGATCGATCTTGGTCATCAGCCGCCCGGCGATGGGCGCGGTGAGGAACATGGCGATGCCGGTGACGAACATGGTCTCGCCGATCTGCAGCGCCGAGTAGCCGCGCACCCGGCCGAGGAAGACGGGATAGAGATAGGTGAGCCCGTAGAGCCCGATGCCCATGATGAAGCTGAAGGCCGAGCCGATGGAGAAATTGCGGTTCTCGAAGGCGCGCAGGTCCACCACCGGATGGTCCGTGGAGAACACCCGCGCGAAGAAGGCGAGGGACGACACCCCGCACACGATGGCGAAGGCGACGATGTACTGGTCCTCGAACCAGTCGTTGGTCGGCCCCTCCTCCAGCACGAATTCAAGGCTGCCGAGGAAGCCCGCCATGAAGAGGAGGCCCCACCAGTCGAACTTGTCGAGCAGCGCGAAGTCCGGCTCGTCGAAATCGATCAGCGTCACCGCCGCCAGCACCACGAACATGCCGGGGATGACGTTGATGAGGAACAGCCAGTGCCAGGAGAACAGGTCGGTGAGATAGCCGCCCACGGTCGGGCCGATGGTGGGCGCCAGCGTCGCCACGAGGCCGATCATGGGCGCCACGATGGGCTGCTTCTCGCGCGGGAACACCGAATAGGCGGCCGCGAAAACGGTGGGGATCATACCGCCGCCGAGGAAGCCCTGCAGCGCGCGGTAGACGATCATCTCGTTGATGGAGGAGGCCGTCGCGCACATGAAGCTCATGAGCGTGAAGCCCGCCGCCGAGGCCGCGAACAGCCAGCGCGTCGACAGCGCCCGCGACAGGAAGCCCGAGAGCGGGATCATCACCACCTCGGCGATGAGGTAGCTGGTTTGCACCCAGGAGATTTCATCCGACGACGCGGCAAGGCCGGCCTGGATCTCGGCGAGGGAGGCGGAGACGATCTGGATGTCCAGGATCGCCATGAACATGCCGAACACCATGCACAGGAAGGCGAACATGCGCCGCCCGTCCACGTGCGCGGCGGGGGCGGCAGGAGGCGCTCCCGCCGCGGATGGCTTCAGGGTCAGGGTGTCGGCCATGGCCGCCTCCTGTCGAGGCTCGGGATGCGCGCGTCAGGACGCGGGCGAGGGGGTGGGCGCGGCGGCGGTGGAGGTGGCGGGAGCGGACTTGGTGTCCACCGTCGCCGTCACCGACATGCCGGGGCGCAGCTCGCGCTTGGCGAGCACCTTGGGATCGATGGCGATGCGCACCGGGATGCGCTGCACGATCTTGGTGAAGTTGCCGGTCGCATTCTCCGGCGGCAGCAGGCTGAACACCGAGCCCGAGGCCGGCGACACGCTCACCACCTTGCCGGCGAACTCATGGTCCGGATAGGCATCGACGTAGACATCCACGCTCTGGCCGGGCTTCAGGCGACCGAGCTGGGTCTCCTTGAAGTTGGCGTCCACATAGACGCCCTCCAGCGGCACCACGGCGACGAGGCGTGTACCGGTCTGCACCAGTTGACCCACCTGCACCGCGCGGTTGCCGACCACGCCGTCGATGGGCGCGCGCACCACGGTGAAATCGAGGTCGCGCTTGGCCTGGTCGCGGGCGGTCTTCAGCTCGTCGAGCACGTGCGCCGCCTCGGTGCGCTGGGCACCGAGCACCACCACCTGCGCCTCGGCAGACGCGATCGCGGCCTTGGCGGCCTCGACGCTCGCGGCGGTCTTGTCCTTGTCGGCGCGGGCATTGTCCAGGGTGGAGCGGCTGGCGAAATCGGAACGGGCGAGCTTGTCCTGCCGGTCGAATTCCGCCTGCGCCCGCTTCTGGTCGGCCTCCGCCGAGGTGAGCTGCGCCTTCATCTGGTCCACGGTGGCGCGGGCCGCCGTCTCCTGCTGGTCGAAGCGGGCCAGCGTTGCCTGCTGGGTGGCGATCTTGTTCTCGGCAGACTGGAGGGCGAGGCGATAGTCGCCGTCATCGATGCGGGCGATCACGTCGCCGGCCTTGACCCACTGGTTCGTGTCCACGTCCACGCTCTTCACGTAGCCGCCGACCTTGGCCGCGATCACCGAGGTATCGGCCGCCACATAGGCATCGTCCGTCGAGACCTGGAAGCGGCCGACCTGCCACCAATGGGTGCCGTACCAGCCGCCGGCCGCGAGCAGAACGGCGAGCACCGACCCGAAGATGAGGGGCTTGCGCGAGCGGGCCTTGGCCGGGGCCGGGGCCGGGGCCTCGGCTTCCGCCACCGCAGCGGCGGGAGGGGTCTCCTCCCGCCGCGCCTTGAGCACGGTCACGCCGGCCGAGGGGGTTTCGGCCTGCGCATCCGTCTGCGGTTCGGGGGTGATGGCGGGCGCTGCCGCCTCTTTCCTGTTGATCTGAGCCACCTTGGTCTCTCCCGGCCAGCTGGGGCCTGACTGAACGGTTTAGTCAAAATCTGCAGCCACTATATTGAACTGAACGGTTTAGTCAATTACTTTGACAAAATGCTGGAAGGGTTCCATGCAGGAGACCGCCGAAGGAGGGCGGACATGAACGAGGCACTCGAACGCGCGAAGGCGACGGACACCCCCTCCCCCGCCGAGCAGGATCTGGAGGCGAAGAAGCGTCTCGACATCATCGACGGCGCCCGACGCGTCTTCTTCCACAAGGGTTTCGACGGCGCCAGCATGGACGAGATCGCCCGCGCCGCTGCGGTCTCCAAGGCCACCATCTACGTCTATTTCCAGAGCAAGGCGGACCTGTTCCGCGCGCTGGTGGAGGCCGACCGCCGGCAGTCCGCCGAGCGCCTGTTCGAGTTCGACGAGGCCGATGCGGACGTCGGGAGCGTTTTGAAACGCATCGGCGTCACGTTCATGAGCATGATGATCCGGCCGAACCACATCCGCCTCGTGCGCATGGTGTTCGGCGTGGCGGAGAAGTTTCCGGCCATCGGCCAGACCTTCTTCGAGAGCGGCCCCTGCTATGGCGGCCGCCGCCTCGCCGAACTGCTGCAGAAGCAGGTGGAACTGGGCCGGCTCGACGTGGACGACTGCCAGGCCGCCGCCTTCGAGTTCTTCAACCTGTGCCAGGGCAATCAGGTGAAGGGGCTGATGTTCGGCGTGTCCGGAGGGCCGACGCCCGAGGACATCGAACGGACGGTCGGCCGCGCGGTGCGGGTGTTCCTTGCCGCCTACGGCCCGAAGGACAAGCCCGCCGGCTGAAGCGGGTTGGCGCGGCGCGCCCTTCCCCCTATTCCCGACGCCGGGCATCCCCGGAGGCATGGGACATGGCAGGCGGCACGCACCGGCAGAACCGGGTGACACCCTTCGGCACCATCGAGGCGGTGCCCGAACGCGGCCTCCTCATGGGCAACCGGGGCAACCTGCGCCGGCCGGACGGCACGCAGAAGCTCTGGCACGCGCGCGGCTGGGTCTGCTGCGTCACGTCCTTCCGGGGCCGGCGTCTCGATCTCGATGATCCGCGCCGCTATACGCCGCTCTTCTTCATGGACGAGGCCGTCGCCCTTGCCGCCGGCCACCGGCCCTGCGGGGAATGCCGGCACGCGGACTATCAGGCCTTCAAGCAGGCCTGGCGGCGCGCCTTCGCCATGCCCGAGAGCGCGCCCCTGACCGCCGGCGCCATGGACACGGCGCTGCACGCGGCCCGCATTGCGCGCGGCCGGAAGGTGACCTTCCGCGCCGCCCTGCGCGATCTCCCGGCCGGCACCTTCGTCGCGCTCGACGAGCGGCCGGAAGACGCCTTCTTCGTCGATCACGGCGCGCTCCACCGCTGGAGCCACGCCGGGTACGGCCCGCCCATCCCGATGCCAGGGACAGACGCCACCGTGCTCACGCCCCGGCCCACGGTGCAGGTGCTGCGGGCCGGCTACGCGCCGCAGATGGCGGCGCGGGGACTTGCGGTATAGCGGTCCGAAGGGGCCGAACTTTCCTCCCGCGCCCTCACTCCGCCGCGGCGGAGAGATGCTTGAGCGGCTGCTCCACGTCGCGCACGAGGCTCTCGCGGGAGATTTCCGAGAGGTTGCGGGCACCGGTGAGCGTCATGGCGACCCGCATCTCCTTGGCGAACAGGTCGAGCAGATTCTCCACGCCCTTCTGGCCGTGGGTCGCCAGCGCATAGATGAAGGCGCGGCCCAGCAGCACGCCATCCGCCCCCTGCGCCACCATGCGCACCACATCGAGACCCGAGCGGATGCCGGAATCGGCGAGGATGGCGAGGCGGCCCTTCACCTTGTCGGCGATGGGCGGCAGCGCGCGGGCCGAGGAGAGCACGCCGTCGAGCTGCCGGCCGCCATGGTTCGAGACCACGATGCCATCGGCGCCGAAGCGCACCGCGTCCTCCGCGTCTTCGGGATCGAGGATGCCCTTGATGACCATGGGCCCCTGCCAGAACTCGCGGATCCATTCGAGATCGCGCCAGGCGATGGAGGGATCGAAATTGGCGCCGAGCCAGCCCACATAGTCTTCCAGCGTGGTCTTGTGGCCGCGATAGGCGGAGACGTTGCCGAGATCGTGCGGCGTGCCCATCAGGCCGACGTCGTACGCCCACAAGGGGTGAAGGGCGGCCTGCACCATGCGGCGCACGGCGGCGTTGGGGCCGGACATGCCCGAATGCGCGTCGCGGTAGCGCGCGCCGGGCACCGGCATGTCCACGGTGAACACCAGCGTGCGGATGCCCGCCGCCCAGGCGCGCTCCAGCGCGTTCTTCATGAAGCCCCGGTCCTTCAGCACATAGAGCTGGAACCAGAAGGGCTTCTCCACCTTGGCGCGCACCTCCTCGATGGGGCAGACGGAGACGGTGGAGAGGGTGAACTGGATGCCCTTGTCGAGCGCCGCCTTCGCCGCCTGCACCTCGCCGCGCCGGGCGAACATGCCGCACAGGCCGACCGGCGCGAGGGCCATCGGCATTGCGAGATTCTCGCCGAGCAGCGTCGTGGACAGGTCCACCTCGCCCACGCCCTTCAACACCCGCTGGCGCAGGGCGAGCAGCGTGAGGTCGGAGACGTTGCGCCCGAGCGTCGTCTCCGCATAGGCGCCGCCGTCGATGTAGTGGAACAGGAAGGGCGGCAGGCGCCGGCGGGCGGCTTCGCGATAGTCCGAGGCGGAGGAGATGATCACGGCGTCAGTTCTTTCTGTTGCTGGTTTTCTTGCTGGCGTTGGGCGACGCGGGAGGAGCGAAGGCGGCGGGCCGCGTCGTCCTCGATCCCGCGCAGGGTTTCCTCGACAAATTCGAGATGCAGCAGCGCGGCCTTGCGCGCCTCCTCGGGCCGGCCCTCGATGATGGCGGCGGCGATGGCGCGGTGCTGGTCATCCAGCGCCTGCGCGGTGCTGGGGATGAGGTAGAGCTTTTCGAGGCTCCGGGAGATGGAGGCGCGCAGCAGGTCGAAGAGACCCGCCATCACCTGCCGCATCACGACGTTTTGGGAGGCTTCGGCCACCGCCATGTGGAAGGCGGAATCCGCTTTGGCCTGCGTCTGCGCATCGGTGGCGGCGGCGGAGAGGACATGCTCCAGCGCCGCCTGAAGGTTCGTCTTGTCCTGCGGGCCGGCGCGCAGGGCCGCGTGATACGCCATGTCCGCATCCAGCGATTTGCGGATTTCCATCACGTCGTGCCAGTAGCCCGGCTCTCCCGCCGCCACCTCGGCCAGCGGCCCGAGCGCCACGGAGAGCGGGGTTTCGGCGAGCGGGGCGTCCGCGGGCACGGCCACATAGGTGCCCCCGCCCCGGCGGCTCACCAGCCGGCCCCGGCTCGCAAGATGCCGGATGGCCTCGCGCAGGGTCGGCCGCGACACGTTCAGCTCCGCCGCCAGTGCCCGCTCGGCCGGCAGGCGCGCGCCGGGCTGAAGGCCGCGTTCGGCGATGAGGGCTTCGATGGTGTCGGTTAGGTCGGCCAAGAGCGCCCCTCGCGGCTGCGGCGGCACCGGGATATTGGTCAGTCCAATATCGGCAGCTGGCGCGCGAAATCTCTATGGCTTGAGATTGGTCAGGCCGCAAGCGGAATATTGGCCTGACCAATTTTCCCGGACTGCCGACCTCAATCCGCCCATTCCGGGTCGGTGGTGAAGGCGATGGTCAGCCAGCGGTCCGGCGTGTCGTTGCCGATGGCGGCGCCGATCTCGTCGCGGATCACGTCCCAGTCTTCCAGCCGCATGGGCGGCCAGCCATGGGGCACGATGAAATAAAGCTCGATCTGCCGCCCGCGTCCCACCCGCGCGACATAGGAGCGGAAGGCGAGGAAGCCGTAGCGCGCCACGATGCCGGCGGCCACCTGATCCACATGCTCCTTCAACGCCGGCGGGGTCACGAGCAGGATGTCCGCCAGCGCCTGCTTCACGGTGGCGAACGGCAGGGGGATGATGACGAGGCAGACGAGGGCCAGCGCCACCGGATCGATATAGGGCGAGATCCACGCCCGCGGCGTGCCCTGCACCGCAAGGCCGACGATGAACGCAACGAGCAGCGCCGCCGTGAGCCCCGCCGACATCAGCCACGCCTTGGCATCGAGGGCGAGGAAGTCGGATTTGATCGCCCGGTTCGCCCGCCGCACGAACAGCGCCATTGCCAGCGCCACCGCCACGGTGATGACGGCGTAGAGGATCGCCTGGTCGAAATCGAGCGCCCGGCCGCCGGACATGAGGCTGCCCACGGCATTGATGAGCGCATAGACCGACGCGCTCATGAGCAGGATGCCGTTGAGCCCGAGCACCATGGGCTCCAGATGCCAGAACCCCATGGTGAAATGCGCGATGAACCCCTTCGCCGGCGCCCCCGGCGCGGTGGAGGTCGCGATCAGCCGCGCCACCACGAGGGCCAGCACCGTCATGCTGGCGTCGGTCAGTGCATAGACGCCATCGAACACGATGGCGTAGGAGCCCGACATCAGCCCGAACACGATGCCCAGCAGCGCCAGCAGCAGGGTGACACCGATGGATATGCGCAGCACGCCCTGCTCGGTCATCGCCCCTCCCCGCTCAAGCGCCCCGTCCTCTAAGCAGGTTCGAGGCTGTGGAGACCGTTCTCCTCTCGACCCTTGAGACGGCCTTCAACCGAACATTGGGGCATTACCCGCATGGCTCGCAATGGGCCATGCGGCGGTCGCCGCGCGGAGGCGGTCACCGACCCATCTGACCAAGAGCTTTCAGGATGAAGGGAATCAGGTTGCGCAAGCACGTATCGGCATCTTCGCTGTGCCGGACATGTTGCTCGACCAGAACCGGATGGAAGAGCGGCGTGCAAGCGAACGTGACCGCGCGTGCGGCTTCCGCGGCATCTTGGACATCGAGCTCGCCCGTTTCGATGCCCTGGCGTATGATTGCTTCCAAGATCGCGACCATCCGTTCGGAATGCGCATGAATCACCGCGCAATTCTCTCTTGTGGCGTCTGCAATAAGATCATGCATGTATTTTTCATGGACGAGCATTCTCTTGTTGCTCCGGTATACGGAGTTCAAAAATTGCTCGATTTTCTTTCCTGCGCGTTCGTTTGTCCGCGCAATTGCAAGTGCAATGGCAGCGATCTCGTTCAGCCGCCGCTCGTAGATGGACGTGTTGATCGCCTCTCTGGACGGAAAGAACCGGTAGACATTTGCCGGGCTCATCCCAAGCTCGCGGGCGATGTCGGCCACCGACGTCTTCTGATAGCCCGTGCGGCGAAACTGGTCCTCAGCCACCTCCAGGATGCGCGCGCGCACTTCGTTTCGATCGGGTCGTGTTCGGACCGAACGATTCACGGAAACCTCCGTGATCCAGGATCATTGGATAACATGAGGCCACCTCAATCGCCGTGAAACGTGGGCGGCCGTCCTTCGGCCAGGGCGGCAAGACCCTCGACGAAGTCATGGGAGCGGTAGAGCGCGCCATACTGGGCGCTGAGCTTGGAGAATGCCGTGGCCTCGGCGGCATCGATGGCCAGATGCGCAGAGATCAGGGTCGTCCGGATGCCGAGAGGCGCGCAGGCGGCGACCTTGTTCGCAATGGCCGCTGCCAAATGGATCGCGTCCTGGGGCGTGGCACCAATATCCTGAACGAGCCCCATGCGGCGTGCATCGGCCGGGCTCCAATGCTCGCCCGTCAGCATGTAGCGCATGGCATTGCCCCAGCCGGCCTCGCGGACAAAGCGAACCGTCGAGCCGCCGCCGGGGAAGCGCCCATGGGAATTCTCATCCTGACCGAAATTCGTGTCCGCCGCCGCAACCCGGATATCAGCTGCCAGGAACAGCTCGTGCGCCAGGTTCCAGGTGTCGCCATGGACGGCGGCGATGAGCGGCTTTGTGCGCCGAACCCCATAATTCAGGGGATTGATGACGTCGGTCAGCCCCGCCAGAGGCCCACCGGAATTCGCGACCGCGCGATAGGCCTCGACGTCGATCCCGCGCGAGAAGCAATCGCCGTGGCCAAACAGCACCGCGGCGCGCAGTGACGGGTCGTGGTCATACTCATAAATCGCCCTGGCCAGAGCCCGGAACGTCTCGGGATCGATCCGGTTCTGAAGGTGCGGACGGTTGAGGCCGAACAGCACGACCGGCCCCCGGCGTTCGATGGTCAGCCGCACATCGGGGCCGGGCGCGATCCCCCCGAGGGTCGTGGCCGGAGCCGCTTGCGGGGAGACATGTTCCGGTGCCTCAAGCTGCTGCGCGCCCGTTGACGTTGACGCGCTGATGACAGGGATGACCGCGGCCATTGTCGCCGTTGCTTTCAGAACGTCACGGCGCGCGACCATTTCCACTTTCTTGCTCCGCTTCTTCTTCAGTTTGATCCGCTTGTTGACCCAGGCGTCTTTGACCCGCGGACCGAATTGGGGGACCCTCATGCGACGACCTCCACATGTCCGTCCGGCGTCGCCTGGCATGCGAGAACGTAGCCTGCCTGCCGTTCCTCGGCCGTGAGGGCCTCGTCCGTTCCCATCCGCACCCTGCCGCTCGCCACCTTCACCATGCAGGTTCCGCACGTGCCTGAGCGACAGGCGCTGTCGATGAACACCCCCGGCGCCCCTTTCGGGCCGCGGCTGGCTCTAAAGTGGACGCACCGGCCCGCCTGGTCCGTCATGCGTGTTTGCCGGAGGGAGCGTGTGGGGCGGGGGAAATGGTCGCCACCTGTTGGGCGGCAGCCTGCAGGAAGCTCTTCGAGAGTTGCGGGTCGTTTACCGCGCGGGCGAGCAGCACGGCGCCGACCATGGTTGCAAGAACAGCCATGGCCTTGCTCTCTGACTCGCCGCGATCGGAGCCGCCGATCCATCCGCCCAGCAAAGCGAGATACTCTTTGAGGCCCGCCTCAAACGGCGCTCGCACATCTGTGCCGCGCCGCGCAGCATCCGAGCCGAGCGCCACAACGGGACAGCCTTCGGACCTTTCGCTGCAGTGGCCTTCGCTGAGATAGAAATCGACGACGGCGGCGAGCGGATCGTCAGGCCGGGAGGCGGCCGCGGCGGACCAGCGGTCAAGCGCCTCCTGCAAGGCGCGACGGGACGCCTGCGCGACCAGATCCTCCTTTGATTCGAACTGCTTGTAAAAGGCGCCCTGCGTCATGCCGGCACCCGCCATCAGGTCCTTGAGCCCGATGCCGTCAAAGCCGTGTTCACGAAAGAGGCGGCTCGCCACCTTGATCACGGCCTGCCGGTTTTCCTCTGCCTGAATGCGACTGACGCGCATGCCTGATCTCCTCTAATTAGATTGCGTTCGATTTCTATATCGGATATAGCGGTCAAATGCAATCTAATATGACGTGGCGACGGACATGAAAAAGAAGCCCGTTCTCGTAGTGGCCGGCGGAGCGATGGCGGTTGTCGGCGTGGGTGCCGCGATCGTGCTGTCGCTTTCAGCGCCCCATGCCGGGTCTGTGAGCGACCCCCGGCAGAACTCTCCGCTTGTTCGTGTGGCGGTGGCCGCTCCGGTGAGAGGCGCCGAGCGCGCTCTTACCGGTCGCATCGAGGCGCGGGTGCAGAGCAATCTCGGTTTCCGCGTCCCGGGGAAGATCATCGAGAGGCTGGTCGATGTCGGCCAGCAGGTTAAGGCGGGGCAACCCCTGATGCGGATCGACGACACCGACCTGCGCCTCGCCCTGACCGCCAAACGCAACGCGGCAGCCGCTGCGCGCGCCCTGGTCGTCCAGGCAACCGCAGACGAAAAGCGGTACGCCACGCTGGTCAAGGGCGGCCTTGCCGCGACCCCTCAGCGTTACGAGCAGGCCAAGGCGGCGCTGGACACCGCGCAAGCACAGCTGGACGCGGCCCTGGCCGAAGCCGATGTCGCCGAGAACGAAGCCACCTATTCCACGCTGACGGCAGGCGCGGACGGCACCGTTGTCGCCACCCTCGGCGAGCCGGGTCAGGTTGTGACGGCAGGCCAGACCGTGGTCCAACTGGCGCACGCCGGACCGCGCGAAGCCGTCGTGGCGCTTCCCGAAACGATCCGGCCAGTGCTGGGATCGCAGGCAAAGGCCAGCGTCTACGGCAGTGATACCGCGCCGAGCACGGCGCACCTGCGGCTGATGTCGGACGCCGCCGACGCCCAGACGCGAACCTATGAGGCGCGCTACGTCCTGGACGGTGCCGCGGCCATGGCGCCGCTCGGCTCGACCGTGACGATCACCATCCTGAATCCCGAAAGGCAGGCCGCCGTGACCGTGCCCATCGGCGCGGTTCTGGACGACGGCTCCCGCACCGGCGTCTGGGTTCTCGACCGCAACGCGTCCACCGTCCGCTTCACGCCGGTCCAGATCAAGCGCCTGGGCGGCGAAGTGGCCACCGTCACCGGCGTCGAACTGGGCGCGGAAGTCGTCGCGCTTGGCGCGCATCTCCTGAAGGACGGCGCGGCCGTGAGAACGTCCGCCCTGGTCGAGGGGAAATCCAAATGAGCTTCAACCTCTCGGCCCTTGCGGTACGCGAACGGGCCGTCACCCTCTTCTTCATCGTTCTTCTGGCGGCTGCGGGCGTCTACGCCTTCGTCAAGCTCGGCCGGGCGGAAGACCCGTCCTTCACCATCAAGACCCTGACCGTCACCGTGGCCTGGCCGGGCGCCACCGCCCGCGAGATGCAGGACCTCGTCGCCGAGCCGCTGGAAAAGCGCATTCAGGAGCTGACCTGGTATGACCGGGTCGAGACCATCGCGCGCCCCGGCTTTGCCTTCCTGACGGTCACGCTCAAGGACAACACGCCTCCCTCGGCCGTCGAGGAGGAGTTCTACCAGGCGCGCAAGAAGCTGGGGGACGAGGCGCGCAACCTCCCTCCCGGCGTGCTCGGCCCGTTCGTCAATGACGAGTTCTCCGATGTCAGTTTCGCCCTGTACGCCCTTAAGGCGAAGGGCATGCCCATGCGCCAGCTGGCACGGCAGGCCGAGGTGATCCGGCAGGATCTTCTGCACGTCCCCGGCGTCAAGAAGATCAACATCCTGGGCGAGCGTCCCGAGCAGATCTTCGTCGAATTCTCCTATGCCAAGCTCGCGACGCTCGGCGTTTCGGCTCAGGATATCGCCAGCGCGCTCCAGCGCCAGAACACCGTGACCCCGGCCGGCTCCATCGACACGCGCGGCCCGCAGGTGTTCCTGCGTTTCGATGGCGCCTATGACAGCATCGAAGCCATCGCGGACACACCGATCGTGGCCGGCGGCCGGACGCTCAAGCTCTCCGATGTGGCCGAGGTGCGCCGCGGCTATCAGGACCCCGAAACCTACATCATCCGCCATGATGGTGAGCCTGCCATCATGCTCGCCGTGGTCATGCAGCAGGGCTGGAACGGCCTCGAGCTCGGCAAGGCGCTGGAGGCGCGTTCCAGCGCGATTGCCGAAACGCTTCCGCTTGGCATGACGCTCGCCAAGGTCAGCGACCAGGCCGTGAACATCGACGCGGCCGTCGGCGAGTTCATGCTGAAGTTCGTCATGGCCCTTGGCGTCGTTCTGTTCGTGAGCCTGCTCGCCTTGGGCTGGCGCGTCGGCATCGTCGTGGCGCTCGCCGTGCCGCTGACTCTGGCCGTCGTCTTCCTCATCATGCTGGAGACCGGCCGGTTCTTTGACCGCATCACCCTGGGCGCGCTGATCCTCGCGCTCGGCCTGCTCGTCGATGATGCGATCATCGCCATCGAGGTGATGGTGGTGAAGATGGAAGAGGGCATGGACCGCACCAAGGCGGCCGCCTATGCCTGGAGCCATACGGCGGCGCCGATGCTGTCGGGCACGCTCGTGACCATCATCGGCCTGATGCCGGTCGGCTTCGCCGCGTCCGCCGCCGGCGAATATGCCGGCAACATCTTCTGGGTGGTCGGCTTCGCGCTCGTCGTGTCGTGGATCGTCGCCGTGGTCTTCACGCCTTATCTCGGGGTGAAGATGCTGCCCGCGATCAAGCCGATCGAGGGCGGCCACCACGCGATCTACAACACGCCCAACTACCGGCGCCTGCGCGCGGTGATCAAGTTCGCCGTGCGTCACAAGTTCATGACCTGCGGGATCGTGGGTGTCGCCATGGCGCTCTCCGTCATGGGCATGGGAGCGGTCAAGCAGCAGTTCTTCCCCACCTCGGATCGTCCCGAGGTTCTTGTAGAAGTGCGCCTGCCGGAAGGCACCAGCATCGAGACCACCACCGCGACTGTGGAAAAGCTGGAGCGCTGGCTGAAAAAGCAGTCCGAGGCGAAGATCGTCACGAGCTATATCGGTCAGGGCGCACCGCGTTTCTTCTTCGCCATGGCGCCGGAACTGCCCGATCCGTCCTTCGCCAAGATCGTGGTGCTGACACCGGACGCCGAGGCGCGGGAAAAGCTCAAGCACGACCTCCGGACGGCCATCGCCGGGGGGCTTGCGCCGGAAGCCTCCGTGCGGGCGACGCAGCTGGTGTTCGGTCCCTACACACCGTTCCCGGTCGAGTTCCGCATCATGGGTCCCGATCCGGCGGAACTCTATCGCATCTCCCAGGAGGCCCTCACGCTCATGAACGGCGTGTCGGACGTCCGGCAGCCCAATCGCGACTGGGGCAACCGCGCGCCCGTCCTGCGCTTCGTTCCCGACCAGGACCGGCTCAACCTCATTGGCCTGTCCCCTGCCGAGGCGGCCCAGCAGATGCAATTGCTGCTGACCGGCCTCACCGTGACGCAGGTGCGCGAGGATATTCGCAACGTGCCGGTGGTGGCGCGCAGCGCTGGCGACAATCGGCTCGACCCGTCCCGGCTGGCGGACTTCTCGCTGATGAGCCGCGCCGGCCGACAGGTTCCGCTCGACCAGGTGGGCCATTCCGAGATCCGCTTCGAGGAGCCGATCCTGAAGCGGCGCGACCGCACATCCGTCATCACCGTCCGCGCCGATGTCAACGAAGCGACGCAGCCGCCGGAGGTCTCCCGGCAGGTGATGCAGGCCCTCCAGCCTTTGATCGCCTCGCTACCCGTCGGCTACCGCATCGAGATGGCCGGCAACATCGAGGAATCCCTCAAGGCCAATGTCGCCTTGGTGAAAATCTTCCCGCTGATGATCGCCGCAATGCTCATCGTCATCATCCTGCAGGTTCGCAGCCTCTCGACCATGACCATGGTGATGATGACGGCGCCGCTGGGGCTCGCCGGCGTCGTGCCGACGTTGCTGCTGTTCAACCAGCCCTTCGGCTTCAACGCCATCCTCGGGTTGATCGGGCTGGCCGGCATCCTCATGCGCAACACGCTGATCCTGACCGAGCAGATCAAGGAGAACAAGGCCGCCGGGCTGGACGATTATCATTCCGTCATTGAGGCGACGGTCCAGCGGACGCGGCCGGTGATCCTGACCGCGCTGGCGGCGGTGCTCGCCTTCATCCCGCTGACCCACTCGGTGTTCTGGGGGTCCATGGCCTACACGCTGATCGGCGGCACCGCCGTCGGCACGGCGCTGATCCTCTTGTTCATCCCCGCGCTGTACGCCGCCTGGTTCCGCATCAAGGCAACGCCGGATGAGGCCCAGGCGGGCGCCGCGCCTGTCCACGCACCGCACCCTGCGATCGCCGCCGCATGAAGGCTCCAGCCGCTCTGAATCCAAGCCGCACACCCAAGGAGTAATCATGTCGTCCGAGAAAATCGTCCTCGTGACCGGAGTCTCATCCGGCATCGGTCGCGCCACCGCGCTGAACTTCGCGGCACGGGGCTGCCGCGTCTACGGAACCGTGCGGAACCTTGCCAAAGCGCAAGCCATCCCAAGCGTTACGCTCGTCGAGATGGACGTCCGCGACGAGACCTCGATCCAGCGCTGCATCCAGACCATCATCGCGCAGGACAATCGCATCGACGTGCTCGTCAACAGCGCGGGCGTGACCCTTCTTGGCGCGACCGAGGAGACGTCGATCGCTGAGGCCCAGACTCTCTTCGACACAAATCTCTTCGGCCTCCTGCGCACGATCAAGGCCGTGCTGCCATACATGCGCGACCAGCAGTCCGGGCGCATCGTCAATGTCAGCTCGGTCCTGGGCTTCCTGCCCGCGCCCTACATGGCGCTGTATGCGGCTTCCAAACATGCCGTTGAGGGATTGTCCGAGACCCTGGATCACGAAGTGCGCCAGTTCGGCGTTCGTGTGACGCTCGTCGAGCCGTCCTTCACCAAGACCAACCTTGATCTGAACGCCCCGCAGACCGCGTCCACTATTCCCGCATACAAGAACGAGCGCGGCGTGGTGTCCCGAGCGATCCAGAAGAACGTTCAGAAGGCCCCGGCGCCTGATGCAGTTGCCGCCACGATTGTGCGCGCCGCGCTGGACGGCTGGAAAATGCGCCATACGCCGAAGGGCGAGGCGTCCCTCCTCTCGAAGCTGCGGCGCTTCATGCCCGCCGGCCCCGTGGAGAAGGGACTGAGGAAGACGTTCGGCCTTGGCTGAAGGGTGGTCATCCCGTGCGATGTGTCCGTCTCAAGACGTGCTCATCGTTGTGCGGCCCGACCGACTGGCGCGCTCCACGCGTGGCTAAACGTCGGACTGCACACTCGCAATCATGGAGATTTCCACCACGGCATTTCCGGGCAAGGACGCGACGCCAATCGCGGCGCGGCTCGGCAGGGCTGCATGGATGCGGTCCTGGATATGGCGTGAGGCGATATCCGCGATTTGAGAATGACGCGTAAAGCCCGGCAGGGCGTTCACGTACACCGTCAGGCTCAGGACGGACGCGATCCGCTCTCCGCTTCGCAGCTGCGCCTCTGCGGCCTGCAGGGCATTGCCTGTGGCAAGCCGCACGGCCTCCTCATAGAGGTCCACGGGCGCATCGACGGCGACCTGTCCCGCATGGAGCAGCACCCCATTTCGCCTCGGTGTCATGCCCGAGACGAAAACGAGGTCGTTGTGGCGCCTCGCAGGAACATAGAGCCCCTGGGGCGGGATAGCTTGGCGCGCGGGACGGTCGCCGGTCATCGGGTCGATTTGCGTGGCGTCATTTGGCATGGCGTCATTTGGCATAAAGGTGGGCCATGGCGACGATCCGCTTGGTGGCGGCGATGGCCGATGCGTGATCCTGGGAAAAGTTGAGGCGAATGCTGTGGCCGTGCGGACCGAACTCCGTGCCCGGCGTGACGATCGCATGCGCCTGGTGCCGCAGCAGGCGCACGAAATCCGGGAGGCTCACCGCGAGGTCCGGCAAGGTGGGGAAGACATAGCTCCCGGCCTTCGGCGTGCGTGTGGGCAGGCCCCCATCGCGGAACAGCTGGAGCAGGTCGTCGCGAATGGCCTGGTGCAGGCGGATGCGGTTCGCCATCCAGCCCTCCGGCTCGCTGAACCACGTGCGCAGCACCGCCTGATTGTAGCCCGCCGCCCGCAGCGAGACGATCGCCTGGAGTTTCTCCATGCGATCGATGACGGAGGGCGCGCCGAAGGCGATGCCGAGCCGGTAGCCGGACAGCGACTCCGTCTTGGACGGCCCCATGATGGTGACCACCCGCTCCTCCGGGAGGCCGCAGGCGCGCAGGTGCGTATAGGTTTCGCCATCATAGAGCAGGCGTGAATAGAGCTGGTCGGCGACGACCGTGACATCGAACTCCACCGCAAGATCGGCGATGGCCCGGATCTCGCGGGCGGAATAGACGACGCCCGTGGGATTGTTGGGATTGGAGAACAGGAACACCCTGGCCCCCGCCGCGAACACCTCCCGCAGGCGATCGAGGTCAATGCCCGCCTCCACCGAGGTGGCCATATAGTTCATGGGGACGGGCACCGGCTCCCCGCGCAGAAACTGGACGATCTTGCGGTTGGCGAAATAGTCGGGCTGGACGATGGCGACCTTGTCGCCGGGTGCCACCAGCGCCCCGAGTGCCAGGAAGAGCGCGCCCTGGGTGCCCGGCGTCACGATGGTCCCCGCATCGGGCGACACCGGCGCGCCGGTGAAGGCGGCGAGCTTTTCCGCGAGCGCCGCGCGAATGTCCGCCGCGCCGCGATATTCCGTGTAGGCCTGCCGCCCGCCCGCTTCCACCGCCTCGGAGAACGCCTCAAGCGCGCCCGGCGTCGGGGTGAAGGCGTCCACGTCGCCGTGGGAGAAGTCCACCCGTTGGCCGGGCATCGTCTCGCCGCGCATCAGACGCGACATGTCACCCGCACCCTGGCGGACCTCCTGGCCGGGGGCATTGTCCGTGGCGAGGGCGGCGAACGTGTCGAGGGCGGAAGGCATCGAGGTGTCCTTGATACAGAAGAGTGAGATGGCGCTGGAGCGATCCGGGACTTACGCGGCCCAGCCGAGCGGGGCGGGATCGAGGTCGAGGGCGGCCTTGAACACGCCGGGGTCCACATTGCCGCCGGAGACGATGACGAGCGCTGTTTTCCCACGCACGCGGGTGGGCTCGTTCAGCACGGCGGCGAGCGCGATGATGCCCCCCGGCTCGGTCACCAGCCGCAATTCCTCATAGGCGAAGCGGATGGCCCGCAGCACATCCGCGTCCGAGGCGGTCAACGCCCCCGCGAGGCGCCTGCGGTTGATGGAGAAGGGCAATTCGGCCGGTAGCGGGGCCAGCAAGGCATCGCAGAGGGAGCCGGACAGGGCGGCATTCTTCTCCCGCACGCCGCTGGCCAGTGAGCGGCGCGTGTCGTCGAAACCCTCCGGCTCCACCGCCCAGACCTCCGACCGCGCCCCAACGGCCTCCACCGCGAGGCAGGTGCCGGCGGAGAGCCCGCCGCCACCGCACGGCACCAGGATCGCATGGGGTGCCTGCGCCCCCATCTGCTGAAGGCTCTCGGCCGTCACCGTCGCCTGGCCCGCGATGATGTGGCGATGGTCGCCCGGCGGAATGACCGCCACGGGGGCGCGGGCGGCAATCTCGGCGGCGATCTCCTCGCGCGATTGGCGGTTTCGGTCATAGAGCACGATCTGCGCCCCAGCCGCGCGGGCCTTGGCGATCTTCACGGCGGGGGCGTCCTGCGGCATGACGATGGTGGCGGAAAGGCCCAGCATGCGCGCCACCGTGGCAATCGCCTGGCCATGATTGCCCGTGGAATAGGCCACGACCCCGCCGGGATAGGCCGCCCGGTCGAGCCGCGACAGGCAATTATAGGCGCCGCGGAACTTGAAGGCGCCGGTGCGCTGGAGGTTCTCGCATTTCAGGAAGACGGAGCCGCCGGTCAGCCGGTCCAGCGCGTCGGAGCGCAGCAGCGGTGTTTCCACGGCAACGCCGGCAAGCGCGCGGCGGGCGTCGAGAATGTCCTCGGCGGTCGGGATAGAAAAAGGGTTCATGTCAGTGCGCCAGGATGCGGGAGAGGAAGAGGCGGGCCCGCTCTGATCGCGGCGCCGCGAAGAAGGCCTGCGTCTCGTCGATCTCGACGATGGCGCCCTTGTCCATGAACACCACCCGGTCGGCGGCGGACTTGGCGAAGCCCATCTCGTGGGTGACCACGATCATGGTCATGCCGTCGCGGGCGAGTTCCAGCATGACCGCGAGCACTTCGCCGATCATTTCCGGATCGAGCGCGGACGTGGGCTCGTCGAACAGCATGGCCACCGGGTCCATGGCCAGCGCCCGCACGATGGCGATGCGCTGCTGCTGGCCGCCGGACAATTGCGCGGGATAGGCGGCTTCTTTATCCGCGAGGCCGACACGGGCAAGAAGCGCGCGCGCCTTGGCCTCAGCCTCCGTCCGCGGGCGCTTCAAGACATGGACCGGGGCGAGGCAGATATTCTCCAGCACGGTCAGGTGCGGATAGAGCTCGAAATGCTGGAACACCATGCCCACCCGCGCCCGCATCCGGGCCGCCGCCCGCCCGCGGGAGGGCAGCGCCTCGCCCTCGATCCACACCTGGCCGCGCTCGAACTCCTCGATGCCGTTGATGCACTTGACGAGGGTGCTCTTGCCGGACCCCGACGGGCCGCAGATGACCACCACTTCACCCCGGCGCACGGTGAGGCTGCACTCCTTCAGCACCTCCAGAGGGCCGAAGCTCTTGCTCAGCCCTTCCACCTTGATCATTTCATGCGAGGTCATCGGCACATCCATGGCTGGAGGGTGTGTGGGTCCAAGGCAGGGCATCATGCGGGCCGGGACGCGCGCTTCAGCCGCCCAGCGAGCGCATTGCCGAGCTGGCAGATGGCGAGATAGACGAGCGCCGCGAACACGTACATTTCGACGGGGCTGCTCGTATTGTTCGCAACAATACTGACAGATGTCATGAAATCGTGGAGCGATACCACGTAGACGAGCGCCGTGTCCTGGAACAGGATCACGCCTTGGGTGACCATGAGCGGCGCCATGTTGCGCAGGGCCTGGGGCAAGGCGATGAGCCGCACCGTCTGCAGATAGCCGAGCCCCGAGGCCTTGGCCGCCTGCCATTGGCCCACCCGGACGCTTTGCAGGCCCGCCCGCATGATCTCCGAATAATAGGCCCCCTCGAACATGACGAAGGCAATGAGCACCGAGTACAGCGCACCGACCGAGCGCCCCAGCAAAAGGGGAACCAGGAAATAGAACCAGAAGATCACCAGGATCAGCGGAACGGCGCGGAAGCCGTTCACATAGAGCGCGGCGAAAGGCGCGAGCACCGGCACGCGGGTCAGCCGCACCAGCGCGATCGCAAGCCCGAGGACGATGCCCCCCGCCATGGCGATGGCGGTGAGCAAGACGCTGAGACCCAGGCCTTGAAGCAGGAAAGGCAGGGAATTGGTGATGGGCGCAAGGTCAGAAGCGGACATGGAGGCCCCCTGAAGTGGTGCCCGGCAGCGCGACGCGCCGCTCGATGGCCCGCATGATCACCGTGACCGTCATGGCGATGGCCACATAGAGGATCGTGGCCGCCGTGAAGGCCTCGAAGCCCTGATACGTGATGCTTTGGATCTGCTGCGTCTGGGTCGTCAGTTCATAGACGCCGATGGTGAGGGCCACCGACGAATTCTTGAAAATGGTCAGGATTTCGGAGGTCAAAGGCGGGATGATGATGCGCAGCGCCTGCGGCAACAGCACCAGCCGATAGGCCTGAAGCTGCGACAGCCCCGCCGCCTTCGCCGCCATGCGCTGGCCGCGCGGCATCGCATCGATGCCCGCACTCACCTGGACAGCGATGCGGGAACTGGTGAACAGGCCGAGCGCGACGATGGCGGTGACGATTTCCGGATAGGGAAGATCGCGCTTGAGCCAGTGGCCGGCGCCTGCGGGCAGCAGTTCCGGGACCACGAAGAACCACAGGAACATCTGCAGCAGCAGGGGAATATTGCGGAATACGCTGATATAGGCGCCGGTCACCGCACGAAGGACGGCATGGTCCGAACTGCGCAGGACACCGACCGCGGTCCCCACCGAGAGCGCAATCACCAGCGCGCTCAGGGAGATGGCGAGCGTGAGGGCGAGGCCCCAGCCAAGCCACTGTAGATAGGGCTCCTGCAGGAGGACGCCCCAGTTCCAGGAATAGGTCATCGCGGCATTCTTCTGTCAGGGCGCAAGACGTTGGCGGGACGCGCTATTCCGGAACGGCGATGATGTGGAAAACGGTCTCGAGATCCGGCGAGAGCGGAACTCCCATGGGCCCGAACCATTTGGTGTAGAGCGCCTGGAGCCGGCCGTCGCGCGCCATGCGCGAAAGGGTGGCATTCACCAGGGACAGGAAGACGGTGCTGTTCTTCTGCACCAGAAGCCCATAGTAATCATAAGACAATGGCGCACCGACCACCTTGTAGTCGGAAGGATTGGGCGCCTTGCCGCGCAGGCCGAAGAGCAGGATGTCGTCGGTGGCGAATGCGTCCACGCGGTCCGTGGAGAGGGCGAGGAAGCCTTCCGCATTGTCCTTCACCGGCACGATGCGGATATTCAGCTTGTCCTTCTCGATGAGCGAACGGATCAGGCGCTCGGGCACCGAATTGATGGGCAGGGCAATGACCTTGCCGCCCAGGTCCTTCAGTTCGCCAATGCCCGACTTGTCCTTCACCAGAAGGCGGGTGTGGGAGATGAAGAAGGGATAGGAAAAATCCACCTGACCTTGCCGGGCGATGGTGTTGACCGCCGACTCGCAGGAAATGTCGACGGTTCCATTGGCCACCAGTGGAATGCGGTTCTGCAGGTTGACCGGCACCATCTTGACCTGAAGATCGGGGAGGCCGAGCGCCGCCTTCACCGTTTGGGCCACTTCCAGGCAGATGTCGGTGGAATAGCCCTGCGGCTTGCCCTGGGCATCGACGAAGGAAAAGGGAATGGAAGCGTCGCGATAGCCGATGGAGATGGCGCCCTTCGCGCGAATGCGATCCAGCACCCCATCGCTCGACTGGGCCTGCGCGGCGGGGAGGAAAAGGAGCGAGGCGATGACCGCGCCAATGGCGGCCGACAAGGCATGGTTCATGGTGTCCCCTCTGGTTTTTATGTGGGCACTCAACCGATGGCTTCGAGCATTTCCGCAAGGCTCGAGACGGTGAGGTCCGGCCGCGCCTCCGCCGCCCCCTCGCCGGAGAGGCCGAGCAGACGGTTGGGCCGGTTGATCCAGATGGAGGTCAGGCCGAACCGGTTGGCGGGTGTGATGTCGGCGCGCAGGCTCTGGCCCACATGAAGAATGCGCGAGGGATCGATTCCCTGTACGGCGAGGTCCGCGAGCGCAGTCTGAAAATGCTCCGGGCTTGGCTTGTAGGCGCCCACGCGCTCTGCGGTGACCACGATATCGAAGGTAACGCCCATCTTCGCGCAGGAGGATGCGAGGGACGGATTATCGATATTTGACAGTGCGCCGATCTTGGCGCGGGCCTGCAGCGCCTTCAGCCCCTGAGGCACGTCGGAATACGCGGGCCAGTGATGGGGGGTGGCGGCGAAGGCTTCGCGAAGGTCAGGGTCGGCAGGCAGTTGCAGTTCGCTGGCGATGCGGTCGAAGCAGCGCCGCAGAACCTCAGGATAAAGGTGTGCGGGGCGTTCTTTCTGGATGTCCGCGCGGGCGCGGTCGAACGCCATGATGAGATCCTCATCGCTGGCGACGACGCCGGATTGCTCCGCCCAGCGGCCGAGAAAGGCGGCGATGGAGGGCTCCCAATCGATAAGCGTGCCATAGACGTCAAAGGTCACGGCATCAAAGTCGGCGAGGCGGATCATGGAGAGAAGCTGTCCGTCTAAATTAGCGATAATCGCTAATTACGGAAACGGCTCCGCCCCGTCAAGGACCTGCGCGCCATGTCGCCCCGCAAACGGCACGGAATGGCCCTACAGGGCTTTCGTCAGGATCGAACCGGGGCTATCACTCACCAAGACACGGGTATCGTGCCGCACTGCGGACGCGAGGCACTATCGCTTGAAGGTGAAGGCGGAATGGTCGATCTGCATGAGGTGGATAAAAGCCGCGAGACGCCGACGCTCGGCCGCACGGCCTCGGCCATCGTGTGCGATGAACTGCGCAACGCGATCATGCACAATCGGCTCAAAGGCGGGGAAAGGCTCCGGCAGGATGCCTTGGCCACGCAATATGGCGTCAGCCAGATGATCGTCCGCGAAGCGTTTCGCCAGCTCACGGCCGAAGGCTTCCTCAAGGCGGAGCCGCGGCGCGGGGTCAGCGTGGCGAAGCTGAGCGCCGACGAAGCCTGGGAAATCACCCAATTGCGCGCCCTGCTGGAATGCCAGGCCCTGCGATGGTCGATCCCCAACATGGTGAGGTCCGACTTTCAGCAGTGCGGGCGCACATTGGACGATCTCGACGCCGCCGGCACCGTAGACGCCAGAATTCTTCTGAACGCCCGATTTCATGAGCTTCTCTACGCGCCCGCACGCAAGGAGCGCACGCTTGAGCTCATCAAGAATTTACGGCTGAATTTCGAGAGGTACCTGCGCTTTACATGGGAGGAGACCCATCACTCCGAGCAATCACAGATCGAGCATCGTGAAATATTGCAGCGCTGCGAAATGAGGGACATTGAGCGCGCCTGCGATACGTTGCGGATTCACATCCTTGCTACAGGGGATTTGCTTGTTGAAAGCCTTGGGAAATGATTTCAAATCGGATTGGATCTGTAAATATTGATTGAGTTATTTTAAAATACAGCACTGAAGGAAGGCGTTATTTATTATTAAATAGCTTTCGTTTCTCTACTTACAGGCTCCACTTTATCAGGAATTGGCCGATACAGCACGCCTGGGTGGATTTGGGACAATCAAGATCAGGTCCCACGTGTGACGATCAAGCCGCCGAACCGGTTCTGGCTATCCGTGGCGATCAAAGGGGCGGGCGCGACGGTCTCCTCGAACACCCGCCGCCACTCCCGGGGACCGACCTGCTTCCAGATGATCAGCTTGCAGCCGCCGGTCGAGCAGTCCACTCCTTTACCCATGCCGTCGCAGCCGTGCTGAGAAGACAGGAGAATGTCTGCGCCACCGGCATGATCCAAGTCGACGAACGAAAGACCGGTTTCGGCCGAGCCGTAGGCGGCCCGCCCTCGCATAAGATGGGGAGCTTGTAATTGGCTACCGTGCTGTACCGTCTTGCTGTACCAAAGACGGGCTGCGCGAACGAGTTGGCCGATTGGCGCCAGTGAAATCAGGCGCCTACAGGGAAACTGGCGGAGAGGGAGGGATTCGAACCCCCGATACGGTTGCCCGTATGCCGCATTTCGAGTGCGGTGCATTCGACCACTCTGCCACCTCTCCGCAGAGCCGGCGCCGGAGGAAATCCGCGAGGATATCCATGACGCCGGTGGCGTGGTCGTGCGCTTCTAGCGGACGTTTGGGCGGAGGACAAGCGGTCGCGCGAAGGTCACGCGGGAACATGAACGGATCTTCGCAGCCGGAGCAGGGAAACGCCGGAGTCCAGCGCCACCAGTAGGTGAGGCGCGGCCCCTCACACCGCCTTCAGGTGCCGCAGCGGCCGGCCGGACGAGATGCCCTGCGCGGCGGCGATGATGGCGGCGGTGTCGAGGCCGTAATGGGCATAGAGATCGGCGAGCGTTCCGGTCTGGCCGAAATGCTCCACGCCCAGCGCCCGCACCCGGTGGCCGGCGACGGCGCCGAGCCAGCCGAGCGTCGCGGGATGGCCGTCGATGACGGTGACGAGCCCGCAATGGCGCGGCAGGGGAGCCAGCAGCCGCTCCACATGGCTCTCAGCCGCCGCGAACCCGCGCTCGCGGGCGCGGGCGGCCGCCGTCCAGCCGGCGTTGAGGCGGTCGGCGGAGGTGACGGCAAGGAGGCCCACATCGCGGCGGTCCTCGGCGATGAGGGCCACCGCATCGATGGCCTCGGGCGTCACCGCCCCCTGCACCGCGATCACCACATCGCAATTGGGACCCGGCTCGCGCAGCCAGTAGGCACCATCCACGATGGCGCGCTTCTGCGCCTCGGTGAACACGCGCTTCGGCTGCTCCAGCGGGCGGGTGGAGAGGCGGAAATAGACCGAGCCGCCGGTCTCGTCGCGCAGCCAGTTGCGCTCGTCGGCGGCGCCCTCCCCGTCGCGCTGCACATAGTCGAAGGCAAATTCCATCAGCACCGCCAGCTCGTCCACGAAGGCCGGTTCGAAGGCGGCGAGGCCATCCTGCGCCATGCCGATGAGCGGTGTGGCGATGGACTGGTGCGCCCCGCCCTCGGGCGCCAGCGTGATGCCGGAGGGCGTCGCGACGAGGATGAAGCGGGCATCCTGGTAGCAGGCATAGTTCAGCGCATCGAGCCCGCGGCAGATGAAGGGGTCATAGAGCGTGCCCACCGGCACGAGGCGGGCGCCGAACAGGGAATGGGACAGGCCGAAGGCCGAGAGGGTCAGGAACAGGTTCATCTCGGCGATGCCGAGCTCCATGTGCTGGCCCTTGGGCGAGAACTCCCAGGCGAAGGTGGAGGGAATGCGCTCGCGGCGGAACACGTCGGCCAGCGCCTCATGGGCGAAGAGGCCGCGCCGGTTCACCCACGGGCCAAGGTTGGTCGAGACGGTCACATCAGGCGAGGTGGTGACGATGCGGTCGGCGAGCGGGCTGTCGCCCTTCGCCAGATCCTGCAGGATGAGGCCGAAGCCGGCCTGGGTGGAGATGCTGGGATTGGGCGGCGGGGCGAGCGCGGGCACGGCGAGCGCCGGGTCGGCATAGCGGCGCGGGCCGCCCTGCGCGAAGGGCACGCGATCGAGGAAGGCGCGCAGCGCGCCTTCAGGGTGCGTCAGCCCCTCGAAGGGTTCCCACTCGCGGCCGGCGCCCACGTTCATGGACGCGCGCAGCGCCTCCATCTGGGTCGGGGTCATGAGGCCGGCGTGGTTGTCCTTGTGGCCGGCCAGCGGCAGGCCGAAGCCCTTGACCGTGTAGCAGAGGAAGGCCACCGGGCGGTCGTGGTCGATGGCATCGAAGGCGGCGATGAGGGACGCGATGTCGTGGCCGCCGAGATTGGTCATCAGCGCGGAGAGTTCGGCATCGGTCCGCCGGGCGATGAGGGCGGAAACGTCCCCCTGGTCGCCGAGATCGTCCATCAAGCGCTTGCGCCACGCGGCCCCGCCCTGGAAGGTGAGGGCCGAATATTCGGCGTTCGGGCAGGTGTCGATCCAGCGCTTCAAAGCCTCCCCGCCCGGCTCGGCGAAGGCGGCCTGCTGCAGGGTGCCGTACTTCAGCACGACTACCTGCCAGCCCATGGCCTCGAAGATGCCGGTGAAGCGCTCGTAGAGGCCTTCGCGCACCACGCCGTCGAGGCTCTGGCGGTTGTAGTCGATGATCCACCAGGTGTTGCGCACCTCGTGCTTCCAGCCCTCCAGCAGGGCCTCGAAGACGTTGCCCTCGTCCAGCTCCGCATCGCCCACGAGGGCGATCATCCGCCCCTTGGGCCGGTCGCCGGCGAGGCCGTGGGCGTGGACGTAATCCTGCGCGAGGCTGGCGAACAGCGTCTGCGCCACGCCGAGGCCCACCGAGCCGGTGGAGAAGTCCACGTCGTCGGCATCCTTGGTGCGCGAGGGGTAGGATTGGGCGCCCTTGAAGCCGCGGAAATTCTCCAGCCGCGCGCGGTCCTGCCGGCCGAGCAGATACTGGGTGGCGTGGAAGATGGGGCTGGCATGGGGCTTCACCGCCACCCGGTCTTCGGGGCGCAGCACGTGGAAATAGAGCGCGCTCATGATGGCGGCCAGCGAAGCCGAGGAGGCCTGATGACCGCCGACCTTGAGGCCGTCCGTGCCGGGCCGCAGATGGTTGGCGTTGTGGATCATCCAGCTCGCCAGCCACAGCACCTTCTTCTCCAGCTCGGCCAAAACCGCGAGATCGGCGGCCGACGGCGGGGTCTTGAGGGCGGGTGGGGTGGAACGGGGGGAGGCCATGGCGTTTCCTCGGCGCGGATGTTTTCGGGACCGGAGCATCGGCCCGGCGCCGAGTGTAGCGTGGCCGAAGCGGCGTTTCCGGCCGAATCGGCCTTACCTCGCCGCGATCTGCGCCATAAAATGCTGCGGACCGCAGCCACCGGAGCAGGATCATGCGCCTCGACGCAATCGACCGGAAGATCCTCGCCGCGCTGCAGGCGGATGGGCGCAAGAGCATCGCGGAACTGTCGGGCGAAGTGGGCCTCTCCCCGTCGCCGTGCCTCAGGCGCGTGAAGGCGCTGGAGGAGGAAGGCCTGATCTCGCGCTATGCCGCGGTCCTCGACCAGCGCAAGGCCGGGCTGCCGGTGAGCGTGTTCGTCTCCATCAAGCTGGAACGCCAGCAGGAGGAGGCGCTGGATGCCTTCTCGGCGGCCATACGGGGCTGGCCGGAGGTGCTGGAATGCTATCTGATGACCGGCCCGCGCGATTACCTTTTACGGGTGGTGGCGGCCGATCTCGATGCCTATGAGCGCTTCCTGAAGGAGAAGCTCACGCGGCTCGACGGCATCGCCTCCATCGAAAGCTCCTTCGCGCTGGAACAGGTGAAATATTCCCACGTCCTGCCGCTGCCGTGACGGCCGGGACGCCAGAGGAGGAAGAGATGGCCATACGCGTCGGCATCGGCGGCTGGACGTTCGAGCCGTGGCGCGGCGTCTTCTATCCGGAAGGCCTGCCCCATGCGAAGGAGCTGCGGCACGCCGCCTCCGTGCTGAAGACCATCGAGATCAACGGCACCTTCTATCGCACACCCTCGGCCAAATCCTGCGCCGACTGGGCGCGGCAAGTGCCGGACGGCTTCGTCTTCGCGCTCAAGGCGACGCGCTACGTCACCCAGCGCCGCGTGCTGGCGGAGGCGGAGGAGAGCGTCGGCAAATTCATCGCCAGCGGCATCGTCGAGATGGGCGACCGGCTCGGCCCCATCAACTGGCAGTTCGCGGCGACGAAAGCGTTCGACCCGGACGACATGGCCGCCTTCATGGCGCTGCTGCCGAAGGCGCACGAAGGCGTCGCCCTGCGCCATGCGTTGGAGGTGCGCCACCCCTCGTTCGTGGTGCCCGAGTTCGTGGAACTGGCCCGCAAGCATGGCGTCGCCATCGTCTTCGCCGACCACGAGACCTATCCCGCCATCCCCGACCTGACGGCGAACTTCACTTACGCCCGCCTCCAGCAGACCCAGGAGGAGATCGAGACCGGCTATGGCGCCGCCGATCTCACCCGCTGGGCGAAGGCGGCCAAGGCGTGGGAGGACGGCAAGGTGCCCGATGGGCTGCCCGAGATTGGTACGCCCGACAAGAAAGCGAAGGGGAAGAAGGCGGCCAAACGCGATGTCTTCCTCTACCTCATCGCCGGTGCCAAAGTGCGCAACCCGGCGGGCGCCATCGCCTTGCAGCGGGAGGCGGACGGCGGGTGAACAGCCGTTGACCTCAATCAACGCCAGACGTGTGCGCTGCGGTAAAGTGTTGACACAGAGACGGTCCCCGACGCCCCGCGGGAGTGCCATTCTCGATCGGCATCGCGGGGGCGTGCCAGCCCCCTGAAGGTGTCCCTATGAAGCGCTCCCTCGCCATTCTTGCCGTCATCGTCGCCCTCGCGGCCGCAGGCGGCGCCGGAGCGTGGTATCTCGCGCACCGCAGCCGCGCCCTGCCCCCCGGCTTTGCCGAGGGCAACGGACGCATCGAGGCCACCGAGGTGGACGTGGCCACCAAGGCCGCCGGCCGGGTGCTGGACGTGCTCGCCGAGGAAGGCGACTTCATCAAGCAGGGCCAGGTGGTCGCGCACATGGACGTCTCGGACCTCGAGGCGGCCCTGCGCACGGCGGACGCGCAGGCCGCGCAGGCGCGCCAGTCCCGTGACACGGCCTTCCATGTGGTGGAGCAGCGCAAGGGCGAGCTGGACCTCGCCACCAAGGAGCTGGAGCGGCAGGAAACCCTCGTCGCCAAGGGCTTCGCCACCGAGCAGAAGGTGGACCAGTATCGCACCACCAAGCTCACCGCCGCCGCCGCGCTGGCCGCCGCCCAGTCGAGCCTTGCGGCGAGCGAGAGCGCCATCCGCGCGGCGGAAGCCGAGGTGGACCGCCTGAAGCGCCTCGTGGCCGATGGCACCCTCATCGCCCCCAAGTCGGGCCGGGTCATCTATCGGCTCGCCGAGCCGGGCGAGGTGCTGGGCGCGGGCGGCAAGGTGATGACCTTCATCGACCTTTCCGACGTCTACATGACCATCTTCATGCCCGCCGCCGACGCCGGGCGCATCGGCCTCGGCACACCGGCGCGGCTGCTGCTGGAGCCCCTGCCCGACCGCGCGGTGCCGGCCGCCGTCTCCTTCGTCTCGGCCCGCGCCCAGTTCACCCCCAAGCAGGTGGAAACCCAGCGCGAGCGCGACCGCATGATGTTCCGCGTGAAGCTGCGCATCTCCCGGCCGCTGGTCGAGAAGTATCTGGAGCATGTGAAGACCGGCGTCACCGGCGTCGGCTATGTGCGGCTCGATCCCGCCGCCCAGTGGCCCGCGTGGCTTGAGTCCGACCTCGTGCGCGACGCCGCCGATGCCGACGCCAAGGACGCGGGAGCCAAGGATACGGGAGCGCAAAAGTGAGCGAGGCCGCTGAGGCGGCGCGCGCCAGCGCCGTCCGGCTCGCCGGCATCCGCCACGCCTATGGAAAGACGCAGGCGGTGGACGGGGTGGACCTTGCCATTGAGGAAGGCGCCGCCGTCGCCCTCGTCGGGCCGGACGGGGTGGGCAAGTCCACCCTGCTCGGCCTCATCGCCGGGGCGAAACGCATGCAGACCGGCCAGGTAGAGGTGCTGGGGGCGGACTTCTCGTCCCGCCGCGCGCGGGAAGAGGCGCAGCCGCGCATCGCCTTCATGCCGCAGGGGCTGGGACGCAACCTCTACCCCAACCTCTCGGTGGCCGAGAACATCGCCTTCTTCGCCCGCCTGTTCGGCGAGGATGCCGCCACCAAGGGCGCGCGCGTCGCGCCGCTGCTCGCCGCCACGGGGCTCGACCCGTTTGCCGACCGGCTCATGCGCAAGCTCTCCGGCGGCATGAAGCAGAAGCTTGGCCTGTGCTGCGCGCTGGTCCACGACCCCGACCTTCTGCTGCTGGACGAGCCCACCACCGGCGTCGATCCCCTCTCCCGACGGCAGTTCTGGGACTTCGTGGACACCATTCGCGCCGACCGCCCGCACCTCACCCTCCTCGTCGCCACCGCCGATATGGAGGAGGCCGCCCGCTTCGGCCGGGTGGTGCTGATGGACAACGGCCGCATCCTCGCCGACGGCAGCCCCGCCGAGCATCTCGCCCGCACCGGCCAGCCGACCCTGGAGCGCGCCTTCATCGCCCTGCTCCCGGAAGGCCAGCGCGGCGACGGCGAAGCAGCCCTGCCGGTGGCGGCCATTCCGGCCGACGCGCCGGTGGCCATCGAATCCCGCGGCCTCACCCGCCGCTTCGGTGATTTCGTCGCGGTGGACGATGTGAGCTTCACCATCCGCCGCGGCGAGATCTTCGGCTTCCTCGGCTCCAACGGCTGCGGCAAGTCCACCACCATGAAGATGCTCACCGGACTGCTGCCGGCGAGTTCCGGCGAGGCGCTGCTCTTCGGCGTGCCGGTGGACCCCAAGGACATCGAGACGCGCCGGCGCGTCGGCTACATGTCGCAGGCCTTCTCGCTCTATGGCGAACTCACCGTCCGGCAGAATCTGGAGCTGCACGCGCGCCTGTTCGCTTTGCCCGAGGAGGCAGCGAAAAAGCGCATCGCCGATCTCGTCGCCACCTTCGACCTCACCGACCATCTCGACGACCTCTCTGACGGCCTGCCGCTGGGCGTGCGCCAGCGCCTGTCGCTGGCGGTGGCGGTGCTGCACGAGCCGGAGGTGCTGATCCTCGACGAGCCCACCTCCGGCGTCGATCCGGTGGCCCGCGACGGCTTCTGGGACCATCTCCAGCGGCTCTCCCGCGAGGAGGGCGTGACCATCTTCGTCTCCACCCATTTCATGGGCGAGGCGGAGCGCTGCGACCGCATCTCCTTCATGCACGCTGGCCGCGTCATCGCCACCGGCACGCCGGAGGCGCTGAAGGCGGCAAAGCAGGCCGCCAGCCTCGAAGAAGCGTTCGTCGCCTATATGGAGATGGGCGGCCGCGCCGCCGGCACCGAAGCCCGGCTGCCGCCGCCCCAGCCCCGACCCGGTGGCAAGCCGTCCGCCTTCTCGCCCCGCCGGCTCGCCGCCTATGCCTGGCGCGAGACGCTGGAACTGAAGCGCGACCCGGTGCGCCTCGCCTTCGCGCTGCTCGGCACCGCGTTCCTGATGATCATCTTCGGCTACGGCATCACGCTCGACGTGGACCGCCTGCGCTTCGCCGTGCTCGACCGCGACCAGACCCCGGAAAGCCGCGCCTATATCGACGGCTTCGCCCACTCCACCTATTTCCGCATCCAGCCGCCGCTGACCTCGCCGGACGACCTCGACCAGCGGCTGAAATCCAACGCCATCGCCTTCGCCATCGAGCTGCCGCCGAGCTTCGGCGCAGACCTGCGCTCCGGGCGGCAGACGGAAGTGCTGGTGACCATTGACGGCGCCATGCCGTTCCGGGCGGAGACCATCAAGGGCTATGTGGAGGCGGTCCACACCCTCTTCCTCGCCGATGCGGCGCAGGCGGCGGGGCGCGCCTATTCCGCCTTCGCCGGGCTGGAGATGCGCTACCGCTACAACCAGTCCTTCCGCAGCCTCGATGCCATGGTGCCGGCCAACATCGCGCTGATGCTCATCTTCATCCCGGCCATCCTCACCGCGCTCGGGGTGGTGACGGAGAAGGAGCTGGGCTCCATCACCAACCTCTACGTCACCCCGGTGACGAAGCTGGAATTCCTCCTGGGCAAGCAGGCGCCCTATGTGGGCGTGGCGCTGTTCAACTTCGTGGTCATGGTGCTGATGGCGCTGTTCCTGTTCGGGGTGCCGCTGAAGGGCTCGTTCCTCGGGCTGGCGCTGGGCGCCTTCGCCTATGTGCTGGCGACCACCGCCATCGGGCTCGTCTCCTCCACCCTCACCAACACGCAGGTGGCGGCGCTGTTCGGCACGGCCATCGGCACCATGATGCCCGCCACCCAATTCTCCGGCATGCTCCAGCCGGTGGCCTCGCTGGAGGGCGGGGGATGGGTGCTCGGCACCTTCTTCCCCACCACCTATTTCATGCGGGTGAGCGTCGGCGCCTTCACCAAGGGGCTGAGCTTCACCGAGCTTGTGCCCTTCATCCTGGCCACCGCCGCCTTCTGGCCGGCGCTGCTCGCCATCGCCTTCCTCATCCTGCGCAAGCAGGAGACCTGACATGGCCGCGCCCGCCCCCTCCCCCCTCAAGGCGAAGACGCCCCGCCGCCTGCCGCTGGCCAATGTCCACTGGCTGGTGGGCAAGGAACTGCTCGGCCTGTGGCGCGACCGGGCGCTGCTGGTGCTGGTGGTCTACGCCTTCACCCTCGCCATCGTGCTGCAGGCGAACGGCATGAAGCACGATCTCAACCGCGCCGCCGTGGCGGTGGTGGACGAGGACAATTCCGCCCTCTCCAACGCCATCCTCGACGCGCTGCTGCCGCCCTCCTTCCAGCGCCCGGTGCCCATCGCCCCGCAGGACGTGGACCCGGTGATGGATGCGGCGCGCTACACCTTCGTGCTCAACTTCCCGCCCAACTTCCAGGCGGACGTGCTCGCCGGCCGCAGCCCCGAGGTGCAACTGCTCATCGACGCCACGGCGCTGATGCAGGCCGGGCTCGGGGCCAACGACATCTCCGCCATCTTCCAGACCGAGGTGAACCGCTTCGTGCTGCGCCATTCCGAAGGCGTGGCGAGCCCGGTCAACCTCCAGATCCGCGCCGCCTTCAACCAGGGGCTGGAATCCTCCTGGTTCACCGGCACCATGGGTCTCATCACCAACATCACCATGCTCTCGGTGCTGCTGGCCGGTGCGGCGCTGATCCGCGAGCGCGAGCACGGCACGCTGGAGCACCTGCTGGTGCTGCCGGTGCGTCCGTCCGAGATCATGCTGGCGAAGGTGGTGGCGAACGGGGCGGTGATCCTCGTCGCCACCCTGGTCAGCCTCATCGCCGTGCTGAAAGGGGTGCTGGGCGTCGCCATCGCGGGCTCGATCCCGCTGTTCCTGGCGGGGGCCGCGCTCTATCTCTTCTTCACCGCGTCGCTGGGCATCTTCCTCGGCACGCTGGCCGGCTCCATGCCGCAGTTCGGGCTGCTGTTCTTCCTCGTGGTGCTGCCCATGAACATGCTGTCGGGCGGCTTCACGCCGCTGGAGAGCATGCCGCAATGGCTGCAGGTGGCCATGCAGGCCTCGCCCTCCACCCAGTTCGTGGCCTTCGCGCAGGCCATTCTCTACCGGGGCGCGGGGCTGGAGACGGTATGGCCGCGCTTCGCCGCCACCTTCGGCATCGGCGCGCTGTTCTTCGCCGTGGCGCTGGCCCGCTTCCGCACCTTCCTCGCCGCGCAGCAGTGAGGAAGGGTGGGGCTCAGATGTAGTCCACGAAAGAGGCGAGCTGTTCCTGGGAGAGGTCCCGCATCTGGGCGAGGGTGTAGGTGTCGAGCACCGTGCCGATGGCGTCGCGCACCCGCACCATGAGCAGGCGCACCTCGCAAGTGGCGATGTCGCAATCCTCGCACGGCTCGTAGGCGTTGCGGCTGGCGCAGGGGAAGGGCGCCAGCGGGCCATCCAAGGCGCGGATCATCTCGCCGACGATGATGTCGTCCGCGGGCTTGGCCAGCCGGTAGCCACCGAGCTTGCCCTTCTTGGACGACAGGAAGCCGGCGTTGCGCAGCTCGCCGAGGATCACGTCGAGGAATTTCTTCGGGATATTGTTGGCCTCGGCGATGTCCGCCACCTGCGTGGAGCCGCCCGGCGGCAGACGCGCCAGGTGGACCGCCGCCTTGAGACCGTATTTTCCCTTTTTCGTCAGCATGGAGCGCCCTCTTTCGGGCTTATGGGGACTGGGCGCGCCGCCGTCAACGGCGGGCGTGTGAAATTCTATCCGGCATCATTTGGCGCCGGAGCCGTCCTTCAGCTCATAGCGACTCATCAGCGGGGCCTGGGCGATGGCGAAGGCGAAGGTCATCGGCAGGTAGCCGAAGGTCTTGAAGGTGACCCAGGTGTCGGTGGAGACCGAGCGCCAGACGATCTCGTTCAGCACCGCCATCACCAGAAAGAAGATGCCCCAGCGGATGGTGAGCTTGTGCCACCCCTCGTCAGTGAGCTTCACCATGCCGTCGAAGACATAGGGCAGGAGCGGCTTACGGAACCAGAGCCCGCCGAGCAGCAGCACGCCGAACAGAGCATTCACCATGGTCGGCTTCAGCTTGATGAAATGGTCGTCCTGCAGCCACAGCGTCAGGCCGCCGAACACCATCACCACCAGCGCCGACACCAGCGGCATCACCGCGATGCGCCGGGCCAGCACCCACATGGCGCCGAGCGCGAGCAGCGTCGCCACCATGAAGACGCCGGTCGCCACATAGATGCCGCCCCGCCCATTGGCGATGAAGAACAGCACCAGCGGGCCGATCTCCAGGCCGATCTTGAGCCACGGGCTCATCTTGCGGGGAGCGGGCGCGGAGGCAGGCGCGGGCGAAGGGACTTGCGATTGGGTCATTCAGGCGGGCCGGCAGGAGAAAAATACCGCCGGGCCCGGCGGTTCAGCCGGAACGGCGCGACGTCCCCCATGTGGCGCGTGTCGGGCCAACAATCAAGCCGCGTGCGGGTTCAGCGCAGCGGACCGAGGCAGGCGACCAGTTCCGGCCCCTCCTTGGGCACCCGCGCCTGCAACCGGGACGCGAGGCGCTGGACGCCGGCGGTGGGATTGCCGGCATCGCGCCGGTGGGGATTGGGCAGCATCACCGCCAGCAGCGCCGCCTGCCGCGCCTCCACCTGCGCCGCCGGGATGCCGAAGGCGCGCCGGGCGCCGGCCTCCACGCCGAACTCCCCGTTCGGCCCCCATTCGGCGATGTTGAGATAGATCTCGATCAGCCGCCTCTTGCTCACCACCAGGTCGAGCCAGATGGCGAGCGGCATCTCGATGGCCTTGCGGATGTAGTCCCGCCCCGGCCACAGGAACAGGTTCTTGGCGATCTGCATGGGGATGGTGGAGGCGCCGCGGGTGTCTTCCAGATCGTCGGCCTTCTCAAGGGCCTCGCGCAGCTCGCCGATGTCGATGCCGATGTTCTGGCAGAAGCTCGCATCCTCCGAGGCGATGACGGTGCGCACCAGCGCCGGCGACATCTTCTCGATGGGGGTCCAGATGCGCTCCACCCGCTCCCCGGTGATCCAGCGGCCGATCATCAGCGTGGAGACCGGGTTGACGACGTTGTAGAGGACGGCGAGCAGCAGCGGGATGGCGGCGAGGACGAGCACCACCCGAAGCACCAGACGGATCATCCCCAGTCCTCCCCGCCGCCATGCGGCTTGACCTTGCCCCCTGGTTGAGGCACCCGGTGGCCCCGTCAACGGTGCGCCCGGCGCGGGCGTTCCCACCTTGCCCTTCTCAGCCACGCTAGGCCACCCGGTGACCTCTTCCCTCAAGGATCGTCTCGACGCCGCCGCCACCCTCACCGTAACCCGGCTCGCCGCCGCGCTCGGCGATGCGGCGCTCCCCGGCGAACGGCTGCGGCCGGAGCGCCTGATGGCCGCCATGCGCCACGGCGCGCTGGGTGGCGGTAAAAGGCTGCGGCCGTTCCTGGTGATCGAGGGGGCGGCCCTGTTCGGCCTCGCGCCGGACGCCGCCGTGACCGCCGCCACCGCCATCGAGTGCGTGCATTGCTATTCCCTCGTCCATGACGACCTGCCGGCCATGGACGACGACGACCTGCGCCGCGGCCGGCCCACGGTCCACAAGGCGTATGACGAGGCCACCGCCATCTTGGCCGGCGACGGGCTGCTGACCCTCGCCTTCGACCTCCTGGCGGGCGAGGACGCCCATCCCGACCCGGCCGTGCGCATCGCTTTGGTGCGGGCGCTGGCCCGGGCGGCGGGCATCGGCGGCATGGTGGGCGGTCAGATGCTGGACCTCGCCGCCGAAGGGCGCTTCTCCGGCGGCACGCCCCTCGCCCACGGCGAGGACGCCATCCGCGACCTGCAGGCCATGAAGACCGGCGCCCTGCTCGCCGTCTCGGCCGAGGCGGGCGCGCTCCTCGGCGGCGCCGATGCGGGCCAGCGCGCGGCGCTCCTCGCCTATGGGCGGGCGCTGGGCGCGGCGTTCCAGATCGCCGACGACATTCTGGATGTGGAAGGCACGGCGGAAGAGGTGGGCAAGAAGGTGGGCAAGGATGCCGCCGCCGGGAAGGCGACCTTGGTCTCCCGCCTCGGCCTGCCCGAGGCCCGCCGGCTGCTGGACCGTCTGGTGGCGGAGGCCGCCGAGGCGCTGGCGCCGTTCGGCGCGCGCGGCGAAATCCTCGCCGAGGCCGCCCGGTTCGTCGCCGCGCGGCGCAGCTGAGCGCATTTTCAGAAGGGAGCGGCCGGCGAGCCGGCCGCCTCCAAAGGCGTCCTCAGAGGGCCGTCCTCAGGCGGCGAGGTCGCGCCGGTCCTCGACGGTGGAATCGGCCCGCAGGCGGTAGACCATCGGCACGCCGGTGAGCACCTCGCGCTTCATGATGCCTTCGGGAGAGAGCTTCTCCAGCACCATGATGAGGGCGCGCAGCGAATTGCCGTGGGCGGTCACGATCGTGGTCTCGCCCCTCAGCACGCGCGGCAGGATCTCCTGATTGTAATAGGGCAGCGTGCGGGCCACCGTATCGCGCAGGCTCTCGCCGCCGGGCGGGGGAATGTCGTAGGAGCGACGCCACACGTGCACCTGCTCCTCGCCCCACTTGGCGCGGGCGTCGTCCTTGTTCAGGCCGGAGAGGTCGCCATAGTCCCGCTCGTTCAGCGCCTGGCTGGTCAGCGTCTCGACGCCCTCCTGCCCCATCTCGCCGAGCACCAGCGACAGGGTGCGCTGGGCGCGGGACAGGAGCGAGGTGAACGCCACGTCGAACTTCAGGCCTTCGGCCTTCAGCAGCGCGCCCGCGCGCTTTGCCTCCGCGACGCCCTGCTCGGTCAGGCCTGGGTCACGCCAGCCGGTGAAAAGGTTCTTCAGGTTCCACTCGCTCTGCCCGTGACGGACGAGGACGAGGATGCGATCCGACATGAAAAGTCTCCAGACGCTCAGAAATCGGCGAGGCCGAGCACATCGGCCATGGAATAGAGCCCCGGCTCCCGCTTGGTCTCTCCGCATTTCGTCCAACGGGCGGCGGTGAGCGCGCCATTGGCGAAGAGCGTGCGGTCCTCGGCCTTGTGAACCAGCTCGATGCGCTCGGAGGCGCCAGCGAAGATCACCATGTGCTCGCCCACCACGGAACCGCCGCGCAGGCTGGCGAAGCCGATATTGCCCTTCACCCGCGGCCCGGTGAGACCGTCACGGCCGCGCTCGGAACAGTCGTCCAGCTTGAGCTTGCGGCCCGCCGCCGCCGCCTCGCCGAGGAGCAGCGCGGTGCCCGAAGGCGCATCCACCTTGCGGTTGTGATGCATCTCGACAATCTCGATGTCGAAATCGTCGCCCAGCGTCGCCGCCACCCGGCGGGTGAGGGCGGCCAACAGGTTCACCCCGAGGCTCATGTTGCCGGACTTGACGATGACCGTGCGCAGCGCCGCATCGGCGATGGCGGCGTTGTCCTCGTTGGACAGGCCCGTGGTGCCTATCACATGGGCGATCCCGGCCTCGGCCAGGCGGCCGGCGAGGCGCACCGTGGCGGCGGGGGTCGAGAAGTCGATCACAACGTCGGTGCCGTTGAGCGCCGGGGCGACGTCGCTTTCCACGGTGACGCCGTTCGGGCCCGCGCCCGCCATCAGGCCGGCATCCTCGCCGAGATGGGCGGAGCCGGCATATTCCAGCGCCCCCACGAGCTTCAGCCCCTCGCTTTCGGCGATGGCGCGGATGAGGGTGCGGCCCATGCGGCCGCCGGCCCCGGCGATGACGATGCGCAGATCGGTCACGGGTGAGGTCCTTTGAATGGTCGCGTTCAGGCGGGGGGCAGCTCGTGCCCGGTATAGCCGGAGATGATGAGGAAGTCGGCTTCCGACGCTTCCTGCCGGATGGCCCGCGCCTTCTGGTAGGCGGGCGAGAAATAGCAGGCGCGCGCCGTCGCCACATCCTTGAATGCGGTGACGACATACCGCGAACGGCCGCGGCCTTCCAGGAGATGATTGCGCCCCCCGCGCACCAGGAACCACGCGCCGTATTCGGTGAAGGCTTCGGCGGCCGCCGCGGCGTAGTCCTTGTAGCGATCAGGGTCGGTCACATCCACCTTGACCATCCAGTAGCCGCGAGGGTGCTCGGGCGTGCCCTCCGGCGGCTCCGGCGAGAACTGCGGACCCTCGAAGCCCTCCACCGCGGCAAGGTCGGCGATGGCAGTGGCCCGGCGCAGGTCGCGCACGGTCTGGTATTCGGGCAAGTTGTAGGTGCTTAGCGCGTCCTCGTAGGAGGGCAGCTCCACAAGCACGTTGCGATGGCGCTTGATGCCTTCGAGCTGCTCGAAATCGCCCCCACGGATCACGAAGCGGAAGCCGTGCGAGCGCGCAAAGGCCAAATTCGCCTCGCGATAGGTGATGTAGTCCACCGGATTGACCACATCGAGATTGAGGAACCAGTAGCCCTTTGCCATCGCTCCGCCCCCGTCACGCACCCTGAAGTTCGGCAAGGATCGCCCGCGCCGCCGCCACCGGGTCCTCGGCCGCCGTCACCGGCCGGCCCACCACGATGCGGTCGGCGCCCGCCGCCAGCGCCTCGGCCGGCGTGGCGAAGCGCTTCTGGTCGCCCACGGCGGCGCCCTTGGGCCGCACGCCCGGCGTCACCACCCGCATGTCGGGGCCGAGGATGCCGCGCACCATGGCGGCATCCGTGGGGGCGCAGATGACGCCGGCGATGCCTGCCTCCCGCGCCTGCCCGGCGCGCAGGCGCACGGTCTCGGTCACACCGCCGACGACGCCGGTCGCAGCGAGGTCCGCATCGTCATAGGAGGTGAGCACGGTGACGCCCAGCACCTCCAGCTTGCTGCCGGCGGCGCCGCGCGCGGCGGCAGCCATGGTCATGGGGTAGGCATGGACGGTGAGGATGTCGAAGCCCCGCTCGGCGGCGGCGGCGGTCGCCCGCTCCACCGTGTTGCCGATGTCGTGGAGCTTGAGGTCGAGAAACACCTTCTTGCCGGCGGCGATGAGGTCGCCGGCAAGGTCGATGCCCCCCGAGACCGCCAGCTCCAGCCCGATCTTGTAGAAGCTCACCACATCGCCGAGCTGCGCGACGGCGGCCTCTGCGGCGGCGACGGAGGGATAGTCGAGGGCGACGATGAGCTTGTCGCGGACATCCGCGCGGATCGGGGTGTCCTGAGCAACCTGCGTCATGCCGTCTCCTCCATTGCGCGCCAGCGGTCCGGCCGCCGCGCCGGACCGGCGCGGAACCAGCAGCCGCCCCCGACCGGTGGCTGGTCGTGGACGCGGGAGATGGGGTAGCCCGCCAGGTGGCACAGAAGCAAGGTGCCCACCCCGCCATGGCCAACAAAGAGCAGGCGTTGCCCGGCCCCGCCGAGGGTCGCCAGCGCTGCCTCAACCGCCGCGACGATGCGGGCCTGCGCGTCCACCGCCCGCTCCCAGCCGCGCACGCTCTCGGTGGGGCGGGCGAAGAAGGCGTCGGCCATCTGCTGGAATTCGGCTTCGGGCAGGTAGCCGGTGGCGGAGCGGTCGTTCTCCTCCATGCCGTCGCGGATCACGACCGGAAGCCGCAGCGGCGCGGCAATGAGGGCCGCCGTCTCCTTCGCCTTCTCCTCGGTGGAGGAGATCACATGGCTGATGCCGGAGAGATCGAAGCGCGCGGCGAAGGCCAGCGTGCGCGCACGGCCAACGGCCGACAGCCCCCAGCGCGGCACGGGCACAGCCGGGTCCACCTGGACCTGCGGATGGGTCAGATAGAGGAAATCCGTCACGGGCGGCACCGGCGAGACTTGCAGCCGCGAGGCTCGCGGCGGCGAAACTGAGGTCCGGCGCCGGACCGGCCGGAAAGAGGATCAGGGCCGGCGATAGGCCCAGACGCGGGCCGGAGGAATGTTGCGCCACACGCGCGGGGAGCGCTCGCCCTCGATGGCGCCCGGGAGCAGCGGCACGGGGGAAACCACCGCATAGGTGAACTGCACGAAGGGCGTGCCGGGATGGGAGAGGTCGAACGCCTCGTTGACCATCCGATGGCGCTCGCTCTCCGGCATGGTGAAGAGCGGGAGCGAGGAGATGGTGCCCACCGCCTTGCCGGGCAGGCGGTCCTTCAGCGTCTTGCCGAGCTGGTAGGCGTCGCCGTTGATGACGGTGACACCGGGATAGCGCAGGCGCAGCAGGGCGCAGAATTCGGGGTTGTACTCGATCAGGAACAGGCGCTCGGGGGCAAACCCGCGCTGGATCAGCGCCTTGGTGACCGGGCCGGTGCCGGGTCCAAGCTCGATGACCGGGCCGTCCATCTTGGGATCGAGATAGCTCGCCATCATCTTGGCGAGTGCCGGGCTCGAGGGCGCGACCGCGCCGGTCTTGAGCGGATTCTGGAACCACGACTGCAGGAAACGCACCTCATCCTTGAGGTTCGGCTTCTGGAGCAGGGGCTTTTGAAGCGGCCTGCGGTGGTCGTGGGACTGGAGCATCAACTGCACCTCGGGCGCCCGAGCGGGTCGGATATCAGGCGCTTAGACGGGAAAGGGGGCGGGGTCAAGGTTCGCGGTCCGCGCGCAAGGCCCCGTGTAGCAGGTTGTCGAGCGCTCCCGAAAGAAGATCCTCCTCGGGCGCGACGAGAAAGGCGGAACAGGTCAGCTTCAGGCTGACCACGCCGTGCAGGACGATCCAGAACGTCAGGGCAAGGCCCTCCGGGTCGAGCCCCTCCCTCAGCCGACCGGCGGTCGCGAGATCCTGGAACACGCCGCCGATGAGCGCAAACGCCGCCGCCCCGGCCGCGTCCTTCCCCCCCAGAGCGGTGGCCGCGAAGCCCGGCTCCATGAAGATCAGCCGGTAGGTTTCGGGCTCGGCGCGCCCGAACGCCGCATAGGCCAGCGCCAGGGCCTTGAGCCGGTCCAGCGGGTCCGCGCTCTTCCCGGCCTCGGCAAGGCCATCGAGCAACGCGCGCATGCCGGCCTCGCCCAATTCATGGGCGATGGCCTCGCGATTCTCGAAATGAAGATAGAGCGCCGCGGCGGAATAGCCGGCGGCGTCGGCGATCCTTCGCATGGTGAGCGCCTCGAACCCCTGGTCGAGCACGATGCGGCGCGCTGCGGCGAGGATGCGTGCGCGGGCATCCTCCTTCCGGCGGGCGCGGGGCGAACCGCCGGCGGGCGGGGACGACGACTTCACTTCGGACACGACGGACCCTTGGCGCTTGACATGAACGATGTTCAGTTTATGAACGATGTTTAGTGAACACTGTTCAGGACTTTACCAATATGATCTCCCCCTCTCCCGTGCAAGCGGCCGACGCGCCCCGAATCGCTCTCCTGGGCGCAACCGGCGCCATCGGCGCGAGCATCGCCCAGGCCCTAAGCGCGGCCGACACGCCGTTCGCGGTGGCCGGGCGCTCCGCCGCCGGCCTCTCGGCCGCTTTCGGCGCGCTCCCCCTCGCCTCACCGCGCATCTGGAACCCGGACGATGCCGCAAGCCTGCGCGCGGCGGTGCGCGGGATGGATACGCTGGTCCACATGGTGGGCGTGCCCTATGACGCCTTCCACCTCCACCCCCGTCTCATGCGGGCCGTGGTCGAGGCGGCCGAGGCGGAAGGCGTGCGGCGGGTGCTGCTCATCGGCACCGCCTATCCCTTCGGCCGGCCGCAAGCGGAGCGGGTGGACGAGAGCCATCCGCGCGACCCACATACCTTCAAGGGGCGGATGCGCAAGGAGCAGGAGGACATCCTCATGGAGGCCGACGCGCGTAGCGCGCTCCAGGGCGCGATCCTGCGCCTCCCCGATTTCTACGGCCCGGGCGTGGAGCGCAGCTTCCTCGCCGACCTTTTCGCCGCCGCCGTGACGGGGCGCCGGGCCAAGGTGGTGGGGCCCATCGACACCCCGCACGAATTCGTCTTCGTGCCGGACGTGGGGCCGGTGGTGCGGGCCTTGCTGGAACGGGAGGACACCTTCGGCCGCACCTACAATCTCGCTGGCGCCGGAACGATCACGGTGCGGGAGGTGGCGCGGCAGGCCTATGCCCTTGCGGGAAGCACGCCGAAGCTGATGGTGGCGGGCAAGACGATGCTGCGCCTCGCCGGCCTGTTCGATCCGGTCATGCGCGAGCTGGTCGAGATGCACTATCTGATGACCACGCCGGTCATCTTCGACGGCAGTGCCCTCGAACGGGCCATAGGCCCCATCGCGAAGACGTCCTATGCGGACGGCATTGCGCAGTGCGTGGCCGCGGCGCGCGCCGGCTGACCGCCGGCGGGGATCACGCCCCCTCGCCGGCCGCGCCCTGGAAGAACTCCTTCACCTTGGCGAAGAAGCCGGCGGATTCGGGATGGGTCTCGCCGGAGCTTTCCTTGTCGAACTCGGCGAGCAGTTCCCTCTGACGCTTGGTCAGCTTCTGCGGCGTCTCCACCACCACCTGCACATACATGTCGCCAGCGGAGCGCGAGCGCAGGATGGGCATGCCCTTGCCGGAGAGGCGGAAGCGCTTCTGCGACTGGGTGCCCTCGGGGATCTTCACCTTGGTCTTGTCGCCGTCGATGGTCGGCACCTCCACCGAGCCGCCGAGGGCCGCCGTGACCATGGAGATGGGCACGCGGCAATAGAGATCCGCCCCTTCCCGCTGGAAGAAGGCGTGCGGCTCGATGGACAGGAAGATGTAGAGGTCGCCCGCCGGCCCGCCGCGCACGCCGGCCTCCCCCTCGCCGCCGAGGCGGATGCGGGTGCCGTCCTCGACGCCGGGCGGAATCTGCACGGAGAGGGTGCGCTCGCGCGTCACGCGCCCCGCGCCGGCGCAGGCGCCGCACGGGTCCTCGATGACGCTGCCGCGGCCCTGGCAGGTGGGGCAGGTGCGCTCCAGGGTGAAGAAGCCCTGCGCGTGGCGGATCTTGCCGGCGCCGCCGCAGGTGCGGCAGGCCTTCGGCTGGGTGCCGGGCTTGGCGCCGGAGCCGTTGCAGGCCTCGCACGACACCGAGGTGGGGATCTTGATCTGCGCCGTCTTGCCGACGAACGCGTCCTCCAGCGTGATCTCCATGTTGTAGCGCAGGTCGGAGCCACGCCCGCGCTGCTGGCCACCGCCGCCGCCGCGCCCGCGGCCCATGGCGCCGCCGAAGAGATCGTCGAAGATGTCGGCGAAGGAGGACGCGAAATCGTTGCCGAAGCCGGGGCCGCCGCCGCCGTTCTCGAACGCGGCATGGCCGAAGCGGTCATAGGCGGCGCGCTTCTGGGGGTCCTTCAAGACCTCGTAGGCCTCGTTGACCTCCTTGAACATCACCTCGGCTTCCGCATCGCCCTGGTTGCGGTCCGGATGCCACTTCATGGCGAGCTTGCGGTAGGAGGCCTTCAGCACCGTCTCGTCGGCGCCGCGATCGCAGCCGAGGGTTTCGTAATAGTCGCGCTTGGCCATGGCCTCAGAAGACCTCACTCAATTTCTCCGGCAGCGTCCGATCGATGATCGTCACTCCGGGCTGCTTTTCGCATTGCGCCATGCTTCGCCGATAATTCATCCAGGCGCCATTGGCCATACTTGTCGGCGACGTGCGCTTGTCCAAATGCTCATGGGCGAGGAGGGCAACCGCGGCCAAAGACGCGATCAACCCTGTACAAAAGATGCCACCCTCGTCCACCACCGCCTTGCCGCGCAGCACATCGAACTCGTCGAGTAGCGCGAGATGAAGTGTCATGAGGCGACGAGGCTTGTTGGTCTTGATCGCGTCGAGGAGCACCATTTCCGCGGTGATCGCCCGGTCGTAATGATATTGGGCGGTCAGGCGCCTTGGCTGGTCCGCACCTGCCGATGAAACGATAAAGGCGCCCGCTGCGGCGCCTATCAAGACCGTTGCCGCACGCTTCATCGTCATACCGCGATCCAATGCCTGCCCCGGTTCGCGCCGGGGCAGGCATCTTTCTGGACTCTCGTCCGTTTGGGCGAAGGATCAGGCCGACTTCTTCTTGTCGTCGTCGACCTCGGTGAACTCGGCGTCCACCACGTCGTCCTTCTTGGCCGCGCCGGGCTCCGCGCCGCCCTGCTGGGCCGCGTACATGGCCTCGCCGAGCTTGAGGGAGGCCTGGGCCAGGGTGTTGGTCTTGGCGGTGATGGCCTCCACGTCGTCGCCTTCCAGCGAGGACTTGAGGTCATTGAGCGCCGCCTCGATGGCACCCTTCTCCGCCGCGCCGACCTTGTCGCCATGCTCGGCGACGGCCTTCTCGGTGGAGTGGACGAGGGCTTCCGCGTGGTTCTTGGCTTCCACCAGGGCCCGACGCTTCTTGTCCTCGGCCGCGTGGGCCTCGGCGTCCTTCACCATCTTCTCGATGTCGGCGTCATTCAGGCCGCCCGAGGCCTGGATGCGGATCTGCTGTTCCTTGCCGGTGCCCTTGTCCTTGGCGGAGACCTGCACGATGCCGTTGGCATCGATGTCGAAGGTCACCTCCACCTGCGGCACGCCGCGGGGCGCCGGGGGAATGCCCATGAGGTCGAACTGGCCGAGGATCTTGTTGTCCGCCGCCATCTCGCGCTCACCCTGGAACACGCGGATCGTCACCGCGGTCTGGCCATCTTCCGCCGTGGAGAACACCTGGCTCTTCTTGGTGGGGATGGTGGTGTTGCGGTCGATGAGGCGGGTGAAGACACCGCCCAGCGTCTCGATGCCCAGCGACAGCGGGGTCACGTCGAGCAGCAGCACGTCCTTCACGTCGCCCTGGAGCACGCCCGCCTGGATGGCGGCGCCGATGGCGACCACCTCGTCCGGGTTGACGCCCTTGTGGGGCTCCTTGCCGAAGAACTGCTTCACCACTTCCTGCACCTTGGGCATGCGGGTCATGCCGCCGACGAGGACGACCTCGTCGATCTGCCCGGCGGTGAGGCCGGCATCCTTCAGCGCGAGCCGGCAGGGCTCGACGGTCCGCTGGATGAGGTCGTCCACCAGCGCCTCGAACTTGGCACGGGTGAGCTTCATGGTGAGGTGCTTCGGGCCGGTCGCATCCGCCGTGATGAACGGCAGGTTGATCTCGGTCTGCGTCGCGGACGACAGCTCGATCTTGGCCTTCTCGGCGGCTTCCTTCAGCCGCTGGAGGGCGAGCTTATCGTTGCGCAGGTCGATGCCCTGCTCCTTCTTGAACTCGTCGGCGAGGTAGCCGACGAGGCGCATGTCGAAGTCCTCGCCACCGAGGAAGGTGTCGCCGTTGGTGGACTTCACCTCGAACACGCCGTCGCCGATCTCCAGCACCGACACGTCGAAGGTGCCGCCGCCGAGGTCATAGACCGCGATGGTGCCGGCCGACTTCTTGTCGAGGCCGTAGGCGAGCGCCGCCGCGGTCGGCTCGTTGATGATGCGCAGCACCTCGAGGCCGGCGATCTTGCCGGCGTCCTTGGTGGCCTGGCGCTGGGCGTCGTTGAAGTAGGCGGGGACGGTGATGACCGCCTTTTCCACCTTCTCGCCCAGGAACGACTCGGCCGTCTCCTTCATCTTCTGCAGGATGAAGGCGGAGATCTGCGAGGGGGAATACTTCTTGCCGTCGGCTTCCACCCAGGCGTCGCCGTTGTCGGCGCGCACGATCTGGTACGGCACAAGGTTCTTGTCCTTGGCGACGGTCGGGTCGTCATAGCGGCGGCCGATGAGGCGCTTCACCGCGAAGAAGGTGCGCTCGGGATTGGTGACGCTCTGCCGCTTGGCAGGCTGGCCGACGAGACGCTCGCCGTCCTCCGTGAAGGCGACGATGGAGGGCGTGGTGCGCGCGCCCTCGGCGTTCTCGATGACTTTCGGGGTGGACCCCTCCATCACCGCGACGCAGGAATTGGTGGTGCCGAGGTCGATACCGATGATCTTGGCCATATGGTTCTCCTTGCCGGCAGGCCGACCGGGCCCTTTCGGCACCCGAGGTGGAACGTCGCGAGCCCCTCCCGCGACCGGTCCGCCGGCCCCCTGAAACTTAGAATTGGGGTTCGCCGCGAAAACGGCGATCGAGGCGCATATAGGGGGGGTGATTTGGCCCCGCAAGGCGTGGTAGCAGGCGCCACGCTCCATTTTTCACAGCCGCGCGAGGAAATCGGATGGCCCCCTCGAAGCCAGCCGCCGGGCCGGGTCCCGGCGCCGATCCGCACGCCGCCCTCGTGCTCGTGGATCTGCAGGTCGACTTCCTGCCTGGCGGCGCCCTTGCGGTACCCGCCGGCGACGAGGTGGTGCCCCTCGCAAACCGGCTTGCCACAAGCTTCCGCAACGTGATCCTGACGCAGGACTGGCACCCGCGCGGCCACGTCTCCTTCGCCTCGACCCATGCGGGCCGGGCGGCCTACGACATGATCGACCTGCCGTATGGCCCGCAGATCCTCTGGCCGGACCACTGCCTGCAGGGCACGCCGGGCGCTGCCTTCGCGCCTGGCCTCGACGTGCCGCACGCCCAATTGGTGGTCCGCAAGGGCCACCACACGGCCATCGACAGCTATTCCACCTTCTACGAGGCGGACCGCACCACCCCCACCGGCCTCGCTGGATACCTCCGGGAGCGAGGGATCGATACGGTGTATCTCGCCGGCCTCGCCCTCGATTTCTGCGTGTCGTGGTCGGCGGTGGATGCCGCCCGGCACGGTTTTACCACCTATGTGATCGAGGACGCCTGCCGGTCCATCGACGTGGACGGCTCGCTCGCGGCCGCCCTTGCCGACATGGAGCGGGTCGCGGTCCGCCGGCTGGCGACGACGGACCTGCTCGCCTGACGCCCGGTCAGTCCTGATCGGCGGCGGTCATCATGCCGAACGGCGCGCCGGTGGCATCGCAGACGATGGCGATGCGGCCGACGCCGGGAATGTCGAAAGGCTCGCGGATCACCTGCCCACCCGCCGCCTTCAGCCGTTCCACGCGCGCGGCCACGTCGTCCACATTGATGTAGCTGAACCAGTGGGGCGGCACCTGCGGCGGCAAGATGTCGGTCTTGTCCATCATCCCGGCCACCGGCTCGCCGCCGAGGGTCGCGACATAATAGGCGTGGCCGCCGTCCATGGGCATTTCGCTGAAGGTCCAGCCCAGCGTCGCGGCATAGAAGGCCTGGGCCTTCTCCACGTCGTCGGTCATCAGCTCGTTCCAGTAGAATTTCCCGTGCGGGCCCATGGCGCCTCCCTCGAACGGCCGGATGGCCGGCGGCACTATGCCCGAGGCACGGCGCCGCCGCCACGCGGCGCGAGGCTTACTCCACGATCAGGATGATCCGGCGCGAGCGCGGCTCCACCACCGCCGCCTCGTTGCCGGGGAGCGTGACGTAGCGGTATTGGGAGAGGCCGGGGTCCGGCGCATAGCCCGCTTGGTCCAAGGTCTGATAGCCGTCATCGTCGCCGAAATCCGGCTCGTAGGCCGGCTGGCCATAGCCCGGCCGCCCCACCGCCTGTCCGTAGCGGCCATAAGGCTCCGGTGCGGGACCGAAGCGGCGCAGGTCCACATCCGGCGGCACCACCGCGCCAACCTCCGCCACGAAGCCGCCGGGAATGTACGCAGGCGGAACCGGGTGGCGGACCACATAGGTCTCGATGTAGCGCCGCTGCACCGGCGTGAACGTCACATAGCCGCCCGGGACCGCCACCGTGGTCTGGGCTGCGGCGGGCGCGACGCTTCCGGCGACGACCAGCGGGACGAAAGCGACGGCGGCGAGGCCGGACAGCACGACGCCGCGAGAGACAAGACCAATCGACAGGAGATGATTGCGCATGACGACAACTCCTCTTCCCGACCCCAGCACCGGGAGGCATCGTCCGCGTGGATTCTGTCGGCATATGGCCGAAACTTCAGATGAAATATATAGTTACTACCTTGTTAAAACCGGCGCCGGGACAAGGGAAAGCCACCATGCCGCTGCCGCTTCCTCTTCAATTCGCCACCATCGCGTGGCTTGAGGGATGACGGGATCTTTGGCGGGCGCCCTCGAACTCCAGCCCGGCGCCCTCTGGTTCCGCGAGGCGCTGGACCGGGAAGCCCAGGCGGCGCTGCTCGCCGACATCCGCTTGGTGCTCGACGACGCACCTCTTTTCACCCCCACCATGCCTCGCTCCGGCCAGCCGTTTTCCGTGCGCATGAGCAATTGCGGGCCGCTCGGCTGGGTGTCGGATGCCACCGGCTACCGCTACCAGAGCTTCCATCCGGACACGCGCCGCCCTTGGCCAGCCATGCCGCCGCGGCTGCTGGAACTATGGGAGCGCCTTGCCGGCGGGGCGCCGCCGCCCGAGGCATGCCTCATCAATTATTATGCGCCCGACGCCCGCATGGGCCTGCATCAGGACCGCGACGAGGCCGATTTCACCGCGCCGGTCCTGTCCGTGTCGCTGGGTGACACCGCCGTCTTCCGCGTGGGCGGCGAGACGCGGCGGGGGCCGACGCGCTCCATCCACCTCGCCTCGGGCGACGTCTTCCTGCTGTCGGGACCGAGCCGCCTCGCGTTCCACGGCATCGACCGCCTGCTGCCCGGCACGTCCCGCCTGCTGGCGGAGGGTGGGCGCTTCAACCTCACGCTGCGACGCGTCACCGCCGCGTGATCGGCCACTTTTCCGCCACGTCATTCACAGAAAAGCCGGATTATCACCGGACACAGTTGAACCGGCCCGCTGGCGAAGGCCCGCTTGGGCCGGGTTCCCGCCGGAGCCCTCGATGCGCCTCGTCTCCAAGTCCGCCTCTTTCTCCGCCTTCTTCTCCGCAGCCTTCGCCCTTTTGCTCGCCGTCACGCTGGCGCTGCCGGCTGGAGCCGTGGAGCTGATGTATCCGCGCGGCTCCGCCCTCGGCCTCGTGCCGCCGCCGGGCATGGTGGAGAGTAACCAGTTCGCCGGCTTCGAGGACGACGACACCAAGTCCTCCATCCTGATCGTGGACATGCCGGCCGATGCCTATGATCAGCTCCTGCCCGGCTTCAGCGCACAGGCCCTGAGTACGAGGGGCGTGACCCTGGAAGACCGCGAGGACTTCCCGCTCAAGGACGCGAAGGCGGTCCTGTTCATCGGCCGGCAGACCGCCGGGCCGGTCACCGTGCGCAAATGGGTGCTGCTGGTGGGCAGCGACAAGGGAACGGGCATCGTCACCGTGCAGGTGCCGGAGACGGGCGCCGCGGCCTATCCCGACAAGGTGGTGCGGGAGGCTTTGGCGAGCATCACTTTCCGCAACGTGGCCGATCAGGCGGGCTCCCTTCCCTTCGCGGTTACCAACCTCGCCGGCTTCCGCCCGGTGCGGGCGCTGGGCGGCACGACGCTGCTGCTCACCGACGGACCGAAGGATGCCCTCGACGGCCCCGACCAGCCGGTGTTCGTCGTCTCCATCGCCGGCGGGGCGCCGCGCGACGACGAGCGCCGCCAGTTCGCGCTGCGCGCCCTCTCCACCATTCCCGGCGTGAAGGACCTCAAGCTCGACCGCGCCGAGCCCCAGCGCATCAATGGACAGGCCGGCTTCGAGGTGATGGCCACCGGCGCCGACGCCCGCACCGGCGTGCCCATCAAGGTGGTGCAGTGGATCCGCTTCGGACCCACCGCCTATATCCGCATGGTGGGCGTGACCAAGCTCGACGCCTTCCCCGACGTCTACGACCGCCTGCGCGCGCTCCGGGACGGCGTGGAGTCCCGCTGAGGGGCGCATTGCGCCGGTACCGCAAGCGGGATTACCCTTCGCGGTCACTTTTCCGCCGGGGACCGCTCATGCCCATGTCCGGGCCCAAGGATACACTGAGGGATCCGCTGCCCGACAGCGCGCTCCCCCTGCCGCGGGCGGGGGCGGACTTCGGCGCCATCGATGCGGACGAGGCGTGGATCGCCGTCATCCGCAAGATGGACGAGACCTACGCGGAGCTGGTCCGCCAGCAGGTGGAGTTGGAGGCCAAGAACACCGCGCTGGAAGAAGCGCAGGGCTTCATCGCCGGCCTCCTCGGCTCCATGACCGACGTGCTGGTGGCGTGCGACCTCTCCGGCCGGGTGGAGCAGGTGAACCTCGCCGCGGAACGCGCCTTCGGCCAGAGGGCCGAGGCTCTGCTGGGCCGTCCCCTGTCCGATCTGCTCGATGCCTCCTCCGAGACCACGGCGGCGGACGTGCTCGCCACCGTCGCGCGGCGCCAGCGCATCGCCGATCGCGAGTTCACTCTGGCGACGCCGGACGGGCCGCTCGCCATCGCCGTCAACGGCGCGCTTCGGTTCGATCCGCGCGGGCGCGCGGTGGGCATCGTGCTGGTGGGCCGCCCCATCGGCGAGCTGCGCGCCGCCTACGGCGCCCTCGCCAAGGCCCACGAGCACCTGAAGCGCACCCAGCAGCAATTGGTCCATGCCGAGAAGATGGCTTCCCTCGGCCGCCTGGTGGCCGGCGTCGCCCATGAGCTGAACAATCCCATTTCCTTCGTCTACGGCAACGCCCATGCGATGAAGCGCTATGCCGAGCGGCTGATCGCCTATCTCGATCAGGTCCATGCGGGCGCGGACGGCGCGGCGCTGGCGAAGGCGCGGGGCGAATTGCGCATCGACCGTGCGCTGTCCGACATCCCCGCCACCCTCTCCGGCATGCTGGAGGGTGCCGAGCGCGTGCGCGACATCGTGGCGGACCTGCGCCGCTTCTCCTCCGACCGGCGCGAGGCGCGGGAGGTGTTCGACCTCGCCGGCGTGGTGCGCTCGGCGGTGGACTGGGTGGCCAAATCCCAGATGCCAGACCTGCCCATCACCGTCGCCGTGCCCGAGGGCTTGGAAGCGGTGGGCCATCCCGGCCATATCCATCAGGTGATGATGAACCTCGTGCAGAACGCCGTGGACGCCATGGAGGGGCGCCCCGACCGTCGCCTCGAGATCACCGGCACCCGCTTCCACACGCCGGACGGGCTCCAGGTGGCGGTGCGCGTGCGTGACACCGGGCCGGGCATTCCCGACGCGCTCATGGACCGCATCTTCGACCCCTTCTTCACCACCAAGCCGGTGGGCAAGGGCACCGGCCTCGGCCTCTCCATCTGCTACCGCATCGCCGAGGAGCACGAGGGGCGGCTCGAAGCCGCGAACCACCCCGAGGGCGGTGCCATCCTCTCCCTCGTGCTGCCGGCGGCGCCATGATGCGGGACTTGAACGCGCCCTTCACCGTGCTCTGGCTGCAGTCGGGCGGCTGCGGCGGCTGCACCATGTCGCTGCTCTGCGCCGAGGCGCCGGACCTCGCCGCGACGCTCGCCTCCGCCAATATCCGCTTCCTGTGGCACCCCACCCTCTCCGAGGAGACGGGAGACGAGGCCATCGCCGTTTTCGAGGCGGTGCTTTCCGGCGATATAAGGCTCGATGCCCTGTGCATCGAGGGCGCGCTTTTGCGGGGGCCGAACGGCACCGGCCGCTTCCACATGCTCGCGGGTACCAACACCGCCACCATCGACTGGGTGCGCCGGCTCGCCGCCGTGGCGGAGCACGTGGTGGCGGTGGGCACCTGCGCGGCCTATGGCGGAGTGACGGCGGCGGGGGTCAATCCGGCCGACGCCTGCGGCCTGCAATATGACGGGCGCCGGCCCGGGGGCGCGCTCGGCGCTGATTTCCGCGCCCGCGCCGGCCTGCCGGTCATCAATGTGGCCGGCTGCCCGACCCATCCCAACTGGGTGACGGAAACGCTGATGCTGCTCTCCGCCGGCCTGCTGCACGGTGGCGACCTCGACAGCTACGGCCGCCCGCGCTTCTACGCCGACCACCTCGTCCACCACGGCTGCCCGCGCAACGAATATTACGAGTACAAGGCCAGCGCCGAGAAGATGAGCGACCTCGGCTGCATGATGGAGCATCTCGGCTGCCTCGGCACCCAGGCCCACGCGGACTGCAACACCCGCCTGTGGAACGGCGAAGGCTCCTGCACCCGCGGCGGCCACGCCTGCATCAACTGCACCGCGCCCGAGTTCGAGGAGCCGGGCCACGCCTTCATCGAGACGCCGAAGATCGGCGGCATCCCCGTGGGCCTGCCCACCGACATGCCGAAAGCGTGGTTCATCGCCCTCTCCTCCCTCGCCAAGGCCGCGACGCCCGAGCGCCTGCGCCGCAATGCTGTGAGCGACCACGTGGTGACCCCACCTGCCGTCCGGGACATCAAGAAGCGATGAGCCGGGCACCATGAGCAACGGCACGAAACGGCTGGTGGTCGGCCCCTTCAACCGCGTGGAGGGCGACCTGGAGGTGCGCCTCGACGTGGCGGACGGGGCCGTCAAGCAGGCCTTCGTCTCCTCGCCCCTGTTTCGCGGCTTCGAGCGCATCCTGGAAGGGCGGGACCCGCGTGACGCCCTCGTCATCGCGCCCCGCATCTGCGGCATCTGCTCGGTGTCACAATCCCACGCGGCGGCGCTGGCGCTGGCGGCGCTGGAGGGGGTAGTCCCCACCGACAACGGGCGCGTCGCCACCAACCTCATCCTCGCCACCGAGAATGTGGCCGACCACCTCACCCATTTCCACGTCTTCTTCATGCCGGACTTCGCCCGCGCAGCCTATGCCGACCGGCCGTGGTTCGCGGAGGCGGAGCGGCGGTTCAAGGCGGCGCAGGGGGTGAGCGTGCGCGATGCTCTCGCCACCCGCACGACGCTGCTCCACGTCATGGGCCTTCTCGCCGGCCGCTGGCCGCACACGCTGGCGCTCCAGCCCGGCGGGGTCGCCAAGGGGGCGGATGCGCGGGACAAGATGCGTCTGCTCGCCACCCTCGGCGCGGTGCGCGCGGACCTTGAGGCCGGCCTCTACGGCGCCCCGCTGGAGCGCATCGCCGCGCTGGCCGACACGGAAGAGCTGGACGCCTGGCGCCGCACGGGGCCGGACGGCGATTTCCGCCTGTTCCTCACCATCGCCGAAGACCTCGACCTCGCCGCGCTGGGCCGGGCCGACGACCGCTTCCTCTCCTATGGCGCCTATCCGCAGGAAGAGGGCCGGCTCTATGCGGGCGGGACCTTCGCGGCGGGACGTTTGGGGACGGTCGATCCCGCCGCCATCGCCGAGGATCATTCCTTCGCCCGCATGGAGGGGCGGGAGGTGCCGCATCATCCCTTCGAGGGCTCGACCTTTCCCGATGGCGCGGACGAGACCGGCTACACCTGGTGCAAGGCGCCCCGCCTCGCCGGCCTGCCCTTCGAGACCGGCGCCTTCGCCCGGCAGGTCATCGCCGGACAGCCCCTCGCCCGCGACCTCGCCACGAAGGAAGGGGCCAACGTGCGCGCCCGAGTGGTCGGCCGCCTGATCGAGACCGCGCGCACGCTCATCGCCATGGAAGGCTGGGTGCGGGCCTTGAGGCCCGGCGAACCCTGGTGCGCGCAGGGCGCCATGCCGCAGGCGGGCCGCAGCTTCGGCCTCACCGAGGCGGCGCGGGGCGCGCTCGGCCACTGGATGGTGGTGGAGCGCGGCCGCATCGCCCGCTACCAGATCATTGCCCCCACCACCTGGAACTTCTCCCCCCGCGACGCCTCCGGCCAGCCGGGACCGCTGGAAACCGCCCTCGTCGGCGCGCCGGTGCGGCAGGGGGAGACGACGCCGCTCGCCGTGCAGCACATCGTGCGCTCGTTCGATCCCTGCATGGTCTGCACGGTGCATTGAGCGGCCATGGGAGCGGCTCAGGGCGAGATCATCGAGATTTCCGGCATTGTGCAGGGAGTGGGCTTCCGGCCCTTCGTCTATCGCCTCGCCCTGCGCCTCGGGCTCAACGGCACAGTGTCCAACGCAGGCGGGCGGGTGCTGATCCATACGGGCGGGCCGCGCGCGGCCCTCGACGCCTTCGCTGCCGCGCTCATCGCGGAGGCGCCGCCGCTGGCGCGCATCGAGCGGGTTGAGCGCAAGCCGGCCGAACGGCCCGAGCCCGGCTTCCGCATCATCGAGAGCGGCGCTGGCACGGTCTCCATCGGCGTGGTGCCGGATGTGGCGACCTGCCCGGCCTGCCTTGCCGAGATCGCCGATCCCACCGCCCGGCGGCACCGCTACGCCTTCACCAATTGCACGGACTGCGGCCCGCGCTTCTCCATCGTCGCAGGGCTCCCCTACGACCGGCCCGCGACCACCATGGCCGGCTTTGCCATGTGCCCCGCCTGCCGTGCGGAATACGAGAACCCGGCTGACCGGCGCTTCCACGCCCAGCCCATCGCCTGCCCCGCCTGCGGCCCACGCCTGTGGCTGGAGCGGGAGGGGGCGGAGATGGTGTCGTCCGACCCCATCCGCGACGGGGCCGAACTTCTGCGCGCCGGCCATATCCTCGCGATCAAGGGCATCGGCGGCTTCCACATCGCCTGTGACGCCACCAACCCCGAGGCCGTCGCCACCCTGCGCGCCCGCAAGCACCGCCCCACCAAACCGCTGGCGGTGATGGCGGACCTTGCCACAGCGCACCGCCTTTGCGTCATCTTGCCGGAAGAGGAAGCGGCCCTGCTGACCCCCGCCGCGCCCATCCTCCTTCTGCCGACGCGACCGGATGCGGACCTCGCCCCCGGGATTGCGCCGGGCCAGAGCCACCTCGGCTTGATGCTGCCCTACACCCCGCTGCACCATCTGCTGCTGGAGGCGGCCGGGCGCCCGCTGGTGATGACCTCCGGCAATCGCTCCAGCGAGCCGCAGATCTTCCGGGACGAGGAAGCCCGATCCGGCCTCGCCGGCATCGTGGACGCCTTCCTCATGCACGACCGCCCCATCGCCCGCCGGCTGGATGACAGTGTGGCGCGCCACGCCGCCGGAGGGCTCCGCGTGATGCGGCGGGGGCGGGGCCTTGCGCCCCTCCCCCTCGCTTTGCCGGAGGATTTCGCCGACGCCCCGCCGGTGCTCGCCATGGGCGGCGAACTGAAAAGCGCGCTCTGCCTCACCCACGGTGCCCGCGCCCTCCTCTCCCATCATCTCGGCGACCTCGACGAGCCGGCCACGGGCGACGCCTTCGAGACCGCCTTGGCCGATTATTCCGCCCTCTTCGCCCATGTGCCGCAGGTGATCGCGGCCGATCTTCACCCGGACTACCGCGCCAGCCGCCTCGGCGCCGCCCTCGCCGAAGCGCGCGGGCTGAAGCTGGAGCGCGTGCAGCATCACCATGCCCACATCGCAGCCGCCATGGCCGAGAATGGCTGGCGGCAGGCGGACGGAAAGGTGGTGGGCATCGCCCTCGACGGGCTGGGGCTGGGCGACGACGGCACCGTGTGGGGTGCCGAGGTGCTGGTTTGCGACTATCGCGAGAGCCGCCGCATCGCCCGCCTCTCGCCCGTCCCCCTCGCCGGTGGGGATGCGGCGAGCCGCGAGCCGTGGCGGGTGCTGCTCGCGCATCTCGACCGGGCGCTCGGCCGGGCAGCGGTGGACGCAGATGCGCGCCTCGCCGCGCTGTTCGCCGGCAAGCCGGTGCCCACCCTGCGCGCCATGATGGACAAGGGACTCAACGCCCCCCGCGCCTCGTCCGCCGGCCGGCTGTTCGATGCCGTCGCAGCGCTCCTCGGGCTCGCGCCCGACCGGCTCTCCCACGAGGGAGAGGCGGCCATGGCGCTGGAGGCCATCGCGGAACGGCAGGCGGAGCCCTACCCCTTCGACATCTCGGCACAGGGCGACCTCACCGAGATCGATCCCGCCCCGCTCTGGCGCGCGCTTGTGTCGGATCGCGCCGCTGCCCGGCCGCTCCCTGAAATCGCCGCTGCATTCCATGCCGGGCTGGCGGAAGCGTTCGTCACCTTCGCCGCACGGGCGGCAGACGAGGCCGGCACCCCGGCCGTCGCGCTCTCCGGCGGCGTGTTCCAGAATGCCCGACTGCTGGCGGAGACCGTCACCCGGCTTCGGGTGCGTGGGCTGACGCCCCTCATCCCTTCACAGGTCCCGGCCAACGACGGCGGCCTCGCCTTCGGTCAGGCGGTGGTCGCGGCGGCGCGACACATGGAGTAAAGCAACTTGGCGTAAAGCCATGCAGGGGGAGCCGTTCCCGTCCGGCGCGGGCGGGACTATGGTGGGGCCATGACCACGCCCCATCGTCCGCATCCGCACAGCCGCCCCGAAGGCCGCGCCGCGGCTGCCGTGAAAACCTTCCTCCTCGCCGGCTCCACCCTGCCCGCCCCCGGCCTTGCCCCGGGACTGCATGTGGTCGCGACCCCCATCGGCAACCTCGCCGACGTGACGGTGCGCGCGCTGGAGACACTGGCGGCGGCCGATGTGATCGCCTGCGAAGACACCCGCATCTCCCGCCGGCTGCTCGACCGCTACGGCATCCAGACCCACCTCGTCGCCTATCACGACCACAACGGCGCCAGCGCCCGGCCGAAGCTGCTCGCCCGCCTCGCCGCCGGGGAGCGGGTGGCGCTCATCTCAGATGCCGGCACGCCGCTGGTGTCGGACCCCGGCTTCAAGCTGGTGGTGGAGGCGGCGGAACTGGGCTTCCCCGTGCATCCCGTGCCCGGCGCCTCGGCTCTGCTTGCGGCGCTGGTGGCGGCGGGGCTGCCCACCGACTGCTTCCTGTTCGACGGCTTTTTGCCGCCCAAGTCCGGCCAGCGGCGCAACCGCATCGCCGCCCTCGCCGCCGTACCGGGCACCCTCGTGTTCTACGAGACCGGCCCGCGCCTCGCCGAGAGCCTCGCGGACCTTGCCGAGGTGCTCGGCCCCCGCCGCGCCGCCGTGTGCCGCGAACTGACCAAGGCGTTCGAGGAGGTGCGGCGCGCCGATCTGCCCGCCCTCGCCGCGCACTATGCAGACGCAGAAGACCCCAAGGGGGAGATCGTCCTCGTCATCGGGCCGCCTCTGGAAGAGGCCGCCGGCGATGCGGACGTGGACGCGGCGCTCTTGCGCGCCCTGAAGGATACGTCCCTGAAGGATGCCGTCGCGGCCGTTGCCGGGGCCACGGGCCGGCCGAAGCGGGAGGTCTATGCGCGCGCCCTCGCCCTCACGCAGGCGAAGGGCGGGGAAGAGGCCGAGGCGCCGGGCGAGGATGCCTGAAGCGCCGGCCAGCCCTCCGCCCGACGCGGGAAAGCTGCGCCGCCGCGCGGCTCACGATCGCGGGGTCGCCGCGGAAGAGCGCGCCGCGATCCTGCTCGGCGCCCGCGGGTTTGAAATCCTCGCCCGGCGGGTGCGCACCAAGGCGGGGGAGATCGACCTCGTCGCCCGGCAGGGCGATCTGCTCGTGTTCTGCGAAGTGAAGCTGCGGGCGCGGCTGGACGATGCCGCCTTCTCCCTCCAGCCCCGCCAGCGCCGGCGCATCGCGGCGGCGGCGGAAGCCTACCTCGCCGAGCACCCCGAGCTTTCAACGCTGAACATGCGCTTCGACGCGGTGCTCCTCGCCCGCACGGGCGAGGCCGAGCACCTGCCCGGCGCCTTCGAGATGGAATTGTGAGCCGAGTGGCGGTGGGCGGCGCCCGCCTATAGATAGAGCCGACAGAGAGCGTGGCCTGAGAGGCCAGCGGGAGATTGCCATGGCCCTGAAGGTCGCGGTCCAAATGGACCACATTGCCAGCATCAACATTCAAGGCGATTCCACCTTCGCCCTCCTTCTGGAGGCCCAGCGGCGCGGCCATGCGCTGTTCCACTACACGCCCGACCGCATGGCCATGCGCGACGGCGAAGTGTTCGCGGCCGTAGAGCCGCTGACCGTGAAGGACGAGGCCGGTGCCCACTTCACCCTCGGCGCGCGCGAGCGCATTCCCCTCACCGAGATGGACGTGGTGCTGATGCGCCAGGATCCGCCCTTCGACATGGCCTATGTGACGGCGACCCACCTTCTGGAGCGCATCCACCCCAAGACGCTGGTGGTGAACGACCCCGGCCATGTGCGCAACGCGCCGGAGAAGATCTTCGTCACCGAATTCCCGGACCTGATGCCGCCGACCCTGATCTCCCGCGACCTCGACGAGATCAAGGCGTTCCGCGCCGAGTTCGGCGACGTGGTGATGAAGCCGCTCTACGGCAATGGCGGGGCGGCTGTCTTCCGTCTCACCGCCGACGACCTCAATTTCGGCTCGCTCTACGACCTCTTCTCCGCCACCTTCCGCGAGCCGTGGGTGATCCAGCGCTTCCTGCCGGCGGTGAAGCATGGCGACAAGCGCATCATCCTCGTGGACGGCGAGGCGGCGGGCGCGGTGAACCGGGTGCCGAGCGAGGGCGACCTGCGCTCCAACATGGTGCGTGGCGGCGCAGCGAAGCCCACCGACCTCACCGACCGCGAGCTGGAAATCTGCGCCCGCATCGGCCCTTCACTCCGGGAGAAGGGGCTCATCTTCGTGGGCATCGACGTGATCGACGGCAACCTGACCGAGATCAACGTGACCTCCCCCACGGGCCTGCGCGCCATCAAGCGGCTGGGCGGGCCGGATATCGCCGCGCAGATCTGGGACCGCATCGAGGCCCGCCGCGCCGCCTGAAGGCCCGGCCTTCCCATCAAGACCGATGCGGCAGCGCCACCGGCCCGCCGCGCGAACCGCTATGCGGCTGCGGGCGTTATTCCGTCAGGACACACCGCCGGACATTGCAGGACCGATTCATGGGACAGCCCTTCACCGCCTCCATCCCCCACCGCCTCGGCAAGGCCGAGGCGACGCGGCGCCTGCAGACGGGGCTCACCGGCGTGCGCGACCGCTTCTCCCGCCACATCTCCATCCTGGAGGAAACCTGGACGGGTGAGCATCTGGACTTCCGCATCGCCGCCCTTGGCCAGACCGCGAGCGGCAAGCTTCAGGTGGCGGACGATGCCGTGCATCTTTCCGTGGAACTGCCCTTCATGCTGGATCTCATCGCCCGCAAGGCGAAGGACCTCATCCAGAAGCAGGGCCGCCTGATGCTGGAGAAGAAATAGGCCGGCTCAGGCGGTCTCCAGCTCCAGCGTCAGCGTATCGATGGAGAACGAGCCGTCGGGCTCGAACTCGAAATGGGTTGCCACGTCCGCACTCGCGCCCGCCATCAGCGAGCGGATGGCGGCCACATGCAGCTCCGGCGTGCGGATGCGCGCCACCCAGGAGGCAAACTCTAGCCTCAGGCGCCGGTGTGCCGTGCGCACCACCCGGAACCCCGCCTCCTCGGCAAAGCGCGTCCATTCGGAGGCGCTGTAGTCCCGCCCGTGGGAGGGATCGCGCAGCAATTCCACAGTTTGCAGGAAGGTGTCGGCGACCGGCCATTCGGGGGCGATCACGTCCATCACGATGACCTGCCCGCCCTCTTTCACCACCCGCCGCACCTCTGCAAGCGCCCGGGCCACGTCGCGCCAATGGTGCGCGCTGTAGCGGGACGCCACCATGTCGAAGCTCGCATCAGCGAACGGCAGGCGCTCGGCGCCGCCCTGCTGCGTGGCGATGTTGGCAAGGCCGCGCGCCTTGGCTTCCGCCGCGACGGCACCCAGCATCTCCTCGGACAGATCGTAGGCCACCACCTCGCCCGCGAACGGCGCGGCGGTGAAGCTCACATGCCCGCCGCCGCAACCGAGGTCCAGCAGCCGGGCGGGCTGCGCCTCTTCCACGAGGCCCTTGAGTGCATCGAGGTCCGCGCCGCGCGCATGGACCGCGCTCGCCACATAGGCGGCGGCCTGCGGGCCGAACATCTCGACCACATGGGCCTCATGACTGCGCGCGCCTGCACCCTCGGCGGCCATGGCGGTTCTCCCTGATCCCTTTGCTACCTCCAGCATAGCCGGGGCGGCGCAGGGCGCAAGCACGATCGTTCCTCTTTCGTTCTTGCGGGCACGCCCACGCTCCGCTACCTTGAGGTGCAGACGGGCAGCAGGCAGGGGGCGGCTGTGATCCAGCGGGTGGCGACAGTCGCGTTCGAGGGCGTCGAGGCGCGCCCGGTGGATGTGCAGGTGCATGTGGCCGCGGGCCTGCCGGCCTTCACCATTGTCGGCCTGCCCGACAAGGCGGTGACCGAGGCCAAGGAGCGGGTGCGCGCCGCGCTCATCGCGTCAGGGCTTGCCCTTCCGGCGCGGCGCATCACGGTGAATCTGGCGCCCGCCGACCTGCCGAAGGAGGGCTCCCATTACGATCTGCCCATCGCGCTGGGCCTGATGGCCGCCATCGGTGCCATCCCCGGCGATGCCCTCGCAGGCTTCACGGTGGTGGGTGAACTGGCGCTGGACGGCGCGATCGCGGCCGTGGCCGGCGTGCTGCCGGCGGCCATCGGCGCCAATGCCCGCGGCCACGGCCTCATCTGCCCCGCCCCGTGCGGCGCCGAGGCCGCCTGGGCCAGCCCCGACATGGAAATTCTCGCCCCCCAGTCGCTGATCCAGCTCGCCAACCATATGACCGGCCGCCAGGTGATGGGCCGGCCCGAGCCGCGGATGAAGCCGCCGGGGGACATCATGCTCGACCTCCGGGACGTGAAGGGCCAGGAGACCGCCAAGCGGGCCCTGGAGGTGGCAGCCGCCGGGGGCCACAATCTCCTGTTCGTCGGCCCGCCGGGCGCCGGCAAGTCCATGCTGGCGCAGCGCCTGCCCTCCATCCTGCCGCCGCTGTCGCCGGTCGAGATGCTGGATGTGTCCATGATCGCGTCGGTGGCCGGCACCATCGAGGACGGCGCGCTGATGGACCGCCGCCCGTTCCGCGCCCCGCATCACTCGGCCAGCATGGCCGCCATGGTGGGCGGCGGGGCCAAGGCGAAGCCGGGCGAGGTCTCGCTCGCCCACAACGGCGTCCTGTTCCTCGACGAACTGCCGGAATTCACGCCACAGGTGCTCGATTCCCTGCGCCAGCCGCTGGAGACGGGCGAGGTGCTGATCGCCCGCGCCAACCATCGCGTCACCTATCCCGCGCGCTTCCAGCTCATCGCCGCCATGAACCCCTGCCGCTGCGGCCGCGCCGGCGAGCCCGGCTTCACCTGCAAGCGCGGGCCGCGTTGCGCCGACGAATATCAGGCGCGGCTCTCCGGGCCGTTCCTCGACCGCATCGACATCCATCTGGAGGTGCCGTCGGTCTCCGCCTCCGACCTCGTGCTGCCGGCGCCTGCCGAAGGTTCGCGGGAAGTGGCGGCGCGGGTCGCCCTGGCACGCGAGATTCAGCTGGAACGCTATGCCGCCCTGGGCCGCCCCGATGTGCGGACCAATGCCGAGGCCTCCGGGCCGTTGCTGGAAGCCGTGGCGACGCCCGATTCCAGCGGAGCGATCCTGCTGCGCGATGCCGCCGACGCCATGCGGCTCAGCGCGCGCGGCTATCACCGCGTGCTGAAGGTGGCGCGCACCCTCGCCGATCTCGACGGCGCGGAGGGGGTGGGCCGCCGCCATTTGGCAGAAGCCCTCGCCTATCGCGCGGCAGCCGAGCGGCCGAGGGCGGCAGCTTAAGGTTGGCGGCGGCGCAGACCCACCGCGCACACCGGGGAGCGTCCGGCACCATCGCAATGCCGGACGAGCCTCTCGTGGAGCGCCGGCTCAGCGCATCGCGTTGACGGCGAGGCCCTCGATATAGGTGATCTGGGCGAGGTCGCCCGGCTGCACCTTCTGCACGTCCGCCAGCACCTTGTCGTTGGCCGCGCGCACCACGCGGACATTGCCGTCCGGCCCCTCGAAGGTGACGGTGCCGGCCGCCGGATCGACGCCCACGAAGATGGAGGTCAGCGTGACCTCGCGGATGCCGAAGCCCTCCGGCCAGCCCGGCAGGCCGTCGTTGATGGCCACCTCGGCCATCACCTCGCCCGGACGGCCCTGGTGCGCTTTGCCGAGCGCCGTGACGACGCCCGGTGCCACGCGGATAAGAAGGTTCTCACCCACCCGGAATAGGGAGAGGTCTCCGAGCAGCGGGGGCGCGACCACCGCCCAGCGACGGCCGGCGGGATCCTCGAGCACCACGCGGCGCGTGGCGGGATCGGCCGACACGAACTTGGCCTTGTAGGTGAGCACGTTGACCTGCCCGATGCCCTGGACGAGCACCTGGGTGACCTCGACCGCCGTGGGGCGCTGCTGCGCCTGCACGCCCGCCGGCGCGAGGAAAGTGAAGCCGGCAAAGAGCGCGACCGAAAGCTGCATGCGCGTGGAAATCATGTCGTCCCCCAGACGAATCACAGGCGCTGACGCGCCGGAAGCCTGCGGCTATCACCTAGGATGCCGTCGCGGCAAGGCGCGATCGATGCGCAGTGGCGCCCGGGGGTCGCCCATTGTCACAGTCACGTCGGAAAACTATGGTGATGCTGGCGTTCAAGTCCTGGGCACCCGCCCGAAGCGGGGCATCTTCCAGGTCGCTCATCGCAGCCATTGAGGCGCACCAGCCGGGCAGAACGCCCGGGCGGTACGCGGCGGCAGGGCGATACCAAGCGTTGGGTGAGGCGCGCCCGCCAACGGCGGCGGCCCGGAGTGGGGGTCGTTGCGATGAAAAGAATGGGACAACCGGATCCCGGCTTCAACCTGCCCGCCCTGTTCGGCCGCGGCTTCGACGTCGCCCGCGACGCCGCGCGGGATTTCGCCCGCGACTTCGCCAAGGACCTCAAGAAGGATTTTGGCCGCGAGGGCGCCGCCCCCCTGTTCGGCACCGAGCCCGGCGCTTTCCCCTTCCTTCGGGCGCAGCAGCCCGCCGGCCGCCCGGCGATGCCGGGGCCGCAGAAGCTGGTGACGGATTTCCGCGCCTATTCGGGCCTGCGCCACCGGGATGCCGTCCCGACGGAGCCGGAGAGCATCGTTCTCGGCCGGCTCGGCGCGCTGGAGGTGCGGCTTGCCCGCACCGCCCGCGACGTGCGCCGCGCCCAGCGCTTGCGCTACAAGGTGTTCTACGAGGAAATGTCGGCGACCCCCGACGCTCCGACGCGCCTCGCCCGGCGCGACATGGACAGCTTCGACACCATCTGCGACCACATCCTGGTGCTCGACCACGACGCCGGAAAGATCGTGCTCGGCCGGCGCAAGCCCAAGGTGGTCGGCACGTATCGCCTGCTGCGGCAGGAGGTGGCGAACCGCCACGGCGGCTTCTACACTCAGGGCGAGTTCGACGTGGGCGGGGTCATCGCCGCCCATCCCACCCTGCGCTTCCTGGAGCTCGGCCGCTCCTGCGTGCTCAAGCCCTACCGCAACAAGCGCACGGTGGAGCTGCTGTGGCACGGGGTGTGGACCTACATCCTGCGCAACAAGATCGACGCCATGTTCGGCTGCGCCAGCCTCGAGGGCACCGACCCGGCGGAACTCGACCTGCCGCTGTCCTTCCTCCACCACAACGCCATGGCCCCGGAAGAGTGGCGCGCGCGGGCCGTCGAAGGGCGGCACGTCTCCATGGACCGCATGGCCAAGGCCGACATCGACATGAAGAAGGCGCTTCAGGCCCTGCCGCCCCTCATCAAGGGCTATCTGCGGCTTGGCGGCTTCGTCGGCGACGGCGCGGTGGTGGACCACCAGTTCGGCACCACCGACGTGCTCATCATCCTGCCGGTGTCGGTCATCAGCCCGCGCTACGTGGAGCATTTCGGGCCGACCGCAAATCGCCACGCCATCTGAGCGTTGGCAGGCCGCGCCGGGCCGTGCATAAGCTGCGCCCTCAGGAGATGGCGCCATGATCGAGATCACGCCCCGCATCGCCATCGCCGAGGACGAGATAGAGCTCGCCTTCGTGCGCGCGTCCGGGCCCGGCGGGCAGAACGTCAACAAGGTGTCGAGCGCGGTCCAGCTGCGCTTCGATGCGGCGCGCTCGCCCAATCTGCCGGAGGGCGTGAAGATGCGCCTTGCCCGCCTCGCCGGCCGACGCATGACGCAGGATGGCGTCATCGTCATCCAGGCCCAGCGCTTCCGCACCCAGGAGCGGAACCGGGAAGACGCCATCGAGCGCCTGGTGGAGCTGATCCGTGCCGCCACGGTTGTCATGCCCGTGCGGCGGCCCACGCGCCCCACCCTCGCCTCCAAGGAACGGCGCCTCGCCGCCAAGGACCGGCGCGGACAGGTGAAATCCATGCGGCAATCGAAGCCCGACGCGGACTGAGAGGCGCTAGCGCGCCGCCTTCAGCAGGCGGTCGGCCGCGGCGCGGGCTTCCTGCGTCACGGTGGCGCCGGCAAGCATGCGGGCGATCTCCTCGCGCCGCGTGCTGGCGGTGAGGGCGTTGACACGGGTAGTCACGGGCGCGTCGGGATCCACCACGTCCTGGGCGCTCGCCTTGGCGATGAGGAGGTGGTTGCGTGCGCGGGCGGCCACCTGCGGCGCGTGGGTCACGCACAGCACCTGCACCCGCTCGGCGAGACGGCCGAGGCGCTGGCCGATGGCGTCGGCCACGGCACCGCCCACCCCGGTGTCGATCTCGTCGAAGATCAGCGTCGGTGCCGAGCCGCGATCCGCCAGCACCACCTTCAGCGCCAGGAGGAAGCGGGCCAGCTCGCCGCCGGAGGCCACCTTCATCATTGCACCGGGCCGTGTGCCGGGGTTGGTGCGGACCCAGAACTCCACCTGGTCGTGCCCGGCCGGTCCTGCCGCGGCGGGATCGCTGGTGACGCGGGTGATGAAGCTCGCCCGTTCCAGCTTGAGCGGCGGCAATTCGGCTGCCACCGCCTTGTCGAGGACGGCGGCCGCGCTGTGGCGGGCGCGGGACAGATCCTCCGCCGCGGCCCGATAGGCGGCCTCCGCCGCAGTCACGCTTGCTTCCAAACGCGCGAGCGTCGCCGCGCTGCGGTCGAGGCGCTCCAGATCGGACTGGTAACGGGCGGCCAAGGCGGGAAGGTCGTCGGCGCCGACGTGATATTTGCGGGCAGCGGCCCGGAGCGCAAACAGCCGCTCCTCGATGCGCTCCAGCTCACGGGGATCGAAGTCGGCGTCCGCGCGGGCGGATTCCAGAAGCTGGCGCGCCGTCTCCAGCGCATCGAGCGCCTGATCGATGGCCTCGACGGCCGGACGCACCAGCGCCTGTGCGTCGCCAGCCCGGCGTTCCAGCCGGCGCACGGCGGCTGCCAGGGACGGTATGGGCGAACTGCCGCCCGAGACGGCATCCAGCGCCTCGTCGAGATCGCCGGCGATCTTCTCCGAGCGCATCATGGAGGTGCGCCGCTCGGACAATGCGAGTTCCTCGCCCGGCTCGGGAGAGAGGGCGGAAAGCTCTTCCACCGCATGACGGATGAAATCGGCCTCTCGGGCGGCGATTTCCAGCCGCTCCCGCTCGTCCTTCGCCTCGGTGAGCGCAGTCCGCCACGCGCGCCACAGGTCACCCACGGCAGCGACCTTGGGGGTGAGGGTGCCGAAGGCGTCGAGCAGCAGCCGGTGGCTCGCGGCATCCACCATGGCGCGGTCGGCGTGCTGGCCGTGCAGTTCGATGAGGCTCGCGCCGATGAGGCGCAGCGTCTGCACGCTCACCGCCTCCTCGTTGACGCTGGCGCGGGTGCGCCCGTCGGCCATCTGGATGCGGCGAATCACCAATTGGTCTTCGTCGGGCAGCTCGGCGGCGGCGAGGATGGCGTGGGCGGGATGGTCGGGTGCGAGATCGAAGGTGAGCGTCACCTGCCCCTTGGGCTGGCCGTGTCGAACGAGGGCGCCGTCGCCCCGCCCGCCGAGGGCGAGGGATACGGCATCGAGCAGGATCGACTTGCCAGCACCCGTCTCACCCGTGAGGACCGTGAGGCCCTCGGACAGGGTGAGATCGAGCTTCTCGATGAGGACGATGTCCCGGATCGAGAGCGTCGCCAGCATGGATGATCAGCCAAGCCCCATCTTCTTGAACGCCTGGCTGATCCAGGACGCCTTGTTCTCCTGCGGCTCCGCCCCACCGGACTGAACCAGCTTGTAGGCGTCCTTATACCACGAGCTGTCGGGGAAGTTATAGCCAAGCACGGCGGCGGCGGTCTGCGCCTCGCCAACGATACCCATGGCCATGTAGCACTCGGTCAGGCGATAGAGGGCTTCCTCCACCTGCCGCGTGGTCTGGTACTGGGTCACGACCACCTTGAAGCGGTTGATGGCGCCCGTGTAGTTGCGCTGCTCCAGATAGTAACGGCCGATGGCCATCTCCTTGCCGGCGAGCTGGTCGCGGGCCACCTCGATCTTGCGCTTCGCGGTGGCGGCGTATTCCGTGTTCGGATACTTGCGCACAACGTCCTGGAGGGCATCGAGCGCCTGCCGAGTCTTGCGCTGGTCGCGGGTGATGTCGGGAATGTTCTCGTAGAGCGCGGAGGCGACGAGATACTGGGCATAGGCCGCGTCGGCGGAGCCCGGGTAGAGCGCGATGTAGCGCCTTCCGACGCCGATCGCCTCGTCGTACTTGCCCGCCTCGAAATAGGAGTAGGTGGTCATGAGCATCGATTTGCGGGCCCACTCCGAATAGGGGTGGGCCTTGTCCACGTCCTCGAATCGCTTGGCGGCCTTCTCGGGCTCCTGCCTGCGCAGCAGGGTCAGGCCTTCGTTGTAGATCTTCTCGGCCGGCTCATCGGGCGGGATGGTGTCATCCTTGTCGCTGGCGCAGCCGGAGACGAGGAGGCCCATGGCCAGCGCGAGCACCAGCGCGCCGCCGCGGAGAAAGGCGCGCATGGGCAGGACATCGTTCAAGAATCGCATCACGGTTCAGCTTCCGTCCCGCGCCTTACGGCGTTGCTTGTACCCGAAGGATCGTGCCGGGAAAACCGCACGGCCGGCTGTCTCCCGGCCGGGCGCCTCCGCCCCATTCCTCGGCACGCTCCCCTGCTTGCCCCTGCCGCGTACCGCCGCGGGCGATGCCCGCGACAGGTCCGAATGCCTCGGCCCCCGCGCCCATGGCCACGGCAGGAAACGGCCCCTCCGCGCTATCGGTGCTTTCAGTCGGCAATGTGGCGGCGACCGCTTCCCCGCGCCTGCTGCGCCGGTGTGTGGCCGCCCCGCCACGCCGGCTCACGCAGCGCGAGGGGCGCGCGGCATCTAAATCGGAATGGGGTTAACACTTCGCGAGCGCACGCCACCCAAGACACAGGCCGATGACGTAAGCGACTATGGCCCAAACAAAAGCGGCGCCCGAGGGGGCGCCGCAGTTGCAAAATACGCGGAAGGAAGACCCGGAAGATCAGATTTCCGGCGCGAACACCGGCACCGGGCTCGACACGCCGATCTCGGCACCAACGGTCTCGCGGACGGGCCGGACCGGAGCCTCGACGATGGCATAGTTGGCGCGGTCGGCCAGCAGGGCGTCCACCACCTGGAAGTTCAGCTTGTGGCCGCCGCGGAAGGAGCGGTAGCGGGCCAGCAGGGGCATTCCGGCGAGGGCGAGATCGCCCACCGCGTCGAGCGCCTTGTGGCGGACGAATTCGTCGGAGAAGCGCAGGCCCTCGGGGTTCAGCACGCCGCTCTCGTCGAGGCAGATGGTGTTTTCCAGGGCGGCGCCGCGGGCGTAGCCGGCGGAGCGCAGGCGCTCGACATCCTTGAGGAAGCCGAAGGTGCGGGCCGAAGCCAGCTCACGACGGAACACGGCAGGCGACATGGTGGCGGCGAAGCGCTGGCGGCCGATCATGTCGTGGCCGAACTCGATCTCAACTTCAAGGCGGAAGCCGGCTTCGTAGGGCAGAAGCTCGCCGAAGGCAGCGCCGTTCTCGACGCGGACGGGCTTGAGCACCTTGAGGAACTTGCGGCGGCCGCGCACTTCGGCGACGCCGGCGGCGTCGATGGCGGCCACAAAATCGCCCGCGCTGCCGTCGAGGATCGGAACCTCGGGTCCGTCGATCTCGACCGTGGCATTGTCCACGCCGAGGCCGCTGAGGGCCGCAAGGACGTGCTCGACGGTGGAGACAAGGGCGCCGGAGCGATCGCCGAGAACGGTGGCGAGGTCGGTGGCCTGCACGGAACGGCGGCTGACGGTGGCCTTGCGGGGCGCCTGATCGGCGAAGGAGCGGATGAAGACGACACCGGTGTTCGCGGACGCGGGCTTCAGGGTGATGGTCGCTTCGACCCCGGCGTGAACGCCGACACCCTTGAGTGCGATTTCGCGAGCCAGAGTGGTCTGCATCTTTGGTGCGTCCCGTTTCGGGGAAGTTTCCGGCTAACGGGTGTGACCCGCTTGCCGCACTGCTTCCCTCAAACCTTCACCTTGGGTCCCAACTTTCGCCCCGGTTGTACAAAGAAATTGTCAACACGGTCGGCGAGTCGGTGCCTCAGGATGGGTGCACCCTAGTCGTCACGGGGGGTGACGCCAAATCACGCTTGCTTACCCTCTGTTACGAACGCCCTTTCTCAATTTCCCATTAACTATCAGATAGTTAGCGGCAAGTTTCAAGGCGCCGGAGAGGCCTCTGTTACAGCCTTCCGCGGGGGTGAAGCCACACGAATCGGGAGAGATGTGGCGCGAAAGCCACAGGGTTGCGACGTGCTGAAGCCAGCGCTTCGGCGCATGACCGGCTGCCGCGGAATGGACGCGTAATGGGCGGGAGGGCGGCCGGGAGCCGGCACCGGGGAGACCGGCGCCGGCTAAGCCTTCATCGAACTTCAGTTCGCCTGGCGGCGGAGGAAAGCCGGGATTTCCAGCTGGTCGTCGTCATGGTGCGGGCCGGGACGCGAGGGCACCTCGGCGGCCGGGCGCATGGGCGGACGCTTGGCGAACTCGGACACCGGCGGCTCACCGCCGCGCGAGGGCATGGTCGGGCGGGCATCGCGCGGCTCGCCACGGCCTTCACCGCGGGGATCGGGGCGCTGCTCGGGGCGGCGCTCGGGGGCGCGCATGCTCGGCTGCTCGCGGCGGGCGGGCTCGGCTTCCGGCTCCTCGCGGCGACCAACGTGCGCAAGACGCTGGAGGAGGGTCATGCGCTTCTTGTCCGGCTGGGCCTGCTCCACCGGCGGCTCGCCCCGCTGGGCGCGGATCTGGTTCTGCGCGGGCAGCGGCAGCTCGTCGACGCGGGGCATGCGCGGGGAGCGCGGACGCTGGCCGGCCGGCGGGATGTAGGGGGCGAACTCGTCCTCCACCATGGGCGCGGGCTGGGGCGCGGGCTCCGGCTCGGCGAAATAGGTGGGCTTGGGCGGCGCGGTGCGGATGGTCACGTCGTCGATGGCGACGGCGCGCTCGGCCGGGGCCTGCTGGGGCTGAGCCGGCGGGGCGTAGGCCTGAGGCGCATAGGCCTGCGGCTGGGCGTAGCCCTGGGGCTGTCCATAGGCCTGCGGCGCCTGGCCCTTCTGGGCGGCGTCTTCCATGGCGATGAGGTCTTCGGCCTGGATCGCCGCCACGGCGCTGCGGATCTGCGCCTCGCGGGTGGCTTCCACGGCGGCCCGTCCGGCGTTCGAGATCTTGCGGCCGCCAAGGTCGGGGAAGCGGTCGGCGACCGGCTGGAGCTGCTCGGGGATCACCGCCGGGTCGATCCCGGTGGCCACCACCGAGACGCGGATGATGCCATCGAGCATCTCGTCGAAGGTGGCGCCGAGGATGATGTTGGCGTCGGGGTCCACTTCCTCGCGGATGCGGGTCGCCGCCTCGTCCACCTCGAACAGCGTCATGTCCTTGCCGCCGGTGATGGAGATCAGCAGCCCGCCGGCGCCGCGCATGGAGGTTTCGTCCAGCAGCGGGTTGGCGATGGCGGCCTCGGCGGCCTGGATGGCGCGCTTGTCGCCGGAGGCTTCGCCCGTGCCCATCATGGCCTTGCCCATGTCGCGCATCACGGCGCGGACGTCGGCGAAGTCGAGGTTGATGAGGCCTTCCTTCACCATCAGGTCGGTGATGCAGGCGACGCCCGAATAGAGCACCTGGTCGGCCATGGCGAAGGCGTCGGCGAAGGTGGTCTTCTCGTTCGCCACCCGGAACAGGTTCTGGTTCGGGATGACAATGAGGGTGTCGACGCTCTTCTGCAGCTCGCTGATGCCATGCTCGGCGACGCGCATGCGGCGCTGGCCCTCGAAGTGGAAGGGCTTGGTCACCACGCCGACGGTCAGGATGCCGAGCTCGCGGGCCGCGCGGGCCACCACGGGGGCAGCGCCGGTGCCGGTGCCACCGCCCATGCCGGCGGTGATGAAGACCATGTGCGAGCCGGACAGGTGATCGCGGATTTCGTCGATGACTTCCTCGGCGGCGGCGCGGCCGACTTCCGGCTGGGAGCCGGCGCCGAGACCCTCGGTCACCGCCACGCCCATCTGCACCACGCGCTCGGCCTTGGTGAGGGCGAGGGCCTGGGCGTCGGTGTTCGCCACCACGAACTCCACGCCGTGGAGCCCGGAGGTGATCATGTTGTTAACGGCGTTGCCACCGGCGCCGCCCACACCGAACACCGTGATCCGGGGACGAAGCTCACGAATGTCGGGCATCTGAAGGTTGATCGTCATGCTATTGCTCCGTCCCGATCGGCCCTGTCCGCCGCTCGCGAATCCTTGATGACCTCTTTGTTACGGCAGCTTTCGTTAACCATGTCTAAAAGCTGTCCTTCAGCCAGCGGCCGACGCGACCGAAATAGCCCGGTCCCTCGCCCACTGCCGCCTGCCGCCGGCGCGGCTCGAAGTGTTCGAGCCCTGCCACCTGCGGATAGACGAGAAGACCTGCCGTCACCGCGAAGGCCGCGCCGCGCGCCGCCTCGGGAAGACGGGAAACGCCAAGCGGGCGGCCGATTCTGACCTGCGGGCCGATGACCCGCGCCACCAGATCGGCAAGCCCCTGAAGCTGCGCCGCGCCGCCGGTGAGCACGATGCGCCGGCCGGCATCCCCGGCATGGCCGGAGGCCCTGAGGCGATCGCGCAACAGTTCGACGATTTCCTCCGCCCGCGGCTTCACGATGGTGACGAGCCGGGACTTGGGAACCATGTGCGGCTGGTCGCGCGAATCACCCGACAAGGGCGGCACGGTCAGCATGTCGTGGTCGTCGGAGGAGACCGCCACCACGGCCCCGTGCAGCGCCTTCAGGCGCTCGGCATCGGCAAGGCGCGCGGGCATGCCACGGGCCACGTCGTTGGTGATGTGCTGGCCGCCCAGCGCCACGCCGTCCACATAGAGGCAATGGCCGCCGGCGACGATGGAGAAGGTGGTGGTGCCGGCCCCCATGTCGATGAGGGTGACGCCCAGTTCCATCTCATCGTCCGTCAACGAGGAGAGCGCCGCCGCATAGGGCGCCGCCACCATGGCCTCGATGGAGAGATGGCAGCGCTCGACGCACAGCACGAGATTCTTCAGCGCGGTGAGGTCGGCGGTGATGACATGCATGTCGGCGCCGAGTTCGCGCCCGAGCATCCCGCACGGCTCGCCGATGCCGCGCCGGCCGTCCAGCGAATAGCCCACGGGCAGCGCGTGCATCACGGCGCGGCCGTCGCCCACCGCGTAGGTGGAGGCGGCTTCCAGCACGCGGCGGATGTCGAATTCCTCCACCGCCGGGGCGGAGAGGCGCACCGCCGCCTCGTAATGCTGCGAGGCGAGCCGGCCGCCGGAGACGCCGACCACCACCGAGGCGATCTGGACGCCCGAGGCGCGCTCGGCCATGTCCACCGCCTGGCGGATGGCGAGTTCGGCCTTGGCCATGTCCACCACCGCGCCGCCCTTGATTCCGTGGGCGCGGGTGTGGCCGATGCCGAGCACGTCGATGGCGTGGGTGCGCCGCGTCAACACGTCGGATGCGCCGCGCGGCTTCAGCCGGGCGATGGCGCAGACCACCTTGCTGGTGCCGATGTCGAGCACCCCCACGATGCCACCCTTCTTCGGCGGCAGCGGGCGCATCTTCGGCGCGAAGCCCTGGGCGAGCCGTCCCCTCATGCGGGGCCTCCCTTCTTTGCCTTGGCGCGGGCCTTGAGCATTTCGGCGCGGGCGGCGGCGGCAGCGTCGGACTGGCGCACCACCACGCGATCCGGCAGGCGCAGGTCGACGATGGTGATGTCGCGGCTGAGCAGTTTCTTCTCGCGGTCGAGGTCCATGAGGGCGACCAGCGCCCCTTCCAGATTCTCTTCCGGCAGGCGCACGTCGATGCCGTTGCGGGTCTTCAGCGTCCAGCGCCGCTCCGCGACGAAGATGGCGGCGCGCACCTGCTCCTTGAGGGCGGGCAGACGGGCGAGCACGTCGACGATCTCGCCCACATGGTTCTGCGCCCCCTCGCCGACGACGATGGGCAGTTGCACGTAGCGCGGATCGTCCGAATAGGGGGCGATGGGAATGCCGTCGCGGGCGATCACCTTCAGCTCGCCGTTGACCTGCCAGAGCGCATAGGCCTGGCGCTCGGAGACGGCGATCTCGATCCGGTCGGGATAGAATTTGCGCACGCTGGCGCTGGCGATCCACGGCAGCGATTCGAGCCGCGCGCGCATCTCGTCGGCGTTCAGGAAGAGGATGGAGGTGGAGGACTTGATGCCCGCCGTCGCGAGAATCTGCGCGGGCGTGACGTGATTGTGCCCGGCGATGTTGACTTCCTTCACCTTGAAGCCGGCGAGGTTGCCGGCGGCGTCCGCCACGTCGATGACGATGCTTTTCGCCTCTTCCACATGCCCGCCGAGCACGGTGCCGTAGGCGGAGAAGCCGCCGACCACCGCGATGGCGAGGAGGCTGGCGCTGCGCCGGCCGAGGCGCGAGGTGGACATGCGCACCGACAGGCGGCGCAGGAACAGCGCGAAGCGGCTGGCCGGCCGGGGATCGATGGCGAGGCGCTTGTGCCGCCCGGGGGGCGGCGCAGCGGCGCGGGGGACGGCATCGGGCCGTGACCCATAGCCTGCTCCTGGGCGCTCTCCGGGGCGCTGCGGGGGTCGCCTGCCCGCGCCGGGGCGGGGTCCTAGCGATCCAGCGACGCGTCCTCCACCATCCATGTCACAAGCTCGCCGAATGAGATGCCCGCGTGAGCGGCCAGTTCTGGCACCAGAGACGTCCGCGTCATGCCGGGCTGGGTGTTGACCTCGAGACAGACGAGGCCGGAGGCATCGCCCTTCGACGGGTCGAAGCGAAAATCGCTCCGCGACACCCCCCGGCACCCGAGAGCTCGATGCGCCGTGAGGCTTAACATCTGCACCCGTTGGTAAATTTCGGGTAAAATGCGGGCCGGAAGGATGTGGCGCGAGCCACCCGGTGCATACTTGCTTTCGTAATCGTAAAACGCCTGGGTCGATTCAATTTCAATGACATCGAAGACCTTGTCGCCCATCACGGCGCAGGTCAGCTCGAGCCCGGCAATGAATTCCTCCACAAGAAGATTTTCGCCGAGGGTCCAGTCCTCGCGCGTCAATTCCTGCGGCGGGTGCTCCTGGTCCTCGCGCACGATGAAGACGCCGACGCTGGAGCCGCCGGTATTGGGCTTCAGCACGTAGGGCCGTTCCATGGCATGGGCCTTGGCGGCCGCGGCACGGCTGACCAGCCCGCCCCTGGCCACCGGCACGCCGGCCGCGGCCAGCATGATGCGCGCCTGCGCCTTGTCCATCGCGAGGGCGGACGCCAGCACGCCGGAATGGCTGTAGGGGATGCGCAGGATTTCGAGGATGCCCTGGATGGTGCCGTCCTCGCCCGGCGCGCCATGCAGCACGTTGAACACCACGTCCGGCTTCAGCCGGGCCAGCACCTCGGCAACATCGCGGCCCACATCGACGGGCGTCACCCGGTAGCCGGCGCCTTCCAGGGCGGCGGCGCAGGCGGCGCCCGAATTGAGCGAGACCTCCCGCTCGGAGGACCAGCCGCCCATCAGCACCGCCACGTGTTTGGCCATCGACGTCATTCCCGTTCCGTTACCGGCGCGCGCCGGCGCCCGCCCTGAAGAGAGCAGCTTTGCGCCAGCACCATGGCGCGGTCCGGTTTTAGGTTTTGCTAATGGCTCAGGCGGGGGAGAGCGGAAGGCCGATGCGCTTGATCTCCCATTCCAGCGTCACGCCGGAATTGTCCTTCACCCGCCGGCGCACCTCCTCGCCCAGCCCCTCGATCTCGGACGCCGTGGCGCCGCCGAGATTGATGAGGAAATTGGTGTGCAGCTCCGACACCTGGGCGCGGCCGATGGTGAGGCCCCGGCAGCCGGCAGCGTCCACCAGCTTCCAGGCGCTGGTGCCGGGCGGGTTCTTGAAGGTGGAGCCGCCGGTGCGGCTCTTGATGGGCTGGGTCGCCTCGCGGCTCTCGGTGATCTTGGCCATCTCGGCCGCGATCTCCGTGGGATCACCGGGGCGGCCCTCGAAGAGGGCGCGGGTGAAGATCACGTCATCCGGCACGCCGCAATGGCGGTAGGTGAAGCCCATCTCGGCATTGGTGAAGCGCACCTTGGCGCCGGCGCGGGTGACGCCCTCGGCCTCCACCAGCACGTCCTTGGTCTCGCCGCCATAAGCGCCGCCGTTCATGCGCAATGCGCCGCCGATGGCGCCCGGAATGCCGCGCAGGAAGGAGAAGCCGGCCAGCCCCGCATCCGCCGCCGCGCGGGCCACCTTCACATCGGGCACGCCGGTGCCGGCGACGATGCGCGGGCCCTCCACGGCGACATCCGTGAAACCGCGGCCGAGGCGGATCACCACGCCGGGCACCCCGCCGTCGCGCACGATGAGGTTGGAGCCGAGGCCGATCACCGTCACCGGAAGATCTAGCGGGAGATGGCTCAGGACATAGGCGAGGTCGTCGGCATCGGCCGGCAGGAACAGGATCTGGGCCGGGCCGCCGACGCGGAACCAAGTGAAGTCCGCGAGCGGCGCATTGGCGGTGAGCGTGCCGCGCAGCTCCGGCAGGAGCGGCCGCAAGGCAGGCAGAAGATCAGGGAATGCGGCGGGGGCCGCCCCGCTGGTCTCGGCCATGCTCATGGTGTCACCGGTCCTTCGGGCGTGCCTCTCCCACACAAGCGGCGACAGGGCAAGCCGGGCGATTTCGTCGGTAACCTGATTTCCTCCGCGACCACCGACGTGGCATCATGCGGCTCCATTCGCCTGGAGCTGCCCACCATGAGCGAAGACGCGCTTCCGCCCGACACCAAGCTCACCACCACCAAGCAACGCTGGGCCGAGGAAGGACGCTTCCTCACCGGCCGCATCGCCCGCCCGGATGCCGAGCGTCTGCCGCCCGGCCAGCATCTGGTGCGCGACTGGCCGGTGCTCGACCTCGGCCTCCAGCCCGTGGTGACGCGGGAATCCTTCCGCCTGGACGTGACCGGCGCGGTGGAGTCCGCCCTCTCGCTGGACTGGGCGGCGTTCTCCGCCCTGCCCCAGAGCCGCAGCCTCAGCGACATCCATTGCGTCACCACCTGGTCGCGCTACGACAACACGTGGGAAGGGGTGCTGACGCGCGACCTGTTGGAGGTCGTGCGCCCGGCGCCCCATGCGGCGGCGGTGATGCTGCACAGCTATGACGGCTACACGACGAATCTTCTGCTGGCCGATTTCGCCTCGGAGGACGCCCTCATCGCCCATAGCTGGGAAGGCCGGCCCCTGACTCAGGAACACGGTGCCCCCGCGCGGCTCGTGGTGCCGCACCTTTATTTCTGGAAGAGCGCCAAGTGGATCAAGGCGATCGAGTTCATCGCCCGCGACAAGGCCGGCTTCTGGGAGGAGCGCGGCTATCACATGCGCGGCGACCCGTGGGCCGAGCAGCGCTATTCGGACGACTAGTCCGCGCCCTCACGCCGCCCGGCGGCGGGTGACCTCGGAGCGGGCGAAGAGTTCGGCCACCCAGTCCACGAACACCCGCAGCCGGCTGGTGAGGTGGCGGCTCGGCGGATAGACCACATGGATGGGCATTTCGCCCGCCTCCCAGTCCGGCAGGATGGGCACCAGCGCTCCGGAGGCGAGGTGCTCCTCCACCTGGAAGGTGGGTGACATGATCGCGCCCATGCCGGCCAGCGCCGCGGCGATGTAGGCATTGCCATCATTGGTGGCGACGCTGTAGCGCCCGGTCAGCTCCACCACTTCGTCGCCGCGGGTGAAATCGAAGGGGTGGTAGCGGCCGCTCTGCTGGCTGAAATAGCGGATCAACTTGTGCGTCTCCTCGAAGTCGAGGGGGTGCTTCGGGACGCCGTAACGCGCGAGATAGCCCGGCGACGCGGCCGTGACGAAGCGCAGCACGCCGATGCGTCGCGCCACAAGGTTCGGATCGCGGATCTCGCCGACGCGGATGACGCAGTCCACATTCTCGCCGAGCAGGTCCACCGGCCGGTCCGTGCAGCCCACGTCCAGCGCGATATCGGGATAGCGCTCGAAGAAGTCCGGCAGGGCCGGCATCAGCAGTTGCGTCGCCAGCGAGGGGGAAATGTCGATGCGCAGCTTGCCGCGCGGGGCCGCCTGGGCGGAGGAAAGGGAGCCGTCCAGTTCCTCGATGTCGTGGAGGATGGCGAGCGCCCGCTCGTAATAGGCCGCCCCGTCCGGCGTCACCGTCACCCGCCGCGTGGTGCGGTTGAGGAGGCGCGTCTGCAAATGCGCCTCAAGCGACTGAACGTGTTTGGTGAGCGTTGCCTTCGGCATGACCAGCAGGTCGGACGCCCGGGTGAAACTGCCGGTTTCCACCACGCGGGTGAAGGCGCGCATCGCCGTGAGCTGGTCCATGGGCAGGCCCTTCTGTGCATACTGTTCCGTTACGTGAATAATGATGTCACGTTAAGGCGGTTTATCGCGTTCTATCCCTCCAATATCGTTACTGCATTGCACAAGGGCGTGAGAGCGCGGCCGCCGCCGGCCTCACGCGAGGGACGAGATCATGACCACCGCCACCGAGACCATCACCCTTGAGACCGGGACCGGCGCGCTGCCGGCGCGGCTCTATGGGGCGCGTCCGGCAAAGGGGTCCGCGCCACTCGTCTTCCACCTCCACGGCGGCGCCTTCACCGGCGGAAATCTGGAGTGCGGAGCCTATATCTCCGGCATCCTGGCAGCGGCCGGGGCGGTGGTGGTTTCGGCGGACTATCCGCTGGCCTGCGAGCACCCGTTCCCCTTCGCCCTGACAGCGCTGTTCGCCGCCGTCACCGACGTCTATCGCCGCCGGGCCGCCCTCGCCGGGCGCGGCGCGCCGCTCTATCTCGCGGGGGAGGAATCGGGTGGCAACCTCGCCGCCGGCCTCGCCATGATGGCGCGTGACCAGCAGTCCCCTCCCATCGCCGGGCAGATCCTCGTCTCGCCCATGCTCGACCCCAGCCTCGCCACCGCCTCCATCCGCCGCGCCGATGCCGGCAGCTGCGGCTGCAAGTGGGCGGATGGCTGGCAGACCTATCTCGGCTCGCCCGAGAAGGCAGCTCATCCCTATGCCGCGCCCCTCGCCTCGTCCCGCCTCGGCGCCCTGCCGCCGGCGCTGGTGTTGAGCGCGGAGGACTGCCCCATGTGCGACGAGAGCCGGCGCTATGCCGATGCGCTCGCCTCGGCCGGCGTTCCGACCTGCGTGCACATCCTTCAGGGCCCGACCGAATGGCCCGACAGCATCTCGTGTCCGGCGCCCAAACCGGCTGCCTGGAGCACCGCCATGCGCGACCTGTTCCGCGATTTCTTCGTTTCCACGCGTCCCGCTTCACGGACCGGTCGGCTGAAGGCCGATCCGGCCGTCCTCTGACAGACCGACCGCCAAGGACTGCCCCCATGACCGCCCCGAACTCCGCTCCGAACTCCGCTCCGAACGATACGCCCCCTACCCAGATTTCCACCAAGCCCGCCGCCGCGAAGAAGTCCCGCCTCCGGGAGGCTCTGCTGCTCGGCACTGCCGCGCTGCTCGCGGTATTCGGCGTGCTCTACGGCCTGCCCAAGGAAGGCGGCGCCCATGCCGACAAGCCCGCAGCCGCGGCGGCGTCCGCCCCGCCGGCCGTGCCGGTCTCGGTGGCCACCGTCGAGCAGCGCGAGGCGCGCCTGTTCGACACCTTCTCCGGTCGCCTGGAGGCGGTGGAGCGAGTGGAGGTGCGCTCCCGCGTGGCCGGCGCCATCAAGGCGGTGCATTTCCGCGAAGGCGCGCTGGTGCGGGAGGGCGAACTCCTCGTCTCCATCGATCCCGAGCCCTATGAGGCGGACGTGGCCGAGGCCGAGGCGCAGGTCGCCTCGGTCCAGGCCCGCCTCGACCTCGCCCGCAACGAGCTGGAGCGCGGCGAGAAGCTTTTCACCACCAAGACGCTCTCCCAGAGCACCCTGGACGAGCGCCTCAACGGCCAGCGCGCCGCCGAGGCCGGTCTCAGGGCCGCGCAGGCGAAGCTGGCCGCGGCGAAGCTCAACCTCTCCTACACCAAGGTCCGCGCCCCGGTGTCGGGTCGCGTCGGCAAGTCGGAGATCACGGTCGGCAATCTGGTGGCCGCCGGCCCCGGCGCGCCGGTGCTCACCACGCTCGTCTCGGTGGACCCCATCTACGCCAGCTTCAGCGCCGACGAAGGCACCGTCGCCCGCGCCCTCGCCGGTCTCGGCGGCGGCGGTGACGTGGCCGACCGGCTCGACCAGATCCCGGTGCTGATGACCGTCGCCGCCGGCACCCCGCCGGTGGAAGGCGTGATGCAGCTGGTGGACAATCAGGTCGATCCCCGCACCGGCACGGTCCGCGTCCGCGCCCGCTTCGCCAATCCGGATGGGCGGCTCCTGCCGGGCCAGTTCGTGCGGCTGGAGATGGGCCAGCCCAAGGCCGCGCCCGCCGTGCTCGTCAGCGAGCGCGCCGTGGGCACCGACCAGGACAAGAAGTTCGTCTTCGTGGTCGATGCCTCCAACAAGGCGGTGTGGCGCGAGGTGACCCTCGGCGCTCCCGTGGACGGTCTGCGCGTCGTCACCAATGGCCTGACTGCCGGAGAGCGCGTGGTCGTCAACGGCCTTCACCGGGTCCGCCCCGGCGCCGCCGTCACGCCCGAGCCCGTCGCCATGCGGGTGAGCGACGCGGCGACCACCCGCACGAACTGACCCAAGCCGGCCTTTCCGGCCCCGCCGGGACGGCTACCGCTCCCAGGACATCGCCTCGCCCCCTCCCCGCACGGAGGGGGTCGGGAGAGGGCTGCGCCGGGCGTAAACGCCCCCCTCGTCCGGTGCAGCCCCTCACCCCTTTGCCGGGTCATTCCCGCGCGCCCAGCGCAGCGGGGGTGCCGGCCGCGTTCCGCGTTTCGCCCGTCTTCATCCAGCCGCCGCGTGGCGGGAGGGTTCCATGAACCTGTCCAGATTTTTCATCGACCGCCCGATCTTCGCCGGCGTGCTCTCCGTCCTCATCTTCCTCGCCGGCCTCATCGCCATGCGGGCCATGCCCATCTCGGAATATCCCGAGGTGGTGCCGCCGCAGGTGGTGGTGCGCGCCACCTATCCCGGGGCCAATCCCAAGGTGATCGCCGAGACGGTCTCGACCCCGCTGGAGGAATCCATCAACGGCGTCGAGGGCATGCTCTACATGTCGAGCCAGGCCACCACCGACGGCATCATGACGCTGACCGTCACCTTCAAGCTGGGCACCGACCCGGACAAGGCGCAGCAGCTGGTCCAGAACCGCATCTCGCAGGCCGAGCCCCGCCTGCCGGAAGAGGTGCGGCGCCTCGGCGTCACCACCGTGAAGTCCTCGCCGGACCTCACCATGGTGGTCCACCTCATTTCCCCCAACAATCGCTACGACACGACCTACCTGCGCAACTACGCGGTGCTGAACGTGAAGGACCGCCTCGCCCGCATCGACGGCGTGGGGCAAGTGCAGTTGTTCGGCGCGGGCGACTATTCCATGCGCATCTGGCTGGACCCGCAGAAGGTGGCCGAGCACGGCCTTTCCGCCGCCGACGTGGTGCGCGAGATCCGCGCCCAGAACGTGCAGGCGGCGGCCGGCGTGGTCGGTGCCTCCCCCGGCGCGCCGGGGCTCAATCTCCAGCTTTCCATCAACGCACAGGGCCGCCTCGCCAACGAGGAGGAGTTCGCCAACATCGTGGTGAAGAGCGGCGCCAACGGCGAGATCGTGCTGTTGAAGGACGTGGCGCGCATCGAGCTGGGTGCTTCCGAATATGCCCTGCGCTCCCTCCTCAACAACACCCAGGCGGTGGCGGTGCCGATCTTCCAGGCGCCGGGCTCCAACGCCATCCGCATCGCCGACGACACGCGGCGGGTGATGGAGGAGATCAAGCAGAACATGCCGGAGGGCGTGGACTATTCCATCGTCTACGACACCACCCAGTTCGTGCGCGCCTCCATCGACGCCGTGGTCCACACGCTGCTCGAAGCCGTCGCGCTGGTGGTGCTGGTGGTGATCGTGTTCCTCCAGACGTGGCGGGCCTCCATCATCCCGCTGCTGGCGGTGCCGGTCTCCATCGTCGGCACGTTCGCGGTGATGTACGTGTTCGGCTTCTCCATCAATGCGCTGACGCTGTTCGGCCTGGTGCTCGCCATCGGCATCGTGGTGGATGACGCCATCGTCGTGGTGGAGAATGTGGAGCGCAACATCGAGGGCGGCCTCTCCCCGCGCGAGGCCACCTACAAGGCCATGCAGGAGGTCTCCGGCCCCATCATCGCCATCGCCCTCGTGCTGATCGCGGTGTTCGTGCCGCTCGCCTTCATCACCGGCCTCACGGGCCAGTTCTACAAGCAGTTCGCCCTCACCATCGCCATCTCGACGGTGATCTCGGCCGTCAACTCGCTGACCCTCTCGCCCGCGCTTTCGGCCCTGCTGCTGAAGGGCCACGACGCGCCGAAGGACCGCCTCACCCGCATCATGGACCGGCTGTTCGGCTGGTTCTTCCGCGGCTTCAACAAGGCCTTCGTGCGCGGTTCCAATGCCTATGGCGGAGTGGTCCGCCGCGTCATCGGCCAGAAGGTGCTGATGCTCGGCCTCTACATCGTGCTGGTGGCGATGACCGGCGTGCTGTTCAAGGCGGTGCCCCCCGGCTTCGTGCCGGGACAGGACAAGCAGTATCTCGTCGGCTTCGCCCAGCTTCCCGACGGCGCCACCCTCGACCGCACCGAGGAGGTGATCCGCAAGATGAGCGACATCGCCCTGAAGGAGCCGGGCGTGAAGTCGGCCATCGCCTTCCCGGGCCTGTCCATCAACGGCTTCACCAACTCGTCCAACTCCGGCATCGTCTTTGTCGGTCTCGATGAGTTCGAGGCGCGGCGCGACCCCGGGCTGAACGGCAATGCCATCGCCATGAAGCTGAACGGCAAGTTTGCCGGCATCCCGGACGCGATGATCGCCATGTTCCCGCCCCCGCCGGTGCAGGGCCTCGGCACCATCGGCGGCTTCAAGCTGCAGATCGAGGACCGCGCCGGCCTCGGCTATGCCGCCCTCGACGAGGCCACCAAGGCCTTCCTCGGCGCGGCCCGGCAGGCGCCGGAGTTGGCCGGCCTGTTCTCCTCCTATCAGGTGAACGTGCCGCAGCTCTTCGCCGACATCGACCGGGTGAAGGCGCGCCAGCTGAATGTGGCCGTCACCGACGTGTTCGAGACCATGCAGATTTATCTCGGCTCGTCCTATGTGAACGACTTCAACAAGTTCGGCCGCACCTACACGGTGCGCGTCCAGGCCGACGCCCCCTTCCGCGCCCGCGCAGAGGACGTGGGCACGCTCAAGGTACGATCGGCCACGGGCGAGATGATCCCGCTCTCCGCGCTGCTCAAGGTGCGCTCGGCGGCCGGGCCGGAGCGGGCCATGCGCTACAACGGCTTCCTCTCCGCCGACGTGAACGGCGGCGCCGCGCCCGGTTTCTCCTCGGGCGAGGCGCAGCAGGCGGTGGAGCGCATCGCCAGGGAGACCCTGCCCAAGGGCTTCTCCTTCGAGTGGACCGAACTGACCTACCAGGACATCCTGGCCGGCAATTCGGCGGTGTTCGTCTTTCCGCTCGCCATCTTCCTCGTCTTCCTGGTGCTGGCGGCGCAATACGAGAGCCTGGTTCTGCCGCTCGCCATCATCATGATCGTGCCGACAGGCCTCTTCGCCGCCATGACCGGCGTGTGGCTCGCGGGCGGGGACAACAACGTCTTCACCCAGATCGGCCTCGTGGTGCTGGTGGGGCTCTCGGCGAAGAACGCGATCCTGATCGTGGAATTCGCCCGCGAACTGGAATTCGAGGGGCGCACGCCGGTCCAGGCGGCCATCGAGGCGAGCCGGCTCCGGCTCCGCCCGATCCTGATGACCTCCCTCGCCTTCATCATGGGCGTGGTGCCACTCGTCACCTCCATTGGCGCGGGCGCGGAGATGCGGCAGGCCATGGGTACGGCGGTGTTCGCCGGCATGATCGGCGTGACGGTGTTCGGCATCTTCCTGACGCCGGTGTTCTACGTGATGCTGCGCGGGCTGGCGGGCAACCGGCCGCTCACCCAGCACGGGCACGGGACCGTGGGAAGCACGCCGGCCGCTCACGCGCCTCATGCGCTCCAGCCGGGGGAATAGGAGGCGGCCAAGCAGCCCTTCCGGGTCCTGATCCGCTTCGAGACCACGCATACGTCTGCCCGGCCCCGGCATCGCAAGATGCCGGGGCTTTTTTACAGCGCTCAGCCCTTACGACATCGTTGAAAATACGATTGGCACATTCATAAAATCAGCGAAATAACATTCATATCCAATGTAATTCGCAGTTTAAAACTGATGTTTGTAGACAAACGATCCAGATATAAATCGCATCCGTTTTCCGTCATGCGGAGATAAATTCCGCGTTCATGTGCACGAATGCAAATCGATCTTCGCGCAGATGGCGATGACAATTTTGTTATTGCAGCGCACACGCCGTCGTGATTTGCGAAAGTTTCCCGAATACATAAGTTCACCGCCAGACGAAGCCGAACACACATGGCGCGTCGCCACCTCGTGTACTGGTGGATGTATAGGAAAGAAGACCATGAAGACCCTGAACACTGCGAAGATTATTGCGGCGGCGTTGATTGCCACGGGACTTTCCGCTTCCGCGACCTCCGCATTCGCCGACGAATACGTGACCGCGCTGAACAACGAGGCGCACGCCGTCGCCGCCGGAGCTTACAGCGACGAGGCCCGCCTGCCGATCAATGCCGCGCCTGTGAGCCTCGAGCGTCAGGCCGCCGGCTCCCGCATCCAGGAACAGCGCGCCCAGCAGCACCCCGACACCACGGCCGCGACCACTTCCGGCCCGTTCTCGGATAACGACCCCCATTCCGGCCCCGCCCACGGCGGCTGAGGAGGGCACTCAGCCGGGGCTCGCCCCATCGGGGGCAGAGCCCCGCATTCGTCACATTGAAGACCGCTCCGCGACGTGACCCGCGGACGACGCCCGGCCGAACGGACTGCCCCGTTCAGCCGGGCTTTTTTTATGCTGCGTCTTGGCCGGTTACTCGGCCGAACGTTTCACCCAACACCCATCATCGCGAGCGCCTTCGCGAAGAAGTCCGGCCCGCCGAAATTTCCGGATTTCAGCGCCAGCACCATGGGTTCACCCGGTTGCCCCTCCGTGCGCAGCAGGGGCACGCCGGGAGCGATCTCGGGGCCGACGAGGAAGGCGGGAATCTTCAGCCGGTCCACGCTTGCTCCGGATGTCTCGCCGCCGGCCAGCACGAGCCGGCGCACCCCGGCCGCCACCAGCCCTTCGGAAATCGCCGCCGTGCCGTGCTCGATGGCGACGCCCGCCGCGTGACGGCCGAAGCGGGCCTGCACCTCGGCCACCTGCTCGGGCGCTCCGCTCGCGGCGATCAGCACCGGCCCGGATGCGAGGCGCGCCTTCCCCCACTCCAGCGCGGCGGCGACCTCCGCCTCGGGATGGGTCACGAGGCGTTCGGCGGAGAGCCGCAGCACGGGCATCTGGCCTTCCGCGATGGCGATCTGCTCCAGCGTCGCCTTCGAGCAGCTGCCCGCGACCACCGCCGCATACCCGCCGATGCCCGCCGCCAATGCCGCGCCGTCGCTCTGCTGCCGCAACACCCGCCCGTCCGCGATCAGCGCCCGCGCCAGACCGAGGCCGAGGCCGGAAGCGCCGGTGGAGAGCGGCAATGCCGCCGCCGCAATGCCCACCGCCTCCAGATCCCGGTCGAACACCGCATCCACGATGGCCGCTGTGCGTCCCTCCAGCGCCAGTTGCTCAAGCCGCGAGGAGACAGCATCGGCGCCCGCCGCCACGTCCTTCAGCGGCACCAGCCCCACCCGGCCGGCGCTCTGGCGGGCGAGCACGCGCTTCAGGTCCGAATCGGTCATGGGGTTGAGGGGGTGGTCCTTGAGCGGGCTCTCATTCAGCGGCACGCCGCCCACGAAGAGGTGGCCCATGTAGACGGTGCGCCCGGTCTCCGGGAACGCCGGGGTCACCGGCACGATGGCGGCGCCAGTGGCGATACGCAGGGCATCGGTGACGGGACCGATATTGCCCTCGTCGGTGGAATCGAAGGTGGAGCAGACCTTGAACAGGACGTGCGACGCGCCCCACCCCTTCAGCCACGCATAGGCCGCCAGCGACTGCGCCACCGCCTCGTCCGCCGGGATGGACCGGCTTTTCAGCGACACCACCACGGCGTCGGCATCCGGCAGCGCCAGCGCGGCATCCGGCACGCCGATGGTCTGGACGGTGCGCACGCCCTCCTTTGACAGCGTGTTCGCGAGGTCGGAGGCGCCGGTGTAGTCGTCAGCGATGACGCCGAGGGTGAGGGGCATACGAAATCCCTTGGGCTGCTTCTGTTGGGGCTGCGGGCCCTAATCGTTTCGATTAGAGCGCCAAGCGACGCCACAGGGAAGAGCCCACCCCAAGGGAAGCACCGCCAGAGAGAGAACGAACCCGGAAAACGGGGCCGCAGCCGATTCGGTCACGCCCCGTTCCCGCTGCGTCCCGATCGCCCGTCCCGGCCTGTGCCGGAACGGGACAGGTGCGCCCTCAGCCCGAGTTGCGCAGGCCGGCCGAGATGCCGTTGATGGACAGCTGGATGCCGTGCAGCACCTTGTCGTCGCCGGGGCTGGCGCGGTGCTGGCGCAGAAGCTCCACCTGCAGGTGGTTCAGCGGATCGAGATAGGGGAAGCGGTTGCGGATGGAGCGATCCAGCAGCGGATTGCCCTCCAGCAGCTTCTGCTGGTCCATGATGGCGAGGAGATGCTTCAGCGTCAGCTCGTATTCCGCGCGGATGCGGCCGAAGATGGCGGTGCGCAATTCCACGTCCGGCACCAGCTCCGCATAGCGCGAGGCGATGGCAAGCGAACTCTTCGCCAGCACCATGTCCATGTTGGACAGGAGCGTGCGGAAGAAGGGCCATTCGTGCTGCATGGCCTTGAGGAAGGAGAGGCCATAGTCCGGCCGGCGCGCCACGAACGCCTCCACCGCCGTGCCGAAGCCGTACCAGGCCGGCAGCATCAGCCGGCACTGCGCCCAGGAGAACACCCATGGAATGGCGCGCAGCTTCTCGATGGAGCGGGTCTTGGCCCGCGAGGCCGGGCGCGAGCCGATGTTCAGCGTCGCGATCTCATTGATGACGGTGGAAGACCAGAAATAGTCCTCGAAGCCCTCGGTCTCGTAGACGAGGTTGCGATAGGCGGCGAAGGCGGTGTCCGAGATGTCCTCCATGGCGGTGAGGAATTCGGTGCGCGGCGCCTTGTATTGCGGCTGGAGCAGGGAGGCTTCCAGCGTTGCTGAGACGAGAATCTCCAGATTGCGCCGCCCCACATCGGGGTTGGAATATTTGGAGGCGATGATCTCGCCCTGCTCGGTGATGCGGATCTGCCCGTTCACCGCCCCACCCGGCTGGGCGAGGATGGCGTCGTAGCTCGGCCCGCCGCCCCGGCCCACCGAACCGCCGCGACCGTGGAACAGGCGCAGGCGCACCCCATGCGCGCGGAATACCTCGATGAGGCCGATCTCCGCCTTGTACAGTTCCCAGCCGGAAGTGACGAAGCCGCCGTCCTTGTTGCTGTCCGAATAGCCGAGCATCACCTCCTGCTCGGCGCCGCGGCTTTCCACCAGCTTGCGATAGGCGGGAATGGCGAAGGCGCGGTCCATCACCTTGGCGCAGGCTTTGAGGTCCGAGATGGTCTCGAACAGCGGGATGATGTTCACCTCGCTCACGAGCCCGCCCGCCCCGTCGCTGGTGACGAGGCCGACCTCCTTGAGCAGCAGCGCCACCTCGAGGAGGTCCGACACACCCTCGCCCTTGGAGATGATGGCGTTGGGGATCACCTCCCGTCCGAGCGCGCGGTGCGCGGCGGCCGCTTCGCGGAGGATGTCGAGCTCCGAGCAGGTCTCGTCCGAATAGGCGATGAACGGCGAGGCGAGCGGCCGGGGCGTCGCCAGCTCCTTGAGCAGCAGCGCGATGCGCGCCTCCTCGTCGAGGCCCGCGTAGTTGCTGCCGGGCACTGCCTTCTCCAGCAGTTCCGCGACCACACGCTCATGGACGTCGGAATTCTGTCTGAGATCGATGCAGGCGAGGTGGAAGCCGAAGCAGTCGGCCGCGCGACGCAGCAGCCGAAGCCGCCCGCGCGCCAGCACCTTCGAGCCGTTTGCCACCAGCGACTCGCTGATGATGTCGAGGTCCGCACGGAACTCCTGCGCCGTGGCGTAGGGCACAAGCCCTTCGGCCGTCAGCGGCTCCCCGCGCAGCTTGCGGCCGGTCTGGCGGAGGCGCTCCAGCACGTAGGCGAGGGCGAGGCGATAGGGCTCCTCGCGGTGTTCCTGGGAGCGGTCCGGTGAGCGGGCGGCGAGCGCGGTGAGGGCATCGGATACGGTCACGAGGCGCTGGGCCAGGGACAGCTCGGCCCCGAGCGCCACCAGTTCCTCCTCGTAATGGGCGAGGATGCGGTCGCGGTGCAGGCGCACGGTCTCCTTCAGCACCTGGGCGGTGACGAAGGGGTTGCCGTCACGGTCGCCGCCGATCCAGCTGCCGATGCGCAGGAACGAGGGCAGTTGCACCTCGTCCCCCTCTTCGGCGAGGCGATCCTCGATGGCGCAATAAAGGCGCGGCACCTCGGTGAGGAAGGTGTAATCGTAATAGGAGAGACCGTTCGCCACCTCGTCCAGCACGGTCAGCTTGATGCGACGCAGCAGCGCCGTCTGCCACAGGGTCAGCACCGCGCGGCGCAGGATTTCCTCGCCCTCCTCCCGCTCCTGCGGGGTGGGCACCACGCGCTCGCGGCGATCCAGCTCGGCGGCGATCTCCATCTCGCGGTTGAGCGTGCTCTTGCGGCGCACCTCGGTGGGGTGGGCGGTGAGCACCGGGCTCATGCGCGCGCCGGAGAAGAAGTGGGCCAGCGCCTCGCGGCCGATGCCCATCTGCTCCGCACGCGAAAAGGCATAGGCGAGGCTGCCCGCCCGCGGCGCCGAGCCGGCGATGGCGTGGGCGCGGTTGCGGCGGATGTGGTGCTGGTCCTCGGCGATGTTGGCGAGGTGGGAAAAGTAGCTGAAGGCCCGGATGGTATCGAGGGAGCGGTCGGCAGGCAGCGCGCCGAGCAGGCCGCCCAGCTCATCGCGGGCCGCCTGGTCGTCGTCACGGTGAAAGCGGATGGACAACTGGCGGATGCGCTCCACGAGGTCGAACACCTCGGCGCCTTCCTGGTCACGCACGGTGTCACCGAGAATGCGGCCGAGCAGCCGGATGTCGTCGCGCAGCGGCTGGTCCTTCACGTCCTCTGCGCGCGGCGCGATGCCGCTCGAAAGTGCCAAATTCGTCATCCGATTTCCCCCAGACTCGTCCGCTGCTGCGGCGCACGTCTCTTTCGACCTTAGTCTTAAGGAAATTGTGCAGGAGCGAAAGGGCGTTCCGGGCGAAGGTGCTTTCACGCGCCGTGAAGACGGGCCTCGGCGGCACGGGCGGCGCCCGACATCACGGCTAGGATACAGGCGAAGAAGCGCTCCAGCGCGTCCCGCCCCAGCGGGGACAGATGGCCGGTGCCGCGCGCGCCGCGCTCCACCAGTCCGCGCTCCTCGCTCAGCCGCAGCAAATCGAGCACATGCGCCCGCGACAGGTGGAAGCGGCGCGCGAGATTGGCGATGGAGGGTGGCTCGTCGCCCGCCGATTCGGCGGTGAGCAGCGCGATCAGCACCATCAGACCGCCGTCGCGATCAACCAGATCCTCCAGTTCGCGGGCCGCGGAGACCGGGCGGAAGCCGGCGAGGAAGGCATCGCCCAGCATCACCGCGAGCATCCGCGTGAAGGCCGCATCCGAAAGGCGGGGCGCCAGCCGGGCGAGTTCAGGATCGAGCGCGCTGCCGGCCTCGAAAACGAGGCGCCACCGCTGGTGCTGGAGGGCAACGAGCTTCTCCTGCGGGATCAGCGGCTTCACCCGTCGATCCTCGGTCGGCGCCGCCGACGTCAGATAGCCGCCCCAGCGCATGAGGGCGAGCATCGCCTTCGCCCGGCCCCGGCTGCACAGGCCGGTTGCGGTACACAGGGCGACGATCCGCGCCGCCGTCAGCCCACCGCCCTCGGCCGGCGGCAAGGCATCGAGATAGAGAACCAGAAGGCCCAGCATGTTGCGGCCGCGATCGCTGAGCAGCCGATTGAGCAGGCGGTTGCCGCTGTAGAGCGCGCTGATCTCGCTGATGAGGCGCGCTACCGCCGGCCGGAAGTCCGGATGGGCGGCAAGCGCCGCCCGCGTCTCGGCCCCGCACGCGGCAAGCCAATCCACCGCCGAACCCGACCGCTCCGCCACCCGCCCCGGCACCCGCGCCTCCGCCCCATCGTCCCGCAGGACCCAACGTCAGTCGGGCCAAGAATCGCCATTGCGGTAAGACAGGATGGCGCCTAGCTCACATGAAGTCACCTCGGCGTGGTGTCACCCCGGGCGTCACGCACAGGTGTCTTCCAAGGATGCCGAGGCCGCCATGCGACTGCGCGTGCTGACACGTTCCGCTTTCCTTGCCGCAACCCTCGCCGCGATACCCCCCGCCGCCGTCGTCACGCTCGCGACGACCGCTCCCGCGGGCGCCGTGGTCTATTGCCGGACGGTCGGCGTTCCCAAGGGCTGCGTCGCCCGTCCCACGGCCCCGGCGGCCCGTGCAGCGGTCCATTGCACCCGGCCCGGCTATCCCGCAGGCTGCGTGCCCGGCGCCGGTGCCCCCGGCGTGGGGGTCACCCCCGGCGTCGGCGTCGGTGCGCCCGGTGTCGGTGTCGCGCCCGGAGCCGGCGTGAATGCCGGCGGCCCGGTGAACCGCGTCGGCGTGCGCTGATCGCGCGCGTTCTGAAATCCACTGGAGGCAACACCCCATGAAGTCCCTGCTCTGCGCCGCCGCCCTCACCCTCGCCTGCGCCGCCCCGGCGCTCGCCGACAAGGCCTCGGCCGATCAGTGCGCCGCCGGCCTCGGCGCCGACGCCAAGGCGATCTATGCCGCCGTCGCGCCGGGCTTCGCCAGCGCGTCCGACCCGCGCGCGCTCGTGACCGCGAAGACCAAGGCCCTGGTGCAGTCCGGCGCCGTCTCCATGAGCAACGCCCGCCCCGCCGCCGAAGCGGCCGGCGCGTGCCTCACCCAGCTGCGCTGACTGAACAGGCCGCCGGCTCCGTGGAGCGGGCGGCCTTCACGCCCTCGGGCTGGCGGGCTGTTCAGGGCCCCGGACGAACGGCCTTTGGGCCGTCAATGCGGGAGCCTGCTTGCCCGAGGCAGCGGGACGGGTCTAAGGCTCGCCTCTTCCCCGTCCAGACCGACCGGCCCATGACCAATACGTCCGACACGCCCCACACGCCCGACACGCTCCTCGCCCTCCTCGCCCAGAACGACATCCCCGGCACCACCTACGAGCATCCGCCCGTCCACACGGTGGCCGAATCCCAGGCGCTGCGCGGCGACATTCCCGGCGCCCACACGAAGAACCTGTTCCTGCGCGACGGGAAGAAGACCTATTTCCTGCTCACGCTGGCCGAGGACACCCCGGTGAACCTCAAGGCCCTGCGCGGACCGCTCGGGGCGAAGGGCTCGCTCTCCTTCGCCTCACCGGAGGCGCTCATGGAGCACCTCGGCATCCTGCCCGGCTCGGTGAGCCTGCTGGCGCTCGCCAACGACACCCAAGGCCATGTCCGCTTCGCCATCGACGCCGCGCTCATGCGCGCCGATCTCGTGGGCTGCCACCCGCTCACCAATGCCCGCACCACCGTGCTCACGCCGGATGCGCTGCGCGCCTTCTTCCGCCTGACCGGCCACGAGGCGATGGAAGTGGAGATTCCGCCGGCCGAAGCGTGAGCCCCGGGCAATTGGCGCAGGGCTTCAATTGACACACGGCTTCATGGCCGTCTCGTCGGAGCCGGCCTGGGCGAGCAGGGTCCTCAGGTCGATGTCCTGGATCAGGGTCACGAAATTTCCGCCCGGCTTCAGCCGGAGATAGGTGCTGAGCAGGAGCGGCCCCGCCGGCAGCGTGCCGCGCACGCACCCCTCCGCGGAAACCGCTAGGGATCCGCTGGCGCGCCGGCCCTTCGCCAGCTCGTCCGATTTCAGCGCCAGCGCCTCGCTGCGCGCCGCCTCCAGCTTGCGGCGGCCTTCGTCCGTCAGCCGGAAGACGGTGATGCGCATGCCCGCGCGCTCTTCCTCCTTCAGCGCCGAGAGCGCTTTCGGATCAGCCTCCACCTCCAGCGCCGCCTGCACGGTGGTCTTGCGGGCCTCCTCGCCCTGTCGCCAGTAGGTCATGACAACGAACGCCCCGCCGGGCACCGCGACGATCTCCTTCGGCGCACGCACGGCCGCACGCAGGACGGTGAGGTCCGCCGTCTCGAGATCAAGGGTGGCGAGCTGGGGCAAAGAGCTGATGGGCACATGGGAGCAGGCACCGACGGACAGAACGAGCGCCAGCACGGCGAGCGGCCGCAGGGCGCGCCCAAGGGCGGGAAAGAAACGCATTCGATCTCTCATTTTGGGTTGAATAATTACTGTTTTACGATAAAAAATGAATGCGTCAAGGAAAGGTCGCTCATGTCCGCTTTGCCCCTCGACCCCAAACTCCATCGCGTCGTGCGCCTCGGCCGCACCCTCTCGGTCGCAACCCTCGTGATCCTCCTGCTGCTGGTGGCGTCCGGCCTCGGCATCTGGCTCTCACCGGGGCTGGTGGAGCGGGTCATCGTCCCGCGCGTCGGCCTCGTCGGGCATCCCGTCGCGCTCGATGGCGCGAGCCTGTCGGCCGGGCTCGCGATTTCCGCGATCCCGCTCGGCATCCTCGCCTATGGCCTGTTGCAGGTGCGCCAGATTTTCCGCGACTTCGGGCGCGGCGAACTCATCTCCGCTTTGCTCGCGGTCCGGCTGGAACGCTTCGGCGCGGCGGTTGCCCTTCAGGGGCTGATCGCGCCCTTCGTCGGAGCGGCGCTGAGCATCGCCCTCACCCTCAACAATCCGCCCGGTGCGCGCGCCATCGCCGTCTCCATCTCCAGCCATGACGTGGTGGCGGTGATCGTCGGCCTGCTCGTCATCGGGGTGGGTGCGGTCATGCGCGAGGCGGCGCGCATCGCGGAAGAAAACGCGAGCTTCATCTGAGCGGGGAGGCTATGGGAGCACCATGCCCATCATCGTCAATCTCGACGTGATGCTGGCGCGCCGCAAGATGCGTTCGCGCGAGCTGGCCGAGCGCATCGGCATCACCGAGCAGAACGTCTCGTTGCTCAAGTCCGGGAAGGTGCGCGGCGTGCGCTTCGACACGCTCGCCCGCATCTGCGAAACCCTCGGCTGCCAGCCGGGCGACATCCTGGAATACGTGCCGGGACCGGAAGAGGCGGACGAGGGCGCGGGGGACTAGAGCCCCGCTTCACCCCCCGCCCGCGCATCATAGGCGGCCTGGGCGGCCAGCACCGCGTCCATGTTGCGCTCGGCCCAATGGGCGATGGCCGCCACCGCGTCAGTCAGCGTCCGGCCGAGCGGCGTCAGCGCATATTCCACCGTGACCGGCACCGTTGGGAACACCGCCCGCGAGAGGAGCCCGTCGCGCTCCAGCTTCTTCAGGGTCTGCGACAGCACCTTCTGCGAGATGCCCTTGATGTCGCGCCTCAGGTGGTTGAACCGCACCGGCCCGTCGCGCAGGCGGTCGAGGATCAGCACCGCCCATTTGTCGGCGATGCGGTCCAGCACCATGCGAGTGGGGCACTGGGCCTCGTAGACGTCGAAGGGCCACGGCAGACGGCAGCTCTCGCCGGCCGGCGTCTGCACGTCCTCAGGTTTCCCGGAAGTGACCATGTGACTTCAAAGTGCTCTCTTTTGGGCTCGCTCGACCAGCAATATGTATCCATTCGGAAGCTGGTTTCCAATAGAAACCTATCCTTGGATGCCCCGCCCGGTGCGCCGGTCAGCAGGAGAGCGATCATGTCGGGTCAGATTCTGGTTTTCGCGGCCAACGGCAATGTAGGCCAGCCGCTGGTGGAGGCCCTTCTCGCGAAGGGTGAGCTCGTGAAGGCGGCCTCCCGCACGGGCAAGGCGGTGGGCCGTGCGCAGGGCGTCGCCATCGATATCGACGATCCGTCCACCTTCGCCGCCGCCTTCGAGGGCGTGGACCGCGTCTTCCTGCTCGCCCCCACCGGCTCGCTCGACATCACCGGCCGCCTGTTGCCCGTGGTGGAAGCCGCGGCCGCCCGCAAGGTGAAGGTGGTGCTGATGACGGCGCTCGGGGTCGATGCGGACGACGCCATTCCCTATCGGCAGGTTGAGCTGGCGCTGGAGCGCTCCGGGACGCCGTTCGTGATCCTGCGGCCCAACTGGTTCGCAGACAATTTCCAGACCTTCTGGAAGCCTGGCATCGATCACGGCGTGATTGCCGTACCGGCCGCGGATGGCAAGACGAGCTTCATCGACCGGCGCGACATCGCCGAAAGTGCGGCTGCGGCCCTGACCACGGATCGTTTCGACGGGCGCGCCTTCAACCTCACCGGCCCCGAAGCGCTGGGCTATGGCGAGGCGGCGGCCCTCCTCTCGCGGATGACGGGCAAGCCCATCGCCTACACGCCGGTGAGCGATGATGCTTTCGTCGGCATCCTCACGGGCGCCGGGGTGCCGGACGCCTATGCGCGCTTCCTCGCCACGCTCTTCCATCCCGTGCGCGAAGGCTGGACGGCGCTCCGAACGGGCGACGTGGAGACGCTGACCGGCCACGCGCCCCGCACGCTCGAAACCTATGCGCGGGACAACGTCGCCCGGCTCGCCTGAGCGGGCGGGTCAGAGGTCCATGCGGTAGCGGACGAAATCGTCCGCCGGGACGAATTCGTCGTAGAGCCGGCGGGCGGGGTTGTCCTGCCGCGTGTGCCAGTAGAGGCGCGACCATCCCCGCTCCCGGCCGAGGCGAACCAGGTCCGCGATCAGCGCACGACCGATCCCGCCGCCACGGCAGGCGGGATCGACGAACAGGTCTTCCAGATAGCAGACCGGGGCGACGACCCAGGTGCCCTCATGCAGGATGCTGATGGAGAAGCCCACCGGCGCGCTGCCGCGCCGCGCGATGCGGCCGATCATGGGGACCGAGGGATCGAGGATGCGCGCCCAGGTGCGGGCGGTGATGTCCGCCCCCACCTCGGTCTCGTAGAAGGCATTGTAGCCCGCCCAGAGGTGACGCCATGCGGCCTCGTCCTCAGGCCGCGCGTCGTCGATCAGAAAGACCTCGGCGATCTCCTCGCCCCGCCCGCTCAATTGCCCCCGTCCAGCAGGCGACGGGCGATGACCTGCGCCTGGATCTCCGCCGCGCCCTCGAAGATGTTGAGGATGCGGGCGTCGCACAGGATGCGCGACACGGGATATTCCAGCGCGAAGCCGTTGCCGCCGTGGATTTGCAAGGCGTTGTCCGCCGCCGCCCAGGCGACGCGCGCGCCGAGCAGCTTGGACATGCCGGCCTCGAGGTCCGTGCGGCGGCCTTCATCCTTGGCGCGGGCGGCGAAGTAGGTGATCTGCCGGGCGATCATGGTCTCCACTGCCATCATCACGATCTTGTCGGCGACGCGGGGGAAGTTGATGAGCGACTTGCCGAACTGGATGCGCTCCTCGGCATATTTCAGGCCCACCTCCATGGCCGCCTGGGCCACGCCCACCGCGCGGGCGGCGGTCTGGATGCGGGCGCTCTCGAAGGTGGTCATGAGCTGCTTGAAGCCCTGCCCCTCCTCGCCGCCGAGCAGGTTCTTCGCCGGCACGGTGAAGCCGTCGAAGCCGATCTCGTATTCCTTCATCCCGCGATAGCCGAGCACCTCGATCTCGCCGCCGGTCATGCCCTCGGCGGGGAACGGGTTCTCGTCGGAGCCGCGCGGCTTCTCGGCGAGCAGGATGGAGAGGCCCTTGTAGCCGGGCTCGGCCGGATTGGTGCGCACCAGAAGGGTCATGATGTCGGCGCGGACCGGATGGGTGATCCAGGTCTTGTTGCCGTTGACCTTGTAGACGTCACCCTCCTTCACCGCGCGGGTGCGGAGCGAAGCGAGGTCGGAGCCGGTGTTGGGCTCGGTGAACACCGCCGTGGGCAGGATCTCGCCCGAGGCGATCTTGGGCAGGAAGTGGCCCTTCTGCTCATCCGTGCCGCCGGCGAGGATCAGCTCCGCCGCGATCTCCGAGCGGGTGCCGAGCGAGCCGACGCCGATATAGCCGCGCGATAGCTCCTCGGTAACGACGCACATGGCCTCCTTCGGCAGGCCGAGGCCGCCGAACTCCTCGGGGATGGTGAGGCCGAACACGCCCATCTCGGAAAGCTGGGAGATGATCTCCAGCGGGATATAGTCGTTCTTGAGGTGCCACTCGTGGGCGTGGGGGGCGACCTCCGCCTCCACGAAGCGGTGCATCTCGGTGCGCATCGCCTCGGTGGTCTCGTCGAGACCCGCCTCGCCGATGGTGCCGGCGAGATGCGCGTCGCGGATGATGTCGGCGAGCGCAGCGCGGCTCGCCGCCGTATTGCCGTTCTCCACCAGCGCCGCGATGGCCGGCTCGGCGGCCAGCGCCGCAATGGTCGCGCCGGAGACATAAAGATCGGGGAGCCGGACGATCTCGCCCTGGCTCATGGGAATGCCGCCGAGGATCTGCGCGGTGTACTCGCCGAGGCCGATCTGGACGATCAGCTTCTCGGTGTCGCCGAACTTGCCCATCTCGGTCAGACGGTCGGCATAGTGCACCAGCTCGCGCACGGAGAAGACGTAGGTGGCGAGCCACGCGAGGCCGTGGGTGGCGCGCTGCTCCTTCTCCAGCAAAGCGGAAGAGATGCGCCCGCCGTCCGTCACCTTGGCCTTCACCAGGGAGGTCGCCTCGGCCAGCAGCTTCTCCAGGCTGTCGGTCGCGACGCGCCCGAGCGCCACGGCGTCGAATTCCCCGGTGGGCACGGACTGAACAGCGGCGCTGGCGGACATGAACTCTCCCCCTTGATTGTGCATTGCGCAATTGACCTATCCTTGCCCCGGAACCGGGCCAAGGCAACGCCTGATTACGAAAGCCGGGACAAGGCCGGATCAGGCGCTGCGCCGCGAATGGTGCGGCGCATGCGCCTTGATACGGAATCCATCGTCGCGGTCGATCCGACTTTCGCCGTGAGGGGACGGAGCGGCAGTCGGCCGTCAGGGCGTCTCGCCCTGCACCTCGGCGAGGCGGGCGGCGAGTTCCTCAAGGTTCTCCCGCATGTGGACGCAGGCGGAGACCGCGGAGAACAGAGCCGTCAGCGTCTCCGCCCCGACCGCACCGAAGGCGCCCTGGGTATTCAGCTCTTCCACCCGCGCCTCCAGCGCCGCCACCGCTGCGCCTGCCGCGTCGGCACGGGCGGCGAGGTCGGCAACCGGCTGGCCGTCGAGCCGGTCGGCGATGGCCGACATTTGGGCGGAGAGCGCGGTCGTCGCGGCGATCAGGGTGGCGGAGACGAGGCCGGCGACCGGCTCGTCCAGCGGCCGGTCGGCATTGCGCAGCAGGATGATGGCGGAATGCCACAGCCGCCGGGCGCCCCGCACCACCGGCGCGGGGTCGGTCTGGGTGGTCAGCCGCCCGGCCTGCTCCGCCCGCACCTCCACGAGGCGCAGGTCGGCCGCGCGCAAAGCGAGCCGCGCGCCGCCGTTGAGCTGGTCCACGGCCGAGGGATCGAGCCCGCGCCCGAGCAGCCCACCCTGCCCGAGGTCCAGCAGCCGGGCAGTCAGCCGCAGCGCCTTCGCACAATGGGGGAACAGCTTCCCGAGCGCGCGCTCAGGCAGGATGAGGATGGCGCACAGGAGGCCGACCACCCCGCCCAGCGCGATCTCCGCCACCCGCGTCAACCCCGCCAGCCACGGCGCGTCGCCGCCGGGATGGGCGAGCATGACGATGATGACCGTCACCGGCGCCAGCTTGAAGCTGGGCGAGCGGGCCGCCATGGCCGCGGCGACGAACAGCGCCAGCGACAGCACGGCCAGGGTTTCCAGCGGGGATGGGCCCGCCAGCATGGCCCCGGCCACGCCGACGACACCGCCCGCCAGCGTCCCCAAGGCCCGGTCGATGGCCACCGAGAGGCTGGCGCCCAGCGTCGCCTGCACCACCAGCACCGCCGTCAGAACCGCCCAATAGCCGTTGGGGAGGGAGAACTGTTCCGCCAGCAGATAGGTGACGATGCCGGCGATGGTTGCCCGAAGCGCGAGCTTGAGGTGGGCGAGGGCGATGATCTTGCCCAGCCGATCCCGTAGCGTGGGAACGCCCGATGCGGTGTCCGGCGTTGCATCTTCCGGGTCGGCCTGGGAAGTCCCGGCCCCCGGGGATTCAGCCGGGGACAATTCAGCCGGACTTTTGGGCTGGCGCGCCATGGAGCCTCTCGGCAGGTCAGACGCCGGATCGACGGCGCCCTGTCTGCGCTGTCTAGCCGAAGGCGCGCGGCGCCACCAGCCGGACCGTGGACGGGCGCTGCCGGCGCTTGCCATTCCGGCCGGAAAGCCCGATGTGAGTTGAAACGGGAGACCACATGCTGCGGCGCATCTACCATATCGTTCTGGATGCGTTCTGGACCTTCTCCGCCGACGACGGCTGGGCGATTGCCAGCCACATCGCCCTGTCGGCGCTCATGTCCCTGTTCCCCTTCCTGATCTTCGTCACCGCGCTGGCCGGCTTCCTCGACCTTCGCCCGCTGGCGCAGGAGACCATCCAGCTCATCCTGGAGACCTGGCCGGAGCAGGTGGCGGGGCCCATCGCGCGCGAGATCTACAACGTGGTGAACCAAGTGCGCACCGATGTGCTCACCTACGGCGTGGTGCTCGCCCTCTATTTCTCCTCCAACGGGGTCGAGAGCCTGCGCATCGGCCTCAACCGCGCCTATGGCATGAAGGAGATGCGGGCCTGGTACTGGCTGCGGCTGGAATCCATCGGCTACGTGCTGATCGCCGCCGCCGCCATGCTGGCGCTCTCCTTCCTCGTGGTGCTCGGGCCGTTGCTCTGGCAGACGGCGGTGGCGCAGGTGCCGGCGCTCAAGCGCTTTTCGGGCACCATCACCGTGCTGCGCTTCGGCGCCACCTCCATCATCCTCGTGGTGTCGCTGCTGGTGGCGCACCTGTGGCTGCCGGCCGGACGGCGCAAGCTCGCGGAGGTGGCGCCCGGCATTCTCGTGACGCTGGTGATGTGGCTGGTCGCCGCCTCGGCCTTCGGCTTCTATCTGGCGGAATTTCCGGCCAATTACGTCACCACCTATGCCGGCCTCGCCTCGGTGATGATCGCGCTGGTCTTCCTCTACCTCACCGCCTCCATCTTCGTGTTCGGCGGCGAACTCAATGCCGCCATTAAGCGCGCCTTCGCGCCCGAGCCGTCCCACGAGGAGGCCGAGGCGTTGAAGGCGGCCTCCTGAGACGACGATGCGGGCGCTCCTTCCCGAGCCGCGGCCGGACGGCCGCCAGTCGGAGACCGCCCGGGCGGTTCAGCGCGGCGTGCTGCGCCATCTGGCCCTGTCGGGCATGGCCGGGCTGCCCGAATTCTCGCTGGTGAGCGGACGCCGGGCGGACATCCTCGCGCTGGGGCCGAAGGGCGAGATCACCATCATCGAGATCAAGTCGTCGGTGACCGACTTCCGCACCGATGCCAAGTGGCCGGAATATCGCGATTTCTGCGACCGGCTGATGTTCGCGGTGCCGATGGACTTCCCGGTGGAGATCCTGCCGGAGGAGACCGGACTGTTCGTCGCCGACGCCTTTGGCGCCGAATGCCTCAGGCCCGCGCCACTCCATCCCTTGCCGGGGGCGACCCGCAAGGCGCTGACCCTGCGCTTCGCCCGCGCCGCCGCCACCCGCCTTGCCGTGCTCTACGACCCGGATCTGCTGCGGGCCGACATGTAGGTCCCGGGCACCCGATACCGCGGCGCCCGTCTTTTGCTCGGCGGGAACCGCTAGCGCGGCGCCCATCTTTTGCTTGGCGGGAACCGCTAGCGCGGCGCCCGCTTGGCCAAAATCCGCTGCAGGGTGCGGCGGTGCATCGAGAGGCGGCGGGCGGTCTCGGATACGTTGCGGCCGCACAATTCGTAGACCCGCTGGATGTGTTCCCAGCGCACCCGGTCTGCCGACATGGGGTTTTCGGGCGGGGTCGGCTTGTGATCCGCATTGGCGAGCAGCGCCGCCACCACGTCGTCCGCATCGGCGGGCTTGGCAAGGTAATCCACGGCGCCGAGCTTCACCGCCGTGACGGCGGTGGCGATGTTGCCGTAGCCGGTGAGGACGATGGCGCGGGCCCCGGGGCGGTGCTTCTTGAGCGCGGAGATGACGTCGAGACCGGTGCCGTCGCCGAGCCGCATGTCCACCACCGCATATGCGGGGGCCGAGGTTTCGACGCGGGCGAGGCCGTCCGCCACCGTCTCGGCGGTGGCCACCTCGAAGCCGCGGGCCTCCATGGCCCGCGCGAGGCGCTGGAGGAAGGACCGATCATCATCGACGATCAGAACCGACCGGTCTTCCCCCACCTCAGGCATCTCGTTCATCGCGTCTTCCTCAATCCCTGATCGGCAATGCCGGCAAACAAGCACGAGCGATGCGGCTTTTACGCCGATCTGCCCGTAGATTAATCCAATGCGCGTCCCTTTGTCGCGTCCCCATCCACCTCGATCGCCAACGCTTTGCGTGGCCAGTGGATGCCGATGACCGCGCCGGTGGCCGGCGGCACGCGGTTTTCAAAGGTCAGATTCGCCCCGGTGCGCTCCAAGAGCGTCTTGGCGATGAAGAAGCCGAGACCGAGGCCACTCTCCGCCTCAAGATCCGCATCCTGCCGCTCGCGGGCGCGGGAGGTGACGTAGGGCTGGCCAATGCGGCCGGAAATTTCCGGCGAGAAGCCGGGCCCGTCGTCGGCGACAACGATGTCGAGACCGGACGGGGTCCACTGGGCGCTGATGTCCACCCGCGTCGCGGCGAAGTCGACCGCGTTCTCCACGAGGTTGCCGAGGCCGTAGAGCAACCCCGGATTGCGGGCGATGACCGGGGCGTCGGGATCGTCCTTCACCGACACGGCGATGGTGATGCCGAAATTGCGGTGCGGCTCCACCACCTCCTCCAGCAGCAAAGCGAGTGGCATGCGATCGAACGGCGCGTCGCCGGACCTCAGCGAAGTCAGCGTCTGTAGGATGTCGCGGCAGCGCGCCACCTGATCGCGCAGCAGAGCGACGTCCTCGCTGTAGGGACTGCTGTCGCCGATGGACCGGTGCATCTCCTTCACCACCAGGGCGATGGTGGACAGCGGCGTGCCCAATTCGTGGGCAGCAGCAGCGGCCAGACCGTCGATGGCGGTGAGGTGCTGCTCGCGGGCCAGCACCAGCTCGGTGGCGGCCAGGGCGTCGGCGAGTTCGCGCGCCTCCTCCGCCACCCGCCACGCGTGCATGCCGATGAAGCCCACCGCAACCGACAGGGACACCCAGATACCCGCCAGATACAGGTCCGGGAGCACCGGCACATCGGCGCCGGCCCACGGCAGGGGGCGGGTCCACAGGCCGACCGCGCCGGCACAGGCCACTGCCAGAATGCCCAGCATCACCGTCGTGCTCCAGGCCAGCGCGGTGGCGGAGATCATGACCGGCGCGAGGTAGAGCAACACGAACGGGTTCTTCAATCCGCCCGTCAGGTACAGCAATGCCGTCAGCTGGAGCACATCATAGGCGAGCAGCGGCCCCGCCGCTGCGTCACCGAGCCGGCGGGCAACTGGATACTTGACCCGCAGCAGGACGTTCACCAGCGCGGACAGACCGACCACGGCGAGGCAGGAAGTTAGCGGCAGCGGGAAGCCAAGGCCGAGATTGACCACGACCAGCGCCGCAATCTGGCCCGAAATCGCCAGCCATCGCAGGCGAATCAAAGTGTCGAGACGCAGGCCGAACGATCTGCCGTGTGGCGGCGTTACAAAGGCAGTGGTCATGGAGTAGCGGTCCCGGTGTCCCGATGCGCAGAAGCGAGCCTCGCGAAAGGGAATAGTGACCCTACTGCCATAGCAGCGGAACAATAGCGCCCTATGTCTTTTGTCGGCATTGACCAACCTTGGAAGTGGGCACACGCTTGCGTCAACGTGCCGCCTTTCTGGGCAGCGCAGTAACGGTGAGGAGCAGTCATGGCAATCGGCGAGTTTGCAAGTGCCACCCGGCTGCCGCGTCAAGGCGACGTTGGACTCTCGACTCCGCTCTACTGGATGTACGAGATGGGATATGCTGCGCTCAACCCGTCCCGGGCCATGGCGGACGCCAGCCGGCTGTTCCTGAAAAACCCGATCAACCCCGTCTCGCATACCACCATCGGCAAGTCCATGGCGGCCGCCTGCGAGCTGTTCGAGCGCACCACCCGCCGCTACGGCAAGCCGGACTGGGGCATCACCCATACCTCGGCCGCGGGCCAGACGGTGCCGGTTCACGTCAACACCGTTTGGGAGCGTCCCTTCTGCCGGCTGCTGCATTTCGAGCGCGCGTTTGAATATCCGCCGCGCCGCCCGCAGCCGCGCCTGCTCATCGTGGCCCCGGTGTCCGGCCACCATGCCACGCTGCTGCGCGGCACGGTCGAGGCCATGCTGCCCACCCACGACGTCTACGTGACCGACTGGATCGACGCCAAGCTGGTGCCCATGTCGGAAGGCCGCTTCAGCCTGTCCGACTATGTGGACTACCTCATCTCCATCTTCCACCGCATGGGCGGCAACTGCCATGTCATGGCCGTGTGCCAGCCGGCGGTGCCGGTGATGATGGCCATCGCCCGCATGGAGGCGGAGGAAGACCCTTTCGTGCCGAAGTCCATGGTGCTCATGGGCGGCCCCATCGACACCCGCGAGGCCCCGACGGCGGTCAACGCCCTCGCCAAGGACCGCGGCATCGACTGGTTCCGCCGCAACGTCATCACCACGGTGCCGTGGCCGCACCCCGGCGCTTTGCGCGAGGTCTATCCCGGCTTCCTGCAGCTCAACGGCTTCATGTCCATGAACCTTGACCGGCACCTGCAGGCCCATTGGGACCTGTTCCGGCACCTGGTGCAGGGCGACGGCGACTCGGCGGAAAAGCACCGCGATTTCTACGACGAGTACCTCGCCGTCATGGACCTGACCGCGGATTTCTACCTGGAAACCGTGGAGAATGTCTTCATCACCCACGCCCTGCCCAAGGGCGAGATCATGCACCACTCGCAGGTGGTGAAGCCGGACGCCATCCACCGCGTTGCGCTGATGACGGTGGAAGGGGAGAAGGACGACATCTCCGGCATCGGCCAGACCAAGGCCGCGCACAAGCTGTGCCCGCGGATCCCCGAGGATATGCGGGCCCATTGGGAGCAGCCGGGCGTCGGCCATTACGGCGTTTTCAACGGCTCGCGCTTCCGCTCGGAGATCGCACCGCGCATCTCCGACTTCATCCTCTCCCAGGAATTCCGCCGCGACGGCCGGGCCCGGCCCATGCCGGACCGCCCTGCGCCCGAGGCCGCAGGCGAGGAAGAGCCGGATGTGTTCGCCCTCAACAAGAATGTGACCGCGCTTTATCCCCGGATTGCGCCGACTTAGCACTGGCGGCGCGGCGAAATTCTTGGGAAGATGCCGGAGGTAACTTCGCCCCGGCTGCCCAATGCTGTTTCGCCGTGAGACTCGCAACGAGAACCGCAAATCGTCGCTCGCGCCCGGTGCCGAGACGATCGAATTGTTGCTTGATGACGAGTTGCTGCGCGTCATGGTCCGTCGCCATCCGCAGGCCCGCCGCCTGACGCTCCGGGTGCGCGCCACGTCCCGCGACGTGACGTTGACGGCGCCGCCCCATGTAGCGCTCTCCTTCGCCCGCGCCTTCGTGGAACGGCATCGCGAATGGGTGCGGGTGCGCCTCGTGCGCCTGCCGGAGGCGGTGCCCTTCGCGGATGGTGCCGTCATCCCCCTGCGCGGCGAGCCGCACCGCATCGTCCACCGTCCCGATGCGCGCGGCACCGTGTGGATCGAGCCGGCCGTCCGCGGCATGCCCGCGCTCTGCGTGGCGGGGGAGGCGCCGCACGTCGCACGGCGCGTGCAGGACTTCCTGAAGAAGGAGGCGCGGCGCGACCTTGCCGCCGCGGTGAAGCACTATACGCAGGCCCTCGGGGTCGAGGTCGGACGGCTCACGTTGCGCGACACGGCGAGCCGCTGGGGCTCCTGCTCGGCGCGGGGCGACCTCTCCTTTTCCTGGCGGCTGATCCTCGCGCCGGCGTTCGTGCTCGACTATCTCGCGGCCCACGAGGTGGCGCACCGGCTCGAAATGAACCATGGGGTGCGCTTCTGGCGGCTGGTGGAGCAGGTCTGCCCCAACCGCAAGGAGGCGGAGGCGTGGCTGAGGCGCCACGGCTCCGAACTTCACCGCTACGGCGAAGGCTGAGCTTCGCGGCGCCCTAAGGCCCCGTCCTCAGAGCGCCTTCTTGCCGCCAATGGCGATCGCGCCGGGGCCGGCCACGAAATACATCAGGAAACCGCCGATGATGGCGACATTCTTGAAGAAATGGATCTGCTGCCCCGCCTGAGCGGCTTCCGGGAAGGTCCAGAACAGGTGCGAAAGCACGGTGGCCACCACGGTGAAGCCTGCGAGCCACAGCGCGGTGATGCGCGGGAAAAGACCGGCGATGAGAAGCAGTCCGCCGATGACCTCGGTGGCGGCGGCAAGGCCTGCAAACACCATCGGCGCCGGGACGCCCTTGGCGGCGAGGGAGCCCGCGAAGCCCGCGAGGTTGCCAAGCTTGCCGATCCCCGCCGGCAGGAAGAGAGCCGCGAGGAAGAGCCGGCCGACGAGCAGGACGAGATCATCAAGGGTACGCAAGGCTTGTTCTCCAGCACACGCTTCCCCGTACGGAAGCAGCGGTAAGTGTTTGCTGCTGGAAATGCTGCGTCGCAACCTTGGGGCGGAGGTTTCAGAACACTATTGCGTGTGGTCCCGTCCCGCCTCCTCGGCGGCGGCGAACATCAGCCGCGCCGCCACCGGCAGGGCGACCGACAGGCCGGCGAAGCGGAAAAGATGGTGCGCGCTCATGAAGGCCGGGTCGTAGCCCATGGCGAAGCCAAGGGCCGTCATGGCCTCGAGCGCACCCGGCGCGAAGGCGGTGACGAGCTTGCCGAGATCATCGCCGGTCAGCCACGCCGCAAGAACCGCGAACAGGGTGGAGATCGCCACCGCCACCAGGAAGGCCCCGAGCGAAGCCAGCACATAGGCCCGGATGGTGGCGAGGGACGTGCCGATGAAGCGCACGCCGACGCTTCCCCCCAGCACCACGAAGGCCGGAATGAGCAGGCCCGCCGGCAGCACGGCGGTGGAGAGCCGCGTGGCATGAAGCACGGCACTGCCGGCGAGCGCCCCGAGGATCAGGCCGCCCGGCAGCTTCAGCCGCGCCGCGAGCAGGGCAGCGCCGGTGCAGACGAGGAAGAGGATGGCGATCTCTGCGATGGTCGAGACATGCGGCGGAGGCGGCACGCCGCCCGCCGTCATCCCCAGCGCCGCCAGCACGTTGGGCAGGGCCGCCACCAGCAGGAACAGCCGCAGGGTCTGGGCGAAGGCGACCTGCCGCAGGTCCGCACTGGTGTCCGCCGCCATGGCGACCACCGTACCGAAGGCACCGGGCGCGGAGGCCCAGAAGGCGCTCTCCCGGCTCCAGCCGGCCACGCGGGTGAGGAAGAGCGTTCCGCCCGCCATGGTGCCCAGCACGCTGGCGCCGAGGCACGCCATGCTCACCGGCCAGGTGGCGGCGCGGGCGAAGGTCTCCGGCGTCAGCATGGTGCCCATGGAGGTGCCCAGCACGACGAAGGCGAGGAATCGCAGCCATTCGGGCACGACGATGCGCACCCCGGCCAGCGCGAGGCCGATGCAGGCGACCAGCGAGCCCGAGATCCATGCCGCCGGCAGACCGAGCAGCGCGAAGGCGCCGCCGCCAAGGGCTCCGGCCCCAAGCGTGATCACCGCCGATGCGGCAGAGCGCATCCTGAAGGGCAAGCCCCTCACGCGGCGCCCGATCCCGTCGGCCGTGTGCGCTCCAGCCAGTCGACCAAGCGCCGGCTCGCCTCGGCGAGCTGCGCATCGCCCCGCGCGAAGCACAGGCGCATGAAACCCTCGCCGCCGAGCCCGAAGGCGGTGCCGGGGGCAAGGCCCACATTGGCCTCGTCCACCAGGGTCAGGCCAAGGCTGCGCACGTCGCGCCGGCCCTCGATGCCGAAGAAGAGATAGAAGGCGCCCGGCGGCTTCACGAGGTCCACCCGGCCGGTGGCGAGCAGCGCATCGCCCACGAGATCGCGACCGCGGCGGGCGCGGGCGATCTGCTCGGCGACGAAGGGCTCGCCCTGGTCCAGCGCCGCGATGGCGCCGCGCTGCATGAAGGCGGCGACGCCGGAAGTGGAATACTGGATGAGGTTCTCGATGATCTGCCCGAGGCGCGGATGCGCCTCCAGCCAGCCGATGCGCCAGCCGGTCATGGCCCAGTTCTTCGAGAAGGTCTGGACGAAAAGGATGTGGTCCTCCTCGTCCATGATGTCGTGGAAGGACGGCGCCCGCCCCTCCTCTCCGTAGTAGAAGCGGCCGTAGATCTCGTCGGCGATGATCCAGAGGCCGTGGCGGCGGGCGAGGGACAGCACCGCCTTGAGATCGTCCAGCGTCGCCACGAAGCCGGTGGGATTGGCCGGGGTGTTGAGGAAGATGGCGCGGGTCGCGGGCGTCACCGCCGCGGCGAGCCGGTCGTGGTCGAGGGTGAAGCCCTCCGGTCCGTAGTTGAAAGGCACATAAACGGCACGCGCACCGGCCTTCTGCGCCGCCGCCGCGGCGTTGGGCCAGGTGGGCGAGGGGATGAGCACCTCGTCGCCTGCCCCCGCCACCAGCGCCATGGCCACGTGGATGGCCTGCATGCCCGAGCCGGTGACGAAATAGCGCTCCGGCATGTCCGGCACGCCATAGAGGCCGCTCATGTAGCGGGCGATTGCGGCGCGCAGCTCCGGCAGGCCGCGCTGCCACGTGTAGAAGGTCTCGCCCGCGTGGAGGGCGGATGCGGCCGCCTCGCAGATGAAGGGCGGGGTGGGCACGTCGCCCTCGCCGGCCCACAGCGGGATCATGCCGGGCCGGTCGCGGCCGTAGTTCATCACCTCGACGATCCCGCTCTCGGGCAGCGCGCGCACGTGCTCGCGCACACGCTCCAGATAGGGATCCTCCACGGGCAAGGCGGGGACGGGCGCAGCAGGGGACATCATGGATTGCTCGCGGGCACGAAAGCGGGGTGGCGGCGCGGAGGGACATCGGCGGGTGCGCCGGCGCGACTTATAGAGCCTGGGCGCGCCCGTGCGCCATCAAATGAAGTGGCGAACCGATCAGCGCCGGTGATGAATCGCATACGCCGTAACGTCATTGCACAAACGCAATGGCCTCTTGCGAAGCGGGACCGTTGCCGGCGCGGACGCGCGGTCCTACGTCCATTGCATCACCCGCGCACCTCCCTGCGCTCGCCGGTTCAAATTGGATGCCCCCCATGTCGCAGACCGTCACCCCGGCCATTGATGCCGCCGCCATCGACCGCCTCTTCCTCGCCGCCCGTTCCCAGAATGGCTGGACCGATGCGCCGGTCACCGAGGCGGAAGTCCGCGCCCTCTATGATCTGGTGAAGTACGGCCCGACCTCCGCCAACACCCAGCCCGCGCGCTACGTGTTTCTCACCACCGCGGAAGCCAAGGAGCGCCTGCGCCCGGCCCTGCCGGAGAGCAACCACAAGATCCTCGCCGCGCCGGTGGTGGCCATCATCGGTTACGCCCTCGACTTCCACGACAAGATCCCCGAGCTGTTCCCGCACTATCCGCAGTTCCGCGACCTGTTCATCAACAACCCGGGCATGATCGAGCCCCACGCCTTCCGCAATTCCTCGCTGCAGGGTGCCTATCTCATCCTCGCCGCCCGCGCGCTCGGCCTTGATGTCGGCCCCATCTCCGGCTTCGACGCCGCCAAGGTGGACGCGGAATTCTTCCCCGGTGGGACCACCAAGACCAATTTCATCGCCGCCATCGGCCACGGCGATGCCTCCAAGGTGATGCCCCGCCTGCCGCGCCTCGCCTTCGAGGACGCCGCGCAGATCCTCTGATCGCGCTCCCGGAACGAAAAAGGGCGCCCCCATGGGGCGCCCTTTGCGTTTGTGGAGCAGGCCTCAGTTGAGGCCGATGGTGGTGAGGTCCTGGAACCAGTGCTGGGCCTGCACGAAGCTCTTCACCTTGGGCGAGAGCGCGTGCGGGTTCACGTCGTGGACCACCCAGACCAGCACGGCATCGTCCACCACCTGCTGATGCACCTGGGCGAGCAATTCGTCCTGCTTCTTGGTGTCGAAGGTGCGCTTCGCCTCGTCGATGAGGGCATCTACCTTGGGGTTGGAGTAGTAGCCCCAGTTCACGCCCACCGGCGCCACCTGCCGGCTGTCGAAGAAGCGGATCAGGGCGTAGAGCGGGTCGGAAGTGACATAGGCGATGTTGTTCGAGGTGATGCCCTCGTTCATCGGGTCCTTCGCCCCCTTGCGCCAGGCGGTGTAGAGCGCCTCCAGCTCCACCACCTTGAACTCCACGTCGATGCCGATCTCCTTGAAGCTCGCCTGCAGGAACTCGTTCATGGGCAGGGAGAGCATCTGCCCCGTGCCGCCGGCGGCAATGATGAAGGTGGTCTTGAGCGGCTTCTCCTTGGAGTAGCCCGCCTCCTGCACCAGCTTCTTGGCGGCCTCGGGATCATACTTCAGGTCGAAGGTGGGCTTGCCGAACCATGGGCTGGTCTTGTCCACCTGCCCCTTGGCCGGCTGGGCGAGGCCGTTCATCAGCTCCACCACGCCATCACGATCCACCGCAAGGTTCAGCGCCTTGCGCAGGCGGATGTCGGTCCAGGGCGAGCCGGGCAGCATGGAGAGGTGATAGTTCCACACGTGCGGCGTGACGTTGGTCACGAGCTTCATGCCGGCGGCCTTCAGCTGCGGCACGGCGTCGGGCGCGGGGGTCTCGATGAGGTCCACCTGGCCCGCGAGCAGCGCGTTGGTGCGGGTGAGCGCCTCCGGCATGGGGATGAGGATCATCCGGTCGGTCTTGGGCAGGCGGGACTTGTCCCAGTAATCGGGGTTCTTCACCAGCTCCAGCCGCTCGCGCGGCACCAGCTTGTCCTGCTTGAAGGGGCCGGTGCCCGAGGGGTTCTGGGCGAACTTGTCCCAGTCCTTGCCGAGCTTTTCGTACTGCGCCGGGCTCGACACCAGGAACCAGAGCATCTGGTAGGGGAAGAACGAATCCACGTCCTTGGTGGTGATCTCCACCGTCATGTCGTCCACCTTGCGCCAGGAGGCGATGGACGGCAGGCGGGTCTTCACCTGGGCGGACTGGCGCTTGTCGAACTGGGGTGCCTTCTCGTCCAGCACCTTGTCGAGGTTCCAGACCACGGCGTCGGCATTGAAGTCCGAACCGTCGTGGAACTTCACGCCCTTGCGCAGGGTGAACAGCCACTTCTTGGGATCGGCCGGGTCCACCTTCCACTCGGTGGCGAGGCCCGGCACCAGCTTGCCGGGCCGGTCGGCCACGTTCATCTCCCAGGCGACCAGCGGGTCGTACAGGGTGTAGCCGGTGAATTGATAGGCACCTGCCCCACGATCAGGCTGACCGGTGGTCTGCGGAATGTCCGCCATGGAGATGCCATAGCGGACCACGCTCTCCGCGCCGGCCGGTGCCGCTCCGGCAAGACCGAGGAAAAGCGCGGTGGCGAGAGTGGTTCGAAGCGCGCGGAAACGCAGCATCTATCGTCCTTCCGTGAGTAAGCCCCACGGAAGGAAGGCAAAAGATATGCCGTATGCTTCGCTTTTGCGAAACGGGCGTCAGCGCCCGCGCCGGGGCGGACGGCCGGAGGGCTTGCCCGAAGACTTGCCCGAGGACTTGCCCCAGTTGAACACGCGGTGCGGGAACACCTCGCCGTTCTCGCCGTCGCCGATGGCGATGAGCGCGCCCTGGCAGGACACCGCCACGTGGCCCTCGACGATGGGCGCATCGCGGCCGCGCAGGATGATGCTCTGTCCGCAGCGCAGGCGATGGGCATCCTGCGGCGCAACGTTGAGCTGGGGAATCTCCTCCAGCGCCACGGCCACCGGATCCAGGGCGTCCATCAGCGCCTCCTCGCTCGCCTCGGCGCGATCGCGCAATTCGTCGAGGGGCACGAGGCGCTCCTCCAGGAACGGCCCGACGCAGGCGCGGCGCAGCTGGCAGATGTGGCCGCGCGAGCCGAGCATGCGGCCGAGATCGCGGGCGATGGCGCGCACATAGGTGCCCTTGCCGCACTCGGCCTCGAGCACCGCATGGTCGGCGTCCGGACGCTCCATCAGCTCAATGCGGAAGATGGTGACGGGGCGCGCCTCCAGCTTCACCTCCTCACCCTCGCGGGCGAGGTCGTAGGCGCGCTCGCCGCCGATCTTCAGCGCCGAATAGGCCGGCGGCACCTGCATGATCTCGCCCCGGAACGTGGGCAAAGCTGCGAGGATTTCGTCGTCCGAGGGGCGCAGGTCCGAGGTTTCCACCGGCTTGCCCTCGGAATCGTCCGTGTCCGTCTCCACGCCGAAGCGCACCGTGAAACGGTAGGTCTTGCGGCCGTCCATCACGTAGGGAACGGTTTTGGTGGCCTCGCCGAAGGCAATCGGCAGGCAGCCGGAGGCCAGCGGGTCGAGGGTGCCGGCATGGCCCGCCTTCTTCGCCCCGAAGATGCGCTTCACCACCGCCACCGCCTGGGTGGAGGTCATGCCCGTGGGCTTGTCCAGCAGCACCCAGCCGTCGAGGTCGCGCTTGGGCGCGCGGGGGCGGTTGTCCTGCTCGCGGCTGGCGCGAGGCTGCTCGCCGGCGCGGGGCGCTTCGGCCGCTTCAGCAGCGACGGCGGTCTCGACAACGGCTTCAACGATGGGCTCGTGTGCGGCTTCAGCCGCGGCTTCGGCAATGGCTCGGACGGTCATTCGGCGTCAGTCTCTTTGTCGGTCGAAGTCTGGTCGGTCGCGTCCTCGGTGCCGCTCTCAAGGGCATCGAGGTCGCGCTGCACCTGGGGGGAGCGCAGGAGTGCGTCCATGCGCGCGCCTTCGTCGAAGGACGTGTCCTTGCGAAAGCGCAGCTCGGGGACGCTCTTCAGCTCCACCCGCCGCGCCAGCTCGCCGCGAATGCGGCGGGCATTGTCGGCCAGCGCCTTGATGACGGGGGCGATGTCCTTGCCGCCGAGGGGCATGACGTAGCAGGTGGCGATCTTGAGGTCCGGCGACATGCGCACCTCGGGCACCGTGATGATGTGCCCGGCGAGCACCGGATCGATATGGTCGCCGCGGGACAGCACGTCGGCCAGGGCATGGCGGACAAGCTCGCCCACGCGCAGCATGCGCTGGGAGGGGCCAGCAGTGGGTTCGGCTCTTCTGCTCATTTTCGTTCTTCTTGTCGTCTCAACTCGTCTTGCGGCGGCGCATCCAGCCGCTCGCCAGAATGAAGGCTGCCCCCGCCAGAAGAACGGAGGCCTCGAACATGTCTCGCCCGCGGGAGCGGCACCCTTCGATCACCGCACTGCGGTAAACCGAGTGGTCCAGCGAGAGGTCGGACATCGCGACCATCGCCAGCAGGACGCACAGGCATGCGCACAGTCCGGAAACCCAAGCATTGCGCGCGTACCAAGCCAGCGCGCAAGCCAGTGCGGGAGCCACCATGGCGGCGAAGCCCAGAACGCCGGATGGCGGGTCGCCCGTCGTCCAGGCCGCCGCCACCTTGTCGCAAACCTCGGCCAGCGCAGAGGTGGATGACACGGTGGAAGAGAGGACGAGGACGGACAACCATTGCGTGGTCGCTCCTGCCGCCCGAAGCCGGGCAGAAGCAATTGGCAGTTTCATCATCTGACCTTTTGGGCCTCGCGCCTCAGCACGTCATCGCCCGATAACACGAGGAGCGGACGGGCTTGGACCGTTCCACTCCGGTGATGGTGATGCGGCGGACCGCATCACCGAATGCTCCTTTTCCTCTTTGCCGTGGCAAAGAGGAAAACGTCACAGCGAGCGCTGGATCACCTCGACGCGGAAGCACTCGATCACGTCGCCAGCACGCATGTCCTGGTAGTTCTCGAAGGACATGCCGCAGTCCTGGCCCGCGTGGACGGTGTTCACCGCATCCTTGAAGCGGTTGAGCGTCGCGAGCTTGCCTTCGTGGATCACCACGTTGTCGCGGATGAGGCGCACGTGCTGGCCCCTCTCCACGACGCCGTCGGTGACCTGGCAGCCCGCCACCTTGCCCACCTTGGAGACCAGGAAGATCTCCTTGATGAGGGCGTTGCCCAGCATGGTCTCGCGGTTGATGGGCGCGAGCAGGCCGCTCATGGCCTTCTTCACATCATCCACGAGGTCGTAGATGATGTTGTAGTAGCGGATTTCGATGCCCGCCCGCTCGGCCGCGTCGCGCGCTTCCTTGTTGGCGCGCACGTTGAAGGCGATGATCGCGGCGCCGGAGGTCTCCGCCAGCGTCACGTCGCTCTCGTTGATGCCGCCCGCGCCGGAATGGATGATGCGGGCCTGCACCTCGTCGTTGCCGACCTTCTCCAGCGCGCCGATGATGGCTTCCACCGAGCCCGACACGTCGCCCTTGATGATGAGGGGGAATTCCTTCCGCCCCGAAGCCTTCACCTGGCTCATCATCTGCTCCAGCGAGCCGCGGATGGTGGCGGAACGGGCCGCCGCCTTCTCGCGCTTCTGGCGCTGGCGGTAATCGGTGATCTCGCGGGCGCGGGCCTCGTTCTCCACCACGGCGAGGCGGTCGCCCGCCTCCGGCGTGCCGTTGAAGCCCAGCACTTCCACTGGGAAGGAGGGGCCGGCCGCGTCCACATTGGCGCCGGTGTCGGAGATGAGGGCGCGCACGCGGCCCCATTCGGCGCCGGCCACAACAATGTCGCCCACGTGCAGGGTGCCGCGCTGGACGAGGACGGTGGCCACGGGGCCCCGGCCGCGATCGAGCTTGGCTTCCACCACGGTGCCTTCGGCGTCGCGGTTGGGATTGGCGCGCAGGTCGAGCAGTTCGGACTGGAGCGCGATGGCCTCCAGCAGCTTGTCGAGGTTGAGGTGCTCCTTGGCGGAGACTTCCACCTCGAGCGTCTCGCCGCCCATGCTCTCCACCTGCACTTCATACTGAAGCAGTTCGGAGCGCACGCGCTCGGGCTTGGCGCCGGGCTTGTCGATCTTGTTGATGGCCACGATCAGCGGCACGCGCGCGGCGCGGGCGTGGTTGATGGCTTCCACCGTCTGGGGCATCACGCCGTCATCGGCCGCCACCACCAGCACCACGATGTCCGTCACCTTGGCGCCACGGGCGCGCATGGCGGTGAAGGCGGCGTGGCCGGGGGTGTCGATGAAGGTGATCTTCGAGCCCGAGGGCGCGGTCACCTGGTAAGCACCGATGTGCTGGGTGATGCCGCCGGCCTCGCCGGAGACGACGTTGGCCTTGCGGATGGCGTCGAGCAGCGAGGTCTTGCCGTGGTCGACGTGGCCCATGATGGTCACGACGGCCGGGCGGGGCTCCAGCGTCTCGGGGGCGTCCGGGGTATCGAACAGGCCTTCCTCGACGTCGCTCTCCGACACGCGGCGGACGGTGTGGCCGAGATCCTCGGCGATGAGCTCGGCGGTATCGGCGTCGATCACGTCGGTGATCTTCACCATCTGGCCCTGCTTCATCAGCATGCGGATCACGTCCACGGCCCGCTCCGACATGCGGTTGGCGAGTTCCTGGATGGTGATGGTCTCGGGAAGGATCACCTCACGGGCGATCTTTTCCTTGCTCTCCTGCTGCCGGTGACCGGTCATGCGCTGGGTGCGGCGGCGGAACGAGGCGACCGAACGCTGGCGCTCCTCCTCGCCCGACTGGGCGGTGACGAGCGTCAGGCGACCGCGCTGCTTCTCCTGGCCGGCGGGCGCACGGGGCACCTTGACCGGGGCAGCCGGGCGGGCGCCCGGTCCACGGCGGACGGCACCGCCACGGCGTTCTTCTTCCTCCGTGCCACCCGCTGCCGGAGCAGTGGTGCCGGCGGGGCGGGGGGTGAGCGGACGGGCGCTCGTGGCACCGGCACCGGCGGGACGGGCGCTCGCGCCCTGCTCCTCGCCGCCGAAGCGCTTGCGCGCCTCCTGCTCGGCCTTGCGCTTCTTGTCCTCTTCCTGAGCGCGGCGGGCCTCTTCCTCGCGCTTGCGGGCCTCGGCGGCCTCACGCTCGGCACGCTCGGTGCGCTCGCGCTCGGCGCGGCGACGGGCCTCTTCCTCGGCGGCACGGCGCTCCTCGGCCATGCGCTGCTCTTCGACCGCGCGGACGCGGGCGTCGGCCAGCGCGCTGGCGCGGGCGTTACGCTCTTCCTCGGTCAGGGTGCGCAGCACCACGCCGGAACCGCCGGGACGCTGCTGGCCGGGACGCGACGGGGCGCCACCGCCACCGGGGCGACGGTCCCGATCCGAGCCGGGCCCGCCGGAACGCGGCGGCTGGCCGGGACGCGACGGCGCGCCGGGGCGCGACGAGGACTGGCCCGCGGAACCGGGGCGGGACGTCTGGCCGGAAGCGGAGCGCGGTCCCTCGGAGGGACGCGCGCCGGACGGCGCGGACGGACGGGCCGCGGCAGGAGCCGGTGCGGAAGGCGCTGCCGGCTTCGGAGCCGCAGGCGCCGCCGCAGCGGCGGCAGCCGGAGCAGCCTCCGACTTGGCAGCAGCAGGCTTGGCAGCAACCGGTTCGGCCGGTGCCGGTTCGGCAGGCGCCGGAGCGGCGGGGGCCGGAGCGGCAGGCTCAGGAGCGGTCGGTGCAGCCGGGGCCTTCGCCTCCACCGGAGCGGCGGGCGCAGGCGCGGCCGGAGCCGGCGCAACGGGAGCAGCGGCAGGCGTGTCAACAGGTGCTGCCGGCGGTGCAGCCGGAGCCTTGGCTTCCACCGGTGCGGCGGGAGCCGGAGCGGACGGCGCGGGAGCCGCCGGTGCGGGACGGGCAGGCGCAGCCGGAGCCACAGGCGCCTTCGCCTGCGCAGGCGGGGCGGCCGGAGCCGGCGCCGCAGGCGCGCTCCCGTGTCCTGCCTCACCTGGGGCGATGACGCGGCGCTTCACCTTCTCCACCACGACCGCCTTGGAGCGGCCATGGCTGAAGCTCTGGCGCACCGTTCCCTGCTCCACCGGGCGCTTCAGCGTGAGCGTCTTGCCGGGGGCGGGATGCAGCGTCTTGTCGCCTGGGGTCTTGGTGTCGTTCATTCCGTATCCGTTCCTTGCATCCGGCCGGGGTCATGCGGGAGATCAGCACCATGGCTCAAATCATTGCCATGGCTGGGGTTTGGACCCTGCCCGAGCGTCTCGCCGAGGGACGTACCCGTCCGCCAGCGCGAGAGCCTGTGGCAGCGCTCCAGAAACCCTTTGGCCGTCGGATGCGCGAGCAGCGCCGCATGTACCACATTTGACCGCCCCAACGCCAAGTCCAAATCGATGCCGGGAAAGCAATCGACCGTGTGTACCGCGCGGAAACCGGCGGCCTCGACCTGACGCAGGAGGGCATTGAGCTTGCGCACCCCGTCCGGGCGCGCGTCACTGGCGTTGAGGACGACCAGCACATCGCCGGTGCCCAGGGCCGCCTCGACCTTGGTGTGGCCCGTCACGACCCGTCCCGCCTTGTTGGCGAGGGAGAGGGCGGCGAGGGCGTCCTTGTAGATGAGCCGATCCACCAGATCGGCGAGATCGGGCGCGGCCTTGCCGCGACCCTTGAAGGCGCGGCCGAAGGCCTTCTTCTTCAGTGCCGTCTCGAAATCGGCGCGCGTGGCCCCCACCCAGGCACCACGGCCGGGGAGCTTACGCGAAAGATCCGGGATGATGGCGCCGTCCGGCGCCACCACGAAGCGGAGCATGTCGGCCACCGGCAGCACCCGCCGCGTGGCGAGGCACAGGCGCGACAAAGGCGCCCGCGCCGCAGACAAGCTGCGCGGCCCCCCGTCCGTCTCGTCCTCGTCCAGTATAGCGTGCACCAGTGGTCATCTCCTTGGGCTCAGGCGTCTTCGGCCGGGGCGTCTTCGCCCTCGGCTTCAGGCTCGGCCTCGATCCAGCCCGCGGCGACGCGGGCCTGCATGATGAGGGCCTCGGCGTCCTCGCGGGAGAACTCGAAGCCGTCCAGCGCGCCGGGATGGCGGATGGTCTCGCCGTCCTTGCGCTCGCTCCAGCCGATAAGATCGTCGGTGGCGCAGCCGGCGAGATCCTCGACGGTCTTGATGTCATTCTCGCCGAAGGCGACCAGCATCTTGGAGGTGACGCCGGGCACGTCCTTCACCTCGTCCTCGACGCCCAGCTCCTTGCGGCGGGCGTCGAGCGCCTCCTCCACCTCGGCGAGGTGCTTGAGGGCGCGGGACTGCAGCTCGGTGGCGGTGTCCTCGTCGAAGCCTTCGATGGAGGCCAGTTCGGAGATCGGCACGTAGGCGATCTCCTCCACCGAGGTGAAGCCCTCGGAGGTGAGCAGCTGGCCCATCATCTCGTCGAGATCGAGGGCCTCGGAGAACATCTTGGTGCGCTCGGCGAATTCCTTCTGCCGCCGCTCGCTCTCCTCCTGCTCGGTCATGATGTCGATGTCCCAGCCGGTGAGCTGGGTGGCGAGGCGCACGTTCTGACCGCGGCGGCCGATGGCCAGCGAGAGCTGGGCGTCGGGCACCACCACCTCGATGCGCTCGCGATCCTCGTCGAGCACCACCTTCACCACCTCGGCGGGGGCAAGGGCGTTGACGATGAAGGTGGCGATGTCCGGGTTCCAGGGGATGATGTCGATCTTCTCGCCCTGCAACTCGTTCACCACCGCCTGCACGCGCGAGCCGCGCATGCCGACGCAGGCGCCGACCGGGTCCACCGACTGGTCGCGGGAGATGACGGCGATCTTGGCGCGGGAGCCGGGATCGCGGGCCACCGCCTTGATCTCGACGATACCGTCGTAGATTTCCGGCACTTCCTGCGCGAACAGCTTCGCCATGAACTGGGGATGGGTGCGGGAGAGGAAGATCTGCGGACCGCGCGGCTCGCGACGCACGTCGTAGATGTAGGCGCGGATGCGGTCGCCGGTCTTCACCGTCTCGCGGGGCAGCAGTTCGTCGCGGCGCAGGATGCCTTCGCCACGGCCGAGGTCCACGACCACGTTGCCGTACTCGACGCGCTTCACGAGGCCATTCAGCACGTCGCCGATGCGGTCCTTGTATTCGTCATACTGCCGGTCGCGCTCGGCCTCGCGCACCTTCTGCACGATGACCTGCTTCGCGCTCTGCGCGGCGATGCGGCCGAAATCGAAGGGCGGCAGGGTATCGGCGATGGTGTCGCCCACCTGCGCCGCGGGATTGTGGCGGCGGGCGCCGTCCAGCGTGATCTCGGTGGCGGTGTTCTCCACCTCGTCCACCACCAGCAGGTGGCGCGCAAGGCGCAGCTCGCCGGTCTTGGAGTTGATGTCGGCGTGGATGTCCGTCTCCTGGCCGTAGCGCGAGCGCGCGGCCTTGGCGATGGCATCTTCCATGGCGGCGATGACGATGCTGCGGTCGATGGACTTCTCCCGCGCGACCGCATCGGCGATCTGCAGGAGCTCCAGCCGGTTTGCGCTGACGGCGACCATCAGTGCTTCTCCTTCACGCTGCTGGCGTTGGCCGAGGAGGCGGCCGTCTCGAGGCCCGCCTTCTTCTTGGCGTTGGACTTCTTTCCATCGGGCTTCTTGCCCGCGACCTTGGATTTCTTCGCCTTCTTGCCGGCGACCTTGCCGGTGGCGGCCTTGTTGGCAACCGGACCGCGCGCCGGCTTGGCGGGCGCCCCGTCGTCATCACCGTCCAGATCGCCCGGCTCGAACGTGTCGTCGGCCTCCAGCGGATCGACGGTGTCGAGGAAGTCCTCGGCCTCCTCGTCCAGCTCCTGGCCGGCGGCCTTGGCCGCGCGCAGCGCCTCTCGGATCAGCGCGTCGGTGAGCACGAGGCGGGCATCGTGGATGTCGCGGAGCGGCAGGCGGACGGTGGGCTCTTCATCGGCGCGCGCATCGGTGCGGCGCACCAGCGCATCGCCATCTTCGGCGCCGGTGAGGATGCCGCGGAAGCGCTTGCGGCTGTCCACCGGCACGCTCATCTCCACCTTCACCTCGTGGCCCGCCCAGCGCACGAAATCCGACAGCCGCACCAGCGGCCGATCGATGCCGGGCGAGGACATTTCGAGGCGATAGGCGCTGGCGATGGGGTCTTCCACATCGAGCACCGGCGAGAGGGCGCGGGAGGCAGCCTCGCAATCGTCGATGGACATGGTGCCGTCGGGGCGCTCGGCCATGATCTGCACGGTGCCGCCGTCGCGGTTCGTCACCTTCACGCGCACCAGGCGATAGCCCAGGCCGCCGAGCACGCCGGAAGCGATGGCGGCGACACGGGCCGCCACGCCGGTCTCGGTGATGAGGCGCGGCTCGTTGGGATCGTCCAGCACGGCGTTGATCTCGGTCATGTCACTCCGGGTGCGGATCGCTTCGCGCCGGCTTGTCCGCCGCGCGTCGTCCGCTGGTTCATTTTTTGCCAGACGCGGCGGCTCGGCACCGGCGCCCGAAATTCATATGGCCATCAGGCCCGCCCGGCGCCCTGGAGGGCGCATCTGGTGTCGCGGGACACCGGATAAGCAGAAAAGGAGCGGGTCCCGACCGGGGCCCACTCTCATCACCTTCGACTGCGATGGCGCTGAGGCATCCCCATGGGGGACGGCGCTAATATAGACGGAAACGCCGGAGACGCAAGCCCGGCGTCCAAGTTAGCGCTTTGCCGGCAATGACCTGCGATTCGCGCATGGCACATCCGCCCCACCCGAGCCGGGCCGCCGCAATTGCGCCGCACGCGGGGTGTTCAAGCCGGCCGACCGCGCTCCGCCTCGACCCGTCGATGGCGACGCCCGACGCTGAAGAGCCCGCCATCACCCTATCTCGATGGCCCGTCCGCGTCAGGCCTGCCGCGCCCGATCCGCCAAAGCTGCCGGATCAACCAGACATTCGAACCGCCGTCCCGAGCGAGGATCAAGTCCTTGCGTTTCTCGCCGGGCCGCGCGACCGCCGGGATGGAGCGATCCGTCCCGGCGGTTTACGCTCTCAGGCCAGCCCGTCCAGTTCCTGATCGGTCAGCGCACCCGGCACGATGGTGACGGGGATGGGAAACCGCGCCGCATGGCCGGCAGCAAGCGAGGCGACCAGCGGCCCCGGCCCCTCCTTTCCGGTCCCGGCGGCAAGCACCAGGATGGCGATATCGCGGTCCTCGTGGATCACGGAACCGATGGCTTCCGCCAAAGCACCCTCCCGGATCACGGTCTCCGGTGCGATGCCCGCCACCTGCCGCGCCCGCGCGACGTACTTGGCGAGTCGCGCCTCCATTTCCTCATGAGCCTCGGCCCGCATGAGATCGGCGACGCCGAGCCATTGCTGGCTGACGCCTTCAAGTTCCAGAACCCCCAGCATCACCACCCCGCCCTCGGTGCCGGCGGCGCGGCGGGCGGCGTAATAAACGGCGCGGTCGCATTCCGGGGTATCGTCCACCACCACCAGAAACTTGCGACGATGCCCGGGTTCGCGGCTCTGGCGCGGGGCTACGGTCCGCGTGGGGATCATGACGGCTCTCCCGGATCGGATCTCTGGGGCGGGGCGGCGCATGGTGGCACGGCGACGGGCGCACGGGGGAGAGGATTTTCCCGCCCTCCCCACCCGGTTCGCATCGGGCGCCGCATGGGCTAGAGGGAGACATCAGAGGCAATCGCGACGCCGCCCGGCGTCCGAAGGGGAAAGGACCAAGGCGTGTCGGAACTCAAGCTCGATCAGGCCCAGACCATCGTCACGACGGCCCTCGCCCATGCGCGGGCGGGCAGCATGAACCCGCTCGCCGTCTGCGTGCTCGATGCGCGCGGCGCGCTCAAGGCGGCCGGATCCGAGGACGGCACCAGCCTCAACCGCATGGACATCGCCCTCGGCAAGGCCAAGGGCGCGCTGGCGCTGGGCATGGGCTCGCGCTCGCTCTTCAAGCGGGCGAAGGACCAGCCCTTCTTCATCGCCGCCGCCACCTCCGCCATCGGCGGCTCGCTGATTCCCGTGCCGGGCGGCGTGCTGATCCGCTCCGGCGACGGCAAGGTGATCGGCGTGGTCGGCATCTCCGGCGACACCTCCGACAATGACGAGGCCTGCGCCATCGCCGGCATCACCGCCGCCGGCCACACGCCCGATCAGGGCGCGGACTGAGCCCCCCCGGAAGCCGCGAAACATTCCGCTGGCCGGGCGCGGAAATTTGGCTATAGTCCGCCGCGCGGACGGTGCCCTTCGGGGCGCCGCGTTTCCTGTTGGCAGCTTAATATGCTGACGGCAATACGGAAACGGCAACGGGCGGTCGCTGGACCGGCCCTAAGTTTCGCACAGCTTCGACCGTGCTGGACGACATCCCGGCCCGGCCGAGCGGAGATCGAGAGCCCGCCGTTACCTCCCGAAGGAACTTCTGGAGGGACCCGGCGCCAGGGCTTCCGCCTCCTTCCCACTCTCTGTTGAAAGGATTGACCGATGTCGATCACGGCCGAGCGCAAGCAGGCGCTCATCAAGGACTTTGGTGCCAAGGACGGCGACACGGGTTCGCCCGAGGTGCAGGTGGCGATCCTCACCGAGCGCATCACCAACCTCACCGAGCACTTCAAGTCCCACAACAAGGACAACCACTCGCGTCGCGGGCTTCTGAAGCTCGTCTCGCAGCGGCGCAGCCTCCTCGACTATCTGAAGAAGAAGGACGAGGGCCGCTACAAGTCCCTCATCGGCCGTCTGGGCATCCGCCGCTGACGCCGGTTTCCGGCGCCGGCCGAGGAACGGTTGGCGCCGCGCGCCCCCGCCACGGGGGGTGCATTTGCGCAGCGGGCATGGGGCCTGCTGCGGGTCCGTGAATGGAAAAAGCCATGGCAGGATCGCCGGACGCAACCGTCGGAGCCCCCGCATGAGGGGTTGGCTTCGCGCGGCGCGTCCGGCCGTCTTGCTCATGGCTTTTTTCGTTCGCGCCTGAACTGAAAGAGCAAGACATGTTCGACATCCACCGCGAAGAGCTGGACTGGGGCGGAACCACCCTCACCCTCGAGACGGGCAAGATGGCCCGCCAGGCCGACGGCTCCGTGCTGGCCACCTACGGCGACACCAAGGTCCTCGCCACCGTCGTTTCGGCCAAGGAGCCGAAGCCGGGCCAGGACTTCTTCCCGCTGACCGTGAACTACCAGGAAAAGACCTACGCGGCCGGCCGCATCCCCGGCGGCTACTTCAAGCGCGAGGGTCGTCCGTCCGAGAAGGAGACGCTGGTCTCCCGCCTCATCGACCGCCCGATCCGTCCCCTCTTCCCCGAGGGCTACAAGTGCGACACCCAGGTGGTCGTCACCGTGCTGGCGCATGACCTCGAGAACGATCCGGATATCGTCTCGCTGGTCGCCGCCTCCGCCGCGCTGACCCTCTCCGGCATCCCCTTCATGGGTCCGGTGGGCGCCGCCCGCGTTGGCTTCATCGACAATGAGTACGTGCTCAACCCCACCGTGGACGAGGTGAAGGAAAGCTCCCTCGATCTCGTGGTCGCCGGCACGGGCGACGCGGTGCTGATGGTGGAATCGGAAGCGAAAGAGCTGCCCGAGGAGATCATGCTCGGCGCCGTGATGTTCGGCCACCGCCACTTCCAGCCGGTGATCGAGGCCATCATCCGCCTCGCCGAGAAGGCCGCCAAGGAGCCCCGCACCTTCGCGCCGCTCGACGTCTCGGAGATCGAGGCCAAGGTGAAGGAGATCGCCGAGCACGATCTGCGCGCCGCCTACAAGATCAAGCAGAAGCAGGACCGCTACGCCGCCGTCGGCGCCGCCAAGTCCAAGGTGAAGAAGTATTACGAGGAGCTCGCCATCGGCGGCACGTCCGTGCCGAACCCGCAGGTGGTCTCCGAGGTGTTCAAGGCGCTCGAAGCCAAGATCGTGCGCTGGAACATCCTCGACGACGGCATCCGCATCGACGGCCGCGACGTGCGCACCGTTCGCCCGATCGTCTCCGAGGTCGGCATCCTGCCGCGCGCCCACGGCTCCGCCCTGTTCACCCGCGGCGAGACGCAGGCCCTGGTGGTCGCCACCCTCGGCACCGGCGAGGATGAGCAGTTCATCGACAGCCTGGAAGGCACCTACAAGGAGCACTTCCTGCTGCACTACAACTTCCCGCCCTTCTCCGTGGGCGAGACCGGCCGCATGGGTTCGCCCGGCCGCCGCGAGATCGGCCACGGCAAGCTCGCCTGGCGCGCCATCCACCCCATGCTGCCGGCCAAGCACGAGTTCCCCTACACCCTGCGCGTGGTGTCGGAGATCCTCGAGTCCAACGGCTCGTCCTCCATGGCCACCGTCTGCGGCACCTCGCTGGCGCTGATGGATGCCGGCGTGCCGCTGCGCCGTCCGGTGGCGGGCATCGCCATGGGCCTGATCCTCGAGGATCAGAAGTTTGCGGTGCTCTCCGACATCCTCGGCGACGAGGACCACCTCGGCGACATGGACTTCAAGGTGGCCGGCACGGAGCAGGGCGTGACCTCGCTCCAGATGGACATCAAGATCGCCGGCATCACCGAGGAGATCATGAAGGTCGCCCTCACCCAGGCGAAGGACGGCCGCGTCCACATCCTGGGCGAGATGGCCAAGGCCCTCACCACCGCCCGCGCGGAACTCGGCGAGCATGCCCCGCGCATCGAGGTGATGAAGATCGCCGTGGACAAGATCCGCGAAGTGATCGGCTCCGGCGGCAAGGTGATCCGCGAGATCGTCGAGAAGACCGGCGCCAAGATCAACATCGAGGACGACGGCACCATCAAGATCGCGTCCGCCAACGGCGACTCGATCAAGGCGGCCATCAACTGGATCAAGTCCATCGCTTCCGAGCCGGAAGTGGGCCAGATCTATGAGGGCACCGTGGTGAAGGTGGTGGACTTCGGCGCCTTCGTGAACTTCTTCGGCTCCAAGGACGGCCTCGTCCACGTGTCGCAGATGGCCAACGAGCGCGTGGCCAAGCCCTCCGACGTCGTCAAGGAAGGCGACAAGGTGAAGGTGAAGCTGATGGGCTTCGACGAGCGCGGCAAGACCCGCCTGTCCATGAAGGTGGTCGACCAGGCCACCGGCGAGGACCTCGAAGCCAAGGCCAAGGCCGAGCGCGAAGCCGGCCGCACCGCCTCCGAGGGCGAGGCCGGCGCGGCGGAGTGATCCGTCGCATCAGCGTTGAATTGGGAAGGGCGGCCTCGAGGCCGCCCTTTTCTTTTGGGCCTCTCCAAGCGCGAAGATATTCCCCTAGAAATTATCCCGTGCTATTCTTTCCACATGAACGTACCGGGAGCCCACATGCGTGCTGCCCCCCTCGCCGAAGCGCCCCTCAGCCAGGGCGCGGTTCTGACCAAGGCCCTGCTGCGCGCCGCGGACCGGCTGGGCGTCACGGGGGCGACGCTCGCCGCCGTCGTCGGCCTCAGCCCCGCCTCGCTGACCCGCATGAAGAAGGGTGAATTCGCGCTGGAGGCCGGCACCAAGCCGTTCGAGCTGGCCATCCTGTTCGTGCGCCTGTTCCGCTCGCTGGACGCCATCGCTGGCGGGGATGAGCGCATCGCCCGCGCATGGCTCACCAGCCCCAACACCGCGCTGGACGCCGCGCCCATCGACAAGATCAGGACCATCCCGGGATTGATGGATGTCATCGCCTATCTGGACGCCCGACGCGCTGTCGTCTGAGGCGCGGCCCTATGCCGGGCGCTGCTGGCGGCTGGTGGAGGCGCAGCACCTCACGTCCACGCTCAAGCTGGTGGACGACACCGACGAGCAGAAGGTGCTGGAAGACCTCATCGAGGCCACCAAGCCGCCCCTCCCGCCCGAGTGCCGGCATCTCGACTATCTGCTGTTCACGCCCTTCCGCTACGAGCCACCCTACCCCCACGGCTCGCGCTTCCGCCGCGCGGGGCGCACGGCCGGCGTCTATTATGCGGCGGAGCAGCCGGAGACCGCGCTGGCGGAGCTGGCCTTCTATCGCCTGCTGTTCTTCGCGGAATCGCCGGGGACGCCATGGCCGCGCAGCGCCGGCCAGTTCACCGCCTTCGCTGCCGAGGTGCGGACGGACCGCCATCTCGATCTCACGGCAGAACCGCTCTCCCGCGACGGGTCGGCCTGGACCCACCCCATCGACTATGGCCCCTGCCAACATCTCGCCGATGCGGCGCGGGCGGCGGCGGTGGAGATCATCCGCTACCGCTCCGTGCGCGATCTCGATGCGGGCGCCAACCTCGCCGTGCTCGCCTGCGCGGCCTTCGCGGCCCCGGCACCGGTGGAGCGGCGGACATGGCACGTGTTGCTCGGCCGCACCGGCGTTTCAGCTGTCTGCGAGGCGCCGCGCCAGCAACTGTCCTTCGGACGTGAGGCCTTCGCCGCAGACCCGCGCCTCGCCGGCATGGTCTGGGAGCGCTGACGTCAGAACAGGTTCAGCCCCGGCGGCAAGGCCAGCCCGCCGGTGAGCGACTTCATCTTCTCCTGCATCACCCGCTCGGCCTTGCCGCGGGCGTCGGCCAAGGCCGCGACGATGAGGTCTTCGAGGATTTCCACCTCGTCCGGCTTCACCAGCGAAGGGTCGATGCGCACCGCCTTGCATTCGCCCTTGGCCGTAACCCGCACCGAGACGAGGCCTCCGCCGGACGCGCCGTCCACCTCGACGGTCTCCAGTTCCGCCTGCATCTGCTGCATGCGGTCCTGAAGCTCCTTGGCCTGCTTCATCATGCCCATGAGGTCGCGCATGGTGCTCCAATCCCTTGCTTAGAATTCGATCTCGTCGTCGGCGCCCGGTCCGGCGAGGTAATCCTCTTCGGAGGGCGCGAGGCCCTCGTCGGCGGGGGGCTCCTCGCGGGTGCGCACGTCCACCACCTCGGCGCCGGGGAAGCGGGCGAGCACGGCGGCCACCAAAGGATGGGCCTTGATGCCCTCCTCCCGCTCGGCCTTCACCGCCGCATTCTCCTCCGCCAGCGTCGGCCCGCCGGACTGGGAGGAGACCGAGACCATCCAGCGCCGGCCGGTCCAGTCGTTGAGCTTGCGGGACAGATCCTGAATGAGGGTTCCCGGTGCGCCGGGCACCAGCGCCACCTCGATGCGCCCGTCCTCCACATGCACCGGGCGCAACTGCGTCTCGATCCCATGCTTGAGGGCGAGATCGCGGCGGGCCGCGGCGAGGGCCGCCACATCGGCAAGGCTGCCGAGGCGCGGACCTTCCGCCGGCATCGCTGCGCGGGCGTCGGTGCGGATCTCCACGCGCGGCTGCGGCCGGGCCTCGGCCGGACGGGGCGCGAGGGAGAGGCGCGGGCCGCCGCCCCCGCCGCCGCCACCGGAGGGCAGGGACGGAGCAGCGGGCGCGGGGGCCGGCTGATCCTTCAGCCGCCGCAGCGCCTCGTCCGGGGTCGGCAGGTCGGCGGCATAGCCGAGGCGGACCAGCACCATCTCCGCCGCCTGGGCGGGCTTGGGCGCCTGCTGCACCTCGCCGATGCCCTTCGAGAGCATCTGCCAGGCGCGGGCCAGCACCCGCATGGAGAGGCCCTGCGCCATCTCCGACCCCCGCACCCGCTCGGCTTCTACCAGCGCCGCGTCGTCCGCTGCGTCGGGAACGATCTTCAGGCGGGTGACGAGATGGGTGAAATCGGCAAGGTCGGTCAGGATGACGGCAGGGTCGGCGCCGGAATCGTACTGGTCGCGGAATTCCGCCAGCGCGCGGGCCATCTCGCCCTTCATCAGCGCCTCGAACAGGTCGATGACGCGCCCCTTGTCGGCAAGACCGAGGAGGCGGCGCACCTCATCCGCGCTCACCGTGCCGCCGCCATGGGCGATGGCCTGATCCAGCAGCGAAAGGCTGTCGCGCACCGAGCCCTCGGCCGCGCGGGCGACGATGGAGAGCGCTTCCGGCTCGATGGTCACGCCCTCGCGCGCGCAGATGCCGGAGAGGTGCGCGGCGAGCGTGCCCGCCTCCACCCGGCGCAGGTCGAAGCGCTGGCAGCGGGACAGCACGGTGACGGGCACCTTGCGGATCTCGGTGGTGGCGAAGATGAACTTCACATGCTCCGGCGGCTCTTCCAGCGTCTTCAGCAGCCCGTTGAAGGCCGCCGTGGAGAGCATGTGCACTTCGTCGATGATGTAGACCTTGTAGCGCGCCATCACCGGACGGTAGCGGGCGCTCTCGATGATCTCGCGGATGTCGTTGATGGAGGTGTTGGACGCGGCGTCCATCTCCATCACGTCCACATGGCGGGATTCGATGATGTCGCGGCAGTGCTTGCCCATGACCGCGAGATCGAGGCTCGGGCCGCCGGGGGCGCCGTCGGCCGGCTCGTAGTTCAGGGCGCGGGCAAGGATGCGGGCGGTTGTGGTCTTGCCCACGCCGCGCACGCCAGTGAGGATGTAGGCCTGCGCGATCCGCCCCGAGGAGAAGGCGTTGCGCAGGGTGCGGACCATGGCCTCCTGGCCGATGAGGTCCGCGAAATTCTGCGGCCGGTATTTGCGCGCCAGCACGCGGTAGGCGCCGGGCGAGGCCTCGGCGGGCGCAGTTTGGGCGGGTGCGGGGGCGGCAGGCGTCGGCGCAGCTTCGGGCAGGCCGAGGTCGAAGCCCGGTCCGTCCTGCTGGTCGTCGGTGTGCTGCTCGTCGCTCATCTGCCTGCCTTCGGGGCCGTCGCTGGCCTGCCCCATACATAGCATCGCGCGCCCGCACGTCGATGGCCGCTGCGCCAAATCCCCGCCGTCCACGGCTTTGCGGGCCGCAGAGCCGAGAACGCTGGCGTCCGGGGCGCGGTCGTGCTTACACCCGGTCACCCCCAAAACCCCGGACCCCATCGTGATCCAGCCTCCCCCCTTCATCGCCATCGTCGGCGCCGGCCCGGCCGGGCTCGCGGCCGCGGAGGTGTTGTCGGCGGCCGGTCTGCGGGTGGCGCTCTATGACCGCATGCCATCCGCCGCGCGGAAGTTCCTGATGGCGGGGCGCGGCGGGCTGAACCTCACCCATTCCGAACCGGCGGACGCCTTCCGCGCCCGCTATGGCACGTCCGCGGAGCGCATCGCCCCCGCGCTCAATGCCTTCCCGCCACAGGCGCTGCGCGACTGGGCGGCGGGGCTGGGAGAGGAGACGTTCGTCGGCTCCAGCGGCCGCGTCTTCCCCAAGAGCTTCAAGGCCTCGCCGCTGCTGCGCGCCTGGCTGGGCCGGCTCGCGGCGAACGGCGTCACCTTCCATCCCCGCCACGACTGGCGGGGCGTCGACACCACCGGGGCCCTGCTGTTCGAGACGCCCGACGGCCGGGCCGAGGTGAAGGCGGATGCCGTCATCCTCGCCCTCGGCGGCGCCTCCTGGCCGCGGCTGGGATCGGATGGCGCCTTCGTGCCGGCGCTGCGCACGCTCGGCGTGCAGATCAACGACTTCGTGCCGGCCAATATGGGCGTGCTCGTCCCCTGGTCCGAGATTTTCCGGCAGAAGTTCGCCGGCACGCCGCTGAAGCGCATCGCGCTCACCTTCAACGGCGTGACGGTCAAGGGCGAGGCCATGGTGAGCGCGGCCGGGCTGGAAGGCGGGGCTGTCTACGCCCTTTCCGCGCCGATCCGGCGGGCGCTGACGGATGGTGCCGTGACGCTGCATGTGGATCTTCGGCCCGACCTCGATGGCGCAGAGCTGGCGCGCCGGCTCGGCGGCGGGCCGGGCAGCGCCTCGCTCTCCACCTTCCTGCGGAAGGCGGCAGGACTGGCGCCGGTAGCGGTGGGGCTCCTCCGCGAGGCGACCGGCCCGGCCAAGCTTGGCCCGGGCAAATCCGATCCGGCGACGCTGGCCCGCCTCATCAAGGCGCTCCCGCTGACCGTCACCGGCCATGCCAGGCTGGAGCGGGCCATCTCATCGGCCGGTGGCATCGGCTGGGAGGGTATCGCCGGAGACTTTTCGCTCCTCGGCCTGCCGCCCCACCTCCCGCCGGTGTTCGTCGCCGGCGAGATGCTGGATTGGGAGGCGCCCACGGGCGGCTACCTGCTTCAGGCGGTCATCGCCACCGGCCGGGCCGCCGGGGAAGGTGTAAAGGTGCGCCTCAGCCGCTGAAGCCGCCGTTTGCCAGATAGTCCGCCTCTTCCGGCGTGGTCGCGCGGCCGAGGATGGCGTTGCGATGGGGGAAGCGGCCGAAGCGCTCGATGCACTCCTGGTGGATGAGCGCGTAGCGCACCCCTTCCTCCTGCCCCAGCGCCTTGTAGAGCGCCACGCATCTGGCCTGAGCCGCCGGGTCCTCCGCGTGCATGAAGGGCAGATAGAAGAAGCTGCGCAGCGCCTCCGGAATGGACGGGTCCGCGTCGAAGCCGCGATCCACCGCCTTCTCCGCCGCCGCTAGAGCCATGGCATCGGTGGCGAAGGCCTGCGGCGTGCCCCGGAACACGTTCCGCGGCACCTGATCCAGGAGGATGATGCGGGCGAGCGCGCCGGGCGCGGTGCCCTGCCAGCTGTCGAGGGCGCTTTCCGCCGCGGCCTCATAGGCCGGCAGCAAAGCGGCGCGGACCTCTTCGTCGAAGGCCGGACCACCGCCGAACCACTTCTCGCGTCCGGCGGCCTGCCAGAAGGAGAGCACCGCCTCGGTGCTGGGGACGGGGGCGCTCATCGGGCCATCCCCGGAGGCGCCAGCGGATTGTCGGTGAGCGCGGCGCGGTCCGGCATATCCACCTGCGGGATGCCGAGGAAGGCGTTGAACAAACGGGCGATCACTTTGGGGTCGAGGTCGCGCACGATCATCACGAGGCGGCTCCTGTGGTCGTCGTCGGGCCAGCCAGCGAGGCGGGCGGGCGGGTGCATCACATGCTGCACGGCGTGAAGCACCACGGGCGTGTCCGGTTCCTCGGCCAGCTTCACGATGCCCTTCATGCGGAGCAGGCTGGCGCCATGGGTCGCCCGCAGCAATTCCAGGAACAGGTCCAGCGTCGCGGCCGGAATGGCGGCGTCGGTGGCGAGGGTGAAGGCGCGGATGCGGCTGTCGTGACGGTTGGGGTCGAGACCCGAGGGATCCACCTCGCTCTGCGCCGCCGCCACATCCTCGGCCGCGAGCCAGCGGGCGACGTCCGGGGTCCGCGTCTTCGCGTCGAACAGTCCGGCGCCGAGCAGGGCGTCCGCCGTCGCTTCCCCCGCCGCCGCATCGACGATCTTCGCCGCCGGGGCGAGGCGATGCAGCCGCGTCCTCAGCGCGTCTAGGGGTTCGGCGTTGGTCACGAGATCCGTCTTGGTGAGGACGATGCGGTCGGCCACCGCCGCCTGCTTCACCGCCTCGGCGTGGGCGTCGAGGGTGGCGTCGCCGTTGACCGCATCCACCACGCAGACGATGCCGTCGAGCCGATAGCGCAGGCCGAGATAGGGATGCGTCATCAGCGTGTGGATCACCGGTGCCGGATCGGCAAGGCCGGTGGTCTCGATGACGACGCGGGAAAAAGGGGGAAGGCGATCGTTGTCGCGGCCGCGCAGCAGGTCTTCCAGCGCGGCGACCAGATCGCCCCGCACGGTGCAGCACAGGCAGCCGGACGAGAGCATCACGATGCCCTCCTCCACCGGCCGCACGAACAGGTGGTCCAGCCCGACCTCGCCGAACTCGTTGATGAGGACGGCGGTATCGGAAAGCGCCGGATCCGCGAGGAGGGCATTGAGCAGCGTCGTCTTGCCGGCGCCGAGAAAGCCGGTGAGCACAGTGACGGCGATGGGATCGGGCGGCCCGCGGCGGGGCGCGGCGTCTGGCGGAGAGGCGCCTTCCGGGAGGAAAGCGTCGGAGGAGCCCGGCATGGGGTGTCTCCCGGACGAAGGGATGGATTGCCTCCCTGCCTCTACGAGACGGCCTGCCGGGTCAAGGGTGCCGCGACGGTTTGAACCGGCGACCGACGCCGCCGAAGCTTGCCTACTGAACCGGCGACCTACGTCGCCGGCTTGGGCGCAGGAGCGGCCGCCTCGGGATTGGCCGGAGCGGGGGCCGGCTTGGGCTTCGGCTTCGGCGTTGCAGAGCTGCCGGCCGCGACCGCGCCCTGCGGCTGGGCGGGCTTCTTGTCGGCAGAGGTTGCCGGCTTCTTCGCCGCATCTCCAGAAGCCTTGGGCTTGTCGGCGGTGGAGGCCGACTTGCTGTCCGGCTTCGACCCCGCGCCGGCCTTGGGCTTCTTCGGCGGGTCTGGTTCGTAGGCGGTGGCGAAGTCCTCCACCGCATTGCGCGTGCCCACATAGACCGGAACCGGCGGCATGGAGGGCGGCAGGGTCTGCAGCAACTCGGCTCCGGACTTGGGCAGGGCGGGCGTCGCGAAGGAGAAGCTGGAGCTTGCCTGCGGATCCGGCTCGTCGTCCGCCTCGGAGGCGGTCACGGCGCGCTTGCCGCCACACACTTCCGCCCGCATGTCATAGATCGGCCCGCCGCTGTTGGGGATGGCTGACAGAAGCGGGGCAGCGGCGCCGAACACCGACCAGGACGACTGGAAGCCCTTCTCAAACATCAGGGCCGCCTGCTCGGTGCGGGCGGTGCCGGAGCGGGCACCGAGGATGACCGCGATGAGGCGCTTGTTGCCGCGCGTGGCGGTGGCGACGAGATTGTAGCCGGAGCCGCAGACGAAGCCGGTCTTCATGCCGTCCGCGCCGGGATAGCGGTCGATCAGCCGGTTGTAGTTACGCAGCACCACCTTGCCGATCTTGATGGCCGGGATGCGGAACAGGGCTTCCTGCTCGGGAAAATGATAGATGATGGCGCGCGCCAAAATGGCGAGGTCGCGGGCGGTGGTCACCTGCGCGGGGTCCGGCAGGCCGTTCGGATTCTCGAAATGGGTGCCGGTCATGCCGAGGTGCGCGGCGGTGGCGTTCATCTCGGCGACGAAGGCGGGCATGGAGCCGGCGACGCCCTCGCCCACCAGCCAGGCCATGTCGTTGGCTGACTTCACCAGAACCATCTTCAGGGCATTGTCGAGGGTGACGACGGTGCCGACCTTGAAACCCATCTTGGAGGGCTGCTGCGCCGCCGCAGCCGGCGAGACGGTGAGCGGCGTATCGAAGGTCAGCCTGCCGTTGCGCACGGCGTTGAGCGCCACATAGACCGTCATCAGCTTGGTGACGGAGGCGGGATGCCAGGGGCGCCCGGCCTCCTTCTGCTCGATCACCCGGCCGGTATCGGCCTCCACCAGCAGGATCGGGTTGGCGCGGGCCGGGGCACCGGCGGCAAGCACAAGCCCGAAAGCGGCCAACAGGCAGCCCACAAACGAGGCTCGGAGGGCGAAACGTGATGTCGTGGGCGCCAACCGATCCGCTCCCTGTTGAGAAATCGCGCGCAGGAACTGTCCTTCCATAACCGGTTTCGCTTGCGCGGAAAAGGCGGAAGGACGCGGACTGCCGGTCGGGCACAGGTGGAAGCCAAACCTAGTCTGCCACAATTCGGCCGCACTCCTTTAAAGCGCGAAACCTTTACCATGAAGACTTCAGCTTGTCCTTGACGGTACGCAATGCTCGGCCGCCGAAGGCACTCATGTCTCGACGATCACCGCGGGTGCCGGCTGCCGGGTCTCTTCGGCACCCGCCATGAACTGCGCTCGGGCCAAGGCCGCAAAGCGGCCGCCGAGGCGCACCAGCTCCTCGAACGTGCCGGCCTCCACCACTTCGCCGTGCTCGAACACCAGGATGCGGTCGGCATTGCGGACGGTGGCGAGGCGGTGGGCGATGACGAAGGTGGTGCGACCCTTCATCACCTCGTCCAGCGCCGCCTGGACCTTCACCTCGGTGGCGGCATCGAGCGCGCTGGTCGCCTCGTCGAGGATGAGGATGGGCGGGTTCTTCAGCAGAGCGCGGGCGATGGAGAGCCGCTGGCGCTCGCCGCCTGAGAGCGCGCGGCCGCGCTCGCCCACCACCGCCTGGAGGCCGAGCGGATTGCGCTCCACCAGTTCCAGCGCCTGCGCGCGGGCCAGCGCCTCGCGCATCTCCGCCTCTGTGGCGTCGGGCTTGCCCACCTTGAGATTGTCGGCGATGGAGCGGTTGAACAGCAGAGGCTCCTGAAACACCACGCCGATGGCGTGGCGCAGGGAGGAGAGGGTGACGTCCCGGATGTCCTCGCCGTCGATGCGGATGGCGCCGGACTGGGGGTCAAAGACCCGGTGCAGCAGCGCGAGCGCGGTGGACTTGCCCGCCCCCGTGGTGCCCACGAAGGCGAAGGTCTGGCCGGGCGCGGCGTGGAACGACACATCCCCCACCGCCGTGCGCTTGCCGTCGTAGGAAAAGGACACGTCGTCAAACGTCACGTCGCCCTTCACCGGCGGCAGGGGCTTGGCCCCCGGCCGGTCGCGCACCGCGCCCACCGTGTCCAGCACCTCGAAGAACTGGGCGAGCTGCGGCGCCGACATCATCAGCCGGTTGAAGAAGGACACGGTGTGGTCCAGCCGGCCGATGAGCATGTTGGCGAAGGCCACATAGGTGACGATGTCGCCGATGTTGGCGAGGCCCTGCATGTAGAGCCACGTGCCGATGAGCAGGATGGCGAGAATGGTGAGCGTGGTCGCGGCGCGGGTGGCCATGGACACCATCGCCCACCACGACAGCACCGGAATCTGGACCGCCAGCACCCGGTTCACCGTATCGCGCAGGCCGGAGACCTCGGCCTCCGTGCGGGTATAGCTCTGGATGACCGCCACGTTGCCCAGCGCGTCCGAGGTCTGCTCGGCGAGGTCGGAATTGTATTCCTCCACCTGCCGCTGCATCGCCTCGGTGCGGCGGATGACATAGGCAGTGATGGCGCCGAACACCGCCATCAGCACGATCAGCACCAGCCCCAGCCGCCAATTCAGGTAGATGCCCACCGGCACGAGGATGACGAGGGAGAGGATTGCCGCGCAATCCTCCCGGAAGAAGGAGAGCCAGAGCCCCCACAGGGCATCGACGCCCTCCAGCATCACCTTCAGCAGGCGGCCGGAATGGGTTTCCCCGTGGAAGCTCAGCGGCAGTTGCAGCACATGCTCGAAATACTGGGTCAGCACGCCCAGCCGGCGACGATGGGACAGCCGGTCGGCGTGGAGCGAGATCAGCACCCCGGCGCCGATGTTGAACAGGCCGAAGCACACCCACGCCGCGAGGAGCGGCACGAGGTCGTCCGTGTGCGGCAGGCGCTGGGCGGCCTGCGCGCTCGCCAGCGCATCGATGATGCGGCCGAACAGGATGGGCTCGGCAAACTGCGACACCGCCAGGGCGAGGTTCGAGCCGGCCAGCAGCGCCCCCAGCCGGGCCTCCGGCCCGAGGAGGCTGATGGTGCGGGCATAGACGCGCAGAAGGCTCATGCGGACGGGCTCCGGTCCCTTTCCGGCAGAAAAGCGAAGGCGGGGCCATGATGCAAGGGGATGGGACAAATCCGCCGGTGCGGCACCTCGCTTGACATTCGCCGGCCCGGCCGCAGTCTGCGCACAGCTTTGGCGGGGGTCTCGATTGGGCGAGGAACAGGCGGCGCACGCGCAGATCGCGACATCTCACGCGCCGGACCATGCCCTCGCGGCCAGCGCCGCGCGCATCCTTGCCCGGCATCGCGACACCATCAAGGTGCGCAAGCCCCATCTGGCGGTGGCGAACCTTGCCCGCATCCTGGGCGCGGCGCTGACACTGGCCAACCGCCACGGCTTCCACGCCATGACGCTGCGCCAGCTGGCGGAGGAATCCGGCCTCAGCATGGGCGGGCTCTATTCCTACCTCGACAGCAAGGACACGCTGCTCCTGATGATCCTGGAGGAAGTGGCGGAGGCCGCCGAGGGCGCGCTCGCCGGGGCGCCGGAGGCGGTGCGCGCGGACCCGGCCCGGCACCTTGCCTGGCTGATCGAGCGCCACATCCTCCTCACCGAGGCCATGCACCCGTGGTTCGTCTTCGCCTACATGGAGGCGAAAGCCTTCCCACCGGAGGCCCGCAGGCGCGCGGTGGAGAGCGAGCGCACCACCGAGCGCATTCTTGCCGACGCCATTGCTGAGGGCATGCAGCGCGGCACCTTCGCGGCTAACGATCCGCTGTTCGCGGCGACGCTCATCAAGCCGTTGCTGCAGGATTGGTATGTGAAGCGCAGCAAATATCGCGAGCGCGGCATCGAGGCGCCGGCCTATGTGGCGCAGGTCAACGCCTTCGTGCTGAAGGCGCTGGCCTGACCCATCAGATGAACGCCGCCGCCCGCGCGGCGAAGGCTTCGGCGAGGCGCCCGGTGTCGGCGGCGCCCTCGGCGGCGGCATTGCCCGCCTTCGCCCGCGCGGCGATGCCCTCGAAGATCACCGCCCAGCGGAACAAGGCGAAGGCCATGTGGAAGTCGGTGAGTTGCGCCCCATGGGTCGCCGCCGCCTGATAGGTCGCGACGAAATCGGTACGCGCGGGAATGCCCAGCGCATCGAGGTCGAGCCCGTCGATGCCGCCATATTCCTCCGGCCGCGACACCCAGGCCATGGCGCAATGGGCGAGGTCCGCCAAAGGATGGCCAAGGGTGGACAATTCCCAGTCCAGCACCGCCACCACCTCGGGACGGGTAGGGTGGAACATGAGGTTGCCAATGCGGTAGTCGCCATGGGCGATGCGGCTCGTGTCGTCAGCCGGCACATGCGCCGGCAGCCACGTGACGAGACGGTCGATGTTTGCGTCCTCGCGGGTCTTGGAGAGTTCCCACTGGCGGGTCCAGCGCGCGATCTGGCGGCTGAAATAATTGCCGGGGCGGCCAAAATCGGCGAGGCCGACAGCGGCCGGGTCCACGTTGTGTAGAGCCGCCAGCGTCGTCGCCATGGCGGTGTACATGGCCCGGCGCTCCTGCGGCGTCACGCCCGGCAGGGTGCAGTCGTGGAAGACCCGGCCGTCCACCTTCTCCATCACATAGAAGAGGGTGCCGATGACGGACTTGTCCTCGCACAGGGCAAGCACGGGCGGCACCGGCACGCCGGTCCCGGCAAGCGCGTGCATGATGCGATATTCGCGGTCCACCGCATGGGCGGAGGGCAGCAGCTCCCCCGGCGGCTGCTTGCGCAGCACGAGGGCGCGATCGTCATAGGTGACGAAGAAGGTCGGGTTGGACTGTCCGCCCGAGATGGCATCGAACCTCGGCGTGCCGGACAGGCCCGGCACGCGCGCCTTCAGCCAGGCGTCCAGCGCGGCGGCATCGAAGCCGAGGGACGAGGCGGGCGCGCTCACGCGGTCTCTCCCGCCACCGGCCAGTTCCAGAAGCCGTCGCCTTCCTTCTCGAGGAAGCGGTTCAGCACCATTTCGTGTACCGCATCGGCCCCGTCCACGATGCGGGCCTGACGGGCATAGCGGTAGATCCACTCCAGCACCGTGTCCTTGGAATAGCCGCGCGCGCCGTTGATCTGGATGGCGGTATCGGCGGCGAGGTGCAGGGTGTTGGCGGCCTTGATCTTGGCCATGGAGATTTCCTTGCGCGCGAGCCCGCCGCGATCGAGCTCGAACGCCGCTTTCATGACCAGCAGACGGCCGATCTCAATCTCCATGGCGATGCGCCCGAGCATGGTCTGCACGCTCTCCCGGTCCGCGAGGCGGATGCCGAACCCCTCGCGCACCGCCGCATAGTCGCGGGCGATGGACACCGAGCGCATGGCGAGGCCGAGCCAGCGCATGCAGTGGGTAAGCCGCGCAGGGCCGAGACGGATCTGCGTGACCTTCAGGCCGTCGCCCTCCTTCATCAGCACGTCCTCGGGCGGGATGGCGAGGCCGTCGAACTCCAGCTCGCAATGCCCGCCGTGCTCCTCCGGCCCCATGATGGGGATGCGCCGCACGATGCGCCAGCCCGGCGCGTCGCGGTGGAAGGCGAAGGCGGTCAGGCCCTTGCGCGCATCATCGGAGGTGCGGGCAACGATGATGAAGTGCGCCGCCTCCTCCGCGCCGGTGATGAACCACTTGCGGCCATAGATGCGATAGGAACCGTCCGGCTGCTTCTCGGCGCGGGTGAGCATCATGGAGGGGTCGGAGCCGCCGCCGGGGTGGGGCTCGGTCATGACGAAGGCGGAGCGCACCTCGCCGCGCGCGATGGGGGCGAGCCAGCGGGCTTTCTGGTCGGGAGTGCCCACCTCTTCCAGCACCATCATGTTGCCGTCGTCGGGGGCCGCGGAATTGAACACCACCGGGCCGAAGATGGAGCGGTTCATTTCGGTGTAGCAGACCGCCATGCCCATGCGCCCGACGCCGAGACCGCCGTTCTCCGGCTTCAGCTGGAGGCACCACAGCCCTTCCGCCTTCGCCTTGGCGCGCAGGCGCTCGAGCGGCTCAGCGGCGATGTTCTCGTGGGCGTCGTAGGTGGCGGGATCGCTTTCGAGCGGGATGATCTCATCCGTGACGAAGGCAGCGATGCGGCGGCGGAGGTCTTCCAGGGCCGGCGAAATGGTGAAGTCCATGGTGCGCCCTCGGGATGCGATGAGAAAAACGAGCGAGCGCTCGCTTTTTATATCGGCCGCACTGCGTTTGCAACGGCCGCCGCATGCGAAGCCGGCAGTCAGGCCCGCGGAAGACCGATCCGCGGGCGCGGAGTCACTCGGCCGGTGTCTTGGACGCGGCGGCGCGGGCCTTGGCCTCGGCCTTCTCGGCCGCCGCCTGCTCCTTGCCGGCGATGCGCAGGCTCAGTTCGCGGGCGCCCAGCAGGGTCAGGGCGAAGGCGAAGGGCACGATGTAGTAGAACAGCCGGAACACCAGCAGAGCGCCCAGAAGCTCGGCCTTGTCGAACTGCGGCAGCGCGACGAGCAGCGCCGCGTCGAACACCCCGAGACCGCCCGGCGCGTGGCTGGCGAAGCCGAGCAGGGTCGCGGTGACGAAGATGACCGCGAGGCTGATGGGATCGATATAGGGCGAGGCCGGCATCAGCATGTACATGGCGGCGGCGCACAGGCTGAGGTCGAGGATGCCGATGCCCACCTGCAGCAGGGTGGTGGGGCCGCGCGGGAGCGTGACGAACCAGGTCGAGCGGCCGATGGTACGCGGCGCCAGCGATACCCAGGTGACGTAGGCCACCAGCGCACACAGGGCGCCGACGCCGATCAGCCGGTTCACGAAGGGCGGTAGTTGGTCCACGGCGGTGGCCGCCTCGGGGTGCAGCGTGATGCCGAGGCCGAGCACGGCGATATTGCCGAGCCAGAAGGTGAGGCCGGCGACGAAGCAGATCTTCGCCACATCGATGGCACCGAGGCCCCAGGCCGAATAGATGCGGTAGCGCACCGAGCCGCCGGTGAAGACGGTGAAGCCCACATTGTGCCCCACCGAATAGGAGCAGAAGCCGGCCAGCGCCGCCGTGCGATAGGGCACATGGCCCTTGCCGATGGTGCGCAGGGCGAACCAGTCATAGAAGGTGAGCGTCAGATAGGCGCCGGCCACCAGGAAGAAGGCGATGGCGACGTCGCGCGGATTCTTCTCGCGCAGGGCGTCGAGCACGTCCGACCATTTGAGGTTGTGCAGCATCCGGTAGAGCACGACCGCCGCGAAGGCGATCACGATCAGGCTCAGGATGAAGCCGAGGCCGTGCAGCCCCACGCGTTCCTTGAAGAACGTCGATACTCTCACTGCCAAAGTGCGCGCAGCCATATCGTCACCGTTCCCCCCGCCCGCGACGACGTCGGACGCCCCTGTTGTAGTTTGCTCCCCTGCCCTATGGGGAGCATTTTTTTGCGGCGTCTCGGTCGTGGTCAGGCCGTCTTGGGGTTCGTGATACACTTTAGGCCCTGCCTGAGGCTGGGATCGGACTGGCCGCCGGTGCCGGAGCGGATGCTCAGAGCTTCACCGGATAGCCGATCTCCACCGTCCGGGCGCGCGGCAGGCCGAACCGGTCCACCGAACGCTCGGCATTGCGCGCGAGGAACGCGAAGACGTGGGCGACCACGTCCCTCAGCTTGATGACCTCGTCGGGCGGGATGATCCGCTCGTGGCCGATCACGTAGATCGCCGCATCCGGATCGATGCCCCGCGCGCTCAGCGCCGGACCCAGCACAGACGGCACGTCGATCTGCTGCATGTAGCCGAAGCGCAGATCGACCCGCACGAACCCCTCGTTGAGGGTGGTCACCTTGACCCGGTCCTCCACCGACACCCTGGGGCGGGCGGCGATCCAGACCGAGACGATCACCGCTTTCTCGAAGCGGACCTTCAGGAGATCTGCCATACGGGAAAGCGCCACGGGCGTCATCGCACCCGCACGAGACAGAAAGATGGCAGTGCGCGGCGCCTCCACGTCGTTCACCCGGTCCTTGCGGGCGACGAAATTGTCCAGAGGCTCGGTAAAGCGCACCTGCTGGGCCACCACAGCTTCCAGGCCCCGCCGCCAGCTGACCATCACGAAGATGATGACGGCGGCGATGGAAAGCGGCAGCCAGCCGCCGTCGTGGATCTTGGTCATGTTGGCGGAGGCGAAGGCGAAATCCACCGTCAGCAGGCCCGCCGCCATGGCCCAGACCGCGAAGGAGGGCCAGCCCCACGCCCGCTTCACCTGGGCAATGAACAGGATGGAGGTCGTCACCATGGCGAACGCCACCGCGATGCCGTAGGCCGACGCCAGCCGGTCGGACGCCTCGAAGCCCAGCACCACGGCGATGCAGGCGATCATCAGAAGCCAGTTCAGCCGGCCCACATAGATGTGCTGCTCGTTGTGCTCGGAGGTGTAGCGGATCCGCATGGGCGGCAGGTAGCCGAGTTCGATGGCCTGCTTCGCCAGCGAGAACACGCCGGTGATGATGGATTGCGAGGCGATCACGGTCGCCGCCGTCGCGAGAAACAGCAGCGGAATGTCGAACATGTCGGGGCAGAGGTCGTAGAAGGGATTGCGGACCGCGCTCGGGTCCACCAGCAGGATGGCGCCCTGCCCGAAATAGTTGAGCAGCAGCGCCGGCATGGCCACGAACAGCCAGGCCCGCGCAATCACCGGCCGGCCGAAATGGCCGAGGTCCGCATAGAGCGCCTCACCGCCCGTCACCGCGAGGAAGCAGGCGCCGAGGATGACGCCGGCGAGCCCGGGATGCTGGACCATCAGCATGATGCCGTAGCGCGGATCGAGGCCCGCGATCACCTGCGGCGCCTGGAGGATGCCGTAGACGCCGAGCGCCCCGAGCGAACCGAACCACAGCAGCATCACCGGGCCGAAGAAGGAGGCGATGCGCTCGGTGCCCAGGCGCTGGGAGAAGAAGATGGCGAGCAACACCAGACAGGTGAGCGCCACCACCCAGTGCTCCAGCTCCGGCGCGATGACCTGCAGGCCCTCGATGGCGGAGAGCACCGACATGGCCGGCGTGAGCACGCCGTCACCGATCAGCATGGCGGCGCCGAGCAGGCCGGCTGCAAGCAGGTACCATCTCAGGCCGATGGCGCTGCGATGGAGATCGAGCAGCGTCACGAGGGCGAGAATGCCGCCTTCGCCGTCATTGTCCGCCCTGAGCACAAGGAAGACGTACTTCACCGTGACGGAGAGGATGATGCTCCAGGTGATGAGGGACAGCAGGCCGAGCACGTCGGCGCCGATGAAATTGGTGCCGCCCACCGCCAGCACGCCCTGCTTGAGGGCGTAGAGGGGGCTGGTGCCGATGTCGCCGAAGACGACGCCGAGGGCGCCGATCTCCGCAGCGAACGGCACGGTGCGCGAACGGTCGCGGGAAAAGCTGGTGGACATGAAGGGCGGCTGCCTCTCAGCCGGGCGCGAACGTCAGGGGTGAGCGTGACGAACCGCGGCCGGCGCTCCGGCCGGCGGGGGAATGCGCATCGCAACAGGATGCTTCGCGCAGGTAGGCGCCTCGCGAGCGTCGCACGTAACCGTCCAAGGCCAAGCCCCCGCAACCAGCCCCCGCACATGCCCCGCTGCAGGTCTCGGCCCCGGTCATCCCGAGGCCCGAACCCGCCCCCGCTCCTCGCCGGAAGCCTTCGCCCGGAGCGCGGCATGCCCCGGATCGATCCGTTCCGACACCCCGCCGCATGGCGATCACGGAACCGGCTTCCCGCGCGTCGCGGGTCACCAACACCTATCCCCGTTCGCAGGTGAACACAATGCGGTGCCACACGGAGGCCGCGGAGCGCGCCTGAACGCAGAACGCCGGCCCGAGGGCCGGCGTTCGCAACCGTATGGAAAGACGCGATCAGCCGCGATCAGTAGCGATAGTGCTCGGGCTTGAAGGGGCCCTGCTGGGCCACGCCGATATAGGCGGACTGCTGGTCGGTGAGGCGGGTGAGCTTCACGCCGATCTTGTCGAGGTGGAGCGCCGCGACCTTCTCGTCCAGCGCCTTCGGCAGGGTATAGACCTTCTTGTCGTAGTGACCGGGCTTGGTGAACAGCTCGATCTGCGCAAGCGTCTGGTTGGTGAACGACGCCGACATCACGAAGCTCGGATGGCCGGTGGCGTTGCCGAGGTTCACGAGGCGCCCCTCGGACAGGAGGATGATGCGCTTGCCGTCGGCGAACTCGACCTCGTCCACCTGCGGCTTCACATTGTGCCACTTGAAGTTCTTCAGCGCCGCGACCTGGATCTCGCTGTCGAAGTGGCCGATGTTGCACACGATGGCGCGATCCTTCATGGCGCGCATGTGCTCCACCGTGATGACGTCCACGTTGCCGGTGGCGGTCACGAAGATGTCGGCGCGGGGCGCCGCCTCTTCCATGGTGACGACCTCGTAGCCTTCCATCGCCGCCTGCAGGGCGCAGATGGGATCGACCTCGGACACCATCACGCGGCAGCCGGCATTGCGCAGCGAGGCGGCAGAGCCCTTGCCCACGTCGCCAAAGCCCGCGACCATGGCCACCTTGCCGGCCATCATCACGTCGGTGCCGCGGCGGATGCCGTCCACCAGCGATTCACGGCAGCCGTAGAGGTTGTCGAACTTCGACTTGGTGACGCTGTCGTTCACGTTGATGGCGGGCCACAGCAGCGTGCCCTTCTTCTGCATCTCGTAAAGGCGATGCACGCCCGTGGTGGTCTCTTCCGTCACGCCCTGGATGTTCTTGGCGAGGAGCGAGTACCAGCCCGGCTTGTGCTTGAGGCGGCGCTTGATGGCGGCGAAGAGGACTTCCTCCTCCTCGTTGGTGGCGCCGTCGAGGAAGGCGGTGTCGCCCTCTTCCGCGCGCTTGCCAAGGTGGACGAGCAGCGTCGCGTCGCCGCCGTCGTCGAGGATCATGTTGGGGGTGCCGCCATCCGCCCACTCGAAGATGCGGTGGGTGTACTCCCAGTATTCCTCCAGCGTCTCGCCCTTGATGGCGAAGACCGGAGTGCCGGCGGCGGCGATGGCGGCCGCGGCGTGGTCCTGGGTGGAGTAGATGTTGCACGAGGCCCAGCGCACGTCGGCACCGAGCGCCTTCAGCGTCTCGATGAGCACGCCGGTCTGGATGGTCATGTGCAGCGAGCCGGCGATGCGGGCGCCCTTGAGCGGCTGCGCGGGACCGTATTCGGCGCGGGTGGCCATCAGGCCGGGCATCTCGATTTCGGCGATGTCCAGTTCCTTGCGGCCCCAGTCCGCGAGGTTGATGTCCTTCACCACGTAATCGTTGCTCATGGATCGCTCCGCTTGAGATCGGCTCGGGGCGGCACAGTGCGGGCCGCCAATCGTGGCGCGCCCAATAGCACGGCGGCCCCAAGCGGGCAATAAGGATATAAAGAAATGCTTATATGATACCGGCGGGAGGCAGCGCAAAGCGTGGCCGTTCAACGCGCCGCAAGTCGGCCGCGAGTCAACGTCCAGTCGTCGCCCAAGTCGCGGCCCCTTACCAGCGAAGGTAAGGTTGGCGACACGCGCGCTTTGATTCCGACAAAAATTGTGATATACGTGACTTTACAGTCGATTGCTTCCAGCACCAGCCACATCGCGCCCGCAATGTGTTCGCGCACATTCCAGGGCGCATTCTCGGGAACAAAGGGGCGAGAATATTGTGCCGGCCGTTTTCCTGCGGCGCGGCACCAAGGCTGTCTGTACATCGTCTGGCAGAGCGGGGTGGCGGGCGTTCCGGCCGCGACCCATATCCGCAGCTGAAGGTGCGCGCCGTCCCGGGACCGGACCGGCCGGCCGGCGCACCAACAGGTTCGGCCCGTTTTCGCGGGCCGGATCAGGAGTGTCAAGAGCATGTCGGCAAAGAAGAACGCGCAGGCCCGTCTCGGCTTCAAGACGGGCGAGCACATTGTTTACCCGTCCCATGGTGTTGGCCGGATCATGGCCATCGAGGAACAGGAAGTCGCCGGTTTCAAGCTCGAACTCTTCGTGATCTCGTTTGAAAAGGACAAGATGACGCTGCGGGTGCCCCTCGCCAAGATCGCCAGCGTCGGCATGCGCAAGCTTTCCGAGACCAACATCGTCGAGAAGTCGCTCGAGACCCTGCAGGGTCGCGCCCGCGTCAAGCGCACCATGTGGAGCCGCCGCGCGCAGGAATACGAAGCGAAGATCAATTCCGGCGACCTCGTCGCCATTTCCGAGGTGGTGCGCGACCTGTACCGCTCCGAGGCCCAGCCCGAGCAGTCCTACTCCGAGCGCCAGCTCTACGAGGCCGCCCTCGACCGCATGGCCCGCGAGCTGTCGGCGGTGCAGAACATCACCGAGACCGAGGCCGTGAAGCTCATCGAGCAGAACCTCCTCAAGGGTCCGCGCCGCGGTGCCGCCAAGGTGGCTGACGAGGCCGACCTCGACCAGGACATGGAAGCCGAAGAGGCCGCCTGAGCGTCCAGCATCTGGCGTTCTGGGTCCAGTGTTACACGGCGAGCGACAGGAACCCGGCCTCAAGCCGGGTTCTTTTTTTGCTTGTCCGGCGCCGGGCCCGTGCCCCCATCGCCCTCAGCCCCTCTCCCGCCCGGATCAAGTTTTCGCGCGGCAGCCCGGGCGGGGTGTACGCGGCCTCCCGGCACGCTATGATGGCAACGCTGAGCAGGCGGGGGCGCCGGCATGGAGACGTCTCATGCCCCCTCATGTCCGCATCAGCGACATTCGCAACAAGATCAAGAACGCCCCGCCGGGGTCCGGCGCGCCTGCAGGCGCAGGTGCGGGCCGGGCTGCGCGCGCGGCATCGAGCAAGGAGGTCAGCTTGACGCCAAGACTTAGCAGCGGCGCGATCTGCGCCGGGCTGTGACCCGTGCGGCGCCGCGGTTTCCTCCGCCGGCGCAGCCGAAGCTCCCCGGCTGTCGTCTTCCCCGGACGGCAGCCGGATTCATGTCAGGGCCAAGTTCATGTCCGGCTCAGGCCGGCCAGCCTCAGCGCGGTTCCAGCGCGATCTCCCAGACATGCGGCCAGCACTTGCCGGTCACCAGCAGATGGCCCGTCGCGGTGTCGAAGGCGATGCCGTTCAGCACATAAGGATAGACCAGCTTCGCCGGGTCGGGATTGAGGCCCGAGAGGTCGATCCAGCCGAGCATCTTCCCGTCCACCGGATCGATGATCGCGATGAAGTGGCTCTGCCAGACATTGGCGTAGAGCTTGCCATCCGCATATTCCAGCTCGTTCAGGAAGCCCAGCGGCGCCACCGCATCGGAGACGAAGATGGTGCGCACCCGCTCGAAGGTGGCGGGATCGCGGAAGACGATGGAGGAGGAGCCGTTGCTGGTGATGAGGTGGGTGCCGTCATGGGTCATCCCCCACCCCTGCTCGGTGTAGCGGAAGTCCCCGATCCGCTCGAAGCTCCTGCGGTCGTAGACGTAGGCGTGGTTGTCGAGATAGGTGAGCTGGTAGATGCGGTCTCCCATCACCGTCACGCCTTCGCCGAAGACGTTGGGGTCCAGCGCCCGCTCGCGCAGCACCCGCCCACTCTTGAGATCCCACTCGATGAGCCGCGAGCGTCCGTAGAGGCCGGTGCCTTCATAGATGGTCCCGCCCTCCAGCATGAAGCCTTCCGTGTAGGAGGAGGTATCGTGCGGATGCACCTTCACCACCCGGTAGCGGTAGACGGGGATGGCGCTCTGCCCCAGCACCCGCTCGCTGGTGAGTTGGACCGGCCCACGGGTGGGCGGCTCGCCGGCGAACGTCTGCTCGCCCGCCGCGGAAGCGCGGCCGGCGGCCAGCGCCGCGAGGCCGAGCCCGGCGATGCCCTTCACCAAAGACCGTCGCCCGATCATTCCCCGTCCGACCATTGGCGCGCTCCCATTCTGGTTGTTCGCGGCATGGTCGGCGCCGGCCGTGGCGGACGTCAAGCTCAAGCCATCAGACGCCCGCCGCCCCGCCGTCCGCACGCGGATCATGGGCGCCTTCAAGCTGTCCGCCGGGGTGGATCACCACGCCGCCGGCATGGCCCATGGTGTCGGAGTAGGCTTCCGGCAGCACCACCAGTTCGTGGCCCACGGACAGGAGGCGGTCCACCAGATTGCCGTCGAAGCGGGATTCAAGCTTCAGATTGGTCTCCTGGTCGCCCCAGGTGCGGCCCAGGAGCCAGCGCGGCCGGGCGATGGCCTCGGCCAGCGGCACGCCGAAGAGCGCGTGGCGGGTGAACACCGCCGCCTGCGTCTGCGGCTGGCCCTCTCCGCCCATGGTGCCGTAGGCGAGGATGCGCCCGTCGGCGAGTTCCGCGAGGGCTGGGTTGAGGGTGTGGAACGGCCGCCGGCCGGGCAGCAGCGGGTTGAGCGCCTTGGGGTCGAGCACGAAGCTGGAGCCGCGGTTCTGCATCAGCACGCCCGTCGAAGGCAGCACGCAGCCCGAGCCGAACTCGAAATAGATGGACTGGATGTAGGACACCGCCAGCCCCGAGGCGTCGGCGGCGCCCATCCAGATGGTATCGCCGGGCTTCGCCTCGTGCGGCCAGGCGAGCGCCCGCCCCATGTCGATCTTCGCCGCCCGCTGCGCCAGCGCCTTGGGATCAAGGAACGAGGCGGGATCGTGCGGCAGGTGCTCGGGATCGCACACCACCTGCTGGCGCACCAGGAAGGCGCGCTTGGTGGCTTCCACGAGGCCGTGGATGTGCTCGAACGTCTCCGCCCGCGCCACCTTGAGCTGGTCGAACAGGCCAAGGATGAGGAGGGAGGCGAGGCCCTGGGTCGGCGGAGGCGCGTTGAACAGGCGGGCGCGACCGATCTTCATCTCCAGCGGAGGGCGCTCGCGGGCGGTGTAGCGCTCGAGGTCGGCGCGGGTGACTGGACTGCCGATGCGCTCCAGGTCCGCCGCCATCTCGCGACCCACATCGCCCCGGTAGAAATCGGCGAGGCCGGCGGCGGCGAGATGGTCCAGCGTGTCGGCAAGGCGCGGCTGGCGCTGGAGCGTGCCCTCCTCCGGCACGGCGCCGCCCGGCAGGAACACGTCGGCGAAGCCGGGCGCCGTCTCCAGCTCTGCCCGCTTCTCGCGGGTGAGCCGCGTCTGGGAGCGCGTCACCGCCACGCCTCCCCGCGCGAAGCGGATGGCCGGCTCCAGCAGCCGGCGCAGCGTCATCCGCCCGCCATGGCTGCGCGCCGCATCGAGCGCCAGCGCCCAGCCGCCCACCGCGCCGGGCACGGTGACGGCGGCGTTAGGCCCGCGGGTGGGGATCGTCTCGAATCCGAGCTCATGGTAGCGGGCGATGGTGGCGAGGCTGCCGGCGAAGCCGCACGCCTCGATGTAGCGCACCCGCCCGGACGGCTCGCGGATGAGCCAGAAGCCGTCGCCGCCCACATGGTTCATGTGCGGATAGACCACGGCGATGGCCGCCGCCGCCGCGATCATCGCTTCGACGGCGTTGCCGCCCTCGGCCAGCACCTCCTGCCCGGCCGCGGCGGCGAGGTGGTGCGGCGCGGCGACGATGCCGCGGGCGGCGTGGGTGCTTTCATACTCTTCGGCGGCCAGCATCGGGGCTCCTCGCGGGCAGGACGGGAGAGGGATGGCGCGGCCCCGGACTTGACCCGGCGACGCGCCCAGCGCAGTTTCCGCCCCTTATAGAGCAGCGGCCGGCGAAAGACTCCAGCGTCCGACGCCCGCCGCGCGGTTCGGCCGGATCGCGCCGAACGGTATCGGGAGACTGGAATGGCGGGTTTGGGCAAGACTGGGGGCGGCAGCCTGTTCACAGTGGCGAGCGCTACCACGCTGGTCGCCACCCAGGCCATCGCCACCGCCATTGCCGCCGGCTGGGCGCTGGCCGGTCTGATGCACCTCGGCGACATCGGCGAATATGCCCTGATGGCCCTGTTCGGCCTCCTCGGGGTCTACATCTCGGTGAAGTATTTCCGCCGCGCCTATGCGGTGGAGATGTCGCTCACCTGAGCCGCCTCACGGCTGCCAGCGCGTCACCACGTCGGCCAGAGGCGGGCGCGGACGATCCTCCGGCCGCGTCGCCGGCCGGCCGATATGGATGAAGCCGGCCACTTTCTCCCCCGCCCCGACGCCGATGAGCGCCGCCGCCGCAGGGTCGCGCCCCGGCCATTTCAGCAGCCACAGCGCGGAAAAGCCCAGCGCCGTCGCCGCCACCACGAGATTCATCGCCGCCGCGCCGGCCGAGAGGATCTGGTTGAATTCGGGGATCTTCGCAGCGGGGTCCGCCCGGCTGACCACCACCACGGTCACCGGAGCCCGCATCAGATAGTCCCGCCACATGCGCGCCTTGTCCGGCGCGAGGCCCGGGTTCTGCGCGGCATAAAGCGCATCGAGCCGCACGCCGGCGGCTTCGCGCGCCTCCCCCTCGATGACGATGAAGCGCCACGGCACCAGCCGGCCGTGGTCCGGCACCCGCGCGGCGATGGCAAGCATGCGGTCCAGCTCCTGCGGCGTGGGGCCGGGCGCGAGCAGCGCGCGGAGCGGCAGGGAGCGGCGCGTCTCCAGCAGGTCGAGCGTCGCGGACGACACCGGCACATCCGCCAGCGGCGCCTCATAGGCGACCGCCGCGCCGTGGCCGTGCGGGCGGGAGGGAGCCTGCGGATCAGCGGATTGCGATGCGGCGGCCTCGGCCATGGCGGCCTCCTTCGGAACGGGCGGGGAGCGCTCATGAATAGATGCGCCGCCGCAAAATAGAATGAGGTACAATCGAACTAGAAGTCTTCGCATGGCCCGCGCCACTGGCCCATCACCTCCCCGCGCGGGCGGGGCCGTCAGGTCAAGGAATGACCCGCCCCATGCTGCGCAACAAATCAAGCGGCGCCGTCGCCCAACATTCATGTACCAAAGCGGGAGAGATGTGTTAGTCTGCATGTTGGTCGGAGCCGTGCGCCCGAGTGCGTGGGCATGTTTTCCGACCTGTCATATAGGCTGCGAGGCGAGACGCGGGTGGCTGGAACAGGCGTTGTGCGAAGGCGGATATCAAGACGCCCGGAGCGTGCAAGTTAAAGTGTGGCACGTAGAAACGCATCATTGTCCGGCAGTGGTGGATGGCCCTAAGCCAAAATTGGCGACTGACCTCAACGGAAATACACATGAGCCGTAACCGAGACTTCCGAGAGCCGCGCCGCCGTGGCTTTGACGACGATTTTGCGCCGCCGCGTGACCGCGGCTTCGGAGGGGACCGCCCCTTTTCCTCGCCCAGCAGCAGCTTCAGCGCCCCCGCCCCCTCCGGCCCGCCCATCGACGCCACCGTGAAGTGGTTCAACCCTGAGAAGGGTTTCGGCTTCGTCGAGCTGTCCGACGGTTCGGGTGACGTGTTCCTGCACGCCCGCGCCCTCGAGGCCGCCGGCCAGGAAAGCGTGCCCCCCGGCTCCAAGCTGTCGGTGCGCGTCGGCCAGGGCCAGAAGGGCCGTCAGGTCACTGAAGTGCTCGAAGTCGACACCTCGACCGCGGAGGCCGCTCCGGCCCGCCGCAGCTTCGGCGACCGTCCCGGCGGCTTCGGTGGTGGCGGCGGCGGCTTCGGCGGCGCCCCCCGCGCCGGCGGCGGCCCCCGTGCCGCGACCGGCCCCACCGAAGAGCGCGTGGGCACCGTGAAGTGGTACAACCCCGAGAAGGGCTTCGGCTTCATCGCGGTTGAGGGCGGCGGCAAGGACGTGTTCGTGCACGTCACCGTCATCTCCCGTTCGGGCCTCAGCGATCTCGCCGAGGGCCAGCGCGTGGTGGTGCAGGTGGGTCAGGGCCCCAAGGGTCCGGAAGCCCGCGGCATCGAGCTCGCCGACTGATCTCGCAGATCCCTTCGCCGCCGGCCGGTTCTTCCGGGCGGCGGTGAAGAGCAATGCAACCAGCGGTGCCGGGCGCAAGCGCGGCGCCGTTTCCGTTTTTGCAGTTTCCGTTCGCAGGCCCAGCCTGCTGGCGATGCCGGAGTTGAACACGAACATGGCGCAACAGGCCGAGGCTGACCTCGCAAGCCTTCTCGATCGCCTCAAGGCGGCCCAGCGCGAGCTGGTCCTCACCGCAGCCAAGGGCTCCACCCTCCCCTCCGACGGCATGCTGCGCAAGATTTCCGAGCTGGAAGGCGCCATCGCCGCCACCGAGGCCCTGATGCAGGAAGAAGGCGTCCGGCGCTGAGCCGTCCGGCCGCCCGCCTGATCCACCCCGAATCCGCCGTGCGTTACCCCGGCTAACGGCCGGGTGGACCTTGGGCGTCCGAGCCTGTAGCGTGCACCGCAACAAAAGGGCGGGGCGGAAAGGCACGGGTCGGGATGCTGGCGCACAGCACGGGCGCATCGGGATCAGGCGCAGTTTCCAGCGAATACGAGCGCCGGCGCCGCGCCTTCCTCTGGATGGTGCCGGAGCGCTACAACATGGCGGTCCACGCCTGCGACGCCATCGCGGCGCAGCATCCGGACCGTCCCGCGCTCTTCCTGCCCGACGGCAACGGCTTCTCCCCCGTCTCCTATGGCGCGCTGGCGCGGCTCTCCAACCGGCTCGCCCATGCGCTCGTCGCGCAGGGCATCCGGCCCGGCGACCGGGTGGCCATTCTCCTTCCCCAGTCGCTCGAAGTGCTCGTCACCCATCTCGCCGTCTACAAGATGGGCGCCATCGCGGTGCCGCTCGCCGGCGCGTTCGGCGTGGATGCCATCGCCTATCGCCTTCTGGATTCCGGCGCCCGCGCCCTCGTCACCGATGATGCCGGCCTCGCCAAGCTGGTCGCACGGCCGGAAACGCTCGATCTGGTTGTGAATGTGGACGGCCCGCGCCATGGCGCCGTCGGCTTCTCCGCGCTGGTGGAGGCGGCCTCAGACCGTCCGCTCCCCATCGCCTCCGGCCCGGATGATCCGGCGCTGATGATCTACACCTCCGGCACCACCGGCCAGCCCAAGGGCGCGCTGCACGGCCACCGGGTGCTGTTCGCCCATGTCAGCGGCGTCACCTTCACCCATGACGGCATCGGCCAGGCGGGCGACCGCATGTGGACGCCCTCGGATTGGGCCTGGGCCGGTGGGCTCTTGAACACCGTGCTGCCGGCGCTGGCGCTGGGTGTGCCGGTGGTGGCGCAGCCGCGCGGCAAGTTCGATCCCGAAGCCGCCTTCGCTCTGATGAAGACCGCCGAGGTGCGCAACGTCTTCATCCCGCCTACCGCGCTCCGCATGATGCGGCAGGTGCAGAACCCCCGCGAAAAATTCGGCTTCGCCCTGCGCACGGTGGGCTCGGCCGGCGAGGCTTTGGGCGCGGAGACGTTCGAGTGGGGCCGCGAGGCCCTCGGCGTTCCGGTGAACGAGTTCTACGGCCAGACGGAATGCAACTACGTCATCGGCTCTTCGGCCGCGCTGGGCGTGGCCAAAGCCGGCGCCACGGGCAAGGCGGTGCCCGGCCATGAGGTGGCGGTGCTGGGCGAGGACGGGCGCATCCTGCCGCCGGGCCAGATGGGCCAGATCGCGGTGCGCGCGCCGGACCCGGTGATGTTCCTGAATTACTGGAACCGCCCCGAGGCCACCGCCGACAAGGTGAAGAACGGTTGGCTCCTTACCGGTGATCTCGCGACGCGGGACGAGGAGGGCTATTTCCACTTCCTCGGCCGCGATGACGATGTGATCACCTCGGCCGGCTACCGCATCGGCCCGGCGGAGATCGAGGACGTGCTGCTGAAGCACCCCGCCGTCGCCATGGCCGCCGCCGTGGGCAAGAAGGACCCGCTGCGCACGGAGATCGTCAAGGCGGTCATCGTGCCCATGCCCGGCGTGGAGCCCACGCCGGAGCTGGAAGCGGAAATCCGCGACTTCGTGCGCACCCGCCTCGCGTCCTACGAATATCCCCGCGAGATCCAGTTCGTGGACGAACTGCCGCTCACCACCACCGGCAAGGTGATCCGCCGGATGCTGCGGGAGTAAAGCGTTTTCGAGCGAAGTGGGGACCGGTTCGCGTGAAGAAAACGCGTCGCCACAAACAGCGGCCTAAGCCTTGTATTGCTGCGCCAGCGCGTCGGCGCTGCGTGCGAACAATGCCGCATCCACCCCCACGGCAGTGAACACCGAGCCGGCCGCCATGTAGCGGCGGGCCAGCGCCTCGTCCCCCACCACCAGCACGCCGCCGCGATTGCCGGCGGCCGTGATGCGCTTGAGCCCGTCCTCGATGGCCTCCACGACCTTCGGATGGGTGGGCTGGTGCAGGAGGCCCATGGAGGCGGAAAGATCGCCGGGGCCGATGAAGATGCCGTCCACGCCCGGCACGGCGGCGATCTCCTCCACCTTCTCCAGCGCTTCCAGCGTCTCCACCTGCACCAGTACGCACATCTCGTCGGCGTAGCGGGTGAAATAATCGCCGATGCGGCCGAATCGGGTGGCGCGGGAGGCCACCGCATAGCCGCGGATGCCGTCCGGCGGATAGCGTGTCGCCGCCACCGCCGCGCGGGCCTCCTCGGCATTCTGCACCATGGGGATGAGGAAGCTCTGGGTGCCGATATCGAGGAAGCGCTTCAGCGTCACCGCATCGTTCCACGGCACCCGCACCACCGGCTGGGTGGCGTAGCCCACCATGGACTGGAGCTGGTTGAACACGTTGGGCAGCTCGTTGGGCGCGTGCTCGGTGTCCAACACCAGCCAGTCGAAGCCCGCGCCGGCCAGGATCTCCGAGACATAGTTGGAGGGCACGGCGCACCACAGGCCGATCTGCTGGGTGCCGGCATGGAGCGCGCGCTTGAACGGATTCTCGGGCAGGTGCATGGCGTTTCCTTCGGGGATTCTTATTGGCGAGAAGCCTCACTCCGGCTTGAGCATATCCGGCACGTCCTCGCCCAGCACCATGCCGGCGAGCATTTCGCCCAAAGCCGGGGCGAACTTGAAGAGGTGGCCGCCAGCGAAGAAGTCCACCGCGCCCCGCCGCACCACTTCCAGCCGCTCGGATTCCCACGGCGCGCCGTCGTCGGGATGCTCCAGCGAGGTGGAAACGCAGCTCTCGATGGTGAAGCGCGAGGTGTCGAGGCCGGGCAGCGTCTCGGCTGCCAGCGCCAGCGTGTGCTCGATCACCTGGTCGGGATGGCCCCCGCCGCTGCGGTCGGTGTCGCTCGGCTCCAGCCCGACGGCGAACAGGCCGTCATGCAGGGCCGGCAGGCCGTAGGTATAGAGCACGCCATGGCGGTGGTCGCTCTTGTCGCGGAAGGAGACCATGGGCCGCGCGGCGAGATCGCCGGTCATGGGGAAGAGCAGGCGCTGGTGGACGCTGTAGACCTGCGGCACCTTCACGCCCATGGCGCCGGAGAGCACCGGCGTCTGCATGCCCGCCGCCACCAGCACCCGCCGCGCCCGCCAGATGGCGCTGCGAGTGGAGACCAGCACATGGCCCGACCTTTGGGTGAGGCCCAGCACCGGCGTATGCTCGTGAAGCGCATCGCCCAGCGTCGCCGCAAGCCATTCGATGCTGTCGCGGGCGCGGATGGTGCCGGCCTCCTCCTCCAGGATCACCGGCCGGGACCACGGGCGATGCACCGGCAGCATCTCTTCCTGCTCGGCCGGAGAGACGAAGCGGACCTTGAGGTCGAGCCCGGCGAGGCGCCTCAGCTCCGCCTCGGCCTCGGACACGATGAGGAAGGAGCCGGTGCGCTCGATGAGGGGGCGGCCGGCCTCCTCCTCCCACCGCGCCCAGCCGGCGCTGGCCTTGCGGGCGAGCCAGAGCATCTTCGGGTCGTTATAGGCCGCGCGCATGATGCGCGAGCCGCCAGCCGACTGGGCGCCCCCCGCCGCGCCGGCATCGAAGCAGCGCACGGAGATGCCGAGGCGCGTCAGCACATGGGCGACCGACAGGCCGACAATGCCGGCGCCGACGATGGCGATCTCGGTGTCCTCGAATGGCAGGGGGGCGGTCGGTGCAGGCATGAGGGCTCCTCGCGATTCGGCACGCCGCCCCTCGTAACATGTTGGCCATGGCCAAGCTTTGCGCGCTGCAGCAGATTTTCGCCCACTCCCCACCCGGGACCTTCGGTGCTATCCAAGGCGTCCATTTTGAACGCGGCGCACAAGACGCCGCGCGCCCCAAGGATATGCCCCAAGGATCTGCCGGCCATGCTCACCACCAATCCCTCCTTCGACCGCATCGGCGAGGAGAACGCTTTCGCCGTGCTCGCCCGCGCCACGGCGCTTCAGGCGGAGGGGCGCTCCATCCTCAACCTCGGCATCGGCCAGCCGGACTTCCAGACGCCGGCCCACATCGTCGAGGCGGCGGTGAAGGCGCTGCGCGACGGCCAGCACGGCTATACCCCCTCGGTCGGCATCCTGCCCCTGCGCGAGGCGGTGGCCGGCGATCTCAACCGCCGCTACGGCGTCGAGGTGGACCCGAACCTCGTGATGATCGTGCCCGGCGGCAAGGTCACCATGTATGCGGCCATCCGCCTGTTCGGCGAGCCCGGCGCGGAAATCCTCTATCCCGACCCCGGCTTTCCCATCTACCGCTCCATGATCGAGCACACCGGCGCAACACCCATCCCGGTGCCAATCCGCGAGGAGAACGGCTTCGCCTTCTCGGCCGAGGAGACGCTGGCCCTCATCACGCCGAAGACGCGCCTGCTCATCATCAATTCGCCGGCCAACCCCACCGGCGGCGTCACCCCCGCGTCAGAGATCGACAAACTGGTGAAGGGCCTCGCCGCCCATCCCCATGTCGCGCTCATGTCGGACGAGATCTACGACCGCTTCCTGTTCGACGGGGAGGAGCACCGCACCCTCCTCGCCTATCCCGAGATCCGCGACCGGCTGATCCTGCTCAACGGCTGGTCCAAGACCTACGCCATGACCGGCTGGCGCCTCGGCTATTCCATCTGGCCGAAGAGCCTCTACGACCAGGTGCGCAAGCTGGCGGTGAACTGCTGGTCCTGCGTCAACGCCGCGACACAATATGCCGGCATCGCAGCGCTCGAAGGTCCACAGGATGCGGTGTTCGCCATGACCGCCGAATTCGACGCCCGGCGCCGCATGGTGGTGGAGGGGCTGAATGCGCTGCCCGGCGTCACCTGCGCGACACCCAAGGGTGCCTTCTACGCCTTCCCCAACATCACCGGCACCGGCTGGACCGCCGCCAAGAAGCTCGCCTCGGCGCTGCTGGAGGAGGCGGGCGTCGCGGTGATCGGCGGGCCGGATTTCGGCGTCCATGGCGAGGGCTACCTGCGCCTCTCCTACGCCACCTCGCGGGAGAACATCACCGCAGCGCTCGGCCGCATGGGCGACTTCCTCACCGCCAACCGCAAGGTGGCCTGAGGCGTGGGGGCGGCACGGCGGTGGACGGGCCGGCGGGCGCTTCTCGCCCTCGCCCTCGTGCTGCTGGCCTTCTCGCCCGTGCTGCTGGTGCTGACGCGCCCGCCGCCGGACGGTCCCGCCCCCATGGTCGCGCCTGCTCTGCCGGAGCCCGAGCCGGAGCCCGCCGTTCCGGCCGATGCGGACCTGCCGCCGGGCCCGTCCCAGGCGCGCCCTCAGCCGCCCCGCGCGGGCGGCAGCGATGCGGCGACGCCGGAGCGCTGGAAGGTGGTCGTCGCCTGCCCGCGCGAGAAGGTGTCGGGCGGCCAGTACAATCGCTGCCTCTATGACGTGACCCGCACGTCCGAGCAGGCGCTGGAGGCGGAACTGGCCAACGCCTTCACCGTCATCGAGGCGCGCACCGATCTGCAAGGCACCCAGCGTGCGCGCTGGAAAACCCAGCTCGACGAGGCGCAGTCGCGCTTCCTCCTGTTCCGCAATCTCGACTGCCAGGGCGTCGCGCCGTTCGAGGGGCCGCGCGGCATCGGCAATTTCGAGCAGCGCTCGCTCTGCCTCATCGCCGCCAACCGCGGCCGCGCCGCCGACCTGCGCGCCCGCTACGGCTCGCCCCAGGTGGACGGCGACCCTGCCAAGCCGGGCCCGACCGGCCCCGCGCCGCGCGACGGCACCTGGACCCATGCGGTGCCGCCGCCGGTGGAATGAGCTGATCCCTGTGATAGGGTCCGGCGCCCGGCGCAGGGCGGGACGACGCAGGGCAGGACAATCGGAGGCAGCCGTGGCGAAAGTGGTCTGTGTGGGCGAGGTGATGGTGGAACTCGCCCGCGGTTCCGACGGGCGCTTCGGCCTCGCCTTCGGCGGCGACACCTTCAACACCGCAGTCTATCTCGCCCGCGCGGGGGTGGACGTGGCCTATGCCACGGCGCTCGGCGACGACGCCTTTTCCGGCGACATTCTCGCCCTCGGCGCGGCGGAGGGCGTGGACATGAACCTGATCCCGCGCGTCAGCGGCAAGGTTCCCGGCCTCTACCTCATCACCACGGACAATGCCGGCGAACGCAGCTTCCATTACTGGCGCGACACCGCCCCCGCCCGTTCCCTGTTCGAGGCGGACGGCTGGCAGGAGGTGGCGGCGGCGCTGGTGGGGGCGGGCGCGGTCTATTATTCCGGCATAACCCTGTCGCTCTATTCCAACCAGGGGCTCGGCCGCTTCCTCGCCGCGCTGGAGATGGCGGGCGGGGCCGGTGACAGCCGCAACGGTCCGCCCGCCTGGCGGGTGTTCGACGGCAATTTCCGCCCGCGCGGCTGGGGCGGCGACCTCTCCCGCGCCCGCACCGTGTTCGCCGAGGCGCTGAAGCGCTCGAGCATGGCGCTGCCCACCTTCGAGGACGAGGCGGCCCTTTGGGGCGATGCCTCCCCCGCCGCCACCATTGAGCGCATCACGACCTATGGGGTGAGCGAAGTGGTGGTGAAGAACGGGGCCGGCGGCGCGCTGGTTCATGCCGAGGGCCGCACCGTGGAAGTGCCGGTGGAGCGCACGGTCTCCCCCCTCGACACCACGGGGGCTGGCGACAGTTTCAACGCCGGCTATCTCGCCGCCCGCATCGCCGGCGCGACGCCCGAAGCCGCCGCCCAGGCCGGCCACCGCCTCGCCGCCGAAGTCATCATGCACCGCGGCGCCATCATCCCCCGCGCCACCCAGGAGGGTGCGACGGCGCATTGAGGGCGGCAAAGAGGTTGAAGCCCTCCGGAATCACCGGAGGGCTTCAACTCCATCATGTCAGATGGTCTGGTTGTACTCGCCGATGCCGGGGTGCTGGCGCAGCACGCCGTCGATCTCCTTGAACATCTCGCGCATGCGGGCTTCGGAGACCGGGCTTTCCACCACCACAACCAGCTCGGGCTTGTTGGAGGAGGCGCGCAGCAGGCCCCAGGAGCCGTCCTCGCAAGTGACGCGCACGCCGTTCACCGTGACGAGATCGCGGATCTTCTGGCCGGTGACGGTAGCGCCTTCAGCCGCCAGCTTCTCGTAATGCTCCACCACCTTGGCGACGACGCCATACTTGGCCTCGTCCGCGCAGTGGGGTGACATGGTGGGCGAGGACCAGGTCTTGGGCAGCGCCTCGCGCAGCTCCGAAAGCTTCTTGCCGGGGTTGCGGTCCAGCATGTCGAGCACGGCGATGGCCGAGACGAGGCCGTCGTCATAGCCGCGGCCCACCGGCTTGTTGAAGAAATAGTGGCCGGACTTCTCGAAGCCCACCAGCGCGCCGGTCTCGTTCACCCGGCGCTTCATGTAGGAATGGCCGGTCTTCCAGTAGTCCGCCTTCACGCCGAGCTTGATGAGCTCGGGGTCGGTGGCGAACAGGCCGGTGGACTTCACGTCCACCACGAAGGTGGCGTTGGGGTGGAGCTTGGCGAGGTCGCGGGCGAGCAGCACGCCCACCTTGTCGGCGAAGATTTCCTCGCCGGTATTGTCCACCACGCCGCAGCGGTCGCCGTCGCCGTCGAAGCCGAGGGCCACGTCCGCATTGTGCTCCAGCACCGCGTCCCGCATGGCATGGAGCATCTCCATGTCTTCGGGATTGGGATTGTATTTGGGGAAGGTGTGGTCCAGCTCGGTATCGAGCGGCACCACCTCGACGCCCAGCGCCTCCAGGATCTTCGGAGCGAAGGCGCCGGCCGTGCCGTTGCCGCAGGCCACCACGGCCTTGATGGGGTGCTTCAGCTTCGGCCGGTTCGTGAGGTCCTTGATGTAGACCTCGGGGAAGTTCTCGACGAACACGTAGGCGCCGCCGCCCTTCAGGTTGAACTTCGCGCCGAGCACGATCTCCTTGAGCCGGGTCATCTCGTCCGGGCCGAAGGTCAGCGGGCGGTTCACGCCCATCTTCACGCCGGTCCAGCCATTGTCATTGTGCGAGGCGGTGACCATCGCCACGGCGGGTACGTCCAGCGCGAACTGGGCGAAATAGGCCATGGGCGACATGGCGAGGCCGATGTCGTGCACCTTGATGCCCGCCGCCATCAGGCCGGAAACCAGCGCCAGCTTGATGGAGGAGGAATAGGAGCGGAAGTCGTGGCCGGTGACGATCTCCGGCTTCACGCCCATCTCGTGCATCAGCGTGCCGAGGCCCATGCCGAGGGCCTGCACGCCCATGAGGTTGATTTCCTTCTGGAACAACCAGCGGGCGTCGTACTCCCGGAAGCCGGTCGGCTTCACCATGGGCTCGGACTCGTAGGCGTAGGTATTGGGCGTCAGGACCGGCTTCGGCGTCGGGAACATGGGCACCATTCCTCCGCAGCACGCAAAATTTCGCGGTCGCGAGATAGCACGGATTCGTGACCGAACGAACGGCTGCGCTTGGGATTAGTTCCCCCTGCCGCGGCGGCAAGGTGACGCCGCCGTGGCGCTTACGCGATCTTCCGTGTCATTTCCGGGAGCATGGCGCCCTGCTCGCGGGCCCGCACATGCCAGGAGAGCGCCTCTTCGATGATGTGCGGCGTGTGCCCGCCCCGCGCCGTCGCCCGCTCGAAATAGTCGGACAGCGCATCGCGGTAGAGCGGATGCACGCAATTGGCGATGATGACGCGCGCCCGCTCCCGCGGCGCCAGCTCGCGCAGGTCGGCGAGGCCGATCTCCGTGACGAGGATGTCCACGTCGTGCTCGGTGTGGTCCACGTGGCTCACCATGGGCACCACCGAGGAGAGCGCCCCGCCCTTGGCGATGGACTTGGTGACGAACACCGAGAGATAGGCGTTGCGGGCGAAATCGCCGGAGCCGCCGATGCCGTTCATCATGTGGGTGCCGCCCACATGGGTGGAATTGACGTTGCCGTAGAGGTCGAATTCCAGCGCCGTGTTGATGCCGATGAGGCCCAGCCGCCGGATGATCTCGGGATGGTTGGAAATCTCCTGCGGCCGCAGGATGAGGCGCGACTTGTAGTCGGTGATGCGCGGCATCACCTGGTCGTACTTCGCCTTGGACAGGGTGATGGACGAGCCCGAGGCGAAGTTCAGCTTCCCGGCGTCGAACAGGTCGAAGGTCGAATCCTGCAGCACCTCGGAATACATGGTGAGGTCTGAGAACGGGCTCTCGATGAAACCGTGCATCACCGCATTGGCGATGGTGCCGATGCCGGCCTGCAGCGGCTGCAGACGGTTGGTCATGCGGCCGAGCTTCACCTCGTGCTTCAGGAATTCCATGAGATGGCCGGCGATGGCAGCGGTCTCGGGGTCGGGCGGCAGCACGTTGGAGGCGGAATCGAGCTTCCGCGTCACCACGATGGCGGCGATCTTCTCCGGGTCGATGGGAATGAAGGGCAGGCCCACCCGGCTTTCCGGTGTCACCACCGGGATCGGCTCGCGGAAGGGGCGGCGGGTGGGGATGTAGATGTCGTGCAACCCCTCCAGTTCCGCCGGCTGGGTGAGGTTGATCTCGACGATCACCTTCTTCGCCAGAATGGCGAAGGTGGCCGAATTGCCCACCGAGGTGGTGGGAATGATGCCGCCCGACGCGGTGATGCCCACCGCCTCGATCACCGCCACGTCGATGGGGCCGAGCTGGTTGGTGCGCAAATGCTCCACCGTCTCGGACAGGTGCTGGTCCACGAACATCACCTCGCCGGCATTGATCGCCTTGCGCAGGGCCGGGTCGGACTGGAACGGGATGCGGCGGGAGAGCAGGTGGGCTTCCGCCATCTGCTTGTCGAGGTCGTTGCCCAGCGAGGCGCCGGTGATGAGGGTGATGCGCAGCGGCTCGCCCCGGGCATGGGCGGCATTGGCGCGGGCGGCCAGCGCCATGGGCACCGCCTTCGCCTCGCCGGCGCGGGTGAAGCCGCTCATGCCCACGATCATGCCGTCGCCGATGAGCGCAGCGGCCTCCTCGGCCGGGACGATCCTGTCACGCAAGGACGAGAGGCGGATGCGGTTCTCGGGCATGTCGGCAATTCCGTCGAGAGGACAATCCCTTGCGCATAGCGAGGTGCGCGGCGCCACCGGAATTCAACTTAAAGGGAAGGCCGCTCAGGCGGTGATCGCCACCGGCAGGCCGAAGGCATCCCGCTCCGGCGGGTCGGGAAAGCGCAAGGCCTTGCCCTCGAACACTCTTTTTGCGGTGACGGCGCAGGCGCAGGCATCCACCAGATCATCGAGCCCTGCGCCAAGCGCAGTCGCGGTCTTCGCGTGAAGCAGATCGGTTGGCACGCCCGCACGGGCGAGAAGGTCGATCCGCAACTCGAGACCGGGCGGGTACGGCCGGCTCTTCACCTTCTTGGCCACCTCGAGCGGCGCGCCGTTCATGATGCGGAACGACACCTCCGGATGGCACTCGATGAGGCGCTCCCGCAGTTCGGAGCGGCGCAGCAGCAGCTCGTCCAGCTCGGCGATCTTGGGGAAGAGGTTGAAGCACTGGATGGAGACCTTGCGCGGCGGGCTCGAATGGGCGAGCGCTGCGGCACAGGCTGCTGCGAACCGCTCCCGCTCGTCCCCCGGTCCGACGCCAGCCATGACCGCAGCACGAGCCGGAACGGAGAAGACGGACGATTGCCGCTTGTCTAGCAGGGGGCGCACCGCGCGTTCCGCCGACCGGCCGCCGATCTCGCTGGTTTCGGGCAGACCTATGGGCATGTCCACGCAGGCTATAGCGGGAGCATCCGGCGCATCGAACAGCTCTTCCACGCGGGTGCGGCGGAACAGCTGGAGATGATCTGCGCCGTCCCATTGCGCGATCACCCAGCCGCCCCGGCAGCCATCGATGCCGGCGAAGGGCAGATCCGCGAGCATCATCTCAGTCCTCGCCGGCCTTGGCCTTGGGCAGGGGGATGGTGGAGGGCTGGGGAATCGGCGCCGCGTAATATTTGCGCTTGATGGAGCCGGTCTCGGGATTGCTGGAGGAGGCGGAGGACATGGGGATGCCCTGCGGACCCACCTGCCAGCCCGGCGGCAGGCCGCCCTTCTGCGGCGCCGACGGCGGAGGTGCCGGCGCGCGTGCGGCGGCGGGAGCCGGGGCATTGCCCACGGCGCCGGGGGGATAGTTCGAGGGGGGATAATTGGAGGGCGGATAGCTCGCCGGGGAATATCCGGCGGGCGGAGGCGGCGCCGGCGAGGCGATGATCTGCGGCTGCGGCGCCCGCGCGGCCTCGACCGGCGGCAAGGGGGGCGGCGGCTCGGCAGCGACCGGGGCCGGCTGCGGCGCGGCCCGCGCCCCGCCGAACAGGGTAGAGAAGAAGGACGGCTGCTCCGCGGGGGCCGCGACCGGCTGCGGCGCCGGGGCATAGACGGGCGCCGCTTCTGCCACCGGCGCGCTGGGCGGGGCTTCCGAAACCATGGGCGGCGCCTTGGTGGGCATGGAGGGCGCGGGCATCGGACGCGGCGCCGGCTTGCAGATGGTCCGCCCCTTGGCGTGACGCATCAGGTCCACATGGATGTGGTCATAGTGGAAGATGTTGGACCCGGGCGCGAGCACGGTCGTGAAGCGCTCGCACGCCCCGGCCTGCACCTGCAGCAGGAAGCCGCGCTCCTCGGGCGAGCCCTTCCAGCCGTTCTTCACGGTGATCCACCGCCCGTCCGCGGTGCGGAAGCCGCCGATATCAAGCGCGTTGCCGAAGGCATGCTCGGAAATCTTGGCGTTGGGATCGCCGTTCATGCCACGGCACGAATAGGCCGACATCTGGCTGATGGCGACGATGGGCTGGCCGAGCCATGCCAGCGCCGCCGGCTGCACCACCTCCTGCACCCACATGTCCACCTGGTAGATCACCGGGCAGGCGAGCTTTCCGGCGGGCTCCAGCACCACATTCCCCTGCGCCAGCGCAGTCACGCGGAACGGATGATCCATGCCACAGGCGCCCGGGCCCTGGACGGCGGGAAGCGGCTCCATGAAGACGGACGGGACTACCGCCTTGGCCGCAAGGCACTGTTCCTCGGCCTGGGAGCGCCACGAATCGCGCTCCTCCAGGCCGAAGCGACAGCCCGAAAGGGCGCCGGCCAGAAGGAGGAGGGCGAGGAAGATGCGGGGCGTGTCACGCGACATGGCCCCACCTTGCGTAGGGCGCCTTGCAAAGGGGTTAAGGCCCGCCGCCAAATACCGCAAAAGCGGCCGCAGCCCCTTGAAAAGTCAGAACCCCACGCCCTTCCGCAACGCAAGTCGCGACGGAGGGGATGGGGTTCGAAAAAGCGGACGAATAATGCAAGTGAGCCGCCGAAGCGTCGCCTCGGCAAGTCGCGCCGGACGGCGCGAACCATGGGTGGAGCACCGGAAGCCTTAGTCCAGTTCGGACGAGAGCCTGGAGCCCTTTAGTCCTTCTTGGGCTCGGCTGCCGGCTGGGCTGCGCCATCGGCCGCGCCGGCTTCGGGCGCCTCGGCCTCCGGCTCGCGGCCCTCGAAGGCGGCCTGAAGACGCTCGGCGAGGCTCTGCAGCTCGTCCGGCATGTCTTCCTGGGTGTAGTCGTCAAACAGTTGGCGCAGCTCGCGTCCCAGCAGATCCTGCCGTGCGGAGATGTCGCGGCGATGAGGCGTTCGCATGCCGCCTGCCTCTTTCTGGTGCTGCGTCGTCATGGGTGTGTCGAGGGGACCTTGGAAGCGTGCCGATCGCATGGCGGGGGTCTTCTGACAGACGCGGGCGGTCTCAAGATGGGACACGTCCACGTGCGTTGCAATATGGTTTTGAACACGCGGGCCTCAGTCACGGTAAAGCCGCGACAGGTGCCCGGTGTCCAGATCGGTCTCGGGACCGGCCGCATCCACGTCCGGTCCGTCGTCCACGTCGTGGCGTTTGTCGGAACCGTCGAACGCCGCCTGGAATTCCTTGAGCAGGCGCCGCTCCTCGTCAGCGGAACGTTCCCGCCGCGGGGGAAAGTCCCGCCGGCTTTCGCCGGGACCGAATTCCACGGGATCATAGCCGTGCGGGGCATCGTCCACGCCCGTCTTCTGCGCGCCCGTATCAGGCAGGGCGGAGCCGCCCGGCAGGGGTTCGTGTCGCAATCCGCTCATCCGCCTCCTCCCGAGTCTCCCAGATCGACGAGAAAACGCGGGGCGGGCGGATTTGTTCCATCGCGTCCCGCCGAAACCGCACTCCTCCCGCGTAGGGGGAACACCCCATACGCGCCGCGTGGAGAACGCGAGGGTCACTTGGGAACAAGCGCGACAGTTGCGCAGTTCACAATCCGTGTAACAAACGCGCGCCGAACAGCTGGTTGCTGAGCGTAACGACCGTCTCCAGCCGGCGCTGCATATTCATTCAGGAAAATGGCAAGGAGACACGGCAATGCTGAGCTGGGCGATTACCTTTCTCATCGTCGCACTGATCGCCGCAGTCCTGGGCTTCGGCGGAATTGCGGGCACGGCGATTGAAATCGCGAAGATCATCTTCTTCGTCGCGATCATCCTGTTCCTCATCTCCGCGGTGATGGGACTGATGCGCCGCGGTCGCGGCCCAGTCTGATCCGTCCGCACCCACGCACGGAAGCGGTCAAAAAAACAGGGCGGTCCGGAGGGGTCCCGGGCCGCCCTGAAGTCACTTGGAGATGGCTCCAGTGATAGTTTGCTAAGGTAAAGGTCCCGCTAACGGCCCCCGCCGGACCCCCAAAACAAAAAGGCGCCCGGTGGGGCGCCTTTCGTTCTTCAACCTGTCTGCGTGCCGCTCAGGGGCACTGCACGCGGTAGCGATTTCCATAGGCGTCGCGCGCCCAGCAGGCGCGGGGGGTGGTCTCGGCGCCGATGATGGCACCCGTGCCCGCGCCGATGAGGCCGCCCACCAGAGCGCCCGTGCCGGTGCCCGTGGCGGCGGCGCCGATCAGCGCGCCGGTACCGGCGCCGATCGCGGCACCGCCCACGGCACGATCCTGGCGCGAATATTCGCTGCAACCGCCAAGGGCGAGTGCCATCACGCCAATCATGAGAGCCGCTTTCATCTTTTTCTCCCTTGCCCTGCCGGCGGCATGCCGGACATCCATCCTGCCCCTTGCGCCGCTTCAGGGCACGAGGGCGAAACACCGCGCCTGACCCCCAAAAGGCGTCAGGCGGAACCCACTACTCCATCCCCTCGGGCGCAGCCTTGAGCTCGTCCTCAGGAACCGGACCGTGGGCGGACCGGCGCCCACGCGACGTAACGGCATATAGCACGCACCCCACCCCGACGCCCACCGCCACCGCAGCGACGATGACCGGAAGCGCCGCCGGCTCCGCGCGGAACGGGCGCTGCGGCAACGCGGGCAGGTGCCGGCGAAGGCTGTCCAGAGACAGGCTCGGAAGCGATTCCGCCCGCTCCGCCACCCAGTCCTGGGCATCGGACGCCACATCGGAGGCGAGACGCCCCCATTCACGCTCCCGCCTGTGGAACGAGGACTGGAGATGGTCGAGTTCATCCCGCAACGCCGAGAGGCGCCGGGAAAACCCGTCGGTCGAACTCCTGTGCAAGCCGAGCATATGCTGTCTCCCGTGACGCCGAGACGAACGCCGCCGAACCGCTCCGGTTCCGCCCAGGAAGCCGGAGCGGAGCCATTTCGCGAGAGCCTGTGGCGGCATTGGGTCGAAGCTGAGGGGGAACCGTGGCGCCGCAACGGCGTTATCTTACCTGAAATATGAAGGGGTCCGTGCGTTGTCCGGTATGCTTGAGGGATCACTGCCTGCAAGAGAGGCCGAACTGCCGGGGGCCTTTGTCGCCCTCGACCCTGCGACGCACGCCTTCTTTCTTGACGTGGACGGGACGCTGATCGATATCGCGGAACGGCCCGAGGCGGTGTTGGTTCCCCCCGGCCTTACCAATACCCTGACGGTCCTTTCCGAGCGTGCCGGCGGGGCGCTGGCCCTGGTCAGTGGTCGCTCGCTCGCCTCGCTGGACCAGTTGTTCGGGGCCGACACATTCGCCGCCGCCGGCGTGCATGGCGCCGACATCCGCCTCGCCGCAGGTCGGCCGTCCGATCGGGCTGCCGCCCTCGACACTGATCTGAGGCGCGCCCTCGGTGCCGTCGCGGCCGAGTTCGCGGATGTGTTCGCCGAGGACAAGCACCACGCGGTCGCCATCCACTACCGAGCCCACCCGGAAGTGGCGCCCGTGCTGAAACGCGCCCTCTTCGAGGTGGTCGGCCCGCGGCCGGGCGTCGAGATCATGCCCGGGCACTGCGTGTTCGAGGTGCGCCGGGAAGGCATCGACAAGGGATCCGCCGTCGCGCGTTTCATGGCCGCGGCCCCCTTCGCCGGGCGTCGGCCCGTCTTCATCGGTGACGACGTGACCGATGAGGCCGGCTTCCGGGCCGTGAACCAGGCGGGCGGCATCGCCGTGGCGGTCGGCGCGCCCCGCGACGGCGCCCACACCGTTCTGCCGGACCCGCGCTCGGTCCGCGCCCTCATCACCCATCTCGCGGCCGAGCCGCGGCAACGAAGGAGGTGACCTCCGTGTCCCGCATCGTGGTCGTATCGAACCGAGTGGCCCTCCCCCAGAAGTCCGGCGCGCCGGCCGGGGGCCTCGCCGTCGCCGTCAACGCCGCCCTCAAGGACCGTGGGGGCATATGGTTCGGATGGAGCGGGCGGATCGCGCCGGACCCCTCCGACACGCCGCAGTCGACAAAGCACGCCGGCGTCACCTATGCCGTGGTGGACCTCACCAACGAGGATTACCAGGAATATTACAACGGCTTCGCCAACCGGGTGCTGTGGCCCGTGCTGCACTACCGGGTGGATCTCTCGGAATTCTTCCGCTCGGATCTTTCCGGCTACATCCGCGTCAACCGGATGTTCGCTGATCATCTGGAGAAGATCATCCAGCCGGACGACATCCTGTGGATTCACGACTACCACATGATGCCGCTTGCCAAATATCTCAGGGAACGCGGCCATAACAACCGCATCGGCTTCTTCCTGCACATTCCCATGCCCCCGGCGGACATCATCCAGGCCCTGCCGCAGCATGCCGACACCGTGGGGGCGCTCGCCCATTACGATCTCGTCGGCTTCCAGACCGAAGGCGACCGCGAGAATTTCGCTCGCTATCTGGAAACCCGCGGCGGCCAGTCCACGCCCGACGGTACCGGCTGCGACATCGGCGGCCGGCGCGTGCGCCTCGGCACCTTCCCCGTGGGCATCGAGACAGGCGCCTTCGCGCGGCGGGCCCGGCACGCGAGCCGCACCCGCTTCGTGAAGGCGTTCGACGAAAGCCTTTCCGGCCGCAAGCTCATCATCGGCGTGGACCGGCTGGACTATTCCAAGGGCATCCCCAACCGGCTCGACGCCTACGACCATTTCCTGCGCACGGAGCCGGACTGGCACGACCGCGTGACCTACCTGCAGATCACGCCCAAGAGCCGCACCGACGTGCCCGAATACCAGGACATGGACCGGCACGTCTCCCACCGGGCCGGGCAGATCAACGGTGCCTACAGCGACGTGTCCTGGACGCCGCTGCGCTACGTGAACCGCACCTATTCGCGCTCGGCCCTTGCCGGATTCTACCGCCGCGCCGACGTGGCGATGGTGACCCCGCTGCGCGATGGCATGAACCTCGTCGCCAAGGAATTCGTCGCCGCACAGGACCCGGCCGACCCCGGCGTGCTGCTTCTGTCCCAATTCGCGGGGGCGGCGAGCGAGTTGGGGACGGGGGCACTCATCGTCAATCCGCACGATACCGAGGGCGTGGCTGCCGCGCTGCGCCGGGCGTTGGAGATGCCGCTGGCGGAGCGGCGCGAGCGCCATCGCCGGATGATGCGGGTGCTGGACGCCCACGACATCAACCGCTGGGCCGAGGACTTCCTCGCGGCGCTGGCGCCCGAACCGCAGCCGGAGCGCCGCGAAATAGCCCTACCCCGCGCCGCGGTGCGCAGCATCGTGCGCCTGCCGGTGGGCTGGGGCTCAAGCGCGCTGCCGCGCGGCGCGTGAGAACGCCCTCGGACTGGACGGCGGGGGATAAGTCCCGCCGCTTTCCTGTTGGCGCCCGGCCGGCAAGCCTATAAAGAGGCTTCGGCTGCGGGCGTGGCGGAACTGGTAGACGCAGCGGACTCAAAATCCGCCGTCCTCACGGATATGTCGGTTCGAGTCCGACCGCCCGCACCATCTTTCCTCGCGCTATGTCGCCCGCAAACCCATCGCGTTTTGCTTGCGCGATGCCGCCGGCCAACCCATCGCGCTGCACGCCACCGCTCCGCTCTGGCGCACCAATCTTCCATCTCAGTGCGTATTGGCGCGGTCCGCGATGGCCGCGAGGCCGGCGCTCGCGCACGCCTCGTCCTTGTCGCCACCCGGCGCCCCGCCGACCCCAATGGCGGCGACGATCTCGTTGCCGTGCATCACGCCCACGCCACCGGCCAGCGCGATCACGTTCGGGATGGTGGTGAGCGAGGTGCCCGCGCCGCCGGGATATTTCGCGACGATCTCGGCGAATGCGCTGGATCGGTCGAACTTGAAGATGGGGCCGAGCGTGGCCACCGTGTAGGCCTTGCGGAAAGCGGTGTCGGGCGTGTGGACCGTGGCATGGTCGGCCTTCAGCGTCGCCTTCACGAGGCCCGACGCGTCCACCACCGTGGCCGTGACCGGCCATCCCTTGGCCTCGCACGCCTTCACCGCCGCCGTCGCCGCCTCCACCGCGAGAGCAAGCGGCAGCGCATAGCCGCTATAGCCCACCTGCGCCGTGGCGGGACCGGCACAAGAGGCGGCGGCGAGCAGAAGCGCGGCGGCGATCGTCCTTGATGTCACGATGTGTCCTTTCCCGATGGGCGAGCGGCGCACGATGGCGGTCGCCAAACAGTAACCTTTTATACTATTTTTTTAAGGTTACATGAGGCCGGTAACTTGTCAATGCCATCCAATCCGGTTTCCGCCAATCCCGCCCACCTCACACCCGCCTGAACCAAACCGCCCCGCCGGCATTGACTGCAGGACACAAGCTGGAGCGACGACGCCATGGCCGAGATGACGCTGGACGAAGTGGTGGAGAAGATGCGCGACATCGATTTCACCACCCTCTTCACCAAGAGCGAGGGTGGCGCGCTGGCCGGGCGGCCCATGAGCAACAATGGCGACGTGGACTATGACGGCAGCAGCTTCTTCTTCGCGCAGGAAGATGCCCGCGCGGTGAGCGAGATTTCCCGCGACCCCAACGTGGGGCTCGCCCTTCAGGGCACGAGCGGCATCCTCGGCCAGCGCCCCTTCTTCGCCACCGTGGAAGGCAAGGCGCAGATCATCCGCGACAAGGCCGCCTTCGAGGCCCGCTGGACCTCCGATCTCGACCGCTGGTTCCCGGCCGGCATCGACACGCCGGGCCTCGTGCTTATCAAGGTCGCGGCGCAGCGCCTGCATTGGTGGAACGGCGAAGACGACGGCGAACTCGTCCTTTAGAGGTCGTCCAACCCTTGCGCCGGGCGTCGCTCAGGGTGGAGGATCGCGGCAAGGAGGAGCCCCCATGGCCGCACAGCACATGCTCGACGCTCGCGTCGGCGAGGTCACCGAACGCATCGCGCGGCGCAGCCACGACGCGCGGCGCCGCTATCTCGACCGCATCGACGCAGCAGCCCAGCGCCGGCCCCAGCGCCAGGCGCTGGGCTGCGCCAACCAGGCCCACGGCTTCGCCGCCTGCGGGCCCTCGGACAAGGCCATGCTGCGGGCAGGCGACGGCCCTTCGCTGGGCATCGTCACCGCCTACAACGACATGCTCTCGGCCCACCGGCCCTATGAGCGCTATCCCGAGCTGCTGCGCGAGGCGGCGCGCGAGGCCGGCGGTGCGGCGCTGGTTGCGGGCGGCGTGCCGGCCATGTGCGACGGCATCACCCAGGGCGAGGCGGGGATGGAGCTGTCGCTCTTCTCCCGCGATGTGATCGCGCTTTCCACCGCCGTCGCCCTCTCCCACCAGACGTTCGATGCCGCGGTCTTCCTCGGCATCTGCGACAAGATCGTGCCCGGCCTCGTCATTGGCGCGCTGTCGTTCGGCCACCTGCCGGCGGTGTTCATCCCCTCCGGCCCCATGACCAGCGGGTTGCCGAATAACGAGAAGTCCCGCATCCGCCAGCTCTATGCGGAGGGCAAGGTCGGGCGCGACGCGCTTTTGGAGGCGGAGAGCCAGTCCTACCACGGCCCCGGCACCTGCACCTTCTACGGCACCGCCAACACCAACCAGATGCTCATGGAAATCATGGGCCTGCACCTGCCCGGCGCCTCCTTCGTGACGCCGGACACGCCCTTGCGCGATGCCCTCACCAAGGCCGCTGCCCAGCGCGCGCTCGCCATTACCGCGCTCGGCAACGACCATATCCCCGCCGGGCGTATGCTGGATGAGAAGGCGTTCGTGAACGGCATCGTCGGCCTGCACGCCACCGGCGGCTCCACCAACCACACGCTCCACCTCGTCGCCATGGCGGCGGCGGCGGGCATCGCCTTGAGCTGGGACGATTTCTCCGTGCTCGCCGAGGTGACGCCTCTGCTCGCCCGCGTCTATCCCAATGGCTCGGCGGACGTGAACCACTTCCATGCGGCCGGCGGCGTGCCCTTCGTGGTACGCGAGCTGCTCTCCGCCGGCCTGCTGCACGCCGATGCAGAGACCATCCTCGGCCGCGGCCTCGAAGCCTATACCCGCGAGCCGGTGCTGGCGGCCGACGGCACCCTCGACTGGCGGGACGGTGCGGCGGAAAGCGGCGATGACAAGGTCTTGCGCGGGGTGGGAGCGCCCTTCCAGCACACGGGCGGCCTCAAGGTGCTGGATGGCAGCCTTGGCCGTGCGGTCATCAAGACCTCGGCCGTGGCGCCGGAGCGCCATGTGATCGAGGCGCCGGCCAAGGTCTTCCACTCGCAGGAGGAGCTTCAGGCCGCGTTCAAGGCGGGCGAACTCACGGGCGATCTCGTGGCCGTGGTGCGCTTCCAGGGGCCGAAGGCGAACGGGATGCCGGAGCTTCACAAGCTCATGCCGCCCCTCGGCGTGCTGCAGGATCGGGGGCAGAAGGTCGCCCTCGTCACCGACGGCCGCCTCTCGGGTGCGTCCGGCAAGGTGCCGGCCGCCATTCACGTCACGCCGGAAGCGCTGGACGGGGGCGCCATCGCCCGTATCCGCGACGGCGACATGATCCGGGTCGATGCGGTGACGGGCCGGCTGGAAGTGCTGGTCCCGCCCGGCGAATGGGCGGCGCGGCCCAGCGCCAACGCCGACCTCTCCGCCAGCCATGTGGGCGTCGGGCGCGAATTATTCGCTCCCTTCCGCGCCGCCGTGGGCGAGGCGGAGAACGGAGCGTCAATCTTCGCGGCGGTGTGAGGAACGACAACCGTCATCCCCCGGCTTCCGGGGGATCCACTCCGCCGCTCGTCCGGCGGCCTGTGGTTTCAGACACCCCTACAGCCCATTCGTGGATCGCCCGCACAAGGCGGGCGATGACGGGATGAGGAGAGCCGCAAAGGCGTTCAGCCCCTCAGCCCAGCGCGGTGCCGTTGGCGGCGAGCACGGCGCCGGCCAGATAGAGCGAGCCGGCGATGAGCACGCGCGGCGGCGGCACCACCGCCTCGCGGGCGATGCCATCCAGAGCGCTGCCCACGTCCCGCGCCACGCTCGCCTTCATGCCGAGGCCGACGGCGGCGGCCGCCACGTCCTCCGGTTTCAGGCCCGCATGCTCGCCGGGCACCGGCACCGCGATGGCCTCGCGCACGAGGCCGGCGAAGGGCTGGAGGAAGCCGGTGACATCCTTGGTGCCGAGCATGCCGAGGATGAGCACGAGGGGGCGTGAATAGCGCTCCTCCAGCTCGCACAGGGCATGGGCGAGGGCGGCACCGCCGGCGGCGTTGTGGCCGCCGTCGAGCCACAGCTCCACACCCGCCGGTGCCCGCGCGGAGAGCGGGCCGGGCGGAAGGCGCTGAAGGCGCGCGGGCCAGTCGGCCCGCAGAATTCCCGCCTCATGGGCCGCAGGCAGCTTCACCGCGCGCAGCGCCGCGACGGCGAGGCCCGCATTGTCGATCTGGTGCGGACCCACGAGGCGCGGGCGCGGCAGGTCGAGCAGGCCGTCCTCGTCCGCATAGACGAGCCGGCCGCTTTCCTCCTGGACGTTCCACTGCTGGCCGCGCACGAACAGAGGCGCGAGCTTCTTCGCCGCCGCCCGCTCGATCACCGCCAGCGCCTCCGGCGACTGGGCGCCGATCACGACGGGACAACGCGGCTTGATGATGCCCGCCTTCTCCCCCGCGATGGCCTCCACCGAATTGCCGAGAAAGTCCACATGGTCGATGGAGACCGGGGTGATCACGCTCGCCAGCGGCTTCTCGACCACGTTGGTGGCGTCGAGCCGGCCGCCGAGGCCCACCTCCAGCAGCAGCACGTCCGCCGGGTGCTCCGCAAACAGCAGGAAGCCCGCCGCCGTGGTGATCTCGAACAAGGTGATGGGGGCGCCGTCATTGGCCATCTCGGCCCGGTCGAGGGCGTCGGCCAGCGCCGCATCGGAGACGAGCCGCCCGCCGCCCGGCGCGCCGAGGCGGATGCGCTCGTTGAAGCGCACCAGATGGGGCGAGGTATAGACATGGACGCTCTGGCCGGCCGCCTCCAGCATCCCTCGCATGAAGGCGATGGTGGAGCCCTTGCCGTTGGTACCGGCGACGTGGATCACCTTCGGCAGGCGCCGCTCGGGATGGCCGAGCGCCTCCAGCAGACGCTCCATCCGGGCGAGGGACAGATCGATCTTCTTCGGGTGAAGCGCGGCGAGGCGGGAGAGAATCTCGTCCGTGGCGCGGGCGGGCAGGGGCAGTGCCATGGTGCGTCGAGCCGGGGCCCATGGGGCCCGCGATCAGGCCTCCCTTACGCTGCCTGCGGGCGCGGCAGCCGGCCCTTGGGCGGCAGCGCCGGCGCCTTGGTCAGCATCCGGCACAGGCGGCCGAGGGTGTCGCGCATCTCGTGGCGATGTACCACCATGTCGAGCATGCCGTGGTCGCGCAGATATTCGGCGCGCTGGAAACCGTCCGGCAGCTTCTCGCGGATGGTCTGCTCGATGACGCGTGGGCCAGCGAAGCCGATGAGCGCGCCGGGCTCGGCGATCTGGATGTCGCCCAGCATGGCGTAGGAGGCGGTGACGCCGCCCGTGGTCGGGTTGGTGAGCACGACGATGTAGGGCTTCTTCGTCTCACGCAGTTCCTGGATGGCGGCCGTGGTGCGCGGCATCTGCATGAGGGAGAGGATGCCCTCCTGCATGCGCGCGCCGCCGGAGGCCGCGAACATGATGAAGGGCGTGCCGCGCTCGGCGGCGGTCTCCAGCCCCTTCACCACCGCCTCGCCGGCGGCCATGCCGAGCGAACCGCCCATGAAGCCGAAATCCTGCACGGCGATGGTCACGGGCAGCTCGGTGAGCATGCCGGTCGCCACCTTCACCGCGTCATGGTAGCCGGTCTTGGTGCGGGCGTCCTTGAGGCGGTCCACATAGCGGCGCTCGTCGCGGAACTTGAGCGGATCTACCGCCACCTCGGGAAGGGTGACTTCCTCATAGGCGCCGTCGTCGAAGGTGTTCTTGAGCCGCGTCACCGCATCCATGCGCATGTGGTAGCCGGACGCGGGAATGACGTAGAGGTTCGCTTCCAGATCCTTGTGAAACACCATCTGCCCGGTCTCGGGGCATTTCACCCAGAGGTTCTCGGGCACCTCGCGCCGCGCCAGGAAGTCGCGGATCTTCGGGCGGACGACGTTGGAAATCCAGTTCACGGGATCATCTCCGGTACGGAGGGGCGCGGCGCCGCGCTGCAGCGCACATAGTCCCCCCTCCGCCCTTATGGCAAGTCTGACACGGCGAAAGTACGGCGGTCGCCGCTGTTCCCGCCGATCATACCACCTTGCTGACGTCGGGGCGAAGCCGGCTCAGCGCCGCACGCCGCGCACCGCCTCGGCGAGCTCGCTAACAAGGGCTTCCACGCCGATAACGGTGTTGGACGTGGCCTTGCCCTCTTCGTCCAGCGTGCGGCGCACCACCTCGACCAGCGCCGAGCCCACCACCACGGCGTCGGCACCCGCGGCGATGGCCGCGGCCTGCTCTGGGGTCTTCACGCCGAAGCCGACGGCCACGGGCAGCGCGGTGTGGTTCTTGATGCGCGCAACGGCTGTGGCCACGGCATTCGCGTCCGGCGTCGCCGCGCCGGTGATGCCGGTGATGGAGACGTAGTAGACGAAGCCCGCGGTGTTCGCGAGCACGGTGGGCAGGCGCTTGTCGTCGGTGGTCGGGGTAGCGAGGCGGATGAAGTCCAACCCGGCATTGAGCGCCGGGATGCAGAGTTCGTCGTCCTCCTCCGGCGGCAGGTCGACCACGATCAGGCCGTCCACCCCAGCGACCTTGGCGTCGACGAGGAAACGCTCCACGCCATAGACGTAGATGGGGTTGAAGTAGCCCATCAACACCACCGGCGTGGTCTGGTCCTCGCCGCGGAAGAGGCGGACCATCTCCAGCGTCTTGGCCAGCGTCTGCCCGCCCTTGAGCGCGCGCAGCCCCGCCGCCTGGATGGCCGGACCGTCGGCCATGGGATCGGTGAAGGGCACGCCCAGCTCGATCACGTCGGCCCCCGCGCCCGGCAGCGCCTTGAGAATGGCGAGCGAGGTCTCGCCGTCCGGGTCGCCGGCGGTGACGAAAGTGACGAGGCCCGGCCGCCCCTCTTCCTTGAGGGCGGCGAAGCGTTCGGAGATGCGGGTGGTCATGGGCCTGCCTGGATGAGAGGGGACGCGCTCTATTTCTGCCCGGCGAGGGTGCAGGTGGCGCTGGTGGCGCTGGTGCCGCCGAGGAAGCGCACCTGATCGGTTCCGGTGACGCCTCCGACGATGGAGAACAGCGTCGTGGACGACTTGCCGAGGGAGCGCTTGCCGGCGAAGAACTCGCAGTTGACCTTGACCTCGGCCACCGTGGCCGTGCCGGTGTTCTTCACTGCCACCGACACGTAGGCGCCGGCCGCGTCCGTATAGATCTTGCCCGGCGTCAGCTCGAGGTCGGCCGCCTGCGCGGCGCCAAGGCTGACAACGATCGTCGCGCCGACGATCGCGGACGAGACGACTTTCCCCCAGATGCTCTTCATGGTCACGCCCCCAGACGAGTCCCGAGTATCTCCGCCACCTGGGGGACGTCCTTGTCCCCGCGGCCGGAAAGGTTGACGACCATCAGGTGGTCCGCCGGCAGCTTGGGCGCGTGCTCGATCACCTTGGCTATGGCATGGGCCGATTCCAGCGCCGGGATGATGCCCTCAAGGCGCGTCAGCAGCTGGAAGGCGTCCAGCGCCTCCTGGTCGGTGCAGTTCAGATAGGTGACGCGGCCCACATCGTGCAGCCAGGAATGCTCCGGCCCGATGCCGGGATAGTCGAGACCGGCCGAGATGGAATGCGCCTCGATGATCTGGCCGTCGCCGTCCATGAGCAGATAGGTGCGGTTGCCGTGCAACACGCCCGGGCGACCACCGGCGATGGAGGCCGCATGCTCGTGGGTGTCGACGCCCCGGCCCGCCGCCTCCACGCCGAAGATCTTCACCTCGGGATCGTCGAGGAAGGGGTGGAACAGGCCCATGGCGTTGGACCCGCCGCCGACGCAGGCGAAGAGGCTGTCCGGCAGGCGGCCTTCCATCTCCAGCATCTGCTCGCGGGTCTCGCGGCCGATGATGGACTGGAAGTCGCGCACCATGGCCGGATAGGGATGCGGCCCGGCCACCGTGCCGATGCAGTAGAAGGTGTCGTGGACGTTGGTCACCCAGTCGCGGAGCGCCTCGTTCATGGCGTCCTTGAGGGTGCGCGAGCCGGACTGCACCGGCACTACCTCGGCGCCCAGCATCTTCATGCGGAACACGTTAGGGGCCTGACGTTCCACGTCGACGGCGCCCATGTAGACCACGCACTTCAGGCCGAAGCGGGCGCACATGGTGGCGGTGGCGACGCCATGCTGGCCGGCACCGGTCTCGGCGATCACCCGCTCCTTGCCCATGCGGCGGGCGAGCAGGATCTGGCCGAGCACGTTGTTCACCTTGTGGGAGCCAGTGTGGTTCAGCTCCTCGCGCTTCAGATAGATCTTGGCGCCGCCGAGATGGTTGGTGAGGCGCTCGGCGAAATAGAGCGGCGAGGGGCGGCCCACATAATGGGTGAGGTAGCCGGCCATCTCCGCGTGGTAGGCGGGATCGACCTTGGCCGCCTCATAGGCCTTTTCCAGCTCAAGAATGAGCGGCATCAGCGTTTCGGCGACGAAGCGGCCGCCATGGATGCCGAAATGGCCGCGGTGATCGGGGCCGGTGCGATAGGAATTGAGAACGGTCACGACGCGCGGGCCTTCGATAGGGGGTCTTGCAAGGATGAGGTGGATGCGGCGCGGCGCGCCGCAGCGATGAAGGCGCGGATCTTGTCGGGACTTTTCACGCCGGGCGCGTCCTCCACGCCAGACGATACGTCCACGCCGTCCATCCGGACCAATCCGAGGGCCTGCGGCACGTTGTCGGCGGTAAGGCCTCCGGAAAGCATGAGAGGCCGGTTGACGTCAAGGCCGGCGACCAGCGCCCAGTCGAAGGGCCGGCCGTTGCCGCCGGGCAGAAGCGCCCCCGGATCTGGCTTTGCGTCGAACAGGATGCGGTCCGCCACCGCCGCATAGGCGGGCAGGACGGCAAGGTCCTCCCGGCGGGCGACCGGCAGCGCCTTCATCACCGGCAGGCCGAAGCGGGCGCGGATGTCGGCGACGCGCTCGGGCGTCTCATGGCCGTGCAGTTGGAGAATGTCGGGCGAAAAGGCGGTGATCACGTCCCGAAGGAGCGCATCGTCCGGGTCCACCAGCAGCGCCACCTTGCCGGCGCGGCCGGCGACGCGGGCGACCAGGGCCGGCGCATCGGCGAGCGCGAGGTGGCGCGGGCTCTTCGGGAAATGGACGAAGCCGACGAGATCGGCGCCCGCATCGAGGGCGGCCTCAAGCGCATCCGCCGTGCGGATGCCGCAGATCTTGATCTCTAAGCGCCTGTCGTCGCGAGCCATGGGGTGAACCTGAGGGTGCCGGTCGTGAACCTTCACACCGTAGAGGTGAGAGCCGCCATTTCAACGGCCCTCGCGATGCGTCGGGAAGGGACCGGCGTGCCGGTCAGGTCTCGACGCGGGTGAACTGCCCCGCCTTGCGGAACCGCCAGAGATAGGTCGGCAGCACCACCGCGAGGGAGGTGGGGGTGAGATCGAGGCCGGCCAGCGTCCGGCCGTCGGCCACGGCGGCCTCAGACACCACATTGTCCGAGCGCAGCATTTCCACCTGATCGACCGTGAGAGGCGCGCCGGGGGCCCACTGGGTGAGCTTGGCCATGAAGGTCGCGAGGCCGAAGGGCAGGTCCACGAGGACCCTCTTGGCGCCGATCTCGGCGAGCATCAGCTCCATCAGCTCGCGGAAGGTGCGCACCTCGGGGCCACCCAGCTCGTAGGTGGTGCCGGCCTTGGCCTTGCCATCCACGGCGGCGAGCACGGCCGCTGCCACATCGCCGGCGAATACCGGCTGGAACTTGGTCACCCCGCCGCCGATCAGCGGCAGCGCCGGCGACATCCGCGCCATCGCCGCGAAGCGGTTGAAAAACTCGTCTTCCTGCCCGAACACGACGGACGGGCGGAAGATGACCGCGTCCGGCACCGCGGCGCGCACGGCGGCTTCGCCCGCCGCCTTGCTGCGGCCGTAGCCAGAGGGGGAATTGGCATCGGCGCCGATGGCCGAGAGATGCACCAGCGGCACGCCCTGCGCAGCGGTCGCGGCGGCAACCGCGCGGGCTCCGAAGGCGTGCACGGCATCGAAGGTCTGCCGGCCGCCCTCGGCCAGCACGCCCACGAGGTTCACCACCGCCTCGGCGCCGTCGACAGCGCGGGCGACGCTCTCGGGATAGCGCACGTTGGCCTGGGAAATCTGGATCTGGCCGACGAAGCCCAGCGGCTGGAGGAAGCCGGCCAGCTCGGGCCGGCGCACCGCGACGCGCACGCGATAGCCGCGCATGGCCAGCGCCCGCACCACATGCCGGCCGAGAAAGCCGGAGCCGCCGAAGACCGTCACCAAGCTGTCGTTCACCGGACGATCGGTCACCGTCACATCGCTCATGCCGAACCCCCGCCTTGATGCGCCGCGCCGGCTTCAGCCTCGCGCCGCCGGCATGCCTTCGTGCCGGCATGCCATATATAGAGTGCGCGCAGCACATACGCGATGCCGGCCGGTCCCGTAAAGCCGCCAAGGTGCCACGCCGTGGACGACTTTTCCGTACAACGTGTTGACGCGGGAGCCGAGCGACCGTATAAGCCCGCCACCTAGCTGGCGGCATGGGCTGCCGGCTTGTTCACTCATTCATGCGCGACGCGAAGTGGCCAGATGGCCGTGCCGCCGGGCGCGAACCAGCAAGGACGGCCGATGGCCAATACGCCTTCCGCCAAAAAGGCGGTCCGCAAGATCGAGCGCCGCACCGAGGTCAACCGGTCTCGCCGGTCTCGCGTGCGCACCTATCTGCGCAAGCTCGAAGACGCCCTCGCCACCGGCGACGCCACGGCTGCTTCCGCTGCCTTCAAGGCGGCCGAGCCGGAAATCATGCGCGCCGTCACCAAGGGCGTCCTTCACAAGAACACCGCGTCGCGCAAGGTTTCCCGCCTCGCCGCCCGCGTGAAGAAGCTCAGCGCTTGATTTAGATCAATCAAGCAGACTGACTTATCTTGAAGGCCCGGCTTTGCCGGGCCTTTTTGCTTTGGCTTGGCCTTAAAGGTCTCCCCCTCGCCCGCTCCGGGCAGAGTCCGATTCTCGCCGCCCGTCAAGGGTGGAGCCCCCCGAAGCGTCGCGGAAGCCAGGGATTTTTTTAGCCCCGGCGCGGTTTTCCCGCTGCCTCCGCGCGATCTCGACCGATCAGAAAAACCCGATCCAAGAGAACGGCTTAGAGGCCAAAGGGCGGAAGACGCCAAAACGGCCCCTTTGAAGGAGTATTCCAGAACCATGTGCCCCACCGTGGCAGGGCACCGCAATCCTTGCGCCGGCTCCGCGAATCTCATTGTCCGGACAGAGGTTTGCCGGCTGACAGCAAAGCGGGGGGTGTGGCGCAGGCGCACCGGCTTTTGCCCGCTATCCCCCCGCGGGGGTCAAAGGCGTTGCACCCCCCAAACCGGCTGTGTATGTTCAACCTCACTCCGGGAGCGACCTCGGGGTTCACCGATAGAATGAAGTTTTCACGGCTCTTCGTGGATGAGGAGGGGATGTATCGTGTCTGAATTCGTTCACGTACCCCTCGTCTTCGGCCGTATCCGTACTCTGCGTTACCTTCATTCGTTGGAGCTATGCTAAGGGCGGGCATCTGATCCGCCTTCGGGCATCTACGAGACCAAACAAAAAACTGGTTCATTCCAACACCCGTCGATGGTTGGCATCGTCGGAGATGGGGCGGCTATGACTTCGGGCACATGCGCGGCAGCGGACACAGGAACAGGTCCCTCGATCTATTCGGCTACGCGTTGCGTTCGAGCCTTTCGGAGCGCTGTGCTCCGCTCCAGTTGCGCCCCGCCGCCCTGTAACGGCCAGGACCGCGCATGACGGTGTGCTGAACCCGTTGCGCTGATGCCGTGGGTGCCTTAGCACCCGTTTCCGAAACTCCCCACGAGACCGAGGCCGCGCTGCCCGCCCCAGGGCGCGGACGGCTTTTGCGTCTCCAACCAGGGAACCGCCTTTCGCGCGGTCGCGATCTTTATGCTCAAGCCTCATGCGCCGGTTGCCGCGCGCACCGTTCCTTTTCAGTCAGCCCTTGCGGAGGCCGCCGAGATGGATTGTGCGTCGAACCCCAGCGCACCCTCGGCCCCGTGGGACCGTGTGCTCCAGCGCCTGCGCGAGGAGATCGGCGAGGAAAAGTTCACCAGCTGGTTCGCGCGCATGGACCTCGACGCGCTGACCTCGGACGTGGTGCGCCTTTCGGTGCCCACGCGATTCCTGAAGTCCTGGATTCAGGAGAATTATCTGCCGCGCATCGCCGACATCTGGGCGGAGGAGAGCGGCGCGCGACGACGCGTCGATCTCGCCGTGCGGAGCGCTTTTGCGCGCCCCGTCGCCTTGAAGGCGTCCACCCCGCGTGAGGTGGTGACCGAGCGCACCGAGCGTCCCGTCGAGGCGAAACCCGCGCCCCGCGTCACCGAGGCGCGCGGCGAGCATCGCGAAATCGTGGCCACCGGAGGTGACGTCGCCTCCGGCTCGCCGCTGGACCCGCGTCTCGCCTTTGAAACCTTCGTGGTTGGCAAGTCCAATTCGCTGGCGTTTGCCGCCGCGCGAAAGGTGGCCGAAACCCCGAGCGGCGCCGCGCCGGTCTACAATCCGCTCTATCTCCATGCGGCCGTCGGCCTCGGCAAGACGCACCTTCTCCAGGCGGTGGCGCGGGCCGGTGCCGCCCATGGCCGGCGCACCACCTACCTGACGGCCGAGCGCTTCATGTACGGCTTCGTGTCGGCGCTGAAGTCCCATTCGGCCATCGCCTTCAAGGACACGCTGCGCACCATCGACACGCTGGTGATCGACGACCTGCAGTTCCTGAAGGGCAACAACCTTCAGCAGGAATTCTGCCACACCCTCAATGCCTTGCTGGATGGCGGGCGTCAGGTGGTCCTGGCGGCCGACTGCCTTCCCGGCGAGCTTGAGCACCTGGACGAGCGCGTGCGCTCGCGCCTCGCCGGCGGCCTCGTGGTGGAGCTTGCGCCGCTGGAGGAGGACCTGCGCCTCGAGATCCTGAAGGCGCGCTACCAGACCCTCGCCGAGCAGCACCAGGGATTCGCCGTGCCGGCCAACGTGCTGGAATTCCTCGCCCGCAGCGTCGGCCAGTCCGGCCGCGACCTCGACGGCGCGCTCAACAAGCTGCTCGCCTTCAACCAGCTCACCGGCGAGCCGGTGACCCTCGACATGGCGGAAAATGCGGTCAAGGACCTCATCCGCCCGACCGATCCCAAGCGCGTGCGGGTGGACGACATCCTGCGCGTGGTCGCCAAGCACTACAACGTCTCGCGCGCGGACCTGCTCTCCCAGCGCCGCACGGCGACGGTGGTGAAGCCGCGGCAGATCGCCATGTATCTCGCCAAGACGCTCACCCTGCGCTCCCTGCCGGAGATCGGCCGCCGCTTCGGCGGGCGGGACCACACCACCGTGCTTCACGCAGTGCGCAAGATCGACGGGCTCGTCGCCACCGACCGCGCGCTCGCCGACGAGATCGAGGTGCTGAAGCGGCTCGCCCTGGAAAGCTGAGTCTCGAAAGCTGAGCCCGCCACGGGGCAACAGGAGCGGGCGGCGCCGGGCCGGTGCCGCAGGGTCCTGCGCCGCGAAACATACGCCCTTCAGAAAATCTCCCCGCTCACCCTTGCCTTGCGCCCCTTGGGGCGGCAATGTCGGCGGCCCGGCGCCCGTCCTCTCGGGCGCCTGACGGCGCCTCACGCCGTCGCGCCACGCCACACCGGCGCACGCGCCCCTCGACCGCACCGGCGGATGAGGGGGTCCGCGAGCGTCATCCTTAGAATGTCGAGGCGGACCCACCGGCGGGACATGCGATCCCGCGGCAGGCCGGCTCGGAAGCGAAGAGTGAACGGGCCAGGACGATGAAGGTCACCGTCGAGCGCGCCGAGCTTCTGAAATCGCTCAGCCACGTGCACCGTGTCGTCGAGCGGCGCAACACCATCCCGATCCTCGCCAACGTGCTCATCAAGGCCGCCAAGGGCGCGCTGGAGCTGAAGGCCACCGACCTCGACCTGGAAGTGGTCGAGAGCGTACCGGCGGAAACGGGACAGGCGGGCGCCACTACCGTGCCGGCCCACGTGCTCTACGACATCGTGCGCAAGTTGCCCGACGGCGCGCAGGTGCAGCTGGAAGCCGGCGGCGAGCGCGGCACCCTCACCGTGCGCGCCTCCCGTGCCCGCTTCTCGCTCCAGACCCTGCCGGAAGCCGATTTCCCGGACCTCGCCGCGGGCGAGTTCTCCCACACCTTCAAGCTCAAGGGCGCGGAGTTCCGGCGTCTCGTGGACAAGACGCAGTTCGCCATCTCCACCGAGGAGACGCGCTATTACCTCAACGGCATCTATCTCCATGTGACCGATGCCGGGGGAAAGCAGATGCTGCGCGCGGTCGCCACCGATGGCCACCGCCTGGCCCAGGCCGAGCTTGAGGCGCCGGCCGGCGCGCAGGGCTTGCCGGGCGTCATCGTGCCGCGCAAGACCGTCGCCGAGATCCAGAAGCTGCTGGAGGACAAGGAGGCGGAGGTCACCATCTCCCTCTCCGCCACCAAGATCCGCGTACAGGTGGGCGCCATCGTGCTCACCTCCAAGCTGATCGACGGCACCTTCCCGGACTATGGACGGGTGATTCCCCAGGGCAACGACAAGACCCTCATCGTCGACAAGGACGAGTTCGCCGCCGCCGTGGACCGCGTGTCCACCGTGTCGAGCGAGCGCGGCCGCGCGGTGAAGCTGTCGCTGGGCGACGGCAAGATGGTGCTGTCGGTCACGAATCCCGATTCGGGCAGCGCCACCGAGGAGCTGGAGGTGGACTACACCGCCGAGCCCCTCGATATCGGCTTCAACTCCCGCTATCTGCTCGACATCACCTCCCAGCTCGAAGGCGACACGGCGGAACTGAAGCTCGCCGATCCCGGCTCGCCCACGCTGGTGCGCGATTCCACCAAGACGGATGCGCTCTACGTCCTCATGCCCATGCGGGTGTGAGGCCATGGGGCTGGCCCGGCACGCCTGATGCCGCGGCGATCGTGATATCATGCCCCACGCCGCCATCCTGAAGCTGTCGCTCACCGGCTTCCGCTCCTATCCGGCGGCGCAGGTCGCTGTGGAGGCGCGCGCCATTGTGCTCACCGGCCCGAACGGCGCCGGCAAGACCAACATTCTCGAAGCCCTGTCCTTCCTCTCCCCCGGCCGCGGCCTGCGCCGGGCGCAGCTCGCCGACGTGGGCCACCGCCCGCCGGGCGCCCATATGCCGGACGCCGATGGCGCGCCGTGGGCCGTCTCCGCCTTCATCGAGGGCGCGCTGGGCGAGGTGCGCCTCGGCACCGGCTACGATCCGGCGCAGGAAGGCGGCCAGCGGCGTTGCCGCATCGACGGCGAGGCCGTGCCCTCGGCCAATGCCTTCCTCGACCATCTCAAGGTGCTCTGGCTGACGCCGGAGATGGACGGCCTGTTCCTCGGTCCGCCCGGCGACCGCCGCCGCTATCTCGACCGGCTGGTGCTGGCGGTGGACGCTTCCCACGGCACGCGGGTCAACGGGCTGGAGCGCGCCCTGCGCTCCCGCAACCGGCTGCTGGAGGAGAATGGCTCCGCCCGCTTCCTCGATGCGGTGGAGCACGAGGTGGCCGAGCTGGCGGTGGCGGTGGCCGCCGCGCGGCTGGAGACGGTGGCGCGCCTCTCGGCGGAGATCGCCGCCCATCGCGACGAGGCCTCCCCCTTCCCCTTCGCCGAGCTCGCCCTCGACGGCGCCGTGGAGCGCCTCATCGCCCAGCATCCGGCGCTGGAGGTGGAGGACCGCTATCGGGCGCTGCTGCGCGACAACCGCCCGCGCGACCGCGCCGCCGGGCGCACGCTGGAAGGCCCCCACCTGACCGATCTGGAGGTGAGCCATGGCGAGAAGCGCCTGCCCGCCGCGCGCTGCTCCACCGGCGAGCAGAAATCCCTCCTCATCGGCCTCACCTTGTCCCACGCCCGGCTGGTGGGGAGCATGCAGGGCCTCTCGCCGGTGCTGCTGCTGGATGACGTGGTGGCCTATCTCGATTCGGAGCGGCGCGCCGGCCTGTTCGAGGCGCTCGCGCGGCTCGGGGCGCAGGTCTGGATGACGGGGGCCGACCCCTCCGCCTTCGCGGCGCTGGAGACGGCGGCGCGCTTCACCGTCGCACCGGGCACGATCACGCGGGCCTGAACGATCGGCAAGCTTGGCGGATGCGCGGCGGCGTCCTAAAAGAGGGTATGCCGATCCGTGCCGCCACCCCCGCCGACATTCCCGCCATCACCGCCATCTATGACGAGGCGGTCCGCAATGGCACCGCCTCCTTCGAGCTGGAACCGCCGGGTCCCGAGGAGATGGCGCGCCGCCAGGCCGCGCTCATGGAGGGCGGCTATCCCTATCTGGTGCTGGAAGAAGACGGCAAGGTGCTGGGCTATGCCTACGCCAGCGCCTTCCGGCCGCGCGTCGCCTATCGCTACACGGTGGAGAATTCCATCTATGTGGACGAGGCGGCCCGGGGCCAGAAGGTCGGCCGCCGGCTGCTCGAGGCGCTGATCGCCGAATGCGAGGCGCTGGGCTTCCGCCAGATGGTGGCGGTGATCGGCGACAGCGGCAATGCCGGCTCCATCGCGCTGCACCGCGCCTGCGGCTTCGGCTCCATCGGCACCCTGCCGGCCACCGGCCTCAAGTTCGGCCGGTGGATCGATACGGTCCTGATGCAGCGCGCCCTTGGCGAGGGCGCGAGCACCATTCCCGCGGACGCCGACCTCCTCAAGGGCTGAGGTCAGCGGGTAATCAGCGTGCCCGCGCCGTGGTCGGTGAGCAGCTCCAGCAGCACGGCGTGGGGCACCTTGCCGTCGAGGATCACGACGCCCTCCACGCCCTTCTCCAGAGCGTAGATGCAGGTCTCCACCTTGGGGATCATGCCCCCAGAGATGGTGCCATCGGCGATCAACGCATGGGCCTCGGAGATGGTGAGCTTCGGGATGAGCTGCTTGTTCTTGTCGAGCACGCCCGGCACGTCGGTGAGCAGCAGGAACCGCTTGGCGCCCAGCGCACCGGCGATGGCGCCAGCGAAGGTGTCGGCGTTGACGTTGTAGGTGCCGCCGTCCACCGCCGCAGCCACCGGGGCGAGCACGGGGATCAACTCCCGGCCGAGGATCTGGTCGAGCACGGTGGTGTCCACGGTGTCGGGCTCGCCGACGAAGCCCAGGTCCACCTCCTGCGCATCATCCCCGGAAGAGACCACCACACGGTTCGCCTTGCGGGCGCGCACCATGTTGCCGTCCTTGCCGCACAGGCCGATGGCCTTGCCGCCCGCCTCGTTGATGAAGCCGACGATCTGCTTGTTGATGGAGCCAGCCAGCACCATCTCGACGATCTCGACCGTCGCCTTGTCGGTGATGCGCAGGCCGGCCGCGAATTCCGACTTGATGCCGAGCTTGCTGAGCATGGCGCCGATCTGCGGGCCGCCGCCGTGCACCACCACCGGGTTGATGCCCGACTGCTCCATGAGCACGATGTCGGAGGCGAAGGTGCGCGCCACGTCCTCGCTGCCCATGGCGTGGCCGCCGTATTTCACCACGACGATCGCATCGTCATAGCGCTGCATGTGCGGCAGCGCCCGCGCCAGCACTTCGGCCTCGTGCTGGGCTTCCGACACGGACTGGGACTTCGGCTCGGTCATGGGGGGCTCGCAGGTGGATGCTCGCGGGGCCGCGGCGGAGGCCGCCGGGCGGCGCCCTTCTAGCGGTTTCCCTTGAGCGGTGAAAGCCCGGCAGCCCGCCGGCCGCCGGGCAGCGCTGCGAAAATCTCCCCGTCCGGGCTTCCTTCCCTCGCGAAAAGGTGATGAGAAGCAGGCGCGCCCGACACAATGGCGGCGTCAACTCCCGTCACCCGTTCGCCCGCCACAGCCCGCACCGCCGCTGCTCCAGCCGTCGCCAGAGAGACCCGGCCTTCATGACCCCCCCGATTCTACCCGCCACGCACCCCACGAGCGCCGCCGCGCACGCCCATCACCCGCCGGAGCGCCGGCCCCACGATCTGCGCCCCTCGCAGATCCTGCTGCTGTTCGTGGCGTGCCTCGGCCTCGTCTCCATTCCGATCCTGACCCATCCGATCCCGCCCCTGTCGGACTATGTGAACCATCTCGCCCGGATGCACGTGATCGCCTCGATCCCTGGGGATCAGGACCTCGCGCGCTTCTACACTCTGAAATGGTCCATCCTGCCGAACCTGATGATGGACCTCGTGGTCCCGGTCATCGACAGGGTGGTGGGCATCTACACCGCCGGCGAAATCTACACCCTGATGTGCTTCGCGCTGATCGCCGCGGGCACGATGACGCTGAACCGCGCGCTGTTCGGCGTGTGGTCGGCGCTGCCGCTGCTGGCGTTCCCGCTGCTCTACAACGGCATCTTCCTCATCGGGGTGATGAACTATTATTTCGGCATCGGTCTGGCCCTATTCGCACTGAGCGCCTGGGTGGCGCTGCGCGACAAGTGGTGGCCGTGGCGCTACCTGGTTTCGGCGCTGTTCGTGGTGGCGCTGTTCTTCTGCCACCTGTTCACCGCGGGAATCTACGGCATCGGCATCCTCGCCTACGAGCTCGACCGGCTGCGCCTCAGCCGAGGCCCAATCTGGCCGCGCATCGGCGTGTTCGTCAGCGGCGGCCTGCCCTTCCTGCCCATCCTGCCGCTGCTGCTGGCGAGCCCCACCTGGGGCCTCAGTGGACAGAACTACTGGGAGCCGCAGGGCAAGATCACCGGCATCGAGATGATCTTCAACGTCTACGTCGACCATGTTGCGGTCGCCGTGGCGGCGATCTTCATCGTGGCCGGTGTCTGGGCGGCGCGGCACCGGCTGCTCTACGTCCACTCCTTCATGCTGCCTTTGCTGCTGGTGGCGGGTCTGGTCTATCTCGCCATGCCGCGCGTGGTGTTCGCCACCTACATGGCAGACCAGCGCCTGCCGGCGGCCATCGTCTTCATGGTGATCGCCGCCATGCGCGTGGACCTGCGCCACCGCCTCGCCCGGCGCGGATTCGCTGTGGTTCTGATCCTGATGCTGGCGGTCCGCGTCGGCGAAGTGCAGGTGGTGTGGGATCGCCTGTCGCAATGGACGGTGGCGTTCCGCGAATCGGTCACCCGCATCCGCCCCGGCTCGCGCGTGCTCGTCGCCTACGCCGACATCCAGGGCGGCAACGATCCGACCGACCTCGGCCTGATGCACGCCGCCTGCCTCGCCATGATCGAGAAGTCGTCCCTTGTCACCACCGCCTTCACGGTGGAGGGCAAGCAGATCCTGCGCGCCCGCAAGCCCTACAACGAGCAGGTGGACACCGAGGACGGCACCCCGCCCCAGACCGAACAGCTCCTCATCACCGAGGACGACCCGACGCCCGACGGCCCGCGCTACTGGGACCTGTGGCCGTCGAAGTTCGATTACGTCTATCTGCTGTTCACCGACCGCGGGGCGCCCAATCCCGACAGCGACCACCTGAAGCTGATCTCCGAGGGCGAGCGCTTCCAGCTCTACGAGGTGGTGCCGCGCCCGCCTGCCCCGCCCTCCTGAGCCGGCACGGCTGGGGCGACGTCACCGCGGTGTCACGATAGGGTGCAACGCAGAACATCCCGCGGGTCCGGCCGGAAGGCCGGCCCGCGCATTCATTTCGACTGCCAGTTCCGGAGCCCCCATGGACACCGTTCTCACCAACGCCCGCCTCGTCCTCGACGATGCCGTCGTCGCGGGGACGATCACGCTCCGCGACGGGCGCATCCTCGCCATCGACGAGGGCCGCGCCACCACGCCAGCCGCCGTTGATTGCGACGGCGACTTCATCGCCCCCGGCCTGATCGACCTGCATACGGACGCGCTGGAGGGCCATTTCGTCCCCCGCCCCAAGGTGTTCTGGCCGGATGCGCGGGCCGCCGCCCTCGCCCATGACGGGCAGACCGTGGCGAGCGGCATCACCACGGTCTTCGACGCCATCTGCGCCGGCGGCTTCGACCAGGCCAAGGCGGAGCGGCGCCAGCTGTTCGGGACCATGCTGGATGCGGTGGAACTGGGGACGCCCCTGTTCCGCGCCGACCATAAGGTCCACCTGCGGTGCGAGATGACCGACCCGGACCTGCTCGATCTGGTGGAGCCGACCCTCTCCCGACCGGGCCTCGCCTTCGCCTCGCTGATGGACCACACCCCCGGCGCCCGCCAGTGGCGCAACGTGGACGTGCTGCGCACTTTCCTGCTGGGCATCGGCAAGGAGGCCGCCGAGGCCGAGCGCGAGATCGGCGAGCGTACCGCCCGCGGCCGCGCCAACGTGGCCCGCAACATGCCGCCGCTGGTGGAGATGCTGGCCTCAACCGGCCTCGTTCTGGCAAGCCACGACGACACCACCCAAGATCATGTGGCCGAGGCGCAGGCCGCCGGCTGCACGGTCAGCGAGTTTCCCACCACGCGCGAGGCGGCGCTGGCGGCGCGCGCGGCCGATCTCGCCACCATCGGTGGGGCGCCCAACGTGGTGCGCGGCGGCTCCCATTCCGGCGGCGTCGCCATGGGCGCGCTGGCGCAGGAGGGACTGATCGACGCCCTCGCCTCCGACTATGTGCCGGCAAGCCTGCTGCAGGCGGCGACGCGCCTTCACACCGTGGACGGCATGGGCCTGCCCCAGGCGATGGCCCTCGTCACCCGCAATCCGGCGCGGATGGCCGGCCTCGACGATCGCGGCCGGCTGGAGCCGGGCCTGCGGGCCGATGTGGTGCGCTTCCGCATCGTCGAGGGCACGCCGGTGGTGCGCCACGTGCTGGTGGAAGGCGAGCGCGTCTTCTGACGCGCCGCGCCTCGGATCAGAAGGGTCAGAACAGCGGCGGCACGATGCCCACCGGGAAGCCGGCGAGCTTGAGCGTTCCCGCATCGAACGAGAGCGCGAAGATGGCGCCCTTGCGTCCCTCCACCTGACCCGGCTTACCCACCATGGCGAGGGCGCTGACGATGGGCGCGATCTCCCGCGGGATGGCGCCGGCCTTGTCGAGGCCCTGCACGAGATCGTTGATGCCGGCGAAGCCGAGGTCGAGCTTGCCGTTGAGCCGGCCTTGCGGATCGAGCGCCACTGCGCCGGTGGCCGTCACGGCGATCTTGGGCGAAGTGATGTGGAAGCGGTCGAGCTTGGCAACGCCGCCCGCGTCCGCCCAGGCGCGCATGCGCTGCGCGACAGACATGGGCCTGAGGTCGGCAGAGGCGGTCACTGTGCCCTGGAGCGCCATCTCCACCGGCCCCTCCGCGCCGAGCTTGTTCAGCAGCGCGCTTTGTCCGCCCGTGAAGCCGGATGCGTAATCCACACCATCGGGCTTGCCGTCCTGACCAGGCGAACGGCGGGCGTGGAACTCGAACAGGTGAGCGGAGAGGATCGGCACCGGCTGCGCGCCCGTAGCGGCCGGCTGCTCGAGCTTGAGATCGTGCGCCTGCAGCGAGAAGCGCTCCGGCCGGCCGGAGAGATCGCCGACGCCGCTCATCTGCAGCAGCGACCACACGGCCACATAGGACTGTCCGGTGTTGAGATCCTCCACCCGTGCCGGTCCGCTGAACCCGGCGACGATGTGGTTCGGCGCCCAAACCTGCGCCACCGCTTCCACCGACGCCGCGGTGAAGCGCATGGCGTCGCCGCCGACGGTCTCCAGCTTCGGCATCAGGCAGCGCAGCTCGAAGCGGAAGGGGAAGCCGGCGAGGTGGCGGTCGGTGCAGGTCCAGATGCGCCCGAGCTTCGCCTCGCGCCCGATCCAGGCGTCGATCTCGCGCTCGGCGCGGCCCGCCGCATAGAACCACAGGCCGCTCCAGACGATGGCGGCAACCACCACCAGAGCCACCGGAACGATGACGAGCCACGGCTTCGGGCGGCTCCCCGGCGCCGGAGGCGCTGGCGGAACGGGAGCGGAGGGAACGGGAGCGGAGGGGACGGGGTCAGACATGGACATCCTTGCGGCTGGCCACGGTCGCCCGTGGCTTGCGATGGTCCTTGCCGGCTGTTAGGCGACGGTCCGGCGTTTCTGTCAACGCCGGGAAGGTATGTCGGGGCCATGGCGGACAAGCGGTCGGCGAGCGGAGGCGGCAACGCGCCGAAGGCGGCGGGGCAATCGGTCACGCCTTCCGCTGCGACGGCCGGGATGCACGGCGACGTCTGGGTGTTCGCCTATGGCTCGCTGATGTGGAATCCGGGCTTCGCCTTTGTCGAACGCTGCGAAGCGCGGCTCGTGGGCGCCCACCGCACCCTGTGTGTCTATTCCTTCCACCACCGCGGCACGCCGGAGAAGCCGGGGCTGGTGCTTGGCCTCGATCTCGGCGGCTCCTGCCGGGGCATCGCCTACCGGGTGGCGGCGGCGGAATGGCCGCAGACCCACGCCTATCTTACCGAGCGCGAGCAGATCTCCGGTGTCTATCGCGAGGTGATGCGGCGGGTGCGCCTGCTGGACGGATCGGGACGGGACGCCGCGGCCGTGGCCTATCTGGTCAACCGTGCCCATCCCCAATATGCGCGGGGCCTGACCCTCGACGACCAGTTGGCCCTCGTGCGCCGTTCCCACGGCAAGTCGGGGCCGAACACGGATTATGTGGTGGCGACGGTGAAGGCTCTGGAGAGCCTTGGCATCCGCGATCCGGGCCTCGCCTATCTCACCCAACATTTGACGGCGAGCCACGCTCTGCCGCCGGTGCTGCCGGATGATGCGGAAGGCGACGGGTCTCCCTGAGCCGGCGCCCCTTACGCCGCGTGGCGGCGGGCGGGCAGGCTGAGCGCCTGGACGGCCGGGCGGGGAAGCGCCGGGACCTCGCCGCGATCCACCGAGGAACGACCCATCAGGCTGCGGTCCATCAGGCGACGCAAGGCGGGCGCATTCTCCTCGCCGAACACATGGATGTGGATTTCATCGCCGCGCATCCTGAGCGCGGCCGTGCGGGCATGGCTCGCAGGGCCCGCCCACATGGCGATGGAGCCCGCGGGCGTGCGCCGCGAAACCACGGCGAGGGCGTCCGGATAATCCGGAGCGGCGTCGGGCCGATAGACCGAGAACACGTGGCGCAGGCCGTCTTCGTCGCGCCAGAAACGGTAGCGCGCGCCGAGAGCGTCGTGCTTGAGGCCGTTCAGGCCACCGGCGTCCGTCAGGGGGACAAGGAGCGAATCAGTTGCGTTCATGAGAACGAAACTAGAACGATCCCCCGCACCCGATCAAGAGTTTTCCACAGGGGTGGACAACGGGGAAGAATCGGCTCCCGCGCGACCCCTCAGATTGGCCGGTGCGCGCGGCCCGAGTTCGGCCAATCCCTCCGCGAGAAGACGGTCGCTGGCGGCCTCGATGTCGGCCTGAAGGCGCGCGGTGATCTTCTGCCGCGGCAGCCCCGGCGGGATGGGCGGCAGGATCTCCACCAGGATGGTGCCGGGCCGCTTGAGAATGGTCCGCCGCGGCCAGTAGAGGCCGGAATTGAGCGCGATGGGCAGGCAGGGCACGCCGAGGCTGGAATAGAGATGCGCCACGCCGAACTTGTAGTCCGGCGGCGCGCCGGGCGGGCGGCGGGTGCCTTCCGGAAAGATCAGGATCTGCCGGCCCTCGGCCATGTCGGCCTGGGCCCGCCGGGTCATCGCCTTGAGCGCCGCCGAGCCGCCCTTGCGGTCCACCGGGATCATCCGCGCCCGCGCCGCGAACCAGCCGAAGACGGGGATCGACATGAGTTCGCGCTTCAGGATGAAGGCCGGGTCCGAGAACAGCGGCAGCAGCGCCAGCGTCTCCCACGCCGATTGATGCTTTGAGGCGATGAGGAGCGGGCCTTCCGGGATGTTCTCGATGCCCCGGATCTCCGCCCGCGTCCCCACGATGACCCGCAGCAGGAACGTGATGGTATCCACCCACCACATGACCCCGGTCCGCCACAGGCCCTTGCGCGACAGGAAGGGAAGCGCCGGGAGGAAGGCCAGCATGTAGAGGGTCGTCACCAGATAGAAGGCGATCTGGAAGACGAGCGAACGCAGGAAGGTCAAGGCGGTCTCCCTGCCCCGCGGCCGGGCGGCCGGGAGCGCGTGTTCAGTGCGGCGCGGCGGCCGACCCGCCCGACGGCGCGGCAGCGGCCTGAGGACCAGCCACCGCCTGGGCGGGACGGATCTTCACCGTGGCCATGATGTACTTCAGATATTCCTTCACCAGCAGCTTCAGCGTTCCGGTATCGGTCCACCAGTGTTCCGGCTCGGTGCGGCTGGTGACGACGGGATAGGCCACCAGCTCCACATCGGGAAGGGCACGCGACAATTCCATCATGGCGCGGGGCATGTGCCAGGAGGATGTCACCACCACCAGCGAGCGGAACCGCCGTTCGCGCGTCCACTCGGCGGCCTCGAGGGCATTGCCGCGTGTGTTCAGCGCCTTGTGGCCGAGATCGATGCAGCAATCCATCAACCGCTCGCCGTCCGGCAGGGCGCGCCGCATCTCGTCAGGCGAGGTGGTGGGATTGACGCCGGTGATGAGCAGGCGCTGGCCGAGCCCTTCGTTCAGCAGGGAGATGGCATCGACGATGCGCGAGGGGCCGCCGGTGAGCACGACGATGGCATCGGCGGGCTTTACCCCCGCGGGCTCACGCCCGGCGATCTGGGTGGTGAATGCAACGAAGCCCGCTCCGGCGGCGACGATGCCCAGCCCGCCGAGCGCCAGTGCGCCGACGGCAAGCCGGCGCAGCAGGCTGCGGCGCGGTGCCGGAGACGGCCGCGTGCCCTTGCGAGTCGCGCCATTGTTTGCCCCGCGTCTGGCCGTGCCGGTATCGGACTGCCCGGGACCGATCTGCGCCCTCATCCTGCGCTCGGTGCTCGACATGGTCATGCAGCCGACGATGCCGCCGGAATGCGGCAGAGACGAGGTGACGCACCCTCCGCGACGGCCGCATCCATCGTCGCGCGGCCGATCATGTGATCGTCCTCAACGTGCGGTAAACGGTGACGCGGGAGGTCAGCGCCGTCGCCAGCGCCACGATCGCCACCGACGCAGCGATGCCGAAGAAGCCGAGATAGCCGGGATTGAGCCAGCCGAGCACGGTCGGCAGCTCGGGATCGCCGCCGAGGCCGAGGCGGGGAAGCGCGGCGAGCGCCCCGAACACCGCCGCCGCCGAGAGCCCGCCGATCAGGCCGCCTTCCGCGCCGATCTTGAGGAAATGCCGCTGGAACTGGGCGGCGATGAAGCCGTCCCGGGCGCCCACGAAGTGCAGCACCTCCACCACCGAACGGTTGGTGGCCACCGCCGCCCGGGTGGCGAACACCACCGAGAGCACGGTCGCGAGCCCCACCAGCACCAGGAGCACCACCGCTACCAGCATCACCCCGTCCGTCACCGCCACGAGGCGGCGCGACCAGCCGCGATGGTCGTCAAGCGTCGCGGTGGGGATGCGGTCGGTCAGGGTGCGCTTGAGCCGCGCGAGATCGGGCGGGCTCGACCCGTCGAGGCGCACCACGAGCACCCGCGGCACCGGCAGATCGCCGAGGTCGAGCCCGGAGCCGAGCCACGGCTCCAGCAGCCGGGAGGTCTCCTCGGGCGTGAGGATGTGCACGTCGGAGATGCCGGGTGTCTTGCGGACGATGTCGGCGGCGGCCTGCACCTGGGCGTCGGTGGCCTGCTTCTCGCCGGCGCGGATCTGGATGGTGACTTCCTGCGTCACGTCGGACCGCCATTGGCTGGCGGTCGCGCGCACCGCCACCGCCGTGCCGATGGTGAGGCCGGCGAGGAAGGTCATGATGGCCACCACCGCCACCAGGGCCCGCCCGGCGATGGTGGAGGACGGCACGATGGAGGCCAGCGCCCGCGCCTTGGCGCGCGGGGCCTCGCCCGCCTCCGGCGGCTTCTTGGGCTGCGGGTTCGGGGGCTGGGTGGCGGCGTCAGTCGTAGACATAGAGGCGGCCGTCGGCGATCACGAGGCGGCGGGCGTCGTACTGGTCCATGAGCGCGATGTCATGGGTGGCCAGTAGCACCGACGTGCCGGACTTGTTGAGTTCGATGAACAGGCGGAGCAGCCGGCGGGCCAGCGTCGGGTCCACATTGCCCGTGGGTTCGTCCGCCAGCAGGAATTCCGGCCGCCCGATAAGGGCGCGGGCGATGGCGGCGCGCTGCTTCTCGCCGCCCGACAGCACCGGCGGCAGAACGTGCATCCGGTCGCCGAGGCCGACCCAGCTCAGAAGCTCCGTCACCTCGCCGCGATAGCTCGCCTCCTCCTTGCCGAGCACGCGCAGGGGCAGGGAGACGTTCTCGTAGGTGGTGAGGTGGTCGAGCAGGCGGAAATCCTGGAAGACGATTCCGATGCGCCGGCGCAGCACCGCCACCTCGTCGGGGTCGAGGGACGACACGTCCCGCCCGAACAGGGTGATGAGCCCGCGCGTCGGCTTCAGCTGGAGGAAGAGAAGGCGCATGAGCGTCGTCTTGCCGGCCCCCGACGGGCCGGTCAGGAACTGGAACGAATTGGGCTCGATGCCGAAGGACACATCCTTCAGCACTTCCGGGCCCATGCCGTACCTGAGGCCGACGTTCTCGAACCGGACCACGCCCCAACCCTTCACTCGAATCGCGCCGTGGCGCCCCGCCACACCATAAACGAAGCGGAAGGCGTCGCCACAGGGGCGCGGAAGGCCGGCCCTGCCCGGAAGGAAGGGCTGTCCCGCATTGCGCGCGCCCGGCCCGGCGGCTATCTCGGGAGGGCGCCCGCGGCCCCGATGGCAAAGCGCGCTCTGGCGAAGAGGGACCATGAACCTGCCGAACGTCAGCGTCCTCTATGACGAGAACCGCATCGCCGCGCGCAATCACGCCCTGGCGGTGGAGATCGCCGCGCTCGCGCCGGAGCGGCTGCTCGCCGTGGCGGTGCTGAAGGGCTCCTTCATCTTCGCCGCCGACCTGCTGCGCGCCATGCACACGTCCGGCCTCGCGCCGGAGGTGGAGTTCATGCACCTCTCCTCCTATCGCGAGGCGACCATCTCCTCCGGCCAGGTGGAGATCCTGAAGGACGTGGAGAGCGACGTGCGCGACCGCGACGTCCTGCTCATCGACGACATTCTGGAGTCCGGCCGCACCCTCGCCTTCGCCAAGGACCTGCTCATGGCGCGCGGCGCGCGGCGGGTGCTGGTGTGCGTGCTTCTGGAGAAGCCGGGCAAACGGGCGGTGCAGATCGAGGCCGATTTCGTCGGCTTCACCTGTCCCGACGTGTTCGTGGTCGGCTACGGCATGGACGTCGCCCACGCCTTCCGCCAATTGCCCTTCATCGGCCACGTGGAGGGGCTGGAATAGCCGTCGCGCCCGCCGCCCCTGGCTCTCAGCCCTTCACCTTCAGCCGGGCCTGGATCTGCTGGCCGATGTCGAAGGCCCGCTGCTCCAGCAGCACCGGCGTCTCGCAGACATAGATGAGCGACTTGGCGCGCTCGTCGAAGATGCGGGTGTCCCAGTTGAGTTGCTCGTCGAGCTTTCGGCTCTCGGCGGTCTCCGGCGCGGTGATGGAAGTCTGCGCCTTGCTCAACTGGTCGCCCTCCTCGCGGATGCGGTCGGCGAGGCGCTGCTGGCCGCGGGCATAGCGCTCGATGCCGTGGACGAGCTTGCTGCGCTGGTCGTTGATGATCTCGTAGACCCCCGCCATCACCCGCAGCAGCCCCTTGTCCGCCTCGGCACCGGCCTCCTTCACGAAGCCGTCGAGCAAAGGCCCGAACTCCTTCGCGGGCGTGCGGCGGGAGGCGAGCTTCACGGCGAGGCCGGCGGCGTCCTGGTCGTCGGTCCATTTGCCGGCGGAGGCCGGGTCCGGGCCGCTCCACACCTGCGCGAGGTCGATTTCCGGCGTCTTGCGCTGCGGGCAGGGCCAGTCGGGATCAGGCTTTGGCTGGGCGGCGAGCGGGGCCGCAGTCAGGAGAGCGGCGGCCGCAACGGCGGCCGTGGCGGCGGCAAGCGAACGGATCACGCGGCTTCTCCTTTTGGCCCGCCCCGACGCCCCATGATGCCGCGGCCCGGATCGTAGGCGACGACGGCGAGGGCGAAGAAGACGATGGTGGTGCCGAGCACGACGGCGAAGGCCTGCGGCTCGAACACGCCGTAGAGCGCGTTGCGCACCAGCTCCACGGCATGGGTGAAGGGGTTCAGAAGGCAGACGATGTAGAGCGTTTCGCTGGCATCCCGGATGCGCCAGAGCGGGTAGAGCGCCGAGGAGGCGAAGAACATCGGGAAGATCACGAAGTTCATCACGCTCGCGAAATTCTCCAGCTGCCGGATCAGCGAGGAGATGACGAGCCCGATGGACCCTAGCATCAGCCCGGTGAGGATGAAGGCGGGCAGCGCGGTGAGATAGCCCATGGGCGGGATGTCCACCTCCCACAGCCGGGCGATTGCGAGGAAGACATAGACCTGCGCCAGCGACACGCTGACCCCCGCCACCAGCTTGCAAAGCAGGAGATACCAGCGCGGGAACGGGCTCGTCAGCAGCACCCGCATGGAGCCCACCTCCCGGTCGTAGACCATGGAGAGGGACGACTGCATGCCGTTGAACAGCTGGATCATCACCGCCAGGCCCGGCGTCACGTAGACCTCGTAGAGCACGTAGGTCTCGTAAGGCGGGATGATCGAGACGCCGAGGGTCGAGCGGAAGCCGGCGGCGAAGATGAAGAGCCACACCAGCGGCCGCACCAGCGCGGAAAGGAAGCGCTCCTTCTGCTGAACGAAGCGCAGCAATTCGCGTCCGACGATGCCGGACATGCACACCAGATAGCCGGAGGGGCCGAGGTGTCGCACGGGCGCGGAAGGCGCCCTGTCGAAGGCCGCCTCGCTCATGCCGCGTCCTCCGCCCGGGCCGCCGTCATGGCCCGGAAAGCCGCCTCCAAAGCCGCCGTCGGGCCGTCGGGCGCGCGCTCTTCCGCCGGCCGCAGATGCGCGCCGGTCACCTCGCGCGCGGTGCCGTGGGCAATGATGCGGCCCTTGTCGAGGACATAGATGAGATCGTCGGCGCGCACCTCGTCGAAGATGTGGGTGGCCCACAGCACCGCGAGATGCTCCTCGTCCACGAGCCGCCGCACGATCTCGACGATGGCGGAGCGCGACGGCAGATCGAGCCCCACCGTCGCCTCGTCCAGCAGCAGCAGGCGGGGGCGGTGGATGAGCGCGCGGGCGATCTCCACCCGCCGCGACTGGCCGCCCGAGAGGGTGCGCACCTTGTCGTCGATGCGGTCGGCGAGCCCCACCAGCGCGAGCAGCTCGGCGATGCGGGCCTTCACCTCGCGTCCCGCCATGCCATGCAGGGCGCCGTGATAGGCGAGGTTCTGCCGCACCGACAGGTCGAGGTCGAGGGTGCGGCTCTGGAACACCACGCCCAGCTCCGCCAGCGCGGCGGAGGGCGCGCGGGAGAGGTCATGCCCGAAGATGCGCACCCGCCCCTCGCGCGTCGCATAGAGCCGCGTCGCCAGCGAGAACAAGGTTGTCTTGCCCGCCCCGTTCGGTCCCAGCAGCGCCACGAAGCGGCCGGCCGGAACGGTGAGCGAGACGCCATCCAGCGCGCGGCGCGCGCCGAAGGCATGGCTCACCGCCTCGATCTCCAAAGCCGCAGCCTGCACGCCATCGCTCATTGCGGCGAGACCACCACGCCCCACGGCGCGCCGCCGACCTTGATGGACTTCACCACCTTGAGATCCTGAACGTCGATCACCGACACGTCGTTGGAGTTGCCGTTGGTGGTGAAGAGCAGCTTCTCGTCCGGAGTGAAGGCGAGTTGCCAGACGCGCTGGCCGACGAGGAGATATTTCTGCACCTCGAACGTCTCGGCGTTCACCACCGCCACGCGGTTCGCCGGGCCCAGCGCGACGAAGGCGGTCTTGCCATCCTTCGTTAGCCGAACGCCCACGGGCTGGACCGCCTCCTTGGACACGCCGGGAATCTGGAACGTGACCTTGTGGATGATCTTGCGCGTCTCGGGATCGATGACGGACACCGTGCCACCGACCTCGGCGGAGACCCACAGGCGCTTGCCGTCCTTGGAGAATTCGGCGAAGCGCGGGCGCGCGTCCACCAGCACGTTGGCGAAGATCTTGTTGGTCTTGGTGTCGATGAAGTGGGCCATGCTGGTGGTTTCGGAGGTCGCCACCAGCGTCGCTCCGTCCGGGCTCACCGCCATGCCTTCCGGCTCGGTGCCCACCGGCACCTGCGCCACCACCTTGTTCTGCTCCACGTCGAGGACCGTGACCTGGTTGTCGTCCTCGTTGGCGATGTAGAGCGGATTGCCCGAGGGATGCAGCGCGAAGAGTTCCGGGTCGGGGCCGGACTTCAGCTTGCGCAGGACCTTGAGCGTCGCGGGATCGATGGCCAGCACCGCATGGTCGTCGCTGGCGCACAGGAAGAGCACCTTGCCGTCCGGGCTCATGGTGATGCCGCGCGGCCGGCGGCCGATCTTCACGGTCTGCTTGGCTTCCAGCGTGGTGGAATCGATGACCGTGATGGAATTGCCGCGCTCGTTGGAGACGTAGACCGTGTAGGCGGAGGCCGCATCCGCCGCCATCAGCGCGGCGGCGCCGGCGAGAAGGGCAGCGAGCCGGCGCGGGGCGGTCGGGATCATCGGATTTCCTCCAGAATTCGCGCGCTTGTTGCGCTTTTGCCCCGGCATTTCAGTTCAGCCGGCATTTGGATTCGCGCTCGTCCACGCCGAGCGTGTCGAGCGGGGTCTTCTGGTGCAGGAAGCCCTCCTCTGGCGCCACCGAGACGATGCCGAGGGGCTGGGCGATGAGGAGCGGCTGGCGCACCTGCTGGTCCCACGGCCGCACGCTCACCGGCACGCCCTTGAAGGCGGCGAGGCTGAAGTCGGGCGTGCGCATGAATTTCGCCAGCGCCACCGGGTCCGTCGTCTTGGCCCGGGTCGCCGCCTCGCCCACCATGCGCACGGCGAGCCATGCCTGATAGTCGGTGGCGCGCATGGGGCGGTTGGCGGCGCGCAGGAAGCGGTTCTGGAGTTGGGCTGATCCCCACGCATCCTGCGCCGGATGCCAGGTGCCGGCGGTCAGGCCCTGCGTGCCCACCACGAGGCGCGGCTCGAAGGTGCGGAAGGGGATGTAATTGCCGAAGTCGTTGGCCTCATCCGCCACCACCAGCACGTCCGCATCGACGCCGCGGCTGAACACCAGCGCGTCCGAGCGGGTGATGCTGTCGGAGCGGTCGCGCCCCAGCGGGCCGAAGGTCCATGGCTTGTCTGCGACGATCTTGAGGCCGAACTTCTTCGCCGATTTCCGCAGCGCATCGGCGTAAAGCTGATCCTCCGGGTTCGGCCCGACGATGAGGAACAGCTTGGTCCAGCGCTTCATGGCAAGGAACTGCATGAGCGCGTCCGCCAGCATCGCCCGGCTCGGCGCGACGTGGAAGATATCGGCCCGGCACTGCTCGGCGCGCAGCGCATCGTCGGTGGCGCCGATGTTGAACAGGGTGACGCCCTTGCCCTTCACCGCATCGTCCACCTTCAGCAGGTCTGCCGCCGGCAGGTTGACGATGACGAGTTTGATGCCGCCATCCGCAAGCTTCTGCGCCGCCGCGCCCGCGTCTTCGTCCTCGGCGAGCACGACCGGCTCCAGCGCATAGCTCTGGCCGGTGAACTGGCCCGTCGTGTTGTTGTCCTTGATGGCGAGTTCGGCGCCCGCCACCGCATCGTCCGCCGGAACCGCCAGAAGATCATAGAGCGGGGGCGGAGGCACCTCGCGGGTGAGAAGGCCGAGCCGCAGCTCGGCGGAGGCGGGCGTTTGGGCCGCGGCGCCGTCCGGCTGCTGCGCCAGCGACGTCCCGATGGAGCCCGCCGCGCCCAGCATCACGGCGCAGGCAAAGGTGAGAAGCAGGCGGGGCCGACGCAGCCGCGGCCATTCGAGGCGCCAGTGAAGGCTCATGGGCAATCGGGGCTCAGTCGATCCGGGTCTTCGCGAGGGGAAGATGTAGCCATCATCAGCCAAAAACGGCAACCGAATAGACATAAGAAAACAATAAGATGATCTCTCCTTGCCAGCGGCGGGCGGGCTGTGACACGCTCCCGCCTACCAAAGGTTCCCGATGATGTCCGGCGTCCGTTTCGTCTTTGCCCTTCTTTTCGCAGGCGCAACATTTTTCGGCGTAACAGGCCGCAGCTTTGCCGCGCCCGTGCCTGCGGCCATCTTCGGCTTCGAGTTATTTGACGATACGGCAGACCAGCGCGACAGCATCCGCGCGGAACAGGACGCGCGGCTCAAGCTCATCAATGCCGAGCTGTTGCGCCTCCTCGTCGAGTCCGGGCAGATCGGGCCCGTCGATCTCAAGCCCTTCGCCGCGCGCATCGATGAGGCCTCCCCCTTCTTCAAGTGCAATGCCTGCGAGAACGAGATCGCCTCGGACGCCGGAGCGCGGTTCGAGGTCGTGGGCGTGGTGCGCAAGGTGTCGAACCTCATCCTGTCCATCGAGCTGCAGGTGAAGGAAGTCGACCTGAAGGGGGTGGAAGGCAGTGCCAAAGTGGTGCGCGCCGGGCAGGTGGACATCCGCGGCAACACCGACGAATCCTGGCTGCGCGGCGTGCGCTACCTGGTGAAGAACCGCATTTTCGCCCCGGGCCTGCCCGAGCTTTCCCAATGACGCGGCCGTCCGGCCCGTTCAACACCGACCAAGAACTGTTGGAGGAACGTTTCCATGAGGCAGATGATTGCCGCCGCGGCGGCGCTTGCGGTCGCGATGATCCCGCTCGCCGCTGACGCCCACGGCCCCACCCGCAAGAAGGTGACGGAGAGCGTCGAAATCAACGCGCCGGCCGACAAGGTCTGGGCCGTGATCTCCAACTTCCAGGACATGAGCTGGCATCCCGCCGTCGACAAGCAGGAGGGCAAGGGCGGCAACGCCGTGGATGCCACGCGCTTGCTCACCCTCAAGGGCGGCGGCACCCTCGACGAGGTGCTGGTGAAATACGAGCCGGAGCAGAAGACCTATTCCTACCGCATCAACGCGGTGGACGTGAAAGTGCTGCCGGTCACCAACTATTCCTCCACCATTGCGGTCATTCCCGTCGATGCGACCCACACCAAGGTGGAGTGGCGCGGCGCCTTCTATCGCGGCTATCCCAACAACGACCCGCCGCCGGAACTGAGCGACGAAGCGGCCGTCGCCGCCGTGACCGCGGTCTATCGCGGCGGTCTCGACGCCCTGAAGGCCAAGGTCGAAAAGGGCTCCTGATGCCCCCCCTGCGGCGCGCGGCAGTCGCGGCGGGGCTCGCCGCGACACTCCTCGTCGCAACGCTCTTCGCCGCGCCCCGGCCTTCGGTCGCGGCCGAGGCCTTCATCACCAACCAGCCCGGCAATGAGGTGGCGGTGGTAGCGCTCGACGGCGCCGCCGCCCCGCCCAAACTCGTCGCGCGCATTCCGGTGCCCGGCGAGCCGGCCGGCATCGCCGTGTCGCGGGACGGAAGCCGCGCCTTCGTCACCAGCCCCGAGGGGAAGGCTCTGTCGGTGATCGACACGGCGACCCGCACGGTCGAGAAGCGCATCCATGTGGACGGCGGCCCGCTGGGCGTGGCGGTCGCGCCATCCGGCAAGCCCGTCTATGTGGCGGACTGGTATGCGGCGCGGCTCCTGGTGGTGGATCCCGACAAGCCCGATGCGCAGCGTATCGCCCACACCGGCGCATCCCCCTCCGGCGTGGCGGTGACGCCAGACGGCGCCCTCGTGCTCAGTGCCGATCGGGACGACGATCAGGTTTCCATCATCGATGCGGCGACGCTGGAGCGTGTCGCCGTGGTCAAGGTGGGCACCCGCCCGTTCGGCATCACTTTGTCCGAGGACGGCCGCACAGCCTATACGGCCAATGTGGGCTCGAACGACGTGAGCATCATCGACGTCGCCGCCCGCAGGGTGGTCGGCACGGTGAAGGTGGGCAACCGGCCCTATGCGGTGGCGCTGGCCGGTCCGCTGGCCTTCGTCACCAACCAGTATGCGGGGACGGTGAGCGTGTTCGACACCACGACCCTCGCGCCCCGCGCCACCATTCCTGTGGGCGAGTATCCCGAGGGCATCGCCGCCTCGGACGACGGGCGCGCTGTCTATGTGGTGAACTGGTTCGACAATTCCATGAGCGTGATCGACACGCAGACCCTCAAGGTGGTCTCGACCCTCGAGGTCGGCGACGGCCCCCGCGCCTTCGGCATCTTCCTGCGCCGGACGCCCTGACACGCGCTTTCGACGACAGCCCCTGAAAACGAAAACGACCGGCGGGAAGCCCGCCGCAAGCACCCGAAACGAAAACGACCGGCGGGAAACCCCGCCGCAAGGCCCTGAACGAAAACGACCGGCGGGAAACCCGCCGGTCGTCGTTCTTTTGGCCTCTATCGCAGAAAGATTGCGGCCAACCGCTGGAGCAGACCCTTCGGCATGGGCGGAGGGTTGCCGCTCTGTCCAGGGTGGTTTCCGCTCTAGGCCGCGAAGGGGTGCTTGGCGTCGTTACGCTTGTCGGTCGCTTCCTTGGCGGTGGGGGTACCGGCCACGGCGCGAGCGATCGAGAGCTTGGTCGCCTCGTAGTTGAACTGCTGGATCTTGGCGTCGTCCGCCGCTTCCCAGTGGATGAACACGCCGACGCAGATGAACAGGTCGTCCGCTTCCTCGACCGGGATCACGCCTTCGGCCACGGAGTCCTGCACCGCCTTGGCGACGCCGTACTGGGCGGGTCCGAACATCTGCACGGCCTGCCGGGCGTCCTTGATGGTCACCTTGTTGAACATCACGGTGTTGGGCTTGCAGGGCAGGTTCGGCGCGAGCACCGCGAGGAGGGACGTGAAGCCATCCTTGTTGTTCGTCAGGCTGGTGACGAACGCCGTCTCGGCCGCGCTGCCGCGCGGGCCGATGATGAGGTCGATGTGGGCCACCTCGTTGCCGTCACCGACGAGCGCCTCACCAACCAGAACCTTGCTAATCTTAGCCACCTTCTGTCCTCCCTCGTAGATCGACTAGGGATGACCGCCCCCGAAGACAGTTCCGGACGGCGGTCCTATGCCGCCTACCCTTGTTGTCAGCGCTCGGCGCGGAATGCCGAACCGGTTCACCAGATAGCGCGCGGAGCCTAGCCGCGCGGAGGCTCGCCTGCAAGCCGCCGCGGCCGCGAATCCATGCCGCGCCGCAGCGTGAAAAATTGGCCGGCAAAACGCTGGCTTACCGCCGCGCGAGAGGCACGCCGGCAGGACGAGTGACCTGCCCCTGCGGCGGCACAGGAGGCCCCAGGGCCGGGCGCCATCGGCAAAACGTGGCGGGAAGTATTGCGGTTGTTCAATACCAATCTTCCCGAACAAGCTTGCCAAACATTCCTGTTGGCCCCTGTCTTGCTTCTTAATTTTTGCACAGATTGCCCGTGAGAAGGCAGCCTGCCGGGACAGTACAGCGTATAAGGCAAGAGAAGGTTTGTCGCAGAGGGACGGAAGCAGGGGAGTGGCACACGCAGCGCCGATCTCAGGAACCCTGGTCATGTTCATTGTTCTTTACGCCTGCCTCATCAGCGCCCCGGCCACCTGCCGGGAGGAGAAACTCAGCTTCTCCATGGAAGCGAGCGCGCCCATGACCTGCATGATGTCCTCGCAGCAGGCCATCGCCCAGTGGAGCGAGAGCCACCCCCAGTGGCAGATCGGCCGCTGGAAGTGCGTCGCCGCCGACCGCCTCATGCGCGACATCTGAACGGCGCGGCGGCAGCCTCTCAATGACGTAGGGGCATGCCCGCCCTTGAACGCGGGCCGGTGCCTTCCCATCCTCTAGTCCAAGGTCCGCGACATGCGCGCGGCACCGGGAGGGATGGATGAATCACCTGAAGACGGCGATCCTGCTCGCCGGCATGACCGCCTTGTTCATGGCCGTGGGCTTCGCCCTCGGCGGACGCGGCGGAATGATGATCGCATTCGTGGTGGCGGCAGGCATGAACCTGTTCAGCTACTGGAATGCGGACAAGATGGTCCTGCGCATGTACGGCGCGCGGGAGGTGGACGAGCGTACCGCGCCGGAGTTTGTCGGCATGGTGCGGGAGCTGGCGCGGCGGGCGGATTTGCCCATGCCCCGGGTGTTTATCATGGACAACCCCCAGCCCAACGCCTTCGCCACCGGACGCAATCCGCAGAACGCCGCGGTCGCCGCCACCACCGGCCTGCTGCAGACGCTGACGCCCGAAGAGGTGGCCGGCGTCATGGCGCACGAGCTGGCGCACATCAAGCACTACGACACCCTCACCATGACGATCACGGCGACCATTGCGGGCGCCATCTCCATGCTGGCGAATTTCGGCCTGCTGTTCGGCGGTGGAAACCGGGACAACAACAATCCCTTCGGCTTCATCGGCACCATTCTGATGGTTTTCCTCGCGCCGATGGCCGCCATGCTGGTGCAGATGGCCATCTCCCGTTCGCGCGAATACGAGGCCGACAGGGGCGGTGCGGAGATACTGGGGCGGCCCATGGCGCTCGCCTCGGCGCTGGCGAAGATCTCCGGCGAGGCGCATCAGGTGCCGAACTATGAGGCAGAAGCGAACCCCGCGACTGCCCACATGTTCATCATCAATCCCCTGTCCGGGGCGCGGATGGATAATTTGTTCTCCACCCATCCGGCGGTGGAGAACCGTATCGCGGCCCTGCGCGATCTGTCGCAGCGTATGGGTGGCGCAGGTTTTACTGCACCGGCCCCGGCGCAGACGCGCCGCCGCCCCTGGGGGTGAGCTTCAGCCCCGGCCCGGCCGCACCGGAGGCACGCTCTGCGCTTCCCGGGTGCGCACGAAGGTCCAGATGACGCGCGGCGTGCGCGCCACCTCGCCCGTGAGCACGAGCTGGGAGGTGCGGCGCGGCCCGCCGCTGGCGGCGAGGTCCACGCTCTCCTCCACCACGAGGGGCAGATGCGGGGCGGCAAACGCCCAGGCTTCGCCGTTGGGCAGGCTGAGCAGGGCGGTGTGTGGATCGTCCAGCCGCTCCACCGTCACGGACGGGTGCAAATGGAAGCGGATGGCGAAGGTCTCCGCCGGCAGCGCCCCACCCTCCTCCACTGGCTTGAAGATGTCTTCCCCGTCGAGCCGGTTGCCCTCCAGTGCCAGCCGCCAGGAGCGCTGGTGCAGCAGGTTGAAGGCCTCGGCATAGCCGTCATGGCTGGCGCGCAGCAAAAGCGCGTTGTTTCGCGTGCCGCGCTGCACCTCCACATGCTTCGGGCCGGCAACGATGGGCGCGCCGAAGATGCGCGTCATGGAGCCTCCCTGCAGGAAGCGGCAGGAGGAGGTGTCTGCGATCACGGCGGTGGAATGGGCCGCCGTGGAGCGCGCCACCTGCCGCCACATCTCCCGGTGCACCTCCGGCACGCCGCAATTGATGACGATGCGCTGGCGGGCCGAGGAGAATTCGAAGGCGAGGCAGCTCGCATGCGCCTCCCAGCTCGCCACGGCGGGCGGCGGCGGGCCGGTGTCGGCAATCAACATCAGCGAGCGGGCGTCAAGCCGCTGATAGCCGGAATAGGGCGCGTTGGCGACGGGCGCACCGCGCGCATCGTCGAAGGCGAGGATGGTGGCCAGCTGGTCCGCCGCCGTATGGCCCATGCCGTGGAAATGCGCGAAGGCGCCGTCGCCGTGCCGGAAGAAGCGCAGCATGGGCATCATCCGGTCCACCGCATTCATCAGCGCGGCCGGGGCCTGCTGGTTGCGCGCGGTGAAGGCCTGGCGCAGCGGCAGAAGGTCGAGCAGCAGCTCGATAAGCATGCCGGGATTGCGGGTCAGCGGTCCGCCGTCCGGCAGGATCTGCCGGTCCAGTTCCTCGGCGAGGCGCTTCTGCGCCGCCTTGAGGAGGCGCGGCTGATCGGACATGCACAGCCCGGCGAACACCAGCGCGACGATGGCGATGAGGCGCGGATAGCCGTCCGGCGCATCGCTCGCCATGCGGCGGAGCTGGCGCACCTGCTTGGCCAGCGAGCGCATGAAGCGTCGGTAGAAATCGTGGTCGGCGTCCTGCAGCAGGAAGGTCGCCTGGGTGAGCCAGGAGATGATGCGCCGCGCCGCGACGTCCGGGCGTGCCGCCACCGCCTTGGCCTTGCCGGGATCGCGGATGAAATCACCGACGAGGGCGCGGGCATTGGCGCGGGCGATGGTGGTGTTGGCCGCCTTCAGGTGCCGCAGCCAGCCGAAGCCGTGCAGCGCTTCGGCCCATTCCACCGAGGGCGGCACCAATTCGAACGCGGTGCGGCCGTCGAGCGCCATCACCTTGCCGGCGAAAGCGAAGCGGCCGGAATAGATTTCGCTGGCGACGGTGGCGTCGCCGGTCCTCAAGTCCTGCGGGGCAATGAGAAGGCGTTCCGGCACCGGCACCGGCACATAGCCGAGCGGCACGGCGCGGCCGCCGATGCGCGCGAGCACCGTCTGCGACCAAAGCTCCAGCAGGAGGGTCGCCAGTTGCGTGCGCTCTTTCAGCCCGCCTCGGCTCACGGCGCCTCCCGTCGGGTGGGCGTGGCCCTTCCCGGCCAGCGTGCCGACCAGATTTCTGGCCACGGCCTGCAGCGGGCCCGCCGATCCATTCCAGATACCCATGCGCCTGTCTTCACCAGCCTCTAGCCCAAGCGGGAGGCCGGGGCGCGGGGGATCAGGCCGTTGGGCTTGCCCTGCGCCGCAGCCGGGCGGCGAAGAAGCCGTCGAGTCCCGACCGCTCCGCCTCCCCCCGCATCCAGTGACTTGGAAGAGTGCGCACATCCCCTTGAGGAGTTATGAACAAATCGAGGCCATCCACCTCTCCGGGGCGCAGCGGGACGCGTTCCACCTCCGGACGGGCGGCCAGAAGCCGCTCCACCTGGGCCTCGCCCTCCTCCGGCTCAAGCGAGCAGGTGGAATAGACGACGAGGCCGCCGGGCTTCACGAGGTCGATGGCGTGGTCGAGCAGCCGGGCCTGCAGCGTGGCGAGGGTCGGGATGTCGGACGGGCGCTTCGACACCGCGATGTCCGGATGCCGGCGCAAGGTGCCGGTGGCCGAGCAGGGCGCATCCAGCAGCACCGCATCGAACGGCCCGCCGGCGAAGGTCGCGGCATCGCCTTCCACCACGGTCGCGGAGAGGCCGAGCCGCGCCAGATTGTCCCGAAGCCGGGTGAGGCGGGCGCCGGAGCGGTCCACCGCCGTCACCTGCGCCCCCGCGGCGACGAGCTGCGCCGTCTTGCCGCCGGGGGCGGCGCACAGGTCCGCCACCTTCAGCCCGTGGACATTACCGAGCAGCCGGGCGGGAAGCGCGGCGGCGGCGTCCTGCACCCACCATTCGCCTTCCGCGAAGCCGGGCAGCGCACGCACCGGCCCGGCCTGGAGAATGCGAACCGTGCCGGTTGGCAGCACCTCGCCGGAGAGCTTCTGAGCCCAGCCGTCCGGGTCGGTCTTCACCGTGATGTCGAGGGGTGGCTCCACCCGGTGCATGGCGGCCATGGCGCGGGCGGTCTCGGCGCCATGGGCCTTGATCCAGCGCTGGCGCAGCCAGTCGGGCGTATCGGCGAAATCGGGATCGACCCCGGCCATCAGCGCCTCGCCCTCCCGCGCCACCCGGCGCAGCACGGCGTTGACGAGGCCGGCGAAGCCCACGGTGGAGCGGTCGGCGCGGGCGAGGTCCACGCTGAGACCCACCGCCGCATGGCTCGGCACGTCCATGAACAGGATCTGCGTCGCTCCGGCCAGCAGGACCGATTCCAGCCGCGGCGCGGATTTGGGGAAGCCGCGCTCCATCAGCTTGCCGAGCACGGCGCGGAGCGTCCCGAGCCGCCGCAAGGCGGTGGCGACGATGCGATAGGCGAGCGCCCGGTCGCGCGGCTCCAGCGTCGGGCCGTCCAGCGCCTCTTCCAGCGCGGCGCCCTGCCGCAGCACGGCTTCCAGCGCATCGACGGCGACGGCGCGGGCGGACAATCCGGGGGTGGCGGCAACGGGCTTGGGGCTGCCGCCGGGGCGGCGGGAAGGAGCGGGAGCGCTGCGGGGTGTCTTCATCGGGGAAGGTAGAGCACGAACCGGGCCTGCCCGCCAACGCTCCAAAGGGCGTCCCCTCCGGCACCTCCCGCCGCTACCGCTGACGGAACGTCGCCCGACGGCCGGCCCGCCGCGCAAACCTTGCCTCGCCAGCCCCGATCCCGTAAGACGCTTTGGTAACGCCCCGGACCAGAGCCGGGGCTTTCCTTTGTGCGCGCGGTCGAGGTCCGAACCTCCCGTGCCGGGTTCAGGAGGCACCACCGCGTGGCCAATGTGGTCGTGGTCGGCTCTCAGTGGGGCGACGAAGGCAAGGGCAAGATCGTCGATTGGCTCTCCGAGCAGGCGGACGTCGTCGTCCGCTTCCAGGGGGGCCACAATGCCGGCCATACGCTGGTCGTCGGCGGCGTCACCTATAAGTTGTCCCTGCTGCCGTCCGGCGTGGTGCGTCCCGGCAAGCTGTCGGTGATCGGCAACGGCGTCGTGCTCGACCCGCAGGCGCTGGTGGACGAACTGGCGCGGCTCGCCGCCCAGGGCATCGTGATCGGTCCCGACCGGCTGCGCATCGCCGAGACCGTGCCGCTGATCCTGCCGCTGCACCGCGAGCTGGACGCCCTGCGCGAAAGCGCCACGGCGGAAGGCGCGCGCATCGGCACCACCAAGCGCGGCATCGGCCCGGCCTATGAGGACAAGGTCGGCCGCCGCGCCATCCGCCTCGTGGATCTGACCGACCCGGCGACCCTGCCGGCCAAGGTCGATCGCCTGCTCACCCACCACAATCTCATCCGCCGCGGCCTCGGCATGGCGGAAGTGGATGGCGCGGCGCTGGTCGCCGAGCTGATGGCGCTCGCCCCCAAGGTCCTGCCCTTCATGGACCGGGTGTGGGAGCTCCTCGACAAGGCCCGCCGCGACGGCCGCAAAATCCTGTTCGAGGGCGCGCAGGGCGCGTTGCTCGACATCGACCATGGCACGTATCCCTACGTCACCTCCTCCAACACGGTGGCGGGATCTGCGGCGAGCGGCACCGGCATCGGGCCGGGCGCCCTCGATTACGTGCTCGGCATCACCAAGGCCTACACCACCCGCGTGGGCGAAGGCCCCTTCCCCACCGAGCTTCTCGACGACGTGGGCAAGACGCTGGGCACCAAGGGCCACGAGTTCGGCGTCGTCACCGGCCGCGCCCGCCGCTGCGGTTGGTTCGATGCGGTGCTGGTGCGCCAGACGGTGCGCACCTGCGGCATCCACGGCATCGCCCTCACCAAGCTCGACGTGCTCGACGGCTTTAACGAGTTGAAAGTCTGCGTCGGCTACAAGGTTGACGGTAAGGAAATCGACTATCTGCCGGCGGAAAGCGGCGCGCAGGCCCGGGCCGAGCCCATCTACGAGACCATGGAAGGCTGGCAGGATTCCACCGCCGGCGCCCGCTCGTGGGCCGACCTGCCGGCCGAGGCGGTGAAATACGTGCGGCGCGTGGAAGAGCTGATCGGTTGTCCGGTGGCGGTGCTGTCGACCAGCCCGGAACGCGACGACACGATCCTTGTTCACAACCCGTTTCAGGCATAATGCCGATCTGACGGCTCAAGGGGAACCTCACCGCTCCGATGGCTGACTACTATCCCCTCCTGGTCCGCGCGATCTCCAGCCTGCCCCAGAAGACCGGGGAGAGCCGGCGCGCCGTCTATGATCGTGCCCGCACCGCCCTGATGCGTCAGCTGCGCGGGGTGGACCCGCCGCTTCCGGAAGGCGAGATCACCCGCGAGCGCATGGGTCTCGAGGAGGCGATCCGCCGGGTGGAGGCGGAGTTTGCCCAGCAGGACAACACGCCCGAGCCCCAGCCGGAAGACGAGGACGAGATCTACGAGGAGGAGGCGGAGGCTGCCGCTCCCCCCTCGCCGCCGGCCCGGTTCGAGCCGCCGAAGCCCCCGGCCGCCCCGGCCGAGGACCCCGCAAAAAGCTCCGATCCCGAAGACCGCGCGCCCGCAGAGCCGCCGGCCCGGCCCGACCGCCGGCTGCCGCCGCGCCAGCGCAGCGAAGAGGAAACCGAGGGCGACCGCCGCCCGCCGCTGCGGCGCGGTGAGGTCCGCAGCCGCGGGGCCGCCGCCACCGGCGGCCGTCGCGGCCGCTCGGAAGGCGGCGCTTCATGGAAGAAGTTCCTGGCGATCGCCGTTCTCGTGCTGCTGGTGCTGGGCGGCATCGCCTTCGCCGTGGTGAACCGCGACCGCCTCTTCGGCGACAGCGAGGGCGAGCAGCATGCGGCGGCACCCGCCGCGTCCGGTACCGCTGCGTCCGATCAGGCGAAGTCGGCCGATCGCATGACCAAGACCTCGGGCGATGCCGCGCGCCGCGCACCGGCCCAGCGCCCCGGCGCCACCTCCGGTAGCGCGCGTGCCGTGCTGATCGAGGAATCCCCCGGCAGCGCCCAGCCCCAGAACTTCGAGGGCACCATCACCTGGCGCACGGAAACCGTGAACGCCGGCCCCGGCCTGCCCCCCGACATCGGCCTGCGCGGCGACCTCGTCATTCCCGAGCGCAAGATCGCCATGAGCTTCGTGCTCCGGCGCAACACCGACCAGACCCTGCCGGCGTCCCACACCATCGAGATCGGCTTCAAGCTGCCGGACGACTTCCCCTTCGGCGGCGTCTCCAACGTGGACGCGGTGCGGGCGAAGCCGAACCAGCAGGCCCTCGGCACCCCGCTTGCTGGCCTCGCCGTGCGCGTCAACCCGACCCTGTTCCTGGTGGGCCTCTCGGAAAAGGCGGCCGACCGCCAGCGCAACGTCGCTCTGCTGCAGGCCTATCCCTGGCTCGATGTGCTCCTGACCTACACCAACAACAAGAAGGCCGTGATCGCCTTCGAGAAGGGGGTGGCCGGCGAGCAGGCGTTCAACGATGCCTTCTCCGCCTGGGGCGAGCTGCTCCAGCGCCCGCAGGCTCCGGCAACGTCGGACGGCGGCGGCAGCAGCAACTGATGACGTGAGGGCGCAAGGCCCCCTCCGCTCTCATCCCGCTGGCCACTCTCAGCCCTCGCGGCGCAGCCCCTTCAGCCGATAGAGCGCATCCAGCGCCTCGCGCGGGCTCAGTGCGTCGGGATCGAGACCATCGAGAGCTCCCAGCACCGCCTCGGCGGCGGGATCGGCCTGCGCGGACTTCTCGGCCGGCTTCGGGCGGACGGCGAACAGCGGCAAATCGTCGATCAGCTTCTGCGCCGGCGAGGCGCGCTCCGCCGCCTCCAGCTCCGCCAGCACGGCCTTCGCCCGGGTGATAACGGCCTCCGGCAGGCCCGCCAGCTTCGCCACCTGGATGCCGTAGGAGCGATCCGCCGCCCCCGGCACCACCTCGTGCAGGAAGATCACGTCGCCATGCCATTCCGTCACCTTCACGGTGGCGTTGGAGAGGCGGCGGCAGCGCTGGGACAGCGCAGTCAATTCGTGGAAATGGGTGGCGAACAGCGCCCGGCAGCGGTTCACCTCGTGAAGGTGCTCCAGGCTTGCCCAGGCGATGGACATGCCGTCGAAGGTCGCCGTGCCGCGGCCGATCTCATCGAGGATGACGAGGGAGCGCGGCGTCGCCTGATTGAGGATCGCCGCCGTCTCCACCATCTCCACCATGAAGGTGGAGCGCCCGCGCGCCAGATCGTCGGCCGCGCCGACGCGGGAGAACAGCCGGTCCACCACGCCGATCCGCGCAGAACGGGCCGGCACGAAGGCCCCCGCCTGCGCCAGTACCGCGATGAGCGCGTTCTGCCGCAGGAAGGTGGATTTACCGGCCATGTTGGGCCCGGTGACGAGCACGATGCGGCCGTCCTTGTCCCCTTCCGGCGGAGAGAGATCGCAATCGTTGGGCACGAAGGGGCCGCCGTCTTTGGCCAGCGCCTGCTCCACCACCGGGTGACGCCCGCCGGCGATGGCGAAGGCGACACCCTCCTCCATGTGCGGGCGCACGTGGGCCTCGGTGGCCGCGAGTTCAGCGAGGCCCGCCGCTACATCCAGCTCGGCGAGGGCCTCGGCGGCGGCCCGGATGGCCTCCGTCTCGGCCACGATGGCCGCGGACAAGCGCTCGAAAATGGCCTGCTCCAGCGCCAGCGCCCGTTCGCCCGCGCTGGCGATGCGGCTTTCCAGATCGCCCAGTTCCACCGACGAGAAGCGCATGGCCCCTGCCATGGTCTGGCGATGGACGAAGACGCCATCATGCGGCGGCTCGCGCAGGCGGTCCGCATTCTGCTGGGACACCTCGACATAATAGCCGAGCACCGCATTGTGCCGGATCTTGAGGGCGCGAACGCCCGTCTCCTCCACATAGCGGCGCTCCAGCGCGGCGACGACGCGGCGGCTCTCGTCGCGCAGGGCGCGGGTGGCGTCGAGTTCGCCGTCGCAGCCTTCGCGCACGAACCCGCCGTCGCGGCGGTGGGCCGGCAGGTTGTCCGCCAGCGCAGAAGCGAGGTCCAGCGCCACCGCATGGGGGGCGCGGGAGAGGGCGCGGGCGGCGCGGGCGAGATCGTCCGGAGCCTCGGGACCGATGAGGGCGGCGATGGAAAGCGCCCCATCCAGGCCGTCGCGCACCGCCGCAAGATCGCGCGGGCCGCCGCGCTGCAAGGCGAGGCGGGTGACGGCGCGGGCCATGTCGGGGGCGCGGGCGAGCGCGTCCCGCAGCGCGCGCCGCAAGGCGCCGTCCTCGCACAGATGCCCCACCGCGTCGTGCCGGGCGCGGATGGCGCCGAGGTCGGTCAAGGGCTCGGCGATACGACGGGCGAGCAGGCGCGCGCCAGCCGCCGTCACGGTGCGGTCCACGGCGGCGAGCAGCGAGCCACGCCGGTCGCCGGAGGTGGTGCGCACCAGCTCCAGATTGGCCCGGGTGCCGGCATCGATGGCCATGATGCCGCCCTCCGCCTCCCGCTCCGGACGGGCGAGCAGCGGCGTGGCACCGAGTTGGGTACGGTCCACATAGGCCACCACCGCCGCCGCTGCGATCAGCTCGGCACGGGAGAAGGCGCCGAAGGCGTCCAGCGCGGCGACGCCGTAGAAATCCGCCAGCCGCTTTTCCGCCCCCGCCCCGTCGAAGGACTGGCGGGGCAGCGGCGTCACCGCCGGCAGATCGCGCAGAAGCGCCCGCAGTTCGGCGTCGTCCATGAGCGCGTCGGAGACCAGCAGTTCCGCCGGGTCCACCCGCGCGAGGTCGCCGGACAGCGCGGCGCGCGTGGTGCCGGCCACCCGGAAAGCGCCGGTGGACATGTCGGTGAAGGCGATCGCATAGGCGAAATCGTCCGCCCCCGAGCCGGCGCGCACCCGGGCGAGGGCGGCGAGCACATTCTCGCGCCGGGCGTCGAGCAGGGAGTCCTCGGTGATGGTGCCGGGGGTGACGAGACGGGTCACATCCCGCCGCACCACCGATTTGCCGCCGCGCTTCTTCGCCTCGGCAGGGTCCTCCAGCTGCTCGCAAACGGCCACCCGGAAGCCGAGGGCGATGAGCTTGTGCAGATATTCCTCGGCCCGCTCGATGGGCACCCCGCACATGGGGATGTCCTCGCCGAGGTGCTTGCCGCGCTTGGTGAGCACGATGCCCAGCGCCTGCGAGGCCTGCTCCGCGTCGCCGAAGAACAGCTCGTAGAAATCGCCCATGCGGTAGAACAGGAGGCTGTCCGGGTTCGCCGCCTTGATCTCCATGTATTGCGCCATCATGGGCGTCACGCGCGTCTCGTCCGCCTTCGCGGGCGCAGGCTTGGCGGAAGCAGAACTGGCGGGCGCGGGCGCTTCCTCGGAAGGCGCCTCTTCGGCGGCGGTCTTTGCAGCGGTCTTGGTGGCGGTCGGGCGCATGGCCGCACGGTATCGGGCGGGGCCGCGCCTGTCAGCGCGCCGCAGCCGCGCATCGACAGGAAAAGCGCGCTGCAGGGGCAATCCCTGCCCGCATGCCCCCCGCCAATACCGGCCATGCATCTGCGCGGACCCGCGCGGCTGGCGATGTGCGGCCATTGGTGCTAGGCGAGCGGCAATCTTTTCCCGGAGCCCATCGATGACCGCCGACATCCGTCCCGTGACCCGCGCCCTCCTCTCGGTGTCCGACAAGACGGGGCTGGTGCCGTTCGCGACCAAGCTCGTCGCCCATGGCGTGGAGCTGGTCTCCACCGGCGGCACCGCCAAGGCCATCGCCGACGCCGGCCTGCCGGTGAAGGACGTGAGCGAGCTGACCGGCTTCCCCGAGATGATGGACGGCCGGGTGAAGACCCTCCATCCCAAGGTCCACGGTGGCATCCTCGCCATCCGCGCCGATGCCGGCCATCAGGCCTCCCTCGCCGAGCACGCCATCGCCCCCATCGATCTGGTGGTGGTGAACCTCTATCCGTTCGAGGCGACCGTCGCCCGCAAGGCGGATTTCGAGGAGACCATCGAGAACATCGACATCGGCGGACCCTCCATGATCCGCGGCGCGGCCAAGAACCACAACGACGTGGCCGTGGTGGTGGAGGCCGTGGACTATGAGGCGGTTCTGCATGAGATCGCCGAGCATGGCGGCACCACCCTCGCTTTGCGTCGCAAGCTGGCGCAGAAGGCCTATGCCCGCACCGCTGCCTATGACGCGGCCATCTCCAACTGGTTCGCCCGCGAGCTGAAGGAGGAGGCCCCCGCCTTCCGTGCCTTCGGCGGCAAGCTCATCGAGGCGCTGCGCTACGGCGAGAACCCGCACCAGTCGGCGGCCTTCTACGCCTCGGACGAGATTCGTCCCGGTGTCGCCACGGCCCGGCAGGTGCAGGGCAAGCAGCTCTCCTACAACAACATCAACGACACCGACGCCGCCTTCGAGGCGGTGGCCGAATTCCACCCCGCCCGCACGGCGGCGGTCGTCATCGTGAAGCACGCCAACCCCTGCGGCGTGGCCGAGGGCGCGGACCTCGCCGCCGCCTACAAGAAGGCGCTCGCCTGTGATCCGGTGTCGGCCTTCGGCGGCATCATCGCCGTGAACCGGACGCTGGACGCCGAGGCCGCCCGGGCCATGGTGGAAATCTTCACCGAAGTGATCGTCGCCCCCGACGCCACCGAGGAAGCCATCGCCGTGGTGGCCGCCAAGAAGAACCTCCGCCTGCTCCTCACCGGCGGCCTGCCCGACCCCCGCGCCCCCGGCCTCACCGTGAAGACCGTGGCCGGCGGCCTGCTGGTGCAGGGTCGCGACAACGCCAGCGCCGATGATCTCGACCTGAAGGTCGTCACCAAGCGCGCGCCGACCGAGCAGGAGCTGACCGACATGCGCTTCGCCTTCCGCGTGGCGAAGCATGTGAAGTCCAACACCATCATCTATGCCAAGGACCTCGCCACCGTGGGCATCGGCGCCGGCCAGATGAGCCGCGTGGATTCGGCGCGCATCGCCGCCCGCAAGGCGCTGGATGCGGCCGAGGCGGCGGGCCTTTCGGTGCCGCTCACCAAGGGCTCGGTGGTCGCCTCGGACGCCTTCTTCCCCTTCGCAGACGGCCTGCTGGCGGCGGTGGAGGCGGGTGCCACGGCGGTGATCCAGCCTGGCGGCTCCATGCGCGACGCGGAGGTGATCGCCGCCGCCGACGAGGCCGGCCTTGCCATGGTCTTCACGGGCGTGCGCCACTTCCGGCATTGATGCCATCGGCCCCGAAAGGGCCGAGTGGGCCACCTGATGTGCAGCGCCGGCTGTGTTGGCCAACGCGCCCGCGGCGCGGTCAGCCGGCCATCAACTGCTGCACGATGAGGCGGTCCACATAGTGCGGGCCGTCGAAGACGAAGACCTCGAAGCCCTCGTAGGCCTTGAGCTGCGGCAGCAGCTCCGCGGCGGTCGCGGCGCGGAAGGCGCCGTTGCCGGACGGACGGAAGGCCTCGGCGATGATCTTGAAGCGGCGGGCACCGAGGCGCCGGGAGATCACCTCCGCATAGCGGCGGGCCGCCTCAGGTGCGCGGGTGTAGATGCCGCAGCCGTCCTGGAAGAACAGCCCCACGTCGCGCGGCAGCCAGAGCTCGATCCAGTCGGCCAGCGCCTCCGGGCCGACGTTGGAATTGTCATAGCAGCTCACCCACAGCGGGCGCGGAATGGGGGCGAGGGCCTCGCGCATCCGCCCCACCTCCTTCCAGGTGGGATCGGCCTCAACCGGGAAATAGAAGCCGGCCGGGCGGAACGGCAGCTTCTGTCGCGCCACCTTGGCCGACAAGGCGCCAAGCTCCACCACGTTCGCGCGGGCCTTCGGCTCGGAGAAGTCACTGGCGAGACCGGCGATGATCTGGCTGGCCCACGGCTCGCGGGCGATGCGCTTCCAGTTCGGCGCATCGGGAATGAGCTTGAGGCCGAGCTTCGGCAGCGGCACGAAAGCGGTGCCGTCGGCCACCAACCATTGCACCAGCAGGCTCCTCGCGCCGATGAAATCCCAGTCACCGCGGGGATCGAGCGCACCGCCATGGACCTGCCAGACGATGCCGTCGATGAGCCCGCCGGCACGGCGGTCGCGCGCGCCCAGCGCAAGGTCCAGACCCAGAAGGCCCGTGCTCGCGGCGGCCGCGCCGAGGCCGAGCGCGGCGCGCCGGCTCAGCCGCGCCATGACGCGTCTTGATGGAAAATGCGCCACGGGCACCCCGCTCGGTCAGAGGTCGCCCGCCCGGACGTTGCTAGCCCGGACGTTGCTCGCCCGGACTTGGCCCGGCCGGAGGCCGTCAGGCCGGCTTTGCCGGGCGCGCCGAGGATCATACCGGCGCGAGCGACGCGGCGACGCGGCGTTCCTGCTCGCGGATCGTGGCGCGCAGGGCTTCCTCCGTCACCACGCCGGAGCGCACGAGATATTCGCCGATCCGGCCATCCTCGTCGGGGTGGTAGTTCTCCATGGCGGCCTCGAAGGCTTCGCGCCGCATCAGCCCCTTCTCCAGCAGCAGGTCGCCGAGCAGAGGTGGCGACTTCTGGCCGTCCGCGGTGCCGGTCACGCCGCGCAGCAGGCGCAGGCCGTCGTTGATCTCGCTCTCGCGGGCGATGCGCTGGAGCGGCTCGTCGCCGATGGCGCGGCGCAGCTCTTCCATCGCCTTGTCGCCCAGCGGCGAGGGCACCGCGACGATCAGGCGCCCGCGGGGATCGCGCCCGATGGGCAGCACGCGCCGCCGCACCATCATGTCGATGGGAAGCAGATCGTTGAACTGGCGCACCATCGCCTCGGTGACGGTCGTCCGCGGCAGGTTGGACTGAAAGGCCATGGCCTCCGCCAGGGTCTCCTCGTCGAGCCAGCCGCGCGAGACCAGGATGCGTCCCAGAGGCTGCTGACGCTCGGCCTGCAGGGCCAGGGCCTCCTCCACATGCTCCGGCAGAACGGCCTGCCAGGTGAGCAAAAGCTCGCCCAGGCGCTGGCGCTGCTGGCCAAGCTCCAGCTGGTCCGGGAAGTCGTGGGCGGTCTTGTCCCACACGATCTTCCGGCCGAAGAAGAGGTGGCCGAGAAACAGCTTCCACGCCCGAACGGTGGCTGCGAAGTTGACGAAGTTGGACATGACCACGCGCGGAACGGACATCAGTCCCTGTTCCCAGCCATACACGTTGGCCACGAAGTAGAACCGTTGCACCAGCCGTAGCCCGAACGCGACGGCGTTGCCGGTCAGCACCGCCAGCAGCCAGGTCTCGGTGGCGAAGATGGAGGGGTAGCGGGCGGGCAGCAGGCCGAGCTTCTCGGCGCCCATGAAGAGGAGGAAGTGCGCGGCGACGACATAGGCGAGCACCGCGACGAGCGAAGTGACGATGCCCTTGCGGTCGCGGAACAGGAAGTATTTCGTCGCCCAGTTGCCGCGCCAGCCCATGTGCCGCCAGCCCTGGAAGGCGATGCCCAGGGACCAGCGCGCCTTCTGCCGGTAGGAGGTGCGGAACGTATCGGGGAAGAACTCGCGCACGCACAGCGGCATGGAAAGGAGGATTTCCTTCTCCTGGCCGAAGCCGAACAGGCTTTCGCGCTTGACGATGTATTCCACCGGCAGGCGGGCGATGATCGACTGCATGTTCGCCGCATAGAGGCGGGCGCTGATGTCGTAATCCTCGGTGAGGCTCGCGGTGTTGAACACCTCGCCCGTGCCGTCGGACAGAAGGTGGAGCATCGCCCGGCGGGAGAAGCAGGTGCCCACCCCGGCCGATGGCACCGAGCCGGCCACGCTCTCGCGGACCACGAGGTCCTTGGCGTGCCACTCGGCGAACTCGTCCATGTAGATGCCGGCCACCAGCTCCGACCAGTGGCGCTCCAGCGAGAGCACCGGCACCTGGATCAGATCCTTGCGCGGCAGGAGATAGCTGAAATACCGCAGCTCGAGCGGATGCAGCACGTCCTCGGCATCGTGCAGCACCAGGCCGGCGAACTCGACGCCGGTCATCTGCTCGTGCTGGAAGATGGCGCGCACAACGGCGTTGAGGCAGTCGGCCTTGTTGGTCGGGCCGGGGTTGCGCGTCTCCACCCGCACCAGCTGCTTGTAGCGCCGCCGCATGCGCTCGACCTCGGCGATGGTCTCCGGGTCGTTGGGATAGGTGCCGACGAAGATCGTGTAACGCCGGTAGTCCAGCACGCTCACCATGTTCTCGATCATGGCCGCGATCACGGGGGATTCGAGCCAGGCGGGGATCATGATAGCCAGCGGCTGCTCGTCCTTCTGGTAGAGCATGGCCGGGGTGAGCGGACGGATGAACGGCTCGATGACGAAGCGGCGGTAGATCCGCCGCCCCCAGTACCAGACATCGATGAACAGGTCGTCGATGGACGAGATCAGGATGATGACCGCCACCACGGCCGCCACGTATTCGACCACGCGGATGTAATCGGCCAGGAGATAGGGCCAGTAGAGTTCCATGGCGGCGGTCCCGATCCGGTCAGTTGCCGCGGCGACGCACTTGCGACGCGCGGATCAGCAGCAGGAAGAACAGGGCGGCGGCGCCGATGCCGAGCGGCAGGCCCCAGTCCGACGAATTCTGCCACAGCCGCTGCAGGGTGCCGGCGGCACCGTCGGTGTCGGCGACACGCACCGTCCCCGGCGCCGCTCCGGAGGCGGCAAGCTCCGTCAGGGTGCCCTCGACGCCCACCAGGGCCACGTCGCCCTTCGACAGGCGCACGGGCTTGGCCGGCGTCATGGCCACCGGCCCGATGCTCTGCCACAGGATGCCGCGCGCATCGTCGCCGCGCACCGCCTGCACCAGGGCCACGTTCTTGAGGCCGGTGATGTCGAGCAGGCGCGCCTTTTCGTCATTGCCGACGATGAGGCGGTCGCCATCCACCTTGGCCTTCGCCGTCACGCCCTGCACCGGCACGTCCATGGCAAGGAAGCCGCCGGTGGCGCGGAACGGCGTGCCCACGGAGGAGACCTCGAAGGTGCTGGTCCCGGCCGGCATGCCGGCGGCGGCAGCAGCGCGCACCACGCGCGGCAGGCTGGACTTGGAAGTTGCAAGGTAGCTGTCCGGCACCAGCAGCTTGCCGCCCGAGGCCATGGCCGAGATCACGCCCAGGAAGTCGCCGCCCGGCGCCGCGCCACCCAGCTCGAAATGGCTGGTGGGCAGGACCGAGACCGGGAAGGCCTGGGGCGTCTCGCGGCAGCGGTCGCTCACCGGCTGGCGCTGGAAGGTCACGCGCAGGACGTTGCGGGCCGCCAGTGCATAGGGCGGCACGGCGGCCGAGACGCGCTCGGGATGGCCGGTGGCGTCGAGGCGCTTGGCGGCCAGCAGCACGTCATTGAGGAATACCGCGACCACCGGCTCGGAGGTCGAGGCGCCGGGCGCGGCGGCGACATCGAGGTTCAGCCGGCTCGGCAGGCTCCGGCCGCCGGTGGCGGCGGCGAGATCGAACGTCACCACCCAGTCGCCGCGGGCAAGCACGTCGAGATTGCCGTCGGTCGGGCCGAGGCTCGACAGCGGCACGGAGGAGGGCTTCTCCGGTCCCACGTCCACGGCGCGGATCATCACCGTGCCGGAGGTCAGCGAGGAGCGCCAGAAGCTGTCGAACAGCTGCGTGGCCTTGCCGCCGGCAGCGCCGCCGACCGCGATCACCGGACGTCCGGCGAGGAATTGCAGGCTCACCTCGTCGGGAGCGATGCTGGCCGATCCGAGGCTCGCCGCCCGGGCGCGCCATTCGGTGAAGGCGGCAGAGGCGGTGCCGAGGCGGGCACCGAGGGCGTCGAGCGCGCCGCGGATGCCGGACAGCAGGGCGACGTCCGCCACCGCCACGTCAGCACCGAGCGGGGAGCCGGGCAGGACCAGCAGCGCGCCGAGTTCGGAGGCATCGCGGATGCGGTAGCTCTTGACGCCGACGAAGCTGGAGAAGGGCGCGACGGCGCGCAGCGAGGCCGGCACGTCCAGATTGGAGAGGTCCACCTCGTCGCCGATGGACGGCAGCGTCTTCACCACGAGGCGCTTGCCCGCGGTCTCGAGGGCGAGGCCGAGCCGCCAGGCGGTGTCATAGGTGTCCCTGGAAAGGGTGCCGCCCGCCACCAGCAGCGAGCCCGAGCCGGGCATGCCGCTCCAGGCGGTGGCGAGATTGCGCACCTGTCCGGCATCATAGCTGTAGGTGAAGCGGGTGCTCGGGCGCAGCTTCAGCACGTTGCCGATGCCGCGCTCGTCGGCGCAGAGCGCCTCGCCGATCACCGACGACCAGGCGGTGCCGAAACGCACGAAGCCTGTATCGCGGGTGCGCTCATCCACGGCGATCGTCGCGCTGGCGCCGCCGTTGTCGCCTTCCAGGCGCCGCGAAAACACCGGCGTGCCGTCCACCGAGAACACCATCGTGGTGCGCCCGCCGTCGCCGCGCAGATATTCGCCTTCGACGGCGATGCTGGCATTCTCCAGCGGCACGCCGGCCGGAACCGGCAGGTAGATGTCGCGCCGCGCATCCATGCCCTGCAGCACCACCGGGCCCTCGATGCCGAGGTCGCCGAGGGTGAAGGACCGCGTGACGCGGGTGTCCGCCGCCCGCTCCTGGATGGCCGAGAGGATCGGGTCCACCGGCGGCACATAGGCCGGCGCCACGTAGACCGGCTGCGGCGCGACGGGGGCCTGCGCGACGGGGGCCTGCGCAACCACCGGCGGCGCCGGGCTGCGCGACTGCGCGGCAGCCGGCCAGGCCGAAAGCAGGCTCACCGGCAGGACGAGCGCAGCGGCCAGGGTCGAGAAGCGCCGGGCGCGAAGGCCACGGGCGGCCCCGCCACGGGCGATGGAGGTGGAAACGTGTCGCATGTCAGTCTCTCACGAGCAGGGCGTCGAGGCCGGCGGGACGCCGAGGAGCGGACGCGGCAGGCGGGGATTGGAGGGGGGAGAATTCCTGCACCGGCCGCCCGCAGATGCAGTCCACGATCCGGCGGCAGGCCTGCCCGTCGCCGTAGGGGTTGATGCGTCCGGCGTAGGCCGCATAGGCCGCCGGGTCGTCGAGAAGGCGTGACACCGCGTTGACGATGGCGGTGCGGCCCGTGCCCACGAGCTGGACCGTTCCGGCGTGGACCGCCTCCGGCCGCTCCGTCACCTCGCGCATGACGAGGACGGGCTTGCCCAGCGCGGGCGCCTCTTCCTGCACGCCGCCGGAATCCGTGAGCACGATGTGCGAGCGCTGCATCAGCCGCTGGAACGGCAGATAGTCGAGCGGCGGCACGAGATGCACGTTGGGCCGGCCGGCGAGCGCGGCCGTCACCGGTCCCTTGACGTTGGGATTGAGGTGGACCGGATAGACGATCTCCACGTCGCCGCGGTCGGCGATCTCGTCCAGCGCCTCGCAGATGTTGCGGAATCCGTCGCCGAAATTCTCGCGCCGGTGCCCGGTGACCAGAAGGATGGGCCGGCGCGGATCGAGCTGCGGGAGTTCGGCGTCGATGGTCGCACGCAGGTCCGGATCGGCGTCGAGGCGACGCTGCACGGCCTGGAGCGCGTCGATCACCGTGTTGCCGGTAACGAAGACCTGCCCCTCGAGCTGCTCCGACAGAAGATTGTCGCGCGAGCCGGGGGTGGGCGCGAACAGGAGATCGCAGCACAGATCGGCGATGCGGCGGTTCATCTCCTCCGGGAAGGGCTGGCCGAGATGGTAGGTGCGCAGGCCCGCTTCCACATGCCCCACCGGAATGCGGCGATGGAAGGCGGCGAGCGCTGCTGCCATGGCGGTGGTGGTGTCGCCATGGACCAGCACGCGATCCGGCTTCACGTCCTCCAGCACACTGTCGAGGGCGGCGAGGGCCCCGCCGGCAAGGCGGTTCAACCCCTGATTGTGAGACATCAGACCCAGATCGAAGTCGGGCGTCAGGTCGAAGAGGCGGAGAACCTGGTCCAGCATCTCCCGGTGCTGTCCCGTGACACAGACCAGCGACTGAATGGTCGGCTCGCGGCCCAAAGCCCGCACCACCGGCGCCATCTTGATCGCCTCAGGGCGCGTTCCGAAAATCGATAGTATTTTCAATGGTCGCCACCGGTGATTCGACTTCGAATGAACGCGCGCAAGCGTGCTGTCAAGAGCAAGATATACCAGCTCATTTCGCGCAAATGAAAAAGGAGTGAAAGAAAGGTAAACGGCAGCGCTTCGCCGCCGCCCCGGCCGCGCCCCGATTCCCCATCCCCCTGGTTGCAGAGCACTCTGCCGCCCGAAGGTTGCAAGAGCTTTAAGCGGGGCGATATTTTTGCACTTTGGGAAGTGGCTAACGCCGCTGGGGCAGGTCCCCCTGCCCCCAAGCTACAGCTCAGCGGGTGGTTCCGGCATCCGCCCGGCCGGCGCCGATGGCGGCCTTCACCAGCGCTTCGGCATCGGCACCGCCCCATTCGGCCGGGCCTGCCAGATAGGCCATCTCGCAGCCGTCCCGATCGACGAGGAGGGTGGTGGGCAGGCCGAAGCCCCGCCCCACGCCGCGCAGGGCCTGGAAGGTCTTGGTCGCCGGATCGGCATAGAAGGCGAGGCTGTTCACGCCGATTTCCGACAGGAAGGCGCGCGGCTTGTCCGGATCGCGGGTATCGAGATTGACCGCCACCACGGCGAAATCCGGCCCGCCGAGCCGCTTCTCCAGATGGTCGAGGGCCGGCATCTCCTTGCGGCAGGGCACGCACCAGGTGGCCCAGAGGTTGAGCAGCACCACCCGACCCTTGAAATCGGCCAGCGTCACCGGCTTGCCCGCGGCGTCGGTGAAGGTGAGTGGCGGCAGGCGGCGCGGCTCGCTCGCCAGCGCGAGCGCCGCAAGCTCGCCCTTGGCGAGGGGCGCGAAGGCCCGCACCCGCTCCACGGTTCCGGTGCAGGCGGGATCGGCGGCGGCGACCGAAGGGGCGGCGGTGGGCACGTTGGCCACGCTCTGGCCCTGCGGCGCATTGCCGGGGAGGCGGTTCATCCCGTATAGGGCGAGCGCGCCGGCCACGGCGCCCGCCAGCGTCGCCAGCGCGACCACGCCGATCGTCCTCACCGCGGAAGAGCGCCTCACCACCGGCGCACCCGGCCCGGGGCCGGTTGCCGTGTCCTGAGAGTCTGTCGCGCGGCTGTCGTCGGCATTGGTCATCACCGGAGGGTCCGTCATGAGCAACAAGATGTGGGGCGGGCGCTTCAGCACTGCCCCCGACGCCATCATGGAGGAGATCAACGCCTCCATCGGCTTCGACCAGCGTCTTTATGCGCAGGATATCGCCGGTTCCAAGGCGCATGCGGCCATGCTGGCCGCCCAGGGCATCGTGGCGGCGAAAGATGCCCAGAAGATCACCAAGGGTCTAGACACGATCCTGTCAGAGATCGAGGCGGGCAAGTTCTCCTTCCGGCGCGAGCTGGAGGACATCCACATGAACGTGGAATCGCGCCTCGCCGAGCTGATCGGCGCCCCAGCCGGCCGCCTCCACACCGCCCGCTCGCGCAACGATCAGGTGGCCACCGACTTCCGCCTCTACGTGCGCGACACGGTGGATGCCCTCGACGCCCAGCTCGCCGATCTCCAGCGGGCGCTGGCCGAGAAGGCGCTGGCCCACGCCGCCACCGTCATGCCCGGCTTCACCCATCTGCAGACCGCCCAGCCGGTGACCTTCGGCCACCATCTGATGGCCTATGTGGAAATGGTGGCGCGCGACCGCAGCCGCTTCGCGGACGCGCGGGCGCGCCTCAACGAATGCCCGCTGGGCTCAGCGGCGCTGGCCGGCACCTCCTTCCCCATCGACCGCGAGGCCACCGCCGCGGCGCTCGGCTTCGACCGGCCCACCGCCAACTCGCTCGATGCCGTCTCCGACCGCGACTTCGTGATGGAGACGCTCTCGGCGGCGTCTATCTGCGCCGTCCACCTCTCGCGCTTCGCCGAGGAGGTGGTGATCTGGACCTCGCCGTCCTTCGCGCTGGTGAAGCTGTCGGATGCCTTCACCACCGGCTCGTCCATCATGCCGCAGAAGCGCAATCCCGACGCCGCCGAGCTGGTGCGTGCCAAGGCCGGGCGCATCATCGGCGCGCTCACCGGCATCCTCGTGGTCATGAAGGGCCTTCCTCTGGCCTATGCCAAGGACATGCAGGAGGACAAGGAAGGCGCGTTCGACGCCTTCTCGGCCCTCTCGCTCGTCATCGCCGCCAGCGCCGGCATGGTGCGGGACCTCGTGCCCGACGAGAAGCGCATGGCCTCTGCCGCCGGCCAGGGCTATTCCACCGCCACCGACCTCGCCGACTGGCTGGTGCGGGCGCTGAACATTCCGTTCCGCGAGGCGCACCACATCACCGGGCGCATCGTGGCACTGGCCTCCGACCGCGGCATTGCGCTGCACAAGGTGCCGCTCGAGGACATGCAGGCAGTGGACAAGCGCATCACCGGCGACGTCTTCTCCGTGCTGTCCGTGGTGCGCTCCGTGCGCAGCCGCACGAGCTACGGCGGCACCGCGCCGCAGCGGGTGCGGGCCCAGGCGCGGCGCTGGCTGAAGCGCCTCGGCGCGGCCCCGGACGCGAGCTGATGCGGACGGGCAGCAGCCCCCGGTCGCCCCGGGGGCTCGCCTTTACCGCAGCGCGGGCTATAGTGGCGCCGACCTTGATGCCAATGGCACGGACGAAGATGCGAACCCTTGCGACCCTGATGGCCCTTTGCGGCACCCTCGCCCTCGCGGCGTGCGGGGTGAAGGGTCCGTTGGAGCCCCCGCCGGGCGCCCACGCGGCGCCCCCGCCGCCCAAGCCCGCCACGGCCACGGCCGCCGCGGACGGCGCCGTTCCATATACCCCGCCCAAGACAGCGGCGGAGTTCAACGAGAGCGCCGTGCCGCACGCCTCCTGGGAGAAGAAGAAGGCGGCAGGCTCCACCAACAGCTCGGACAAGCTGCTCAAGGGCATCGACCGCCCCGACCAGCCGCTCCTCATCGACGGCCTGCTCTGATCCGCAGGCCCGAAGGCCACGCCCAACGGCCTTCCGCACAGCAACCCCTCCCTCGCTCCCCGGCGCCCGCCTGACGGCGCCGCCCCGGCCGGCGCGCAGAACGAGCCTTCGACAAGCCGCCCCGATGCACCATTTCGACTATCGCAACGGCCGCCTCCATGCCGAGGACGTGGACCTCACCCCCCTCGCCGCCGAGGTGGGCACGCCCTTCTATTGCTATTCCACGGCCACGCTCGAGCGGCACTACCGCGTGTTCATGGAGGCGTTCGCCGGCCGCGACGTGCTTTTGTGCTACGCGCTGAAGGCCAATTCCAACCAGTCCGTGATCTCGACCCTCGCCCGCCTTGGCGCGGGGGCGGACATCGTTTCCGCCGGGGAGCTGATGCGCGCCCGGGCCGCCGGCGTGCCGGGCGAGCGCATCGTCTTCTCCGGCGTCGGCAAGACGCGGGAGGAAATGGGCGAGGCGCTCGACGCCGGCATCCTCTGCTTCAATGTCGAGAGCGAGCCTGAACTCGATGCCCTGTCCGAGGTCGCCCGGTCCAAGGGCGTGACGGCCCCGGTCTCCATCCGCGTCAATCCGGACGTGGACGCGAAGACCCACAAGAAGATCTCCACCGGCAAGTCGGCCACCAAGTTCGGCATCCCCATTTCCCGCGCCCGGGACGTGTACGACTACGCCGCCCGCCTGCCGGGCCTCGCCATATCAGGCGTGGACATGCATATCGGCAGCCAGATCACCGACATGGCGCCGTTCGAGAATGCCGTGACGCTGCTCGCCGAGCTGGCACGCGACCTCATGGCTGCCGGCCACAAGCTGCACCACATGGACCTCGGCGGCGGGCTCGGCGTGCCCTATGCCGCCTCCGACCCGGTGCCGCCCTCCCCCGCCGCCTATGCCGAGGTGGTGGGCCGGGCGCTCGGCGACATCAAGCTGCCGCTGGTGTTCGAGATGGGACGGATGCTGGTGGCCAATGCCGGCATCCTCGTCACCCGCGTGGTCTATGTGAAGAAGGGCGAGGGCAAGACCTTCGTGGTGGTGGACGCCGCCATGAACGATCTCATCCGCCCCACCCTCTACGAGGCCCACCACGACATCGTGCCGGTGGCCGAGCCGGCCGCGGACGCCGCCGTGGCCGTGGCCGATGTGGTCGGTCCGGTCTGCGAGACCGGCGATTTCCTGGCCCTCGACCGGCCGCTGCCGGAGGTGAAGCCCGGCGACCTGCTGGCGGTGATGACGGCGGGCGCCTATGGCGCCGTGCAGTCCGGCACCTACAACACCCGCGCCCTCATCCCCGAGGTGCTGGTGCGCGGACCGGAGGCGGCGGTGGTGCGCCCGCGGGTCGAACCCGCGGCATTGATCGCGCTGGACCGGCCGGCGCCCTGGCTCTGATCCCGCCGAAACAAGGCGTAGCGCGAGCGCTTCAGCTCGCCAGCCGGCGCTCGGCGATATAGGCGCGCAGCGCCTCTTCGGTCATGGGGCGGCCGAGATAGAAGCCCTGCACCTCGTCGCAGGAATCGGCCTTCAGGACGGCGAGCTGGCTCTCCGTCTCCACACCTTCCGCTACCACCTGCATCCCCAGCGCGCGGCCGAGGCCGAGGATGGCCTGCACAATGGCGAGCGCGCCCTTGCTCTGGTCGAGGTCGCCGACGAAGCGGCGGTCGATCTTGAGTGCGTCGAACGGGAAGGTGCGCAGATAGCCGAGGGAGGAATAGCCGGTGCCGAAATCGTCCATGGACAGGCGGACACCGAGCTTCTTCAGCCCTTCGAGGATGTCGAGCGCCTTGTCGGTATTCTCGATCAGCACGCTCTCGGTGATCTCCAGCTCCAGCCGGTGAGCCGGCAGCCGGGTCGCCTTGAGCGCCGATTCCACCGTGCCCACCAGTTCCCCATTGCGGAACTGGACCACGGAGACGTTCACCGAGACGTTCAACTCGGGCAGGCGGGAGATCGTATCGCAGGCCTTGCGCAGCACCCATTCACCGAGCGGGATCACAAGACCGCTCTTCTCGGCGATGGGCACGAACTCGTCGGGGGCGAGGCGGCCGAGCTGGGGATGGTCCCAGCGGATCAGAGCCTCCACGCCGAGCAGTTCCAGCGTGCGCGCGTCACAGCGCGGCTGGAACAGCAGCACGAACTCATCGGACACGATGGCGCGCCGCAGGTCGCCTTCCAGCGTCCGGCGCCCGGCCATCTCGTCGTTCATGTCGGCGGCGAAATAGCAGCAGGCACCCGGCCCCTCCTGCTTCGCGCGGTTGAGGGCGAGCTCGGCGCAGTGGATCAGGCTGTCGGGCTCGTGAGCGTCGAGCGGCGCGAGCGCGATGCCCATGTCGGCCTGCGGATAGGCCACCGCGCCGGAGGGCAGCGCCACCGGAACGCTCAGCGCCGCCTGCAACCGACGGTGGAGGCCGTCCACCGCCTTCGAATCGGCGAGGCCCGTGGCGATCAGGATGAATTCGTCGGCGCCGACTCGGGCCACGAGGTCGTTGTCGCGCACGCAGCGGCGCAGCCGGCGCGCGGTCTCGGCGAGGATCAGATCGCCCGAGGCCAGGCCGTACATCTCGTTCAGCTGACGGAAATTATCGATGTCGAGCGCCAACACGGCGAGCGTGCGCCGGCCCTCCTGCGGCGAGCTGAGCGCGCCGGCGAGGAATTCCATCATGAGAAGGCGGTTCGGCAGACTGGTCACGGGATCATGCAGCGCAAGATATTCCGATTGCCAGGGGCCTCGCGCTACTTCATTGGCATCGCTCACGATTCACTCTTGCCGATCATGGCGACGGCGTTCCCGTTCCCTGCCATCAAGCGGATGGTCGGGCGGCCTCCGGCGCATCTTTTCCTCCCCCGAACCCTTCCAGCGCTCGTCGTCGCCGGTTGTCCGAGCTCGGAAACCAACGGCATCGTGGAGCCTCCCCGGAGCGGTGGCAATAGGGATATCGCCGCAAGGTTCACAGCCGTCAAGCTTCCTCTGGTATTTGGACACCAACGGGCGACGGCACGTCCAGGTTGAGCACCACGCGCATCACCGAGGGATCCTCGCTGCCCGGCGTCGCCTTGAAGCCGAGGTCCTCGGCGAGGCGCAGCATGGGGCCGTTCTCACGCATCACGTCTCCGAACACCTGCCTCAGTCCCCTCTTCCTGGCATGGGCGAGAATCTCGCTCATCAGCTGGAAGCCGAGGCCTTTGCCCTTGAAATCGGACCGAACCATGATGGCGTATTCGGCCGCGTCGTTGTCGGGATCGGCGATGATGCGGACCACGCCGCAGATGTCGCCATTGTCCTCCTGCGCCACGAAGGCCATCTCGCGGTCGTAGTCGATCTGTGAGAGGCGCGCCGCCATCAGGTGCGGAAAGTCCTTCACCGAGCCGAGGAAACGCATGCGCACGTCCTGCGGGTCGGAGCGATGCACCACGTCCACGAGGCCGGGCTCGTCCTCCGGGCGGATCGGCCGCAGCGCCACCGTGGAACCATCGGTCAGGTCCAGTTTCTTGGACATGTCGGAGGGGTAGGGCTTGATGGCGAAGCGGTGGGTGCCCTCCACCCGCGTCGGATGCACCACGATGCGGGCGTCGAGGGCGAGCACGCCGTGCTCGTCGGCGAGCAGGGGGTTGATGTCCAGCTCGGCGATCTGCGGCAGGTCGGCCAGCAGCTCCGCCACCTTCACCAGCGTGCCGGCCACCGCATTCATGTCGGCGGGCGGGTGGTCGCGATAGCCGGCGAGCAGTTTCGCCACGCGGGTCCGCTCGATCATCTCGCGGGCCAGCACGCCATTGAGCGGCGGCAGCGCCACGGCACGGTCGCCGATGACCTCCACCGCCGTGCCGCCCTGCCCGAACAGCACCACCGGGCCGAACGTGCTGTCGTAACCGATGCCCGCGATCAGTTCCTGGGCGTTCGGCCGGCGGATCATCGCCTGCACCGTGAAGCCCTGGATGCGCGCGCCGGGGCGCTTCTCCGCCACCGAGGCGATGATGGCCCGGCAGGCATCCTCGACGGCGGCGCACGTGCGCAGGTCGAGCCGCACGCCGCCCACGTCGGACTTGTGGGTGAGGTCGTGGGACAGCACCTTCACCACCACCGGAAAGCCGATCTCCCCCGCGAGGCGCCCGGCCTCCTCGGGACTCGATGCGATGCGGGTGTCCACCACCGGAATGTCATAGGCGGCCAGAACCGCCTTCGCCTCCACCTCGGTCAAGGCGGAGCGGCCGGCCGCGAGAACCCCCTCCACCAGCCGTCGGGCGGCAGGGCGGTCGGGCTCGTCGAACGAGCGCGCCGGCGGGGTCTCCATCAGGAGGGTCTGGTTGCGCTGGTAGGCCACCAGATGGCCGAAGGCGCGCACCGCCTCGTCCGGCGTGTCATAGGTGGGAATGCGGCGGGCGGCGAAGCGGCGGCGGGCGTTGGCGGCCGCGCTCTCGCCCAGCCAGCAGGTGAGCACCGGCGCCCGCGGGCGGGCTTCCAGAACCGCCATCACCCCTTCCGCGGCGGCGCTGCTGTCCGACAAGGCGTTGGGGGCGTGCAGAACCAGCACGGCGTCCGAGCCCTTGTCGGCGAGCAGCGCCTTCAGGGCGGCGCCATAGCGCGCGCCGTCCGCATCCGCCTGGATGTCCACCGGATTGGAGCGCGACCAAGTACGGGGCAACGCCTTGTCCAGGGCTTCCACCGTTTCCGGCAGCAGAGTGCCGAGCCGGCCGGCGCTGCCCTCCAGCGCGTCCACCGCCACCACGCCGGCACCGCCGCCATTGGTGAGGATGGCGAGCCGCTCGCCGGCGAGGCGGATGCCGGCAGAGAGCGTCGTCACCGCCTCGAACAGCTCACGCATCTCGTGGACGCGCAGCATGCCGGCGCGGCGCAGGGCGGCATCGAACACGAGGTCGCTGCCGGCGAGCACGCCCGTGTGGGACAAGGCGGCCTGCGCCCCGGCCACGCTGCGCCCGGCCTTGATGACGATGACCGGCTTGGCACGCGCCGCGATGCGCCCTGCCGACATGAACTTGCGGGCGTCGGCGATGCTCTCGACATAGAGCAGGATGGCGCGGGTGGTGTTGTCGAGGGCGAGATAGTCCAGCAGGTCGCCGAAATCCACGTCGGCCTTCTCGCCCAGCGCCGCCACGTGGGAAAAACCGAAGCCGCGGGCGTGGGCCCAGTCCAGTACAGCCGCGGTCATGGTGTCGGACTGGCTGACGAAGGCCACATCACCCTTGGCGGGCATCAGGTGGGCGATGCTGGCGTTGATGTGGGCGCGGGTGGAGATGAAGCCCAGGCCGTTGGGCCCGATGATGCGCAGGAGGTGCGGACGCGCCGCGTCCAGCAGCGCCTGGCGCTGCTCCGCCCCGTCGAACTGCTCGCCCGGCCCATAGCCGGCGGGCAGCACCACCGCCGCGCGGCAGCCCTTCTCACCTAGCTGGGAGATGACGCCCGGCACCTGGTCCGGCGGCGCGGCGACCACGGCGAGGTCTACCGGGATCGGCAGGTCCGCCACCGAGGCGTAGTTGAGCGAGGAGCGGATCGCCCGCTCCTTCGGGTTGACGGAGAGGATGGGCCCCTCGAATCCCGCCTCGAACAAGTTGCGCGCAGCCAGCGCGCCGACGGTGCCGGTACGGTTGCTGGCGCCCACAAGGGCAATGGCACGGGGATGAAAGAGGGCGTCGAGATTGCGCGTGGTCATGGCGGCCTCGATGCTTCGGGCCCGGCCTCAGGCTCGGCCCGGCGGTCCGTCGTTAACGCTAGGGAAAACGGGGCAAGTGGGAAAGGCGAAATCGTCAGCAGGGCCGCGAGCGCGCGAAGCTGTCGCGCACCGCCTCGGCCAGCTGGTTGCCGAGGAGCGGCTTCTCGATGATCGCGACACCCTGGTCGGTGGCGCGCCGACGCACGTGCAGGGCGGGATTGCTGGTGATGAGGAAGGCGGGGAGATGCACGTGGCGCCGGTCAAGCTCCCGCAGCAGGTCAAGACCATTGAGTCCCGGGAGATTGTAGTCCACAATCATGCAACCACCGCAGGAGATGTCGGCCGCAAGCACATCCTCCGAGCGCGCATAGGTCTGCACGTTGAAGCCGTCCACTTCCAAGGCAAATTTCAGTGAATTGCAGACCGCCGGGTCATCGTCGACGATATGGACGACGAACGCGGGCGGCTCTTCCGACGCCATCATCCCATCATTTCTCCCACGACCCGCTCGCGGGTCTGCGTGGTCGGTCTGTGCCAACCTACTTTGGGAGGGGGTCGGGGGCCTTGCGTTAGATCAAGCCCTCACTGGCCGAACGGGATGAAAGAGCAGAACGGTACCCCGGTCACGCCGGTCGCGGCGCGATGCCGGCGAGCAGAGCCATGCGCACCAGTTCCGACAGGCTCTGCGCCTTCATCTTGGTCATCACGTTGGCTCGGTAGACCTCCACCGTGCGCGGGCTGATGCCCAGCTCGTAGGCGATGGTCTTGTTGGCCTGTCCGGCCACCAGACATTCGAGCACCTGCCGCTCGCGCTGCGACAGGCCGCCGATGCGGTCCACCACCTGCTCGCGCATGGCGTCGTGCTGGCTGGTCTTCTGGCGGCGGTCGAGCGCCGACTTCACGGTGTCGAGGATCGCCACGTCGTCGAACGGCTTCTCGAGGAAGTCCGCGGCGCCGAGCTTCATGGCCTCCACCGCCAGCGGCACGTCGCCATGGCCGGTCATGACGATGACCGGGACGCTGGAGCCCTTGTCCTTCAGGTGCTGGAGCAGGTCGATGCCGGTCATGCCGGGCATCCGCACGTCGGTGATGATGCAGCTCGCGGCCGGGTCGGCGGCGGGCAGTCCCGCCTCCACGAACAGGCGCGCGGATGCGTGCTCGTGCACCACGTGGCCGGCGGTCGAGAGCAGGAAGGCGAGGGATTCGCGCACCGCATCGTCGTCGTCGATGACGTGGATCACCGCTGTCTCCTGCTCAGTCATGCACCGCCTCCGCATCGCCCACGGCGCGGAGGGTGAATCGGAATACGGCGCCGCCGCCGGGATTGGGCTCGGCCCAGATGCGGCCCCCGTGCGCCTCGATGATAGTGCGGGAAATGGAAAGCCCCACGCCCATGCCGTGCCGCTTGGTGGTGACGAACGGCGTGAACAGCTGCGCGCCCACCTCCGCGGAGATGCCGTGCCCGGTATCCGAGACGCTGACCATCACCATGTCGTCCTCTACCGCCTCCGTCCTGACCAGAAGCTGGCGACGCGGTGTCTCCATCATTGCCTCCAGGGCGTTGCGCATCAAGTTCAGCAGCACCTGCTGGACCTGCACCTTGTCCGCCAGCACGAGATCGCACTTGGGGTCGTAGAGGAAGCGCACCTGAATACCATGTTCCTTCGCCCCGACCAGGGCGAGGGCGCTCGCCTCCTCCACCAGCTTGGCGAGGCTCTCCACCCGCCGCTCGCTCTCGCCGCGGGAGACGAAATCCCGGAGGCGGCGGATGATCTGGCCGGCGCGCAGGGCCTGCTCGCCGGCCTTCTCCAGCGCCCCCTGGAGCAGTTCCACCCGCACGGTCCCGCCGTCGAGAAGGCGGCGCGAACCCTTGATGTAGTTCGCGATCGCCGACAACGGCTGGTTGAGTTCATGCGCCAGCGTGGAGGCCATCTCGCCCATGGCGGTGAGGCGCGAAATATGAACCAGCTCGGCCTGCAGCTCCTGCAGGCGGGCCTCGGTCTGCTGCCGTTCGGTCAGGTCGCGGATGAAGCCGGTGAAGAACCGCTCCGAAGCGGAGCGCATCTCGCCCACCGCCAGCTCCATGGGAAAGGTCGTGCCGTCCTTGCGCTCGCCCACCACCACGCGTCCGATGCCGATGATCCGGCGCTCGCCTGTGGCAAGATACCGCGCGATGTAGCCGTCGTGTCCCTCGCGATGGGGGGACGGCATGAGCACCGAGACATTCTGCCCCACCGCCTCGGCCGCGGTGTAGCCGAACAGACGCTCCGCCGCGGTGGAGAAGGAGCGCATGATGCCGCGCTCGTCGATCACCACCATGGCGTCCGGCACGGTATCGAGGATGGAGGAGAGGTGCGCCTCGCGGGCGAGCAGGTCGCGATCGCGCGCCGCCGCATCGAGCCGGGTGCGGCGCAGGCGCTCGCCGAGCACCGCGATGCCGAGCCCCACGGCAAGGAACAGCGCCGGCGCCGCCAGATCGAGCCGGGCATCGAGACCGGCGAGGCCGCGCAGCGCGACACTGCCGGCAAAGGAAACGGCGACCGCCGCGCCACCCGCCACGAGGCCTCGCCCCGACACCAGAATGATGACCGCCAGTTGCAGCAGCAGCGCGTCGCCGCCGAGCGGCTGGAGCCCGGCAACCCGGCACAGCAGCAGGGCGACGAGCGCCGCGGCCGCGCCGCGCACGGCATCGCCAAGCATCTGCCCTCTCCCGCGCGCCACTGCCCCGTCCTCCACCGCCAAAGCCATGCCGACCGCCAATCTATGCGACGTCCCGCCCCTACGTAATAGTACCTAAGGGGACCGACTTAAGTGTTCGATCCGAATTTTTCCCGTGCGTTCCGCCGGTTATCCCTTTCTCAACTCCGATGGAAGGGTCAACCGATGCCGAGCCCCGCAGCAGCGATCGCCCACAAGACCTATGCCCAGCCCCGGGCCTACAGCAGCAAGTCCTACGCTGAACCCATGGCTTCCGCACGGCCCGCCCATCGCTGGACCGAGGAGGCTGACACGCGAACCCCCACCGAAGTGGTCGCGCGCCTCGGAGTGGTTGCGAGCTATGCCCGCAACGCCGAGATTTTCGGCGAGGATCAGCCGGCCGAAAACCTCTACATTGTTCTGTCCGGTGCGGTGCGCATCTGCAAGCTGCTCGGCGATGGCCGGCGCCAGATCGAGACCTTCTGCCTGCCCGGCGACGTGTTCGGCTGGGAGATGACCGGCCGCCATCGCTTCTCCGCCGAGGCGGTGAGCGAATGCAAGATCGTGCGGGTGAAGCGCTCGATCCTGTTCTCCCGCGCCTCCGACGACGCGGAACTCGCCCATGCCCTGTGGGCGCTGACCGCGGCCGAGCTTGGCCGCGCCCAGAATCACCTGCTCGTCCTCGGCCGCAAGACCGCCCAGGAGCGGGTCGCCACCTTCCTCCTCGACATGGCCGAGCGCGCCGGCGCGGGCCAGGGTCCGAACGGGATCGAGGTGACGCTGCCCATGTCGCGGCAGGACATCGCCGACTTCCTCGGCCTCACCATCGAGACCGTGTCGCGCACCCTCACCCATCTCGAAGAGATTTCCGCCATCGCCCTGCCGTCCTCGCGCCGCGTGGTGCTGCGGGACGGTGCGACGCTGAAGCGCCTGAATTCCTGAGTTCTTCCCCCGGCACGCTGCGCTCTCTCCGATTAGCAGCGTTCCCCCTTGGCCCGCTCCGGCCTCCCGGCCTCAGCGGGCCTTTTCTTTTGTGGGCTTGAGTTGATTGGATTTGGTTCGCTGGGCTGAGCCCCGGACCTGCGTCCGGGGCTGTCCAGCCTAAACGGCCGCCGCGTGCCGCTTCTTTTCCGGCGCCGCCGCCCGGCTCGCCACGAGGCGGGCATCGAACACGGCGCAGACCACCCGGGTGAAGGGCCGCGCCGCCTCCGGCACTTCGACGACCGTGCCGCGCCGCACCGCCAGCCCGTCGGCGATCAGGGGCTCCAGCGCCTCGAACTCGTCCGCGAACGTCTCCGGCGGGAAGCCGAAGCTTCGGCACGCGGCGTCGAGATCGACCGCGAGGTCGCACATGAGGCGCTCGATGACATGGCGCCGCAGCCGGTCCTCGTCGCTCACGGCGATCCCCCGGGCGATGGGCAATGCCCCGGCCTCCACCGCTTTGTGCCACTGGGGCGTGGCGGGAAGATTCTGCACATAGCCCTGGGGCATCGCCCCGATGGCCGAGGCGCCGAAGCCGATCAGAACCGGCGCGTCGTCCGTCGTGTAGCCCTGGAAATTGCGCTTGAGCGAGCCCTCGACGGCGCGGCGCGCCATCGGATCGTCCACCTTGGCGAAATGGTCGAGCCCCACCGCCTGATAGCCATGCTCCGCCAGGATTCTGGCGACCATCTCCGCCTGCGCAAGGCGTTCGGCAGGACCAGGCAGGGCCGCCTCGGGGATCAGCGCCTGATGCTTCTTCATCCACGGCACATGGGCATAGCCGAACACGGCGATGCGATCGGGATCGAGCGCCAGCGCCGCCTCCACCGTGCGGCGCACGGACGCCTGATCCTGATGCGGCAGCCCATACATGAGATCGAGGTTCAGCGCCGAAATGCCCGCCGCGCGGAGCGCGTCGGCGACCTGCTGCGTCTCCTCCAGCGACTGGTGGCGGCCGATGGCCTCCTGCACCGTCGGGTCGAAATCCTGCACGCCGAGGCTGGCGCGGTTGAAGCCCTCGCGGGCGAGCACCGCCACTTTGTCCGCGTCCATCACCCGGGGGTCGATCTCGATGGCGATCTCAGCATCGTCGGCGAAGGCGAAGACATCGCGCAGTGCCAGCATGAGCGCGGCGAAGTCCTCGTCCGCGAGCATGGTGGGCGTGCCCCCGCCAAAATGCAGGTGGCTGAGCCTCATCCGTCCCGGCAGGTGGCGGGCGACGAGGCCGATCTCGTCCACCAGCCGGTCGGCATAGGCCTTCACCGGCGTGCGGCTGCGCGCCACGGCGGTCTGGCAGCCGCAATAGAGGCACAGCTCGGCACAGAATGGCACATGGATATAGACGGAAACCGTGCCGTCGGGCCGCAGCTCCTGGAGCCAGCGGGCGTAGGTCGCGGCATCGACCTCCGGGGAGAAATGCGGCGCGGTGGGGTAGCTGGTGTAGCGCGGCACCGGCTGCCCATAGCGGGCGAGGAGGGTATTGGTATCGGGGCAGATCATGCCGCGACGATGCCGCCCGCGGCCGGCCTGCGCCTTGATGTGGCGCAAGCCCTTGTTCCCTCACGCGCTTGTTGCCTCTCCCCGGCTCAGTAGGAGAGGAAAGCGCCGGCGAAGATGCCCTGGGCCCGGTCGTCGCCCGCAAGCTTCCAGCGATACTGGAGCGTGAAGTCGAGGTAGGAGCGCGGTGCGGTGTATTCGTCCTCGTTGAACCAGTAGCGGGCGGTAATGCCCGGCCCGATGCCCATGGCGAACGGCGTCGCATAGGCGGTGTCATAGCCGCCGCCGATGGCGAGATAGGGCCACAGCACCAGATGGTCGGAGATGGCGTCCATCCGGAAGGCTTGGCCGTAGCGCCCTTCGAAGGTGGCCACCGTCTCCGGCAGGCTCACGAAGTAATTGTAGTCGGCGTAGATCTGCCATGCCCGCCAGTTGTCCACGTCGACCCGAAGATCGGTGCCTTCCGCCTTGGAATAGGCGGCGCGCAGCAGAAGATCGTTGCGGGAGAACTGGCCGACCGGGAAGAGATACGAGATTTCAAACACCAGGTTCTCGGTCTTGAACGGCTTCCAGCGCGCGCCGACGGAGCCCTGGATGGTGTCGAAGCCGGTAGCCCCGCCGTTGTCCGCATAGACCGTGCCGAAGCCGCGCACGAACAGCTCGAAGATCGAGCCGTCGCGATAGCCGATCCCCGGCGGGCGCCAGTAGATTTCACCGCCGGCACCCACCGTGTGGTTGGCGCCATTCGAGGTCTGCGGGACGAGGTAGGAGCCCGGCGCCACGCCCACCGGACCGTAGCTCACCGAGGCATAGGCGCCCCAGGTGCGGGTCAGCTCGGCCACCTCGCGCCGGAGGCCGAAGAGATATTGCGGGTCGAGCTGGAGCTTGCCATCCCGCGCCTCGTCGATGGCCGACTTGAAGTAATCGACGGCCTCGGCGTTGTGATAGGTGCGGCGCGCATTGTACGCGGCATTGATGAGGTTGGTGCCGCGCAGCCGCCAGCGGCTGTTCGCCTCGGAGAAGTATTCGTAGGCGAGTTCGTCCTCGCCCGCCTGGCTCGCCAGCACCGCGAGGTCCACCGGCTTCATGTTCCGCAGGGCGCCGCTGTTGTAGGCAGCCTGGAACAGTTCCCGTGCCTCGTCCTTGCGGCCGAGTTGCGAGAGCACGCCGAGCCGGGCGGAGAGCATCGCCATGCGCTCCTGCTGGTTGCGCGCGCGGGCCGCGGCCCGGTTGAAGGCCGCAAGCGCGCCTTCCTTGTCGTCGAGCGCGAGGGAGGCGAAGCCGAGCCGAGCCTGCACCTCGTAGCTGTCCTCGTTGGCATAGGGCTGGAGCGCCCAGATGGCGAGCTCCGGCTGCTTGGCGGAGAGCGCCGCATCCGCGAGGCCAAGGCGCACGATGCGCACCTGGGCCGGCGGCAGGTTGGGCGAACCGAGCGCCGCCTTGTAGTCGGCGACGGCGCCGGAGAAGTCCTTCGCCTGCATGCGCAGATTGGCCCGCTGCACCAGCAGCGTGGCATCGCGCGGGCTCGCCGCCAGCAGCCGGCTCGCCACCGCCTCGGCCTCGGCGTAGCGGCCTGCCGACGACAAGGCGTTGAGCAGCAGGGTCTGATAATTGCGGTTGCCCGGCTCCGCATCCACCGCGCGGCGCGCCTCGGTGATGGCGGTCGCATAGTCCTTGCGGGCGAACGCGGCATAGGCGGCGCTGGCGGCAGCATAACCGGGGGAGCCGGGATTGAGGCCGGCGACGCCCGGTGCCTGCATCTGCGGATTGGCGAACACCGAGCAGATGACGCCGTAGCTGGTGGGCTGGCACAGCACGGCGGGCTGCTGGAGGGAGGGCTTCGCGGCGTTGGGCGCCTTGACCTGCGCCTCCGCCTGCTTGCGCAGGACGCCGACCTCCTTGTTCTTGCCCGCGTCGAGCGGCTCCAACGCCTTGAGCGCGTCCTCGGGCTTGCCGGCCGCCATGGCCGCATTGGCGGCGATGAGCCGGTAGTTCAGCTCCTCGAGGTCGGTCAGCAGGTTGCTGTTGAGCACGGTGTCGAATTCGCGCGCCGCCTCGTCGCGCTGGCCGGTCTTCTGCAGCAGCCACGCGCGCAGGATGTGGGGCAGAGGCTCGTTCGGATTGTCCGCGACGGCACCCGAGGCTGCCGTTTCGGCGTCCTTGAACTGGCTGGCCGCCATCAGGGCGTCGATGAGGACGATGCGGAAGATGAGCGCATCCGGCGCCCGCTCCACCGCCTGCCGGGCCGAGGTGACGGCGGTAGAGGCCTTGCCGCGGCCGATGTCCTTGATGGCCTGCACGGCCATCGGCTCGGCGAGGCGCTTGTCGTTGGCCGCGCGCAGGGCGACCAGGGAGGGGTCGTTGTCGCCCTGGCTGATGGCGTCGCGGATGGCGACGTCCAGCTCCTTGTACTTCTTCGAGCGATCGAGCGAATCGATCAGCAGGCGCCGCCACTGGGCATTGCCAGGGTTTTCCTTCAGCGCTTCCCGGATGCGGGCCTCGGAGAGGTTGTCATTACCCTCGCGATAGGCGCCGAAGGCCTCGAGCGCGGCATCGTAGCCGGGGGTGTCGCTGACCCCGCCGCCGGGCGGCGTGGTCGCGGGGATGAGGCTGCAGGACGGGCCATAGGGCGTGTCGGTGCACTTCTGGAACGGCACCGGCAGCGTCTGGGCCGCGTTGGCGGGGACGATCTTGGGATTGCGCTCCTGCGCACGGGCGACGCGCAGCCGCGCCTGCACCGCGGCATCGGGCTCGACCGTTTCGAGAAGCTTGATCGCCCGCTGGGGGTGGTTCGCGGCGATGGCGGCGTCCGCCATCACCAGGCGCACGTCGTGGGCGGTGGGGCCCGACAGCACCTCATCCTTCAGCGCCGTGTCGAAATCCTGTTCCGCCTCCGCCACCTTGCCGAGGCGCAGCCGGACGTAGCCGCGCAGGGTCCGCGGCAGGAAGGACTGGGGATCCACCTGGATCGCCTCGCTCGCTGCCTTGTCGGCCGCCTCCAGCTGTCCGTCGGCGAGGAGGGTGTAGATCAGCAGCACGCGATAGCTGAGGTCGTCGGGCACCAGCGCGATGGCCTTGCGGGCCTGCTCGATGGCGGCCTTCGGGTTGGCTGCTTCCAGCGCCTTGTTGGCGGCGACCGAGGGCTCCTGCGCCAGGACGCGGCTCTGCGCGCGAACCCGGGCCGTGAGCGCCTGATCGGTGATTCCGGCGGCGATGGCCGCGTTGCCGGCGACGACCGCTTCGGCGGTCTTGCCCTGGGCGTCCAGCGCATCCATCAGCAGCAACCAGAGCCGCGGCACATCTGGACGCAGCTTGAGCGCCTCGCGGGCATTGGTCACGACGTCCGCGTATCTCTTCTCGCGTTGGGCCGCATAGGCGCGATCCGCAGCCGCCCACGCCGCACCGGTCAGTTCCGGTGGCTGCGGTGCCGGGGTGGCCTGCGGTGCCGGAGATGGCTGGGGCGACTGCGCCCCCGCCGGTCCGGCTGAAAGCGTCAGGGCTGCGATCGACGTCGCCAGCACAAGGCCCATAGCGATGCCGCGCAGGAGCCTCTTCCGGTCCCGGTCGAGGGTCGGCGCGGAGGAGGGACGGAAGTGAATCGCGGTGGTCATGGGCCCACCTTGGCAGCGATTACTTAAACCCCAGTTAACCTTAACAACGAGATGCAATAATCGGATGCCGTAAACGGATCATTTACTTTGGTGACCCGTTTCTTGCGAAATCGTAAACGGAAACGGCGCGCAAGGGGCGTTTCCCTCGCGCACCGTTAATACTTCGGCAGGAGATGTTAACCGAAACCCTACCGGCGCACGGCCGCCAGCATGCGGTCGCGCCAGGTCTGGGGCGGCATGATCGAAGGCACGTCCCACTGGTCGGTCGCCTGCGGCCCGCTGTGGAACGGCCCCTCGTTGAACTGCCAGAGCAGCACCTGCGGCGGGCTCTTCGCGAAATCCGGCGAGGTCACGTATTGGAGGAATGTGGCCCATGGGCCGACATTGCCCGGGTTCCAGGTCAGCGACACCGGCCGGTCGAGCGCATTGGACAGCTTCTGCGGAAAGCCGAGATAGGGCTGCACGAAGCTGTTGCCGATAATGTGGACCGGCGCGGGCGCGGAATCCACCAGCGATGTCTTGGCCGGCGCCGGCGTGCGCACAGTATAGAGGTCCGGTCCGATCTGCTTCTGCTGGTCCGGTGTGAGGAAGCGCTGGGCGAGATCACCGAGATGGCGCTGCGTGACCCATTCGCCGAGCTTGTCGCCGGGCGGGGTGCCGGCGAGCTTGCCGACCTTGGCCTTGATGGCCTGCGCCACCGCATCCGCGGCCGCCTCGGAAGCCCAGGCGGTCCAATGGTAGTCGGCGCGGTAAAAGCTGGTCTGCTTGCCGGTCTGCACCGATTTCAAAGCCGGGCGCAGGTCCACCGTGTCGATGCCGGCCTTCCTCAGCTGGTCGAGGATGAAATCATACTGGCCGGCGACGTCGGCGGAGACCGTCGTCCCGTCCGGCAGCTTCTCCTTGTAGAAGGGCGCCTTCATGGGGACGACCATGACCATCAGGGTGACGTTGCGCGTCGCCAGCGCCGTCTTGGCCTCCTGCATCAGGGCGACGTTGGCGGTGATGCCGGCGCGGTTGAGGACGCTGATGCTCTCCCAGCCCGGGAACAGCCAGCCGTCCTTGCCGGCGATGATGCCGCTGTTCTGCGCCGCAGCCGGCAGCGGCGCACCGAGCATGCCCACCGCCATCAGGCCGCCCGCCAGCATGCTCGTCGCCAGCAAGCGGCGGCGGGTGAATGCGCGTCCAGCGCCGGCAAACGTCGTCATTTCGCATCTCCCAGAAAGCGGCGTTCGACATCCGTCAGCGGCCGGGTGAGCGCCCGCATGGGGAATTCCCACACCACGAGGCGGGTTTCAGCCAGAATCTGCGGCTCGTCCATCAGAAGTTCGAGAAGCTGGCCGGCAAAGCCGGAGCCGTCGCGGCTCTTCTGTGCGACTTCGGTGCCGGAGGCGGCCTGAAGAAACTCGAGGAAGCCGGAATTGCGCGAGAAGGACGAGCCGGCAAGGATCACCTGCGGTCCCGGTACGTCATCCAGCAGCCCGCCGGTGCGGGAGATGGTGGCGGACACTTCGGGCTCCTGGTCCGGCTGCGGGCCGGACCAGCGATAGGTGCGCTCAAGCCCGGCGAGGCGCATGAGGTCGCCGACGCGCGGCTTGGGTGGGCTTTCCGAAAGGCTGATCTTTTGCGTGCCCGGCCCAATGCGCTTGCGCACGGCCTCCGCCACGCGGCCGGCGGCGAGCTTCGCGCCGGCGACGTTCCAATGGGTATCCGTGCGCAGGAAGCCGTCCGCGCCGGGAAAGCCGGGCGCGATCTCCACCTGGTCGAGCCCGAGCGCCCGGCTCTGCGCCCACCACGCCTCCGACCGCCAGCGCGCCTCGCCGGAGACGGAGGCGCCGCACAGATGATCCGCCGCCAGAAGCGCCTTGTCCGGAACGGGAAGCACCACCAAGGCGAGATTTCGCGCCGCGAACGCATCGCGGATCTTCGCGGCGATCTTCAGCCGGACCTCGAAATTCGCCCGCGCCTGCGGCGTCTCGATCAGTTCTTCGCGGTAGAATAGCCAGCCGGGGCAGCCCGCGCGCACGAGATCGCCGGCATCGCCCAAGACCTTGTAGGCGACGCCGGAGAGCACATCCTCAAGTCCCGTCAGCTTGGGCAAGGCGGCGGTGATCTGCTTGTCGAGCACGGCGGTGAAGCGGCCGTTCAGGGCATTCTCGGGGGTCGCCGCCGCGGCGAGCGCGGTGCGCGCCTCTTCGCCTTTCAGATGCGCGGCGACAAAGCCGAGGCCGGTCAGCATCAGTGCGAGGAAGGCGAGGGTTGCGAGGGCGCGGGCGAGATGCGGCATCGTCCCCCCTCAGAACTGGAAATAGAGGAAGGGCACCACCATCCGTCCCTGCAGCACCAGCACGGCGAACAGGAACAAAGGCAGCGCCGCCCAGGCGCGAAGCCAATGGCCGGGATTGGGCGCGGAGGGGTCGATGCGCATGAGTTTCGGCAGATAGACGAGGCCGATGCCCAGCACCACTGTCGCGATCTCCACCGGGCGGATGGCCGCGCCCATGGCCGGGCTCAGCGCCACGCCGTTGGCACCGGCGAGGCCGGAGAAGATCACTCTCGCCTCATTCCAGCTCTGCGCCCGGAACAGCGCCCAGCCGACCATGACGAAGGCGAGCGTGAGGATATGGCCGGCCAATGCTCCGGTCCCCGGCAGGCCGAGATTCTTCCACACCCGGCCCACCATGAGGCCGAAGCCGTGCCACAGCCCCCAGACGAGGAAGGTCCAGCTCGCACCATGCCACAGGCCGCCGAGGCCCATGGTGATGAGAAGGTTCGCCGAGACCCGGCCGGTGGAGCCGCGATTGCCGCCCAGCGGAATGTAGAGATAGTCCCGCAGCCAGCTCGACAATGAGATGTGCCAGCGCCGCCAGAACTCCGCCAGCGAGGTGGAAAGATACGGGTTGTCGAAATTCTCCGGGAACTTGAGGCCCACCATGAGGCCGAGGCCGATGGCCATGGCGCTGTAGCCGGAGAAGTCGAAATAGAGCTGGAGCGTGTAGCCGGTAACGGCAAGCAGCGCGTCCGCCGTGGTGGGATGGGCGATGGCGTAGCCGGCATCCACCATGGGGGCGAGCGTATCGGCGATCAGCACCTTCTGGGCGAAGCCGAGCATGAAGCGCTCGACGCCGAACATGAACTCGGCGCGGTGGAAGGTGCGCTCCTTCAGGCGCTGCGCCACCCATTCGTAGCGCACCACCGGCCCCGCCACGAGGTGGCCGAACATGGACTGGTAGGTGGCATAGTTCACGAACGAAGGCTCGGCCTTCACCGTCCCGCGAAACACGTCCGTGGAATAGGAGATGGCGCCGAACACGAAGAAGGAAAGCCCGATGGGCAGGAGCACGTCCGGCCAGCCCCAGACCGAGGCGGTGAGCACCTCCGTCGAATGCACCAGCATGTTGGCGTATTTGAACCAGATGAGGGACGCGAGCGGCCAGACGATGCCGACGAAGAGCGCCCAGCCCCGCGCCCGCCCTTCCGCGCGGGAGATCCACAGGCCCGTCGCCCACGACCAGATGGCGATGGAGACGATGAGCGGCAGGAAGTCCGCCCGCCACCACGCATAGAAGAGCCAGGAAAAGGCGAGGATGGCGACGTTGCGCGCCATGCCGGGCGTCAGCGCATAGACGATGAGGAAGACCGGCAGGAACAGGAAGAGGAAGCTGTCGGAGGCGAAGACCATGGGGCCGGATCAGTTGCCCGGACCGCGATAGGGCTCGGTCTCGTCGCGCTGTCCCGCCAGCTTCGGCCCGTTGGCACCGGGCAGCAGGAACAGGCTGTAATGGTCACCCGCCTTCAGCGGCGGCAGCTTCAGCGGCTGCGACACCGCCGCCCCACAGGAAGCCGCCAGCACCGCCTCGATGGGATTGATGGCGCGCTGGCGGGTGTCGTTGGTGGCGACGCCCTCGAACACGACGGGGCCGCCGTCCGACACCGCCACGCTCGCCGCGCAGCCGGGCACGAGGTTGTAGACGCGCAGCTGCGCCTTGAGGTCGTTGCGGCCCTCGGTGGGGTCGGCAATCACCACCGCCGGGCCGCTGGTCGGGACGATGACGGTGGAGAAGGCATCGGCCGGCGGCACGATGCTGCCCTCGGCGGGCTTACCCGCGAGGCTGACGGAGAGGGGCGCGCCGCCCTTCACGATGCGGTAGATGGTGGCGGTGTCGCCAGCGGGAACAGGTGCCGCAGCGGCGCTTCCGATCCCGATGGGCGCCCCGCTCGCGGCAAGGTCCACCACACGCACATATGCCGAGCCGGTGGGCGGCTTCGGCGCATAAAGGCGCGTCAGCTCCTGCGCAGCCGAGGGAGCGGCAACAGCGGCAATCGCAAAAGTCGCCACCGCGAGCCGCCGCACGGCACGCCCCGAAACGGTCAAAGCGGCATTCGACGCGGGCATGAGCGCGATCCCGGACTGACCGGCAGACCCTGCGCCGGTTTCACTTTGCGACAGTTAGGGGCTGCATCCCGTCAAGGCAACGGAGCGCCCCCTTCAACTGCCGTTAAGGTTACGGGATATGGGCAACCATTGCCACCGGCGCCGCCTCAGTTGCATTTGGCGGCCAGCGCCTGCGCCACCTTGGAGGCGGGCGTGCGGCCGAGCGCCGCGGTGATGGCCCGCCCGGCCGCCGCGAGGCGGTCAAGGTCCACGCCGGTCTCGATGCCGAGGCCATTCAGCATGTAGACCAGATCCTCGGTGGCGAGATTGCCGGACGCGCCCTTGGCATAGGGACAGCCGCCGAGCCCCGCCACGGCCGAATCCACGGACGCGACGCCGATATCGAGGCAGGCCAGCACATTGGCCAGCGCCTGCCCGTAGGTGTCGTGGAAATGGATGGCGGTGCGCTCGAGGCCGATGCGCTCGGCGACCGCGCCGGTCACCGCCTGCGCCTTGTCGGGCGTGCCGACGCCTATGGTGTCGCTCACCGACACCTCGTAGCAGCCCATGGCGGTGAGGGCTTCCGACACCTCCACCACCTTCGCCACCGGCACCTCGCCCTGATAGGGACATCCAAGCGCGCAGCTCACATAGCCGCGCACGGCGACGCCGCGGGCGCGGGCGAGGTCGATGAGGGGCGTGAAGCGCTCCAGGCTCTCGGCGATGGTGCAGTTGATGTTTTTCTGGGTGAAGGCCTCAGAGGCCGCGGTGAACACCGCCACCTCCTCGATGCCGCAGGCTAGCGCGAGTTCCAGCCCCTTCAGGTTTGGCGCCAGCACGGTGTAGCGCACGCCGGCCCGGCGGTTGATGGCGCCCAGCACTTCGGCGGTGTCCGCCATCTGCGGCACCCACTTGGGCGAGACGAAGGAGCCGGCTTCGATCATCTTCAGCCCGGCGTCGGCGAGGGCGTCGATGAGCGCCACCTTGGCATCCAGGGGCACGATGCCGGGCTCGTTCTGCAGCCCGTCGCGGGGACCGACCTCGACGATGCGGACGGATGCGGGGCGGGCCATCAGGCGTCCTCCAGAACCAGAAGCTCGGCGCCCTCGTCCACGAGGTCGCCCACGGCGAATTTCAGCGCTTTCACCTTGCCGTCGCGCGGGGCGGCGACGGTGTGTTCCATCTTCATCGCCTCCACCACCACGAGGGCGGCGCCCTTGGTCACCTCCTGCCCCTCCTCCACTGCGATGCGGATGATGGTGCCGGGCATGGGCGCGACGAGCCGGCCGGCGGTGCCGGTAGCGGCCTGCGACGCGAGGCGCGGGTCGATGAAATCCACCGCATATTCCCCGCCGCGCACGAACACGGTGAGGCGGTTGCCGGTGCGGATCACTCGCGCCAACAGCGCCACCCCGTCGAGGCGGGCACGCAGGCTGCCGTCCGCCTCAGCCTCTCCCTCCACCGCCATGTCGCCGCCCGGCAGGGCGAGGACAAAGCCGTGGGGGCGAAAATGGGCGCGGATGTCGATGCGGCGCTCGCGGTCGGCAAACGTGAGATCCACATGGGCGTCGCGGTTGAGCCGCCAGCCGGGCGCGAGGCCCCAGGGCGACCAGGGATCGGCCGCATCCACCGCCTCGGCCGACTGGCGCGCCTCCTCCTTGAGGACGAAGAGGGCGGCAAGCGCCAGCGCGGTGTCGTCCACCGGCTGCGGCGCGGGCAGAAGAACGTCCTGGTGCCGAGCGATGAAATTGGTGTCGAGTTCGGCTGCAGCGAAAGCCGGATGGGCCGCGATGGCCTTCAGGAACACCCGGTTGGTGGCGAGCCCCACCACCTCGGTGGCCGCGAGCGCCGCTTCCAGCCGCCGCACCGCCTCCAGGCGGTCGGCGCCGGAGACGATGATCTTTGCGATCATCGGATCGTAGTGAATGGAGACCGTATCCCCCGCCCGCACGCCGGTATCCACCCGCGTGTGGTCGAGGTGGGACGGCAGCACGAGATGGTCCAGCCGGCCCACCTGGGGCAGGAAGTCCCGCGCGGGATCCTCCGCATAGAGCCGGACCTCGATGGCGTGACCCTCAAGCGGAATTTCCTCCTGCGCCAGCGGCAGCGTCTCGCCCTGCGCGACGCGGATCTGCCACTGCACGAGGTCCTGCCCGGTGATGGCCTCCGTCACCGGATGCTCCACCTGGAGGCGGGTGTTCATCTCCATGAAATAGAAATGCTCGCCCTCGGCGATGAATTCCACCGTGCCGGCGCCGCGATAGCCGACCGCCTTGGCCGCATCCACCGCCGCCTTGCCCATGGCGGCGCGGCGCTCCCGCGTCATGCCCGGTGCGGGGGCTTCCTCGACCACCTTCTGGTGGCGGCGCTGGATGGAGCAGTCGCGCTCATGCAGGTAGACGCAATTGCCGTGGCTGTCGGCGAAGACCTGCACCTCGATGTGGCGCGGGGTGGTGAGATATTTCTCCACCAGCACCTTGTCGTCGCCGAAGGCGCTCTTCGCCTCGCGCTGGGCGGAGGCGAGGGCCTCGGGGAAGTCCTCCGCCGAACGCACCACCTTCATGCCCTTGCCGCCGCCGCCGGCCGAGGCCTTGATGAGCACCGGGAAGCCGATGCGCGCCGCCTCGCGGGCGAGCAGGCCCGCATCCTGGTCCTCGCCGTGATAGCCGGGCACGAGGGGCACGCCGGCCTTTTCCATCAGCGCCTTGGCGGCACTCTTGGAGCCCATGGCGCGGATGGCCGAGGCCGGCGGGCCGACGAAGACGATGCCCGCCTGTTCGCAAGCGTCAGCGAAGGCGGCGTTTTCCGAGAGGAAGCCGTAGCCGGGATGAATCGCATCCGCCCCGCTCTTCTTCGCGGCCTCGAGAATGGCGTCGATGCGCAGATAGCTCTCGCGCGCCGGCGCCGGGCCGATGGGATAGGCCTCGTCCGCCATCGCCACGTGGAGCGCGTTCGCATCCGCCTCCGAATAGACGGCCACGGTGCGCAGGCCGAGGGCCTTGGCTGTGCGCATCACGCGCACGGCGATCTCGCCGCGATTGGCGATGAGCAGGGTGCGGATGGGACGGATCATGCGGCCCCCCAATTGGGTTTTCTCTTTTCAAGGAAGGCGGTGACGCCCTCGCGGCCGTCAGCGCTGGCGCGCTGGTCGGCGATGCGATGGGCGGTGTCGGTGATGACGTGGTCGTCGAGGGGCTTGTCCACGGCAGCGACGAGCGCCTTGGTGGCGGCGAGCGCAGCGGGACTGGCCGACTTCAGCGCCTTGAGGTGGCGGGCGATGGCGGCGTCCAGCTCCTCCGCCGGAACCACCTCATGGACGAGGCCCAGCTCCCGCGCGGTCACCGCCGAGAAGCGCTCGGCCGTGAGGAAATAGCGCCGCGCCTGCCGCGCGCCCATGGCCCGCACCAGATAGGGGCTGATGACCGCCGGGATGAGGCCAATGCGCACCTCGGTGACGGCGAATTCCGCCTCCGGCACCGCCACCGCGATGTCGCTCGCCGCGATGAGCCCGGTCGCTCCGGCGAAGGCTGAACCGTGGATGCGCACGAGGGTGGGCTTGGGCGAGAGATCGATGGTGCGCATGAGCTTCGCGAGGCCCATGGCATCGGCGAGGTTCTCCTCCGGCGAATAGGAGGCCATGCGCCGCATCCAGTTGAGGTCTCCGCCGGAGCAGAAGACCGGCCCGTTGGCGCGCAGCAGGATGGCGACGGCGGCCGGGTCTGCAATGGCCGCCTCATAGGCCTCGGTCAGCGCGGCGATCAGCGCGTCATCGAAGGCGTTGCGCACCTCGGGTCGGTCGAGGGTGAGGATGGCGACGCCATCTTCGACGGCTGTGGTGAGGCCGGGGCTGGACGTTGCCATCACATGCGGAACACGCCGAAGCGCGTCTCCTGCTCTGGGGCGTTGAGGGCGGCGGACAAAGCGAGCGCCAGCACCATGCGGGTGTCGGCCGGGTCGATCACCCCGTCGTCCCACAGCCGGGCAGAGGAATAATAGGGGTGGCCCTGCACCTCGTACTGGTGGCGGATGGGGGCCTTGAAAGCCTCCTCTTCCTCAGGCGGCCAGTTGCCGCCACGGCCCTCGATGCCGTCGCGCTTCACCTGTGCCAGCACGTTCGCCGCCTGCTCGCCGCCCATCACCGAGATGCGGGAATTCGGCCACATCCACAGAAAGCGCGGATCGAAGGCTCGTCCGCACATGCCATAGTTTCCGGCGCCGAAGGAATTGCCGATCACCACCGTGAACTTCGGCACGGACGCGCAGGACACGGCGGTGACGAACTTCGCACCGTCCTTGGCGATGCCGCCCGCCTCATACTTCCGCCCCACCATGAAGCCGGTGATGTTTTGGAGGAAGACGAGGGGAATATTGCGCTGGCAGCACAGTTCCACGAAATGCGCGCCCTTCAGCGCGCTCTCGGAGAAGAGGATGCCGTTGTTGGCGATGATCCCCACGGGATAGCCGAAGATGCGGGCAAATCCCGTCACCAGCGTCGGCCCATAGAGCGGCTTGAACTCATCGAATTCGGAGCCGTCCACGATGCGGGCGATGATCTGGCGCACGTCGAACGGCTGCTTGGGATCGGCGGAGACGATGCCGTAGATCTCCTTGGCGTCGTAGAGCGGCGCGCGGGGCTCCCGGATGTCAAGGGAATGGGCCTTGGTGGTGTTGAGATCGGCCACGATGGAGCGGGCGATGCCCAGCGCATGGGCGTCGTTCTCCGCCATGTGGTCGGCGACGCCGGAGGTGCGGGTGTGGACGTCCGCCCCGCCCAGTTCCTCGGCGGTGACGACTTCGCCGGTCGCCGCCTTCACCAGCGGCGGGCCACCGAGGAAGATGGTGGCCTGGTTCTTCACCATGATGGACTGGTCGGCCATGGCCGGCACATACGCCCCACCCGCCGTGCAGGAGCCCATCACCACCGCGATCTGCGGGATGCCGGCGGCCGACATGTTGGCCTGATTGAAGAAGATGCGGCCGAAATGCTCGCGGTCGGGGAAGACCTCGTCCTGGTTGGGCAGATTGGCGCCGCCGGAATCTACGAGATAGATGCAAGGCAGGTGGTTTTCCTGCGCCACCCGCTGGGCGCGCAGGTGTTTCTTCACCGTCATGGGGAAATAGGTGCCGCCCTTCACCGTCGCGTCGTTGGCGACGATGACGCATTCGCGCCCCGAGACGCGGCCGATGCCGGTGATGATGCCGGCGGCCGGCACCTCGTCGTCATACATGCCGTAGCCGGCGAGCTGGCTGAACTCCAGGAACGGCGAGCCGGTGTCTAGCAGGGTCCGGATGCGGTCCCGGGGCAACAGCTTGCCGCGCTTCAGGTGGCGCTCGCGGGCGACGGCGCCGCCGCCTTCCGCCACCTTCTCCACGACGGACCGAAGCTCCGCAACGGAGGCTTCCAGCGCCTCCCGGTTGCGGCGGAATGCGTCGGAGCGGCGGTCGACCGCATCCTCGATGATCGCCATGAGCGCTCTCGCCCCCAATGCCCGGGCGCTCGGCCGCCGGCGCGATGATCCGCCGGCTGCACACGCCCTCTCGCCTCAAAAGAAACGACCTCCACAGGAATGGATGATCCTGAAGGAGCCCGGCTCTCGCGATCCGGCAACAGGGCGCACAAAGGGGCGCGCCAATGCCGGCGCAATAAGCGCACGGCGGCTCGGACGTCTTCCCTCGGCGCCGGTCGCTGCCGGCTTGGAAACGATCGTACGTTTTTTTAATCCCGGCGCAAGGGCTTTCGCGCTGTCATTCCGGGCGCCAGGCTCGACCTCCCCATCAAGCCCGCGCGGCCTTTGGGATGGCGGCGGCCGCCCTGCGCGCCGGCTTTTCGCGCACCGGCGGTTCCGCCGATGCAGCAAGGGGCGCGGCGTGGGGAGCCTCGAGAGCCGCCGGAAGCGGCGCCCCGCCCGTGACGCCGCCGATGACGAGCGCGGTATAGGTATCCACGATCTCGTCCTGGCTCAGCCGGCCGCCGGGCAGGTACCACATGCAGATGCCGGTGAGCATGGAGATGATGGCGTAGGTGGCGACCTTTGGCTCGCGCGTCTCGAACACGCCTAGCTCCACCCCCTGACGCAGGATGCCCTCCAGCAGCCCCTCATAGCGACGGCGCAGGCCCACCACGACGGCGCGGTGCGCCTCGTCGAGGCTGCGGATCTCCATGTTGGCAATGAAGACGTGGGCAAGCCGCGTCATGTGGTAGCGCAGATGGAAGGCGCAGAAGACCTTGAGGCGCGCCAGCGGATCTTCCACCCCGGCGAGGTCCGCCTCGGCCTTGGCGAGCAGATCCTCCATGTGGTCGCGCACGATGTCGAACAGGAGGGACTGCTTGTTGTCGAAATATTTGTAGAGCGAGCCGGACTGCAGGCCCACCTCGGCCGCGAGCTGGCGCAGGCTCATGGCCTCGTAGCCGTGCCTGTAGATGAGCTTGACGCCCGCCTGCCGGATGGCTTCCGCGGTGCGTGCGCCGTTGGAACCGATGGTGCGCGCCATTGCCTTCGAACGTTCAAGGTCCGGACTCGGCACAATCGGCGCAGAAGCTGACGTCGAAACCCGGTCCGGACGGAAACCACGATGGCGAACCAGCTTCCCGGCCGCCAGATGGAACGATATCTTGCGGCAAGAGCCAGCGCTTGGCCAGATTGAAAAGAACGTTCGATTTTTTATCTCGCCGGGCCAGCGGCCCTGGCATCCGTCATCCCTGCATGGAGATCGCGTGGGATGCGCGCCCGCTGTAGTGGACGAAGCCGTCCGCATCGATATGGCCGGTATCTCCGAGGATAAAATAATCGTCGCCGAACCTGAACCGCGCCTGGGTGCCCGGATCGTCCTGCCGGTAGCCGCGGAACCAGAACAAGGGCGAACGCCGGACATCGATCGCCAGCGTGCCCTCCGCCCCCGCGCCGAGCACGGCGCCGTCCGGGTCGAGAACCACGAGGGAAAACCCCGCCGCGATCCGACCGACCGAGGCATGGCCGAGGGAGCCCGGATTGTGCGGATCATGCCGCATGCCCATGATCATCCCCGTTTCCCGCTGCCCATACTGGTTCACGAGGGGCACTTCCAGCTTCTGCGTGACCCAGGAAACGAGATCGGGCGGCAGCGGCTCTCCGCAGACCGAAACCAGCCGTAGCGCGAGCCGGTTCGGTGCCCGGGTGAGGTCCCTGCGCCGCCACGCCTTGATCTGGGACGGTGCCGCCGTGAGGTTGGTCACGCGGAACTTGGACAGGACGCGATAGCCCTGTGACACGTCATAGGGACCATCGCAGAACAGGATCGAGCAACCGATCAGCAGCGGCCCGACAAGACCATAGAAGATCCCGTACTCCCACCCCTGGTCCGCCATGTTCCAGTAGACGTCCTCGTCCCGGACATCGAGCCCGACGCGCATGCATTGCTCGAATTCAGCCAGCGCCCGCACCGGTATCATCAAGCCCAATTTTGCTGCTATCGATTTGGGCGAATATGTCATTATGAATGGATCGTTTTCTCCATATACCTCGACGTCATCCAGCGGCTCCGAAGAATATATCGACGACCAGAATTGCTTGACGATACCGTCAATTCTGTTGATTTGCTCCCCCTCGATAAGGAATACAGGGGTTGAGGAATCGATATAATTCCGAGCCCGGTCTACGAGCGTGCGGGTTGCGACGATGGCCTTCACCTCCCCCGATTCCAGCCGGGAGTTCACGGCCGACGTGGCATAGGTGGAAAACAGCGGCATGTAGACTGCGCCCACGCGCCAGATGGCCAGGGCGGCGATGACCAGCTCGACCCCCTTGGGCAACATGACTGCCACGCAGTCGCCTTTCCTGACCCCCACGGATGCCAGCACGCGCGCGAAGCGGGCGGAATATTCCGCGAGCTTGCCGAAGCTCAGTTCCGATGTCTGGCCCGAAACGGTTTCGTGGATCATGGCCGGATGCGCGCGCTTGCCGGGCAGATGCCGGTCGCAGAGCAGATGGGCGAGGGCAATCGCTTCCCCGCGGTATTCCGGCCGCTGGTACAGGCTCGGGTCGGGGGCGTGATCGGCTTCGGCCACGCTGCCGGCTGCCGCCCCGCCCGCGCGACTTCCGGCATCCAGCAGGAACTGGCCGAGGCAATAGTATCGACTGGCCGGATCGTAGGCGAGCAGGCCCTCGTGGACGAGCGCGGCCGCCAGGCGATGCGCCGTCGCCTTGGACAGTCCGGTGCCCTTCACCAGCTCGGCAAGGCGCGCGCCCTGCGTCGGCGCCGCCGCCACGACGCGCAGCACGGACACAGCACGGGAAAGGCTTTGGGCCCCCCTGGGCGAGGCGACATCCATATCTGAAGAAGAAGACATGTCTCAATATGTGAGACGTTTTTGGTGAGATCGCAATAATTTTCTCCATTGCAGAAAGATGCTCTTGAAAGATTCAAACGGTCGTTCGATAATGATGTTAATTAGCGTCTCATAATATGAGATAGCGGCTCATAGAAGCCAAACCCGCGATGCGGGATAGGGAGGGGACCATGTCGCTACCTGCCGCTTCGGCCGGGGCTGCAACGGGCGTGTCTGCCCTGCTTGATGTGCAGAACATCTCGCTCCGCTTCGGAGGCCTCAAGGCGCTGTCCGACGTGAGCTTCCATGTGCGTCCGGGCGAGCTGTTCTCCATCATCGGCCCCAACGGCGCCGGCAAGACCTCCATGCTGAACTGCATCTCCGGCCGCTACACGCCGAGCGACGGCCGCGTGGTGTTCGATGGCGCCGACGTGACCAAGCTGAAGCCCAACCGCCGCGCGGAAATCGGCATCGGGCGCACCTTCCAGAACCTCGCGCTGTTCAGCCACATGAGCGTGCTCGACAACATCATGGTCGGCCGCCATCATCTCCTGAAGAACAACTTCCTCACCGGCGCGCTCTACTGGATCGGCGGCGCCCAGAAGGAAGAGCTGGAGCATCGTCGCAAGGTGGAGGAGGTGATCGACTTCCTCGACATCCAGCACGTCCGCAAGGCCACCGCCGGAACCCTTTCCTACGGGCTCCGCAAGCGCGTCGAACTCGCCCGCGCAGTGGCGCTGGAGCCCAAGCTCATTCTCCTCGACGAGCCCATGGCGGGCATGAACCTCGAGGAGAAGGAGGACATGGCCCGCTACATCGTCGATCTCAACGAGGAATGGGGCATGACGATCATCATGATCGAGCATGACATGGGCGTGGTGATGGACATCTCCCACCGGGTGATGGTGCTCGATTTCGGCCGCAAGCTGGTGGAGGGCGAGCCCGCCGCCGTGCTGGCCGATCCGCACGTTCGCAAGGCCTACCTCGGTGAGGAGGATCTTGAGATCGAAGAGGCGGCGCCCGCCGCCGTGTCCGCGTGATGCGGCAAGGCTGAGGCGCACCATGGCTCCCGTTCCCGCCTATCCGGACGTCACGGTCCACGACACCCTTCCGAAGCTGCTGCGGCTGAACGCGAAGGCCCACGCCGGCGAGACGTGGCTGCGCGAGAAGGACCTCGGCATCTGGATTTCCTACACCTGGGGCGAGGTCGCGACACGCGTGCGCGACATGACCCTCGGACTCACCACGCTGGGCGTCGCCCGCGGCGACGTCGTGGGCCTGATCGGCGACAACCGGCCGGAATGGCTGATGGGCGAGATCGCTGCCCATGCGCTGGGCGGCATGTCCCTCGGCATCTACCGCGATGCGCTGGCCGACGAGGTGGCCTATCTCGTCACCTATGCGGACGTGGCGGTGATCTTCGCCGAGGACGAGGAGCAGGTGGACAAGCTGCTCTCCCTTGAGGAGAAGATCCCCACCGTCCGGTACATCGTCTATTCCGACCCCCGCGGCATCCGCAAATACGACGATCCGCGCCTGATCTCGCTCAAGGATCTGGAGAAGCGCGGGGCGGAAATGGCCGCCCGCGATGCCGCCGCCTACGACCGCCTCGTGGATGCCGGCAAGGGGGAAGATGTCGCCATCCTCTGCACCACCTCGGGCACCACCTCCCACCCCAAGCTCGCCATGCTCACCGGCGGCGCCCTGCTGCGGCATTGCCGGGCCTATCTGGAAATGGACCCGCGCCTGCCCACGGACGAATACGTCAGTGTTCTGCAGATGCCGTGGATCATGGAGCAGATCTACGCCTTCGGTCAGGCACTCATCTCCCGCATGAAGGTGAACTTCGTGGAGGAGCAGGAGACGCTGATGGCCGACATGCGGGAGATCGGCCCGTCCTTCGTGCTGTTCGCTCCCCGCGTGTGGGAGCAGATCGCCGCCGACGTGCGCTCGCGCATGATGGATTCCTCCGCCCTCAAGCGCGGCATGTTCGACCTTGGCATGAAGCTCGGCCTGAAGGCGCTGGACGAGGGCCGCCGCTCGCCGCTCGCCGACTTCATCCTGTTCCGTGCGCTGCGCGATCGGCTCGGCTTCTCGCACCTGAAATCCGCCGCCACCGGCGGGGCGGCGCTGGGGCCGGACACCTTCCGTTTCTTCCTCGCGCTGGGCGTGCCCATGCGCCAGCTCTACGGCCAGACGGAGTTGCTCGGCGCGTACACGCTGCACAAGGAAAGCGACGTGGATTTCGACACGGTGGGCGTGCCGTTCGAGGGCGTCGAGATCCGCATCGACGACCCCGATCCCAACGGCCTCGGCGAGGTCGTCACCCGCCACGGCAACATGTTCACCGGCTATTTCCGCAACGACGAGGAGACCAAGAAGTCCTTCGCCGAGGAAGGCTGGATGCGCACCGGCGATGCCGGCTTCTTCAACGGCAAGGGCCATCTCGTCGTCATCGACCGCATCCGCGACATGGCGAAGACGTCGCACAACGACCGGTTCTCGCCGCAATACATCGAGAACAAGCTGAAGTTCTCGCCCTACGTGGCCGAGGCCGTGGTGCTGGGCGACGGGCGCGACAGCCTCGCGGCGCTCATCTGCATCCGCTTCTCCATCGTCTCGAAGTGGGCCGAGAAGAACCGCATCGCCTTCACCACCTATACCGATCTTTCGGCCAAACCCGAAGTCATCGCGCTGCTGAAGAAGGAAGTGGAGGCGGTGAACAAGACGCTGGCCGAAAAGCAGCGCATCGGTCGCTTCCTCCTCCTCTACAAGGAGCTGGACGCCGACGACGGGGAGCTGACCCGCACCCGCAAGGTGCGCCGCGGCGTCATCAACGAGCGCTACGGCACCATCATCGACGCCATGTACGAGGGGCAGAAGGTGATCGACGTGGACACCACCATCACCTTCCAAGACGGCACCCGCCAGCGCATCAAGACCAAGCTCGACGTCATCGATCTCGGCGCTCCGCCGCCGGTGAAGGACGACGGCAAGAGGAGGGCGGCGTGATGGGCACCTTCCGTTTGAACTTCATCGTGAGGGAGCCCGTCTGATGCAATCCCAGCTCCTGCTTCAGCTCATCATCAACGGGCTCATCATCGGCACGCTCTATGGCGTCGTTGGCATGTGCTTCGTGCTCATCTACAAGGCCTCGCAGGTGGTGAACTTCGCCCAGGGCGAGTTCCTGCTCATCGGCGCCTGGACCTGCTGGTGGCTCCTCACGGCGTGGAACATCCCCTTCTTCTGGGGCTTCCTCATCGCGGTGTGCTTCATGATGGTGTTCGGCATCGCCGTGCAGATGGTGGTGCTGCGACCGCTCATCGGTGAGCCCATCATCTCCGTCATCATGGTGACGATCGGCCTCTCCATCTTCTTCCAGGCGCTGATGAAGTGGATGTTCGGCACCTTCGCCCAGCCGTTCCCGCCCATCTTCCCGGTGGCGCAGGTGAACATCCTGGGGCTGCAGGTGCAGACGGCCTATCTCATGTCCACGGGCGTCAGCCTCGCGATCATGGCGGGCTTCGCCTGGTTCTTCAAATATTCGCGCCTCGGCCTCGCCATGCGGGCCACCGCCTTCTCCCAGCAGGTGGCGCAGTCGCTCGGCATCTCGGTGCGCCAGGTGTTTGCGCTCTCGTGGGGCATCTCGGCGGCGGTCTCTGCGGTCGCAGGCGTGGTGGTGGGCATCGTCAACGGCGTGTCGTCGGCCCTCTCCTACTTCGGCATCAAGGTGTTCCCGGCTGTCATCCTCGGCGGCCTCGACAGCGTGTTCGGCGCGGTGGTGGGCGGCCTCATCGTCGGCCTACTGGAAAACCTCGGGCAATACGTGGACAGCCAGTATCTGAAGTGGGGCAATCTCTACGAGATTATCCCCTTCTACGCCTTGATCATCATCCTGATGATCAAGCCCTACGGGCTGTTCGGCACCCGCGACATCGAGAGGGTCTGAGGCCATGGCACTCACCACCATGCGGCCGTGCGGCGACTATCGCACCAGCTACAAGGCCGACCAGACCATCTTCCAGACGCGGCTGACGCTGATCTTCATCATCCTCGCCATCGTGGCCCTGTGCTGCGCGCCGCTGTTCGCCTCGCGCTACGTGCTGAGCCTGATGATCCAGATCGGCTATCTCGGCATCGCCGCATTGGGGTTGAACATCCTGGTCGGCTTTTCCGGCCAAATCTCCATCGGCCATGCGGTGTTCTTCGGCTTTGGCGGCTTCGCCTCGGCCTTCCTCGCCGACAAGGGCGTGCCGGTGCCGCTCGCCATCGTTCTGGCGGGGCTGTGGACCACGGTGGTGGGCCTCATCTTCGGCCTGCCGGCGGCACGGGTGAAGGGGCTCTATCTCGCCATCGCGACGCTCGCCGCCCAGTTCATCCTGCAGGACTTCTTCGTACGCGCCGAGTGGTTTACCGGCGGCACCCATGGCGCCATCGCCGCGCCCTTCACCCTGTTCGGATACGACCTCTCGGGCGATGCGCGCTATTTCTACGTGGTGCTGTTCTTCGTGGTGGTCGGCTACATCGGTGCCACGAACCTGATGCGCAGCCGCGACGGACGCGCGCTGATCGCGGTACGCGACCATTATCTCTCCGCCGAGATGATGGGCGTGAACCTCACCAAGTATCGCACCATGGCGTTCGGCATCTCGTCCTTCTATGCCGGCATCGGCGGGGCGCTCTACGCGCACTATGTGGGCTTCATGTCGGTCGAAGGGCTGGATATCCTGTTCTCCATCCAGTTCCTCGGCATGATCATCATCGGCGGGCTCGGGTCCATCATGGGCTCGCTGATGGGCACCGTGTTCATGGTGCTGCTGCCCGAGGCCACCGGCTGGCTCGCCTCCGCGCTGCAAGGCTCGGCCATCGACCAGGCGCTGCACCTGAAGGATGGCATCACCTACATGCGCGAGATGCTGATCGGCGCCACCATCATCCTGTTCCTGATCTTCGAGCCGGACGGCCTCGCCCACCGCTGGCGGCTTATCAAGGCCTACTGGAAGCTCTACCCCTTCTCCTACTGACGCGTTGCAGTCCCCGACGAAACCCGTGCCGAGGCGGCGCAGACCGCCCGGTACATGAGGAAACCAAGGAGCCACAGATGAAGCGACTGACCCTTTCCCTCGTCTCGGCGCTGGCGCTTACCGCCGCGACGCCTGCGCTCGCGCAGTCGATCAACATCGGCCACCTCGCCGATTATTCCGGCGGCACCTCGGACGTGGGCCAGCCCTACGGTCAGGGCATCCAGGACACCATCGCCTGGATCAACGCCAATGGTGGCGTGAACGGCAAGAAGATCAATTCCGACTTCAATGAATACGGCTACCAGGTGCCCCGCGCGCTGGCCGCCTTCAAGAAGTGGGTGGGCACCGACAAGGTCGTCGCCATCCAGGGCTGGGGCACCGCCGACACCGAAGCCCTCGTGGGCATGGTGACGAAGGAGGAGATTCCCTATTACTCGGGCTCCTACTCCGCCTCCCTCACCGACCCCGTGGGCAAGGTGAACCCGAAGAGCGAGCGCGCCGCGCCGTTCAACTTCTTCTACGGCCCGTCCTATTCGGACGCCGCCCGCGCCATGGTGCAGTGGGCCGCCGACGACTGGAAGAAGAAGGGCAAGGAAGGCAAGCCCAAGTGGGTCCACATGGGCGCCAACCACCCCTATCCGAACTCGCCCAAGGAAGCTGCGGCGGAATACGCCAAGTCGCTGGGCTTCGAGGTGCTCGATCCCATCACCTTCGCCCTCACGCCGGGTGACTACACGCCACAGTGCCTGACGCTGAAGCAGTCCGGCGCCAACTACGCCTATCTCGGCAACACGGCCGGATCGAACATATCGGTGCTGAAGGCCTGCAAGACGGCCGGCGTGGACGTGCAGTTCCTCGGCAACGTGTGGGGCATGGACGAGAACGCCATGAAGGCCGCCGGCGAGGCCGCCAACGGCGTCGTCTTCCCGGTCCGCACTGCCGTGACCTGGAACGGCTCGGCGCCCGGCCTCGCCACCGCGAAGGAAATCTCAAAGATTTCTGACCCGTCGGGCACCGCCTATCGCCCGGTGCACTACCTCACCGCCATCTGCACCGCCCTCTACATGAAGGAAGCCATGGAGTGGGCGGACAAGAACGGCGGCGTGACCGGCGTGAAGATCCGCGACGGCATGTACCAGAAGAAGGACTGGGTGCCGAAGGGCATGGACGGCGTGTGCAATCCCTCCACCTGGACCGCCACCGACCATCGCCCCACCACCCGCGTGGACCTCTACCGCTCCGTGGTAACGGGCCCCACCGACGCGTCCGTCTCGGACCTCGTGAAGGCCGGCACCATCAAGCTCGAAAAGGTCGCCACCATCGACCTGCCCCGCAAGACGGAACTACAGGGCTGGTGAGGTCACGGAGGCAGGTCCGCCTGCCTCCCGTTTGATCGACGTCATGCCCCGGCTTGTCCGGGGCATCCACTCATTCGCCGCAGCGGTGATCGTCCTTCGGGGACGGCCCTGCCACAGAGGTGGATCCCCCGGACAAGCCGGGGGATGACGGTCTGGCAAGAAACCGGAGACCGCCATGGCCGAGGCCGCACTGAAGTTCGAACCCGCCGCCGAGACCGCGCCGCCACTCCTGTCGGTGGACAATATCGAGGTGGTCTACAACGACGTCATCCTCGTCCTGCGCGGCCTTTCCCTGAAGGTGCCGAAGGGCCAGATCGTCGCCTTGCTCGGCTCCAACGGCGCGGGCAAGTCCACCACGCTGAAGGCGATCTCCGGCCTCCTGAAGACCGAGGACGGCGAGATCACCCGTGGCGACGTCACCTTCATGGGCGAGCGCATCAACGGCATCGAGCCGGACAGGATCGTCCGCCGCGGCATCTTCCAGGTTATGGAAGGCCGCCGCATCATCGCCGACATGACCTGCCTCGAGAACCTCCGCCTCGGCGCCTTCACCCGCCGCGACAACGAGGTGAAGAGCGACATCGAGCGCGTCTACGAATACTTCCCCCGCCTCAAGGAGCGCACGGGTCTTGCCGGCTATCTCTCCGGCGGCGAGCAGCAGATGCTGGCCATCGGCCGGGCCATCATGTCCCGCCCCAAGCTCATCCTCATGGACGAGCCCTCCATGGGTCTCTCGCCGCTTCTGGTGAAGGAGGTGTTCTCCATCATCAAGAAGCTGAACCAGGACCTCGGCGTCACCATCCTCCTGGTGGAGCAGAACGCCCGCGTGGCGCTCTCGGTCGCGGACTACGGCTACATCATGGAGCAGGGCAAGATCGTGCTCGATGGCAGCGCCGAGATGCTGCAGACCAACGAGGACGTGAAGGAATTCTACCTCGGCCAGGGCGGCGGCGAGGAGCGCAAGAGCTTCAAGAACCTGAAGAGCTTCAAGCGCCGGAAGCGGTGGCTGTAGTCGTGCGCCGGACAAGCGACGGCGCAGCCGGAGCGCCGATCCGAGGTCCAGCAGACACTTCGGCGAGGCCGGCCCGATCCCCCCTGCGGTTCCGATCCGGCTGCCTTCGGCGAACTTGAGCGCTGGACCCCGGCTCTCCTTCCGCTCGCGCTCCAGTCGGCCGGGGAGCAGAGCACGTTACCCGGCCCGCTTTCGACAAGAGTCCGACCATGACCGATCCGAACCGCCACTACGACGCCAGCGAGACCCGCGACCCGGAAGCGCGCGAGCAGGCCCTGCTTCAGGCGCTCGCCGCGCAGGTCGCGCACGCCAAAGCGAAGGCGCCCTATTTCGCCGCGCTGTTCAAGGATGTGGACCCGGCTGCCATCACCACGCGGGCGGCGCTCGCGCAGCTGCCGGTCACCCGCAAGTCGGACCTTCTGGCGATACAGCCGCGGAGCTACCCCTTCGGCGGGCTGAACGCGACGCCACCGGGCAAGCTCGCCCGCATCTTCATGTCGCCCGGCCCCATCTATGACGTGGAGGGCCATGGCCCCGATTTCTGGCGCTTCGCCCGCGGCCTGTTCGCGGCCGGCTTCCGGGCCGGCGACATCGTCCACAATTCCTTTTCCTACCACCTGACCCCCGCCGGTTCGATGGTGGAAAGCGGCGCCCATGCCCTGGGCTGCGCCGTGGTGCCGGCCGGCGTCGGCCAGACCGACCTGCAATTGCGCGCCATCGCCGACATCCGGCCGCAGGGCTATGGCGGCACGCCCTCCTTCCTGAAGATCCTCGTGGACAAGGCGCGCGAGACCGGCACCGACATCTCCTCCCTCACCAAGGCGCTGGTGTCCGGCGAAGCGTTCCTTCCGGCCCATCGGGCCGAGCTGAAGGCTGCCGGCATCACCGCCCGCCAGTGCTACGGCACGGCCGATCTCGGCCTCGTTGCCTATGAGAGCGAGGCCGAGGACGGGATGATCGTGGACGAGGGCTGCCTCGTGGAAATCCTGCGCCCCGGAACCGGCGATCCGGTAGAGGCTGAGGGCGAGGTCGGCGAGGTGGTCGTCACCCTGTTCGAGCCGGACTACCCCCTCGTGCGCTTCGCCACAGGCGACCTCTCCGCGGTGATGCCGGGCGCGAGCCCTTGCGGGCGCACCAACATCCGCCTGAAGGGCTGGATGGGCCGCGCCGACCAGACCACCAAGATCCGCGGCATGTTCGTGCACCCCGTGCAGGTGCAGGCGGCGGTGAAGAAGCATCCCGCCGTGGCGAAGGCCCGCCTCGTGGTGGATCGCACGGGCGACCAGGACGACATGGCACTGGAGATCGAAGTGGCCGACGCCGCCGCGCTCTCGCAGGATGCCTTGCTGGAGGACATCCGCTCTGCCACCAAGCTGCGCGGCCGGCTCGTGGTGCTCTCCCCGGGCACGCTGCCCGTCGACGCCAAGACCATCGAGGATCGCCGTCCCGTGTGAAGCGGGAACTCTTTCCCGCGCACCTTCTTAAATTCCTCTCAGAAAAGCCTTTTGTTTCAGATCGTTATGGACACTTCTTCCCGGCGCCGCCACAGTGGCGGCGCATCGGGCGGGGCCGCAGGCGCGGCGCCGGCCGGAGGATTTCGGGAGGAAGGCCATGCTCACGCGCCGCCGCCTGCTGGCGCTTACGGGCGCCGCGCTGTCCGGCGCCGCCGTCGGGCCGCTCTCTCCCGCGCGTGCCGCGCCGCCGGCCATCCGCCTCGGCATCCTGCAATTCGGCTCGGCCGCCTGGGAAATCGCGGCCATGGGCGCGCTGGGGCTCGATGCCGCCAACGGCGTCACATTGGACGTCACCCGCTATGCCAACAACGATGCCGGGCGTGTCGCCTTCATGGCGGGCGCGGCGGACGCCATCGTCAGCGACCTGCTCTGGGCGGCCCGGGTGAAGGCGGACGGGCGCGATCTCGTCTACATCCCCTTCTCCTCCTCCGAGGGCGCGGTGATGGTGCCCAAGGGCTCCCCCATCCGCTCCGTCGCGGACCTCGCCGGCAAGAGGCTGGGCGTCGCCGGCGGCCCGCTGGACAAGAGCTGGCTCATGCTCAAGGCGACGGCGCTGGAAAAGGCGGGGCTCGATCTCCAGACCGCCACCCAGCCCGTGTTCGCCGCACCGCCCTTGCTCGCCGCCGAGCTGGAGGCCGGCAATCTCGATGCCGCGCTGATCTACTGGACCTTCGCCGCGCGGCTCGAAGCCAAGGGCTTCCGGCAGATGCTGACCGTGGAGGAGATGGTGAAAGGCTTCGGCCTCGCCCATGAGCCGACGCTGGTGGGCTATGTGTTCGACGGCGCCTTCGCCCGCGCGAACCCCGGCACGGTCGCCGCCTTCGCCGCGGCCTCGCGGGCCACCAAGGCGGCGCTGGCCGATCCCGATCCCGCCCGTTCCGGGCCCGGCTGGGCGGCGGCGCGGGCGCAGATGCAGGCCGGCGACGAAGCCACCTTCGAGGCGCTGCGCCGCGGCTTCCTCGCTGGCATTCCCGGACTGTCCCTTGCGGAAGAGCAGACGCTTGCCGCGCAGCTTTATTCGGTGCTGGTCAAGCTGGGCGGCGCGAAGCTGGTGGGCAGCGCCACCCGCCTGCCGGCGGACCTCTATTTCCAGTCTCCGGCGGCGCGATGAAGCTTTTGTCCTCCGGCGCCGTGGCGCGGGCGGCCTCGCTCGTCCTGCTGCTGCTGGCGTGGGAGATCACGGCGACCCTGGCGCACAGCCGTTCTCTTCCGGCGCCACATGCGGTGTTCGCCTTCATCGTAAGGGAGGCGACCGGGGGCGATCTTCTCTCCAACATCGCCATCACCCTGGCGCGGGTCGTCGTCTCCTTCGTGGTGGCCATGGCGCTCGGCTGCGCCATCGGCGTCGCGCTCGGCCGCTCGCGCAGGCTCGACACCGCCTTCGACACCTGGGTGATCGTGCTGCTCAATACGCCCGCGTTGGTCATCACCGTGCTCTGCTACATCTGGCTGGGACTGACCGAGGCGGCGGCGGTGCTCGCCGTGGCGCTCAACAAGATTCCCACCGTCGCGGTCCTGATGCGCGAGGGCACCCGTGCGCTCTCCCCGGACCTGGACGAGATGGCGAGCGCCTTCCGCCTGTCTCGGATGGACCGGCTGCGCCATGTGCTGATCCCGCAATTGCAGCCCCATATCGCGGGGGCGGCGCGCTCGGGTCTCGCGCTGGTGTGGAAGATCGTGCTGGTGGTGGAGTTGCTGGGGCGCCCCAATGGCGTCGGCTACGCCATCTCGGTCTATTTCCAGCTGTTCGACGTGACCGCCGTGCTCGGCTATTCGCTGGCCTTCATGGCGGTCATGCTGGCCATCGAATACGGCGTGCTGCAGCCCTATGAAGCCCATGTCCGACGCTGGCGCCTCACCGCTCATTGAGGCGGTCATCCGCGCCAAGACATACCGGCGGCCCGATGGCGCGCCGATGGAGGCCGTGCGCGGGATCACGCTGGCGATCGCGCGGGGCGAATTCGTCTGCCTCATCGGGCCCTCGGGCTGCGGCAAGACGACGACGCTGCGCATTCTCGCCGGGCTCGACCGCGCCTTCGAAGGCGAAGTAAGGCCCGACCCTGCGACCCTTTCCATCGGCGTCGCCTTCCAGGAACCGCGCCTTTTGCCGTGGCGCACGGTGGAGGAGAACATCCGCCTCGTGCTGCCGAAGGTGCGAAGGGCCATGGACCTCGCTCCCTTGATCGAACGCTTCGGCCTCTCCGCCCACGCCACGCGCTATCCCGGCGAGCTGTCCCTGGGCCTCGCGCGGCGGGTGTCGCTGGCGCGCGCCATGGCACTGGAGCCGGACCTTCTGGTGCTGGACGAGCCATTCGTCTCCCTCGACGCCCAGGCCGCCACCGAGCTGCGGCGCTACGTGGCGCTGGCGGCGGATGGCGGGACCAGCGTGCTCATGGTCACGCACAATGTGCGCGAGGCACTGGAGCTGGCGGATCGCGTGGTGATGCTGGCCCCACGGCCGACCTATGTCGTCGAGGAGGTGTGTCTCGCCTTGCCGCGAGCCATGCGCGATGGTCCATGGATCGAGGCCGAGCGCGCGGCCCTGGCTGCGCGCTTTCCTCTGCTGCGGGAGGGGTGAGATGGCGTGTTGCGGAGCCCATGGCTGCGCCCCCCCGAGGGTGCAGCGCGTCGCCGCCGGTCTGGCCCTCACGGCGCTGCTGGTCGCCGCGATCCCGGCTGCAGCGCAAGCGCAGCCGGAGCCTTTCGCGGTCAGCGAGGTGGCCCCCGGGGTGTTCGTCCATCAGGCCCCCTATGCCCTTGCGTTGCCGAAGAATCTCGGCTTCGTCGGCAATGCTGGCTTCATCGTCGGCAACGATGCGGTCGCGGTGATCGACACCGGCGGCAGCAAGGCGTCGGGGGAGGCGCTGAAGGCGGCGATCCGGGCGCGGACCGCGCTGCCGATCCGCTATGTCATCAACACCCACATGCACCCCGACCACGTCCTCGGCGATGCCGCGTTCGCGGGGCCGGGCGTGACCTTCATCGGCCATCACAATCTGCCGGAAGCGCTTTCGGCGCGGGCCGCCTCCTATCTTTCCGCCACCGAGCGTCTCATCGGGCCACAGGCCGCGGAGGGCACGCGGGTGATCCTGCCGGACGAGACGGTGGACACGGTGCGCACCATCGATCTCGGAGAGCGCCCGCTGCGTCTCGAAGCGTGGCAGACCGCCCACACCGCCACCGATCTCACGGTGTTCGACGAAAAGACAAGCACCTGGTTCCTCGGCGATCTCCTCTTTCTTGGCCACGTCCCCGCTCTCGACGGCAAGGCTTTGGGCTGGATCGCGATCCTGGACGAGATGAAGCGCCGCCCGGCGGCCCGCGTGGTGCCCGGCCATGGCCCCGCCTCGGTCCCCTGGCCCGAGGCGGCGGCGCCAACCGAGCGCTATCTCAATCGCCTCGTCGCCGACGTGCGCGCCACGGTCAAGGCTGGTGGCACCATGGCCGAGGCGGCCCGCTCGGCAGGCCGCGCGGAAGCACCGGACTGGCAGCTGTTCGACGACTTCAACGCCCGCAATGCAACCGCGGCCTACCACGAGCTGGAATGGGAATAGGCGGCCGCGGGATGCCAAACGCGAATATTGCTGCGTCGCAATATTACGCAACGCGACTTCGCGCTCGCAGTATAAATCGCCTCGTCAACGGGACATTTGGCGTATTGCCTTGGGCGAAAACATTGCTTACGTTCCTCACAGCTTCGGCTTCAACAACTCCGTGCGGGGAACGCGGGGTTGGTTCGCAGGCCTGCGGGACGCACTTGTCACCGCAAGGCTTCAGGGCATCACGCCGGTCGTGACACGCTGCCGAAGTAGATGGAGTCCCCCAAGGCGAAAACAAACGCTCAGTGCGTTTCCCGCTCCACATGCGCGTGGAGGCGGACCCGCATCCATCGGAGGAAGCCCGGATGAGACGTCTTTTGGTTTTGACCGCCACGGCGGCGGCAACCGCATTTTTCGGCGCGCCCGCCAGCGCGAATGACAGTGTTCTCAAGCTTACCCAGGACCCCAACCAGTGGGTTCTCCAGACCGGCGACTACGCCAACACCCGCCATTCCAAGCTCAAGCAGATCACGACCGACAACGTGAACAAGCTCCAGGTTGCCTGGACCTTCTCCACCGGCGTGCTGCGCGGCCATGAGGGCTCTCCGCTGGTCGTGGGCGACATCATGTATGTCCACACGCCCTTCCCGAACATCGTCTACGCCCTCGACCTCAACAACGAAGGCAAGATCATCTGGAAGTACGAGCCGAAGCAGGATCCCACCGTCATTCCGGTGATGTGCTGCGATACGGTGAACCGCGGCCTCGCCTATGCCGACGGCAAGGTGTTCCTGCATCAGGCCGACACCAAGGTCGTGGCGCTCGACGCCAAGACCGGCAAGGTGGCCTGGTCGGTGGTGAACGGCGATCCCAAGAAGGGCGAGACCAACACCGCCACCGTCATGCCGGTGAAGGACAAGGTCCTCGTGGGCATCTCCGGCGGCGAGTTCGGCGTGCAGTGCCACGTCACCGCCTACGACATCAACACCGGCAAGCAGGCGTGGCGCGCCTATTCCGTCGGCCCGGACAGCCAGATCCTGTTCGACGAGAAGACCACTGCGCTCGGCAAGCCCGTTGGCAAGGATTCGTCCCTCGCCACCTGGCAGGGCGACCAGTGGAAGACCGGCGGCGGCTGCACCTGGGGCTGGTATTCGTACGACCCGCAGCTCAACCTGATCTATTACGGCTCGGGCAATCCCTCGACCTGGAACCCGAAGCAGCGCCCGGGCGACAACAAGTGGTCCATGACCATCTTCGCCCGTGACGCCGACACCGGTGTCGCCAAGTGGGTCTATCAGATGACGCCCCACGACCAGTGGGACTATGACGGCATCAACGAGATGATCCTCGCCGACCAGCAGATCGGCGGACAGACCCGCCCGACGCTGGTGCACTTCGACCGCAACGGCTTCGGCTACACGCTGGACCGCAAGACCGGCGAACTGCTCGTGGCCGAGAAGTTCGATCCGGCGGTGAACTGGGCTTCGAAGGTGGACATGGACAAGAACAGCCCGACCTATGGTCGTCCGCTGGTCGTGGCCAAGTATTCCACCGAGCAGAACGGCGAAGATGTGAACTCCACCGGCATCTGCCCGGCGGCGCTTGGCACCAAGGACCAGCAGCCTGCGTCCTACTCGCCTGACACCGGCCTGTTCTACGTGCCCACCAACCATGTGTGCATGGACTACGAGCCGTTCCGCGTCAGCTACACCCCCGGCCAGCCCTATGTGGGTGCCACGCTCTCCATGTTCCCGGCTCCCGGCAGCCATGGCGGCATGGGCAACTTCATCGCGTGGGACGCCAAGCAGGGCAAGATCGTGTGGTCCAACCCGGAGCAGTTCTCCGTGTGGTCCGGCGCTCTCTCCACTGCCGGCGGCGTGGTGTTCTACGGCACCCTCGAGGGCTACCTGAAGGCGGTCGACGCCAAGACGGGCAAGGAACTCTACAAGTTCAAGACCCCGTCCGGCATCATCGGCAACGTCATGACCTACACCCACAAGGGCAAGCAGTACGTGGCTGTGCTCTCGGGTGTCGGCGGCTGGGCCGGCATCGGCCTCGCGGCCGGCCTGACCGATCCGAACGCCGGCCTCGGCGCGGTGGGCGGCTATGCAGCCCTCAGCAACTACACCGCCCTCGGCGGTCAGCTGACGGTCTTCGCCGTCCCGCAATGATCGGGCGGCGTTAAGGCCAGGCGCATTCCATGCGCATTCGGGCCGGCCTGGGGACCCCCCCGCCGGCCCGATCCTTTTCCAGGGGCAGGGGGCTTTGCCGGTGAACGCCGGAACGGCTCCCTGTGTCCGCAGCCCCACGCCGTCGTCTGCCGCCGAGGCCCCTGGCCGAGGCCCGGAGCGCGGCCCCAAGGCTGCGCCCCTCAGGCTCTTCCCGCGAAACCGGAGACGGACCCGCCCATCCCCCCGAGCGCCGTCTTCGCCCTTCGTCTGTCGTTTTGGAGAGATCGTGTGGTTTCATCAGTCCCCCTGACCCGTGCCGGCGCATTCTTCCTCGCCGCGTTCTCGCTCGCCCTCGGCAGCACCGCCTCGGTCGCCGAGACCACCAAGCCGGCAGATCCGAAGCCGGTGAAGGAAGAGGGTGGCCGCTATTACGACGTCGACGGCGCGCCCACCTACAACATCAAGCCCGATGGCCAGGTGGACTGGCTGACCTATTCCGGCTACCGCCGCTACCACGCCGAATGCCACGTCTGCCACGGCCCCGACGGCATGGGCTCCACGTACGCGCCCGCGCTCGCGGAATCGCTCAAGACAATGAACTTCGAGCAGTTCAGCGAGGTCGTCGTCGGCGGTCGCCAGAACCTGAATAACGGCAACGACCGGGTGATGCCCTCGTTCGGCCTGAACAAGAACGTGATGTGCTACCTGGACGACCTCTACGTCTATCTGCGCGCCCGTTCCGACGACGCGCTCGGCCGCGTCCGCCCCGCCAAGCGCGACGAGAAGTCGAAGGAGATTGCCGATGCCGAGAAGGCCTGCCTCGGCGAGTAGGGAACGGTTCGCGCCCCTGCTGGCGTCGATCGCGACGGCAGCCCTCGCCGCCATCCTGCTGCTCAGCCCTTCGGGGGCCGGAGGGCAGCAGATTCCCGACCAGGTTTCGGCGGACGCCCTCCGGGTGTGCGCCGATCCCGCCAACATGCCGTTCTCGAACGCCGCCGGCGAGGGCTTCGAGAACAAGATCGCGGCCATCGTCGCCGACGAGCTCAAACTGCCCCTGCGCACGTACCTGATGCCGCAAGGCCCGGGCTTCGTGCGCAATTCGCTCGGCCGGCGCCTGTGCGACGTCATCATCGGCTATGTCGCCGGGGCCGACCTCGTGCTGCACACCAATCCCTACTACGAATCGGTGTTCGTGCTGGTGGTGAAGGCCGGCGGTCCGCTCGACGGCGTGACCCAATTGTCGGATCCGAAGCTGAAGACCGCCAAGCTCGGCGTCATCGCCGCGACCCCGCCCGCCGACCACCTCCTGGAACTCGGGCTCATCGGCAACGCCCGCACCTATTCGCTCCTCGTGGACCGGCGCTACGCGTCCCCGGCCGAGGAAATGCTCGCAAGCCTGAACGCTGGCGAGATCGACGGCGGCCTGCTCTGGGGGCCTTCAGCCGGCTACTTCGCGGCGCAGTCCGCAACGCCGCTCAAGGTGATCCCGCTGGTGAAGGAGGCGGCGCGCCCGGCGCTCGCCTACCGAATCACCATGGGCGTGCGCCCCACCGACCACATCTGGAAGCAGACGCTGAACACCGTGTTGCGCAAGCGCGCCGACGACATCGAGAAGGTGCTCGTCGCCTATCACGTCCCGCTGCTGGACGAGGACGGTCAGCCCATCGTGTCGACCTCCGGGACGCCGGGCCAGTGAGCCGGAGCGCCGAGCACGCAGGCGCCCGCCTTTGGCTCGCCGCCGCCATGTTGGGGGGGCTGGCTCTCCTCGCACCTCCCGTGCTCGCCCAGCCGGCCGCGCCTCCTGCCGCTGCCGCGGCCACGCCGGCCGAACCCGAGGGCTACCGGCTCGAAGCCTATCGCGCCCCGGTCCCGGCAACGCTCAGCGGCGCCCGCGTGCTGAATGCCGCCGCAGCGGCGGAGCTGTGGCGCAAGGGCGGGGTCGCCTTCGTGGACGTGCTTCCACGCCCACCCAAACCCGCCGGCCTCCCGGCGGGAACCGTGTGGCGCGACCAACCCCATTCCAGCATTCCCGGCGCCGTGTGGCTGCCCAATGTGGGCTTCGGCGCGCTCAATGCGGAAACCGAGGGATATTTCCGCACCGGCCTGTCCGCCGTCACGCGCGGCGATGTGAACGCGCCGCTGGTGATTTTCTGCCAGCGTGATTGCTGGATGTCATGGAATGCCGCCAAGCGAGCGATGTCCTATGGCTACACAAACGTCTCCTGGTTTCCGACCGGCGTGGACGGCTGGGGCGAGGCCGGGTTGCCGCTGGAAGCCGTGGAACCGCGCCCCTAGGCGGGGGCATTGAGCCGCCAGTGTCGGCGCGACAATAAGGCCCGAGCGGCCAAGAACGAGTTTTGGGAGGCAACGCCATGAAGCGCTCAGTCCTGCGCTCTTCCGCCAGCACCGCGGGCGCGGTGCTCGCAGCCCTGCTCGCGGCGACGCCGCTCGCCGGCATGCTGGCCAGCCCCGCCGCCGCTCAGTCCGCGCAGGCCGATCCCGACCGGCCGGAGACCACCTGGTCGTCCATCCGCGGCGACATCTTCCCCACGGCCAAGATCGGCGACGCGGGAAATGCCGTGCGGATCGACGCGCCGGGCCGCGCCGAGGATGCCGCCCTCGTGCCGCTCACCCTCGCCCTCGAACTACCCAAGGACGATCCGCGCACGCTGAAGGCGGTGACGCTCATCATCGATGAGAACCCGTCACCGGTGGCCGGCCGTTTCGCCTTCGGCGACGGCATCCGCACCTTCTCCCTCTCCGTGCGGGTGCGGGTGAATTCCTATAGCTGGGTGCGCGCGGTGGCCGAGACCAGCGACGGCGCCCTCATCATGACGAAGGCCTATGTGAAGGCGGCGGGCGGCTGCTCCGCTCCGGCCACCAAGGACACGGCGGAGAGCATCGCCAAGCTCGGGGAAATCCGCTTCCGCTCCTTCGCCGATGCCGGCCGACCGGAGGCGCAGGTCCAGATCCGCCATCCCAATTTCTCCGGCCTGCAGATGGACGAGACGACGCGCGGCTACACGCCGGCCTGGTTCGTGCGCGAGGTTCAGGTGAAGCAGGGCTCAAAGCTCATCTTCGCCATGGAGGGCGGCATTTCCATCAGCGAGGACCCCACCTTCCGCTTCAGCTTCACCCCCTCCGCCGATCCCGTCTCGGTGCGCGCCGAGGATACCGAGGGCAAGATCTTCGCGCGGACCTTCCCGGGCAACGGAAGCTGAGGCACGGCGTTTGAAGGACCCTGCCGCTCTGGATTCCCTCTTCCGCCTTGCCGGCGCCGCATCCCTGCTCTAGCTCCGCCGGAGCGGATGCGGAGGATCAGGTGGCTTACGGTCTCATCGGCGGGGCAGGTGTGGGTTTTGCGCTGGGGGGGCCGCTCGGCGCCCTGCTCGGGGCCTTGGCCGGCCATGTGATCGACCGCGTTCTGCTCGCCCCCGCGCCCAAGCCGGCCGCCTTCTCCATCGCCCTCATCGCCTTGTCCGCCAAGATGGCCAAGGCAGACGGGGTGGTGGTGCCGGCGGAGGTGGAGGCCTTCCGAGAGGTGTTCGACATCCCGCCCGAGGACCTCGATGCGGTGGCGCGCCTCTACAATCTCGCCAAGCAGGACACCGCCGGCTTCGAGGCCTACGCCCGCCAGGTCGCGGACATGTTCGCCGATGCGCCGGACACGCGGGAAGACCTCATGGACGCGCTGTTCCACGTGGCCAAGGCGGACCATGCCCTGCACGAGAAGGAACTCGTCTTCCTCGCCGAGGTCGGCCGCATCCTCGGCTTCGAGGGACTGGCCTATGAGCGCATCGAGGCCCGCCATGTGCGCCGGCCGGGCGATCCCTATGCCGTGCTCGATCTCGACCCCGGCGCCAGCGACGACGAGGTGAAGGCCCACTGGCGCGCGCTAGTCTCGACCCACCATCCCGACCGGCTTGCCGGCCGCGGCCTGCCGCCCGCCGCCATCAAGCTCGCCAATGATCGGGTGGCGGCACTGAACGCCGCCTATTCCGCCATCGCCCGGCAGAGGGGGCTGTGATGGACGCGCCCGCCCTGTCCGCCCCCGATTCGGGGCTGGTCGACACCCTCGTCCCCTCCCCCAATTTCGGCCTGCGCAAGGCCGCCGTGGACATGCTGGTGCTGCACTACACCGGCATGGAAAGCGCCGACGCCGCCATCGAGCTGCTGCGCACGCCGGCGGCCGAGGTCTCCTGCCATTACGTGGTCCGCGAGGACGGCAGCATCGTGCAGATGGTGGCGGAAGGCGCGCGGGCGTGGCACGCGGGGCTGTCCTCGTGGGAAGGCATCACCGACACCAATTCCCGCTCCGTCGGCATCGAGATCGTCAACGGCGGCCACGATTTCGGCCTGCCGCCTTTTCCCGATGCGCAGATCGCGCGGGTGATCGCTTTGTCGCAGGACATCATCGCCCGCCATGGCATCCGCGCCGACCGAGTGCTCGCCCATTCCGACATCGCCCCGGCGCGCAAGCGCGATCCCGGCGAACGGTTTCCGTGGGCGGCGCTGCATGAGGCGGGGGTCGGCCATCTGGTGCCGGAAGCGCACATCACCGGAGGGCGGTTCTTCATGCCCGGCGACCACGGGGAGCCGGTGGCGGCGCTGAAGGCCATGCTGGCCTGGTACGGCTACGGCATCGCCCTCGACGACGCCTATGACGCCGCCACGGCCGAGGTGGTGGCCGCGTTCCAGCGCCATTTCCGCCCCTCGCAGGTGGACGGGGTGGCGGATGCCTCCACCCTGCTCACCTTGCGCAACCTGATCGCGACCCGGCCGGAGCGTTCCATCCCGGTGGCCTGAGGCGACGCGGGATCTCGCTTCGCTCAGCGACGCGCGGACACGCCGCGCCCGCTCCTCAGGCGATGCCGGTGAGCAGCAGGTCGTGGATGTGCAGCACGCCCACGGGCGCCCTGTCCTCCACCACCAGCAGCGCGGTGATCTTGCGCGCGTTCAGAATGTTCAGCGCCTCGGAGGCGAGCTGGTCCGGCCGCACGGTCTTGGGGCCGGGGGTCATGATCTCGTCCACAGTGCGGGCGGCGAGATCGTTGGCCATGTGGCGGCGCAGGTCACCGTCGGTGACGATGCCGGCGAGCGCCCCGTCCGGGGCCACCACGCCGACGCAGCCGAGGCCCTTGGCGCTCATCTCCACCAATGCCGCGCCCATCTGCGTGCCGCTCTTGACCAGCGGCACCGCCTCGCCAGCACGCATCACGTCGCGCACGAACTTCAGGCTCGCGCCGAGCTTGCCGCCGGGATGGAGCTGGCGGAAGTCGAGCGCGGTGAAGCCGCGGCTCTGCAGCAGCGCCACCGCCAGCGCGTCGCCCAGCGCCAGCTGCATGAGGGTGGAGGTGGTGGGAGCGAGCCCATGCGGGCAGGCCTCCTGCGCCACCGGCAGAGTCAGCACCACGCTCGCCGATGAGGCAAGCGCGCTGGTGGCATTGGAGGTGAACGCGATGAGCGGCACGTCGAAGCGGCGCGAATACTCCACGAGGTCGCGCAGTTCCACCGTCTCGCCGGACCACGACAGAGCGACGATCACGTCGTCGGTGGTGATCATCCCGAGGTCGCCGTGGCTCGCCTCGGCGGGATGGACATAGTGGGCCGGCGTGCCGGTGGAGGCGAGCGTCGCGGCGATCTTGCGCGCCACGTGCCCGCTCTTGCCCATGCCGGTGATGATGACCCGGCCGTGGGAATTCTGGATGGTCGCCACCGCCACGTCGAAGGCGGCACCGAGCGGCCCGGCCATGGCCTTGGCAAGGGCTTCAAGCCCGGCCCGTTCCGCATCGAGGGTGGCGAGCGCCGAAACCACGGACGCGGGATGGACATGGGGGACGGACATCTCGCCAGAACCTTCGGGATCGCCGTCGGCGGGAGACTTGTTCACCGGAGAACGCATCATCGCCGATGATTAGCACCGTTCCGCGCCGAAGGGGAGCGGCCGCGCGGCGACGATATCCCGTTCACCGGAGAGCAGCTTCAGCCCTCGTATTTCTCCAGGAACGCCTCGATGGGCAGGCTGCGGAAATCCGGCAAAGCGGCGCGCAGCTGCGCGTGGGTCCAGTCCCACCAGCCAAGCGCCTGGAGGCGGGCGGCGATGTCCTCGGGGAAGCGCCACTTCACGAGGCGCGCGGGTACGCCGGCGACGATGGCATAGGCCGGCACGTCCTTCGACACCACGGCCCCCGCCGCCACCACGGCCCCGGTGCCGATGCTGCGGCCGGCCAGCACCACCGCGCCGTGGCCGATCCACACGTCATGGCCCATGGTGAGCCTTTGGTCCCGCCGCCACTGGAAGAAGTCCGCCTCGTCTTCCTCGCCGGGGAAATAGGCCGAGGCGCGATAGAGGAAATGGGATTGGGAGGCCCGCCATGTAGGGTGATTCCCCGGATTGAGCCGGGTCATGGCGGCGATGGAGCAGAACTTGCCGATATGCGCATAGGCGATGTCGGAATCGTTCACCACGTAGGAATAGTCGCCCATCTCCACTTCGAGCAGCTTGGTGCGCGGACCGACCTCCGTGTAGCGGCCGAGAGTGGAGGCGCGGACCTGCGCCGTGGGATCGATGAGCGCCGCCTCGCCAAGCTGTTTCACTGGGCGGCTCCCAGCGCAAACCGCTGCGCCAGACGGAACTGGGGCGCCCCCGGCTCCTGCACATAGAGCGCCATGTCGGTGATGGTTGCCGGGACGTCCGCGCCGCTGGCGGCGTAAGCGGCGGTGAGCGCGTTCAGCGCCTGAACCCGCTCCGGCTCCGGCAGCGGACCGGTCAGCGTCATGTGGAAGCGGAATTCGTCGAGGACATAAGGGTAGCCATAGGCCTCCAGATAGCCGAGCTGCCGCGCCGAGAGCCGCTCGGGCCTGCGCCGTGCGATCTCGGAGGCCGAGAGGGGCGCGCGCAGGGCGTCCAGCTCCAGCACGGCCGAGCGGGCCAGATCTTCGAGCTTGGGTGCCGCGACGGCCGGCACCAGCGCCACGAACGGCCCTATGGCCCGTACCTCCAGCGGCGGCATCTCGAAGGCATGATGGCCGGCGGCACAGCGGGCCATGAGGTGAGCCAGATCGTCCTCGCCCGCGCCGTCGGCAAGGCGGAAAGGCGCCTTCAGCGTGCCGTGAAAGCCGTAGCGGCGGGGTTCGGCCGTCGCCCGCTGCCAGGCAATGGCGTCGAAGCCGGCGATGTCGGGAGCGGTCGGCGCCGCCCCCGTCTCCGCGTCATAGCCGAGCACCGCCGAGCCGAATCGCCAGAGGACGCTATCGGCGGGCGGGGCGAGGTAGACGGCGTAGCGGCGCTGGGCGGTCACGGGCGGACTCCTGGGGATCAGCGCAGGAAGGGATTGTGCGCCTTCTCGTCTCCGATGCTCGTGACAGGACCATGACCGGGCAGGCAGACCATGGTGTCGCCGAGCGGCAGCAGCTTTTCCTTGATGCCCTTGATGAGGAGGTCAGGGTCGCCATAGGGGAAGTCCGTCCGCCCGACCGAGCCGCGGAACAGGGTATCGCCGACGATGGCGAGGCCCACCGGCCGATGCACGAACACCACGTGCCCCGGCGTATGACCCGGCACGTGGAGCACGTCGAGCGAGACATCCCCCACGCTCACCGTGTCGCCCTCGTTCAGATAAAGGTCGGGCGTGACCGAGCGGGCACCCTCGATGCCGTACTTCTGGGCCATGCGGGGGATGTCGTCGATGATGAACTGGTCCTCAGCGCCCGGGCCTTCCACCTTCACGCCGAGGCTCTCGGCCAGTTCGGCGGCGCCGGCGGCGTGGTCCACATGCCCGTGGGTGAGCAGGATCTTCTCGATGGTCGCGCCGGTCTCTGCAATGGCGGCGCGGACGCGGTCGAGGTCGCCGCCCGGGTCGATCACCGCGCCCTTCATGGTCTTGGTGCACCACAGGATGGAGCAGTTCTGCTCGAACGGCGTCACCGGCACGACGGCAATCTGGATGGGCTGCATGAAAGGTCCGTTCTGTCGTGTCATCCGCCGGTCACTGGGAGATGGCGCGGGCCATCTCCACAAGCCGGCGCACCATGTGCGAGGAAGGATCGGCGAGGGCGTCCACCACGGTGAAATGGTTCGCGCCCGGCACGTCGAATGCCTGTGCGGCAATGCCCTTGGCGCGCCAGTTGGCGGCAAGGTCATGGGCCTGCCGCAGGAATTCCGCGCTCTCCGCGCCGCCGACGAAGGCATCGAAGCTGCGTCCCGCCGGCACCGGCCAGAAGGCGGGAGACAGGCGCTGCGCTTCCCCCTCGTCGAGGCGCAATGCCTTGTTCATGGACGTGGGGACGAGCGGCTCAAGCTCATAGACGCCGGAGATGCCGAGCCCCGAAGGGATCAGGTTGTCCGGCGTGTCCACGTCGATCTCCCGCCAGGAGGTGGCGGTGAGCGCCGCCGCGAGGTGGCCGCCGGCGGAATGGCCGCACACCACCAGCGGCCGGCCGACGAGGCGGTAGAGCGTGATGGCCGCCGCGCGCGCCTGGGCAAGGATGGTACCCACCGGCACCAGCGGCGCGAGGTCGTAGCCGGCGAACGCCATGGCGACGCCATGGGCGAGACAGCCGGCCGCGGCGAAGGTGAAATCGCGCGGGTGCAGCGACTGGAAGTAGCCGCCGTGGATGAACAGCACCACCGGCGCCTGCCGGTCGGTGCCCGGCCAGATGATGTCGAGGATCTGCCGCGGGCCGGAGCCGTAGGGAACGCCGAGGTCGGCCGCCGCCGCTGCGCCGCGCATGGCCGCCGAGCTGTGGGCCCAGCGCTCAAAGATGGCGGGATGGTCCGGCACGCGGGCGCGGTTGTTGTATTCGACCTCGTGGTCCATCGGCGCTCCCCTAACCCCGTTACGATCCCCGCCGCTCACTCCCCGTCGCCGTGGGCGTTGCGGATGCGCCGCACCACGGACCACACGCCAAGCAGCGCCAGCGGCACGGCGGCGGCGGTCACCAGCCCCACGTCGAGATGGATGCCGAGTGTCTTCACGTCGACACCGCTCTCGTGGATGCCGTCCGCGAGGTGATGCACGAGGCTGACGACATAATAGGAAATCGCCGCGACGGACAGGCCTTCCACCGTCCGCTGCAGGCGCAGCTGCAGGCGGGTGCGGTCGTTCATGGAGGTGAGCAGGTCGCGGTTCTGCTGCTCCAGCTCCACGTCCACGCGAGTGCGCAGCAGATCGGCCGCATTGGCGAGCTTCTGGGCGATCTTTTCCTGCCGCTCTTCCAGCGTGAAACAGGTGCGCATGGCCGGCGCCATGCGGCGATCGAGGAACTGCTGCCAGGTCGGAAAGCCCGGCACCGACATTTCGCGGATGGTGGCGAGACGCAGCCGCACGATCTCCATATAGGCGCGGCTGGCGCCGAACCGGAACAGCGAGGCGGTGGCCCCCGCCTCCAGCTCGGCCGCGAGCGCCACCAGTTCGTCCAGCAGGCGGTTGTTGTCGGAAAGGCCCTTGGCCGACATCATCTCGGTGGCCGAGCCGGCGAGGCGCTGCTCGATGCGCGCCACCTCGGGGGCGAGGCGCTGGGCCTCCGGCAGGCCGAGGAGGGCCAGGGTCCGGTAGGTCTCGATCTCCAGCACCCGCTGCACCAGCGCGCCGCACGCATCCGCCCCGAGGCCGCGATCGCGCACCAGGATGCGCACGAAGCCGGAGGGATCGGCCATGAAGTCGGTGGCGATCTCGGCGAAGCCGTCGTTCACGTCGGCACGGGCGAGGCTGGAGCGGTCGAACACCTTTTCGAGGAAAAAATCCTCGGCGGTGTCGCGCAACAAATGGAGATCGATGGCGACCAGGAGAGGACCGGGCTGCGGCACCTCGCCGAAGGGGCTCGCCAGCGTCGCGGCCGGCGGCTGGAAGGGCAGCCCCCCCTCCGCAAGGTCAAGCGAGGGCAGGTCCCAGGTGTAGGTGCAGAACTCGGCGTGGCTCTCCCAGCGCAGCTCGGCGCCGCCGAACGAGACGTGGTGATACTTCGCCCCCGGCGCGGGAGCGGGCAGCCCCCGGGCGTTGCAGAGGGCCGCGAGCGCGGCGCGGTCGGCCTGCGCGCCCGCGGCATCCAGCAGGAAGGCGGCGTGGAGCATGCGGCGCGGCGCCGAGACCGGCACGAACGGCCGCGCGTGAAGCTCTCTCAGGACGGCGGCCCTGAGCGGATGGGCGCTGAGCGCCCGCCCCTCGCCGATGACGAGATCCGCCTCGCCTCTGGTCATGATGGCGCTCCCCTGCCGTTTTTTCCGTGCTGGCACGGCGGCGCCGTCCGATCAAGCGTTCGGCGGCCGCCCTGTGGTCGCACCGGGCGGGGCGGATGGCGTCAAAGCTGCGTCAGTCCAGCGTCCGGCCGTCGTTACCGGCAGACGCGCACGGGACCCCACGGGCCGGGACGCCACCAGCAGTAGCGCGGGCCGTAATACGGTCCCCAGTAGTTCGGGCGGCAGCCGCCCCAGGGGCCACGGTGCCAGCCGATGCCGCACCCGCCGGCGACGGTCTGGACGGTGGCCAGGCGGTCGAGCGGCTGCGGCGCCGGGAAGGCAGCCGCGGCGCCTGTGCCGAGCCCGAAGAGGCCGGCGGCGGCAGCGGCGATCAGGATCTGTTTGCGCATGATGTCTCTCCTGTTGCCGAGAGCGAGGCGGCACGACCGCCGCCGTTTTCTGACGCAAGAGGCAGGGCGGCGATCAGGCCGCCGCCCTGCAAACGCTTCAGCGGCGCCTCAGTTGCAGACGCGGACCGAGCCGTAGGGGCCGGCACGCCACCAGCAGTGACGCGCGGGCGCCACCACCACGGGGCCGGGCGCGACGACCACCGGCCGCGGCGCCACATAGACCGCGCCGTTGGGGCGGCAACCGCCCCACGGACCGCGATGGAAGCCGATGCCGCAGCCGCCGGCCACGGTCTGGACCGTCGCCACCTGGGGCGCCTGCGGCAGCGGGAAGGCGGCGGCCGGCGTGGCGAGCGCGCCCAGTGCCGGAGCCGCGAGGGCGAGCAGGGTCAGAGCGCGCATCACTCCTCCTCCTCGAAGATCCACAGCTCGGAGGTGTTGGGCTGCTGGCCGTTGTCATGCACCCCGAGGAAGGTGGGGATGCGATTGCGCTGGGCCGGGGTGAGCGCGGCGACGAACGGCTTCGCCGCCTCCACGAAGTTGGCGAGCGCCTTGCCGCGGGCCTGCTCGGCGGCGGCCACGTTGCCGAGCACGTCCAGCACGGTGGCCGGCGGCGGGGCGGCGAGGCGCTTCTCGCGGCGCTCGATGGCGCCCTTCACCGCGTCGCGGATGGAGGCTTCCACCGGCGGCCAGAGCTTCTCCTGGTCGGGGGTGAGGCGCAGCACGGTCTTGAGCGCGGCGAGGCGGGCGTCGAGCACGGCCGCGGCGTCCTCAGCCGTGTAGGGCGCGGCGTCGGCGGGAGCGGCGGGCGCCGGCTGGGCGGAAGCGATGCCGCCCGCGAAGACCGTGCCGAGGGCGACGGCCGTCGCCGAGGCGAGGGCGAACTGACGGAAAGAGCGCATGTCTTTTGCTCCCTGTTCGGTCCGGCGGGGTGCCGGCCGGTCTGTCCGGGATCGTGCCGGAAGCGGCGCGCATCCGGGGCCGCGCCGATTCGCGAGGTGTCGGCGGGGCCCAATTTGGTAGCACTCCTCTTCCGACGCCGGTAAAGATTTCGTGGAGCCGACGAAGAATATCGCGTTCACAAATACTTGCCTAAAGGTGCCTCAAAACCTGCGCGGGCGGTGTCGAGAGGGCGCGCAGCGTGCCGAGAAGCCCGACCACTAGCGTGACCGCAAGCGCGGCCGCCATCGCGCCGAAGGCCGCCAAGGGCGCGAAGGTGAAGGGGATGTCCATCACCTGCGTCACCACGCCCCAGGCCGCGGCCGTGCCCGCCGCAGCGGCAACCACCGCAGCGGCAAGGCCGAGCCCGGCATATTCGAGGCCGTAGGCCAGGGTCAGCCGGCCGCGGGTGGCGCCCAGCGTCTTGAGGATCACCGCATCATAGATGCGCCGCTCACGCCCGGCGGCGAGCGCGCCCGCCAGCACCAAGACCGAAGTGATGAGGGTGACGAGGCTCGCCGCCCGGATGCCGAGGGAGAGGTTGTCCAGCATCTTCTGCGCCTCCTCCAGCGTCTCCTTCACCCGCACCGTGGTGATGGCGGGGAAGCGGGCGGCCATGGCTTTGAGCAGCGCGATCTCCCGTGCCGTGTCGCCGCCATCGGGAAAGGCGAGGGTGGCGAGCACCGTATAAGGCGCGCCGGCGAAGGTCGCGGGCGAGAACACCATGACGAAATTGATGCCGAGCCGCTCCCACTTCACCTGCCGCAAATTGGAGATGCGGGCGGTGACGCTGCGGCCCAGGACGCTCACCGTAACCGTGTCGCCGAGCTTCAGGCCGAGGCCGGCGGCGAGTTCGCTGTCGAAGGAGACGAGGGGCTCGGTCTCCTCCCCCGTCCACCATTTTCCGGCGACCACGGTTGAGCCGTCCGGCACGGTGGCGGAGGAGGAAATGCCGCGGTCGCTCTGCAGCACCCAGGCGGCGTCGGGGCGCGGCTTCACCTCCTCGGCGGGAATATCCTTCACCTGGGTGATCCGGCCCCGCAGCATGGGCACCGACTTCACCACCGCCCCCGGCGCCTGCTCGGCGAGGAAGGCCCGAAACTCGGGCTCTTCGCTGTTGGGCACATCCACGAAGAAGAAGCTCGGCGCATTCTCGCGCACCGGCCCGTTCAGTTCGCGGTTGAGGCTCGCGTCCACCAGCGAAACGCCCACCAGCAAGGACAGGCCCAGCCCCAGCGAGAGCACCACCGAGGGCGTCAGCGCGCCCGGCCGGTGGATGTTTCCGAGCGCGAGCCGGGCCGCCGCGTCGTGCGGCCGGGGCGCCCGCCGGGCGAGGGCCATCAGGCCGGACGCCACCAGCCGCAGCAGCACGAACACGCCCGCCGCCGCCGCGAGGAAGACGGCGGCCGCCCGCTTGTCGTCCGAAGTCAGGAGGGCGAGCGCCACCAGCGCCGCTCCGAGGCCGCCGATGAGCAGCAGATAGGGCAGCGCGATACGCCGCCGCGTCTCGCCGATAGCATCCCGGAACAGGGCGGAAACCCGGGCCTCCTGCGCCCGCGCCAGAGGGATCACCGAGAACACGGCGGCCACCAGCAGCCCGTAGAGCGCCGCCCGCCCCAGCGCCGGCCAGTCGATCTGCGGCTCCAGCGGGAACGGGACCAGCGCGCCGATGGCGGCGGTGGCGACGAAGGGCAGCGCCGCGCCCAGCATCAGGCCGATCACGATGCCGAAAGCGGCGATAAGGCCGATCTCCGCCCCATAGGTGAGGAACACGTCGCGGCGGGTCGCGCCCACCGCCTTCAGCGTGGCGATGACCTCCAGCTTGCCGGCAAGGTGGCTCGAAACTGCGTTGGCGACACCGACCCCGCCCACCAGCAGCGCGGTGAGCGCCACAAGGGTGAGGAACTGGCTGATGCGCCCCACATTACGCGCCAGCTGGGGCGTCGCGCCGTCTCGGGTGCGCACCTCGAAGCCGGCGCGGCCCATGGGCTCGCGCACCTCTTCCATCACCGCCTTGAGATTCTGCGGCGAGGGGTCGTCCAGCAGCAGGCGATAACTCCAGCGCACGAGGCTGCCGGGCTGGATGAGTCCCGTGGCGGGCAACGCCGCTTGCGAGACGAGGAGGCGGGCACCGAGGCCGACCCCGGAGGAGAGCTTGTCCGGCTCGCTGGTGAGCGCGGCGCGGACCTCAAAGGTGGCCTCGCCCACCCGGATGCGATCTCCGGTCTTCACACCGAGGCGGCCGAGCAGCACCGGATCGGCGACAGCACCGAACACGCCGGCCTTTTCCTTCAAGGCATCCGCGACGGGCATGGGGGGATCGAGCCCCACCGTTCCGACGAGGGGATAGGTGCCATCCACCGCCTTGAGTTCGGCGAGGGAGGCATCGCCCGCCTCGGTCCGGGCCATGGCCCGGAGCAGGGCGACGCGGCCGAGGGTGCCATGGCGGTCGAGGCTGGCGCGTTCGTCGGCCGTCATTTCCCGCTGGACGACGCTGAAGCCGGCATCGCCGCCGAGGATGGCGCGGCCCTCGCGCTCCAGCCCCTGGGTGAGGGCGCCTGCGAAGGAGCCGATGCCGGCGATCGCGGTGACGCCCAGCACGAGGCAGCCGAGGAAGATGCCGAAGCCGCGCCGCGCCCCGCGCAGTTCACGCAGGGCGAGACGCAGCGGCACGGGAAGGCGCGAAGAGGCGAGGCTCATCGGGCGGCGACCTCGAGACCGGACTTGCTGTCCTCCTCGATCACCCCGGAACGCAGGCGCACCACCCGGCTGCAGCGGCGGGCCAGCGCCGCATCATGGGTGACGAGCACCAGCGTCGTGCCCCGCGCGCGATGGACGGAGAAGATGAGGTCCATGACCTGCCGGCCGATGGCCTCGTCCAGATTGCCGGTGGGCTCGTCGGCGACGAGGATGGGCGGTTCCGGGGCGAGGGCGCGGGCCAAGGCCACGCGCTGCTGCTCGCCGCCGGAGAGCTGGCCCGGATAATGCTGCGCGCGCTCGGCGAGGCCCACATTGGCAAGTTCCTGCCGGGCCCGCTCGAAGGCATCGGCGCGGCCGGCGAGTTCCAGCGGCACCGCCACGTTCTCCAGCGCGGTCATGGTGGGGATGAGGTGGAAGGACTGGAAGACGATGCCCACATGCCGGCCACGGAAGCGCGCCAGCGGATCCTCGCCGAGGCGTGTGATATCCGTGCCGGCGACGCTCACCTGTCCCGAATCCACCCGCTCCAGGCCGGCCATCACCATGAGCAGCGTCGATTTGCCGGACCCCGACGGTCCGACGAGGCCCACGGCCTCGCCTGCCCCGATCTCGACAGAGATGTCCTTCAGGACATGAACCCGGGCCGCCCCCGAACCGAGGGAAAGGTCCACATGCTTCAGCGCGATGGTGCGAAGCGGAGAGGAAAGATCGTCCATGCCAGGATTTGCCGTGCGTCCGGTGCTGCGTCGGGTGGGGCAGGGAAGAAGGCGGTACCTGCCGGTTGCTCCATGGGAACCGGCATTTAAGGCGCTGGCGGGGCTGATCGCCGCTTTCCTCCTCTTCACGTTCGCGTCAGGGGCGCAGGCGGCGCCGCTGCGCATCGTCGCCCTCGGCGACAGCCTGACGGCCGGTTACGGCATTCCGCGCACCGCCGCCTTCCCGGCCCGGCTTGAAGCCGCGCTCCGGGCGAAGGGGCTGGACGTGAAAGTGGAGAATGCCGGCGTCTCCGGCGAGACGGCGAGCCAGGGCCTCGCGCGCCTCGACTGGTCGGTGCCGCAGGGCACGGACGCCGTGATCGTGGAACTGGGCGCCAACGACATGCTGCGCGGGCTCGACCCGGCCGTGACGCGCAAGGCGCTCACCGAGATCGTCCAGCGGTTGCGCAAGCGCGGCATCACGGTGCTGCTGGCGGGCATGAAGGCCGCGCCCAACATGGGCCGGCCCTACCGGGAGGCGTTCGATCAGATTTTCCCGGACATCGCCGCCGCCGAGGGTGTGCTGCTCTATCCCTTCTTCCTGGAAGGCATCGCCGGCGATCGCACGCTGAACCTGCCGGACGGGCTCCATCCCACGCCGGAAGGCGTGGACCGCATCGTCGCCGGCATCCTGCCCACGGCGGAGCAACTGGTGGCGCGTGCCCGCGAGACGGCGGCGCGATAACGGGCAGCGCTAATCTGATTATTTCTTAAGCAATCTGACCTCGGCCGATCAGCCCTTGACCAATCCATAGTCACGATTCTAGATTTCGCCGCTTTTTGGGGTTTGCCCCGCTAGTACCGTTGCGTCCCAGCGTATTTTTCAATGACAACAGTGAGAATGAACAATGGTTCGGGAATTTGAGTATCAGGGAGAGACATTCCGCGTCACCGCCCACGGCATTCACGGCCACGAAGAAATCTTCATCGTCCACATTGAGGATGATGGCGTGGAAGGCGGCGAAATCTCCATCGATCGCATGACCGAAGAGAATGACACCAGCGCCCCGCTCGAGGACATTCTGGTAATGCTTTGCGACAAGCTCATCCCGCAGAGCGAGATCAAGGTGCAGGATCCCAGCGCCCCGTTCGCCTGGCGTCAGGGCAATGTGGTGTTCGAGGTCCACGACGGCCTCCAGAGCCACGACTGAGGCCGGGCGCCGTGCGGCGGCGACCTGATTCTTTCCGCGCAAAAACGAACGGCCGCCCCGGTTTCCGGAGCGGCCGTTTCACATGAAACAGGGTTAACGGACCCTGAAAGCCCTGCCTCCCGCTCTGACCGTCCGCTATTCGGACGGCTCCGGCCGGCGGAGGTGTGAAGGCCCCGGACGTGCCGGGGCCTTACCTCACTTCTTGGTCGCCGGAGCAGCAGGAACCGCAGGAGCGGCAGCGGGGGCCGACGCAGCCGGGGCCGCATCCACCACCGTCTTGCGCGGCGGCAGAAGCTGCAGCGTCTGCACGGCCTGGCCAGCGAACTGGTTGAGGAGCGCGTTCTGCTCCGCCACCGAGCTCTTCACCTGCGCCACGATCCGGCAATAGGAGGCGATGAGGGCGTTGGCGACGTCGGACGGCCGCGCCTTCGGGTTCTGCTGGTAGAGCGTGGTCGCCGCCGAGGCGATGGCCGCGCCCTGCATGGGCGGCTTCACGCCGGTGAGCAGCTTGGCCGCTCCCGCCGAGAGGTCGGCCGGCACGGCCTTGCCGTCATCGGCCGGGCAGGCGAGCTTGTCGGCGAGGCTCGCCGGCTCCTTCAGCACGAGGCCGGGACCAACCGGCAGCGCCCAGGCGATGGACTGGCTGTCCACGGGGCCGGTGACGGTGCGGCGCGACACTTCCATGGCCGTCTGGAGGGTGAAGCGGCGCAGCTCGGCCGTCTTCTGCCAGTCGGGCGCGTTGCTCTTGGCCACCACCGGGCAGTAGGCGGCGGTGAGGGCGTCCACGATCGCGCCCGAGCCGGACGAGCCGGAGGCGGCCTTGTAGGTGTCAACCATCATGGAAATGGAACGCTGGCCGCCGGCCATCATTGCGGAGAGCGCCGCGACCGCCTTCGCATCCGGGCCATCCGAGCCGGGGGCGCCGCCCACGTCCGGGCAGGTGAAGGCCGACGCTGCCTGGGTGCCGTAGTCCGGCGCGTTGGCGGCGGCGCGCCATGCGGCGACCATCGAGGCGTTCACGTTCGGCGCGGCCGCATTGCCCCACGAGGTGCGCACATAATTGGCGAGATCCGCCACCTGCTGGTCATTCAGCCGCCCGGCGAAGGACGGCATCGCACCGTAGGTGCCGCCGGCCGGCAGGCCGCCGAGCACGGCCATGAGGATGTTGTAAGGCTCGGCCGCGATCACGGCCGGGTTGCCGCTGAGGGCCGGCACGCTGTCGCCGCGGCCCACGCCCTTGTCCATGTGGCAGACGGCGCAATTGTCGATGTAGAGCTTGGACGCCCGCGCATAGACATCGGGCGACAGCGGCGAGGCCTTCTGGACCGACGGCTTGTCCGCCGGAGCCGGTGCATCGAACAGATAGGTGACGAGCGCGGCCCGGTCCTGCGCCGTGAGCTTGCTCACGGAATCATGGATCACCTCGGCCATGGGGCCGAACACCGAGGTCTTGCCCGGCGCGGAGCCGGTGGCGAAGAAGGTGGCGAGGGTCTCCGGCGTCCAGGTCTTCTTGAGGGACGCGGTATCGATGTCCGGCGCCCAGAAGCCGTCGATGTTGGCGCCGAGGAAGGCGGCCTTGGCCTTGGTCGCGCCCATCAGGTTGCGCGGGGTATGGCAGTCACCGCAATGGCCGAGGGCATTGACGAGATAGGCGCCGCGGTTCCATTCGTCGCTCTTGCCGGCCGTCGGATGGAAGCGGCCCTGATCGAAGAACAATTCGCGCCACGCCAGCATCCCGAGCCGGATGTTGAACGGGAATTCCAGCTGGTTGTCCGGCGGCGTATTGGGGATCGGGGGAATGGCGCGCGCATAGGCCCACAGGGCCTTCATGTCGTCGTCGGTGATCTGCGTGTACGCATCGAACGGCATGGCCGGGTAGAGATAGGCGCCGTCCTTACGGATGCCGTTGCGCACCGCGTTCACGAACTGGTCGTAGGTCCACAGGCCGATGCCGGTGGTGCGGTCGGAGGTGATGTTGGGCGAGTAGATGGCGCCGAAAGGCGTGTTCAGCGCAAGGCCGCCGGCGAAGGGCTTGGACTTGTCGCCCGTGTGGCAGGGCATGCAGTCGGCCGCCTTGGCGACATACTCGCCCCGCGCCACCAGCGCGGGATCCGCAGACGGGTCCGGGGCGAACTGGGCCAGGGCGGGCGTTGCCGCGCCGAGGAACGTGGCCGCAGCCAGCGCCGCGAGCCGGCGCGAATATCGGGACACCCTGACCATATTTTCCCCCCAGGACGATTCGGCGGTCGGGCGTACCTTAGACATTTTTCAGGAACGCGACATTGATCCGGAACGACACGGAGGGGATATAGCTCAGGCCCCCGCCGGCGCCGGCGGACGCCTTCCGGGAACCGCCGACGATGACCAAGCCCGCCCTGCCCCTGCGCTCCCTCAAGGTGGAGGATCTCTCCCCCTCAGACGCCGCCGCCGAGCACGCGGCCCTCGCCGAGGAGATCCGGGGCCATGACGCAGCTTATTACCGGGAGGACGCGCCGGTCGTCTCCGATGCGGAATATGACGCCCTGCGCCGCCGCTACGAGACCATCGAAGCACGTTTCCCCGGCCTCGTCGGCGAGGACAGCCTTTCGGCAAAGGTGGGCGCCGCGCCGTCCGAAAAGTTCGGCAAGGTGGTGCATGGCGTGCCCATGCTGTCCCTGCAAAACGCCTTCTCCGACACGGAGGTGGAGGAGTTCGTGGCGCGGGTGAAGCGCTTCCTCGGGCTCGGCGCGGACGAAGAAGTGGCGTTCACCTCCGAACCCAAGATCGACGGGCTGTCCTGCTCGCTGCGCTACGTGGACGGCCGGCTGGACGTGGCCGCCACCCGCGGCGACGGTGCCGAGGGCGAGGATGTCACCGCCAACGTGCGGACTATCGACGACATCCCCAACCGGCTCCATGGCGCCGGCGTGCCTGACGTCATCGACGTGCGCGGCGAGATCTACATGGCGAAGGCCGACTTCGAGGCGCTGAATGCCCGGCAGGCGGCGGCGGAGGAGAAGGTGTTCGCCAATCCGCGCAACGCCGCCGCCGGCTCCCTGCGCCAGCTCGACCCCGCCATCACCGCCTCCCGGCCGCTGAAATTCTTCGCCTATGCCTGGGGCGAGGCGACGCCGCTGCCGGCCGCGACCCAGCACGGCATGGTGGAGGCCTTCGCCCGCTGGGGCTTCTCCACCAATCCGCTCATGGTGCGTGTAACCAGCGCGGCGGAGCTGATCGCCCACTACCGCTCCATCGAGGCGCAGCGGGCGAGCCTGCCCTATGACATCGACGGCGTGGTCTACAAGGTGGACCGGCTCGATCTGCAGCGGCGCCTCGGCTTCGTCTCCCGCTCGCCGCGCTGGGCCATCGCCCACAAATTCCCGGCCGAGCAGGCGACCACCGTGCTGGAGGCCATCGACATCCAGGTGGGCCGCACCGGCGCCCTCACCCCGGTCGCCAAGCTGATGCCTGTGACGGTGGGCGGCGTGGTGGTCGCCAATGCCACCCTTCACAACGAGGACGAGATCGCCCGCAAGGACATCCGCGTCGGCGACACGGTGGTGGTCCAGCGCGCCGGCGACGTGATTCCGCAGGTGGTGCGGGTGATCGAGGAGAAGCGGCCGGCGGGGTCGAAGCCGTATGAGTTCCCCACCCTGTGCCCCGCCTGCGGCTCCCATGCGGTGCGGGAGGTGGACACGAAGACGGGCAAGATGGACGTGGTGCGCCGCTGCACCGGCGGGCTCATCTGCCCGGCGCAGATGGTGGAGCGGCTGCGCCACTTCGTATCGCGCAACGCCTTCGATATCGAGGGGCTGGGCGAGAAGCAGGTGCGCGCCTTCTACGACTGGGGGCTCATCGCCTCTCCCGCCGACATCTTCACCCTTGAGGCACGGAACAAGGAAGGCCTCCAGCGGCTGGAGAACCGGGAGGGCTGGGGCAAGACCTCGGCGGCCAACCTGTTCGCGGCCATCCAGTCCCGCCGCAACGTGGCGGTGGACCGCTTCGTCTTCGCCCTCGGCATCCGCCACGTGGGCGAGACCAACGCCAAGCGCCTGATGCGCCATTTCGGCACCGTGGAAGCGCTGGAGGCCGGTGCGCTGGCCGCGGTCATCCCGGGCGAGGAACACCCCAAGGGCAATGAGGCCTGGCAGGAGATGCTGGCCATCGACGGCGTGGGCGACGTGGTGGCGGAAGCCGTCATCGAATTCTTCCACGAGCCGCGCAATCGCGAGGTGGTCGCGGCCCTGCTGGCGGAGGTGACGCCCGCCCCCATGGAACGCATCGCCGCCGAAAGCCCGGTGGCGGGCAAGACGGTCGTCTTCACCGGGTCGCTGGAAAAGATGACCCGCGACGAGGCGAAAGCCATGGCCGAGCGGCTGGGCGCCAAGGTCGCGGGCTCCGTTTCCGCCAAGACCGATCTCGTGGTCGCCGGCCCCGGCGCGGGCTCGAAACTGGAGAAGGCGCAGGCGCTGGGGGTGAGGGTCATCACCGAGGACGAGTGGTTCGAGCTGGTGGGGTGAGGAGCCCTTCGCCGGCTCACGCCCCTTGACGCCCCCGCCCGAAACCCCCATTCCTCCCGCACCAGCCGGCCGGGCGGCCGCGGCATTTCGGTGTCGAGGAAAGTCCGGGCTCCACGCAGACACGGTGCCGGATAACGTCCGGCGGGGGCGACCCCAGGGAAAGTGCCACAGAAATCAGACCGCTCGCGCGTGCGCGAGTAAGGGTGAAACGGTGGGGTAAGAGCCCACCGCGCGACCGGCAACGGGAGCGGCACGGCAAACCCCACCGGGAGCAAAGTCGAATAGGGACGGCACGGGCAACCACCCCTGTCTACGGGGCGCCGTCCGGGTTGACTGCTAGAGGCGCCGGGCAACCGGCGTCCCAGAGGAATGGTCGCCACGCGGGTGCAAGCCCGCCGTACAGAACCCGGCTTACAGGCCGGCTGGTGTTTCCGCTGCGACACGATCGATCGGCGCATCCTCGGAAACGTTTCGGGGGATGGCATGAACAAGGTCGTGCTGGGAATCGACGCGGCGTGGACCGAACGCAACCCGAGCGGCCTCGCTGTGGCGGTTCGCAACGCCGACGGATGGACGTTGTCGGGCGTTTTCGGATCCTATGCTGCATTCACGGGGCAGACGGCGCAGGCTCAGGGCGCGCTCCTCATCTCGGCTGCAACCGCGATCGCCGGGGGCCCGCCGGATCTCGTCGCGGTGGACATGCCCCTATCGCTGAGGCCGATCGAAGGAAGGCGCGAGGCAGACAACGCCGTGTCACGCACGTTCGGGGGGCGGAAGTGCGGCACGCATTCTCCCGGCAAGGACCGCCCCGGCGCTATCGGCCGGCAGCTCCAGGAGGATCTGGCAGCCGCCGGCTATCCCCTCGCGACGGCCGTGGTCGTGCCGCCGTGCACCATCGAGGTCTATCCCCACCCTGCGCTCCTGGCCCTGACCGGTGCGCAGGAGCGTTTGCCCTATAAGGCGCAGAAAATAAGAAACTACTGGCCTGGAGCCTTGCCCACTGAGCGCCGCGCTCAGCTCATGGACGTCTGGTCCACCCTCGTCTTATCGCTGGAGGAGCGTATCGGTGGTGTCGCCAAAGCTCTTCCGCTTCCCGGCCCCGCCAGCCGCGGCACCGAACTCAAGTCTTTTGAAGACAAACTCGATGCAGTCGTGTGCGCATGGGTGGGGATCGAAACCCTGGAGGGGCGGGCCACCGCTTATGGCGACAAAGATGCCGCCATCTGGATTCCGTAGCGCCGCCCCGTCCCCTCACACGTCCACGCTGGCGCGCAGCGCGTTCTCCTGGATGAACTCGCGGCGCGGCTCCACCGTGTCGCCCATCAGGCGGTTGAAGAGGTCGTCGGCGGCGTCGACCTCCTTCACGCGCACCTGGAGGAGCGAGCGGGCGTTGATGTCCAGCGTCGTCTCCCACAGCTGCTCGGGGTTCATCTCGCCGAGGCCTTTGTAGCGCTGGAGCGAGAGGCCCTTGCGGCCGGAATCGGTGACGGCGTCGAACAGGTCCACGGCGCCGAACAGCACCTGCTCGTCGCTGCGGCGCTTGAGGGTCGCGGCGGCGGCGAACACGCCGTCGAGGTCGCGGGCGAGGGTGTCGAGCCGGCGCGCCTCGGGGGAGGCGATGAAGGCGTGGTCGAGCCGCGCCACCTCGGCGACGCCGCGCACGGTGCGGGAGAAGGCGTAGCCGGTCTCGTCGCAGAGGCCGGTCCAGCCGCGCTCGGTCTCGTCCGCCAGGGCATCGAGGCGACGGGCCACTTCCGCGGCCGCGGCGGTGCCGGTGGCCTCGTCCTCCAGCGCGGCGGGGGCGAAGGCGCCGGCCAGCGCCGCCTGCTCGGCCACCGCGCGGTTGTAGCGGGGATGGAGCGCGGCAAGCGCGCTGCGCAGCTGGCGCGCCACGTCCACCACATGGGCGAGATCGGCGCCGGTGCGCACCTCGCCCGAGGCGAGGTGGAGGGAAGCTTCCTCAAGGCCGGTGGTGATTAGGTAGTCCTCCAGCGCCTTCTCGTCCTTGAGGTAGGTCTCGGACTTGCCGCGCGCCACCTTGTAGAGCGGCGGCTGGGCGATGAAGAGGTGGCCCGCGTCCACGATCTCCGGCATCTGCCGGAAGAAGAAGGTCAGCAGCAGGGTGCGGATGTGGGCGCCGTCCACGTCGGCGTCCGTCATGATGATGATCTTGTGGTAGCGCAGCTTGGCGATGTCGAAATCGTCGCGGCCGATGCCCGTGCCGAGCGCGGTGATGAGCGTGCCGATCTGCTCGGACGACAGCATCTTATCGAAGCGCGCGCGCTCCACGTTCAGGATCTTGCCACGCAGCGGCAGCACGGCCTGGAAGGCGCGGTCGCGGCCCTGCTTGGCGGAGCCGCCGGCCGAGTCACCCTCGACGATGAAGATCTCGGACTTGGCCGGGTCCTTCTCCTGGCAGTCGGCAAGCTTGCCGGGCAGAGAGGCGACATCCAGCGGGCTCTTGCGGCGGGTGAGGTCGCGCGCCTTGCGGGCGGCCTCGCGGGCGGCGGCGGCCTCGACCACCTTGCCGATCACGCTCTTCGCCTCGACCGGGTTCTCCTCGAACCAGTTGGCGAGCGCCTCGCCGACCAGGTTCTCCACCACCGGGCGAACCTCTGAGGAGACGAGCTTGTCCTTGGTCTGGGACGAGAATTTCGGGTCGGGCACCTTCACCGAGAGCACCGCGGTCAGACCCTCGCGGCAGTCCTCGCCGGTGGGGTCCACCTTCTCCTTCTTGGAGATGCCCGAGGTGTTGGCATAGCCCAGCACCTGCCGGGTCAGCGCGGCGGCGAAGCCCGTAAAATGGGTGCCGCGGTCACGCTGGGGGATGTTGTTGGTGAAGCAGAGCACGTTCTCGTGGTAGCCGTCGTTCCACGAGAGCGCGGCCTCCACCGTGATGCCGTCCTTCTCGGCGCGGATCACCACGGGCTTGGCGATGAGCGCGGTCTTGTTGCGGTCGAGATACTTCACGAAGGCCTCGACGCCGCCCTCGTAGTGCAGCTCCTCGCGCTTCGGCTCGGCGCCGCGCGCGTCGGTGAGCACGATGAGCACGCCGGAATTGAGGAAGGCCAGCTCGCGCAGGCGATGCTCCAGCGTGGCGTAGTCGAACTCGATGCGGGTGAAGGTCTCGGGGCTCGGCAGGAAGGTCACCTTGGTGCCGCGCTTGCCCGCTGGCGCTGGGCCCACCACCTTGAGCGGCGCCTCCGCGTCGCCGTGGCGGAAGCGCATGTAGTGCTCCTTGCCGTCACGCCAGATGGTGAGGTCGAGCGTGGTCGAGAGCGCGTTCACCACCGAGACGCCCACACCGTGCAGGCCGCCGGAGACCTTGTAGGAATTCTGGTTGAACTTTCCGCCCGCGTGCAGCTGGGTCATGATGACCTCGGCGGCGGAAACCCCTTCCTCCGGGTGCAGGTCCGTGGGGATGCCGCGGCCGTCGTCGGTCACGGTCACCGAGCCGTCGGCCTCCAGCGTGACGGTGACTTCCTTCGCCCAGCCAGCCAGCGCCTCGTCGATGGCGTTGTCCACCACCTCGTAGACCATGTGGTGCAGGCCCGAGCCGTCGTCCGTGTCACCGATGTACATGCCGGGACGCTTGCGGACCGCATCGAGGCCCTTGAGCACCTGGATGGACTGGGCGCCGTAGTCGTCGGGCGACGCGGCGGGCACGGGTTCGGCCATGGAAACTTCCGATTCGGTTCTGGTACGTGTTGCAAATCTAGCGCAAAGCGGCGGCTATTTGGTGGCGGTCGCGCTTGTTTTCCTGCGTTTTCCAAGGCTCGACGGCCATTTAGAGGCCATTCAGCCGGCGCTGTAGCGTGTAAATCCGTCCGCCCGCAACCTGCAGGCGGGGCACTCGCCGCAGCCATAACCCCAGGCGTGGCGGTGGCCCCGATCACCGAGATAGCAGGTATGGGTCTCCTCGACGATGAGATCCACCAGCGGCCGGCCGCCCAGATGCTCCGCCAGGCGCCAGGTCTCGGCCTTGTCGATCCACATGAGCGGCGTGTGGAGAACGAAGCGCTTCTCCATGCCGAGGTTCAGCGCCACCTGCATGGCCTTGATGGTGTCGTCCCGGCAGTCGGGATAGCCGGAAAAGTCCGTCTCGCACATGCCGCCGACGATGTGCCGGAGCCCCCGGCGGTAGGCAAGGGCGGCGGCGAAGGTGAGGAATACGAGGTTGCGGCCGGGCACGAACGTATTCGGCAGGCCGTTCGTTTCCATGTGGAGGGCGACGTCGCGGGTTAGCGCCGTGTCGGAGATCTGGCCGAGCACCGGCAGGTCCAGCACATGGTCGTCGCCGAGCCGCGCGGCCCAGAGCGGATTGAGGGCACGGAAGGCAGCGCGCAGCACGGGGCGGCGCTCCAGCTCCACCGCGTGGCGCTGGCCATAGTCGAAGCCGAGGGTCTCCACCCGCCCGAAGCGCTCCAGCGCATAGGCAAGGCAGGTGGCGGAATCCTGCCCGCCGGAGAAGAGGACGAGGGCGCCCTCTTCCCGATGCAACGCGGCCTCAGCCATGCGCGGGCGACCTCTTGACCGAATTCAAACTCATTCGCCCGGCGCCTTGGCCTCGATGGCGAGCGCGTGCAGGCCGCGCGCGATCTCGCCCTGAAGCAGGCCGTTGACGATGCGGTGACGCTCCACCCGGCTCTTGCCGGTGAAGCTCGGGGAAACCACCCGCACCCGAAGGTGGGTGATGCCGCCGTCGCCGCGGTTGGCGCCCTTGTGATCGTGCATCACGCCGGCATGGCCGGCGTGCTTGTGGCTTTCGTCCTCAAGCTCGAGGGCGAGGGGGGTAAGGCCGGCCTCGAGGGTCTGGCGGATGGAGGCAAGAGACGTTTCGGACATGATGAAAGGGCTTCTGTGCAATGGAAGGGACCAAACGGGGCGGCCGGTTATGGCGCTCCCGCGTGGGCGGCATTATATGGGGCTTGTCGCGGCCTGCCACCCTCGGCCACGATGAGACCGGCTCAGCCGCGTCCGTGCCTGACCTGACTGCCCCGAGAGCATCCCCTGCTACCCCTGTGGAACTGCGCTTTCTCCGCGCGCTGCACCGCAATTCCTTGCCGCGTCGCGGAACGGCGCACATAATCGACCAGCCATGAAACTCGACTCCCCCCTCTTCGACCGCATCCGGGTCAAGCCCGCCGACGACCGGCCCCGCAGCCGGATGTCGCTGACAGGCTGCCAATGGCCGGGCTGCGCGGCGGAGGGCACGCACAAGGCGCCCAAGGGGCGGCACCAGGAAGGCCAGTACTGGTCCTACTGCCTGGACCACGTGCGCGAGTACAACCAATCCTACAACTATTTCTCGGGCATGACCGACGATGCGGTATATGCCTACCAGAAGGATGCGCTGACCGGCCATCGGCCCACATGGAAGATGGGCATGAAGGGGGCCGGCGGCCGCCGCGCCAGCGCGGACGCGACCGACGGCATGGGCGACCCCTTCGGCTTCACCGCCGAGATGGGCGGCGCCTTCCGCGCCGACCGGCCGGAGCCCGACGGGAAGATCGTGCGCACCGCCGAGCGGCGGGCGCTGGAGGTGATGGGCCTCGACATGTCGGCCAGCGCGGTCGAGATCAAGGCCCGCTACAAGGAACTGGTGAAGCTGCACCACCCCGACGCGAACGGCGGCGACCGGTCGTCGGAGGATCGCCTGCGCAGCGTCATTCAGGCCTATAACAGCCTCAAGCAGGCAGGTTTCTGCTGAGCGGTCCTCAGGATCGCCGGCGACGCGGAGGCGGCCCCCTGGACCGCGCCGCGATGGACACGAACACGAAAAGGGGCGCGCGGGGCGCGCCGACGGAGGAGTTATGAGCGGTTTGGAGACCACTGCCCCGATGCCGGACATGAAGGTGTCGGTTCGCCAGACGTTCGGCATCGATATCGACATGGAGGTCCCGGCCTACTCCGAAGCCGACCCGCATGTGCCCGAGCTGGACCCGGACTATCTGTTCGATCGGCCGACCACCCTCGCCATCCTCGCCGGCTTCGCCCGCAACCGCCGCGTGATGGTCACCGGCTTCCATGGCACCGGAAAGTCCACGCACATCGAGCAGGTGGCGGCGCGGCTGAACTGGCCGTGCGTGCGCATCAACCTCGACAGCCACATCTCGCGCATCGACCTCATCGGCAAGGACGCGATCGTGGTGAAGGATGGCCTCCAGGTCACCGAATTCCGCGACGGCATCCTGCCCTGGGCCTACCAGAACAACGTCGCCCTCGTGTTCGACGAATATGACGCCGGCCGCCCGGACGTGATGTTCGTGATCCAGCGCGTGCTGGAGTCCTCCGGCCGGCTGACCCTGCTCGACCAGAGCCGCGTGATCCGCCCGCACGGCGCGTTCCGGCTGTTCGCCACCGCCAACACCATCGGCCTCGGCGACACCACCGGCCTCTATCACGGCACCCAGCAGATCAACCAGGCGCAGATGGACCGCTGGTCCATCGTGACCACGCTGAACTATCTCGCCCACGACAAGGAAGTGGACATCGTCCTCGCCAAGGCGAAGCACTTCCAGAACGTGGAGGGCCGCGACACGGTGAACCGCATGGTCCGCCTCGCCGACCTCACCCGGCAGGCGTTCATGAATGGCGATCTCTCCACCGTCATGAGCCCGCGCACGGTCATCACCTGGGCCGAGAACGCGGACATCTTCCGCGACATCGCCTTCGCTCTGCGCGTGACCTTCCTCAACAAGTGCGACGAGCTGGAGCGCCCGCTGGTGGCGGAGTTCTATCAGCGCTGCTTCGGCCAGGAGCTGGCCGAGAGCACGGTGAACGTCGCTCTCTCCTGAACCGGTGCGGCTCAGCCGCGCCTTGCATTGAACAGGCTGCGCCCCGGCGCGGCCTGTCGCCCCGCAGGACGCGCCTCGCCCGAAGCGCATCCGACAAGACGCAAGAGCCGAAGAAGCACGCGCCATGGCCACCAACCGCACCACCGGCAAGGCCCCCAAGGAAGCTCCCGCCGAGCCGTTCAAGCGCGCCGTCACCGGCTGCTTCAAGGCCATAGCCGGCGTTTCCGAGTTCGAGGTGTCCTTCGCCTCCGAGCGTCCCGCGCTCGGCCCGGACCGGGTGCGCCTGCCCGAGCCGCCGCGCCGCTTCACCCTGCAGGACGCCGCCATCGTGCGCGGCCATGCGGATTCCCTCGCTTTGCGCCGCGCATGCCATGACCCCGGCGTCCATCGCAAGATGCTGCCCCAGGGCGAGGTCGCCCGTGGCGTGTTCGAAGCGGTGGAGCAGGCACGCGTGGAAGCCATCGGCGGCAACCGCATGCCGGGCGTGAAGCGCAATCTCGCGGCCATGCTGCAGGACCGCTACCACCGCGCCAATTTCGCCGACATCACCGAGCGCTCCGAGGCCCCCATCGCCGATGCGGTGGCCCTGATGGTGCGCGAGCGGCTGACCGGCGAGCCGCCGCCTCCCGACGCCCGCCGGGTGGTGGACCTGTGGCGCCCCTTCATCGAGGAACGGGCCGAGGGCGACCTCGCGCGGCTCCTCGACAGCATCGAGAACCAAAAGAAGTTCGGCGAGATCGCCCGCGATCTGCTCGCCTCCCTCGACATGGGCGAGGAAAGCGGCCTCGACACCGAGCAGGAGCCTGAGGAGGCCGAGAACGAGGGCGGCGCCGAGGAGCAGGGTGGCGAGAACGGCGAGAGCCGCGAGGACGACAGCCAGCAGGGCGCCACCGAGATGGAGGCCGAGCTTTCCGAAGAGGAAATGCCCGACTCTGCCGCCCAGAGCGAGGCCGCACCCCCCGCCGACGTGCCCGACGGCACCGAGATGGGCGACAGCGAGGAGCCGGCCGAGCCGTGGTCGCCCCGCCCGCCCGTCACGCAGGACAATCGCGGGCCGGAATACCACGCCTTCACCACCAAGTTCGACGAGGAGACCTCCGCCGAGGACCTCTGCGACCCCGAGGAACTGACGCGGCTCCGCTCCTATCTCGACAAGCAGCTCGCCAACCTCCAGGGCGTCGTGGCGCGCCTCGCCAACCGGCTGCAGCGCAAGCTGCTGGCGCAGCAGAACCGCGCCTGGGAGTTCGACCTTGAGGAGGGCGTGCTCGATCCCGCGCGCCTGCCACGTGTCATCATGGACCCCATGGCCGCGCTCTCCTTCAAGCGCGAGCGCGACACCGACTTCCGCGACACGGTGGTGACGCTGCTCATCGACAATTCGGGCTCCATGCGCGGCCGGCCCATCACGGTGGCCGCCACCTGCGCCGACATTCTCGCCCGCACGCTGGAGCGCTGCGGCGTGAAGGTGGAGGTGCTGGGCTTTACCACCCGCGCCTGGAAGGGCGGCCAGTCCCGCGAGGCCTGGCTCGCTGCCGGCAAGCCTGCAGCGCCCGGCCGCCTCAACGATCTCAGGCACATCATCTACAAGTCGGCCGACGCCCCCTGGCGCCGCGCCCGCCGCAACCTCGGCCTGATGATGCGCGAGGGCCTGCTGAAGGAGAATATCGACGGCGAGGCGCTGGACTGGGCGCACAAGCGCCTGCTCGCCCGCACCGAGGCGCGGCGGATCCTGATGATGATCTCCGACGGCGCGCCGGTGGACGATTCCACCCTCTCGGTGAACGCCGGCAATTATCTGGAACGCCACCTGCGCCATATCATCACCGAGATCGAGACCCGCTCGCCGGTGGAGCTGATCGCCATCGGCATCGGACACGACGTGACGCGCTACTACCGCCGCGCCGTCACCATCGTGGACGCCGAGGAGCTGGGCGGGGTGATGACGGAGAAGCTCGCCGAGCTGTTCGAGGAAACGCCCGGAGGCGGCGGCAGGGGAGCGCCGCGGGGCGGCCGCCTGCATTGAGACGGCGCCTGCGCGCCGCAGGTATTGTCGCCGCCGGGGTGCTCGGCGGCGCGCTGCTGTTCAGTTTCGCCTTCTCCAAGCCGGGCGCTCTGCCGCCCGAGCCGGTCGCCATCACGGTCACCGCACAGCCCGTCGCCACCTTCAAGCGGGGGGACGAACTCACGAAGTTCGGGCCGCTAACCTTCCTCGGCGGGCTGGTGCTGACCTCGCCCTTTCCGGGGTTTGGCGGCATTTCCGGCTTTGCGCTGGAGCAGGATGGGCACTTCCTCGCCATCACCGATGCCGGCCTGTTCCTCTCCGGCCGGCTCGTGACGGAGAACGACCGCCCCACCGGCCTCGCCGATGTCACCGCCGCGGCGCTGCTTGACGCGGAGGGCAAGGTGCAGGCGGACAATGCGCGCGAGGATGTGGAATCCGTCACCCTGGCGCCGGATGCCGCCTATGTGGCGATGGAGACCATCAACGAGATCTGGCGCTATCCGCGCGATCCCCTCGGCAAGCACGGCACGCTGGTGCCGGCGCCGGCCATCAAGAACCTGAGGCGCAATACCGGCCTCGAAAGCCTCGCCTTCATGCCCTCAGGCCCGCTCAAGGGCGCGCTCATCGCCATCGGGGAGGAGGGGGCGAAGAAGGCGGACGACCTGCCCGGCTTCATCATCGGCGGTCCCGCTCCGGGCGGCTTCACCGTGACCAAGAGCGGCCCGTTCGACGCCACCGACCTCGCGCTGGGGCCGGATGGCAATTTCTATCTGCTGGAGCGGCATTACGCCCCGCTGGAGGGCGTGAGCATGCAGCTCCGCCGCTTCCCCGCGAGCGAGGTGAAGCCGGGGGCGCGCATCACTGGCGAGGTGCTGGGCCGCTTCGACATGGGATACGAGATCGACAATATGGAAGGCCTCGGCGTCACCCGCAGCGCCTCCGGCGAGATTCTTCTCACCATGATCTCCGACGACAATTTCAGCCCCCTCCAGCGCACGATGCTGTTGCGCTTCGCCGTGTCGGGGGACTGAGGCTCCCCGTTCCCCGGACCACACAAACCTGTCGTGACTCCCCTCTCCCCTCGAAGTCGGCTGTTGCCGACTTCGACCTTGACGAACCGAACTCGGCAACAGCCGAGTTCGGGCGGGAGAGGGGCCGGGGGTGGGGGGGCTGGTTCCGCTTGCTCAACCGTTCGGGACAAAGGGCACCACACCCCTCACCCCGACCCTCTCCCGCAAGGGGAGAGGGGGCATCCGCTCTCGCCCTGCCGCCGGCACCCTGGAATCCACTTCGCTTGAAAATGCGCTAGGCTCCCGCCGTCGCAACGGAATTCGCCTGCCGCATGTGGTCCCGCCTCTATTGGCTCGCCGTCGGCGGCCCCCTTGCTGCCGGCCTTCTGGTGATGGGGGCCAATCCCGCGCCGCTTGTGGACCTGCGCAACGGCCTTTTCGACCTCTACCAGCGCGCCGCGCCCCGCCCGTATGACCCCGACCTGCCGGTGCGGGTGGTGGACGTGGACGATGCCTCCCTCGCCCGCGTGGGCCAGTGGCCGTGGCCGCGTACCACGGTGGCCGAACTGACGCAGAAGCTTGCCGGCCTCGGCGCGGCGGCCATCGCCTTCGACATGGTGTTTTCCGAGCCGGACCGGCTCGATCCCGCCGCCGTGGTGAAGCTGCTGCCGGCCGAGGCCCGCGCCCCGGCCGAGGCAGCGCTCGCCGGCCGCGACAGTTCCGACCAACAGCTGGCCGCGACGCTCACGGCCGCGCCTTCGGTCCTCGGCGCCATCCTCACCCACGGCACGGGCGGCGCCTATCCCGAGAAATGGGGCATGGCCAGCGCGGGCGACGATCCGCGCGGCTTCGTGCCGGGCTTCTCCGGCGCCGTCGCGCCCTTGCCGGAGCTGGCCGCGGCCGCGCGCGGCATCGGCGCGCTGAACTGGCTGCCGGACCGCGACCAGGTGGTGCGCCGGGTGCCCATCCTCCTCGGCCTCGACGGCAAGCTGGTGCCGAGCCTGTCGGCGGAGGCGCTGCGCGTGGCGCAGGGGGCGTCCACCTATGTGGTGCGCGCCTCCAACGCCAGCGGCGACCAGGCCTTCGGTGCGAAGACCGGCATCACGGCGGTGAAGATCGGCGCCCTCGACGTGCCCACGGACGCCTCGGGCGAGGTGCGGGTGCGCTTCACCGCCACCGATCCCCGCCGTTTCCTCTCCGCCGCCGACGTACTGGACGGCAAGGTGCCGTCCGCCGAAGTGGAGGGGCGCATCCTCCTCGTCGGCTCGAGCGCGCCGGGGCTGATGGACACGCGCGCGACGCCCCTAGATGCCGCCGTGCCCGGTGTGGAAATCCAGGCGCAGCTCATCGAGCACATCGTCGCCGGCGCCCGCCTCGTGCGGCCGGACTGGGCGCGGGGCGCCGAGATCGTGCTCACCGGCCTGCTCGGGCTGCTGCTCGCGCTGGTGCTGCCCCGCGTCTCGGCGCCCGCGGCCGGGGTGCTCGGGCTCGCGGTGGTGGCGGCGCTGGGCGTCGGGGCCTGGCTCGCCTTCACCCGCTTCGACCTGCTGCTCGACCCCATGGGACCGGGGGCGGCGATCCTCGCAGTCTATGGCTTCGGCGTGCTCGCCCTCTATCGCGACGAGCAGCGGCAGAAGAAGTGGGTGCGCTCGGTGTTCGGCCGCTTCGTCTCGCCCAAGGTGGTGGAGCGACTTGCCGAGAATCCGGAGCGCCTGGTGCTGGGCGGCGAGACGCGCGAGATCACCATCCTGTTCTGCGACCTGCGCGATTTCACCTCCCTGTCCGAGACCATGGACGCGCAGGCCCTCACCCGCTTCATGAACGCCTATCTCACGCCCATGACGGAGGTGGTGCTCGCCCACGGCGGCACCATCGACAAATACATCGGCGACGCCATCATGGCCTTCTGGAACGCGCCGGTGGACGACGCCGCCCATGCCCGCAACGCCGCGCTCTGCGCCCTCGCCATGTCGGCGCGGCTGGAGGCGCTGAATGAAGAGTGGCGCCGGGCGGCGGAAATAGAAGGGAAGCCGTGGCACCCCGTGCGCTGCGGCATCGGGCTCGCCACCGGGCCGTGCTGCGTCGGCAATCTCGGCTCGGCGCAGCGGCTCGAATATTCCTGCCTCGGCGACGACGTGAACCTCGCCTCCCGCATCGAGGGCGCCACCAAGTCCATGCGGGTGGACATCCTCGTCTCCGAGGCGACGCGGGAGGCGGCGGGCGACCTCGCTTTCCTCGAAGCCGACCTCCTCATGCTCAAGGGCAAGTCCAAGGCGAGCCAGCTCTATCTCCTTGCCGGCGGTCCGGACTTCTCGCGGTCGGCAGCCTTCTCCCGGCTGGAAGAGCGCCACGCCGCGCTGATGGCCGCCTACGGCGCCGGCAGCTTCGGAGAGGCGGCAGCCCTCGCGGAGGCACTGGCGGCGAGCGCTCCGGCGCGGCTCTCCCGCTTCTATGGCCTCTATGGGGAGAGGTGCCGGGGTGCGCCGGACCCGGCAGCCGCGCCTGCTGCTTCCGGCTGAACCCGCCGTCCGGCAATCGTTACCCCTTGCCAACACGCTAGAGCGCCTGCAGAAAAGTCGTGATGAGCGGCACGGATCGAGCCTCCCCTAACGGTGGAACGACCCCGGCGACGCGGGAAGCGCTCCCGCGCGACGTGCTCACCTATCTCTGGCGCGCCGAGCCGCTGTCCCACATCAAGCTGTTCGCCCTCGTCCTCCTGCTGCTGCCGTTCAACTACGCCTCGCTGGAACTGCCGCGGCTCATCGTCAACGGCGTCACCGATTCCATCGGCGGGACGGTGCCCAAGCTGTTCGACTTCGACCTCACCTGGCCGGACTTCCTCGGCGGCGGCGTCATCATCGACCTGACCGGCTACGACGTCTCGGCCTTTGGGTTGCTCGCCGGCCTCGCGGCGCTGCTGTTCGCGCTGCAGCTCATCCAGCAGCACATCTCGCGCCTCATCGAGATGGCGAAGGCCCGGCTCGGCGAGCGGATCATCGTCGGACTGCGCCGCCAGTTGTTCGACGTCATCCAGCGCCTGCGCCCCGAGGCGCCCATGAAGAGCAAGGCGATGGAAGTGGGCAACATGCTGCGGTTCGAGGTGGGGCCCATCTCCCCCTTCGCCGGCATGGCCTTCGCGCAGCCCCTGAAGTCCGCCGGCCTCATCGGCTCGGCGACGCTCCTCATCTTCACCCAGAATTCGGCGCTGGGCGGCTGCGCCCTTGGCATCCTCGCGCTCAACTATGTGCTGCTCGGCATCCAGCGGCGCGACAATGCCCACAAGCTGCAGGTCTATCAGCGCGAGGCGGTGGCGCTTGGAAAGCGGGTGATGGCGGGCATCGACCGCCTGCCCCTCGTCCACGGCTTCGCCACGAGCCCCTGGGAGCGTGCCGCGGTGGACGGGCGGCTGGCCGTGGTGTCGGAGGCGAGCCTCGACCTCAAGCGCCAGAACTTCACCGACCGGGTGCTGAACCTCCTCATGTCGGACGTGCCGACGCTGGTCTTCTACTTCGTCGGCGGCTGGCTGGCGCTGACGGGGGCCATCAACATCGGCCAGCTGGTGGCGGTGGTGGCGGCCTATGGCCAGATTCCCGAGCCGCTGAAAGAGCTGATCGACTGGGACGAGAAGCGCGTCGTCGCCCAGGTGCGCTACGATTTCGCCCGCTATTACCTGGAGACGCAGGAAGTCTGGCCCAAGGGCTCGCAGGATGACACGGGCTGGGAGGGCGTGCCCTTCGATGGCGCGCTGAAGATCGCCGACCTCGGCGTGGTGGACCCGGCTGGCAGCCTTCTCCTCGACGGGGTGAGCTTCGAGGTCCCCGCCGGCACGGCGGTGGCGCTCAAGGGGCCGGATGCCGGCGGCAAGCACGCGGTGGCCCGCGTCTGCGGCCGCGCCATTTCGCTCTACAGCGGCACGGTGCGCATCGGCGGGCACGATCTGGCGAACGTGCCTGAATCCGTCATCGGCCGCCACGTCGCCTATGCCGGCGGCGATCCCATCGTGCTCAACGCGTCCCTGCGCGAGAACATGCTGTGCGCGCTGGAGCGCCACCCCGGCCGGCCGGCCCCCGGCGCCACCGAGCCCGAGCCCTCGGGCCTCGACGACGCCGTCCAGCTCGACCGGGCGATCCTCGCCGCCCTCGGCCTCGCGGGGCTGGGCGACCTGGTGGTGCGCCTCGGGCTCGAACGCCGGCTCGACCCGGAGGCGAGCCCGGCGCTGGCGGAACGCATCGTGACCGCCCGCGCCGCCGTCACCGACGCCATCTCCCGCCGCCAGCAGGAGACGGGACGCGTGCTGATCGAACCGTTCCGCTTCGCCGCCTTCAACCGCTTCATGACGCTGGCGGAAAACATCCTGTTCGCGGCACCGCTGAACGACACGCGCGGCGCCGCCTCGCTCCTCTCCGATCCGGGCCTGATGCCCGAGCTGGAGCGGCTCGGCGTCGCCGACGATCTGACCACCCTTGGCCTCAGCACCCTGCGCACCCTCGCCGAGCTGGCGGGCGGGCAGGACGCGATCGCCGACATCGATACCAAGGGCCTGCTGCGCGCGGAGGAGATGACCAGCGCGCGCACCCTCCTCGCCCATGCCGGCACCGGCGTCGGGTTGGCCCCGGAGGAGCGCGCGCTGCTGCTGCGCGTCGCCGGACGCTATTGCGAGCCGCGCCACCGCTTCGGCCTCATCGACGAGGACTGGCAGCAGCGAGCCCTCGCCGCCCGCGCGCAGCTCGCCCACCTCAAGGCGGTGTCCGGCACGCCGCTCGCCCGCTACCAGCCGGACAGCTACTGCCGGGCGCTGACCGTGCGCGACAATCTCCTGTTCGGCCGTATCGCGGCTGACCGCGCCGGTGCCGCCGCCATGGTGGACGAACTGGTGCGCGACTGCCTGAAGCTGGACGGCTTCATCGCCCGGGTGGAACGCCTGAGCCTCGACGTGGCCTTAGGCGAGGGCGGCCTGCCCCTCTCGGCTGCGGAACGCGGCAAGCTCACCCTCGCCCGCTGCCTCGTGACGGAGCCGGATCTTCTCATCATCGACGACGCACTGGCCCCGCTGGCGCCGTCCGACCAGAGCCGGCTGATCGAGACCGTGCTCGAACGACGCGCGGGGCGCACGACGCTGGTGGTGCTGGATGCCGCCGAACCGATCGAATTGTTCGCGCAGGTGATCGTGCTCGCCCACGGGCAGATCGAGCGCATCGAGGGAGCGGAACTCTCCGCCACCGGCACGTGAGGGGCCGACAAGGATCAGGTCATGAGCATTGAAGACGAGGCCCGCGTCCTCTCCCGCATTCCCATGTTCCGCGATCTGGAACCGAGCCAGCTCAGGCTGCTCGCCTTCTCCGCGACGCGGCTGGATGTGGCGCCGGGCGACGTGCTGTTCCATCAGGGCGAAGCGCCGGACGCCGCCTATGTCATCCTGGACGGCACCGCGGTCATCGAGGTGACGGCGGGCGGCACCACCCACGAGATCACGCGCCTCGCCAAGGATACGGTGGTGGGCGAGATGGGCGTCCTCACCGGCGAGGCACGCAGCGCCACGGTGCGCGCCGGCGCGCCCATGAGTGTGCTGCGCATGGAGTCCGACTTGTTCCTGGCGCTGCTGGACAAGACGCCCTCCCTCGCCCGCTCCGTGCTGCGCGACCTCGCGCTGCGCCTTCAGGAGACCACCCGGGCGCTGGTGAAGGCGCGCGGCTGACGCGGAAGCGCAGCGCCCACCAAACCCCTGAGCCGGATCATCTTTTTACCGCCACGCCGGCGCTTTCGCCGCTTGCATCCCGCAAGGTAAGGCGCCACCATGGGGCACCAATCAGAAAGTCCGTTGGGGGGTGCGCACATGCGAATGATGAAAGCCGTGGTGGGTCTCGCCTTGGCCCTGAGCCTCACCGCCTGCTTCGAGGGCAAGCCTGGCCCGGCCGGCCCCGCCGGTGCGGCGGGCGCACAGGGTCCGGCCGGCGTTGCCGGGCCCGCGGGTCCTGCTGGTGCGGCGGGCCCCGCCGGTCCCGCTGGCCCGGCCGGCCCTCAGGGTGCGCAGGGTCCGGCCGGCCCGGCCGGTGCCGCCGGCGCGCCGGGCGCGGCCAACATCACGCTGCGCGCCGCCGCCTGCCCCGAGGCGGGCTGCCTCGCGTCCTGCGAGACCGGGGAGAGCGTCATCGGCGGCTATTGCGTGAACGTGGACCGCGGCATGCAGCACATCGCCGTCTTCTCGGCCCGCGGCGACAAGACCGAGGTGGAATGCCTGCATCCGGTGAAGCAGGTGGTGGCGGTCTGCCTCAAGCCTTGAGGGCGCAACGTCGCCCGCCTGGAGCATGTCGGGCAGAGATGCTCCGAGCTTTGACGATACGCATTTTCTTCACGCGAACCGGAATCCACTTCGCTTGAAAATGCGCTATCCCCTGCGCCGCAGGATCTTGAGGCGCCCCAGAAGCTCGGCCACCGCCTCTGTCGGCAGGTGGCCGATCTCGCGGGCCAGCAGGTTGGCAAGCTCGGTGGCCTGGGGCGACAGGTCGGCGGTATCGACCACCACCCGCGGCTGCGACAGCTCAGCCAAGCGCTGGAGGTCCTCCGCCTCGTCCCAGATCACGTTGAAATAGGCGATGATGCGCTGGGTGAGCGCCCAGGTCGGCTTGCCGCGCTTGCCGGTCTCCAGCGCGGACAGATAGGTGGGCGTGACGCCGATGGCCCGCGCCATCTCGGTGAGGGTTACGCCGCGCTCGGCGCGCAGGTCGCGCACCCGGCGTCCGAAGGGCGTCATGCCGAGGTCCTTGTGGTTCCACCCGTTTTCGTGGCGCGCGGGCAGGCCGGAAGGCCGCGCCCCGCACATCACCCGGATAGCGCCATCACGGGCGGCAAGTCCATGGGGGGAAAGCCTGCCCGGCAAACGAAAACGGCGGCGCAGGGCGCCGCCGTCCGTCATCGATCGATCTCGTCGGGACGTCAGGTCCAGCTGCTGTCCTCGCCGCCGCCGTCATCCCAGCCGGCCTCGTCGCCGATATCGTCATAGCCGGCGTCTTCGGGGCCGGCCTCTTCATAGCCGGCCTCCTGCTGGCTCGAGCCGTTCCAGAAATTATCCGTGCCGGCGTTCTGCCCGCCCAGCGCCGCTTGGGCATCCTGGCCGAGATTGCCGGTGCCGGGGGTCTCGGGCTTGCCGAGTTCGGCAGCCGCCGCATGGGCCACCGCGCCGCCGCCCCCGGTCATCATGTTCTTGATGCCGTCATAGAGCAGCGCGCCACCGGCGACACCCGCCGCCGTGGCGAGCGCCCCCTGCAGGAAGCCGCCGCCGCTGCGCTGCGGCTGGGGCGCGGCCTGCTGGCCCCAGGGCCCGCCCTGCTGGGCATATCCACCCTGTTGCGGATAGCCCTGCTGCGGATACCCGCTCTGCTGGGCGTATCCCTGCTGAGAGTAGCCCTGCTGTCCGTAGCCGGCGGGCAGCCCCATGGGCTGGCCGGGCTGCTGGCTGGAAGACTGCCCCCAAGGCTGACCCGCGGGCTGGCTCGCATACTGGCCATTATCCCGCGCGCCCGCGGCGGGAACCGACGAACGACCGCCGCCGAACAGGCCACCGAGAAAGCCGCCGGAGCCCGACTGGCGCTGCTGCGCTTCCGCCGCGCGGGCCTCGGCATCGGCGAGCTGGGCTTCCAGATCCTGGATGTGCCCATAGGCCTGCTGCAAAGCGTGCTCCTGAACCAGGACGCTCTGGGCGAGGGCATAGGTGGCGTGGGGTGCCTCGGCGACACGGCGCGCGATGAGCGCCTCGGCCTCCGCATCGCGCGGCTGGCTGGCAACACTGCGCATGCGATCGAACAGGCCGTCGATCAGGGCACGTTCCTCGGGGGTCATTTCCGCCTCCGGTGAGTGGATGGCCGGGATATGAGCAGAGGAGCGTGGCCGGGGAAGGGCTCCCCGCATGAAATTTTTGTAACGCCGCGGTAGCGGAGAACGGTCACTCCGCCGCGTCGGCCGGCGTGCCACTCTCGACGGCGTTTACCCCGCCGATGCCGAAGCGCTTCTCCACATAGGCTTCCACCAATTGGCGGAATTCCTCCTGGATGTTGGCGCCGCGCAGGGTCACGGCCTTCTTCCCGTCGATGAAGACGGGGGCGGAGGGGGTCTCGCCCGTGCCGGGCAGCGAGATGCCGATGTCGGCATGCTTGCTCTCGCCCGGCCCATTCACGATGCAGCCCATGACCGCCACATTCAGCGTCTCGACGCCGGGATATTGCGCCTTCCACACCGGCATCCGGGTGCGGATCATATCCTGCACCGACTGCGCCAGCTCCTGGAACACGGTGCTCGTGGTGCGCCCGCAGCCGGGGCAGGCGGCCACCAGCGGCACGAAGGTGCGCAGGCCCATGGTCTGCAGGATTTCCTGCGCCACCTGCACCTCGCGGGTACGGTCGCCGTTGGGCTCGGGAGTCAGCGACACGCGGATGGTGTCGCCAATGCCCTGCTGGAGCACCACGCCCATGGCCGCAGTGGAGGCGACGATGCCCTTTGAGCCCATGCCCGCCTCGGTGAGGCCGAGGTGGAGCGCATAGTCCGAACGGCGCGCCAGCTCCGAATAGACCGCGATCAGGTCCTGCACCGCCGAGACCTTGGCGGAGAGGATGATGCGGTCGCGGCCGAGGCCGATCTCCTCCGCCAGTGCCGCCGACAACAGCGCCGAGCGCACCAGCGCCTCCCGCGTCACCGCCCGCGCCTCGGCGGGCTGGGGCAGGCGGGCGTTCTCGTCCATCAGGCGGGTGAGCAATTCGCCGTCCAGCGAGCCCCAGTTGGCGCCGATACGCACCGGCTTGTCGTGCCTGATGGCGGTTTCGACGATGGCGGCGAACTGCCGGTCCTTCTTGTCGCCGAAGCCCACGTTGCCGGGATTGATGCGGTACTTGGCGAGGGCTTCCGCGCAGGCCGGATGATCGGCCAGCAGCTTGTGGCCGATGTAATGGAAATCGCCCACGAGGGGCACGTCGATGCCCATCGCCAGTAGCTTCTCGTGAATGTGCGGCACGGCGGCCGCCGCCTCGTCACGGTCCACCGTGATGCGCACGATCTCGGAACCGGCACGGGCCAGCGCCGCGACCTGCCGCACGGTGCCCGCGATGTCGGCCGTGTCCGTGTTGGTCATGGATTGGACCACCACCGGCGCCCCGCCGCCGACCATCACGCGGCCGACCGGGACGCCTACCGTCACATGCCGCCGGGCCGGACCGGCCTCCAGCAGCTCGACGGGAACCACGGGCGCGGCGCTGGCGAGGGTTTCGGCGCTGGTCATGGGTCTGGTCCTCGAACGACGGGCGATCCGCAAGGTGTACGGTGCCGGGGCAGGCGTGGACCGCATTACGGACGTCTATGCGGCAAGGTTTCGAGTAGGCCGGGGGCGGGAAAGAATCAACCGCCGGCGGTTTCCTTGGCTGCGAGCCTGGTCGCGTCCTTGGCCGCAGGCGCCGGTGCGGCAGAGGCCGCCTCCCGGCAATCGGCGCAGGTGCCCGCCACCTCCAGCACCCTTTGGCGTGGCTCGAAGCCGGCCGCCCGCGCCGCCCAGGCGAGGTCGCGGCCGATGGCGTGGGAGGCCACCTCCCGCGTCAGGCCGCAGCGCTCGCAGATCAGGAAGACCACAACGTCGGTATCATCGTGGGGATGGGCGCAGGCGAGAAAGGCGTTGCGGCTCTCGATGCGGTGGGCGAGCCCCTCCGCCACCAGGAAGTCGAGCACCCGGTAGACCGACATGGGCGGCGCCCCGTCGCCGGCGTCCGAGAGCTTCTGGACGATTTCGTAGGCGCCGAGCGGGACATGGCTCTCGGCGAGCGCCTTCATGACATTGCGGCGCAGCGGGGTCATGCGCAGGCCCTTGCGCGCGCAGCACTCCTCCACGCGCGTCATGGCGCCTGCCACGCATTGGCCGTGGTCGTGGTCCTTGGTATGGGCGTCGGAGCGGGTCACCCGGCAAATCTAGTGGATGTCGGCCGGTTTCGCCACGGTGCCGACGACGCCAAGCATGACAGGAACTCCCGCTCGCCGGATTGCACCGCAGCGGACGGCGTTGCAATGTGCCGGCCGCAGGCACGCCTGCGTGTGATGGTCCTGCGGGCCAATGCGGCGTTCAGGCGCCGCGTGACAGCAGCGTCACACCGTTCCGCTACACCGTGCCGCCGGCCCCGCAGGGGCCGTGCCGCCTTTTCGGGGAATAGCCATGCTCAAGGGGAAGGTCGCCGTCGTCACCGGGTCCACCAGCGGAATCGGGCTCGCCTACGCCCGGGCCTTCGCCAAGGAAGGCGCGAACGTGGTCATCAACGGCCTCGGCGACGCCGCCGCCATCGAGAAGGAGCGTTCCGCCATCGAGAGCGAGTTCGGCGTGAAGGCGCTTTATTCGCCGGCCAACATGCTGAAGGCGGACGAGATCGAAGGCATGGTGAAGCTCGCCGAGACCGAGCTTGGCGCCTGCGACATCCTCGTGAACAACGCCGGCATCCAGCACGTGGCGCCGATCGAGGACTTCCCGATCGACACCTGGAACACCATCATCGCCATCAACCTGACGGCAGCCTTCATCGCCACCCGCGCCGCCATCCCCGGCATGAAGGCGAAGAAGTGGGGCCGCATCATCAACACCGCTTCGGCCCACGCTCTGGTCGCCTCGCCCTTCAAGTCGGCCTACGTCTCGGCCAAGCACGGCATTGCCGGCTTCACCAAGACCGCCGCGCTCGAGACCGCGACCTTCGGCATCACCGTCAACGCGATCTGCCCCGGCTACGTCTGGACCCCTCTCGTTGAGAAGCAGATCCCGGACACAGCGAAGGCGCGCGGCATGACCGAGGAAGAAGTGAAGAAGAACGTGCTTCTCGCCGCCCAGCCCACCAAGGAATTCGTGACGGTGGAGGAAGTGGCGGCGCTGGCGGTGTTCCTGTGCTCGGACAACGCCCGCTCCATCACCGGCTCCATGCAGCAGATCGACGGCGGCTGGGTCGCGGAGTGACGCCGGAGCACCGGCCGTGACCCGGCGCGACGGCGTCAAGCCGCTCAGCCTCGCGCTCCAGGGGGGAGGCGCCCATGGCGCCTTCACCTGGGGCGTGCTGGATCGCCTGCTCCAGGACGAGCGCATCGCCATCGCCGGCATCACCGGCACCAGCGCGGGCGCCATGAACGCGGTGGTGCTCGCGGCCGGGCTCGCCAAGGGCGACCCGGAGGAGGCGCGCCACGCCCTCGCGCAGTTCTGGAAGGACGTGTCGCGGGACGGGCGCATGTCGCCCATCCAGCGGTCGGCCTTCGACCGGCTCATGGGCAACTGGTCGCTCGCCAAGAACCCGGTCTATCTCGCCTTCGAGATCGCCTCGCGATTCCTGTCGCCTTACGACTTCAATCCGCTGAACATCAATCCGCTGCGCGAGATTCTCGAAGCCCACGTGGATTTCGAGGCGATCCGCAAGGCGCAGGTGAAGGTCTTCATCTCCGCCACCAACGTTCATACCGGTCGCGCCCGCATCTTCGGACACGAAGAGATGACGGCGGACGCGGTGATGGCCTCCGCCTGCCTGCCCTTCCTGTTCCAGGCGGTGGAGATCGACGGCGTGCCCTATTGGGACGGCGGCTACATGGGCAACCCGCCGCTCTTCCCGCTCTATGAGATGGCAGACGCGGACGACATCCTTCTGGTCCAGATCAATCCGGTGGTGCGCGAGACCACGCCCCGCACCGCCAGCGAAATCCAGAACCGGATCAACGAGATCACCTTCAATGCCTCGCTGCTCGCACAGCTGCGGGCCATCGACAATGCGGCGAAGCTGATCGAGCAGGGGCTTATCAGCCGCTGGACCCTGGGCGGCTCGCCCTTCCGCCGGGTGCGGCTGCACCGCATCGGCGGCGAGCATCAATTGGCGGCGCTCGACGCCACCTCCAAGCTCAATGCGGAATGGTCCTTCCTCCAGCACCTGCGCGACCTCGGCCGGGCGGCGGCGGAGACCTTCCTCGCCGAGCATTTCGACGACCTCGGCCGCCGCTCGACGCTGGATCTGAGGCTGGAACTGGCGGACTGAGGCGGGCCCGCCGGGGCGGGCCTGCCGAAAGCGCCCTCAGCCGCGCGAATCCTTCTTGGCCTGCGCCACCGCCACGAACTTGGTGACGCGGCCGGCCTCGCCGGATGCGGAGCCGATGCGCTGAAGGCGCGTGCGCTCCTTCGGAGTCATGCCGGTATTGGGGCGCGGCAGGGTGGCCGGGCGCTTGGCGCGCTTGGAATCCCGCTTCAGCTCCAGCGCCTTGTGGGCATTCTCCACCAGCTCGGCCCGGGCCGCCTGGGTGCGGCGGCGGGTCTGCTCGCGGCGCGCACGGGTGAGCGCATCGGTGAGCACGGAAGCCTTCTGGCGGTTGCCGAAATCGGCCTTCTCGAACGTCACTTCACCGCGACCACCCTTGCCGCGCAACGCGCGCCGCTGGTTGTTGGCGATGGTGAGGGCACGGTCGCGGCGCTCGCGCAGCTGGGCGACGAGATCATTCACCTCGCTGTCACCGAGGGCAGTCACCACGGGCTGGCGGGACTTCTCCACCAGCTCGATTTCCGAATCCGTGAGAAGGCGGCGTTCCGTCTTGCGGGGATGGGCCATGGGGCGGATCTCCTTCTTGTTTTCCGACCCCTATGGCTAGGCCGCCGATTATGTGGATTGTGAGACTGCCGCAGGATCGCCAGCCATGAACGAGACACCCGCCTCTCATCGCACGGGCCCGCGCGGCGCCACGGATTGCGCGGTGATCGTCGCCGACATTACCCGCCTCGCCACTGACGCCATCGTGAACGCCGCCAATGCCTCCCTGCTTGGGACTCGCACCTGCAACACACGCATCTCAAGGCGCTAACGCGCCCCAAGGTCGTGATAAAATCACCATCTCCCTTAACGGGGCGGGACAAGGATCATGAAACAGGAAAAATTTGAAACGATGGAGAGGCCTCCGGTTGTTATCGGAGCCGCCTTTGTTGTGGCATCGACTTTCATTTTGAACGTGTTCTTTTCATACAGAAGATATGAAACTCTCCATCATATCGATCCCGCGGTTTTATTTTTCCCGCTCGTATCAATGGTCATGGCCGTTCTCTTATTTGAGCCGTTGTTTTGTTGGGGCAATTTCTATTGCAAACTCCATTCTGATTTTAAAGATCAATTCTCACCATCACAGCTGCGGATTTTTATCCACATCTGGCTCTCGCTGTTGGCCACTTTCGCCATTGTGTCGGTGGCAATGGCCCCAACGGTACCGTAGCCGAACATTGCGCCGTCCCACTGGCGGTCGAGGCCGTCCTCGACCATCTTGGTCGCCCCGGCAGCGTGACCCGCGTGGTCTTCTGCTGCTTCTCGCAAGGCTCCGCCGACCTCCATCATGACGCCCTCCGCGCCCACGGCATCGCACCCCGTCCCTGACACCGGCCGGGATCTCCCGCTCCTCCACCGCGACGGGCTGATGCTCATCATCGACAAGCCCTATGGCCTGCCCGTCCATGCCGGGCCGAAGGGCGGGGAGACGCTGGCCGATCATCTCGACGCCCTGCGCTTCGGCCTGCCCCGCGCGCCGGAGCTGGCCCATCGGCTGGACAAGGACACCTCCGGCTGCCTCGTGCTCGGCCGCCACACCAAAGCGCTGGCGCAGCTCGGAAAGCTGTTCGCCAGCGGCGCCGTGGGGAAAACCTACGTAGCCGTCACCCTCGGCGCTCCTGCGGCGGAGTCGGGGCGGATCGACCAGCCCTTGGCCAAGCGCTCGCCGCATCGCGGCTGGTGGATGCAGGCGGTGCCCAAGGGCTCGCCGGGCGCGCAGGAGGCCATCACGGATTTCCAGGTGCTGCACCGGACGGGCGATCTCGCCGTCATCGCCTTGTCCCCGGTCACGGGGCGCACCCATCAGCTGCGCGCCCATCTCTCCCACCTGGGCACGCCCATCCTGGGCGATGCCATCTATGGCGGCGCCTCGCGCCTGCCCGGCGGGCCGAAACTGCATCTGCATTCGCGACGGGTGGTGGTGCCGCTCAAGGCCGGGGCACCTCCAGTGGACGTGAGCGCCCCTTTGCCGCCGCATATGTGCGAGACGCTTTCTCTCCTCGGCCTCGATCCGGCCGCCGTGGGCGCCGCCGCCGATGAGGTCGCCTTCACCAAATTGGAGACGGCTGCGCGCAAGGCCTGACCCATTTGTGAAGCGGGTTCCGCAAGGGCAATCTGGCCCGGAACTTGCTGCATGCTAAGCTGACCAATGAAGGGGCAGGAAAGGGAGAGGGTGTGAGCGCATCTCGCGACGGAAAACGCCCGCGCAGGCCCGAGGACCGCACGCCGGAAGAACACGCGCGTGACCTGCTCGAGCGCGCCATCGCCCGCGCCCGCTATGCCGTGTTCTGGGAGCGGGCCTGGCCGGCGCTCGCCCGGGCCGGCGTTCCGCTGGCGCTGTTTCTGGCCGTGTCCTTCGCCGGTGCCTGGGTGTCGGCGCCCGTTTGGGCGCGCATCGCAGGCGTCGTCCTGTTCGCCCTTACCCTCCTGTTCGCCGCCCGCCCGCTCCTCGCCTTGCGCTGGCCGAGCCGGGAAGAGGCGGTGGCGCGCCTCGACGCCAAAAGCGCCCTCGCCCACCGCCCCGCCACCGCCATTTCCGACAGCCTCGCCACCCGGCCGGACGATCCTGTCGGCGCCGCCCTGTGGCGCGCGCACCTTGCCCGCGCACTCGCAGCCGCCCGTTCGCTGAAGGCCGGCACGCCATCGCCCGGCCTCGCGCGGCTGGACCCGCGCGCTGTCCGCGCGTTGGCGGTGCTGGCGCTGGCGGCCACGGTCTTCATGGCGCCGGGGCAGCATCTCTCCCGCATCGGCGCGGCCTTCGACTGGAAGACCATCGTCCCGCCCCCGCCCTACCGGCTCGACGCCTGGATCGATCCGCCCGCTTATACCGGCCGCCCCCCCGTGGTGCTTCCGGGCCTGCGCTCGGACGACCCCACGTCGCTGAACGCCGCCGCGCTGCAGGTGCCGGCGGGCAGCACGCTGGTGGTGCGTGGCTCCGGCATCGACACCGCCGCTCTCAAGCTCGACGGCGGCATCACGGAGGTGAAGCCCGAGGCGGACGCGCCGACAGCGGCCGGCGAAAAGCGCTATGCGATCCGCGAGGATGCGGACGTCACCTTCCTCGGTCCCGACCAGCGCCGCCTCTCGTGGCACTTCAAGGTGCTGGCGGACCAGAAGCCCACCATCAGCTTCGCCAAGGATCCGCAGTCCGGCCAGCGCAACACGCTCGTGCTGGCCTACCGCATGGAGGACGACTACGGCGTCAAGGAAGCGGAGGCGCTGTTCGCGCCTTTGCCGCCCGAACCGCCGCTGTTTCCCCGTCCCGGCGCATCGCCGCGCAAGATGGCGCAGCCACTGGTGCCGCCGCCCGACTTCAAGCTGACCCTGCCGGCCGGCGGGCGCACCGGAGCCGCGCAGACATCGAAGGATCTCGTCGCCCATCCATGGGCCGGTGCCCGCGTGGAGGTCCACCTCATGGCCCGCGACGAGGCCGGCAACGAGGGCGTCAGCGAGACGAAGGTGGTGCGCCTGCCGGCGCGCGCCTTCTCGAAGCCCCTTGCCAAGGCGCTCATCGACGAGCGCCGCCGCCTCGCCTTCGATGCCAGCAACCGCCGCAGGCTGGTGGCGGTGCTGGAAGGCCTCACCATCGCCCCGGCGCAGTTCACGCCCGGCGCCAGCGAATATCTTGGCCTGCGCACCGCGTTGGCGCGCGCCAAGAACGCCCGCAACGATGACGATCTGCGCGCGCTGGTGGACTATCTCTGGGAGGTCGCGGTCCTGATCGAGGACGGCACGCTCTCCGATGCCGAGCGCGAGCTGCGCGCCGCCCAGGAAGCGCTGCGTGAGGCGCTGGAGCGCGGCGCCAGCGACGAGGAGATCAAGCGCCTCACGCAGGATCTGCGCGCGGCCATGGAAAAGATGATGCGGCAACTGGCCGAGGAATCGCGCCGCGACAGCGGCACCGACGCCCGCCCGCTCGATCCCAACACCCGCATCGTCCGTCCGCAGGACCTGCAGAAGATGCTCGATCGCATCGAGAATCTCGCCCGCTCCGGCAACAAGGACGCCGCCCGCGAACTGCTCGACCAGCTCCAGGCCATGATGGAGAACATGCGCCCCGGCAACCGTCAGGCCGGCCGCCAGCAGCAGGGCCAGCAGCAGCAGAGCGAAATCGGCAAGATGATCCAGGAGCAGCAGCGCCTGCGCGACCGCACCTGGCGCCAGAACCGGGAAGGGCAGCAAGGGCAACAGGGACAGCGCGGCCAGCAGGGGCAGCAGGGTCAACAAGGGCAGCAGGGTCAGGGCCAGCAGCCCGGCGAGAACGGCTTCTCGGACTTGCAGCAGGGCCAGCAGGAGCTGCGCAAGCGCCTTGGCCGCATGCTCGACCAGATGCGCCGGATGCAAGAGGGACAGGGGCAAGGCCAACAGGGACAGGGTCAGCAAGGACAGAACGGCGAAGGCGGGGAAGGCGACGCCATGGGCCGGGCCGGCGAGGCCATGGGCCGGGCCGAGCAGGCCATGCGCGAGGCGGAGGAAGCCCTCGGCCGCGGCGAGGGACAGGGCGCGCTCGATGCCGAGGGCCGCGCCCTCCAGTCGCTCCGGCAGGGGGCGCAGGCCATGGCCGAGGCTCAGCAGGGCAACCAGAACGGCCAAGGCCCCGGCGGTCCCGGCGAGGAGAGCGCGCAGCGCACCGATCCCCTCGGCCGCCCGCTGCGCAGCCAGGACTATGGCGACGATTTCACCGTGAAGGTGCCGGATGAGGTGGACGCCCAGCGCGCCCGCCGCGTGCTGGAAGAGCTGCGTCGCCGGCTGGAACAGCCGGAGCGTCCGCAGATCGAGCTCGACTATCTGGAGCGCCTGCTGCGCGGGCTGAACTGAGGCGGAGACTTACCCCTCCGCCCGCTCCACCTTCAGTGTCGCGCCGTCGGCGCTGACCACGCGCACATCATGCCCCGCGGCCACGTCGGGGCCCTCGACCCGCCACACCGTATCGCCGATGCGCACCCGCCCCACCCCGCCGAGGATGGGGGCATCCAGCGTGAACACCCGGCCGACGAACCCTTCCGCGCGCCGATTGAGAAACGGCCTGTCGGAGGCCTTGCCCGGCGCGGGGCTGATGCGTCGGCCGACGAGGACCGCCACCACCGCCAGCGCGGCGAACACCAGCACCTCGGCCTGCCACGCGAGCGCGACCCCATAAGCGATGGCGCCGGTGACCAGCGCGGCAAGACCGAGCCACAGCAGGAAGGCGCCCGGCGCCGCGATCTCCGCCACCAGCAGCACGCCGCCGAGGACGAACCAGGCCCAGGGGCCGAGATGGGTGAGGAGCGGCATGGGCTCAATCCTCCCGGGGCGGCAGGGTCGCGGGGCCGGTGGGCCGCCGGCTGGCCAGGCGCTCCGGCCCGGCGGAGGTCGCCGCAGCGCCGGGTCCGAACGCGCCCCCTCCGAATGCACCCTTGGCAATCTCGCCGATGCCGGCGAGGGAGGAGAGCAGCGCCGTGCCCTCATAGGGCATGAGGACCACCTTCTGGTTGGGCGCGGCACCCATGGTCTCGAATGCCTTCACGTATTTCTCGGCGATGTAATAGTTGAGCGCCGCCGGATCGCCACTCGCCACCGCGACCGACAACATTTCGGTGGCCTTGGCGTCGGCCTGCGCCAGCCGCTCGCGCGCCTCGGCGTCGCGGAAGGCGGCCTCGCGGCGGCCCTCGGCCTGCAGGATCTGCCCCTGCTTCTGCCCTTCCGCCTTCAGGATGGCCGACTGGCGCTGGCCCTCGGCCTCGAGGATCACGGCGCGCTTCTCGCGCTCCGCCTTCATCTGGCGCGCCATGGCGTTCACCAGATCGCGCGGCGGCACGATGTCCTTGATCTCGATGCGGGTCATCTTGATGCCCCAGGGCGAGGCCGCCGCATCCACCACCGCCAGCAGACGCACGTTGATCTCGTCGCGGTGGGACAGGAGCTGGTCGAGGTCCATGGAGCCCATGACCGTGCGGATGTTGGTCATGGTCAGCGCGAGGATTGCGGTGTCGAGCCGCGCGACCTCGTAGCTGGCGCGGGCGGCATCGAACACCTGGAAGAACACCACGCCGTCCACCGTCACGGTGGCATTGTCCTTGGTGATGACCTCCTGGCTCGGAACGTCGATCACCTGCTCCATCACGTTCACGCGGTTGCCGATGCGATCGATGAACGGGACGATGAGGTTGAGGCCGGGCATCAGCGTCTTGGTGTACCGGCGGAAGCGCTCCACCGTGTACTGGTAGCCCTGCGGCACCGTCTTCACGCCGGAGAAGACCACCGCCACCGCCAGCACCAGCAGCACCAGCACGAACAGGTTGGGACCGATCTCGATCATGGGACGCCCCTATGGCCGGCCCCCTGCGGCCGGTGGCGCATATGGCCATGGGCAAGGGGGCGGCGGCAAGGCGGCCGCTGGCGTGCGGGAACGGAAGGAGAAGAGACGACCTCCTCCGATTCGCACGCGATTCGTTCGCGCCATGTTCTCCGTGGAGCGCCGAGAAGGTCCCATTCCGGGACAGCGGCACCCATGCCGTTTTATTGACGGCCCATGTCAGCCCATGATAACCCATAGATACCCATGAACAGGATAGACGGTCTCGGCCGTCACGCGGGCGGCCTTGAACGGCGCCCGTTGCAACACGAGGGCACCCGGGCGCCATGGACCGCTTCGTGTCCACCTACACGATGCGCCTTGACGCAAAGGGCCGGGTCTCCATCCCCGCGCCCTATCGGACGGTGCTGATGAAGGACGGCACGGACGGCCTCTATTGCCATCCAAGCCTTGCGGAACCGGCGCTGGATGCCGGCGGCAACCGTCTGGTCGGCGAGATCGACGCGCTGATCGACAGCTATCCGCCCTATTCCGAGGCGCGCGAGGAGCTGGCCGCCGCCCTCTACGGCACCAGCGAGACACTGCGCGTCGATCCGGAGGGCCGGGTGGTGCTGACGGAGAGTTTGAAGGCCCACGCGGCGATCGCCGACCAGGTGGCGTTCGTGGGCATGGGACACAAGTTCCGGATCTGGGAACCGGAGCGGCTGAAGGCACATCTCGCGGAGGCCACCCGAAGGGTGCGCGAGCTGCGCCAGGCCATCGGCTCCCGAGCGGAGAACCCGAGGGGCGAACGGACATGACGACGGGCCACGGGGTCGGCCCCGCCGACGCCGCTGGCGGACCGGCCCGTCATCTGCCGGTGATGCTTCGCGAGGTTCTCGCGCACCTCGCGCCGAAGGACGCCGGCCACTATGTGGATGGCACCTTCGGCGCGGGAGGTTACACCTCCGCCATCCTCGCCGCGGCCGACTGCCAGGTGCTCGCCATCGACCGCGACCCCACGGCCATCGCCGCCGGGCAGACGCTGGTGGAAGCCTCGGGCAAGCGCCTCCTCCTCGTGCAGGACCGTTTCTCAAAGCTCGATGAGATCGCCTCCGAGCAGGATTTCGAGCCGCTCGACGGGGTGGTGCTGGACATCGGCGTCTCCTCCATGCAGCTCGACGAGGCGGAGCGCGGCTTCTCCTTCCGCCGCGACGGGCCGCTCGACATGCGCATGGGTGCGGACGGCCTTTCGGCGGCCGACCTCTGCGCGACGCTCGATGAAGTCCGCCTGGCCCACATCATCTGGACCTTCGGCGAGGAGCGGCATTCGCGTGCCATCGCCAAAGCCATCGTGAAGGCGCGGGAAGAGGCGCCCATCACCCGCACGGCGCAACTTGCCGAGATCGTCTCGCGCGTGGTCTGGGCGAAGCCGGGCGAGGTACATCCCGCCACCCGCACCTTCCAAGCCCTGCGCATCGCCGTGAACGAGGAATTGCAGGAGTTTGTGGACGCTCTCGCCGCCGCCGAGCGGGCGCTCAGGCCGGGGGGGCGGCTGGTGGTCGTCACCTTCCATTCCCTAGAGGACAGGATCGTTAAGACTTTTCTGTCACACCGGTCAAAGGCACCGTCCGCCTCGCGCCACCAGCCGCAAGCGGAAGGGCCGGAGCCCTCCTTCCGCCTCGTGGCGAAGGGAGCCGTAGAGCCCGGTCCCGACGAAGTGGCAGGCAACCCGCGCTCAAGGTCCGCGAAACTTCGCGCGGCCGAGCGCACGGACGCCCCGGCGCATCCGGGCGGTGACCTGATGGGGCTGCTTCCGCCCCCATCACCGCAACGCCCAGGGCGGAGACGCTAGTCGAGATGTTTCGGGTCGCCAATGTCGTGATGGTCGTCGCGCTTCTGGTGACCGCCGCGGTGGTCTACCAGCTCAAGGTCTCGTCCACCGCCGAGGCCGAGCGGCTCGCCACCCTGCGCACCCAGATCCGCAAGGAGCGTGATTCCATCGCCCTGATGCGGGCGGAATGGGCGCGCCGCACCTCGCCCATCTACATCCAGGGCCTCGCCGAGCGCCATCTCGACATGAAGCGGCTCGATGTCGATTCGATTTCCAGCCTCGACGACCTGCCCGCCAAGCCCGCCTCCAGCGGCGACGGCATCGGCGGCATGATCGAGGCGCTGGTGGACGCCCCGCTCGTCACATCTTCCGCCGGCTCCAAGCCCTCGGCCTCGACCACGGCCCCCACGAGCTCGGGTGGCGCCACGGTGCCGGCCACTTCGGCGCTGCGCCCGGCCAATGCGCCGGTGTCGAAGCCGGCCGCGAGCGCGTCCGCCACACCCCGTCCCACAGCTCCGCGGCCCCTGCCCCCCATGCAGCCCGCGCCGGCCGCTGCCGCACCGGCACCCGCCCCGCCCCCGGAGCCCACCAATCCCCTCGAAAAGCTCTCCGGATTCCTGGCCGGTTTCCGCTGACGAGGTCCGAAATGGCTGATCTGTCTTCCATCTCCGCCCGCCTCGCCCGCATGTGGGCCGGCATCGTCGCCGCCGTCGGCCCCGTGCTCCGGGATGCCGACGCCTCATGCGCGGTGCTGCTCGATCGTCTCGGCGCCGGCAGCAAGGCCGCCGGCCGCGCCACCGCACGCGGCTCCGCGCGGGCCGCCGTCGCAAGCTGGAACGTGCTGTGGCCGTTCACGGTGCATCTCGGCCACCTCGCCTGGCGCGGCGTCCGTCATGTGGTGCGCGGGCTTTTCGGCCTCGACCGCACCGACCCCGATACGGTGGCGCGCGGGCGCATCAAGCTGGTGATGGCCGCCTTCTGCTGCCTGTTCGTCGCCATCGCGGTGCAGCTCTCCCACCTCGCCATGACCGCGGACGGCGGCGGCGGACGCGGGCGCGGCTCGGATGCGGTGGCCTCCGCCCGCCCCGACATCATCGACCGCAACGGCGACATCGTCGCCATCGACGTGAAGTCCCCGTCCCTCTTCGCCGAGCCGCGCCGCCTGATCGACCCCGACGAGGCGCTGGAAGGCCTGCTCAAGGTGCTGCCCGACCTTGATGTCGAGGAAGCGCGCAAGCGCCTGAATTCCGGCAAGGGCTTCGCCTGGCTGAAGCGCGAGATCACGCCGGCGCAGATGCGCGCCATCCACCGCCTCGGTTTTCCCGGCATCGGCTTCCTGAAGGAAAACCGCCGCATCTATCCCGACGGCCCGATCATCTCCCACGTGATGGGCGGGGTGAACGTGGACAACCAGGGCATTTCCGGCATCGAGAAGTGGATCGACAGCCGGGGCCTCGCCGAGCTGCACCTCGCCGGTTTCGCCACTGACCGCCAGCAGGAGCCGGTTCAGCTCGCCATGGACGTGCGCGTGCAGCACGCCGTGCGCGACGAGCTGGTGAAGGCGAAGAACAAGTTCCAGGCACTGCACGCCATGGGCGTGGTCACCGATGTGAATACCGGCGAGATCATTTCGCTGGTGTCGATCCCCGATTTCGACCCGAACAGCTCCGGCAACCCCAAGGACGACGCCTATCTCAACCGGCTGACCACCGGCGTCTACGAGATGGGCTCGACCTTCAAGGCCCTGTCGTTCGCCATGGCGCTCGATTCGGGCAAGATCGGCCTGAACTCGACCTTCGATGCCCGTGCGCCGCTGCATTTCGGCAAATTCGCCATCCACGACTACCACGCCGAGAACCGCGTCCTCACGGTGCCCGAAATCTTCCTCGTCTCGTCCAACGTGGGTACCGCGAAGATGGTGCTCTCCCTCGGCGTGGAGGCGCACAAGGCGTTCCTGAAGAAGATGGGTCAGCTCGACCGGCTCAAGACCGAGCTGCCGGAAAGCTCCGAGCCCATCGTGCCGAAGCGCTGGGGTGAACTGAACTCGGCCACCATTGCCTTCGGCCACGGCCTCTCCGTCGCCCCGCTGCAGGCGGTGATGGCGGTGAATTCCATGGTCAATGGCGGCTTCCTCATTCCGCCCACCTTCATCAAGCGCACGCCGGAAGAAGCGCAGAAGCTGGCAGTGCGCGTGCTGAAGCCCGAGACCTCGGACAAGATGCGCTACGTCATGCGCCTCAATGCCGAGAAGGGCTCGGCCAAAAAGGCCGAGGTGCCCGGCTTCCTCGTCGGCGGCAAGACCGGCACCGCCGAAAAGGTGGTGAACGGGCGCTATGCGCACAACAAGCTGCTCACGTCCTTCACCGCGATCTTCCCCATGGACAAGCCGCGCTACCTCGTTCTGGTTATGCTGGACGAGCCCAAGGCGACGTCGGAGACCTACGGCTTCGCCACCTCGGGCTGGAACGCCGCACCCACTGCCGGCAAGATCGTCGAGCGCATTGCCCCCATGCTCAACATCGCACCGCGCCAGAACCTGCCCGATGCGGAACAGCTGCTCCGCATGCCGCTCAAGGTTGCCGACCGCCATTGAAGTCACCGCTGCGGGATCGCGTTACCGCCACCGCAGCGGCAGCCCGCGCGGGGTGACAACCGGGGCGGGCGAATGCCAGAAAGGGGTCCGATGACCATACATTCCCTCGGACAGATCCTCGACGGCCACGCCCGCATCCTGACGCCCGACGGCGCGCAAGAGCCCATTACCGGCCTGTCCTCGGACAGCCGCTGCGTCACGCCCGGCGACCTGTTCGTCGCCATCCCCGGCACCCATGCGGACGGGACCCGCTTCATCGCCGACGCCATCGCGCGCGGTGCCGCCGCCGTGCTGATGGAACCGACCGCGCCGGCCCCCATCCTGCCGCCGCAGGTGGCCCTCGCCTTCACGCTGGACGCCCGGCGCTCCCTGTCGCTGGCCGCCGCCCGGGTCTATCCGCGCCAGCCGCAGACCGTCGCCGCCATAACGGGCACCGCGGGCAAGACCTCGGTCGCCTTCTTCCTGCGACAGATATGGGAACGGCTCGGCCATCGCGCGGCGTATCTCGGCACCATCGGGCTGGTGAAGCCGGACGGCGCCACCTATGGCAGCCTCACCACGCCCGACCCGGTGGAGCTGCATGCCACCCTCGACGCGCTCGCGGGAGAGGGCGTCACCCATATGGCGCTCGAAGCCTCGTCCCACGGCCTCGACCAGAAGCGGCTCGACGGCGTGTGCCTCGCCGCCGGCGGCTTCACCAATCTCGGCCGCGACCATCTCGATTATCACCCGACGATGGACGCCTATTTCCGCGCCAAGCTCCGCCTCTTCACCGAGGTGATGCCGCTGGACGCCGCCGCCGTGGCCGTCACCTCGGCCCCCTTCGCCGCGACGGCGCTCGCCTGGGCGCAGACGCGAGGCCTCCGGCTCCTGCCCATCGGCGAGGGACGGTCGGACGGCATCGACATCGCCGCCGCGACGGGCTCGCCGGCCGGTCAGAAGGTGATGTTCGCGGACGGCTCCAGTGCCGTCGTGCCGCTGGTCGGGCGTTTCCAGCTGGACAACGCTTTGCTCGCCGCCGGCCTCGCCATCGCCTGCGGGGCGGATCGCGCCGAGGCGTTCGCTGCCCTCGCCCACCTCAAGGGCGTTCCGGGGCGGCTGGAGCGCATCGGCGACGATCCGCGCCGGCCGGTTTTCGTGGACTACGCCCACAAGCCGGAAGCCCTCGCCACCGTGCTCGACACCCTGCGCGCCGCCATTCCCGGCCGGCTGGTGGTGGTGGTCGGCTGCGGCGGTGACCGCGACCGGGGCAAGCGGCCTATCATGGGGGCCATCGCCGCGATGAAGGCGGACATGGTGATCGTGACCGACGACAACCCGCGCAGCGAGGACCCGGCGGCGATTCGCGCCGAGGTCCTGGAAGGCGCCCGCGGCGCCGGCCGGGACAATGTGCGCGAGATCGGCGACCGGGCGGAGGCCATCCGGGCCGGCGTTGCCCTCATCGAAAGCGGGGATGCGCTGCTCGTTGCCGGCAAGGGTCACGAAACCGGCCAAATCATCGGCGACCGGACATATCCATTCTCGGATGCGGCGGAAGTCCTCGCCGCCCTCAAGGAGGTCGCGGCATGAATGCGGGCGAAACGGAAGGCCGGGTCCTCCACTCCGTCGCGGAAATGGCGGCGGCCATGGGGGCTGAGGTGCGCGGCACGCCGCGCGACGCCACCGGCATCTCCATCGACAGCCGCTCGCTGGCGACCGGCGACGCGTTCTTCGCCATCGCCGGAGAGAACAGCGACGGCCACGCCTATGTGGGCAAGGCGCTGGAGGCCGGCGCATCGGCCTGCGTGGTGGCCCGCGACAAGCTTGAGCAATTCCCCGCCGACGCCCCCCTCTTCGTCGTGGACGACGTGCTCGCTGCCCTGACCGACCTCGCCCGCGCCAGCCGCGCGCGCTCGCAGGCGGGCATCGTCGCGGTGACGGGATCGGTGGGCAAGACCACCACCAAGGAGGCGCTGCGCATCGCCCTCGGCGCCGATGGCGAGACCCACGCCTCCGCCGCTTCCTACAACAATCACTGGGGCGTGCCCCTTTCCCTCGCCCGCCTGCCGCGCGAGGCGCGCTACGGCGTGTTCGAGATCGGCATGAATCATCCGGGCGAGATCACGCCGCTGGTGAAGCTGGTGCGCCCGCAGGTCGCCATCATCACCACCGTGGAGCCGGTTCACATCGCCCAATTCTCGGGGATCGAGGAGATCGCCGACGCCAAGGCGGAGATCTTCCAGGGGCTGGAGCCGGGCGGCGCGGTGGTGCTGAACCTCGACAATCCCCTCTTCCCCCGCCTCAAGGCCGCAGCGCAGGCGCTGGGCATCGACCGCATCGTCACCTTCGGCGAGACGGCCGGCGCCGACGTGCGGCTGAAGGAGGCGGCGCTGCAATCCTACTGCTCGGTGGGCGTGGCGGACGTGATGGGCACGCCGGTGACCTTCAAGGTGGGCATGCCGGGCCGCCACATCGTGCAGAACATGCTGGCGGTGCTCGCCGCGGCGAAGCTCGTCGGTGCGGATCTCGCGCTGGTGGGCCTCGCGCTGTCGCGGATGAAGGCCCCCCCCGGCCGCGGCGTCGCGCTGCGCCTGCAGGTGAAGGGCGGGCAGGCGACACTGCTTGACGAGAGCTACAACGCCAACCCTGCCTCGATGCGCGCCGCCCTCGACGTGCTCAGCCGCACCCCGGTGGGCCCGCGCGGCCGCCGCATCGCAGTGCTCGGCGACATGCTGGAACTGGGCCCCGACGGCGAGGCGCACCATGCCGAACTGGCCGAGGCGATCCGCGCGGCGAAGATCGATGTGGTGTTCTGCTGCGGACCGCAGATGCATGCGCTCTGGCAGGCCCTGCCCTCGGAGCGGCGGGGCGGCTATGCGATCCACGCCTCCCACCTCGAGCCCATGGTGGCGTCCGCCATCCGGGGCGGTGACACGTTGATGGTCAAGGGTTCCAACGGCAGCCGCATGGGACCGCTGGTCAAGAGCCTCGCCGAGCGCTTCCGCGCCGCCGAGGATGCGCTGCTCGAAGGATAGAATTCAGATGCTCCAGTGGCTTGCCGATCTCCACCAGTCCTTCACGGCCTTCAACGTCTTCCGCTACATCACCTTCCGCACCGGCGGGGCCGTGGTGACGGCGCTGCTGTTCGTCTTCCTGTTCGGCCCGGCGATGATCTCCATGCTGCGGCTGAAGCAGGGCAAGGGCCAGCCCATCCGCACCGACGGCCCGCAGTCGCATCTGCTCACCAAGAAGGGCACGCCCACCATGGGCGGGCTGATGATCCTCGCCGGCATCACGGTGGCGACGCTCCTGTGGGCCAACCTCTTCAACGTCTACGTCTGGGCCGTCCTGCTGGTGATGATCGGCTTCGGCATGATCGGGTTCTATGATGATTACCTGAAGGTGACGAAGCAGACCCACAACGGCCTTTCCGGCAAGACGCGCCTTGCCATCGAGGCGGTGATCTCCGGCGTTGCCGTGGTCATCATCATGACCATGGGCAAGTCCGGCCTCTCCACCTCGGTGGCCTTCCCCTTCTTCAAGGATCTGCTGCTCAACCTCGGCGTGTTCTTCGCGGTGTTCGGCGTGTTCGTCATCGTCGCCGCGGGCAATGCGGTGAACCTCACCGACGGGCTCGATGGCCTCGCCATCGTGCCGGTGATGATCGCGGCCGGCACCTTCGGCCTCATCGCCTATCTGTCCGGCAACGTGCGGTTCGCCGATTACCTGCAGATCCACTATGTCGCCGGCGCCGGCGAGTTGGCGGTGGTCTGCGGCGCGGTGATGGGCGCCGGCCTCGGCTTCCTGTGGTTCAATGCCCCGCCGGCCCAGGTATTCATGGGCGACACCGGCTCGCTGGCGCTGGGCGGCCTGCTCGGCACCGTCGCGGTGGCCACCAAGCACGAGATCGTGCTCGCGGTGGTGGGCGGCCTGTTCGTGCTGGAGGCGGTCTCGGTGATCGTGCAGGTGGCGTCGTTCAAGCTCACCGGCAAGCGCGTGTTCAAGATGGCGCCCATCCACCACCATTTCGAACAGCTCGGCTGGACCGAGCCGCAGGTGGTGATCCGCTTCTGGATCGTCGCCGTGGTGCTCGCACTGGCGGGATTGGCGACGCTGAAGCTGCGGTGAGCGGCGGTAGCACCTGACGAAAAAAGGCTCGCGGGGGCGCTCCCGCGGGCCTTTTTTATGGCCTTGCGCCGAAAGACTTCACCGCCCGCAGGTATTCACCCCCAGCAGCGGATAGGCCGGGCAAAAGCGGAAGGCGGCGGTGAGCAGCATCACCACGCCGACGGCGCCGATCAGCCAGGTCCAATGCCCGAGCCCGGCCAGCGCCGGCACGGAGGGCGCCACGAAGGGCACCAGGATCAACACGACCCCGGCAATGAAACGCAGCACCCGGTCGATGCCACCCACGTTCGCGACCATCCCGATCTCCCAAGTTCGGCGACCAGATCCGGCGGGGGCTCCCCCGCCATCCTGTCGATATACATTCAATAATATGAATGTCGATCTAGGCAAGCAGGGGATTTCCCTTAAGGCGCGCCGCGCGGGCCTCTGCCTACGAAAGGGGTTCGCACTTTTTCGCATCATGCTCTAGACGGATGCCCGGACTGCATTGCCGCAACGGACGATTTTACCGCCATGATCCCCGTCACCGTCTTCAAGGATGCAACCGTCGCCCTTTTCGGGCTGGGTGGCTCGGGCCTTGCCACCGCAGAGGCGCTCAAGGCCGGCGGCGCCACCGTTGTCGCCTATGACGATTCCGAAGCCTCCCGCCGCAAGGCCGGCGAGGCGGGTATCCTCGTGCAGGATCTCCACGACATCGACTGGACCATCGTCCAGTCGCTGATCCTCGCCCCCGGCGTGCCGCTCACCCATCCCGAGCCGCACTGGTCGGTGAAGCTGGCGCAGGGCGCGGGCGTCGAGATCATTGGCGACATCGAGCTGTTCTGCCGCGAGCGGCAGGCCATCGCGCGCCGCTCGCCGTTCATCGCCATCACTGGTACCAACGGCAAGTCCACCACCACGGCGCTCATCACCCACATCCTGCGCGTCGCCGGCCGCGATGTGCAGATGGGCGGCAACATCGGCACCGCCATCCTCTCCCTCGCTCCGCCGAAGCCCGGCCGCGTGCATGTGGTGGAGTGCTCCTCCTACCAGATCGACCTGGCCCCCGGCCTCGACCCCTCCGTGGGCGTGATGCTCAACATCACCCCCGACCACCTCGACCGGCACGGCACCCTCGAGAACTACGCGGCCGTGAAGGAACGCCTCGTCACCGGCGTCGAGCAGACCGGTACCGCCGTGGTGGGCGTGGACGACGATTTCTCCGCCGCCATGGCCGACCGCGCCGAGCGCGCCGGCAAGCATGTGGTGCGCATCTCGGTGAAGCGGCCGCTGCCCGACGGCATCTGGCGCGAGGGCGAGACGCTGGTGGTGTCCGAAGGTGGTGCCGAGGTCTTCCGCCTGCCGCTGGGCGGCATCGGCTCCCTGCGCGGGGCGCACAATGCCCAGAACGCCGCCGCCGCCTATGCCGCCTGCCGTGCGCTCGGCGTCGCGCCGGAGGTCATCGCGGTGGCCATGAAGCGCTTCCCCGGCCTCGCCCACCGCATGGAAGAGGTGGGCAACAAGGGCAAGGTGCTGTTCGTCAACGATTCCAAGGCGACCAATGCGGACGCCGCCGAGCGGGCGCTGACGAGCTTCACCGACATCTTCTGGATTGCCGGCGGCAAGCCGAAGGCCGGCGGCATCGCGCCGCTCGCGCCCTTCTTTGATCGTATCGCCAAGGCCTATCTCATCGGCGAAGCGGCGCAGGATTTCGCCGCGACGCTGGGGGACACGGTGCCCCACGAGATCGTCGGCACCCTCGACAAGGCCGTGGAAGCCGCCGCGCGGGACGCCGAAGCGGCCGGGCGCGCGGATGCGGTGGTGCTGCTGTCGCCCGCCTGCGCCAGCTTCGACCAGTATCCCAATTTCGAGGTGCGCGGCGACGCCTTCCGCACGCTGGTGCAGGCGCTGCCGGGCATCGAGGCCCGCACCCGGTCCACTACGCCGGTGGCGCAGAAGGAGCCGCCCAAGGGCGGCGGCCATCCGCACGGCAATCCCCATGGCAACCCCCACGGTGGCGGACACCCCCACGGTGCGGGAGGCCACATGGGCGGACATCCCGGAGGCCACCCCGGCAAGGGGCATCCCTGACCCCCGCCCCGGCTTCGTCCGCCGCCCCGCAATCCGCCCGGAGCCGACGGCTGGCCTTGTGATTCAAGGCTTTCCGTGGCATTTGTGCGCCGCACAATGGAGAGATCGATGGCCGAAACCGGCACCCGCACGCCCCTGCACGCCCCGCCGCTGGTGGAAGGCCTCTCCGCCTTCGCCGGCGCCTACGACCTGATCCTTTGCGACGTCTGGGGCGTGCTGCACAACGGCGTCGCGTCCTTTCCCTCCGCCTGCGAGGCGCTGACGAAGGTGCGGGCGGGCGGCGCCACGGTGGTGCTCGTCTCCAACGCGCCGCGGCCCAACCGCTTCATCATGGGCATGCTCGACGGCCTTGGCGTGCCGCGCACCGCATACGACGCCATCGTTACCTCCGGCGACGTGACGCGCGACATGCTGGAGGCGCGGCCGGGCGCCCGCGTCTATCACCTGGGTCCCGCGCGGGACGTGGGCACGTTCGACGGTCTGGACCTCACCCTCACCGGCCTTGAAGACGCGGACCTCGTGGTCTGCACCGGCCTCCTCGACGACGACGTGGAGACGCCCGAGGACTACGCCGATGCCCTCGCCGCCATGAAGGCGCGGGAACTGCCGTTCATCTGCGCCAATCCCGACCTCGTGGTGGAGCGGGGCGACAAGCTCATCTTCTGCGCCGGGGCCATCGCCCAGGCCTATGAGCAGATCGGCGGCAAGGCCTATTGGTGCGGCAAGCCCTACCGGCCCATCTACGACACCGCCTTCGCCCGCGCCGAGGTGATCCGTGGCGAGGCGGTGGAGCGCTCCCGCGTGCTCGGCATCGGCGATGCGCTGCGTACCGATATCGCTGGCGCCAACGATGCAGGTTTCGACAGCCTGTTCATCTCCGGCGGCATTCATGCGCAGGAGCTGAAATCCATCGACGGCGCCATTCCGGATACCGAATCCCTCGCCGATCTCTTCACCGGCCATGCCCATCCGCGCGGCGTCATGCCCCGGCTCGCCTGGTAATTGCGACCGGGCGACATTCGGTTCCTTGAATTCGCCCGCGGTTTGACCGATCTCGAAGGCCGAATATCCTGTCCCGGTGCCGTCGAGGTTCCGGGGCATTCCGCCGAACACCAAGGCAAGGCCTGCGCCCGCCGATGACCGTTTCCCTTCCCCCTGATTTCGTGCTGGTCCGCGGCCCCGAGCCCCTGCCCCCGGCGCTGGCGCGGCCCGTCATCGCCATCGGCAATTTCGACGGCGTGCATCGCGGCCATCAGGCAGTGTTCGCGGCGGCGCGGTCCATGGCGGCCGAGGCGGGGGGGCCGGCCCTGGCCCTCACCTTCGAGCCCCATCCGCGCACATTCTTCAATCCCGCCACCGCCCCCTTCCGCCTGACTCCGGCAATGGAGAAGCTGCGTCACATCGCCGACAGCGGCCTTAAGGGCGCCATCGTGCTCGATTTCGACGCCGCCCTCGCGGCCATGGAAGCTGAGGACTTCGTGCGCGAGGTGCTGGTCGGCCGCTACGGCGTTGCCGGCGTGGCGGTGGGCTTCGATTTTCACTTCGGACGCCAGCGCGCCGGATCACCCGCCTTTCTCAAGGAGGCAGGAGAACGGCACGGCTTCGCCGTCACCGTGGTCGAGCCCATGCGCGACGAGAACGACGCGATTTCCTCCACCGCCGTGCGCCGGGCGCTGGCTTCGGGACAGGTGGGCCATGCCGCCCATATGCTGGGGCGCCCCTTCGCGGTGACGGCCGAGGTGATCCACGGCGACAAGCGTGGCCGCACCATCGGCTTCCCCACCGCCAACCTCGCCTTGCCGCAGGATCTGGAACTGGCCTTCGGCATCTATGCGGTGCGTGCCGTGACGCCGGCCGGACGGTTCGACGGCGTGGCGAACTATGGCCGACGCCCCACCTTCGACAATGGCCGGGCGCTGCTGGAAGTTCACCTGTTCGATTTTTCCGGCGATCTCTATGGCCAGTCCATCGAGGTGGAGTTCCACGCCTATATCCGGCCGGAGCTGAAGTTCGACGGCATCGACGCCCTCGTCGCGCAGATCAAGGCCGATGCGCGGCAGGCGCGCGAGGTGCTGCTCCGCGAAGTCTGACGGATCGCCGGGTTAAGTTAGCCACACCTTAACCGGCTGGTCCCATTCTGGAGCGGATGACGAAAGCCGCCAGAGAAGACCGCAAAGCCGTGCCATCCGCTCCCGCCGCTCCCCCGGAAGACCGCCGCTCGCCCTTCATTCGGCTGGCCGACCTCCTTGCGGGGATCGAGCCGGGGCGCCAGCCGCTGAGCGCCGCCGTGGGCGAGCCGCAGCACGCCATGCCGGATTTCGTCGGCCCAGTTCTCACCAATAATCTCGCCGGTTTCGGCCGCTATCCGCGCGCCGAAGGCACGCCCACCTTCCGCGCCGCCGCCGCCCGCTGGCTGGCGCAGCGCTACAAGCTCGCGAAGCCGCTCGATGCGGACCGCGAGGTGCTGGCGCTGAACGGCTCCCGCGAGGGCCTGTTCTCCGCCGCCATCGTCGCCCAGCGCCTCGCCGATCCGGCGAAGGGGGCGAACGGCAAGCCGGCCATGCTGCTGCCCAATCCATTCTACGCCGCCTATGCCGCGGGCGCGGAGGCCGCCGGCTGCGAGGCCGTGGTCGTGCCGACCACCAAGGAAAGCGGCTGGCTGCCTGACCTCGACGCACTCGACGCGGACCTGCTGAAGCGGACGGTCGCGATCTACATCGCCTCGCCTGCCAATCCGCAGGGCGCCATCGCCTCCGCCGACTATCTCGGCAAGGCACTGGAGCTGGCGCGGCGCAACGGGGCGTTCCTGTTCTCGGACGAGTGCTATTCGGAAATCTATCTGGGTGCGGAAAAGCCGGCCGGCATCCTTGAGGTGGCCGGCACAGACCTCTCGCGCGTGGTGGCGTTCAACTCCTTGTCCAAGCGCTCGTCCTTGCCCGGCCTGCGCTGCGGCTTCTGCGCCGGTGATCCGGCCTTCCTGAAGGATTTCCTGGCCTTCCGCTGGGTGGCCGCGCCGCAGGTGCCGGAGCCGCTGCAGGCGGTCGCCGTGGCGGCGCTGGAGGACGAGGCCCACGTCACCCGCTCCCGCGACCTCTATGCCGCGAAATTCGACCTCGCCGACCGCATGCTCGCCGGCCGCTTCGGCTATGAGCGGCCCGGCGGCGGCTTCTTCCTCTGGCTCGACGTGTCCCACCTTGCCGACGACCACCTCACCGGCGGCGAGGCGGCGGCCGTGAAGCTGTGGCGCGAGCAAGGCCTGCGCACGGTCCCGGGGGGCTATCTGGCCCGCCGCGATCTCACCGGCGCCAACCCCTCCGCCGGTTTCCTGCGCGTCGCGCTGGTCCAGGATCTGCCCACCTGCGAGGAGGTGCTGAAGCGCCTCGTCGCGGCCCTCTGAAGGGAGCCGCGCCCATGCCCATGGCCCGCCGACGCCCGAAGGCTGCCGCCACCGCCGATGCCGTCATCAACAGCCGGATGGACGCCCATCCCCATCAGGTGCCGCGCCTCGAACTGATCCCGGAGAGCATCCGCCTCGTGGTGCGCCGACGTGGGCGGGAGATCGTCGGCACCGGCCTCATCCTGGCAACGCTGACCTCCTTCGTGGCGCTCGGCACCTGGTCCGCGGCCGACCCGAGCCTATCCAACGCCACCCACGCTCCGGTCACGAACCTTCTGGGCCGGCCCGGCGCGATCATCGCCGACCTGCTGATCCAGCTCTTCGGGCTCGCGGCGCTCGCGGTCCTGCTGCCGCCGCTCTATGCAGGCTGGCGGCTCGTGACCCATCGGCCCTTCGCGCGCGAGCGGCTGCGCATCACCTGCTGGCTCATCGGAGTGCTGGGCACCACCGCCTTCCTCGGCGCCATTCCCCAGCCGGATCACTGGCCGGGCCTCACCGGCCTCGGCGGCGCTTTGGGCGACCTCTTTCCCCGCGCCTTCGGCGTGATGCGCGGCGGCGCCCTCGCCGCCCTCGATTCGATGCTGATCGGTGGCGCAGGCCTCGCGGTGGGCGCCGCAGGCCTCTTCTTCGCCCTCAGCGGCGGCCGCCGCACGCCGCTCAAGCTTGCCCCCGCCTCCGAACTGCCGGGCGAGGTGGGCGACGAGGACGAGGAGGACGACGGCACCGCCGTTTCCCTCGGCGCCCTCACCCATACTTTCCTTTCGTGGAAGGCGCGCCTCTCCGGTGCCGGTCTGGCGCGGCGGGCCATCCCCGCCCCTGCCCCCTCGGCCACCCCCGCGGAAGGACCCAACCTGCGGCAGGAGCCGCGCCTGGGGGGCGTTGCCGCGCCCCCGCCCGACGACGCGGCCGACGCCCCGCTGGATGCCGTCCCCGAAAGCGCAGCCGCACGCCGCCGGGCCGCCCGCCGCGGTGGCCGCCGCCCCGGCTACCAGCATCCCTCCCTCGAACTGCTGACCCCGGCGCCCCCTTCCAAGGCCCCGGCGGTGAACCCGGAGGCGCTGTCCGGCACCGCGCGCGAACTGGAGGCGACGCTGCAGGACTTCGGCGTGCGCGGCGAGATCGGCCAGGTTCGGCCCGGTCCGGTGGTGACGCTCTACGAGCTGGAGCCGGCGCCCGGCATCAAGTCGTCCCGCGTCATCGGCCTCGCCGACGACATCGCCCGTTCCATGAGCGCCATCTCCGCCCGCGTCGCCGTGGTGCCGGGCCGCAATGCCATCGGCATCGAGCTGCCCAATCCGAAGCGCGACAAGGTGCTGCTGCGCGAACTGATCGCCACCAAGGATTTCGGCGACACCGGCCACAAGCTCGCCATCGCGCTGGGCAAGACCATCGGCGGCGATCCCGTGATCGTCGATCTCGCCCGCATGCCGCATCTGCTGGTCGCCGGCACCACCGGCTCGGGCAAGTCGGTGGCCATAAATACCATGATCCTGAGCCTGCTTTACCGGCTGAAGCCGGAACAGTGCCGACTCATCATGGTCGATCCCAAGATGCTCGAGCTGTCCGTCTATGACGGCATTCCCCATCTTCTTGCCCCTGTCGTCACCGATCCGAAGAAGGCCGTGGTGGCGCTGAAGTGGGCGGTGAAGGAGATGGAGGACCGCTACAAGAAGATGTCCAAGCTCGGCGTGCGCAACATCGACGGCTTCAACGCCCGGGTGAAGGACGCCAGCGAGAAGGGAGAATCCATCGCGCGCACGGTGCAGACCGGCTTCGATCACGAGACCGGCGAAGCCATCTACGAGCGCGAGGAGATGAACCTCGAGCCCCTGCCCTACATCGTCGTCATCGTCGACGAGATGGCCGACCTGATGCTCGTCGCCGGCAAGGAGATCGAGGGCGCCATCCAGCGCCTCGCCCAGATGGCCCGCGCGGCCGGCATCCATCTGGTGATGGCGACGCAGCGCCCCTCGGTGGATGTCATCACCGGCACCATCAAGGCGAACTTCCCCACCCGCATCTCCTTCCAGGTGACCTCGAAGATCGACAGCCGCACCATCCTTGGCGAGATGGGCGCGGAGCAGCTGCTGGGCCAGGGCGACATGCTCTACATGGCCGGCGGCGGCCGCATCTCCCGCGTCCATGGCCCCTTCGTCTCCGACGAGGAGGTGGAGAGCGTGGTGAAGCACCTCAAGGCCCAGGGCGCCCCCGCCTATGTGGAGGCGGTGACCGCCGAGGATGCCGAGGACGAGGACGGCGACGGAGCCGTGTTCGACAAGAGCGGCATGGGCGACGAGGGCATGGACCTCTATTCCCAGGCGGTGGCGGTGGTGATGCGCGACCGCAAATGCTCCACCTCCTATATCCAGCGCCGGCTCCAGATCGGCTATAATCGCGCGGCTTCGCTGGTCGAGCGCATGGAGAAGGAGGGCCTCGTCGGCTCGCCCAACCACGCCGGCAAGCGCGAGATCCTGCTCCCCGAGCAGGCCGCCGAGTGAGCGTGCCGCGTCATTCTCCCACCTGAGCGGTTCCCGGTTCCGGTTGAAGCTTCGGCCGAACCGGAACAGAAGCAACGCCGGGCGGTTTTCCGGGCATCGGCAAGGCCACAGGTTCGCCATAGCCCGGCCGCAAGTTGCGTATTAGACCCCTGTCCATCCGATCAGCCCGCGCGGGGCGGGATCGGAGCGTCGGGAATGACCTTCCTGCCAGCGACACGCCCTGCGCCAGAGATGCCCATGATGCTCATCCGCTCCGCCGCCAAAAGCCCCGCCCTCGGCACTGCACGCGAGACCCGCGCCCCGTCGGCCAAGGCGCGCCGCGTTGGCGCCGCCGGCCTGCTGCTGGCGCTGGGACTTGTGGCGGCCGGCTCTGCCGGCGCCCAGACGGTGCCGCCCCCCGGCGACCTCATGCGGCCCCAGGGCCAGATGAAGGGCGCCCCGGCCGCCCAGGCCGCGGCCCAGCCGGCGGACGGTCGTGCGCCGAAGGCCACGGTGGACCGCATCACCAATTACTTCAATTCGGTGCAGGCCATGACCGGCACCTTTACGCAGATCGATCCGGACGGCTCCAAGCGGACCGGTGACTTCTACATGCAGAAGCCAGGCCGCGTGCGCTTCGAATACGATGCGCCGAGCCCGGTGGAGCTGATCTCCAACGGCCAGTCCGTGGCCGTGCGCGACCGCAATCTCAACACCCAGGACATCACGCCCCTGTCGCAGACGCCGCTGCGCTTCCTGCTTGCGGAACGCATCGATCTCTCGACCGAGCCCCATGTGACCGGCATCTTCCAGGATGATCGCTTCGTGACGGTGGTCATGCAGGAGACGGTGCCCATGTTCGGCACCTATCGGTTGCTGATCCTGTTCGACGCCAAGACCTCTGCCCTGAAGCAGTGGGTCATCACCGACCCGCAGGGCTACGACACGCAGGTGTCCCTGTCGAACGTCCAGGTGAACAAGCGCCCCGACCCCAAGCTGTTCGTCATCAACTTCGAGCGGATGCTGCAGTGAAAGCTGGGGATGACTGCCGGTCCGCAGATCACATCTGCGTGCGCGCGCGGATAGCGGCCGAGAGCGTTCCCTCGTCGAGATAATCGAGTTCTCCGCCCACCGGCACGCCCTGGGCAAGGCGCGTGACGCGGGCGCCGGTGTCCCGCAGCACATCGGTCAGGTAATGGGCCGTTGTCTGCCCATCCACCGTGGCGCCGAGCGCCAGAATGACTTCCGTGACGTGCTGGTCGTGCACGCGGGTGACCAGGCTGGCGAGATTGAGATCGTCCGGGCCCACCCCATCCAACGGCGAAAGCACGCCCCCAAGCACATGATAGCGGGCATTGAGGACGCCGGCGCGTTCCAGCGCCCACAGGTCGCCCACGTCCGCAACCACCACCAGCGTGCGCGCATCCCGCGTGGGGTCGGTGCAGACCGTGCAGGGATCGGTCACATCCACGTTCCCGCAGGTGTGGCAGGTGACGATCTTGCCGATCGCGTCGCCCAGCGCCGTCGCCAGCGGCGCCATCAGCGTCTCGCGCTTCTTGATGAGGTGCAGGGCCACCCGGCGCGCCGAACGCGGGCCGAGGCCCGGAAGGCGGGCCAGAAGCTGGATCAGACGCTCGATCTCGGGGCCGGCGACGGCGCGTGGCATGGCATCCTCGTCCCCGCCGCGCGGGAAGCCCTGGCGCGGCTGATGAGTTCCCGGGGAGCCATCACACCGCAAATCTGAAAACCGCCCCTGCCCGGGCCGGGACGGCCCCACCTAACGCGGTTCGCACCCGTGCGCCAGCGTAAACGACATGGCTCCCATGCGGTCGCTACCGACAAGCTCAAGACGGCCCTGCGTTCCGCCAAAGCAGGGCAGGGCAGGTAGCGACGCCAGGGAAACCTCGGCCGGCGTCGCACTCGAAAGTTGTACAAATCGGTGCATGTACTTGTTGCCGGCCTGATAGAAGAACAGCGCATGCCGCCCTCGCCCTAGTATCTCCCCGGCTATGGACGCCCTGCCTTCGACACCGGTAGGCCGGGAACACTTCCAGGTGCCGTTGTTTTCATCTGTCCAGCCCCCGATTCGCTGATCTGACAAGGATCATCTGGCACGGCTGATCCGGGAAGGGCACCGGCTCGACAGCCGCAAACCGGCTCTATTGCTCGGTTTTGAAGAGTTTTTCCGTGTGGATTGTATTTACAAGACGAGGTGATATAGATTAACCGTGAAACTTAGTCAGCCGATGCGGCGTCAGCCCAGGCGGAGCATGTGATCGAGGATCATCCTGACCCGATCGCATTCGAACCGCTCCCCGCATTGCCCGCTCGCCATAGCGAAGAACAGAAAGGGACTCCCGTGAGCGACTCCGCGTCCAATACTCCGTCGCCGAGCTTCATCGACTTCACTGCGGACATCGTTGCCGCGTACGTGAGCAACAACAGCGTCGCGGCCGCCGAGCTTCCCGGTCTCATCGAGTCCGTCTATCGCGCTCTCGGCCAGCTGGGCACCCCCGCCGCGCCGCAGGTGGAAGAGCAGAAGCCGGCTGTGCCGCTCAAGAAGTCGGTGACGCCCGAATACATCATCTGCCTGGAAGACGGGAAGAAGTTCAAGTCTCTGAAGCGGCACCTGCGCACCAGCTACGGCATGACCCCCGAGGCTTACCGCGAGAAGTGGGGCCTGCCGAAGGATTATCCCATGGTCGCCCCGGCCTATGCTGCGGCCCGCTCCGAACTCGCCAAGAACATGGGCCTCGGCCAGACCCGCAAGAAGGCGCCTGTCGCCCCTGCGAAGAAGACCACCCGCCGCAAGGCCGCTGCCTGATTTTTTCAGATTTGGCCGCGTCGTCGCAAGAAGACGCGGCCGGGATCTCAACGAAGCAAGGCCGGGCAGATGCCCGGCCTTTTTCTTAGTCAAATCCTGCAGGCGTCAATCGAGACCGAGCTTTCGGCAGATCTCATCGAGCTGGTCGAGGCTCGCATAGCGGATGCGCAGTTCGCCCGCATCGCCCTTGCCCTCAAGACTTACGGCCAACCCCAGCGCATCAGTCAGCCGCTTCTCCAGCGCGCGAGTATCTGCGCTCTTGCGCTCGGGGGCAGGAGCGGGGGAATTGCGCCCTGTGACCGGGGCAGGGGACGTCTTCGCCTTGGACAGGGCTTCCACGTCCCGCACGGTGAGACCCTTGGCGATCACCTCGCGGGCGATCTTTTCGGGATCGGAGACGGCGAGAAGGGCCCGCGCATGACCGGCGCTGAGCCGCCCCTCCGCCAGATGCCCCTTCACCGAGGCGGGCAATTTCAGCAGCCGCAGCGTGTTCGCGATATGACTGCGGCTCTTGCCGATGACCTTGGACAAATCGTTCTGGTTGTATTGGAACTCGTCCATCAGGGCCTCGTAGCCCTGCGCCTCTTCCACCGGATTGAGGTCGGCGCGCTGGACGTTCTCGATGATGGCGACTTCCAGCGCCTCGCGATCGCTCAGCTCCAGCACCACCACCGGGACCTCATGAAGGCTCGCCCGCTGAGCGGCGCGCCAGCGGCGCTCGCCGGCGACGATCTCGAAGCTGTCCGAGCCCTTCAGTGGCCGCACCACGATGGGCTGGATGATGCCCTTCTCGCGGATCGAGGCCGTAAGATCCTCCAGCCCCTCCTCCAGAAAGGCCCGTCGCGGGTTGCGCGGGTTCGCCTTCACCTGCTCGATGGGCATGCGCCGCGGCCCGCCCCGCGGGCCAGTGTTGCGCGCCGGTGCCGCCTGCGGCTCCCCCATCTCGCCGATCAGCGCGGCAAGCCCCCGCCCGAGCCGGGAGCGCTGTTCATCCGCCATCTTCGTCCCGTCCCTCTGGTCTTCTGTCAGGCCGCAGCCGCCGCCCGTGCCGCCCGTTCGCGCTGGATCACCTCCGACGCGAGCCGCAAATAGGCCTGGGAGCCCAGGCACTTGAGGTCATAGAGCAGGACCGGCTTGCCATAGGAGGGCGCTTCCGAGACACGCACGTTCCGGGGGATGATGGTCTCATACACCTTGTCCCCCATGAACTGACGCACGTCCTGCACCACCTGCTCCGACAGATTGTTGCGGCCGTCATACATGGTCAGCACGATGCCGTGGATGGTGAGGCTGGGGTTGAGCCCCACTCGAACCTGCTCCACCGTCTTCATCAGCTGGGAGAGGCCTTCCAGCGCGAAGAATTCGCACTGCAACGGCACCACGATGGCGTCCGCCGCCGCCATGGCATTGACGGTAAGGAGCGACAGGGACGGGGGGCAGTCCACCAGTACGTAGGAGAAGCGCGGCGCCTCGGGATCGGCGGCGAGGGCTTTGAGGGCATCTCGCAGGCGATAGGCGCGGTCGCGCTCGGCGGCGATCTCCAGTTCCAGCCCGGACAGGTCGAGGGTGGAAGGCGCCACATAAAGCTGCGGAACCCCTGTCGGCATCACGGTCTCACGCATGGTGGCTTCACCCACCAGCACGTCGTAGGTGGAGACATTGCGCGAGCGGCGGTCGATGCCGAGGCCCGTGGAGGCGTTGCCCTGGGGATCAAGGTCCACCACCAGCACGGTCTCGCCGATGGCCGCGAGCGCGGTGCCGAGATTGATGGCCGTGGTGGTCTTGCCCACGCCGCCCTTCTGGTTGGCGAGCGCCAGCACGCGCGGCGACGGGGAAAGATCGGCTCCCGAGGAATAATCAGCCTGGCTCATGGCCCGTGGTCCCCTTGGATCTGGTTCCGCGCGGCGCGCCCCGCGGATGAGAACGTCCACCGGGCGGCGCCGGCCTTGTGCGGCGCGCCTTCCCGGCGGGGTGGCTATTTGCTGCTGCGCCTGGCGCTCCTCACGAGAAGAACCTGCGCCTCTCGGTCGCTGACGCTGGCGCGAAGATCGCAATCGAGTGTCCAGCCTTTGCGGGCTTCGGTCAATTCGCGTTCGGCGTCGCGGCCCTTGGGAAATACCCCGAGCGCCCCGGCGGCGAGGAACGGCTCCGCAAGCTCCAGGAGCTTCGGCAGAGGCGCCAGCGCCCGCGCGGACACCACCTGCGTTCCCGGCGCAAGGGCTTGGGAAACCTGCTCGATCCGCTGGGCATGGATATGTGCCGGAAGCTCCGCCGCCCGTGCCGCCTCGCGCAGGAAGGCGGACTTGCGGGTGTCGCTTTCGACAAGATGGATTTCGGCGCCCGGCCGCTCGGCCAGAGCCGCCGCGACCACGAGCCCGGGGAATCCCCCGCCAGAGCCAAGGTCAACCCACCGGGTCGCGTCCGCCGGAACATGGTTAATCAATTGCAGCGAATCGGCGATATGCCGGCTCCACACGTCCGGCAGCGTCGCCGGCGCAACGAGATTGATGGTCTTCTGCCACTTGCGCAGCAGGTCGGCGATGATGTCGATCCGGCGCAGTGTTTCACGTGAAACCATCCGCTCGACCGCAGCGCGCGCCGCGTCGTCACCGGCGGCAGGTGCCCCCTTCATCGGCGAGCCTCCATCCCCGTGATCCACAGCCCGCTTGACGTCATCATGCGGATCGCCCGCCGGCCCGCCGCGCGTGGGTGGCGATGAGCGCGAGCGCGGCCGGGGTCATTCCCTCCATCCGTCCCGCCTGGCCCACCGTCCGCGGGCGCACTCGCTCCAGCTTCTGCTTCAGCTCGTTCGACAGCCCCGGCAGGTCGGCATAGGATAGCTCTTCCGGCAGGGCGAGCGCCTCGTCCTTGCGCAGAGTGTGGATGTCCGCAGCCTGCCGCTCCAGGTAGACCGCGTATTTCGCATCGATCTCCACCTGCTCCGCGATGGCAGGGGGAAGCGCGGCCAGCTCAGGCCAGATCATCGCGAGCCGCGCCATGTCGATGTCGGGGTAGGCGAGGAGGTCGAAGGCGCTTCGGCGCTGGCCGTCCCTGTTCACGGAAAGCCCGTGCCGCGCCCCTTCAGTAGGCGTCAGCGCGAGGCTGCGGGTGAGCACCCGCGCCGCCTCCAGCGCCAGCGTGCGTTCCCGGAAGTGCGCGAGCCGTTCGGCTCCCACCAGCCCCAGTTCCGCGCCGCGGGCGGTGAGGCGCTGGTCGGCATTGTCGGCCCGCAGCGTAAGCCGATATTCAGCGCGCGAGGTGAACATGCGGTAGGGCTCGCTCACGCCGCGCGTGACCAGATCGTCCACCATCACGCCCAGATAGGCCTCGGCCCGGTCGAGCACGATCCCGTCCAACCCACCTGCCCGCCGCGCCGCATTGAGGCCGGCGAGCAGCCCCTGGGCCGCAGCCTCCTCATAGCCCGTGGTGCCGTTGATCTGCCCGGCGAGGAACAGGCCGGCCACGCGCTTCGTCTCCAGGGTCGGCGCAAGCTCGCGCGGGTCCACGTGGTCGTATTCGATGGCATACCCAGGCCGCAGCACCGCCACTCGTTCCAGACCGGGAATGGTGCGCAGGAAGTCGACCTGCACATCGGCCGGCAGGGAAGTGGACAGGCCGTTGGGATAGACTGTCGGATCGTCCAGCCCCTCCGGCTCCAGGAAGATCTGGTGGCCGTCGCGATCGCCGAAACGGACGATCTTGTCCTCGATGGACGGGCAGTAGCGCGGCCCGGTGCTGCCTATACGGCCGGAATACATGGCCGAGCGGGAGAGGTTCTCCCGGATCAGCGCGTGGGTCGCGTTCGTGGTGCGGGTGATGCCGCAGTCCACTTGGGGATTGGGGAGGCGCGTGGTGAGCGCGGAGAATGGCTCCGGGGGATCATCGCCGGCCTGCATCTCGAGGCTCACCCAATCGATGGTGCTGCCGTCGAGCCGGGCCGGCGTTCCGGTCTTGAGGCGGCCGAGCGCGAAGCCGAGACGCGACAGGGCAGGGGAGAGGCCGAGGGCCGGCTTCTCGCCCATGCGCCCGGCGGGATAGCTCTCTTCGCCGAGATGGATCAGCCCGTTGAGAAAGGTGCCGGTGGTGAGCACCACCGCGCCGCAGGTCAGCTCCCGTCCGTCGGCAAGGCGCAGCCCGGTCACGCGGCCGTCGCGCACGAGCAGGTCGTCGGCCTCGCCTTCAATCACGACAAGGCCCGGCTGCTCGGAGAGCGCCTGCTGCATGGCGCGGGCATAGAGCTTCCGATCCGCCTGCGCGCGGGGTCCACGCACTGCCGGCCCCTTCCGCCGGTTGAGGACGCGAAACTGGATGCCGCCCTGGTCCGCCACCCGCCCCATCAACCCATCGAGCGCATCGATCTCGCGCACCAGATGGCCCTTGCCGAGACCGCCGATGGCAGGATTGCACGACATGGCTCCGATAGTGGCCTGCGCATGGGTAACGAGCGCCGTGCGCGCGCCGACACGCGCCGCGGCAGCGGCGGCTTCGCATCCGGCATGTCCGCCACCGACGACGATGACATCGAAGGCGTGCGGGTGGGGCGTTCCGTTCATGGGGGTCCAGGACAGAGGGATATTGCCCCTCTGGAAACGCCGGTTCTGGGGCGCCGTCAAGGCGGGGCGGAATGTTTCACGTGAAACACGCCACGCCAGCGCTCATTTGCCAATGCAGAAGGTGCTGAAGAGGGCGTCCAGCACATCCTCCACATCCACGCGCCCGATGGTCTGGTCGAGCGCCCGCACTGCGAGGCGTACGTCCTCTGCCCGCAGTTCCTCGTGCCCGCCGAAGTCGCCGGCCGCCCGCTCCAGATGGCGCGCCGCGACTTCGAGGGCGAGACGCTGTCGCTCGCGCGTCACCAGCGCCGGCTCACGGCCGCACAGCGCCTCAGCCCGCGTCGCGATGGCGCCAACCACCTCCTCGATGCCGGTTCCGCTCGCCGCGGACAGGCCGATAAATCCCTCCGGCGCGGGGCCCCCCCGATCGATCTTCGTCTTCACCCGAATGGCGGATGAAAAGACCGCCGGGGGCTCGCTCCCGTCCTCGCTCAGCCAGAGCACCGCATCGGCGGCCTCAGCGCGGGCGAGCGCCCGCCGCACGCCTTCCGCTTCCACGGCGTCGGCCGTCTCGCGCAGGCCGGCGGTGTCGAGCAGCGTCACGGCCTGTCCGGCCAGTTCCAGATGCACCTCCAGCACATCGCGCGTGGTGCCGGGTACAGGGGAGACGATGGCCGCCTCACGGCCGGCGAGGCGGTTCAGAAGGGTGGACTTTCCGGCATTGGGCGGGCCGGCAATGGCGACGACCAGCCCATCCCGTACTCGCTCCCCGCGCTCCGCATCGGCCAGGGCCGCGCGCAGTTCGCGCTGAAGACCGCCGATGATGTCCATCGCATGCCGAGCCACATCCTCCGCCACGTCGGCTTCGTCGGAAAAATCGATGCCCGCCTCCAGGAGGGCGAGAGCGGAGACGAGCCTCTCCCGCCAGCTGGTCACGCGGGCAGAGAGCACGCCCGAAGCGAGCGCCAGGGCCTGCCGCCGCTGCGCCTCGGTCTCGGCTGCGATGAGATCGGCCAGTCCCTCGACCTCTGCGAGGTCCAGCTTGCCGTTGGCGTGAGCGCGCCGGGTGAATTCGCCCGCGTTCGCCGGACGCAGGCCGGGCAGCGCACCGAGGGCCCTCAGCACGGCCGCGACCACCGCCCGGCCGCCGTGGAGATGCAGCTCAACCACGTCTTCCCCCGTGGCGCTGGCGGGGCCGGGGAAGAACAGCACCAGCCCACGATCCAGGGCCTCGCCCGTCGCCGGATGATTGAGGGTCGAATAGCGGGCCATGCGCGGCGGAGGCCGGGTGCCCGAGAGCGCCAGCGCCGCCACGCCGGCCTCCGGACCCGAGATGCGGACCACGGCGACCCCGGCCGGCAGCCGGCCGGACGATAGGGCAAAGATGGTGTCGCTGGCGGTTTCACCGGACATGGCCTGATCCTCCAGGCAGATGGCTGCGGATTTGCACGGCGCCCCGGACCATACGCCCCGCACCCCGTTTCTTCGCCTGAACCTTTATCCTGCGATCCCGTTGCCTTCAAAGCCGGTCCGACGCCGAAGGATTTCCGACATGAGCCTCAATCGCCTCTCCCGCGAGACGAGCCCCTACCTGCTCCAGCACAAGGACAATCCGGTGCACTGGTGGCCGTGGGGAGAGGAGGCGTTCGCCGAGGCGCGCGCCACCGGCAAGCCCATCCTCCTGTCGGTGGGCTATGCCGCCTGCCACTGGTGCCACGTGATGGCCCACGAGAGCTTCGAGAACCCGGAGACGGCCGCGCTGATGAATGCGCTGTTCGTGAACATCAAGGTGGACCGGGAGGAGCGGCCGGACGTGGACCAGATCTACATGTCCGCGCTCCAGCAGCTCGGCCAAAGCGGAGGCTGGCCACTCACCATGTTCCTCGATCCCGAAGGCCGGCCATTCTGGGGCGGCACCTATTTTCCCCCCAAGGCGAGCTATGGCCGCCCGGGCTTCAGCGAAGTGCTGCAGCAGGTGTCCTCCGTCTTCTCCGAGAGCCCCGAGAAAGTGGAGAAGAACGCGCAGGCGATCCTCGGCCGCCTGAAGAAGGCGGCGCAGCCGACACAGGGCGTTTCCATCGGCATGGCCGATCTCCACGACGCCGCCCGTCGCCTCGTGCCGCTGATCGATCCGGTGCATGGCGGCCTCAAGGGCGCGCCGAAATTCCCGCAGTCAGGCCTGCTGGAACTGCTCTGGCGTGCCGGTACCCTCAACCGCGACGACGCCATGAAGGCGCTGGTCGCCCTCACCCTCAACCGTATGTGCGAGGGGGGCATCTACGATCATCTCGGCGGTGGCTTCGCCCGCTATTCGGTGGACGAGATCTGGTTCGTCCCGCACTTCGAGAAGATGCTCTACGACAACGCGCTGCTGCTGGAGCTGCTGGCGCTGGCCTATGCGGACACCGGTGATGCGCTCTTCCTGCAGCGCGCCCGCGAGACGGTCGGCTGGCTGGAACGGGAGATGCTGGCCCGCTCGGGTGCCTTCACAGCGAGCCTCGATGCGGATTCGGAAGGCCATGAGGGGCGCTTCTACGTCTGGTCGCTGGCGGAGATCGAAGAGGTGCTGGGGGCCGAGGATGCCGCCGTCTTCGCCCGCATCTACGACGTGACCAAGGCGGGAAACTGGGAGGCCGGGAACATCCTCAACCGCACCGCTGCCGGTGTCGTCTCCCCCGAGGATGAGGCGCGGCTTGGGCCGCTGCGCGAGAAGCTGCTGGCCCGACGGGCGGGACGCGTGCGACCGGGACGCGACGACAAGGTGCTCGCAGACTGGAACGGTCTGATGATCGCCGCACTGGCCCGCGCCGGGGCCTTCCTGGGCGAAGAGAAGTGGATCGGCCTCGCCCGCACCGCCTTCGGCGCGGTGACGGCCCACATGGTGAAGGACGGCCGCATCGCCCATTCCTGGTGCGGGGACAAGATGGTGATGCCGGGCCTTGCCTCGGACCTCGCCGCCATGGCCCGCGCGGGCATCGCATTGGGCGAAGCCACGGGGGACAAGGCGCCCTTCCGGCTGGCGGCAACCTTCCTCGATGCGCTGGAAGAGCACCATCTGGACCCGGCGACGGGCACCTATTTCCTCACCGCTGACGATGGGGACAGCCTCGTCGTTCGACCCTCGGCGACCCATGACGAGGCCGTGCCGAACTACAATGCCGTCGCCGCCGATGCCCTCATCCGCCTCGCCGCACTCACCGGCAACGACAGCCTGCGCACGCGTGCCGACCGCATCCTTGCCGGTGCCTCAGGCGCCGCGGCGCGCAACGTGCTCGCCCATGGCGCGACGCTGAATGCCATCGCCACCCGGCTCGGCCTGGCCGAAATCGTCACGACCGGTGAGAAGGGGGAGGCGTTGGCAGCTGCGGCGCTCAGGGTGCCGTTCCCGCTCCGGGTGGTGGCACGCGCCGCAGGGGTGGCTGCGCCGCCGGACAGCGTGACCGGCGCCCGCATTGCCGCCGCGCCGGAGGGTGGAGCGGCCTTCGTCTGTGTCGGAGAACGCTGTTCCCTGCCTGTCACAGAGCCGGCGGAGGTGAAGGCCGCGGTGATGGCGCTTTTGGGTTAAATCATTACCCTGAGCCGGCGCAAGGAAACGACCCCCCGCTAAAATCGCTTCGGAGAGTCACCAGCGGCCGAGAAAATTCGGATGACCGTTGAGTCGGACCCGTAGCGGTTTTGCCGCCAGAGGCCTTCCTAATCGATCAACTTTTGGTTGAATTTCGATTGAAATTCGAATCAGGGATGCGAGGCGACATGCGCGAGCCGTCAGCTCGCTGTCTTCTCCGCCGGAGGCGCGTCCGCATATTTCAGCCAGATCGCCTTTTCGCCCAGGGCCGCGACGAAGGCGGCGTGGGCCTCGGATTCGGCGGCGCTGATGCGGGAGGGGAGGGGAGCCGGACGGGGATGCGCCGCTCGGGCCGCGACCACGAGGCGGGGGGCCTCGGTGGTCTCTTCGACAAGACCGATGAGGCTTGCCTGCCGACCCCCCAGCAGCTCGCTGTAGACCTCGGCCAAAAGTTCGGCATCGAGCAGAGCGCCATGCTTAACGCGGCGCGACGAATCGATGCCGTAGCGGTTCATCAGATCGTCGAGACGATTGCCGCCACCGGGATGCTTGCGGCGGGCCAGCGCCAGCGTGTCCACCACACGGTCGCGGGCGATCGGCGGCCGGCCCAGGCGCTCCAGCTCGGCATTCAGGAAGCCGATGTCGAACGCCGCATTATGGATGACCAGAGTATCGTTCTGGATGAACTCCAAGAATTCATCGGCGACTTTGGAGAAAATCGGCTTGTCGGACAGAAATTCCGCCGACAGGCCGTGCACGTTGAACGCCTCCTGCGGCATGTCCCGCTGGGGGTTGATATAGACGTGGAAGACGTTGCCCGTGAGGATGCGGTTGACCATCTCGACGCAGCCGATTTCCACCAGCCGGTCGCCGCCATAGGCCTCGAGGCCCGTGGTCTCGGTGTCGAGCACGATCTCGCGCATGATTTCCCCTCAGCCCTTCCGACGCCCCGGCCCCGACAGAGCGCGCACGATGCCGGCCACTTGATGTTCGGCGGCGGCGAAGCCTCGGCCCGTGTCGATGACGAAATGGGCCCGGCGGCGCTTCTCGGCGTCCGGCATCTGCTTGGCGAGAATGGTCGCGAATTTCTCGTCCGTCATGCCCTCCCGGGCGAGCACGCGGTCGCGTTGCACAGCTTTCGACGCGCTGACCACAGCCACGGCGTCCACCCGCCTGTCCCCACCGGTCTCGAACAGGAGCGGGATATCGAGCACCACCAGTCGCGCCCCGCTTTCCCGGGCCTTGGTGAGGAAGGCCGTCTCCGCTTCGCGCACAAGAGGATGGACGATGGCCTCCAGCCGCTTCATCGCCTCGGCATCGCCCAGCACGCGGGCACCCAGCGCTGCTCGATCGATGACGCCGTCCCGGGCCACGCCTGGAAAGGCCGCCTCCACCGGCGCCACCGCCGCCCCCCGATAGAGCGCGTGGACCGACGCGTCGGCATCATGCACCGGCACCCCCAGCACCCGGAACATCCGCGCGGTGGCGGACTTGCCCATGCCGATGGACCCGGTGAGGCCGAGGACCCACATGGCGTCAGGCCTCCAGTTGCCCCTTGGCGCGAAGATCTTCGACAAGCACGGCGCGCAATTCCGGCGTCACCTCCGGCGTGACGCCGAACCAGCGACGGAAGCCGGGCACACCCTGGTGCAGCAGCATGCCCAACCCATCGACCGTGCGGAAGCCAGCGGCGGAGGCGGCTTTCAGGAGCGGCGTCATGAGCGGCACGTAAACGATGTCGCTCACCACCGTCTCCTGGCGCAGCCGGCCAAGGTCGAGCGTCAGCGGGTCCGATCCCTTCATGCCCAGCGAGGTGCAATTCACGAGGATGTCCGCTTCGCCCATCACCTCGGCGATGCGATCGAACGCGAGCGGGCGCACGGTCGGCCCGAACAGGGATGCCACCGTCTCGGCCCGCTCCAGCGTGCGATTGGCGAGGACAACGCGGTCGAAGCCTCGGCCCACCAGCGCATGCACCACCGCGCGCGACGCGCCGCCGGCACCGATCACGAGGGCGCAGTTGCGTGCCCCGTCCCAGCCCGGCGCGGAGGCGTCGAGATTGGCGATGAAACCGTAGCCGTCCGTGCTCGCTCCATGGAGCTTGCCACCCTCCAGCCAGAGGGTGTTGGCGGCACCCAGCGCCGCCGCGCTCTCGTCCGCCTCGTCGAGGACGGAGAAGGCGATCTCCTTGTTGGGCAGGGTGACATTGCAGCCGGCATAGCCGCGCGCGCCAAGGCTCCGGTAGAAATCGGCCGCCGTCTCGGGCGGCACCTCCTCGCGCTCATAGGCACCGTCGATGCCATAGGCCTTCAGCCAGTAGCCGTGCAGCAGGGGCGAGCGCGAATAGGTGACGGGCTGGCCGGTGACACAGGCCCGCACCGTCATGGCAGCAGCCCCTGCTCACGGAAGAAGGGCAGAAGCTGCAGCAGAGGCAGGCCGAGAATGGTGAAGTGGTCCCCATCTACGCGCGTGAACAGATGCACGCCCACCGATTCGAGCTGATAGGCGCCCACGGAGGTCAGCACCCGGGGCCCGGCCGCCGCGAGATAGGCAGACAGCGTCTCCTCGGTCAGCGGGCGCATGGTGAGGAAAGCGCTCACCACCGTATCGAACAGCACCACGCCGTCGCAGGCCACCGCGACCGCCGAATGCAGCGCATGGGTTTGCCCGGATAGCTCGAATAGCTGCGCGCGAGCGGCCTCGACGGACACCGGCTTGTGGTAGATTTTCGGCCCCAGCGCCAACGTCTGGTCGGCGCCCAGCACCAGGCGTCCCGGCGCAGCCTTCGATCCCGACAGCGCCTTGGCCCGGGCGAGCAGAAGGGCAATGCCGGCCGGATCGGTGTCACCGGCGGTGTCCTGAAGGGCCCGCTCGTCCACATCGGCGGCCACGGTTTCCACCGGCACGCCCGCATGCACCAGAAGGGTCAATCGGGTCGCGCTCTTGGATGCGAGCACGAGCGGCTGTTCGCCACGCCACACGATCGTCTCTCCTCTGTTGCACCGCCGTCAAAAAATGACGCACTGCGCTGATCTCACGCCTTTGCCCGCGATGCAAACTGAAGAGCAGCACAATCCGGCGCCGTGCCTCACTTTATTGCCGCCTCAGGTTTCGGCGATGGAGCGGCGCCGATGGTCGCTGTAGAGGCTGAGAATATTGGCCGCCGTCTCCTCGATGGATCGGCGGGTCACGTCGATCAGCGGCCAGCCGTTGCGGCCGCAAAGCCGGCGGGAGAAAGCGATCTCCTCGGAGACCGCCTCGCGATCAGTATAGGACGAACCGCCCGTCTCGACCGCGTTCAACCCGAGGAGCCGGTTCTGGCGGATTTCGACGATGCGCTCGGGGCTGGCGACGAGGCCCACCACCAGCGGCTTCTTCAGCTTCTCGATATTGGGCGGCAGCGGCACGTTGGGGACGAGCGGGATGTTGGCCGCCTTGATCCCACGGTTGGCGAGATAGATGGAGGTCGGCGTCTTGGACGTGCGCGACACGCCGAGCAGCACCACATCCGCATGCTCTAGGTCTTCGGTCAGATGGCCGTCGTCGTGCATGACGGTGAAGTTGAGCGCATCGATCCGCTTGAAATAGCTCGCATCCAGCGCGTGCTGGCCGCCCACCCGCGGGGTCGGCTCGCCGCCGAGATAGGACTGGAACAGCCGCACCACCGGGGCCATCACCGAGAGGTGCGGCAGACCCAGTTCCTCGCAGCGCTGGCGCAGGCGGCTGCGGATGTCCTTGTCCACGAGCGTGAAGAGGACGATGCCCGGATTGGACTCCACCTCGATCAGCACCCGTTCCAGCTGCTTCATGGAACGAACCAGCGGATAGACGTGTTCGATGGGCAGCACGTTCGCATATTGCGCGCTCGCCGCCCGGCCAACGTTGATAAGGGTTTCGCCCGTGGCGTCCGACACGAGGTGAAGGTGGAAATAGGCCTCGCCCGGCTTCGACTGAGTCACTTTGTCCACCGCTCCTGTGGAAGGCTGTTGAGGAAGGCACGCACTTTGGCCCCTTGCAAGGGCGGCCTCTGGATAAGTGCGAAATCCATCCACACGATCACCCTGCGGGAGAGATTCCAGTCCCGGCCTGTGCGTCGATGTGGACGGCCTTTCGGAGGGGGTGCGTTAATCCTTTGTTAACCGGCCTTTCGCCGGCTTCGCATCCGCGGCAAGTCGCGTGTCGGCTATGGGTTCCGCTGTGGATCGGTTGTCGAGGAGCCGGCAACTGGTTAATCAACCGTTAAGACACCAAAGACTCTCTCTTTTAAAAATATCTCTCTTTGATTGAAGGGACGGGATGGACCGCTCTCCTGCCACGCGATCGCGCTTCCTTTCGGTTCTCGACGGCACGGTCCAGGACCCACCTCCGCTCTGGATGATGCGGCAGGCCGGCCGCTATCTGCCCGAGTACCGCGCCGTGCGCGCCGAGGCCGGCGACTTCCTGACCCTGTGCTACACGCCGAAGCTCGCCGCCGAGGTGACGCTCCAGCCCATTCGCCGCTACGGCTTTGATGCGGCCATCATCTTCTCGGACATCCTGGTCATTCCCCATGCGCTGGGCACCGGACTGAGGTTTGAGGCCGGCGAAGGGCCCCGCCTGACGCCCGTGGCAGATAGCGCGGCGCTGGCCGCCCTGTCGGATCGGCTCGATCCCGCCAAGGTGGGGCCGGTCTACGAGGCCATCGCCGACGTGCGGGCCCAGCTCCCAGCCGAGACGGCGCTGATCGGCTTCTGCGGCGCGCCGTGGACGGTGGCGACCTACATGGTGGCGGGCCAGGGCACGGACGATCAGGCTCCCGCCCGTCTTCTCGCCCTGCGTGAGCCGGAGCTGTTTCAGGAGCTGATCGACCGGCTGGTGGAGGCGTCCATCACCCACCTCTCGGGACAGGTCGAGGCCGGGGCCGACGCGGTGCAGATCTTCGACACGTGGGCCGGCGTGCTGGACCCCGCCTCGTTCGAGCGCTGGTGCGCTGAACCCCTGCGCCGCATCGTCGCGGGGCTCAAGGCGAAGCATCCCTATGTGCGGATCATCGCATTTCCGAAGGGCGCCACGCTGGAAGCCCTCGAGCGGCTTGCCGACGCGGGCATCGACGGCATCGGTCTTGACTGGTCCGCCGACCGCCATGCGGCGCGCCAGCGGCTCTCCGACGATGTGGCGCTCCAGGGTAATCTCGACCCGCTGCGGCTGATCGTGGGCGGGGCGGCGCTGGAGGAGGAGGTGGCGCGCATCCGCGCCGACTTCGACGGGGTGCGTCACATCTTCAACCTTGGCCACGGCATCCGTCCGGAGACGCCGCTGGAGCATGTGGAAAAGTTCGTCGAGCTGGTGCGCCGCGCCCGCTGAACGCGACAGATAAGGCTTTTGCTTCAATGCTCTACGAGTGGATCAAGGCGCTGCATATCATCGCCGTCATCGCCTGGATGGCGGGGATGCTCTATCTGCCGCGCCTGATGGTCTACCACTGCGCGGCCGAGGTCGGCTCGGTGCAGTCGGAGACCTTCAAGGTCATGGAACGGCGGCTGCTCAAAGCCATCATCAACCCGGCGATGATCGTCACCTGGCTCGCCGGCCTGTGGCTGGTCTACGAGGGCGGCTGGTACAAGGCCGGCTGGTTTCACGCCAAGTTCGCGCTGGTTCTGGCCATGTCGGCGATGCACGGTTTCCTCGTGCGCTGGGTGCGCGAATTCGCCGAGGACAGGAACATCCGGCCGGCACGCTTCTACCGCATCGCCAACGAGGTACCGACGCTGCTGATGATCGGCATCGTCATTCTGGTGGTGGTCAAACCGTTTTGATCCGACCCTCGCCTTTAGGGGGACTTGCGCACCCCTGACGGCGCGCCTATCTTGCGCGTGCTTTCCCAAACGCAGGCGAACGCGCTTCCCTTCGGTCCGGCATCCGCTCTTGGCGTCGTCTTGAAGACGCTGTCCTGGTGGAGCCGTCTTGGTCCGGCCGGCGCGTCAGGCGGCGAGCTGCGTGCCCCCGGCTTCCCCTGAAGACCTGCGATCCCGTCCTTCCCTCCACCAGCCGACCCCGATCCTGACCGATCGGCTCCCGGCCCCCCAATACCCATCGAGGCTTTCCCTTATGCGGGAAGTGAAACTTCAAGACCTCAAGTCCAAGACCCCCGTCGAGCTCCTCGCCTTTGCCGAGGAGAATGAGGTGGAAAACGCCAGCACGCTCCGCAAGCAGGAGCTGATGTTTGCGATCCTCAAGCAGCTGGCCGCCACCGAGACGGAGATCATTGGCGAGGGCGTCGTCGAGGTTCTGCAGGATGGCTTCGGCTTCCTGCGCTCGCCCGAGGCGAACTATCTGCCCGGTCCCGACGACATCTATGTCTCCCCCTCCCAGATCCGCCGCTTCGGTTTGCGCACCGGCGACACGGTGGAGGGGCAGATCCGCTCTCCCAAGGAGGGTGAACGCTATTTCGCGCTGCTCAAGGTCAACACGATCAATTTCGAGGACCCCGAGAAGGCGCGGCACAAGATCAATTTCGACAACCTGACGCCGCTCTATCCCGACGAGCGTCTCAAGCTCGAGCATGATGAGCCTGCCGGCAGCAAGAAAGACTTCTCGCCGCGCATCATCGACATCGTGGCGCCCATCGGCAAAGGCCAGCGTGGCCTGATCGTGGCGCCGCCCCGCACCGGCAAGACGGTGCTGCTGCAGAACATCGCCAAGTCCATCACCGCCAACCATCCGGAGTGCTTCCTGATCGTGCTGCTCATCGACGAGCGGCCCGAGGAAGTCACCGACATGCAGCGCTCGGTGAAGGGCGAGGTGGTTTCCTCCACCTTCGACGAGCCGGCCGTGCGCCACGTGCAGGTGGCCGAGATGGTGATCGAGAAGGCCAAGCGCCTGGTCGAGCATGGCCGCGACGTGGTGATCCTTCTGGATTCCATCACTCGCCTTGGCCGCGCCTACAACACCGTGGTGCCGTCCTCGGGCAAGGTGCTGACCGGCGGTGTGGACGCGAACGCCCTCCAGCGGCCCAAGCGCTTCTTCGGCGCGGCGCGCAACATCGAGGAAGGCGGCTCCCTCACCATCATCGCGACCGCACTCATCGAGACCGGCTCGCGCATGGACGAAGTGATCTTCGAGGAGTTCAAGGGCACCGGTAATTCGGAAGTCATCCTCGACCGCAAGGTCTCCGACAAGCGCGTGTTCCCGGCCATCGACATCACCCGGTCCGGAACCCGCAAGGAAGAGCTGCTGGTTCCTGCCGACACGCTCAAGAAGATGTACGTCCTGCGCCGCATCCTGAACCCCATGGGCACCGTGGATGCCATCGAGTTCCTGCTCGACAAGCTGCGGCAGACGAAGACCAACCAGGACTTCTTCGATTCCATGAACACCTGAGCGGTACACCTGAGCGCGCTCGCGCGCTCATCGCAGCAGGGCCGGACGAGCTCCGGCCCGGTTCGCGCGTGAACGAACCGCCAACAGCGCCCGGCGCGTGATTCGCGCGCCTTTCGTTCAGGCCCTGTTCGGCGAAGCTCAAGCGGGGCGTGTCAATTCGGGACGATCCCGGATCCCTCCCTTCCCGTTTCGCGGCGTCCTCCCTATCTTGAGAGAAACCGGCGGGTTTTCCCCGCACCGTTTCTTTTGAGGATTGGCCATGTTCATCCAGACCGAAACCACGCCGAACCCGGCGACCCTGAAGTTCCTGCCCGGCCGTTCGGTGCTGGGCGAGGGCGTGCTCGACCTGCGTTCGGCCGAGGACGCCGAGCTTTCCCCCCTCGCCCAGCGCCTGTTCGACGTGCGCGGCGTGTCGGGTGTCATGCTCGGCTCGGACTTCGTGACGGTGACCAAGACCGACAGTGAGTGGCCGCAGATCAAGCCGGCCATTCTTGGTGCCATCATGGAGCACTTCATGTCCGGGGCCCCGGTGCTGTCCGAGGGCGTGAAGCCGGATGTGGGCGACGGCGACGAGTTTTTTGACGCCAAGGATGGCGAGATCGTCGCCACCATCAAGGAACTGCTGGAAACCCGGGTGCGCCCGGCCGTCGCCAATGACGGTGGCGACATCACCTTCCGGGGCTTCGAGGACGGCGTGGTGTTCCTCAACATGAAGGGCTCCTGCTCGGGCTGCCCCTCCTCCACTGCCACGCTCAAGAACGGCATCGAAAATCTGTTGAAGCATTTCGTGGCGGAAGTGGCGGAAGTCCGGGCAGTCTGACAGCGCGGACCCCGATTTGAGGTATTCGGGAACGGTCTTATTAACCTTTCCCGAAAGTGAGCGTGCCGGGTTGCTTCCCCCCGCCACGGTTTCGGTTGATCGTGGCGGCGATCGGGGTGCCCGCGTTCATGTATGTCCTCGCCATAGACACGGCGCTTGCCGCCTGCTCCGCCGCGGTGCTCGACACCGAGACGGACAGCATCGTCTCGGGCGATTCGCTGCTCATGGAGCGGGGCCATGCGGAAACGCTGATCCCGCTGGTCGAGCAGGTCATGAGTTCCGCCGGTATCGATTTCGAGCATCTGGCGCGCATTGCCGTCACGGTGGGGCCCGGCAGCTTCACCGGCCTTCGGGTGGGCCTGTCCGCCGCCCGTGGTTTCGGGCTGACCGCCAATCGGCCGGTGGTGGGAGTGACCACGCTGGCCGCACTCGCCGCACCCTATCTCGCCCACGACGATGCGGTTCCGGTGGTCTCGGCCATCGATGCCCGCCACGGCCATGTCTTTCTGCAGATGTTCGGCGTCGGCGGGCGCACGCTGATCGCGCCGCGCATCACCAGCGTGCGGGAGGCCGCCCGCTCGGTGGCCATCGGAGCGGTGCGGATTGTCGGCTCCGGGGCCCATCTCGTGGCCGATGCCTGGCCGCCGGCGGAAAAGCTTCCCGAGCTGGTCGACGATACGCCCGCCCCCGATGTTGCGTGGGTCGCCCGTCTCGGCTCCGTCGCCGATCCCGAAGCGGCCGAGCCGCGCCCGCTCTACCTGCGGCCTCCCGACGCCAAGCCGCAGGACAAGGCCCGCATCGCCCGCCGATGAAGCGCCTGCTCGATCGCCTGTTTCCGCCGCGCCCGCCGCTGCTGCGGGCCGCCACGGCCGCGGACATCCCCCATCTTGCCGCCATCCATGCCCGCGCCTTCGCGCGCGGCTGGGGCGCCGACGAGTTCGAGCGGCTCCTCGCCGATCGCGCCGTGCGCGCCCACGTGGCGGCGCTCGGCCCCCGCAAGCCGCCGGTGGGCTTCGTCCTGTCCCATTGCGTACCGCCCGAATCGGAGATCCTGACCGTCGCCGTCGTCACCGACCGTCGCCGCCGTGGCATCGGCCGGGCTTTGGTCTCCTTCCATCTCGCGCGCCTCGCCGCGGAAGGCGTCTCGACCTCCTTCCTGGAGGTTGAGGCGGGCAACGCCGCCGCCCGCACGCTCTATGCCCGTCTCGGCTATGGCGAGGTCGGTCGGCGCCGGGGCTATTATGCGGACGGTGCCGATGCGCTGCTGCTGCGTCGCGACTTTTGAGCTTCGGCAAGCGAGTGGTGGCAAGCCTTTGTCCGCCCCCTTGCAGCGGGCAGGCGGCGGCGCGATAAGGCAAGGGAAAGTCCCCGGGTCGTCGCGGAGGTCCGCTTGAGCGGAAAGATCAGCCTCATTGAGGAAGCCTGCCTGGCCAAGGGCATGCGGATGACCGAGCAGCGCCGCGTCATCGCCCGCGTGCTGTCCGGCGCGCAGGATCATCCCGACGTGGAGGAACTGCACCGCCGCGCCGTGGCCATCGACGACAACATCTCCATCTCCACGGTCTACCGCACCGTGAAGATGCTGGAGGATGCCGGCATCATCGAGCGGCACGATTTCGGCGACGGCCGCGCCCGCTACGAGCAGATGCCCGACGAGCACCATGACCACCTGATCGATCTCAGGTCCGGCCAGGTGATCGAGTTCCGCTCCGAACAGATCGAGGCGCTGCAGGAGCAGATTGCCCGGGATCTCGGTTTCAAGCTGCGCGGCCACCGCCTCGAGCTGTATGCGGTGCCGCTCGACGAGGACGAGAAGCAGTGAGCCTTTCCGGCGGGCCTGCTGCAGCGCCCGCTTCCGGCGACGGTCCTGCTGCGCCGACCGGGCTGGCGCCGCTCGGCCCCGAGCAGCCCGCCCTCTCGCGCCTGCTCGACCGGCTGCGCCTAGCCGGAGTGCTCGCCACGGTCGGCACGGTGACGCTGGTGGGCATTCCCTTCCAGTGGATCGCGCTGAAGCTGGGCCTTGATGCCCGCCGCCACATCCCGCGGCTCTACCATCGCGTCCTTTTGCGGCTCATCGGGGTGCGCGTGCATGTGCGCGGCACGCCGGCCGCCGATCGGCCGCTGCTGATCCTCGCGAACCACGCCTCCTGGCTCGACATTCCAGTGGTCGGTTCGCTGACGCCGCTGTTCTTCGTGGCGAAGAGCGAGGTGTCGGGCTGGCCGCTGATCGGGCTGCTCGCCAAATTCCAGCGCACCGTGTTCGTCGATCGCCAGCGCCGCCATGCCACCGGCGCGGTGAACCGGGAGATCGCGGATCGTCTTGTCGACGGCGACCCGGTCGTACTGTTCGCGGAAGGCACCTCAAGCGACGGCAACCGTGTGCTGCCCTTCCGCACCGCTCTGGTGGGCGCCGCGCGCGAGGCCTTCGCCGGCGGGACGGAGGTGGTGGTGCAGCCCCTTGCCGTGTCCTATGTGCGCCTCCAAGGCCTGCCCATGGGCCGCAGCCACCGGCCCGTGGCGGCGTGGTTCGGGGACATGGAGCTGGCTCCGCACCTCATGGACGTGCTGCGCCATGGCGCCATCGACGTGGAGGTCACGTTCGGCACGCCGGTGACGCTCGATGCCGCCCATGACCGCAAGAGCGTGACGCGCGATAGCGAGGCCACGGTGCGCCGCCTGTGCGCCCTCGCCCTCGCCGGCCGGCCGGGCGATCCGGCGGTGCAGTCGCCCTTGCCGGATGCCGGCACCTCGGGCATCACCCGGCCATGATCTCGCTCGCGGCTATCGGCTTCGGCTATTGCGCCCGGCATCTCGTCGCCGAGGATCGCGACGCATTTGGCCGCATCGTCGGCACCTCGCGGGAGGCCGCGCGGCTTTCCACATTTCCGGCCGACGTGGAGGCCTTCGCCTTCGACGGAACGACGCTGTGCGATGGGCTCGCGAGTGCTTTGGCTGGCGCCCAGATCCTGCTGGCGTCCGCTCCACCGGACGATCGGGGCGACCCCATCCTGTGCTGCGCTGCGGAAATCCTCGCGTCCGGCCGCCTGCGCCAGGTTGTCTATCTCACCACGCTCGGCGTCTACGGCAACCACGACGGGGGCTGGGTAGATGAGGCGACACCGCCACGAGCCGGGAGCGCCCGCCTTGAACGCCGGCTGAAGGCGGAGGCCGACTGGCAGGATTTCGGCCGCAGGCACGGCATCCGCGTGGCGGTGCTGCGCCTTGCCGGCATCTACGGTCCGGGGCGCAACGCGCTGGCCCAGCTGCGCGTCGGCACGGCCCGGCGCATCGACAAGCCGGGGCAGGTGTTCAACCGCATCCATGTGGACGACATCGTCTGCGCCATTCGCGCCGCGATAGCGCACCGTTACGACGGCATCCTCAACGTCACCGACGACCTGCCCGCACCGCCCGGCGATCCCATCGCCTATGCGGCGGAACTGCTCGGCATGGACCCGCCGGCCGCCATTCCCTTCGAGGAGGCGGCCCGGGAGATGAGCCCCATGGCCCTTTCCTTCTGGTCCGGCAACAAGCGCGTGGGCAATGCCCGGCTCAAGGAAGAGCTGGGGGTGAGGCTTCGCTATCCCACCTATCGTGAGGGGCTGTCCGCACTCCACGCCGCGGGCGAGTGAACGCTTTTCCTAGCGCCGGATGAACGTGAGGTAGGTGGGCACGCGGCCTTGCGCGATGGCCTTCGCCTCGTAGCGCGTGCCGGGCCAGAACGGATAGGGCTTGCGCCAGTCGTCGGCCCGCTGCGCCGTCCAGGTGAAGGCACCGTGCGCGCGGACATGAGCGAGGGTCCAGCCCACGTAGTGCGGCACGTCGGAGGCGAAGCGAAACACGCCGCCGGGGCGGATGACGCGGGCAAGCCTGTCAAGATTGTCGGGGCGCACGAAGCGGCGCTTCCAATGCCGCTTCTTCGGCCAGGGATCGGGATAGAACAGGTCTGCCCCGTCGAGGCTTCCCGTAGGCAGCCGATCGAGCAGCAACGCGGCGTCCAGGTCGAAGACCCGCACGTTGGAAAGGCCGCGGGCGTCGAGGTCCACCAGCATCCGGGCAAGGCCGTTGAGGAAGGGCTCGACGCCGATGAAGCCCACATCCGGCCGCCGCGCGGCGTGGTCTATGAGGTGCTCACCGCAGCCGCAGCCAATCTCGAGCCAATATCCCTGCACCGGTTGGGGAAACAGGCTGGCCGGGACGGAGGCCGCGTCCAGTTCGAGCTTGTAGCGCGGCAGCAGGTGGGTGAGGGCGTCCTGCTGCAGTCCCCGCAGCGTCTTGCCGATGCGCCGGCCATAGAAGGCGCCGCGCGCCTCGAAGTCCGCAGCGGCGGAGGAGGGGCTCGCGGATTGGCTTTGGTGTTCGCTCGGCTGCTGGCTCATGGCGGTCATGCTGAAAAAGGCGCCGGCCGGACTGCAGGGCAATCCGGCCGGCGGGTCAACTCAGATGGCAAGGCGCGGAGTGGCCGCCCCTGGGGGCTCAGGCCACGGCCGCCTTGAGCGCGTCCACGAGGTCGGTCTTCTCCCAGGAGAAACCGCCGTCGGCTTCCGGCGCGCGGCCGAAATGGCCGTAGGCTGCGGTGCGGGCATAGATGGGCTTGGTGAGGCCGAGATGCTCGCGGATGCCGCGGGGGCGCAGGTTCATCACCTCGCGCAGCACCTTTTCGAGCTTCGCCTCGTCCACCTTGCCGGTGCCGTGCAGGTCCACATAGACCGCCAGCGGATCGGACACGCCGATGGCATAGGCGAGCTGGATGGTGGCGCGGTCGGCCAGATCCGCGGCGACCACATTCTTGGCGAGGTAGCGCGCTGCATAGGCCGCCGAGCGGTCCACCTTGGTCGGATCCTTGCCGGAGAAGGCACCGCCGCCGTGGGGAGCCGCGCCACCGTAGGTGTCCACGATGATCTTGCGGCCGGTGAGGCCGCAGTCGCCGTCGGGACCGCCGATGACGAACTTGCCGGTGGGGTTGACGTGCCACACGGTGGCATCCGTCACCCAGCCGTCCGGCAGGGTCTTCTTGATGTAGGGCTCCACGATGGACTTCACGTCGTGGGACGTGAGGTGCTCGTCCAGGTGCTGCGTGGACAGCACGATCTGGGTGACGCCCACCGGCTTGCCGTTCTCATACTGGACGGTGACCTGGCTCTTGGCGTCCGGACCGAGGGCATGGGTCTCGCCGGAATGGCGGGCGTCGGCCAGCACCTTCAGGATCTTGTGGGCATAATAGATGGGAGCGGGCATCAGCTCCGGGGTTTCGCGCACGGCGTAGCCGAACATGATGCCCTGGTCGCCGGCGCCCTCATCCTTGTTGCCGGCGATGTCCACGCCCTGGGCGATGTCCGCCGACTGGGCGTGCAGCAGCACGTCGATGTCGGCGGTTTCCCAGTGGAAGCCGGCCTGCTCGTAGCCGATGTCCCGGATGGCCAGACGCGCGGCGTGGGAGAGGAGATCCCTGGTGATCGAGGACGGGCCGCGGGTTTCGCCGGCGATCACCACCTTGTTGGTGGTGGCGAGCGTCTCGCATGCGACGCGAACCTGGCTCGGATCCCACCCTTCGGTTTCCGCAGTGCGGAAGAAGGTATCGACCACTTCGTCGGAAATCCGGTCACAGACCTTGTCCGGATGACCTTCGGAAACCGATTCACTGGTGAAAAGATAAGATTGACGCGCCATATGACGGCCCCTGTTACGCCCGCGCCACGGTGCGGCCGCCCTTTGTGGCAACGCAGCGGCGGGCGGTCAAGGTCGTCAACGCGAAATCGTTCGCCAAAACGAACGCTTCACGCCTCGGCTTCGCCGGCGATGGCGATCACCAGATCGACGATGCGGCGCCGGACGCGGGCGTCCGAGATCCGCATGAAGTTCCGGGTCAGCGTCAGTCCGTCGGAAGTGGCGAGGAAGTCAGAGACGTAGGCCGGGGACTGTTCCTCGGAGAAGCCCTCGCCTTCGGGGCCGACCGTGGGGGCGCCCTCGAAGAAGAAGGCGACAGGAACGCCAAGCACAATCGAAATCTGCTGGAGCCGGCTCGCACCAATGCGATTCGTGCCCTTCTCGTACTTCTGGATCTGCTGGAAGGTGATGCCCAGATGCTCGCCCAGCTTCTCCTGGCTCATCCCCACCATCATCCGCCTCATGCGGACACGCGAGCCAACGTGCTTATCAATAGGGTTCGGCGCCTTCTTGGCCATGGTCTCTCCGGCTATGTCGGAAAAGATTACTCGATACTTCGCTGCGCGAAGGCTGCCCTGATTGCCGGCGAACATAGGGACACAATCGGAACGCGTCGATCAACCTTTGCGTGTAATGCAACCGCAAAGCGGTGCGGAAGCTAGGGCAAAAGCAACGGCGAGAAGCGTGAGGATGACCATACCGCCAAGCTTGGCAGCAACAGAAACCGTTTCCAGTGACTTCGGCAGGGGACCATCCACCAGGCCCTCCTTTCCGAGATCGTGAGATGCGACAATACGCCCCACCGGATCGACGATCGCGGAGATGCCCGTATTGGCGGCGCGAACCAGCGGGAGCCCTTCCTCGACCGCACGCATGCGGGCCTGCGCGAAATGCTGGTAGGGACCGGGCGTCAGGCCAAACCATGCGTCATTGGTCAGGTTGAGCATCCATGCCGGCCTCGGACCTACCGGAACTACCTTTCCAGGAAAGATAATTTCGTAACATACGAGAGGCGACGCCAGCGGCAGGCCCGGGATCTGGAGGGCGGCAAGCGCCGCGCCGGAGGAGAAACCGCCTCGCACACGTGTAAGTTGTTCAAGGCCGAGCGCTTCAAGCTCGGCCTGAAACGGCAGGTATTCCCCGAACGGCACGAGATGCACCTTGTCGGTGTTCTCCAGCACCCGCCCGCGGTGGTCCATCACCCTGATGGAATTGAAGAATGGGGAACGCTGGCCGGGCGGGGGCAGGTCATAGCGGATGGCGCCCGTCACCAGCGTCACGTTGGCTGGCAAAACCGAGGCAATGGCCTCGGCCGCCCAGGGTTCCCGTTCGTAAATGAAAGGAAAGGACGATTCCGGCCAGATCAGAACGGTGACGTCGGCGAGCCCGGCAGGATAAGTCGCGCTCTTCTGCGCGCTCAAAGCCAGATAGTCTTGCAGGATCTTCTCGCGCCGGTCATAGGCGAACTTCTTGTCCTGCGACAGGTTCGGCTGCATCACCCGTAGCGCAACGCCGGGCACCGTCTCGAGCGGGGTCACCGAGAGGCGGTAGCCGCCCCATAGCGCGGTCCCCGCGATGACCAGAGCCGCCGCGCCGACGGCCGCAAGGCCGCGCCGGCCCGGCACGAGGAGCAGCACCGGTGTCGAGAGCAACAGCACGCAGAAGAAGGTGAGGCCCCACACCCCGATCACGGCTGCCGCCTGCATCAGCAGCAGGTCGTCGGAAACCGCATAGCCGTAGGTATTCCAGGGAAAGCCCGTGAGCACATGTCCGCGCAGCCATTCCGCCAGCGTCAGGCCGAAGGTGAGCGCGAACAGCCTGAGGCCCCCCTTGGACCACAGCAGCCGGGCCACTGCCGTTCCGAACGCCGTGAACAGCGCCAGCCCCGCCGGCATGGCGACCACCGCGAACGGCAGCAGCCAGCCGAAAACGTCCGCCTCCACCAGGAAGGCGGCGCCGATCCACCAGAGGGATGCGAGGAAATAGCCGAAGCCGAACCACCAGCCGACCCCCGCCGCCGAAACCAGACGGGTCTTGAGATCGCCCCGGCAGCCGTCGAGCAGCAGCACCAGCACCGGGAAGCTGATCGCCAGCACAGGCCACAGATCGAACGGCGGCATGGCGAGGGCGCCGACCGCTCCCGCGATCCATGCGACGCTCCGCCGCCGCCACCCGGTGAGGAAGCGCAGCATCAGGATGCGTCCGCGCCACGACATGCCAGTCGGGGGCGCGCCGCGGCGAGGAGCGGCCTTGGAGGGAACAGCCACGCGGACGGTCAGGCGTCGGGCAAGGCGTGCCCGGCGGCGGCGCCGTCGAGATCCCGGGGCGGGATGATGCGCAGCTTCTTCAGCCGGCGTGGATCGGCATCCACCACGTCCACGTCGAAGCCGCCCGGCAGCGAGATCACCTCGCCGGATTTCGGCACGCGGGAGGCGATGCGCACCACGAGGCCGCCCACGCTGTCCACCTCCTCCATCGCCTCTTCCGACGCGAAGCCGGTGCCGAGCACTTCCACCGCCGCCTCCAGCGGGGTGCGGGCGTCGGCGAGATAGCTGCCGTCGGGCTGGCGGGTCAGAAGGGTTTCGGCCGCCTCGTCGTGCTCGTCCTCGATCTCGCCGACGATCTCCTCCACCACGTCCTCGATGGAGACGAGGCCGTCCGTGCCGCCATATTCGTCGATGACCAGGGCGAGGTGGGTGCGCGCCGCCTGCATGGAGACGAGCAGATCCACCGCCGGCATGGACGGCGGCACGTAGAGGATGCGGCGGATGAGGCCCGCGGTCTCCAGCGTCGCGTCGAGATTGACCTTGCCGAGGTCGATCTTGCCGGATGCGGAGGCGAGGTCGCCCGCGAGGAAAGCGATGAGGTCGCGGATGTGGACCATGCCGACCGGGTCATCCAGCGTGTCGTCATAGACGACGAGCCGGGAATGGCCGACCGTGACGAACAACTTCAGCAGTTCGCCCAGCGGGGCATCCTTGCGCACGGCGACGATCTCGGCGCGGGGCACCATGATGTCGCCGATGCCCACGTCCCGCAGGTGCAGGATGTTGCGCAGCATCTTGCGCTCGGATGGGGTGAATTCCCCCTCCTCCTCGGGTGTCTCCGCCGCGGCGAGCACCTCCACGAGGTCGGTGCGCAGGGAGCCGTGCGGGCGGAACGTGCCGAGGAGGGCACGCAATCGATCGAGAAAACTTTGCGGCTCCGCGGAGCTGGTCTCGGTCGGTTGGTCGATGTTGGACATGTTCGTTATCAAGCCGCCGTCGCTTCAGTCCTGCGGCAGGCCATAGGGATCGTCGATCCCCAGGCCCGCGAGGATGTCGCGCTCAAGCGCCTCCATTTCCTCTGCTTCGTTGTCTTCGAGATGGTCGTAGCCCATGAGGTGCAACGTTCCGTGCACCACCAGATGGGCGAGATGGTCGGCCGGCGCCTTGCCCTCCGCCTCGGCCTCGCGGCTGAGCGTTTCCAAAGCGACGATGATGTCGCCGAGGGGTTGGGGAGCGCCGATGTCGTCCGGCAGGTCCGGCTGGGGGAAGGACAGGACGTTGGTCGCCTTGTCCATGTCCCGCCAGTCGCGGTTGAGCACGCGAATGCGCGCGTCGTCGGTGAGGGTGATGGCCACCTCGCACGGCTCCGGCACGTCCTCCGCGCAGGCGGCCAGCGCCGCCCGGCAGGCGCGGATGGCGACCGCTTCCGCGTCCGGAATGACGGACCAGCCCTCGGCCTCCAGCGCGACGTCGATGTCCGCGTCGATCTCAGGAGCCTGCGGGATGGCGGCGGGCGCGACCATGGCTCAGCTCCCGGCCTTGCCGGCGAGGCGGGCGGAGGCGGCTTCGATCTTGGCCGCGTCCAGGCGCTCGTAGGCGGAGACGATCCGCTGCACCAGTTCGTGGCGCACCACGTCCTCTGCCTTGAAGTGGCAGATGCCGACGCCCTCGACGCCTTCCAGCAGCCGCACCGCTTCGGCGAGGCCGGAAATCTGCCCGCCGGGCAGATCGGTCTGGCTCGGGTCGCCGGTGACGATCATGTGGGAGTTCTCGCCCAGGCGGGTGAGGAACATCTTCATCTGCATGGAGGTGGCATTCTGCGCCTCGTCCAGGATCACCGCGGCGTTGGAGAGCGTGCGTCCGCGCATGAAGGCGAGCGGGGCGATCTCGATCTCGCCGGACTGCAGGGCCCGCTCGACGAAGGGGCGGTCCATCAGGTCATAGAGCGCGTCGTAGATGGGCCGCAGATAGGGGTCCACCTTCTCCTTCATGTCGCCCGGCAGGAAGCCGAGGCGCTCGCCCGCCTCGACGGCGGGACGGGAGAGGATGATCTTGTCCACCATCCGCCGCTCCAGCAGATGGACGGCGTAGGCCACCGCGAGCCACGTCTTGCCGGTGCCGGCGGGGCCGTTGCCGAACACGAGCGTGTGCCGCTTCAGCGCGCGGATATAGGCATCCTGCGCGGCGGTGCGGGCGCGCACCGGGCGGCGGCGCAGGTGGATCTCGTCGAACGACTGGCGCTGCTCGGCCGGGTCGAAATCGAAGAGGGAGCCCTGCGAAGTGACTTCGCGGATGGCGCCGTCCACGTCGCCCTGGCTGATGTCGCGGCCCTTGCGCAGCGCCTCGTACAGGTGCTCCAGCACGGCCCTAGCCTGCTCGCAGGCATCGCGCTCGCCTTCCAGCGTCACGTGGTTGCCGCGCGAATCCGCCTTCACCCCCAGCTTGCGCTCGATGAGGGCAAGGTTGCGGCCGTAATGGCCGAACAGCTGGGTGGCGAGCCGGTTGTCGTCGAAGGCCAGCACCACATGGGCGGCGGCCGGCTCGTCCGGATCGGCCCAGGGGGCCGTCACCGCCGCGCGGGCGGGGCCGGGAGAGGCCTGCTGGCCGGAGGCCGCAAGGGGACGATCACGGTTGTCGCTGCCGGATCTGCGCAAGCTCAGGCCTCCATGGCCGCAAGCGGCCGGGAATGGGCGGGGGAAGGGGTCGTTTCGGCGGGGACGCCGGCGAGGCTGTTCGGGCCGACGTCGGTGATGGTGACGGTGAGAAGTTCGCCGATGCCGGCGGGCGGGTCGTTCACCACCACGCTCTGGAGATACGGCGATCGGCCGATGAGCTGGCCCGGCTGGCGGCCGGGCTTCTCCAGCAGGATATCGAAGGTGCGGCCCCGGCAGGCGGCGTCGAAGGCCGTCTTGGAGGCCTCCAGCAGCCTGTGCAGTTCCTCGAGGCGCGCGGCCATCACCTCTTCCGGCACCTGCCCTTCGTGCTCGGCGGCGGGCGTGCCGGGTCGGGCGCTGTACTTGAAGGAATAGGCGCTGGCGAAGCCGACCTCGCGCACCAGATCGAGCGTATCCTCGAAGTCGCGATCCGTTTCGCCGGGGAATCCGACGATGAAGTCGGAGGACAGGGCGAGGTCGGGCCGCGCGGTGCGCATCTTCTCGATGAGGGACAGGAACAGGTCGCGGCCGTGCCTGCGGTTCATGGCCGCCAGAATCCGGTCGGAGCCGGACTGCACCGGCAGGTGCAGATAGGGCATCAGCTGCGGCAGGTCGCGGTGGGCGGCGATGAGGTCGTCGCCCATGTCACGAGGATGGGAGGTGGTGTAGCGCAGCCGCGCCAGCCCCTCCATCTCAGCGAGCCGCTCCATGAGCCGGGCGAGGCTCCAGACCTTGCCGTCCGGCCCCTCGCCGTGGAAGGCGTTGACGTTCTGGCCGATGAGGGTGATCTCGCGCACGCCCTGGTCGAGGAGGCGGGCGGCCTCGTCGAGGATCTTCGTGACCGGACGCGAGACCTCGGCGCCGCGGGTGTAGGGCACTACGCAGAAGGTGCAGAACTTGTCGCAGCCCTCCTGCACCGTCACGAACGCCGCCGGGCCGCGCTTGCGGGTGGCGGTGCGGGTGGGCGCGGGTAGGTGATCGAACTTGTCCTCGGCGGGGAATTCGGTGTCCACCACCCGCTTGCCGGCCTTCGCCTCGGCCAGAAGCTCGGGCAGGCGGTGGTAGCTCTGGGGGCCGACCACGACGTCCACCACCGGGGCGCGGCGCATGATCTCGGCGCCTTCGGCCTGGGCGACGCAGCCGGCGACGGCGATCATGGTGTCGGAGCCGGCTTCCTGCTTCTGCTTCCTGAGGCGCCCAAGCTCTGAATAGACCTTCTCGGCGGCCTTCTCGCGGATATGGCAGGTGTTGAGGATCACAAGGTCGGCCTCGGCCGGGTCCTGCGTCTCCACGTATCCCTCGCGCGCCAGCGTGTCCGCCATACGATGGGAATCGTAGACGTTCATCTGGCAGCCGAAGGACTTCACATAAAGCTTGCGGGGCTCGTGCATGTCGCCTGTTCTGTCGCCGTCGATCTTCGCGTGTGGGCGCGACGCGATCGTGACGCCAGCTCTTGTCGCCCCCTTCATGGTTCCGTGAGCTTTTGATCCTACCGGCAAACGCTAGGATTGGAAATGGGCGGCGGGTCTCACGCCCCGGATGTCGCTGCGGCCCACTCGGCCGCGACCGCCGGATCGGTCTCCGCCGGCTCCCGCTCTGCGCCCCTGCGGGCGATCGTCCCGCGGTCCGCCAGCCGCCCGAGCGCCCACACCGCAGCACCTCTGACCAGAGCGGATTCATCCGCCAGCCGCGCCTCCGCAAGGGACAGAAACGCGGCATCTCCCGAATTGCCGATGGCGATCAGCACGTTGCGCACGAAGCGGTCGCGCCCCACCCGCTTGATCGGGCTTTTCGGGAAGCGGGCGCGGAAGGCCGCGTCGTCCAGTACCACCAGCTCGGCCAGCGGCGGCGCGTCGTTCTCGGCCCGCGCGGCGAGCTTCGCCTCCTGGCCCATTTGCGCGAACTTGTTCCAGGGGCAGGCGGCGAGACAGTCGTCGCAGCCATAGATGCGGTTGCCCATGAGCGGGCGCAGCTCAGCCGGGATCGGACCTTTGTGCTCGATGGTGAGGTAGGAGATGCAGCGCCGCGCATCGATGACGTAAGGCGAGGGGAAGGCGGCGGTCGGGCAGGCGTCGAGGCAGGCGCGGCAGGAGCCGCAATGGTCCTTTTCGGGCGCGTCGGGCTTAAGCTCCAGCGTGGTCGCGATGGCACCGAGGAACAGCCAGGAGCCGAAATCCCGCGAGATGAGATTGGTGTGCCGCCCCTGCCAGCCGAGGCCCGCGGCGGCGGCGAGCGGCTTTTCCATGAGCGGAGCGGTATCCACGAACACTTTCACGTCGGCCGTGACGCCGCGTTTGCCTGCCTCCGCCAGCAGCGCGCGGGCGACGCGCTTGAGCTTCGGCTTGATGATGTCGTGATAATCCTCGGCCCGCGCATAGACCGAGATGGCGCCTGCGCTGCTCTGGGCCAGCACGGCACGGGGGTCTTCGGCGGGTCCGTAATTGAGGCCGAGCATGATGACGCTGCGCATGTCCGGCCACAGCGTCAGGGGATCGGCGCGGCGGTCCAGCGTCTCGGCCATCCAGCCCATGTCGCCATGGGCGCCGTCTGTGACCCAGGCGCGGAGCCGTTCCCCGGCGGGAAGACCCGCCTCGGGCCGGGCGATGCCGACGGCATCGAACCCCTCGTCACGGGCGAGGCGGCGGACGATCTCCTCCAGCCCGCCCGCGTCCGTCAGAAATCGAGGTCCGCGTAGGTCTTGGAGGGGGGCATGCCTGGGATGCTCTCGGTGAGCAGGGCGCGGAAGGTCGGGCGCGACTTGATCCGCGCGTACCAGTCCCTCGCGTGCTCGTCCTCGTCCCACGGTACGTCGCCCAGATAGTCGGCCACCGAGAGATGCGCGGCGGCGGCAAGGTCGGCCTGGCTCAGCTTCTCGCCGGCGAGCCATTTGCGCGCCTTGGCCAGCCAGCCAATGTATTTCAGATGATAGCGTATATTGGCGCGCGCCACCCGGAGCGAGGTGGCATCCGGCGATCCGCCGCCCTGCTCGCGCGTCATGTAGCGCTTGTGGATGCGCTCCCGCACCAGCGGCTCGGTGGATTCGACGTACATCTTCTCGTTGAACCACTGGGTCAGCCGGCGCACCTCCACGCGGCCGGCCGGATCTTCCGGCAGGAGGCGGTGGGCGCCGAGGGCGAGGCCCCGGGTCTCATCGAGATATTCGGCGATGATGAAGGCGCCCGGCACCGAGGCCGCCATCTCCTCGACGATCACCGGCGTCTCCCCCGACGGATTGAGCGCGAGGAAGCCCGGCCGTCGCTCCCACACGCGCTCCTCCACCAGCTCCGGCTCCAGGCCGTATTCGGCGAGCAGCAGGCGGACGAATCGGGAATGCGGGCAAAAGGGATGATGATGCAGATACATGGGCCGATTTCGCCGGGGGTCGAAGGGAGGGGGCGAGGCACCCGGCGTTGCCTATGATTAGAAGCCGAACCTTTCCGATTGGTTCCTCCCTGCTGCAGCGCGGGCTGGCGGCCGGCTGCTCTCGCATTTCGCATTCCAATCGTGGTGAGCGAATCATGAACGATGCCGCGCGCCCGCCAACGGCCTGCCCTTCGGCTATTTGCCGCTCTGTTGCGATGCGGCCACAGCGTGGCCGGAAACGCGTCAATGGCCCCAGCCCCGTCCTTCCGCAGCGGCGCGCCACGTTGCACCCGCGAAGGCAAGCGGAGAGGATGGCGGCCGCCTTGTTCCCGCCTCCCGGATTTTCTCTCCCATGACTCTCGGCGACATGCTCGAAGCGCTTGTTCTCGGCCTGCTGGAAGGGCTGACGGAATTCATCCCCGTCTCCTCCACGGCGCATATTCTGCTCGCCGGGCACTTTCTCGGCTTCGAGAGCAACGGCCACACCTTCGAGGTGCTGATCCAGCTCGGCGCGGTGCTCGCCATCCTCACGGTCTATTTTCAGCGCTTCCTCCGCGTCGCCCAGCAATTGCCCACCAATCCGGGCGCGCGGCGCTTCGTCATCGGTATCCTCATCGCCTTCCTGCCGGCGGCGGTAATCGGCGCAGCGGCGCACGGCTTCATCAAGAGCGTGCTGTTCGAGACGCCCGCCCTCATCTGCGGCACGCTCATCTTCGGCGGCATCATCCTGTTGTTCATCGACAAGGTGGTTCCGGAACCGCGCTACAACAACGCCATGGGCCTGCCCTGGCACATCGCGCTCATCATCGGCTTCTTCCAGTGCCTCGCGATGATTCCCGGCATGTCGCGCTCGGGCTCGACTATCGTCGGCGCCATGCTGATGGGCGTGGACAAGCGGGCGGCGGCGGAATTCTCGTTCTTCCTCGCCCTGCCCACCATGTTCGGCGCGTTCGCCTACGACCTCTACAAGAACCGCAGCAACCTCTCGATGGACGATGGCCTGCTCATCGTCATCGGCTTCGTGGCGGCATTTTGCGCGGCGGTTGTGGTGGTGAAGTCGCTGCTCGATTTCGTGTCGAAGCACGGCTATGCGCCGTTCGGCTGGTGGCGCATCGCGGTGGGCATCGCCGGCCTCATCGGCCTCGCGCTGGTCGGCTGAGGGGCCTTCAGAAGTCGGTGGCGATGCCGCCGACTTCCCAGTCGCCGTAACGCACGGGCTCCGGGCCGTTGCGGCCGTTGATCTCTTTCGGCCGATCCTTCTGCGCGGCGTCAATGGCCGCACGCCTGGCCTCGGCCTCGGCCAGCGCGCGCTTCGCCGCCTCGCTCAGGGGCTTGCGCGGCCCGGTCTTGTCCTCGTCCATGGTCCCGTCTCCCAACTCGCCGCGTGAGGCATGCCTCCGGTTGAGGAGCGGCCGACCTCACCCGTGCGCATCCTTGCACCCGCGGCGGAAAGCGTGCTAGCAGCGCCGCGCTTTCAGGTCGTGCCCGCGGGGCCGACCCAACACCCCACGGATGGAGATGCGCATGGCCTCGCAGAATGGCGGCCCCAACCCGAATGCGGCGCCGTCGCTGAACGTGCTCGCGCAGTATATCAAGGATTTCTCCTTCGAGAATCCGAACGCGCCGCGTTCGCTTGCCGCTCCCCCGGCCCAGCCCGACGTCAGCATCCAGATCCACGTCAACGCCAAGCCCGGCGGAAACGGCGAGTTCGAGGTCGAGCTGAAGATCGACGGTGGCGCGAGCGTCGAGGGCAACACCCTGTTTGCCTTCGAGCTGGTCTATGCCGGCGTGTTCCGCATCCTCAACATCCCCGAGCAGAGCCTGCAGCCGGTGGTGCTCATCGAGTGCCCGCGCCTGCTCTTCCCGTTCGCCCGCCAGATCATCGCCGACGCGGTGCGCAACGGCGGCTTCCCGCCCCTGATGATCGATCCGGTGGACTTCGCTGCGCTCTATCAGCAGCGCCTGCAGGCGGAAGCCGAGCGTCTCCAGGCCGGCCAGGCCTGAACCTGCCGCTCCACTGATCTTCGACGGAGCCCGCCGCCGCAGCGCCAGACGCCTGCGGCGGCGGGCTTTTTCGTGCGTCCCTTTTCCTTTTGCCCGTGCGCCGCATTGTGGCAGGCTCCGCCGCGCCGGAGCGGGCCAGTGGTGGCGCGACACCGGCGGGAGACAGGCCGGGCGGGGCGAATGCGATCCATCCGTTTCAAACTGGCCGCGCTGGCGGGCGCCACGGCGATTCTTGCGGTGCTCGCGGGTCTCAGCGTGCTCATCGCCCTGCGTGCCGTGGACGGGGCGCTGGAGGCGGCGGTCTCGGCCCAGCAACGGCTCGACGTGCTGACCGAGATTTCGGCGCGCCTCTCCGACTACGGCCTTGCCGCCATCGCCGCCACCGAGAGCCCGACCGCGGGCGCCGGGCGGCTCGAGGATGCCCGCTCCCGCGTCTCCGCCCTGCTGGAGGCCTCGACCGTGAAGGCGGTGCAGGCGGCGCCCGAGCTGTCGAGCGGCCTCAGGCCGCAGGAACGGCTGCTCGCCCGCCTCAGGGCGGATTTCATTTCCCTCGACCGGCAGATCACCGCCGCGACCCGTGACCCGGACACCATGCGTCGGGGTGACCGGGTGCGCGGCTCCCTCAATGCGTTCGCCGCCTCGGCGGGGCCGACGCTTTCCCTGCTGGTGGAAAGCGAGCGCCGGGGCGTCACGGCCGCCCGGGAGGAGGCGCTGGCATTGGCAGACCGGCTGCGCATCGGCGCCGTCGCCATTGCGCTGGCGGTGTTCGCCGCCGCGCTGGTGCTGTATCGCGCGCTGGCACAGCCGCTGCTCGGCCGGCTGAGGGAGATCGACAGGGCAGCCGCGGCCATCGGCCGCGGCGACCTGTCCGCCCGTCTCGCCATCGGCCAGCGGGACGAGCTGGGCGTGCTGATGGCCCGTTTCAACCGCATGGCCGCCCTGCTGGCCCGGCGCGAGCGCAAGGTGGCGCAGGACCGGGCGGAGCTTGAGAAGACGGTGGCGGAACGTACGGTGGACCTCACCGAGGCGAACGCCCGCCTCGCCGCCATCGACGCCTCCCGCCGCCGCTTCTTCACCGATGTGAGCCACGAACTGCGCACGCCGCTCACCGTCATCATCGGCGAGTGCGACGTGACCCAGCGGGCGCCAGCCATACCGGAGGCACTGAGCCGCACGGTGCTCACCACCATCCGCAAGCGCGCCGGCATGCTTCACCGCCGGGTGGAGGATCTGCTGCGGGTGGCTCGCTCCGAAAGCGGCGAGATCGAGCTGGTGTTCCAGGATACGCCGCTGGCGCCCCTGCTGGCCGATGCGGTGGCGGGGCTGGAGCCGGTGGCGCGGCGGCAGGGGGTGGCGCTGGTGCTGCACGCCCCGGAGCCTGGCCTTCTCGTGCATGCCGATCGGGAATGGCTGCGGCAGGTGCTGGAAGGGCTCATCGACAACGCCTTGCGCCATGGCCGGCCCCTCACCCGCATCTCCGTGGCAGTGGAACGGGGCGTGGATTCGGACGGGCATGGCGTCGAGATCGTCAGCGTCACCGATGACGGGTGCGGCATCCCGCCTGAGGCGCGGGCGCGCCTGTTCGAGCGTTTCGCACGCGGCGCGCGGCTCGGCGGTGCCGAGGGATTCGGCCTGGGGCTGGCCCTGGCCGATTGGGTGGTGACGCGGCACGGCGGACGTATCACACTGGAGGACGGGGCGCAGGGCGGCACCCGGGTGGCGATCGCCCTGCCGCAGGCCGCGGCATCGGCGGCGAACGAGCCCGACTCCGCGGTTTGACCAGCGGCTGGATTGCCGGCATTGCGCGACAGCCCTGCCCCGCGGACCATGCGATGGTCCGGGACAGCCCCGATGGGCACAGGAGGAACCATGAACATCCTGGTGGTGGAAGACGACAGCGACATCGGCGCCATGCTGAGCCGCGGCCTCTCCGCCGAGGGGTTCGACGTGACCGTCGTGGGCCGCGCCGATGAGGCCCTCGAGACGGCACGTCAGTACAATCCCTGCGCCGTGGTGCTCGACATGATGCTGCCGGACGGCTCCGGCATCGACGTGTGCCGGGCGCTGCGCAGCGCCGGCCATTCCGGCCCCATCCTGTTCCTGAGCGCCAAGGACGAGGTGCATGACCGCGCCGAGGGCCTGGGCGCCGGGGCGGACGACTACATCGTCAAGCCGTTCGTGTTCGGCGAGCTGGTGGCGCGGCTGCGCACCCATCTCCTGCATCGCCTCGGCGAGAGCCACGCCGACCGCGTCATGGCGGGGCGGCTGGTGCTCGATCCCTCCACCCGCACCGCGAAGTTCGGCGAGGTGCATGTGCGGCTCACCGAGCGCGAGGCCGATCTCCTGGCCCTGCTCATGGCCAGCCCCAACCGCCCCATCGCCCGCGGCGAGATCTTCGACCGGCTCTGGGCCAGCCAGGGCGGCGCCTCGCTCAATGTGGTGGACGTCTATGTGGGCTACCTGCGCACCAAGCTTGCGCCCGTGGGCCGCGCCGGCGGCCCCCAGGTGGCGACCGTGCGGGGGCGCGGCTTCATGCTCGACCTCTCCGCACCGTCAGCGCATTGATGAGCTCTAGAAGTATTGCAATGCAGCAAAAGATTTCACTTGCGGGAACGGATTCGGCTGCCAATATTTGACTCCGTTGTAGCGAAAAACCTCGCTACTTCAATTTCTTATGATCTTCTTATGAGGGTCGTGAGAGAACACTGGAGGAAAGCATCATGCGCTGGAACAAGCCCCAGGTTTGCGAAGTCTGCGTCGGCATGGAAGTCACCGCTTACCTGCCGGCCGATTTCTGATCGACGGAGGTCGGGAGCCGCGAACGATTAGGCAGGAGCGTCCGTCGCGTCATGCAGGTGATCGTTCTCGGTTCAGCGGCCGGCGGCGGCGTTCCCCAGTGGAACTGCCGCTGTCCGGTGTGCCAACTGGCATGGAAGGGTGATCCACGGGTCACGCCCCGAACCCAGTCGAGCATCGCCGTCTCGGAGGACGGCGCCTCGTGGGTGCTCCTGAACGCTTCGCCCGATCTTCGGGCCCAGATCGCCGCGACCCGGGCGCTTCAGCCTCGGGTGGATGGCCGCGACAGCCCCATTCGCGCCGTCGTCCTCACCAATGGTGACGTGGACCACATAGCCGGTTTGCTGACGCTGCGGGAGCAGCAGGCGTTCGAGGTGTACGGCACGGCCGACACGCTCGCGCTCATTGAGCAGAATCAGGTCTTCGACGTGGTGTCCAAGGCGCTGGTGCGCCGGGAGCCGGTTTCGTTCGAAGTCCCCTTCTCGCCGGTTCCGGGGCTGACCATGGAATTCTTCACCGTGCCCGGCAAGGTGCCGCTCTGGCGCGAGGACGCCTCCCTCGTCATCGGCGAGGAGACGGGCTCGACGGTGGGCGTAACAATCACCTCGGCCGACAGCCGCCTCGTCTACGTCCCCGGCTGCGCCGCGGTCACCGACGCCCTGCGCAAGCGCATCTCAGGCGCCGACCTGCTGTTCTTCGACGGCACGCTCTACCGCGACGACGAGATGATCGCGGCCGGGATCGGCACCAAGACGGGGGCCCGCATGGGGCACCTGTCCATGTCCGGCGCGGACGGCACGGTGGCGCTCCTCGCCGACCTGCCTGTGGCGCGCCGGGTGTTCATCCATATCAACAACACCAATCCCGCGCTGATTGATGGCTCCGAGGAGCACCGCGCCATGGAAGCGGCTGGCTGGACGGTCGCCCGGGACGGAATGGAGTTCTCCCTATGAGCGCGCAAGCCGCCGTCCGGGTGCTGGCCGAAGCTGCCGACCTTCCCGCCGATTTCCCGCCTCTGCCGTCGCCGCAGGAGCCCCTGTCGCCCGAGGGTCTGGAGGCCGCACTGCGCGCGGTGGGCGCGACGCGCTACCACAACCTCCATCCCTTCCATAAACTGCTGCATTCCGGCCGGCTGAACCGGGATCAGGTGCGCGCCTGGGCGCTCAACCGCTACTGCTACCAGTCCGCCATTCCCCGCAAGGATGCGGCCCTGATGGCGCGCTGCGACGACCGCGAACTGCGCCGGGAATGGCTGCACCGCATCACCGACCATGACGGTTTCGGCGAGGATTCAGGCGGCATCGAGCGCTGGCTGGTGCTGACCGACGGCCTCGGCCTCGACCGCGACTACGTGGTCTCGAAGGAAGGCGCGCTGCCGGCCACCAAGTTCGCGGTGGAGGCCTATGTGCGTTTCGTCGCCGAGAACACGCTGCTGGAGGCGGTCGCCTCCTCGCTCACCGAGCTGTTCGCGCCGGGCATCCATGCCGAGCGCATCTCGGGGATGCTGGAGCACTACGACTTCATCAACGAGAAAGTCGTCGCCTATTTCCGCCGCCGCCTCGACCAGGCGCCGAAGGATGCGGACTTCGCCCTCGAATACGTGAAGGAGCACGCCCGCACGGCCGCCGAGCAACGCGCCGTGATCCGCGCCCTCACCTTCAAGACCGAGGTGCTGTGGGCGCAGCTCGACGCGCTCTATCTCGCCTATGTGGCGCCGGGCTGGCCCGCGCCGGGCGCGTGGCGGCCGGGCGTTGCCATCGTTGGGGAATGAGATGCGCGCCGAGGAAACCGACGTTCCGCGCCTGCCCCGCGGCGTGAAGCTCAAATACGATCAGGTGCGGTCCCGCCATGTGCTTTTGGCGCCGGAGCGGGCGTTCGACATCGACGAGACCGCCGCCGCCGTTCTTGAGCTGGTGGACGGGAAGCGCACCTGCGCGGAGATCGTGGACGCCCTGGCCGCCCGCTACGATGAGCAGCGCGAAGTCATTGCCGATGACGTCAAGGACATGATCGGCGGCCTCATCGCGCGCCGGGTGATCGAGACATGAGCGAGATCGCGAGCGATATCCAGGCCGCTGTGCGCGAGGCGCCCCGCCCGGCGGCGGCGCCTCCGGTCGGCCATCCCATCGGCATCCTCGCCGAGCTGACCCACCGCTGCCCGCTGCGCTGCCCCTATTGCTCGAACCCACTGGAGCTGGAGCGCCGCGAGGCGGAACTCGACACCGCCACGTGGAAGCGGGTGCTGAGCGAGGCGGCGGCGCTGGGCATCCTCCACGTCCATCTTTCCGGCGGCGAACCGACCGCGCGCCCGGACCTCGTGGAACTGACCGCCCACTGCGCGGCAGAGGGGCTCTACACCAATCTCATCACCTCCGGCATCGGCCGTGCCTCGGGCATGATCGACGCGCTGTCGGAGGCCGGGCTCGACCACGTGCAGCTTTCCGTGCAGGGCGCGAGCGCCGAGACCGGCGACCGCATCGGCGGCTACAAGGGCGGCCATGCGGCGAAGCTGGAATTCGCCCGGAAGGTCACGGACCTCGGTCTGCCGCTGACGCTCAATGCCGTCATCCATCGCGGCAACATCCACGAGGTGGAGGACATCATCGCCCTCGCCGTGGCGCTGAAGGCCCGCCGGCTGGAGGTGGCGCACACCCAGTATTATGGCTGGGCCTATGTGAACCGGGCGGCGCTGATGCCGGCGCGGCCGGACGTGGATCGCTCGGTGGCGCTGGTGGAGGAGGCGCGGCGGCGCCTTGAGGGCATCCTCGTCATCGACATGGTGATCCCGGATTATTACGCCCGCTATCCCAAGCCCTGTTCCGGGGGCTGGGGCCGGCGCACGCTGAATGTCACCCCCACGGGCCGGGTGCTGCCCTGCCATGCGGCGGAGAGCATCCCGAATCTCGAATTCTGGTCCGTTCGTGATCGCGCGCTGGGTGACATCTGGAGGTCTTCGCCGGCCTTCAACGCCTTCCGCGGCACCGACTGGATGCGCGAGCCGTGCCGCAGCTGCGACCGGCGCGACATGGATTTCGGCGGCTGCCGCTGCCAGGCCATGGCTCTGGTGGGCGATGCGGCGGCGACCGACCCCGCCTGCTCGCTCTCGCCCTTCCACGCCCGCGTCGAGGCGCTGGCGACGGAGGAGGCTGCGGCGGTCGCGCCGGACTATCTCTATCGCACCATCGGCGGAGCGCCGGAAAAGGCGTCCGAAGGAGCCGCATCGTGAGCCTGCGTCGCGCGTTGGGCCTCTGGCTCGTCCTCATGGCGGCCCTGTTTTCCGGCGGCGCCCTCGTCATGCCCCAGGCGGCGAGCGGGGCCGAGGCGCATGCCGCCTCCCAGCAGGCCGCTCCCGATGCGGCGACGCTGCTGTTCGAGGATCCGCAGCTGGCCAGTACCAAGCCGGGCCAGACGCTGACCTATCGATATGCCCGTAAGGTGGCCGATCCTGAACTGGGCGCCAGCTTCGAGGATCGCGTGGTGCTGATGATCGAGGCGAGCGCGAGCGGGGGCGATGCCCGTGACGTGAAGGTCGATTTCTTCACGCCCGAGCGCCACCACGCCGCCGGCCCGTTCGAGGGCGTGACCACAAACCCCATGCTGCTGTTGTTCCTTGAGAATCACCTCGGGGACCTGTCCGGCCGGCTCAAGGGCAATCCGCGCTATTTCAAGACCGCCATCCGCACAGCTTTGCGCGACGCGGCCACGGTCGCCGCCGCCGACCTCACCGTGGGTGGGCAGGCCGTGAAGGGGTGGCGCGTCACGGTGGCGCCGTTCAAGGGCGATCCCAATGCCGTGCGGATGCGGGGGCTCGATACCCTCGCCTATACGTTCGAGGTGTCGCCGGACGTGCCGGGCCAGATCGTGCGCATGGCCATCAAGGCCGACGCGCCGGGCGGCACCCTGTGGGAGGAGAGCATCGCCTATGATCCGACGGGCCATTGAGGCCGGCGCCCTGCTGCTCGCCCTCGGCGGGGCGGCGACTGCGGCGACGGCCAGCGACAACGATTATCCCACCTCCGCCCGCGTGGACTACGTGTTCGGCTGCATGGCGGCCAACGGCCAGACCCGGGAGACCATGGCGCGGTGCTCCTGCTCCGTGGATACCCTCGCCTCGATCCTTCCCTATGATCACTATGTCGCGGCGGAGACGATCCTCTCCATGCGGCAAGGCGTGGGGCAGGCGGCGAACATCTTCCGCAATACACCTCAATACGACGACACGATTGCGGAGCTTCGCCGGGCGCAGGCGGAAGCTGAAATCACCTGTTTCAAGTAGAGCATTTCGCGTCGCACAAATCATTCTCGCAGGCGCCGCACATGTGACGGGTTTTCGGCCCCGCTTCGCTGTGTTAGCTTCCCCGCCAAGAACAGACGCATGGCGCACGGATTTTCCGAAGCGCACTGCAACGACAAGCGGGCAACCGCCGCGGCGTCTTGATTGGGTCCGTCAATCCCAAGGCAAAGCCATGGCCAGTTACCGCTTGAGTTCTATTCTCTCCCCAATTGTCCCACGTTCCGGAGCCGGCTCCGCGCCGCCGCGCGCCCTTTGTCTGCCGGCCTTGCCGCGCGGCCTCTCTTCCGCGCAGGGGTGAGTCTCATGTCATCGGGTGAAACGACCGAAGCCGGTGCCTCCCGCATCGTGCGCGACGTGGTGTGCGGCTTTTGCGGCCTGGGCTGCGACGACATCGAGGTGGCCGTCGCCGGCCGTGTGGTGACGCCGCGCAAGGCCTGCGCCGATGCCTCCCGTCTGCTGGCCCGTGGCGATGCGCCTCCGCCTCCTCCCCGCATCAATGGCGCGCCCGCAAGCCTTGCCGAGGCGGCGGCAGCGGCCGCCGGCCACCTGAAGGTCGCGCGCTCTTCCGTCTTCTCCGGCCTCGGGGCCGATCTCGAAGGGCACCGGCGGCTCTACGACATCGCCATGGCGACGGGCGCGAGCATCGATCATTCCGCGTCGGGCGGCCTGTTTGCCAATCTCGATCGCCTCGCCCGTCGGGGCTGGATCGCGGCGACGCTCGCCGAGGTCAGGAACCGCTGCGATCTGCTGGTGGTGTTCGGCGACGATCCCGCCCAGAGCTTCGGCCGCCTGTTCGAGCGCATCATGCCCGTGCGCAAGAGCGAGGGTGGCGACGCCGCGCCCCTGTTCGCGCCATCCGGCCGGCGCGTGGTGATGATCGGTGCGCCGTTCTCGGAGGCCTCCCGCAAGGTTCTCGCGGGCCATGAGCTGAGCGAAATCGTCCTGCCGCCCGAACAGGTCGCCACCGCAGCCGCGATGCTGGCGTCGGCTTTGGCGGGCCGCGATATCGGCGCCCTGCAGGTGCTTCCGGGCACGGCCGGCGCCTCGCTGGCCGAACTCGCGGACCTGCTGCGCGCCGCCCGCTACAGCGTCTTCACCTGGAATGCTGCGACCCTGCCGGCTTCGGATGCGGCCGCTGTCGCCGGCGCTGCCGCCGAAGCCGTGGACCTGCTGTCGCCGACCACCCGCGCCGCGGTGTTGCCCCTGGGCGGACGCGACAACGTGACCGGCGCCCACCAGCTCGCTTTGTGGCGCTTCGGCTATCCCCTGCGCACCGTGATCGGCGCCGGCACGTCCCGCCATGCGCCCGACCTCTACGCCACGGCTACCGCCTTGAAAGACGCAGACCTTCTGCTCCACACGAGCGCTTTCAGGCCCGATCCGCCGCCGGACTTCAGCGCCGGCCCGATCATCGTCCTCGCCCATCCCGACACGTCGTTTGCCCGCGAGCCGGACGTGTTCATCCCCGTCGGCACCCCCGGCGTCGATCATCCGGGGCATGTCTTCCGCATGGATTCCGTCGTCTGCCTGCCGCTCCAGGGGCTGCGCCCCGCCGAGCTTCCCAGCGTCGCCGAGGCGGCATCCGCCATCCTCGCCCATCTCGGGAGGGGCGCATGAGAAAGCGCGTCACCGGGGGGCGGGTGTTCGATCCCGCCAACGGCATCATCGACCAGGTGCGTGACGTGGTGGTCGAGGACGGCCGCATCGTCGCCGATCCGGGACCGGGCGGCAGCGAGGAGACGGTGAACGCCTCCGGCTGCATCGTGCTCGCCGGTGGCATCGACCTGCACAGCCACATCGCGGGCGGCAAGGTGAACCTCGGCCGCCTCCTCATGAACGAGGACCGCGCCCTCTTCCCCGAGCCGTTCGGCGATTTCTGCGGCTGCGGCGGCGGGCGCGCGGCGCCGACCACCCACGCCACCGGCTGCCGCTATTCGCAGATGGGCTACACGGCCGTGTTCGAGCCGGCCGTGGTGGGCGCCAATGCCCGCCACGCGCATCTCGAGATGGCGGACATCCCGAACATCGACACCGGCGGCTTTCTGGTGCTCGGCAACGACGACTTCCTGCTGCGGCTGATCGCCCAGGGGGAAGGCCAGCAGGCGGTGAACGATTACGTCGCCTGGATGCTCAAGGCGACCCAGAGCTGCGCCATCAAGATCGTCAATCCCGGCGGCATCAACGCCTTCAAGTTCAACGGCCGCAATCTCGATCTGGACGAGGCCGGGCCCTTCTACGGCCTCACGCCGCGGCGCATTCTCAACACGCTGCAGCGGGCGGTGACGGAGCTGGGCGTGCCCCACCCGATCCACCTGCATGGCTGCAACCTCGGCATCCCCGGCAATTTGAAGACGACCCTCGCCACCATGGGTGCGACGGAGGGCTTCCCGCTCCACCTCACCCACATCCAGTTCCACTCCTACGGTACCGAGGGTGATCGCCACTTCTCCTCCGGCGCCGCCGAGGTCGCGGAGGCGGTGAACGCCATGCCGCACATCTCGGTGGACGTGGGCCAGATCATGTTCGGCCAGACGGTGACCGCCTCGGCCGACCTCATGTCGCAATACCGAAATCACAAGATCGCCGATCCGAAGAAGTGGATTGGCATGGACATCGAGATGGACGCGGCCTGCGGCGTGGTGCCGTTCAACTATCGCGACACGTCCTTCGTGAACGCGCTGCAATGGGCCATCGGGCTGGAGCTGTTCCTGCTCATTGAGGATCCGTGGCGGGTCTACCTCACTACGGACCACCCCAATGGCGGTCCCTTCACCTCCTACCCGCACCTCATCCGCCTGTTGATGGACAAGCCGTTCCGCGACCACCACCTGCGGCAGATCCACAAGGCTGCGCGGGCCCATACCCGGCTCGAAAGCATCTCCCGCGAGTACACCCTTGAGGAGATCGCCGTCGTTACCCGCGCCGCGCCCGCGCGGACCCTGGGCCTCAAGGACCGTGGCCATCTTGGCCCCGGCGCCCGGGCGGATGTGGTGCTTTACGAGGACCAAGCTGACCGCGAGGCCATGTTCGCCCACCCGCGCCTCGTCATGAAGGACGGCGAAGTGGTGGTGGTGAATGGCGACATCGTCGCGCTGACCGAAGGGCGCACCTATGCGGTGCATCCCCCGTCCGACCCCTTGATGGACAAGAGGCTGGAGCGCTGGTTCGACGAGGCGGTGGGCCTCAAATCCAGCCATTACCAGATCGCCGACAGCGAAATCCGCGGCGGCCAGGGCCCCGAGATCGTGGAGCTGAAGCCGTGAGCGCACCAGCCCCCCTCATCATCAACGGCGTCGAGATCCGCGACAGCTTCGCCGAGGCGTTTCCCATGGCGGGAACCCGGCTCATCATCACCGCCGATACGCCGCGCTGGGCACATACCGCGGCGGCGAGCCTCACCGGGTTTGCGACTTCGGTGATCGGTTGCGGTTGTGAGGCGGCTATCGAGCGGGAGATTCCCGCCGCCGAGACACCGGACGGGCGCCCGGGCTATGCCGTGCTCATCTTTGCCATGTCCCTCAAGGACCTGAAGAAGATCGTGCCGCTCCGGGCCGGGCAATGCGTGCTCACCTCGCCCACCTCCGCGCTCTACTCCGGTCTGGAGGGCGGCTCGGCGGTCGCGCTCGGAAAGGCGCTGCGCTATTTCGGCGACGGGCATCAGATGTCGAAAAACCTTGGCGGCAGCAGGATTTGGCGCATCCCGGTGATGGAAGGCGAGTTCGTCTGCGACGAGATCGTCGGCTCCACCACCGCTGCGGTGGGCGGCGGCAACTTCCTCATTCTCGCCCGCTCGCGCCCGGCGGCGCTGGCCGCGGCGGAGGCCGCGGTGGCGGCCATGGGCCAAGTGCGCGGCGCCATCATGCCCTTCCCGGGCGGTGTGGTGCGCTCTGGCTCCAAGGTCGGCTCCAAATATGCCGGCCTGATCGCCTCCTCGAATGACGCCTACTGCCCGACGCTGCGGGGCATCGCCAAGACTGCTTTGCCGGCTGATGTCGAGAGCGTGCTCGAGATCGTCATCGACGGCCTCAGCGAGGGTGAGGTCGCGGACAGCATGCGCGCGGGCATCACGGCGGTCTGCGGTCTCGGCGCCGCCGGGGGGGTGGTGGCGGTGGATGCCGGCAATTACGGCGGCAACCTCGGGCCCTTCCATTTCAAGCTGCATCACCTGATGGCGCCGGTTGCCGGCACGGCGCAGGAGGCGGGACGATGAGTGGCTTCCGCCTGACATTGAAGGCTCCCCTCACCGCTCGGGTGGACGCATCGAGCCTTCTTCCCGGGGCGTTTGAAGGCGCGAGCGCAGCGGATGTGGCCGCTCGCACCGTTCCCTTCGGCGCGGGCATCGCCCGGATCGGCGATCTGTTTGAGGTCGCTGCCGGAACGGACGAAGCCGTGGTCATCACCGGCGACCCGCGGCTCGATTTCGTCGGCGCCGGCCTTGCCACGGGCGAGGTGCGCGTGGAGGGCAGCGTCGGCGTCGCCGCTGGGGCGGGCATGAGCGGTGGGCGGCTCGTCATAACCGGCGATGCGGGCGACGCACTGGCGGCTGGCCTAACCGGCGGCCGGATCGAGGTTTTCGGCAATGCCGGCAACCAAGTGGGCGGACCGAGGCCGGGCGAGCGGCAGGGCATGCGTGGCGGCGTGGTTTCCATTGCCGGGACGGTCGGGGAAGGTCTCGGGGCGCGGTTGCGCGGCGGGCTGATCCTGGTAGGCGGCGATGCCGGCGCGGGTGCGGCGGATGGTCTATTAGCCGGCACACTTGCTGTGGCGGGGCGGCTGGGGCCCGGTGCCGGACGTGGCATGAAACGCGGCTCCATCCTTGTGTCCTCAGCGCCGGAGGCTTTGGCACCGGGGTTTGCCGAGGCGGGGCCGCAGGATTTCATCGCCCTGAAGCTGCTGGCCCGACGGGTGCCTGAACTCGCGGCACTGTTCGGGGGGCGTCTCTCCGGGCGCGCGGTGCGTCTGGTGGGGAATCGGCTGGCTGGCGGTGAGGGTGAGATTCTCGTCCTGAGCTAAGCCGGCAAATAATCAATTCAACAACCAAAGAGGAACGCCTGATGCGCGCGCTGTTCGTTTCCGCCGTCCTGCTCGCCGCCGCCACGGGCTCGGCCTACGCCGATCCGGACGTGGCCAAGGGCGAGACAGTTTTCAAGAAATGCATGGCCTGCCATGCCATTGGCCCGGATGCCAAGGTGAAGGTGGGGCCCCCGCTGAACGGCATCGTCGGCGCCAAGTGGGCGCATTTCGAGGGCTATGCCTATTCCCAGGACATCAAGGACGGCGCCGCCGCCGGAAAGGTGTGGGACGACGCCACCCTGAACGACTATATCGAGAATCCCAAGCATCTGGCGCCGAAGGGGAAAATGGCGTTCGCGGGGGTCAAGAACGAGCAGGAGCGCGCCGATCTCATCGCCTTCCTCGCCCAGTTCAAGCCTGACGGCAGCAAGTGACGAGATAGCCGGCTAATTGAATGCGAGGCGCGCCACGGCCAGGGCCGGGGCGCAGTCGGCGGCAAGCCCCGCCAGGCGTGTGTCGCCTGCCAGCAGCAGGCCGGAATGGCGGTAGGGGCGCCCGACCCTCTGGGCCAGCCGCCCCACCAGAAATCGGCCCACCCCTGCACCGATCAACGGCGCGTCCGGGGCGACGCCGCCGGCGGATACGATTTGCGCAAAGGCCATGTGGAGACGGTGCATCTGCACCTCCGCGGCGGCCGCCGCCAGGGCCTTCGCCTCCTCCATCGTCGCGGGTCCCAGATCCCGTCCCACCATGCGCAAAAGCCTGCGCGCACTGGCTTCGCAGGTCTTTTCGCCGCCATCGGCCGCGGGGTGGAGATCGGCTCCATCCGGCAGCTCGCCAGTCAGCCGATGCACGTCGGCCGTGGTGGCGAAATACTCCGCCATGAGCGGCACCAGACGCCCGCGAAACGGCAGGGCCGGCGCCAGCGCCATGACCGGCGTGCGGGCCGCACCGCTATAGACCAACTCCCCCGATTCCAGCCGTGCAGCATCCGAATAGCCGCGAAAGCAAAGTTGCGAGCCGGCAAAAGGAATGAGGTCCGTGGTGGTCGATCCGATGTCGGCGAGGATGCCGTCGCCCGCGATGGCCGCCAGCGCGGCGGCCGTGGCGTGCCAGTTGGCGGACGCGATGTCAGCGGTATTCAGATGGGCTTCGGACAGACTGACAAACCCGCCCCGGCCCGCATAAATGCGGGTGTCAGGCCCCAGTAGCACCCCCAATTCGGTAGCGATATCGATGACGCCGGTTGCCCTGTCAGGCCACAGGTCGACGAGTTCGCCCGTCATGGTCACGACGGAGTGACCGGAGACGGGGGGCATGGCCGCCATCGCCGTCCGCAGCCGGTCGAGCCCCTGCCACAGGGCGCAGGGCGCGAGGTGGATGGATACCAGCGTGCCATCCGGTTCCAGAACCGCCCGCTTGAGGTGGGCGCCGCCCACGTCCCAGCCGATGAGGAGGTCGCTCATGCGAGGGCGAGCTCCACGGCCGTCGGAGGCACCGCCTCTGCTCCCCCCGTCGCGGCGAAGGCGGGGAGTAGGGTGGCGGGGTTGCAGCCCAGCGCGCGCCCGAGGCCGGCATAGGCGGTGGTCAGGCGGGGGTTGATCTCCACCACCACCGGCCCCGCCTCGGTCAGGAGAAGGTCGATGCCGATGAAGCCGTCGAGACCGGGGCAGGCGGCGACCACCTGCCGGGCCAGTTCGGCCAGCCGGCCGTCGTCTGCGTGCGCGCCTACGGTGAGGCCGGAGAGGGCGAGGCGGCCATTCTGGACCACGATATGCTGGCGGTTCACGGTGAGGAGGCGCGCCTCGCCCGCCACCACGAGAAGGGTGAGGCTCGCCGCCTCCCCCGCCACATAAGGCTGGATCATGACGCCCGCCGTCTCGTCCGGCGCAGCGGGTACGTCGGCGGGCCAGAGGAAGGTGGCGTCGCAGCCGGCGCCGTCGTCGGGCTTGGTGATGCGCGGGCCGGGAATCTCGGGCGCGTCGGCCAGAGGATAGGTCGGGATGTGCGGCACGCCAGCCAATGCCAGGCGGCGGGCGGTTTCCCGCTTGCTGGTGGCGATGAGGATGGCCTCGGGGGTGGAGGCGAGCACCGGCTTGCCGCTGGCCGCCAGCATGCGCACCAGATCGGCGAGGATGCGGCCGGTCTCCGGCGCCACCGGCCAGATCAAATCCGCCTCGTCCGCCAGCTGGCGCCACAGCACCCAGGCGCTGGTGTCGAGCCCGACGGGGATCGCACCCGCGAGGGGCAGGCGCTCGTCGCAGGTGGTGAGGATCTCCGGCGGGGCGGGCAGCGCGGCGAGGTCGGCCAGCATGGCGTCGCGGATCAGCGCGGCCTCGGCGGCGAGGCTCGGCGGCAGCGTCTCGCGCCGCATCCCGCCCGCGGTCACATATTCCAGCACCAGAACGCGCATGAGGATCTCCGGCGCCGCTCAGGCGCTCACCCGCTCGCCCACGAGGCAGGCGGCCAGCGGCTCGGCCATGTTGCGGCCGGTGGCGTCGAACAGGCCGTGCCAGGCCGGCATGGAATTCACCTCCAGCACCTTCAGCCGCCCCTCGGCGTCGCGGATGAGATCGACCCCGGCATAGGTCGCGCCCACGGCGGCCGCGGCGCGCACCGCATAATCCGCCAGAAGCCCCTCGGCCGCCACCTCGGCGCCGGTGGCGCCCTGGTGGATGTTGGTGATCCAGCCCTTGGCGCGGCGTGCCATGGCCGCCTCTGCCCGGCCGCCCACCACGAACACGCGGAAATCCTCGTGAATCGCGTCCGGTCCGCCCTGCGCCGGGGCGGCCACGAAATCCTGCAGATAATAGACCCCGCCCACCGCCTCCGCCTCCGGCAGCGCGCCCTTGGGCCGAATGCGCTCCAGCCCGCGACCCTGCGCGCCGAAGAGGGGCTTCAGCACGCTGTCGCCGGGTGCGGAATCGACCAGCATGCGGGCGGTGGCGGCGTCTTCCAGGACAAGGGTGCGCGGGGTCGGCAGGCCGGCATGGGCGAGGAGGAAGGTGGTGGCGCTCTTGTCCACGCAGCGCTCGATGGCGCGGGCATCGTTCATCACCCGGACCCCCAGCGTGGTCAGCGCGTGCAGGACGCCGAGCCGATGGGTGACCTGCTCCAGCGTGCCGGCGGGCACCGAGCGCACGAAGCAGGCGTCCGGCAGATCGTCGCCGAAGCCGGGCAGCAGCAGGCCGTGTGCCGTCTCGCCCACGGCGAAGCCGCAGGCGCGCAGGGAGACGATGCGGGGCTTCACCCCCCGCGCCTTCAGGGCAGCCACCAGCGAGCGGGTGTGCCAGTCCACCCGCTCGGCAAAGATCACGAAGCCGGCCACCTCACACCCCGAAGGAGCGGGCGATGAGGTTGGCGTCGAAGCCGCCGGCGGTGAAGCTCGTGCCCTGCTCCATGGCCGTCACGGTGACGCGGGCCGGCGAGAACAGCAGCGGGTCCACCTTGTAGAAGTCGCAGTCATAGCCCGCGAAGATCTCGGCGAAGGGCCGGCCATAATCGCGGGAGGCCAGCGACGGCAGGCGCTTGGCGAGGTCCTGCGCGGCCTCGGACGATCCGCGCACGAAGAGCTGCACGTCGCCGCCATAGAGCACCGCATCGTTGGTGCGCCCCATGGCGGTGAGGAAATCCGGCGAGGGCGGCGCCACGGGGGCGGAGCCGATGCCGTCGACGATGTGCTCCAGCGGGAAGTGGAGCGCGTGCGCCTTGTGGAGCGCCACCTCCAGCACGCGGGCAACGATCTGCACCGTGCCGGCGAGCGACGAGGTGGGGGTGAGGATGAAGGTGACGGCCGTGGGCGCCACGCCGCAGCGGCTCGCCACTTCCTGCACCACCTCGGCGGGCGGAGTTACGCCGGTCTCCAGCACCAGGGCGACGTGATCGCCATGGTCGCGGCAGCCGAGTTCCGCGAACAGCGGCTCCACCGCCGCCATGGCCCGGCCGGGGCCGGAGCCGAGGGCGAAGAAGTCCCCGTGGGAGAGGCTCCAGCCGGCATACTGGCTGGCAAGGCACGCGGTGACAGGATCGGTGGTGGTGACGCTCACCAGCGTGTCGAAGGGCGAGAAGCGCCCGCCGGGCACGAGGGCCACCTTGCCGAGGCCGCCGAGGCAGATCTCGGCGATGCGCCGTCCGGCCTCCAGCGAGCCGGGCACGGAAATGCCGGCATCGACGATGCGGCAGCCGAGCGGACCGGTGGAGACGGCGAGCCGCAGCTGCGTGGCGTCGGCCACCAGCGCCTCCACGAGGGGCGCGACCTGATGGGCGAGGCTGATGCCGCCGGGAAGGGGGGCGGGGTCAGCGGTGAGGGCTTGCGATGTGGTGCTCTGGGACGAAGTCATGGCCGCACCTCTCGCGCGGGGCAAACGGCGGCGGTCCCCGCGCAGCAGGCGCGGAGCCGGCGGGGAGAAGAAAGGATCGTGCGCATGGCTCAGGCGTCCAGGGTTCTCGCCAGCTCGAACACCACCGGAAGGTCGATGAAGAGCGGGGTCGTGGTCTCGCACATGCGCTTGAGCAGGGTGTGCTGGACCGCATACTTGAGATTGCCGATGGCGAGCGCGCCGATGCCGATGCCGTGGGGCAGCTGGGCCGCCGCATCGTGGGCGCCGATGCCGGCGATGCCGGCGGGGGGCACGGCGTTCACGTCCGCCGCCACGATGAGGTTCTTCGCGGCCTGAAGGTGGGCCTCGTTGAGGATCTGCACGCCCGCCTTGCCGGTGGCGAGGATGACCTCGGCGGAAGGCACCAGCGCCGCCTTGTCCGCATCGGTGACGGCGGCGGTGCAGGAGACGTCGAGGCCGAAGCGGGTCTTGATGTCCCGCGCCTTCTCTTCCACCGCCGCGACCTCGCGATGGCTGACGAGGGTCACATCGGCCCCGGCATTGGCGGCGATCACCGCCGCCACCGAGCCGACCACGCCGGTGGCGCCGTAGATCTGCACCTTCGCGCCCTTGAGGCCATCGGGACGGACCTTCACCAGCGCCTGCTCCACCTTGGCGATCATGGCGGCGGCGGTGGTGAAGGAGCCGGCCGGATCGGGGAAGATGGAAATCTCGAAGGGCGGGAAGATGGAGGCCTTCGCCTCATTCGCCATGTCAAAGGCCAGCGCCGCATCCTTGCCACCGATGAACAGGCCGGTGCGCGGCGCCGCCTGCGGGGCACGCGAGAACATCATGTCCTGCGTCAGGTCGCGGACTTCCTCCAGCTTCACCCGCGAATATTGCGCGATGGTGAGATAGCCGGCGTCGGCCGCCATGTTCACGTCGAACGGGCTCACATGCGCGAGCGGCGTGACGATGTGGAGAATGGGGGGAATAGAGGCGGATTCCGCCATGGGTCAGCTCCGTGCCAAGGGAAACATAAGCGGGTGGCTTCGCCCCTAAGCTTCAGAGGAAGCTTAGGGAACGCCGCGGTTGTTTCCCCGCACGCAAGTCAATGGGGGGATTGTTTAATCATGTGGACTTCCGGCGCAAGCCCTGCCGTTTCCCGCGTGGCAGGAATCGTTGCTGCGATGCGGGACGGGTTTTGCGCGGGAAGGCACGGTGCGGCGGCTTGCGCGTCGTTGCGCTGCGATGGCCTGCGACACCGGCGCGCGGAGGGGAGGACCAATTGTATTTGCTGTCATCCCCCGGCTCGTCCGGGGGATCCACCCCCCGCCGCTCGTCCGGCTGTACGTTATTCCGCGGCCGAATAGCCGCCGTCATGGCCGGGCTCGTCCCGGCCATCCACGTGGAATGGACGGGTATAGGTCTTCGGACATCCTCTTGTCGGCCCGACGTGGATGCCCGGAACCCGCGTGTTCGCGGGTTCCGTTCTCGGGAGCGGAAGTCGGCAACAGCCGACTTCCGGCACAAGGCCGGGCACGACGGTGGTTGAGGGTTGCCGGAGCGTCCTGGGTGCCCGGCTAACCCTCAGCCGATCACGCGATCAGGCGGTAGGCGGGCAGCGTGAGGAATTCCTCGAAGCTGTCGGCCAGCGTCATGTCGGAGAACAGCTTGATGGCCTCGGGGAAGCGGCCGGAATCATAGACCTCCGGGCCGAGCACCGAACGCAGGTTGGCCATCTCGTCGTCCAGCAGGGCGCGGAACAGTTCCGGCGTCACCGTGCGGCCGTCGTCCAGCGTCGCGCCGAGGTGGATCCACTGCCACACCTGCGCACGGCTGATCTCGGCGGTGGCCGCATCTTCCATGAGGTTGTAGAGCGGCACCGCGCCGCGGCCGCGCAGCCACGCCTCGATGTACTGCACGCCGACGCGGATGTTCTCGCGCAGGCCGGCTTCCGAGCGGGTGCCCTGATGCACTTCGAGCAGGTCGTCGCGGCTCACCGGCACGTCGCTCGGCTTGGCGTCGCGCTGGTTGGCGGCGGGCATCAGGCGGTTGAACACCTCCATGGCCACCGGCACGAGGTCCGGATGGGCCACCCAGGTGCCGTCGCAGCCGGAATTGGCCTCGCGCTCCTTGTCCGCCTTCACCTTGGCGAAGGCCGCGGCATTGGCGTCCGCATCGCCCTTCACGGGGATCTGCGCGGCCATGCCGCCCATGGCGAACGCGTTGCGGCGGTGGCAGGTGCGCACGAGGAGGATGCCGTAGGCCTTCAGGAAGGCCTCGCTCATCACCATGCGGCTGCGGTCCGGGGTGAGGAAGCGGTCGTTCTTCCCGAGGCGCTTGATGAAGGAGAAGATGTAGTCCCAGCGGCCGAGGTTGAGGCCGGCGATGTGGTCCTTCATCTCGAACAGGATCTCGTCCATCTCGAACACCGCGGGCAGCGTCTCGATGAGGACGGTGGCCTTGATGGTGCCCACCGGCAGGCCGAGCGCCTTCTGGGCGGCGACGAACACCTCGTTCCACAGCCGGGCCTCGAGATGGCTCTCGGTCTTCGGCAGGTAGAAATAGGGGCCGGAGCCCTGCGCCAGCGCCGCCTTGGCGTTGTGGAAGACGTAGAGGCCGAAGTCGAACAGCGATCCGGAGACTTCCTCGCCGTCCACCAGCACATGGGCTTCCGGCAGATGCCAGCCGCGCGGGCGGATGATGAGCACGGCGGGATTGGCGCCGAGCTTGTAGGACTTGCCGTTGTTGGCGTCGACGAAGTCGATGGCGCCGGCCCAGCGGTCCTTCAGGTTGATCTGGCCCTCGATCATGTTCTCCCACACCGGGGAGGAGGCATCCTCGAAGTCCGCCATGAACACCTTGGCGCCGGAGTTCAGCGCGTTGACGATCATCTTGCGGTCCACCGGCCCGGTGATCTCGACGCGGCGGTCGAGGAGGTCGGCGGGCAGGTCCGCGATGGTCCAGTCGCCGTCACGGACAGCCTTGGTTTCGGGCAGGAAGTCGGGCAGCTCGCCGGCGTCGAACTTCACCTGCCGCTCGGCGCGGCGGGCCAGCAGGGCCTTGCGGGTGGGGTTGAAGGCGCGGTGCAGGTCGGCGACGAAGGCCAGCGCCTCGGGGGTCAGGATTTCGTCGAAGCGGGGGCCGAGCGCGCCGGTGATCTCGATACCCGCGGCCGGGGCAGTCTTCAGGGCAGGGGACGACATGATGTCGGGTCTCCTCGTGTGAAGCCTGAAGCGCGTGGCGTCGCCGCAGGCGGGAACCGTCCCGGGGCCGTGGCAGCCCCGAAGCGGGATGGAATGCGTCAGCGCGCGGCCGTGACGGCCGAAAGAAGCGCGCGCGCAGCAAGTTCGGGATCGGGGGCGGCGCAGATGGCGGAGACCACCGCCACCCCGTCCGCCCCGGCGCGGATGACCTCGGCGGCGAGCGTGCCGTCGATGCCGCCGATGCCGACGATGGGCAGGCGCGTCAGCGCCCGCACCGCCGTGACGCCGGAGGCGCCGATGGCGGCGCCGGCATCTTTCTTGGTGCCGGTGGCCTTCACCGGGCCGACGCCGAGATAATCCACGACGCCGATGTCGGACGCGGCGAACTCCGCCGGATTGCCCACGGAGAGGCCGAGGATGCGGTCCGGCCCCAGAAGGGCGCGGGCGTCGGCGGGGGTCATGTCGTCCTGGCCCAGATGCACGCCGTCCGCATCCGCCGCCACCGCCACATCCACCCGGTCGTTGATGATGAGCGGGATGCCGAGCGGAGCCAGCAGCGCCTTCAGCGCGCGGGCCTGCTCCACGAGGGCGCGGCCATGGGCGTCAGGATCGCGGAGTTGCACGATGGTGGCGCCGCCCTTCACCGCTGCCTCGACGGTCGCCAGCAGACCGCGCTCGGCAACGAGGCGCGGGTCGGTGACGAGATAGAGGGTGAGGTCGAAAGGACGGGGCATCAGGGGCTCATGGGTGCGGGCGTGCTGCGGCGCAGCGTAAGCCGCCCCGTTCCCTTAGCTCAATGCGTTTCGGTGCGAAACGTCGCATGCGACGAAGGTCTATTGACCGCATCGCACATGGGTCTTTGCCGTTTTGGCAACAATCCTCAGGCCGCTTTCGCCCGTCCCGCCAAAGCGGCGGGGGCGGGACCGCCGGTCGCCCAGTCCAGCAGCTCCACCGTGTGAACGATGGGAATGCCGGTGCCGGAGCCGATCTGCGTCATGCAGCCGATATTGCCGGCGGCGATCACGTCTGGCGCCAGCGCCTCCAGCGTCGCCACCTTGCGGTCCCTGAGCTGCCCGGCAATGTCGCTCTGGAGCATGTTGTAGGTGCCGGCCGAACCGCAGCACAGGTGCGGGTCGAACGGCTCCACCACCTCGAAGCCGACGCGGCGCAGGAGGTCCATGGGTGGCGTCTTCACCTTCTGTCCGTGCTGGAGCGAGCAGGCGGAATGATAGGCGACGCGCATCCCGCGCGGCGTCTCCGCCTTGGGCAGGTCCAGGGTGGGCAGGAACTCGCTGATGTCGCGGGTGATGGCCGAAACCCGCGCCGCCTTCTCCGCATAGGCGGGGTCAAGGCGCAGCATGTAGCCATAGTCCTTGATGGGCGTGCCGCAGCCGGAGGTGGTGACGAGGATGGCGTCGAGCCCCTCGGTCTCCATCTCCCGGATCCACACGTCCACATTGTTGCGGGCGAAGGCGAGCGCCTCCTCCTCCCGGCCCATGTGATGGACCAGCGCGCCGCAGCAGCCCTCCCCCTTCACCCGCACCACGTCCACGCCCTGCCGGGTGAGGAGGCGGATGGCGGCTTCGTCGATGCCGGGGTTCAGCACCGGCTGGGCGCAGCCCTTGAGCAGCGCCACCCGCGCCCGGCGGGTGCCTTGGGCGGGATGGACGCCGCCCTTGTCGTCCGCCGCGCGGCCATGGGGCAGGCCGGGGGCGAGGCGCAGCATGGCGGCGAGCGGCTTCAGCGCCGGCACCTTGGCGAACAGCCCGGCGAACGGCTTGCCGGCAAGCGCCCCCATGAGGGCGAGGCGGAAGCGGTCGGGATAGGGCAGCACCTTCGCCAGCACTTCGCGGATCATCCGGTCGGGGGCGGGGCGGGAATAGGTTTTCTCGATATGGACGCGGGCGGTGTCCACGAGGTGCATGTAGTTCACGCCCGAGGGGCAGGTGGACATGCAGGAGAGGCAGGAGAGGCAGCGGTCGATGTGCTTCACCTCCTCCTGCGTCGCCGGCCGGTCGTTCTCCAGCATGTCCTTGATGAGGTAGATGCGCCCGCGCGGGCTATCCAGCTCGTCTCCCAGCAGGACGTAGGTCGGGCAGGTGGCGGTGCAGAAGCCGCAATGCACGCACTTGCGCAGGATGGAATTGGCCGCCTCCACATGCGGATCGGCGAGCTGGGCGAGGGAGAAATGGGTCTGCATGGGCGCTCAGCCGTGACGGAGAAACGAGGGGGCGGGGGTGCGGGCCATCTCACATCCCCGCGTGCATGCGGCCGGGGTTGAGCACCAGGCCGGGGTCGAAGCTCTCCTTCACCCTTTTGGTCAGTGCCGCCAGCGCCCCGTCGAGGGGCTGGAACACCGCCGTGCGGGCGCGCTCGGCCGCGCTGGCGCGGATGAGGGTGGCGTGGCCGCCGTGCGGGGCAAGGGCCGCGCGCACCTGATCGGCGTGGGAGGCTTCGCCCGGCAGGCAGAGCCAGATGAGGCCGCCGGCCCAGTCGCAATAGGCCTCGCCGCCGAGGTCGGCGGCCAGTTTCGCCGCCAGCTCCGGCCCCGCCTTGGGCTGGGTGGAGAGGCGCCACACCGCCCGCTCGCCCGAGCCCGCGAAGGGGATCACGTCGCGCACCGCCTGCCACAGGGGGCGGGAGGTCTCGGTTTCCAGCACCTCGGCCCGGCCGATGCCGGCGAGCACCTTCAAGAGCATGGCGCGTCGCGCTGAGACGGAGGGCGCGACGCCCTCCATGCGCAGGGCGACCAGCGCCGGCGAGCCATTGAGGCCCGGCAGACGTCCCGCCACGCCTTCGGGCAGGAAGGCGGCCCCGGACACCTCGCAGGAGGAGCCCATGGCCGCCGACAGCGCCGCCGCCGCCTCGCCGGGAGACGCGACGCGGGCGATCACCGTCTCCTCCATGGGCGGGCGCGGCAGCACCTTCAGGGTGATCTCGGTGGCCACGCAAAGCGTGCCGAAGGCGCCGGCCATCAGGCGGGGCAGATCGTAGCCGGTGACGTTCTTCACCACCCGCCCACCGGACTTGAACGGCTCGCCGCGTCCCGACACGCCCTTGAGGCCGAGGGCGTGGTCGCGCACCGCGCCGTGGCTGATGCGGCGGGGGCCGGCGAAATTCACCGCGAACATGCCGCCGATGGTCCCCCGCCCCGCCGTGCCGCCGAGCAGGGGGCCGGTGTCCATGGGCTCGAAGGCGAGCATCTGCCCCCGCGCCGCCACCATCTCCTCGATGTCCGCGCGGGGCGTGCCGGCGCGGGCGGAGAGCACCAGCTCCTCCGGCTCGTAGAGGGTGACGCCGGACAAAGCGGAAAGGTCGAGGGTGAGGTCGGTCTGGCTCGGCCGGCCAAGGGCCTGCTGCGAGCCGTGGCCGCGCACCTCCAGCGTCTTGCCGGCGCCGAGGGCGGTGCGGACCGCCTCCGCGACCTCCTGCTCGTCGCGCGCTGCGATGATGTCGCTCATGTTCTGGGCCTCGGATAGGGGGAGGCGCGCGCTCAGAAGCGCGGCAGGTCCGGGAAGGGCAGCGCGCCGCCCGACACATGCATGCGGCCCATTTCGGCGCAGCGGTGCAGGGTCGGGAACACCTTGCCGGGGTTGAGCAGGCTCTTGTCGTCGAAGGCGCACTTCAGCCGCAGCTGCTGGGCGAGATCGACCTCGTTGAACATGGTGGGCATGAGGTCGCGCTTCTCGACGCCCACGCCATGCTCGCCGGTGAGCACGCCGCCCACCTCCACGCACAGCCGCAGGATGTCGGCGCCGAAGCTTTCCGCCGCGTGGAGCTGACCCGGCGCGTTCGCGTCATAGAGGATGAGAGGGTGGAGATTGCCGTCGCCCGCATGGAACACGTTGGCGACGCGCAGATCGTATTGCGCGGAGAGTTCGCGCATGCGCGAGAGCACATAGGGCAGCTGGCGGCGGGGAATGGTGCCGTCCATGCACAGATAATCGGGCGAGAGGCGCCCCACCGCCGGGAAGGCGGCCTTGCGTCCGGCCCAGAAGCCGAGGCGCTCGGCCTCGCTGGTGGAGACGCGCAGGGTGACCGAATTGCAGGCCTCGGCGATGCGCGTCACCTCTTCCAGAAGGTGGGCGCACTCGGCCTCCGGCCCGTCCAGCTCGACGATGAGCAGGGCTTCCACATCCAGCGGATAGCCCACGTTCACGAAGGCCTCGGCGGCGGCGATGGCGTCGCGGTCCATCATCTCGATGGCGGCCGGGATGATGCCGCCTCCGATGATCCGCGCCACGCACTCGCCCGCATCCTCGGAGGTGGGAAAGCCCACGAGGACCGCGCGGGCGGTGTCGGGCTTCTTGAGGAGACGCACGGTGACTTCCGTCACCACCCCCAGCAGCCCTTCCGAGCCGATGATGACGGAGAGAAGATCGAGCCCGCCGGCATCGAGGTGCTTGCCGCCGAGGCGCACGATCTCGCCGGTGATGAGCACCATCTCGACGCCCAGCACGTTGTTGGTGGTGAGGCCGTATTTCAGGCAGTGCACGCCGCCGGAATTCTCGCCCACATTGCCGCCGATGGAGCAGGCGATCTGCGAGGACGGGTCGGGGGCGTAATAGAAGCCGAGGTGGTCCACCGCCTTGGAGATGCCGAGGTTGGTGACCCCCGGCTGCACGACGGCGGCGCGGTTGGCCGTGTCGATGTCCAGGATGCGGTTGAACTTGCCCATGCCGAGCAGCACGGCATCCTGAAGCGGCAGCGAGCCGCCCGAGAGCGAGGTGCCCGAGCCGCGCGGCACCACGCGGATCTCGTTCTCGTAACAGTATTTAAGGACCGCAGCGACTTGCTCGGTGGTCGACGGCAGCACCACCACGAGGGGCAATTGGCGATAGGCGGTGACCGCGTCGGATTCGTAAGGCCGCATCTCCCGTTCATGGGAAATGACGCCCTCGCCGGGCACGATGGCCCGGAGCGCGGCGATGATCTCCTCCCGTCGGGCGAGCACCCGAGCATCCGCTTCCGGCAGCCTGAGGCCCGGAGTGGTTCCCGTCATGTCGGCGTCCCTTTGAGCCGTTCTTGTTGGAGGAACTATAATCGGTTCATTAGGGAAAAAACGTCGCCCATTCTTTCCCTGACGGATAAAGTCGGCGGCTGAAGAGAAAACAATCGGCCGGTGCGATTCCCCGGCCAGGAGGAGCGTCGATCGATGATCGGCAATCTGGGCGACCTTGAAATCTTCGCGCGCATCGTCACCGCCGGCAGCCTCTCCGCCGCCGGGCGGGAGATGGGGCTGTCCCCGCCGGTCGTGTCGAAGCGCGTGCAGCGGCTGGAGGAGCGGCTCGGTGCCCGGCTGTTCCAGCGCACCACCCGCAAGGTGGCCCTCACCGAGGCGGGGCAGGGCTTCTACGAACGCGTCGTCACCATCCTCGCCTCCATCGAGGAGGCGGAAAGCCAGCTCGCCCGCAAGTCCACCGAGGCCCGCGGGCTGCTGCGGGTGTCGGCGCCCACCTCCTTCGGCCGGCTGCACATCGCGCCGAACCTCCTGCCGCTGATGGAGGCGAACCCGGACCTCACCATCGACCTCGAACTGTCGGATTCGTTCGTGGACATCGTGGGCGAGGGCTTCGACGTGGCGGTGCGCATCGCCGACCTCGACGATTCCAGCCTCGTCGCCCGCCGCCTCGCCCCGGTCCACCGGGTGCTGTGCGCGACGCCGGAGTATCTCGCCCGCGCCGGCGAGCCCAAGCACATTTCCGAACTCGCCTCGCACATCCTCCTCGCCACCCACGGGCAGGACCCGTGGAAGCTGGAGGGGCCGGACGGCCCGGTGACGCTGCGCGTGCATTCCCAGCTGCGCACCAATTCCAACGAGGTGGTGCGCGAGGCAGTGCTCGCCTCGGTGGGCATCGCGCTGCGCTCCACCTGGGACGTGGGGCCGGAACTGCGCTCCGGCACGTTGAAGGTGGTGCTGCCGCGCTGGCGCGCCTCCCACCGGGTGGGCCTGTTCGCGGTCTATCCCTCCCGCCGCTTCCTGCCGCAGAAGGTGCGCGTCTTCATCGATCACCTCGCCGCCCTCTACGGCCAGGGCCACGGCGGCATCCCGCCCTGGGACGAAGGCCTCTCCCGCCTGTTCGAGCCGGAGCCGACAGGCTGAGGGGACGGCGGACCAAAAAGGGGAAATCGGGTTGGCCTTTCCGGCGGGGGCGTCCATAAGGACGGTATTCCCGCGACGTGACTGTTGATTGCCCCGCTCCAGATGACGAAGCCCCCTCCCGTCCCCCTGACCCTCGCCGGCATGGCGGAGGGCGCGCGCGCCATGCTGCCGCTGATGCCGGGCATCGCCGCCTTCGGCATGGCCTTCGGCGCCGCCTCCATCCAGAAGAGCTTCACCCTGCTGGAGGCGACGCTCTCCTCGGCGCTGGTGTTCGCGGGCCTTGCCCAGATGGTGGCGCTGGAAGGCTGGACCCAGCACTGGACCGCCGGCTCCCTGCTGGCGCTGGGTTTTCTCACCCTCACGGTGAACATGCGCCACGTGCTGATGGGCGCCTCGTTGCGGCCCTGGCTCGGCACCCTGCCGGCGTGGAAGTCCTATCCGGCGCTGATGATGATGGCCGACAACAACTGGGCCGCCGCGCTGCGCTATCGCGCCGAGGGCGGCAGCGACGTGGGCTATTTCGTCGGCTCGGGCCTCATCACCTGGGTGGTGTGGGTGCTGGCCACCGCCGCCGGCCATCTGGTGGGCGGCGGCATTCCCGATCCGAAGGCGGTGGGCATCGACCTCGTGGTGCCCGCCTTCTTCATCGCCATGCTGCTCCCCAACTGGAAGGGCAGGCGCGAGGCGGTGGGCTGGGGCGTGGCGGCGGCGGTTTCCACCGCCGTGTCGTTCGTGCTGCCGGGCTGGTGGTTCATCGTGATCGGCGCCGTCGCGGGCGCGCTCGCAGGCGGATTCACCGACGATGACCGTTGATGCCGGCACCCTCACCGCCATCCTGGTGATGGCGGCCGCCACCGCCTTCAACCGCGCCGGTGGCTTCTGGCTCATGCGGCTGGTGCCCGTTACGCCGCGCGTGCGGCGGGTGCTCGACTGCCTGCCCGGCGCGGTGCTGGTGGCGCTGCTGGTGCCCGGCGCCGTTCAGGGCGCGGTAAAGGGCGACATGGGCATGCTGGGCGGCCTCGCCGCCGCCCTCGTGGTCACCCGCCTGACCCGCAGCGACCTCCTTGCCGTGGTCGTCGCCATGGCAGTGGCGGCGGGGATCAGGGCGTTTTGGGGATAGGTCGGCGGCGGATCTGGTCCACCCTCCCAGCTCTTGGAGCCGTCCTCCCCCGGCCCGCCGGTCCCATCTGAGACGTGAGGCACCGCTTCAGACCCTCCGTGGATCGCCCGCACGAGGCGGGCGATGACGGCGCTGAAGGGGAGGGGCGCCCCAAACGAAAACGGCGGGCCGAAGCCCGCCGCTGATTTCTCGTCCGAAAAGCCGTCCCTCAGCCCGGCGCGCCGGGCTTGGCCGCGGCCTGGGTGCCGGGGGAGGTGCTCGGCGCGGCCGGCGTCACGGAGGGCGCCGCCGGGTCCACCGGCTTGGGCTTGGGCTTCGGCCGCGGCGTGGTGATGGACCGCACCTGGGTGATGACCTCGTCATGGAGGCGCGGCGACTTCTCGATGTTGAAGTGGTCGATGCCGCCGATGGCGTTCAGGTTGCGGTTGACGATGTTGCCGCGGAAGCCCGGGCCGGCCGTCAGCCGCTTCCCGTAGCCGTTGTTGGACTGGTAGTAGTTGACGAAATAGCCCGAGGCGGCGCCAACCTGGGTCACGCCCACCGGATCGAAGGTCACGATCAGCTTGGCCGGGGTGCCCAGCGCGGTCAGGCGCTCGGCCATCTCCACCGCCGCATCGGCACCCAGCGAATGGCCGACGATGATGATGGGGGAATTGCCGTGGGCGCGGCTGTCGGCGGATGCGGCGTCCGCGAGGGAGGCCCACTGGCCGTACTCATGCACCGTCGCCGGAATGCCGCGGGCGTTCAGCTTGGCGGCCAGGTCGTCCATGCCCAGCGAGAAGACGTTCGCGAGTCCCCTCAGAAGGTAGACGTGGCCGCGGTTCTGCTGGGCAAGCGCCGGCTGGGCGACGCAGAGGACGACGAGCGCTGCGAACAGGGCCCGGACGAAGCGCAAGCCAACTTTCATTGTCTCACCGTTTCTGAAAAGTGACCGATCTACTGCCGTCAAAACGCCGGACGGGCAATACCGGATTGCTTATCCGGCGCATAAGCGGAACCGGGCGCGACGTTTTTTCCGATCCCGTGTCGCGCCTGCATCAGGGGACGGAAGGGTCATGCCCCTGCGTCAGGCTGGGTGCCGCCCACCAGCAGCACGTGCAGGCTTCGGGGCCCGTGAGCGCCCAGCAGCAAGGTCTGCTCGATGTCGGCGGAGCGCGACGGGCCGGTGATCCAGTTCACCGTGCGCGGCAGCACGCCTTCACCATAGCGGGCGCGGATGCGGTCCCACACGCTCTCGTAGTCCCCCGCCACATCCGTTGCGTTCACCACCACCAGATGGTGGTCGGGGAGCAGGTTGAGGGTGGAAGGGTTCTCCGGGCCGGAGAGCATCGCCAGCGAGCCTGATTCGGCGACGCCGGCGAAGGCGTGGGAGAGGCCGGCGAGCTGGCGCCCGTCCGACGGGCCGATCCACACGTCGAGGGCCGGCGTGCGCTCCCACGGCAGGGCCGCGAGGCGCGCGTCGGCGCCGCGCAGGATGGTCATGGGCAGGTTGCGGGACCTCAGATAGGCGGCGATGGCCTCCGGCACCTCGGCCGTGGAGGGCAGGTGATCGATGGTCGCGGCGGCGGCGATCACCATGTCGCGGAACAGGGCGAGGCGCTCCGCAGGGGGCAATTGCCCTCGCGCGGGAATGACACCTCTTGGATGCGAGGCGAGGCGGTCCGCCACCGCCTGTCGGCGCGGCGCCTCCTGCGAGGTGACGCCGAGGGACGCCCGGATGGAGGCGAAAACGGTGTCGCGGGAAGATGTCATCGGCCGGCTCCCTGCGTCTGCGCCGCGCGCCGCTCGGCTTGCCGGGCGCGCCATTGCGCCTGGAAGGTGTCGCCCTGCGGCGCCGGGAAATCGCGGTGCTGGGTCCACCCGCCGGCCAGCGGCAGGGAGGCGAAGCGTCCCTTGGTCCGCCCGAACAGCGAGAGCGCGCCCATGGCAAGCCGCGTCGCCGGCCGGTAAAGCCAGCCGCGCCGGGCGAAGAAGCCCCACACGCCGAGACCGAAGCGCTGGGTCGCCGGGGTCAGGTGGCGCTCGAATTCCTTCTCCCGCCAGTGCCGCATCAGCTTGGGCAGGGGGATGCGCATGGGGCACACCTCCTCGCAGCGGCCGCAGAAGGTGGAGGCATTGGGCAGGTTGCGCCCCTTCTCCACGCCGATCAGCGCCGGGGTGAGCACCGAGCCGATGGGGCCGGGATAGACCCAGCCGTACGCATGCCCGCCCACCGCGTGATAGACCGGGCAATGGTTCATGCAGGCGCCGCAGCGGATGCAGCGCAGCACCTCGCGCAATTGCCCGCCCAGCATGGCAGAGCGGCCGTTGTCGAGGATCACCACGTGATACTCGCCCGGCCCGTCCGGATCGCCGGGGCGGCGGGGGCCGGTGGAGAAGGTGGTGTAGACGCTCATGTCCTGCCCGGTGGCCGAGCGGGCCAGCACGCGCAGGATCTGGCTCACGTCCTCCAGCGTCGGCACCAGCTTTTCCAGCGAGGCGAGCACGATGTGCGCCTTCGGCAGGGTCTGGGTGAGGTCGCCGTTGCCCTCGTTGGTGACGATGATGGAGGTGCCCGTCTCCGCCACCAGAAAGTTCGCGCCGGTGATGCCCACGTCCGCCGCCAGGAACTTCTGGCGCAGTTCGCCCCGCGCCTCGGCCAGCAGCGAGGTGGGCTCGGAGAGGTCGCGCTCCGGCGGCAGATGGGCGTGGACGCGGCGGAAGTCTTCCTCCACCTGATCCTTGTTGAGGTGGATGGCCGGGGCGATGATGTGGGACGGCGCCTCGCCGCGGATCTGGATGAGATATTCGCCGAGATCCGTCTCCACCGGCTGGATGCCGGCGGCGGCCAAATGGTCGTTGAGGCCGATCTCTTCCGAGATCATGCTCTTGCCCTTGGTCACGGTCTTGGCGCCGAGGCGCTTGCAGATATCCGTGACGATGGCCCGCGCGTCCGCCGCATCCACGGCGAAATGCACATGGCCACCGGCTTCCTTCGCCTTGGCCTCGAAGCGCTCGAGATAAAGGTCGAGGTGGGCCAGCGTGTGGTTCTTGATGTCGCGAGCCGAGTCGCGCAGCGCGTCGAACTCCGGCAGCTTCTCCGCCGCCGCCGCCCGCTTGCCGATGAAGCCGGGACCGACCTTGGAGAGCGCGCCCTGCAGCGGCAGGTCCGCCAGCGCCTTCTTCGCATTGTCCTTGAAGCGGGGGGTGGTGATCTCGACGCTCATCGCTTCGCCCCCTTCTCAGCAGGTTCGCCGATGGCCGGTTCATCGCCCATGCCGGCGAGCACTTCGGCCACATGGAGCGCCCGCACCGGGCGGCCCTCGCGCTGGAGCTTGCCGGCCATGTTCATGAGGCAGCCGAGATCGCCCGCGAGCAGCGTATCCGCGCCGGTGGCGGCGATGTTGGCGGACTTCTTCTCCACGATGGCGTTGGAGACGTCGGGATATTTCACGCAAAAGGTGCCGCCGAAGCCGCAGCAGGTGTCGGCGTCCTTCATCTCCGTCAGCGCCAGCCCCTCCACCGAGGAGAGCAGGAGGCGCGGCTGCGTCTTCACGCCGAGTTCGCGCAGGCCCGAGCAGCTGTCGTGATAGGTGGCGGTGCCGTCATAGGCGGCTTCGACGGAGGTGACGCCGCGCACGTCCACGAGGAAGGATGTCAGCTCGAACACCTTGGCGCAGAAGCGCTCCACCCGCCCGGCCCAGTCCGGCTCGCCGGTGAACAGCTCGGGATAGTGGGTCTTGATCATCCCGGCGCAGGAGCCGGAGGGGGCGACGACGTAATCGAAGGTCTCGAACGCCGCGATCATCTGTTCCGCCAGCGCGCGGGTGGTGGCGCGGTCGCCGGAATTGAAGGCAGGCTGGCCGCAGCAGGTTTGCGGTGGCACGTCCACCTCGCAGCCGGCATCCTCCAGCAGCTTGGCGGCGGCGAAGCCCACCGAGGGGCGGATGGTGTCCACGAGGCAGGTGCAGAACAGGCCCACCCGCGGGTGGCGCGCCGCATCGGGCGAAGTGTGCGCGGTCATGATGCCCCGTGCGTTGGATCGGGCGCGGGAGCGCCCGCCGCTGATTGGAACGGCTCTATAGCACCGCGTCCGGGGCGACGAAATGACGGGCGGACCGAAGGCCCGCGCCATCCCCCTACACGATGTCGATGACCGCCCCCGGCCTGAGCCGCGCCAGCAGGCGCTTCATGTCCGCCCGGCGGAGCGCGACGCAGCCCTCCGTCGCCGTGAAGCCCGGCCGGGCGAGATGCACGAACACCGCCGAGCCGCGCCCGGCGACGCGCGGGCGCTGGTTGTGGTCGATCACCAGAACCAGATCGTAGAGCGCATCGTCCCGCCACATCTTCTCGTGGGACACCTTCCGTGCCCCGCCGAGGGGCAGCGTGACGGGGCGGTTGTAGCGCCGGTCCGCCCGGTCGTCGCACCAGCCGTCGGAGGGGCGGATGGGGCGGGCGGGAAGGCGCGAGACCGGGCGCGGGCCGTGGTCGGGCCGGTAGAGGAGAGCGAGGATGCGCCAGCGGCCGGCGGGGGTGCGCCCGTCGCCCTCGCGCTTGTCGGCACCGACGCCGGAGCGCCCCAGCGCCACGGGGAGCGACAGCCCGCCGACGCGCAAAATCCCCTGGTGGCGGGTGCCGGGACGGCGGCTGACGCGGACGCGGGAGATTCCCACAGGATGTAGCGGTGTCATGACTTAGTTTGATACCTCTCCACAGCCATCCCGGGATGGAAATTTGCGCCAAGCCATGTCCATGCTCTACTGGCGCGATTCGCGCGCCCGCAAGGGCGCAGGAGGAATTGATGCCCAATGCGTGGAAAATCCTGGTGGTCGAGGACGACCCGGAGCTGCGCGATGCGCTGATCGAGCAGCTCGCGCTCCAGGACGAATTCGAGCCCGTGGGCGCGGACACCGCCGGCGGCGCCGTCGAGCAGGCGAAGAACGGGGCCATCGACCTCGTCATCATGGACGTGGGCCTGCCCGACATGGACGGGCGCGACGCCGTGCGCCAGATGCGCCGCAACGGCTTCAAGGCCCCCATCCTGATGCTGACCGGCCACGACACCGACAGCGACACCATCATGGGGCTGGAGGCTGGCGCCAACGATTATATCGTGAAGCCGTTCCGCTTCGCGGTGCTGCTCGCCCGCCTGCGCGCCCAGATGCGCTCGCACGAGGCGAGCGAGGACGCGGTGTTCGCCATCGGCCCCTATTCGTTCCGGCCGGGGGCGAAGCTCCTCCTCACCGAGCGCGGCTCCAAGATCCGCCTCACCGAGAAGGAGACGGCCATCCTGCGCTATCTCTACCGGGCAGGTAAGAATCCGGTGCCGCGCGAGACGCTGCTGCAGGAAGTGTGGGGCTATAATTCCGGCGTCACCACGCATACTCTGGAAACCCACATCTACCGCCTGCGCCAGAAGATCGAGCCCGATCCTTCCAATCCCACCCTTCTTGCGACCCAGGCCGGGGGCTACAAGCTCGTGCCCTGACGGCCGGGCCTCACCATCATGCACAGCCACTTGAGGAAACGTCGTCCGTGAGCATCGACAGGGACATCGCGCTGCTCCGGGGGGTCGCCACCTTCGATCTGCTCAGCGACGGCGCCGTGCGCATGCTCGCCTCGGGCGCCGAGGAGGTGCGGCTCGCCGAGGGCGACGTGCTGTTCCGCGCCAACGAGATCTCCGACGGCGCCTTCGTGGTGGTCTCCGGCCGGCTCAATCTGCTCGACGCGCGCACCCCCGCGCCGCGCCTTTTGAAGGGCGTGACGGCCGGGGCCCTTGTGGGCGAGACGGCGCTCATCATCGCCACGCCGCGCCCGGCCACCGCCGTCGCCGCCGAGGAGACGGTGGTGATCCGCCTGCCGCAGGAGGTGTTCACGCGGGTGCTGGAGCGCTATCCGGAGGCCACGGCCAAGTTCCGCCGCGCCATCGCCCGCCGGCTGGAAGGGACGCTCCGCGCCCTCGACGGCGTGCGGGTGAAGCTGGAAGAGCACCGCCAGCGCCGCCGGCGCTGAGCGACCCCGCAGCCCTATCGCCCGCGCAGGCGGGCCATCAGCGCGAGGGCATCGGCGGAAAGGGCATCCATGGTCATGTAGGCGTCGATGGCGCCGCCCATGTCGCCCTGCGCGGTGCCCGCGACGATGTGCTCGCCGCACGCCGCGAGCTGCCGCCCGAGCCCCGCCAGCTGGGACAGGATCGCCGGATCGGTCACAGTCGCAGGGTCGATGCCGGCAAAGCCGTTGCCGAAGGGCGCGTTGCGGGCCTGGAACGCGCGCGGATCGGCCCGGGTCACGCCGGCGAGGCACTCGGCGAGGCCGCGCTTCCACGCCATGTGATCGGACTTGAGGCGGCAGATGGCGGCGGCGGCCCCGGCCCTGGCCGCGGCGCGGGCGATGAGTTCGCCGGCGACGGCATCAGCGCGGCCGAGAAGGCCGGCGGCGGTGGCGGAATCGGTCTCGTTCTGGTTGGCGAGACGGGCGATCTCCCCCAGCCGTTCGGCGAGGTCGCGCAGTGCCGCGCGCCGCTCGCCGAGCATCACGGCGATGCGGGCCACCCCGTCCGTGGAGGCGCTGACGCGGGTTTCGATGCCGTCCATGTCGGTCATCACGGACTCGACGATGGCACGCCCCTCCTCCACCCGCGTGGCGCCGGCGCCCATGGCGTCCATCATGTCCTTGACCACGCCGGACAAGGCCTGGAGCTGGTCGCGGATGAGGTCGGTGGTGCGCGAGGCCTCCTCGGACAGGGCCTTGACCTCGGCCGCGACCACCGCGAACCCGCGCCCGGCCTCGCCCGCCCGCGCCGCCTCGATGGTGGCGTTCAGCGCGAGCAGCTTGGTCTGTCGCGAGATGGAGCCGATGGAGGTGGCGAAGCCGCCGATGGAGCGCGTCGCGGCGTTCAGATGGGCGAGCCGCGCCTCCAGCTCGCCGAAGGCTTCCGCGATGCCGGTCATCGCCTGCCCGGCGGTGCGCGTCTTGGCGGTGCCGGAGGTGACGAGCCGCAGGGCGTCCCCGGCCGTCGTTCCCGCATCGGTGCCGAGCTGGGCGATGGTCTCGATGGTGGCGGCGATCTGCGCCACCGCGGAGGAGGCAGAGGTGGTCTCGCCGGCGAGCTTGCGCGCATTGCCGTTGGACCAGGCCATCAGGCACAGGATCTCGTTGAGGCTGGCCGAGATGTCCACGGCGGGGCCGAGGGCGGCCACGTCGCCCTCAAGATCGCCCGGCGAGGGTACGGATGATGGGGGAGGCGTCCGGGCCGTGCTGGATGTCGCCATGGGTGCCTTGCTTCCTCCGGGTGTCCCCCTGTGGAGGCGCGCAGGCACTCCACCGCTCGTGTCGGTCGAACGGGGACTTTTTTCCAGGATGGCCGCCGAGGCTTGCGCGAGCCTGAGGGCGGGGCGTGCCCTAATAGAGTCCCGCCAGGAACGGCCCGAGCACCGCCAGCACCACCACCACCGCCAGCGGCGGCACCTTCCACACCGTGAGCAGCAGGAAGCCGGTGACGGCGGCGGCGAAATCCATCGGCCGCAGCACGGCGCCGGTGAAGACCGGGGTGTAGAGCGCGGCGCCGAGGATTCCCACCACCGCCGCGTTGGCCCCGCGCATGGCGGCTTGCGCCAGCGGCATGCCGCGCAACGTGCTCCAGAAGGGCAGCGTGCCCGTCACCAGCAGCAGGCCGGGCAGGAACACCGCCACCAGCGCCACCGCGGCGCCCGTCACTCCGCCGGCGGGCGGCGCCATCACCGCGCCGAGCCAGGCAGCGAAGGTGAAGAGCGGGCCGGGCACCGCCTGGGCGAGGCCGTAGCCGGCGAGGAACTGGCTGGGCATCACCCAGCCTGTCGTCACCACTTCCGCCTGCAGCAGCGGCAGGACCACATGGCCGCCGCCGAACACGAGCGCGCCCGAGCGGTAGAAGGAATCGAACACGCCGATATAGGGCGACGCGGCCTTGAAGAGGGGCGGCAGCACCAGCAACAGGGCGAATACCGCGAGCAGGATCGCGCCCGTCCGCCGCTTGAGCGGCACCGGCAGATGGCTCGGGGCGGGCGTCGCGGTCAGACCTTCGTCCCGGCAGAGGAACAGCCCGGCCATCGCGCCCACGATGATGGCCGCCACCTGTCCGAAGCTACCCGCCGCCAGCGTGACCATGACGATGGCGCTGAGCGCGATGCCGGCGCGGGGCTGGTCCGGGGTCAGTGTCCGCGCCATGCCCCACACCGCCTGCGCCACCACGGCAACGGCGACGAGCTTCAGCCCATGGAGGATGCCCCCGATGACGCCGCCGGTGAGGGCGGTGACGCCCATGTAGGAGGACAGGAGCGCGAGGGCGGCGAGCAGGAGCGCCGAGGGCAGGGTGAAGCCGGCCCAGGCGGCGAGCCCACCGAGAAAGCCGCCGCCCCGGATCAGCCCCAGGGCGAAGCCGAGCTGGCTGGAGGCCGGGCCGGGCAGGAACTGGCAGAGCGCCACGAGGTCGGCATAGCCCTCGTCATCGATCCAGCGGCGGCGCTCCACCAGTTCGGCGCGGAAATAGCCGAGATGGGCGATAGGTCCGCCGAAGGAGATCAGCCCGAGCTTGAGGAAGGCGCGGAACACCTCGCCGGGGGAGCCCGCCGAACGATCTTCCGGCGTCTCGACCGCTTCATCTGCCATGTTCAGCCCCCGATGCGTGGCGGTCTGGATGTCACCGCCGCCGTGGCCGGTCAAGCGTGCCGCAACGGCCAAGAAAAAGCCCGCCTCCGAAGAGGCGGGCAGCTGGGGAGGACAGGTGCCGCGCGCGGCGGACGGAGGCTCAGGCCACCGCCTTGACGCCGGGGGCGGTGGAGATGAGGCCCTCGTCGAACTCGTCTTCCAGCGAGATGGGCTCGCCGTCGAGCACGCGCAGGAGCTTGGCCTTGTCCAGCTCGCCTTCCCAGCGGGCGACGACGATGGTGGCCACCGCGTTGCCGACGAAGTTGGTGAGCGCCCGGCACTCGGACATGAAGCGGTCGATGCCGAGGATGAGGGCGAGGCCCGCCACCGGAACCGACGGCACCACCGAGAGCGTGGCGGCGAGCGTGATGAAGCCGGCGCCGGTGATGCCCGCCGCGCCCTTGGACGACAACATGGCGACCAGCAGCAGCAGGATCTGCTCTTCGAGCGACAGGTGGATGCCGGTGGCCTGCGCGATGAACAGCGCCGCCAGCGTCATGTAGATGTTGGTGCCGTCGAGGTTGAACGAATAGCCCGTGGGGATCACGAGGCCGACCACCGACTTGGCGCAGCCGGCGCGCTCCATCTTCAGCATCAGGCCCGGCAGGGCCGCTTCCGAGGAGGAGGTGCCGAGCACGAGGAGCAGTTCCTCGCGGATGTAGCGCAGCAGCTTCCACAGGGAGAAGCCGTTGTAGCGCGCCACGAGGCCCAGCACGATGAACACGAACAGGAAGGCGGTGAGGTAGAAGGTGGCGATCAGGAAGGCGAGGTTCTTCACCGAGCCGATGCCGTACTTGCCGATGGTGAAGGCCATGGCGCCGAACGCGCCGATGGGCGCCGCCTTCATGACGATGGCGACCAGCCGGAACATGGCGTGCGAGGCGGAGGTGAGCACCTTGAGCACCGGCGTGCCGAGATCGCCCACGCCGCCCAGCGCGATGCCGAACAGCACGGCGAAGAACAGCACCTGCAGGATGTCGCCATTGGCCATGGCCGACACCGGCGTCGCCGGGATGATGTCCATCAGGAAGCCGATGATGGAGGCGTCGTGCGCCTTCGCCGCATAGGTGGCGACGGCCTTGGGATCCAGCGTCTTGGGATCGATGTTGAGCCCGGCGCCGGGCTGCACCACGTTCGCCACGATGAGGCCGATGATGAGGGCCAGCGTGGAGAAGGTGAGGAAGTAGATCATGGCCTTGCCGGCCACGCGGCCGACCTTGCCCATGTCGCGCATGCCGGCGATGCCGGTGACGACGGTGAGGAAGATGACCGGCGCGATCACCATCTTCACCAGCTTGATGAAGGCGTCGCCCAGCGGCTTCAGGCTGGCGCCGAAGTCCGGATAGAAATGGCCGAGCAGCGAGCCGGCGATGATCGCGACGATCACCTGGAAATAGAGGTGGTGGTAGAACTTGCGCGGGTAATGATGGGGCGCGGGATGCGCCGGAATCGCGTGGGCCATCTCAGACCTTCCTCCGCCGGGCTCTTGGTGCCTCTTTCAGCCGGATGGCCTGGACACTTCGGGACCGGATGCTTCGTTAAGGGCCGGCGCAGCGCGCCGCTCGACGTCTCCCCCTGCGCAAGGCGCATGCCAGTTCCGAGCGTGGCGCGGGACGCGGGCAACAGACTGATTCGCAATCCATTTTCCGGGACGCCCCGCTGCGCCCCTCGACACCGCGTGCGGTGAGGCGCACATTGCCGGCAAAGCCTGTGCGGAAATCCGCACACGAGGAGAGCCTGCCTTGGCCGAGCCGGGCGATGAATCGGGTCCCGAGCGCCCCTCCCGCCGCCGCCTGCTGACGGTGGGCGGCGCGGCGCTGGCCGCGCTGGCGCTGATGGTCGCGCTCGACCGGGTGGCGGACTATGCCGCCCGCCGCTGGGCGGTGGCGCAGGTGGCGGCCTCCGCCGAGACGGCGGCGGCGCTCCGGGTCGCGGTGCTGCGCAGCGAGGTGGACAAGCAGCGGTCCCTGCCGGTGGTGCTGGCGCAGGACCCGGAGGTGCGCGGCGCGCTGGAGGCGCCGGACACGGCCCGCTTCGATGCCCTGGACCGGCGGCTCGATGCCCTGGCGGAGGACGCGCGCACCGGCGTCATCTATCTCATCGATGCCGAGGGCCACACGGTCGCGGCCAGCAACTACCGCACCCCGGAGAGCTTCCTCGGCTCCGACTACGGCTTCCGACCCTATTTCCGCAACGCGCTGGCCGAGGGGCGGGCCGAGCATTTCGCCTTCGGGACCGTGAGCCGGAAGCCCGGCCTCTATCTGGCGCAGCGGGTGGAGGCGCAGGGCCGGGTGCTGGGCGTTCTCGTGCTGAAGGCCGAGTTCGATGGGCTGGAGGCCGAATGGCGGCGCTTTGCCGAGCCCACTTTCGTCACCGACGAACGGCACATCGTGCTCATTGCCTCGGAGCCCGACTTCCGCTTCCGCACCACCGTGCCGCTCGATCCCGTGGAGCGCGACGCCATCCGCGAGAGCCTGCAATTCGGCGATTCCCCCCTGAACCGGCTTGATCTCGGCCCCTCGCCCGAGGCGGGCGGGGTGCTGCGCCTGCGCCTGCCCGGCCGCAGCACGGCGCAGGATTTCGTGGCCGTGGACATGCCGGTGCCCTCCACCACCTGGACACTCACCGTGCTCGCGCCCACCGCCGCCACCACGCGCCTCGCCACCACGGCGGCCCGCGCCTCGGCGGCGCTCGCCGGCGTCATCGGCCTCGGCTCCGCGGGCGTGTGGTGGACCCGCCGGCGTCGCCGCGCCCGGGCGCTGGCGCTGGAGGCCGAGGCCCGGCGGGCGCTGGAGGCCCGCGTGGTCGAGCGCACGGCGGAGCTTTCCGCGGCCAATGCGCAACTGGTGACCGAGATGGAGGAGCGCCGCCGCGCCCGCCTCGCCTTCGATGCCCTGCAGGATGAGCTGGTGCAGGCCTCCAAGCTCGCCGTGCTCGGCCAGATCGCCGCCGGCGTCGCCCATGAGGTGAACCAGCCGGTGGCGGCTATCCGCACCTTCGCGGAGAATTCCCGCGCCTTCCTCGATCGCGGCGAGCCGGCCGCCGCCGCGGCCAATCTCGACACCATCGCGGCGCTGACGGAGCGCATCGGCGCCATCACCGGGGAATTGCGCGCCTTCGCCCGCAAATCCACCGCGCGCATCGAGCCGGTGGCGCTGGCCCCGGTCATCGACGGCGCGCTGCTGCTCATGCGCTACCGCCTGCTGCAGACCGACATCGCCCTCGCCCTCGACATCGACCAGCCGGACGTGGCGGTGACCGGCGACCGCATGCGCCTCGAGCAGGTGCTGGTGAATCTCATCCAGAACGCGGCCGAGGCCATCGGCACACGGCGCGACGGGGAAATCCGCATCCGCGTCGAGACCCGGCCGGACACGGTGGTGGTCACCGTCGCCGACAACGGCCCGGGCCTGCCGGAGGAGATGCTGGGCGCGCTCTTCCTGCCCTTCACCACCACCAAGCCGCAGGGGCTGGGGCTGGGCCTCGTCATCTCCAAGGACATCATCGCCGAGTGCGGCGGCACCCTGAAGGTGGAGAACAGCGGCGGCGCCGTCTTCACCATCACCTTGCCCCGCGCGACAGGAGCCGGCACCGCATGACAGGACTTCCCGTGGACGTGGCCTTCATCGACGACGACGCGGTGCTGCGCGCAGCCAATGTGCAGGCGCTCATGCTCGCCGGCCTCACCGTCGCCGGCTACGGCTCGGCGCTGGAGGCGCTGGAGGTGATCGACGCGGACTTTCCCGGCGTCGTCGTCACTGACGTGCGCATGCCGCGCATCGACGGGCTGGAGCTGTTCCGCCGGCTGAAGGCCCGCGATCCCGATCTGCCGGTGATCCTCGTCACCGGCCACGGCGACATCGCCATGGCGGTGGATGCCATGCGCGAGGGCGCCTACGACTTCCTCGCCAAGCCCTATGCCTCCGAGCGGCTCGTCGCCAGCATCCGCCATGCGCTCGACCGCCGCCGGCTGGTGCTGGAAAACCGCGAGCTGAAGCGCGCCGTCGCCACCACGCAGGACGACCTGCCCCTGCTCGGCACCAGCGCGGTGATGGCGCGCCTGCGGCAGATGCTGCGCCAGATCGCCGATGCCGACGTGGACGTGCTGGTGGAGGGGGAGACCGGCTCCGGCAAGGAGGTGGTGGCCACCGCCCTCCACCGCTGGAGCCGCCGCGCCACCCGTCCGCTGGTGGCGGTCAATTGCGGCGCGCTGCCGGAGACGGTGATCGAGAGCGAACTGTTCGGCTACGAGGCCGGCGCCTTCACGGGCGCGGTCAAGAAGCGGGTGGGGCGCATCGAGCACGCCCATGGCGGCACCCTCTTCCTCGACGAGATCGAGGCCATGTCGCCGGCCCTTCAGGTGAAGCTGCTGCGCGTGCTGGAGGCGCGCGAGATCGCCCCGCTGGGCACCAACGAGACGCGCCGCGTGGACATCCGCGTGGTGGCCGCCTCCAAGGTGGACCTGCCGGCGCTGGTGCGGCAGGGCAGCTTCCGCGAGGATCTCTATTACCGCCTGCACGTCGCGTCCGTGCGCATCCCCGCGCTGCGCGACCGGCGGGGCGACGTGCCGCTGCTGTTCGGCCACTTCCTCGCCCGCGCCGCCGAGCGCTTCAACCGTGCCCCGCCGGAGCTTGATGCCGGCGTCTTGCGCCATCTCGCCGAGCATGACTGGCCGGGCAACGTGCGCGAGCTGGTGCATTATGCCGAGCGGGTGGCGCTGGGGCTGGTGGAGCCGGAGGCGGCCTCCGTTCCGGCCGAGGCCGGCGGCGGCAAGGGCACCCTGCCGGAGCGGGTGGATGCCTTCGAGGCGCAGGAAATCCGCGCCGCGCTGGAAGCCAACAAGGGGGATGTGCAGGCCACGGTGGCCGCCCTCGGCATCCCCCGCAAGACCTTCTACGACAAGCTCCGCCGCCACGGCATCGATCAGGCGGCGTATCGCGGGCGGTGAGGGCTTCCGACGTCCTCACCCCAGCTCGAAAGTCGTGATTCCGAAGATCCGATGGAGCGGCAGCTCCGGCCCTGCGCCGCGATACATGCGGCCGGTCTCGAACACCGGGGCGAGGCCGGCCCCCTCCGCGAGGGCGCGGGCGGCGGGATTGGGATCGGGGATGTCGAGGAACACCTGATCGCCTGCGGCCGTGCGCGCGAGGGTGGAGAAGAGCGCGCCGGCCACCGCCGCGTCGTCGGCGAAGAGCGGGCCGATCTTCCATCCCGTCCGGCAGCGGCGGATGACGCCGTATCCCTTCACCGCGCCGTCCTGAACGAAGACGCAGGCCCGTCCCTGCGGCGGCGCGAGCCAGGCCTTCAGGAAATCCGGCCGGGGAAAGCCGAAGCAGGTGCGGTCCAGCGCTTCGATGGCGGGAAGATGCGCGGGGGTGATGTCCACCACCCGAGGGTCGGGCGCAGCCTCCGGTGCCATCCCGCCGAAACGGAAATTGGCGTAGGCGCGCTTAAAACCGTCGCGCGCGTAGGTGGCCTGCTGCTCCACCACCGCATCGAGCCCGACAGGGCCGTCGAGGGTGCGGAAGGTGTCCTGCCACAGCGCGAGGCCATGGCCTTCGCCGCGCAGGTCCGGGCGGCAGATGTAGAAGCCGACGAAGGCGAAGCCGCCCGCATAGCGCGTCGCGGAGATGACCGCGGCCAGCGCGCCGTCGAGGAAGAGGCCGCGGAAGGCGTGCGCATCCTGCGCGAGGAAGGCGGCGGCGTCGGCGAGGCCGGGATTCCAGCCCTCGCGGGCAGCCCAGTCCACGGCGGTGTCCACCTCGGCGGGAGTGAGGGTGCGGATGCTCCGGGTGGCGCCGGCCATGGCCGTCTCCTACTCCGGGTCCGCCGGCAGGGGCGGGGGCAGGTCGCGGGCGACGGTTTCGAGGAAGCCGGCGAGGTCTTCCGTCACGTGGTTCACGTAGGCGTCCTCACGGCCCTCGAACTCCCAGCTCTCGCGCGCCGCCACCGTCTGGCCGGGCGGCACCACCAGCACCGTCACCATGCCGAGGCGGTGGGGCACCTCCAGATTGCGGGCGAGGTCCTCGAACATGGCGGCGCGGGCCGCTTCCACCCCGTGGGCGCGCAGGAAGCGCTCGTAGGCTTCCTCCGTGGGCTTGGGATGGAATTCGGCGGCCACGATGTCGTGGACGGCCGTGAAGTGCGCGTCCATGCCGAGCTTTTCCAGCACGTTGCGGGCGTGGCGCTCGGAGCCGTTGGTGTAGACGAGCTTCTGCCCCGGCAGCGCCTCGATGGCGGCGGCGAGGCGGGGGGAGGCGTCGAGGGTGGAGAGGTCCACGTCGTGGACATGGGCGAGGAAGGCCGCCGGCTCCACCCCGTGCTCGATCATCAGCCCGCGCAGGGAGGTGCCGTAGCGCCGGTAATAGTCCTTCTGGATGCGGAATGCCTCCTCGGGCGCGATGCCGAGGCGGTCGGAGATATACGCCTTCATCCGGGCGTCGATCTGGCCCCAGAGGTCGTGCTGGGCGGGATAGAGGGTGTTGTCGAGGTCGAACACCCAGGTGTCGACGCGATCGAAATCCGACGATGAAAGCGCCGCGGGGGAGGGGGAGATCATCGCCGGACCATGCCTCAGAACGGGCCGCGGGAATAGATGTCGGAGAGCATGCCCTCGATCTCGCTGATGCGGGCCTGGTAGGAGGCGGAGATGCAGGCGGCGTCGCCCTTGCAGCTCGCGCGCTGCACCAGCCAGGCGCGCTGGTCGTCCTGGATCATGCCGCGCTGGCCCATGCCGACCATCTTGGTGATGACGCCGTAGAGCGTCGCCATCTTCACGTCGAGCTGGGCGAGGTCGCAGCTCTTGCAGATGGCCACCTCGTCGGGCGCCGTCACGCCGTTGCAGGAAAAGCTGGCGGCGGAGGCGGGGACGATCAGCGCGATGGCGAGCGTGGCGGCGAGAAGGGCGGATGGCAGGCGCATGGATTTCTCCCGGGAGGCATCAGTCGGCGGCGGGGCGGATGGTGTCGCCGACCGCGACCCGGCCGGACCGCACCACCTTGGCATAGATACCGCAGTCAGCGTGGCCGTAGGCGGAAACGAGGCCCTTCACCACATTGAGGTCGCGGGCGGCGGTCGAAGGGTTCACGTTCACCGCGGCGCAGCGCTCGGTGCGCTTGAGGATGGCGATGCGCGCCGTTCCCACATCGAGCCGCGCGCCGGACAGCTCCAGCTCCGCGCCCGCCGGCCAGCCTTCCAGATGGAGGTTCATGCGGAAGCGGCGGGGGTCCAGCTCCGCCTCCATGCGCGCGCCGAGATCGCGCACGCTTTCGAGATTGAGCAAGGAGAGGAAGCCGGAGCGCAGCGAATCGGTGAAGCGGAAGCCCTCCGGCGCGGTGAGCAGCTTCAGCGGGCCGCGCGCCTCCTCGCCCATATAGAAGGTGAGGAAGGCCTCCACCTCCGCCCGGCCCTCGGGTGTCGCAAGGTTGGCCGCCACCACCTCATGGCCGTCGAGGGAGAGCGTGAGCGTGCCCGTCGCCGCGTCATAGCGGGAGGCGAGGGCGGCGAGGCGGGCGTCCCGCATCAGCATCAGGAAGGCGGTCTTCTGCCGGTAGGAGGGTTCGGCGGGATCGAAGCCGCTGGGGCCGTTCTCCACCGCATAGAGGCGATCGTTGGGAAAGAAGGCGCCGGCCGTCAGCTCCACGGCGTCCAGCGCCTCGGGCGAGAGGCCCTTCACCGGATGGCGGTAGAGGGCGGTGACGGTGGCGGGGGGCAGCGCGGCCGCCGGAATGGTGGAGGTCGAGGCGGCGGACGACACAGGCATGCGGGGCGCTCCTTCGGGTCCGGAGGCCCTCGCGTCCCATGCCCCGCCGGCTCGGTCAAGGCCGGTGAAAATTTCGCCTGGATCAAGGCGATGGCCGCCCGCCTGACCTAACGTCGGGGTCTCGGAAGGGGGTGGCGGCGCGGTCTGGCCCGGCCGGCTCGAAATCGTTCCGTCACCCCCTTCCGTTGCTGCGGGGCCACACCCACATGAGGCACGGCGCAGGTTTGTTCCGCCTGCGCGACGGTAGCCGGGGATGCCGGGACCGTGTCCCGCCGCGCCCGCTATGCTTCTTGAGAAGGTATCGGGCGCGGGAAGGAGGAGAGACAGATGAATTTTGAGATCTATACCGAGCGCGCGCGGGGCTTCGTCCAGTCCGCCCAGTCGCTGGCGGTGCGGGAGGGCAACCAGCAGTTCACGCCGGAGCACCTCCTGAAGGTGCTGATGGACGATCCCGAAGGCCTGTGCTCGGGCCTCATCCAGCGCGCGGGCGGCAATCCCGTGCTGGTGCGTGCCGAGGTGGAAGCGGCGCTGAAGAAGCTGCCGAAGGTGTCGGGCGGCTCGGGACAGGTCTACGTGTCCCAGCAGCTCGCCAAGGTGTTCGAGACCGCCGAGCAGGCGGCCAAGAAGGCGGGTGACGGCTATGTCACCGTCGAGCGGATGCTGCTTGCCCTCGCCATCGAGAAGGACACCGACGCCGGCAAGATGCTGGCGAAGGCGGGCGTGACCCCGCAGACCCTGAACGCGGCCATCGAGGCCCTGCGCAAGGGCCGCACCGCGGACACCGCCACCGCCGAGAACGCCTATGACGCGTTGAAGAAATACGCCCGCGACCTCACCCAGGCCGTGCGGGACGGCAAGCTCGACCCGGTGATCGGCCGCGACGAGGAGATCCGCCGCACCATTCAGGTGCTGGCGCGCCGCACCAAGAACAACCCCGTGCTCATCGGCGAGCCCGGCGTCGGCAAGACCGCCATCGTGGAAGGCCTGGCCCGCCGCATCGTGGACGGCGACGTGCCCGAGAGCCTGAAGGACAAGAGCCTTCTCTCCCTCGACATGGGCTCGCTCATCGCCGGCGCGAAGTATCGCGGCGAGTTCGAGGAGCGCCTGAAGAGCGTGCTCTCCGAGGTCGAGGCTGCCGAGGGCGGCATCATCCTGTTCATCGACGAGATGCACACCCTCGTCGGCGCCGGCAAGACCGACGGCGCCATGGATGCGTCCAACCTGCTGAAGCCCGCCCTTGCCCGCGGCGAGCTGCACTGCGTCGGCGCGACCACGCTCGATGAATACCGCAAGCACGTGGAGAAGGACGCGGCGCTGGCCCGTCGTTTCCAGCCCGTCTTCGTTTCCGAGCCCACGGTGGAGGATACCGTCTCCATCCTGCGCGGCCTGAAGGAGAAGTACGAGCTGCACCACGGCGTGCGCATCACCGACTCCGCGCTGGTGTCTGCGGCGGTTCTCTCCAACCGCTACATCACCGACCGCTTCCTGCCCGACAAGGCCATCGACCTTGTGGACGAGGCGGCCTCGCGCCTGCGCATGCAGGTGGATTCCAAGCCGGAGGAGCTGGACAGCCTCGACCGCGAGATCATGCGCCGCAAGATCGAGCAGGAGGCCCTGAAGAAGGAGACCGACAGCGCCTCCCGCGACCGTCTGAAGCGGTCCGAGAAGGAGCTGGCGGACCTGGAGGAGAAGGCCTCGGTCCTCACCTCCAAGTGGAAGTCCGAGAAGGAGAAGCTGGGCGAGGCGACCACCGTCAAGGCCAAGCTCGACCAGGCGCGCGCCGACCTCGCCTCCGCGCAGCGGCAGGGCGAATACCAGAAGGCCGGCGAGCTGACCTATTCGGTGATCCCGGAGCTGGAGAAGAAGCTCGCCGACATCGAGAAGGCGGGCGCGGCCGGCGGCATGGTGGAAGAGGCGGTGACGCCCAGCCACATCGCCGGCGTCGTCTCCCGCTGGACCGGCGTGCCGGTGGACAAGATGCTCGAAGGCGAGCGCGAGAAGCTGCTGCGCATGGAGCTGGAGCTGGCGAAGCGCGTGGTGGGCCAGTCGGAGGCCGTGGCCGCCGTCTCCACCGCCGTGCGCCGCGCCCGCGCCGGCCTGCAGGACCCGAACCGGCCCATCGGCTCGTTCCTCTTCCTCGGCCCAACGGGCGTCGGCAAGACGGAGCTGACCAAGGCGCTGGCCGAGTTCCTGTTCGACGACGAGACGGCGATGGTGCGCATCGACATGTCGGAATACATGGAGAAGCACTCCGTGAGCCGGCTGATCGGCGCCCCTCCCGGCTATGTGGGCTATGACGAGGGCGGTGCCCTCACCGAAGCCGTGCGGCGCCGGCCATATCAGGTGGTGCTGTTCGACGAGGTGGAGAAGGCGCATCCGGACGTGTTCAACGTCCTCCTGCAGGTGCTCGACGACGGGCGCCTGACGGACGGACAGGGCCGCACGGTGGACTTCCGCAACGTGCTGATCGTCATGACCTCGAACCTCGGCGCCGAATTCCTCGCCGATCCGCGCCAGCCCATGGGCTTCAAGGTGCCGGGCCATGCGGGCGACGAGGTGGTGTCCGACGAGGAGGCCTACGACATGGTGATGGGGGCCGTGCGGCGTCACTTCCGCCCGGAATTCATCAACCGGATCGACGAGATCGTCATGTTCCACCGCCTGAAGCGGGACCAGATGGACCACATCGTGGACATCCAGCTGGGCCGGCTGCGCAAGCTCCTGGAGGATCGCAAGATCACCATCGAGCTCTCCCCCGAGGCGCGCAGCTTCCTCGCCGAAAAGGGCTACGACCCGGCCTATGGCGCGCGCCCCCTGAAGCGCACCATCCAGAAGCTGGTGCAGGACCCCCTGGCCGAGAAGATCCTCGGCGGCGAGATCCTCGACGGCGCCAAGGTGACCGTGGGGCTGGCCGACGGCCACCTGACCTTCGCCAGCGAGGCGCCGAAGGTGGATCAGGCGGCCTGAGGGTTAGGGTTTAGGGTGTGAGAACGGACCCCCGGCGTACGAGCGCCGGGGGTTTTTTGCGGGGGTGCGCGGCGAGGGGGTAGCCTGAAGTGCAGAGCCGACGGCGCCTCTGCTGTCGATTTACTTGCGAGGAAGGGCGCGTAGAAGACGTCAAGCGTGACGGTGCGCGCCGACAGTCGTTTGATCTGAAATGAACCTACGGTAAAGTCGACGTGGTTGATGCGCGCCGTAGCTTTTGGGGAGCGGTGGTTAGCCCAGCGACATGAAGGTTCGCGCTGTCGTTACGCCGTACATTGCAGTCAGGAACTTGGTTCAGCGGAATGTGACATGTCGGACGGCTTCGAATCCATGGTGCCGCCTGCTCTCAGCATCCCAATGAAAGAGCTTGAGCGGTTCCGTGTTGTTTACGGCGGAACAAGACCTTACCGGAATCGTATGTCGACGCTAATATGGATCGACATGTTTGCTTTGGAAGCGACTTACGGCATCAATCCCTTTGAAATTATTCAATCTATTGACGAACTGGAGGGGCTTGTTTCCGGATCGAGGGTCAAACCTCCTGCGCAGTTCAAATTTCCCCCACTAAAGGGCCTTTGGCACAAACATTTTTTCGCAGCGCGGTTTATCGCGCACAACATAAGTCTCGGCCTCGGCAAGCACGGACTTAAAAACCTCGTTCACGAGGTGCTTGGCTCCCGCGCGGGTGATGTAATTACTGAGGACGTTGTCGCCGAGCTCGCTCGTCGCGTGACACGAGAGCCATTCGAGAAACGCGCCGCTGAGGGGAAGTTAACGGGCGAGTGGGTCATATACGTCGAGTACGAAGGACGAAAATTCTATTTAGCCTGCAAGCCGCATTCGATGAGGGACCAGCTGATATTCGATGATATCGCCCTTCATTGTGCACGAGATTTTCCCGACATCCTGAAATGGATCGAGGCAGCTGCCGCTTCGCAAAGGGTTTGAATGCATGAGCAGCGCTTCAGCTCCCCCGCATTAGCCCATGACCATACCCCTCGACCTCCAGCACGCCACCGAGCAGTTCGACCGCTTCCTCGCCGACGCGCGGGACACGGCTGGGCTCACCACGCGCAATCAGACCTACACCATGGTCGAGGGGGTGCTGGTGGTGTTCCGGCGGCGGCTGTCGGTGGAGGAGGCGATCCGCTTTGCGGGGGCGCTGCCGCCCGTGTTGCGGGCCATCTTCGTGGCGGACTGGGACACGGCCGAGCCGCGGCGGCCGTTCGCGGATCGGGAGACGATGACGGCGGAGGTGCAGGACCTGCGCCGTCACCACAATTTCGCGCCGGCCTCGGCCATCGCCGACGTAGCGGCGGCGCTGCGGCGGAACATGGATGCGGACAAGCTCGACCGCGTCCTCGCCACCCTGCCCGAAGGCGCCGCCGACTTCTGGAAAGCCTGACGCCTACTTCCCCCGCGCCGCCTGGACCAGCTCCTCCGCGCGCTTCACCGCGCCCGGGAAAAACGGCAGTCCCGGCGCGGCCTTGACGAAGCAGGCGCGGAAGGCGTCGCCGCCGGCTTCGCGGACCTGTTCGGCCTGCTTCCAGCGCGGGTCCTCGTCGTTGCGGGTCTTGCCGGCGGCGTCTTCGAGCTTGGTGGCCTTGGCGTTGGCTTCCTTCCAGATGGCTTCGCAGGCGGGCAGGGGCTTGATGCTGGCCTTGAGGTCCGCCGTGCCCACCACCACGCGGCCGTCGCCGATGCGGGTGAAGACGATGCTGCTGGGCGGATCGTTCTGCTGGCCCGACTGGGTGAAGAGGCCGAGCGCGGCGGTGACGCTCTCGCCCTCGCCGGCCGTCACCGGCAGGTCCATGTATTTGATGAAGGCGGCATCCGTGCCCAGCACGGCGAAATAGAAGGGCTCCGTGCCCATGGCCCCCTTGAGGCCGAGGCGCAGCTCGGGGGCGGCGTCCTCCTCCTTGGCGCGGGCGGCAAGCCACTGGGTGAAGACGGGCTCGGGGGAGACGAAATAGCGGGTGGTGAGGTTGGCGCCGGAGAAGAGAAGGCCGTCCGGCTCCTTGGATTCCAGAAATTCCGGGTTGAGCGAGGAGGGCATGAAGATGGGCTTCTTCTGCGTGCCCTTGAAGCTGAGCGGCCCGAGGAGGGCGACCATCCGCTTTTCCAGATCCTTCAGCAGCGGCGCGCTGAGCTTGTCGATGTCGCCATCGCTCTTGCCCGTCTTCACGGCGGCGGCCACCTCCGCCTCGGCCCTGGTGTGGGCGGCGATGTAGTCGTCCGCCGCATCCGCACGGGCCGCCGCCGGCGCGGCGAGAAGTCCCGCGAGCAGCACCGCGGCCAGGCGGAGAGAGGAGCATCCGGCGGGGCGGGGGCGCATCATGGGGACTCTCATGGCTTGAAACGACATTGGCGGCGCAATCTGCGCCGCCAATGGTAAAAATCAATGCGTGATGAAGGTAGCCCGCTCACTGTCCCCGGGACGTGGCAAGGAAGGCTTCCGCCTTCTTCACGGCGGCGGCGAAGAAGGGCTGGCCGGGGGCTTCCTTCAAGAAGCAGGCGCGATAGGCGATCGAGCCTTCGTCCTGGATCTTGGTGATCTGCTCCCAGCGCGGGTCCTGGTCCTTGTTGTCCTTCTCCACCTGCTTCTGCAGCGCGTCGGCCTTGGTCTTGAAGGGCTGCCAGATGGCGTCGCAGGCGGCGATGGGCTTCACGTCCAGCTTCGTCATGGTCACGCCCACCATGGCCTTGCCGCCGCCCACGCGCACGATGGCGATCTCGTTGGGCGCGGTATTGCCGGCGGGTTCCTCGGTCTGGAGGCCCAGCCAGGCGATGGCGGTCTCGCCCGGCGCGGCGGCCACGGGCAGCTCCACATAGGGCTGGTAGTAGCCGCCGTCGAAGGCGATGGCGTTGGTGTAGAACTCGGACGTGCCCGCCGCCTCCTTCAGGCCGGAGGCGAAGGCTTTCGGGGCGTCCGGATCCTTGGCGCGGGCGGCGAGCCAGGCGGTGAAGAGGCTGTCGGGCGCCACCACGAGGCGGGTGTTGAAATCCTTGGCGGCGAAAGAGATGCCGTCGAGATCCTTGGCGGGGGTGTTCTCGTCGTAGGTCAGCACCCGCAGGGTATATTGCGGGTCGCCGAGGCCCTTGAACTTCACCGGGCCGATGACGACGGTCATGCGCTTGCCGAGGTCCTTGAGCGCGGCTTCCTCGCGCTTGATCACGGCCTCGTCGCCGCTCTTGCCGGCCTTGCCGGCGGCGAGGGATGCCGCGATGGCCTTGTCGCGGGCGGTCACATAGTCACCCAACGGATCGGCGGCGGCGAGGGCGGGAAGCGCGGTGGCGAGAAGGAGGGCGCAGGCGAGGGAACGAACCGAACCACGGAAGGGGCCGCTCATGGGGGCAGTCCTCTGGGAGAGAAAGGTTTGGCTTTCAACCGGTCGCAGCGGTAGCTGAACCGTCCCCAAGGTCAAGCTTTGTTTGTGGCGAAGTGCAGCCGCGCCTGCGGCGCCATCCCGCGTGTCCAGCGGTCTTTTGAAGACGAGCGCCTCCCCCCGCGCACGACAGGGGAAGGGCGGGCCGTCAGTTGCTGGCGGCGCGGGTCTTGGAGCCGGAGGCGTTCGCCACCTTGGGCGGCACCGGGGCGTGGCTGAGCAGGGCCTCGATGCGCTCCCGCTCCTTCTTGAACTCGGCGAGGAACTTGCCGTCCAGCGCCCGGCCGCGGGGCAGTCGGATGCGCATGGGATCGACGAAGTTGCCGTTGATCTTCACTTCGTAGTGCAGATGCGGGCCGGTGGAGAGGCCGGTGTTGCCGAGATAGCCGATGAGCTGGCCCTGGCGCACCGTCACGCCCTCGCGGATGCCGCGGGCGAAGCCGGACTGGTGCGAATAGGTGGTGACGTAGCCGTTGGCGTGCTGGATTTCCGTGTGCTTACCGTAGCCGGATTTCCAGTTGGCGTAGATGATGGTGCCATTGCCCGCGGCATAGATGGGCGAACCGATGGCGTCGGCCCAGTCCACGCCCGTATGCAGCTTGGAATAGCCGAGGATGGGGTGGCGGCGATAACCGAAGGGCGAGCGCATGATGCCGCCCGCCATGGGCTTTCTGACCAGGAACTTCTTCGCGCTCTTGCCGTCCTCGTCATAATAATCGACGAGGCCGTCGTCCGTGGTCTGGAAGCGGAAGTAGCGTCGCGTTTCCTTGTTCACGGTGAGGGCGGCGTAGAGCACGTCGTTGGAGGCGCCCGGGTCGTCCGAGAACAGCACCTCGAAGCTGTCGCCCGGCTTCACCCGGCGCTGGAAGTCCACGTCGAAGGAATAGACGCGGATGAGGTCGGCGATGACGCTGCGCGGCACGTCGTTGCGCAGCGCGGTCTCGTAGATGCTCTCGTAGAGCCGGATGCCGGGGCCGCCGTCATCCTCGTCCGTATCCTCGGAGACGCCGGCCATCTCGGTCTCGGACGGCTCGGGAACGTTGACGAACTCGTCCTTGTCGGAGAGCGCGACGGTGCCCTCGTGGCCGAGGTCGCTGAAGATGGAGATGCGCAGCGGGCGCACCCGCTTGTTCTCTTCCTGCAGCAGCAGGTGCATGCGCAGGCCATCCTTCACCGTGCCGTCCCGTCCGCGCTGGAAGGCGGCGGCGGCGGCGCGGGCGTCTTCCTTGGAGACGCCGTTGTCCATGAGGATGGAGACGATGGTGTCGCCCTTCTTCACCACCACGGTGGCGTCCGACCAGTCGTTGCCGCCGGAGGTCTCGTCGGAGGTCTTGGGCACGAAGCTGATGTTGTTCGGTGCCACCGGCACCGGCGCATTGGCGGCGCCGGGCGGCGCGTGGGCGGCGGGAACGGCGGAGGCCGGCAGGCCCGGCGAGCCGAGCGCGTTGCCGACGCTGGCATAGGAGAGGTAGGGCGACGTCGCGGCCTGGGCCGCCATCTGGGGCGGGAAGCCCGGCTGGCCGGCGACGATGGCGGCGGGCAATCCGCCCTGGCCGGGCTGCACGCGGGTCAGCTCGGCCACCTCGCGCACCTTCACCAGCACGTTTTCCATGGAGGTCGCGGCGCCAAGGCGGGTGCTCGGCGGCAGGCTGGAGATATCGCGCATCACCAGCGTCACCTCGCCGGTGGGCTCGGCCTGGGGCGCGACCTCGTCCTTGCTGGAATCGGCCACGAGCTGGGCCGGATTGAAGCGCGGGATGTTGGAGGACACCGAGGTGGTGGACATGGCGAGGTTCGCCGCCACCCGGGTGAAGGGACGCACCTTGATGATCTCGCGGTCACCCATCTTGGTGGCGGTGGAGACGCGGAAGGTCTGGCGGGCGGTGGCGACGTCGCCGAGGAGCGACATGCGATCGCCCTTGCGGGCCGAGTTGACCGGGCGCTCACCCACGGCCAGCGCGCCGCGGATGGCGTTGCGCACCTTTTCCGGCATGAGCGCGAAGCGGTGCTCGCCGTCCAGCGCCGCATAAACGGCGCCGCCCATCAGGAAAGAACCACACAAGGCCGTGAGCAGCGTGGCGGCGAACCAGCGCGCGGAGACGCGGCGCCGGTCGATATCCTCTTCATCTCCGTCCACCCCGAGCGGGGGGTCGTCGCCGAGACCGGCAGCGCTCGTGGCGTCGCGCCAGTCCCCGGCTGATCGTCGATGATACAATCTGCGTCCCTCAGCTGCGTGCGCGTGTGCGGCGCACAGGCCGTTACCCGCCAGGGTTTCTGCAAAAACGGTTGCCAACACGTTCGGCGAACAAGACGTTTGGCGAACATGCCTCCCGCCTCACCACCCGTCAATGACGCGGCGCAAATCACGCCCCGTCGGCCCCGTCCGTGGCGGCGCATGTGAGGGTCCGGAGGCGGCAAAAGCATGGCGTCGGCGTTGCCGTCGCGCCGCGCTGGGGTCCCGGCAGGGGGCCGCGCATTCAAATCGACACATCCATATGCGCGCGCACGCGCGCGAGCGCGATCCGTACGCCCCGGAGGGGGGCGCCGAGCGAGGGCCGGGGCTTTTCGGCGGGGCACTGGGGAAAAAGATCCGGAATTTTTCGGCTGAAGCTTCGCCGACTGCGATTCGAGCCGCTCTTGCAGCGCAATATGTCCACAGGCCGAAGATCGTTGCATTGCAACGGGCGGTGGCCCGGTAGGCGGGGATTTGCCCACAGCGTCATACGCGCTTCACGATGGCTGAAAACGGGGGTGTTGACACCGGAAGGGGGTTGCCCCTATAAACCGCCCATCGACGACGCGCTGCCGCCGCCAACTGGACGGATCGACAGCGCGTCTCCGACGCTCCTCACGACTTCACTGATGTGAAGCCGCCGGTTAAAGAGCCGGACGATGGCGCGTCTGTCGGCCCTTCTAGGGCAGGGAGGCTTCTGCTTCCACCGCTGTTTGACATGTATGACAGAAGAAAGAGAAACGTGGACGGCGGAGTCCTTGCGGGGTCTCTTCTGGCAGCGATGCTGGGAAAGACCTGTGAGACTTTGGCGGTCTACGGAACTCCGGACGCTTTGGTTATCACGTGAGTGATATTGGAGTGTTCGACCTCGTCTAGATGAGTGTAAGTTTCGTAGCGACGCCGGATCAATCTCATACAACTT